>CAYVXZ010000004.1:0-250860 GCA_964455625.1 uncultured Planctomycetales bacterium | reverse complement strand
CAAACCCTAGCATCGGTTTTGGATGTCATGCCCCCTTTCTTGATGTAGAGCCGCGAAAAGCAGTGCCGTAAGCCGCCGGGAGGCGGCGATCACCAGGGATCGAAGGAAGCGGTCCGGCGTCCAGTGGACGCCGAGGAGGCCGGGAGGCCGACGAGAGGGCCGCGACCCGGGGCCGCGCGAGGGAGCGGGAGCGACCGAGTGTGGCCGATCCCTGCAGGGCGCACTTTTGTGAGCGTAGCGAGGAAAATCTGATGCAACGTCCCGAAAGATCCAAGGCTAATCCTAGAACTCTCTTGGCCCGTCTCCAGTGGGAATGGTGGAAAGTGTTTAAGTTGAGAGAGCCGCCCCCGATTCCAACAACGGATGATGCGATAAGGGTCGCGAAGGGGCGAATAGAAGAGTACGAGGAATTCATGTTTCTTCTGTCCAATGAACTCAAGAAGAGTTTGCGAACGGATGAAATCAAAACTGCCGCTCAAAAGCTAATTGTGGCGATTGAACGCATGGATTCCCTAATCTCGAAAATGCCAAGGGACCAACAGTGGGAAACGCGGAAAATCTTTCAGGGAGCGATGGAGCAAATCTATCGCCGACGAGAAAAATTAATCAAGGATTTTAAGCTACCTCCGGACGAGGAGGGTCCTTCTCCTGTCGGAGTTCCGAAGAAACCGAAGTGAGTTGCATCTTCCGCCCCCGCTATGCGGTTACGTCCTTCACGGCTATTTCGCCATTAACGATCGCAATCGTCACTTGACCGTCTGTAGGGTCGATGGTGCGGCTCCCGAGCGCCTGTTTCGGCGCCCCCGCCCGCCGAGAGGCCCCCGGCGGTCGCTCATTCGCATTGTTTCGCTAGACTACTCCTCCATGATCCGCCCCGCCGTGCCGGCCGACGTCCCGGAGATCGCGCGCCTGATCCGGGCGCTCGCGGCGTACGAGAAGCTGGCGCATGGCCTGGCCCTCGACGAGAGGCGGCTCGCGGAGCACCTGTTCGGCCCGCGGCCGTACGCCGAGGTGCTGGTCGCCGGGGAAGGGGGGCGGCTCGCGGGGTACGCCCTCTTCTTCCACAAGTTCTCGACGTTCCTGGCGTGCCCGTCGCTCCATCTGGAGGACCTGTTCGTGGAGCCCGCCGAGAGGGGGAAGGGGCACGGAAAGGGGCTTTTCGCCGCCGTCGCCCGGGTCGCCCTCGACCGGGGGTGCGCGCGCCTGGACTGGGAGGTCCTCGACTGGAACGAGCCGGCGATCGGCTTCTACCGGGCGCTGGGGGCGGAGGCGCTTTCCGACTGGACCGCCTGGCGGATGACGGGGGAGCCCCTCCGGAAACTCGCCGCCGCCGCGCCCCCTCGACAAAGCGGAGGGGGGCCGGTCTAATAGCCGGATGCACGCCCATCCCCGGGCCCGCCGGCCGGCGCGGCCGGAGGAACCGCTCACCCGGGAGACCTACACGCACCTGGCGGAACGCCTCGTCGACCAGGTGGGGCTCGAGATCCTCGCCGTCGACGTCGACGCGCGGATCAAGCTCGCCAACCGAAAGGCCGCCCGGCGCCTCGCCGATCCCCTGGCGGCGGTGGGTCGGCCCCTGTTCGAGGTGCTTCCTTTCTTTGCCGAGCGCGAGCCGGTCGACTGGCGCCAGGCGATCCTGACGAACGTCCTCGCCGAGGGGCGCGCGGTCGAGGTGAGGGGCCACCCGGTGGCCGGGCGCCGCCACGACATCCGGATCTTCCCCCTTTCCGAGGGGAAGCGGCGCGTGGGGGCGGCGATCCTCCTCGACGACGTCACGGACCGGACGGAGCGGGAAGAGGAGACTGTGCGCCAGGCCCGGACGTCGAGCCTCGCGAACCTGGGCGCCTCGATCGCGCACGAGATCCGGAATCCCCTGAACTCGATCGCGCTCAACATCCAGCTCCTGAAGGAGGACCTGGCGAAGACCGATCCGGACCCGAGGCCGGAGTCGGTCTTCCGCACGATCGACACGACGCTCCACGGGATCGAGCGCCTGAACCGCATCATCAAGGAGTTCCTGCAGTTCTCGCGCCCGCCGCAGGCGGTGCTGAAGCTGGACGACGCCAACCGCGCGGTCCTGTCGGCCTTGCAGCTTCTCGAAGGGCAGGTCCGGAAGGCGGCGGTCGACGTCACGGTGTCGCTCTCGCCGCTCCCGAAGGTCCTCGTTGACGTCGAACGCCTGTCGGAGGCGGTCTACAACATCGCCCTGAATGCGATCCAGGCGATGGAGAGGAACCCCGCCGGCGCGAAGCGCGTCCTCACGGTGACGAGCGGCGTCGAGGATGGGCACGTCGTGCTGCGCCTGGCGGACACGGGGCCGGGGATCCCGCCGGAGGTCCTGCCGCGCATCTTCGATCTCTTCTTCACCACGCGCGAGGGGGGGACGGGCCTGGGGCTTCCCTACGCCGACGGCGTGGTGAAGGCGCATCAGGGAAGGATCCAGGTCGAGAGCGCACCCGGCGCCGGGGCCGCGTTCACGGTGTGGGTGCCCCTTTCGATCCGGATGGCGAAATGAAGACGGTCCTGCTGGTCGAGGACGATCCGGACGCGCGGCCGGCCCTGAAGCGCGCGCTCGAGAGCCAGGGGTACGCGATCCTCGCGGCGGCGGACGGGCCGCAGGCGCTCTCATGCCTCAAGGAGAACGAGATCGACCTGATGCTCTGCGACATGGTGCTTCCCGGCGGGGTGGACGGGATGCGGATCTTCGAGGCGTGCCGCAAGCTCCGGCCGGACGCCATGGTGATCTTCATGACCGCCCACGGCACGGTGGAGCTGGCGGTCAAGGCCATGAAGGAGGGGGCGTACGACTTCCTGGAAAAACCCCTGAACCTCGACCGCCTGCGCGCGCTCGTCGCGCGCGCCCTCGAGAAGAAGGACCTCGTCGCCGAGAACCAGCGCCTCCGGGACGAGCTGTTCGGGACGGAGGACTTTTCCGGCATGATCGGGACGAGCCCCTCCATGCGCGAGGTGTTCCGGATGGTGCGGCAGGTCGCCCCCACGAACGCGCACGTCCTCGTCCTCGGGGAGAGCGGAACGGGGAAGGAACTCGTCGCCAACGCCCTCCACCGCGCCAGCCCCCGGGCGGAAAGGCCGCTCGTGAAGGTGAACTGCAGCGCGCTGCCGGAGGGGCTGCTCGAGAGCGAGCTCTTCGGGCACGTGAAAGGGGCGTTCACGGGGGCGGTCGCCGACCGGAAGGGGCGCTTCGAGCTCGCTGACAGCGGGACGCTCTTCCTCGACGAGATCGGGGACGTCGCCCCCGCGATCCAGGTGAAGCTCCTGCGGGTCCTGCAGGCGGGGGAGTTCGAGCGGGTCGGGGGGACGCGCACGATGAAGGCGGACGTGCGCCTCGTGACCGCCACGAACGCCGACCTCGAGAAGGGGGTCAAGGAGGGGCGGATCCGCGAGGATTTCTACTACCGGATCAAGGGGGTGACCCTGCGCATCCCTCCCCTGCGCGACCGCCGGGAGGACATCCCGCTCCTCGCCGGGCATTTCGTGGCGAAGGCCTGCGCCGAGGCGAAGCGCCCGCCGATGCGGATCGACCCGGACGTGACTGACGCCCTGAAGCGCCATTCCTGGCCCGGGAACGTCCGCCAGCTCGAGAGCGTGCTCCGGACGTCGGTGGTCCTGGCGAAGCCGGGGCAGAACGTCCTCACGGCCGACCTCCTGCCCGCCGAGATCGCGTCGGCCCGGGAGGCGTCCGACCTCGTCACGATCCCGGCCGGGACGCGCCTGGAGGATGTCGAGCGCCTCTTGATCGAGAAGACGCTCGCGCGCGAGGGGGGGAACAAGACGAAGGCCGCGAAGGCGCTCGGGATCGGCGTCCGGACGCTCTACCGCAAGATGGACGAGTACCGGATCCGGGAGGAAGACGGGAAGAATGAAAAGGAGCAGCCATGAGACGACGCGCGCCGCTTCTGGCGGTCCTGCTGGTGGCGCTGTGGGGGGCGGCCGCGGAGGCCCGCGAGCCGAACGTCCTGCCGGAGGATTTCTCGCGCGCCGTCGAGGCGGCGATCGCGGGGCTTGCGGCCGACGCCGACGGGCCCGTGGTCGAGGAATGCCGCGCCTTCCTCCTGACGCATTACGACGCCTCGGCCGAGCCCCTGAAGCAGGCGAAACTCCGGACCAAGGGGATCCAGCTCGTCCGGATCGTCTCGATCCTCCAGACGATGGAAAACGAGCGGCGCCAGCACAAGGAGGCCGAGGACCGGCGCCTGCGTAACCTGCTTCTCGACGAGCCGACCCTGCGGTTCCTGCTGGGGCTGGCGTGGCTGGTGGCGACGCTGGTGGTGGCGCGCCTGGTGCGCAACCACTGGGTGCCGGTCCTGGAGGGGTACGTCCAGAGCCACCGGGTGCACGTCGACCAGAAGACCCTGCTGGGGATCGAGCGCCTCGTGGAGGGGATCATCATCCTCGCGGGGGTGAACACGGGCGTCACGCTTTTCGTCATGCAGGGGCTGCCGGCCGAGACGAAGGCGTACTACAACGGGATCCGCAGCCAGGCGTTCGGGGGGCTGCTGTTCCTCGCGTGCGGATACGGCCTCCTCAAGGTGATCGATGTCGTGTTCGACACGCTGGGCCGGCGCGTCTCCTCCGAGGAGGACGAGCGGCTCGTCCCGTACCTGCGCCACGGCGTGAAGGGGATCCTCGCCGTGGCGACGGTCCTCGTGGTCCTCGAGAACCTCTCGATCGGCGTGGGGTCGCTCCTCATCGTCATGGGCGTGGCGGGGCTCGCGATGGCGCTGGCGGCCCGGGAGACGCTCGCCAACCTCTTCGCGCTGGTGCCGATCCTGGTCGAACGTCCCTTCCAGGTGGGGGACCACGTGGTCGTGGAGGGACTCGACGGATATGTCGAGGCGACGGGGCTCATGGGGTTTCGCCTGCGCACCCAGGAGGGGACGCTCGCGGTCATCCCCAACGCCGTCGCCGCGCGCGGCGTGGTGAACAACCTCTCGCGCCGGCCCCACACGCGGCGCGCCTTCTCGATGTTCATGGACCTCGCCGCACCGCGCGAGCGGATCGAGCGGGCGGTGGAGGTCGTGAAGGGCGTCCTCGAGAAGGACGCCGAGATCCAGGATTCCTGGGTCTTTCCGGTCGGCGCCACGCCCCGGGGGCACGAGATCCGGGTCGATCTCTGGTGCCGGGGTTCGGACACCCGCCGGGCGCTCGAGCGGGTCGGGCAGGTGCACCTGGCCCTGAAGCGCCGCTTCGACGAGGAAGGGCTGACGCCGCTCCTTGCGCGCGACGCGGGCTGACCGCTTCCGGCGGATCCTCGTCTCTCCGATGCCGATGAAGGGGCGCCTCTCCGCGGTCGCCGCCGCGCGCCGGTGCGCGGCGGCGTTGCGCCGCGCCTTTCCGCGCGCGCGGATCGACCTCCTTCCTTTCGCTGACGGAGGGGAAGGGACCGCCGCGGCCCTCGCGGTCGGGGAAGGCGGGCGGTGGAGGCGTCTTGCCGTCACCGGCCCGGCGGGGCGGCGCGTCGCGGTGCGCTGGCTTTCGGACCGGTCGCGCAAGGGGGCCGTCATCGACGCGGCGGAGGCGTGCGGACTCTCCCTCGTTCCGGCGGGGCGGCGCGACCCGATGCGCGCCACCAGCCGCGGCCTAGGGGAATGGACCCTCCATGCCGCGCGGTCCGGTGCGCGCGTGATCCGGATCGGCCTCGGCGGGACGGCGACCGTGGACGGCGGCCTCGGCACCCTCTCGGCCCTCGGGGTCCGTTTTCTGGACGCGCGGGGGAATCAGGTCGGCGACGGGGGAGAGGCTCTGGCGCGGATCCGGCGCATCGACGCGTCGGTCGCCCGACGGCGCCTTCGGGGGATCAGGATCCTTCTTTTGTGCGATGTCCGCTCGCCGCTCCTGGGTCCTTCGGGGGCCGCGCGGATGTTCGGCCCGCAAAAGGGGGCGGCGCCCCGCGATGTGAAACGCCTCGAGGCGGGGCTTCTGAACATGAGCCGCGTGATCGCGCGCGATTGCGGCCGCCGGGTCGCGCGCCTTCCCGGCGCCGGGGCCGCCGGCGGGATCGCCGCCGGATTTTCAGGGATCCTTGGCGCGCGGATCGTTCCGGGGGCCCCGTTCGTCGCCCGGGCCGTCGGCCTTTCACGGGCGATCCGCCGGGCGGACGTCGTCGTGACGGGGGAAGGGCGGCTCGACGCGCAGACCCTCCAGGGAAAGGGAGTGGCCGAGATCTGCCGCGAGGCCCGGCGCGCGCGAAAACCGGTTGTTGCCGTGGTCGGTGAAAGCCGTCTTTCTGCCGGGGCCGCGCGCCGCCTGGGGCTTGCCGCCGTCTTCGCGGGGAGATCCGCTCCGGCGCGCGCGGCCGCCTGGATCCGTGCCCGGGCGGGACGGCGCTGATGGTCACCCTGCGGGGGTCGGGGCGCGCCGCGCTCGATATCGCGGCGGCGGGCGTCTGGGGGGCCTGTCTCTGCGTCGCGGCCGGGTCGCTGGCGGAGCCGGGATGGCCTTGGGACCTTCTCGCGCATTTTCACGTCGTCTACGCGGTCTTCCTCGTCGCGGCGGCGGCGGCGCTGCCGTTCGCGCGGCGTCCGCGGACCGCCGCTCTCGCCCTCGCCGGCGCACTCTGGTCCGTCGCGATCATCTGGCCTCACGCGTCGCGCGTGGCGGAGCCTGTCCCGCCGGGAGGGCCGGTCCTGAAGATCCTCTACCACAATGTCTACCTGTACCACCCGGAGCGCGCCCGCGTGATCGGGTACCTGCGCGACTGCGACGCGGACTTCCTCGTCCTGGCGGAGACGGACGAGGCCTGGATCGACGCGCTCGAACGGGCCCGCCTTCCCTACCGGTGCGTCGCCGCCATGCCGGAGAGTCGCGACTATTCGCGGCTCTTCGGGATCTCCGCCTGGTCGCGCGTCCCGGTCGCCGCCTGCCGGGCCGTCAAGATGGGGAGCCCGTCCGTCCCGGCGATCGAGGCGCGGCTCGACCTCGGAGGGAGCGAGATCTCGCTCCTGGGGGTCCACCCGATCCCGCCCCTGACGCGCGAGCGCTCCCGCCAGCGCGACACACAGATCGGAGCCATCGCCGGATGGGTGGCGGCGCAGGAGGTTCCCGCCGTCGTGATCGGCGACCTGAACGACACCCCCTGGACCGGTTCCTTCCGGTCGTTCCTCGCCGCGACGGGGCTTGCCGTCGGCGGGCGGGGCCTCGGCTTGAGCTGGCCCTCCTTCCGGCCGTTCCTTCCCCTTGACCACTGTCTGCATGACCGCAGGCTTTCGGTGAAACGCCTGCATCTGGGACGCGATCTCGGGTCCGACCACCGGCCGCTTCATGTGACGCTGGGCCGGACGGGAAACGCCGGGGACAGGGCCCCGCAAAAAAAGTAGAAGAGGGCATGAGTCAGGGCGCTCCCGGCGGACGTCCCGGAGGTGAAGGCTTGGACGACAAGATGATCGCGATCGCCCTGGAAGAGGGAAGGTTCGAGGAGGCCGCCGCCGCCCTCTCGGCGCGCTACCGGCAGAGGCTGACCGCCTACGCCGCGCGCGTCCTGGGTGATGCCGGCGAGGCGGAGGACGTCTGTCAGGAGGTCATCCTGCGCGCGCGCGGGGCCCGGGGGCTTTCCGGGGAAGGGGCGCGGCTTGCCGGCTGGCTCTACGCCGTCTGCTACCGGCTGTCCGTGGACCGCCTGCGCGCGCGGAAACGCCGGATGCGGCTCTTCCGGACGTCCCGGTCGCCGGGCGGGCCGTCGGATCCCGCCGGGGACGTCCAGCGCCGCGAGGCGGCGCGTCTGGCCGAGGAGGCGCTTTGCGGGCTGGACGAGCCGTACCGGACGGCGATCGTCCTGCGGTACCTGGAAGGGCTCGATTTTCCGGAGATCGCGCGGCGGATGGGGTCGATCGAGCGGACCGCCCGGACCTGGGTGGGCCGCGGGCTTTCGGCCCTTCGCGCGCGGATGAGGACGGGGGAGGACGCATGACCTGCGACGAGGCGCGCGACAGGCTGGGCGAATACCGGACCGGGGCGCTTTCCCCGGACGAGGCGTCCGCCGTCACGGCCCACCTCGAGGCGTGTGCCGCCTGCCGGGGCGAGAGCGAGGCGATCGCCGGGCTGGACGATCTCCTGGCGGGCCTGGTGGTGGAACCGGAAGTCCGGGTCGCGCGGCCGGGATCGCGGACATGGGGATGGGTCGCGGGGGCGGCCGCCGCGGTGCTGGTGGCCGTCTCCGGCTGGATCCTGCTCAAGCCCGCGGAGGATCCGGCCCGCGTCCACAGGCTTCCCGCGGGGGATCCCGTCGCCGGACGCGACGGGGTGTTCCGGACTTCCTCCGGGGACATGAAGCCGCTCTCGCTTCCCGACGGGACGCGTCTGCGGATCGGCCCGTCGGGCGAGATCCGGTTCCTCGCACCCCTTCCGGGGGAGCGGTTCCGGATCGAGCTCGCGCGGGGATCCCTTGAGGCCGAGGTCGCCAAGGGTGCGGACCGCGTCCGGATCGTCTCGGCGGCGGGGGAGATCACCGTGCTCGGGACCGCCTTCCTCGCGAAGGCGTTCCGTGTCGCAGAGGAGCCGGTCCTTTCGGTGGAGGTGACGGAAGGGCTTGTCGAGATCCGGGGAGGGGACACGGTCCATCCGGTTCCGGCGGGCCGGCGCGGGATCGTTCGTGGCGGTAAGGTTCCTTTCGCGACTGTCCAGGAGGCGATCCCGCTTTCCTGGCGCGAGGCCCTTGCCCGGTGGGGCAAAGGCGCGTCAGCGCCGGACTTTCCGGGGCGCGTCGAGTGCCTGACGCTTCTTGCGGGACGATGGGAGGGGATCGAATCCTGGAACGAGGTGCCGGCCGACCCGACGGCTTCCCCTGAAGAGAGGAAGCGCGCCGCGATCCTGGCGGGGATCCTGTCGGACACGGAAAGGGAGGCGCGATGAGACGCAAGACGACCGGAATCGTCCTGGTTCTCGTGAGCGGCCTCCTGACGGCGCTCTCGCTCGTGAGCGTCGTCCTGGTGCGGCTCGCGCGCTTCACCGCGGCGGCGGACGCGGCGCGCCTGGAGAAGGTCCGCGCCGACATCGTCGCCGAGAGCGGCATGAGCTACGCCGCGAGCCGGTTGAGCCAGGGGATCGGGTATCCCCTGTCGATCCTGCAGGAGCCGTCCCCCGACAATCGCGGCGATGACTGGACGTTCAGGGACGGTCTGGAAACGGATCTGGCCAATGCCGTCAACGTCTCGTACGGCCATGGCGAGATCTGGCGGGAGACGGGAGGCGCCCCCGGGACTTATGACGCGGGGCTCGACGACGTCTCGGTGTCCGGCGCCTGGACGGATCTCGACGGGGACGGGAAGTTCTCCGCCTGGAGCGGGCGCCTTCGGGGGGATGGGGGAGGGATCAAGGCGCCGTTCGCGCTCAAGATCGTCGCCGCGAACTCCCTTTTCCCGGTCAACTTTTCTGCCACGTCTGTCGGCGCGGCAGCAAAAGGAAGGCTCATGCGGTTCGGCGACAATCTCGGGGCTGTCCTGCTTCCCCCGGACGGGTCGGTCCCGGAACGCGTCGATCGCGCGTACCAGAACGGAGAACCTGTCCGGATCTCGGCCTTGGGCCGCCATTTGTGCGAGAACATCAAGAAGGGTTACTCCAGTATTGACGAGATCCGGAAAACGCTGGCTGGTTACGGGTATCCCCCGGCCGCTATCGACGAGGTGATCCCCTATATCGACCTTGGTCCCTGTGACGACTCTGCCGGGCAGGGGGTCTACGCGGTCAATCTTTCGACCGCGTCCCCGGAGATTCTCCAGGCGCTCTGGGTCTACGCGTCACGGGAACCCTCCGGAGAAATCCTTTCGTATGTGAAAAATAATAGCGCCGGCACGGGTGGATCCGGTGGATCTGGTGGGCCTGGCGGTCTTGGAGGGACCGGAGGACCCAGCAAGCCGCCGCCGGGCGGGCCCAACTTCTCGGAGTGGCTGGGGAGCGCCTATGGAAGCCCTGGCTGGCGTGGCGGCGGCGATGCTTCTTACGCGAATTCCGGTGTGATGATCTTCCCGGATGAGGCGGCTCTTCTCGCGGGCTGGGCGCTGGAATTCAGGAAGACCGATAAGCGCTCCTCCTGGCAGGCCTTCAGGGAGTCGCTGTGCGCCCGGTCCCGTCCCGATACCGCATTTTCGGGCTCTTCGGGTGTTCCCTTGTTCGCGGCCGATACGGCGCCGCTCCTCGCGGCCGGATGGGGAGAAGCCGCCTGTGTCTGGGCGCGCGCCAAGGCGGATGCCGCTTTTTATGCCGCCTTTCCGGACATGGTTCCGACGAGCGACGCTCCGCGGAACTGGGGCGACTGGGGGATCGATCCCGGGCCGGGCGCCCCTCCGGCGGGAGTCGTCCGTCATTTTCTGGGGGTTGCGGGGGAGACGGGTTTTGATTTTCCGGTTCCGGCCGGTACGGGATCCTGGAATGTCAACCCGTATACGGGGTCCGCGAACTCGTCTCCCGTTGCCGCGTTTGCGCTGACCTTGGCGCCCCCCGCGATCCATATCGTGGAGACGGCCGCGCGCTCTGGCCGTGCCTCGGCGCGCGCTTCAGGGCGCTTCCGGTCCGCCGAGACGATCGAGTTCTCGAGCCAGGAGGATTTCGAGAATGCGGGTCTGGCCTCCGCCGCGCGTTGGGCCGCAAGGGGGATCACGGTCCTCGATTACCCCAATCCGGGCTCCAGGAACTGGCGACGCCGCGAGGTCTTCGATGCCGTCGAGGATTTCGCGAACGGCGGCTTCGTCGGGCCGCCCGCACCGTTCCGTGGCGCGGTCACCGGCCCCGTGTTCAATCCGAATGGACGGGTTCAGGGTTATATCGCGGGTATCCCGGTCCCTGTAGGAGCCGACGCTTCTCGCGGGTTTATCGGCCTGGCCGGGCGATACACCGGCAACCAGGGGGCCGACCTTTCGTGGCATATGCTCGCGGACGACACCGCGGCCGCGGTTTCTGTCCCGGAGGCCGAGTGGGGCACGCAGACCCGGAAAACGACCGTTCCTGCCCCCGACAACCTGAAGGATGTCAACGCGGACAATCCCTGGGTCTTTCGCTATTCGAACGGCACTCCTGGCTCCTCCTTTTCCGGAGCCTCGGCCTGTACGTGTTGGCCGTTCGATTTCGATCCGATCACGAACGGGGATCCGGCGGCCGGCATGAAGTCGTGGACCGTCGAATGCTGGGCGACCGGAAACACGTCGGACGTTTTTGTCCTCGAGGGGAATGCCGTCCAGGCGAACGGGAGCGAGAAACTGATCTCGATCCGGATCAACAGGAGTCTTTCTTTCGAGGAGGCGGGCTCGCCTCCCGTCTGGGGGCCCGGCTACCGCTATACCGCGACGTTCCGGGCCCCCGCGAACTCGGATGTCCGGGTGAAAAACACGGCGGCCATGCTGGTCAGGAATTGGGCGAATGACGACGTATACGACTTTGTCCTGGACGCGTTCGTTCCGAAAGTCAGCGTCGGAAACCCGGACCCGTTGAACGATCGCGTCGATGCCGGCGCCCACCATGTCGTGCTGACATTCGAAAACGCGACGCGCAACGAGGACGTGAACGGGAACGGGACCGTGGACGACTGGGAGGATATGAACGGGGACGGGGATCTCGTGGATCCCGCCAACACGGGGCCGGACTTTCCCGGCGAGGACCTGTGGAACGACCTGAAGATGTGTCTTTACGTCGACGGAAAGTCGATCGCGACCGCCTCCAGTCTTGACGGGTTGAAGAAGAACGTCAAGGATCCGGCCTGGTTCAGGAGAGGATACCCTTATCCGTCCTTTCCGTATCCGATGTCGCGGGACGTTCCCGGCAAGAGGATCACGTATTTCGCGTTCAACGGAGACGAGGTCAGGCTGTATGGCAAGGATGCCGTGAGGCGCGTCAGCGGGATCACCGACGCCGACGGGGACGGGGTCACGGACGAGGTCCTGAAGGAGCCCGACGCCAGGGATCGCTGGAAACTCGGGCGGTATTTTCTCCCCAAGGGGGCGCAAGGCGCGCCGGACAATCCGGAATTCGTCTCTCCGATGTACGTTTTCGACTCTCCGGTCACCCTGGTCTGTGCCGGCTGGACGGGGCTCCCCACGGGAGACCTGGGCGGGGGAGGAGGAGTGGAGCGGGTCGGGATCGACGTGAAGGTCGGGGAGCCTAAGAACGGTCCTCCCCTGTACGTGGACGGCGTCAGTCTGTCACCCACCACACAGCTGACCCCTCCGGGGGCGTTTTCGGCGATGGGGCCCTTGACGGCACTGGGTTACAGCGTCGGTTTTTTCAACCTCCAGCCCGGGAACGGCCAGCCGCTTTTCGAGACGCCCCTTTTCGAGGGGGTCTGGATGCAGGTCCGTCGCCGCGGGCATTCCCCGGCCTGGATCGGGCGGGAGTGACGTGAGGGGGCGGCCGGTCGTCGCGATGGCGGGGCTTTCCGCGTTGTTTTGCGCCGTCCTTTCCCTTTTCGGGGGGACGGATGGCGACGCCCCGCGGCCTCCCGCCGACCCGGCGCTCCGGGAGGAAATCAAGTCTCTCGTGGGGGATCTGGGGCACTCCGATCACGGGGTCCGCGCGACCGCGGCCGCGCGCCTCGCGGAGATCGGGCCGGATGCCGTCTGGGCGCTGGTGCCGGCGGCGGAAAGCGAGGACACCGAGATCCGCCTGCGCGCCGGCGAGCTCCTGGAAAGGATGGCGTGGGTCTCTCCCGGGAAACGGCGGGAGATCGACAGGCTTGTCGGCCTCCTGAAAACGACACGGGACCCGCGGGTCGCCGCCCACACGTTCAGGACCCTGGAAGGGATGGGAAGCGGCGCGCGCGGGATCCTCAAGGATCTCTTTTCCGGCGGGAAGGCGGACCCCGGTGAATTCGAACTGACGGTCCTGCCGGAGAAGACGACCATCGCATGCGGGACCCCCGCAAAGGCCCGGGTCTGCCTCCGGAACACGGGAAAGAGGCCGCTCTGGATCCGGCCGAGCGCATTTTTTCCGTGCCGGGATTCCGGGGAGGCCGACAACGCGTTCCACCTTTTCTTCCAGAACCTGCAACAGGCGGGGGCGTTCGATCTCCTGTGCGTCGCCCCGGGGGAGTCCTTCGAGCAGGACGTGACGCTCGAAAGCAGCCAGACCCTGGAAGCGGGGCCGTTCCGGCTTTCCGTCCTGTACGACACGACGGCCGGCCGGGGCGGGCCCCGGCCGGGCAGCGCGGCGTTCGACGCCCGGATCCGCGCCCAGGGCGAGGACCCGGACCGTGAGATCATCCATCGCGCCACCCGGCTGCGGGCCAGGGCGGAAGCGGGGCCGCTTTACGCCCTCCCTTCCCTGGATCAGGCCCCGGGAAGCCCGGCGGTCGATATCGTCCTTGCCGCGCGCGAGACGGCCTCCGGGAGCCCCCTCTCCTTCGACCTGATCCTCACGGGGGAGGAGCCCGACGACGGGACGCCCGGATTCCGTTGCTGGGCCGCCCTCCTCGACGAGAAGGGAGAGGTCGCCGCCATGAGGACCTTCGAGACGGGGCCGCCAGCCGCGCTTCAGGCGCCTGGACGAGGGGAGACCACGGGCGTGAAAGGCGTCCTTCCCCAGGACGTCCCTCCGGGACGGTATCGTCTCGTGGCGGGATTCACGGACGGCGACCCGGCCGAAGGCCGGACCTGGCGGTCCGTCTCGATGCCTGTCCCTGTCACGATCAAGTGACGCTTCACCGCACGGCTCCGGCGCGCGCCGGCCGGAGCCTCCTGGACTTTCGCGCGGATTAGGCCACGATACGGGTCATGTCCGGCGAGCTCGAGGACCCGCGTGCGCTCGTCGCGCGGTGCGTCGCGGGGGATCACGACGCCTGGGAGCGGCTTGCCCGCGATCACGCCGAAACGATGTCGCGCCGGGTCGTCCACGTCTATTGCAGCAGGCTGGGGCGCCGGCCGGGCGCCCTTGAGACCGAGGAGTGCGTCCAGGAGGCGTTCGTGCGCCTGGCCGCCGGCGGCGCGCGGCTCCTGGAGGCGTTCCGGTGGCGCTCCTCCCTGCCGACCTTCCTGGGGGCCGTGGCGGCGATCGCGGCCCGGGACCGGATCGCGCGGGAGCTGCGCCGGGCGGGACGCGTCAGTCTCCGGCTGGATCTCCTGGATCCGGACCGCCATCCGGCCGTTCCGGGTCCGGATCCGCTGGGGCAGCTGGAGGCCGCCGAGACGGAGAGGCTCGTCGAGCGGCTGGTCCTGGACCTTCCGGAGCGGGAACGGCTCGTCGTGCGCTTGAGGTTCCAGGAGGGGATGGAGGCAGGCGATATCGCACGGATCCTGGCGGTCAGTCCGGCCTACGCGCGGACCATCCTTTCCCGCGCGGTGGAGAAATTGAGAGAAAAACTGAAAAAGGCGTGATGCGCGGGCGGGAGTCGTGAAGACTAAGGGTGTGAGCCGGCCCTGCCTTTCCCCGGAAGAGATCGTCGTCCTTGTCGAGGAGACCGCCGGCGGGATCCCCGGGGAGGTGGAGGCCCATCTGGGATCCTGCGACACCTGCCGGGGGCGCCTGTCGGCGGTCGCCGCCGGCCCGGCGGAGGGCCCTGTTTCCGTCCCGGATCCGGCGGCGCTGGCCGCCGCGGCACGCGCCTCCTGGCAGGCGGGGAGACGGGCGGGAAGATCCCCGGCGCGCTACCTGGTCCCCGCGCTGGGCGCCGCTGCCGCGGTTGTCATTGCCCTCGGGATCGCGCGGCTGGCGGGATCCTCCGCTCCCTCCCGGCCGTTCACGCTTCCCGCGGGCGAGCGGGTCGCCGGCCGCGAGGGGACATTCCGCGCCGGCCCGACCGGGACGAAATCCCTGTCGCTTCCGGACGGGACGCGCTTCCGGGTGGGGGCGGGGGGCGAGATCCGGTTTCTGGCCTCCTTGCCCGGGGAGCGGTGCCGGATCGAACTCGCGCGGGGAACCCTCGAGGCCGAGGTCGCCAAGGGGGACGACCGTGTGCGGATCGTCTCGCCGGCGGGGGAGATCACCGTATTAGGGACCGTCTTCAAGGCACGGGCGTTCCGGATCGCCGGATCGCCAGTCCTGGCGGTCGAGGTCGCGGAAGGGCTTGTTTCGGTCCGGGGGGCCGGCGCGTCGCATCCGGTTCCGGCGGGGCGGCGCGGGATCGTCCGCGGGGGGGAGAAGCCGTTCGCCTGCGTCCAGGAGGCGGTCCCGCTTCCCTGGCGGGAGGCGCTGGCACGCTGGGGCGGGGCGGCGGCGTCCCCCGGGTTTTCGAACCGCGTCGAATGCCTGACCCTTCTCTCGGGGACGTGGACGGGGCTTTCGTGCTGGGAGAGGGTCCTGGACGACCCGGGCGCGCGGCCCGCGGAGAGGACGGCGGCGGCGGCCTTGGCGCTTCTGGCGGCCGAAGGGGAAGACCGCGCGCGCCTCGTGGGGCGGATCGCGGACGACGCGGTCGCCCGCGCGGTGGTCCTCGGGTGCCGGTCGGCCATGCCGGCGCGCGATGACGCGCCGCCGGAAGGCGGGCAATGAAATGAGAAAAGGAATCGTTCTCATCCTCGTGAGCGGCCTCATGACGGGACTTTCCCTCGTGAGCGTCCTTCTGATGCGGCTCGCGCGGTTCACCGCCGCGGCGGACGAGGCGCGCCAGGAACGCTCGCGCGCCGGGCTCGTCGCCGAGAGCGGCCTCGCCTACGCCGCGGGGCGCCTCGCCGAGGGGACCGGATATCCCTCGCAGGGAGGGCTGCCGGCCGACCGGGGGGACGACTGGACGTTCCGGGACGGGCTCGCGGCCGGGATCCATGGCGCCGCGAACCCGTCCTACAGCCACGGGGAGGGCTGGGACGAGGTTGCCGGAAGCGCGGACCGGTACGACCCGGGGCTCGACGACGTCTCGGGCACGGGCGCCTGGACGGATCTCGACGGCGACGGGAAGTTCTCCGCCTGGAGCGGCCGCCTCCGCCTGTCGGACACCCCGTTCCAGGCGACCTTCGCGCTCAAGATCGTCTCGGCGGGAGGACTTTTTCCCGTCGACTTCCAGCCGGATCCGGCGTGGACGACCCCGCCTTCTCCGGGACTCGCCCGCATCGGGGACAATCTCGGCGCGATCCTCCTGGATCCCGCGGCCGCGAACGCCGACGTGATCCAGCGGGCGAACCGCCCCTATACGGTCGGGGGCATGACGGGGGAGCCGATCCGGATCTCCGCCCTCGGGCGCCATCTCCTCTTCGGGGAGGACTTCAACCAGAACACGCTCCTCGATTCCGGAGAGGACGCCAACGGGAACGGCGTTCTCGATCCGGGACGGCCCCGGTACGGCTATCGCTCCGCCGGGGCGGTCCGCGCGGCCCTGTCGGTCCTGGGGTACACCCCCGGCCAGATCGATACGGTCCTTCCATACCTGGATTTCGGCCCGTACGAGATGCGGGCCGGGTCGGGCGCCGAAACGGCGCAGATCGAGCTGGCGACCGCGCCCCGGGAGATCCTGGAGTCGATCTGGCGCTACGTGTCGTTCTTCCCGTCCGACGACACGTTCGTCCTTCGCAAGTCCGCGACCGAATGGCTGGGGCTTCCCTACGGCGTCCCCGGCGTCCGCTCCGGCGGGGCGGTCGACTACACGCAGGGGACCGCCGGGGCCTCCGTCATGATCTATCCCGACGAGGCGGAGGAACTCGCCGACTGGGCGATCGAGTTCCGGAGGACTTCCCGGCGCGCCTCATGGCTCGCCTTCCGGCGCGAGCTGTGCGGGGAGGCCGCGCCCGACCCGGTCTCGCGGTTCTTCCAGGATGACGTCGCCCCCCTACTTGCCGCTGGCTGGCCCGACGCCGCCTGGGGGTGGGCGCGCGCGAAGGCGGACGCCGCCTTCTACGCCGTGTCCAAGGAGGGGAACTACCTCGCGGATCTCGTGAACTGGAGGGGGTGGGGGATCGACCCCGGGCCGGGCCTCCCCCCGGGAGGGGTCGTGCGGCCGTTTACCGGGATCGAGGCGCTCTCCCCGGTCGCGTTTCCCGTGCCGGCCCGGACCGGAGCCTGGACCGCCTCTCCCTACAGGGCCCGGTTGAGTTCGGAAGGCCCGGCGTTCCTCCATGCCCTGACCCTGGCCCCTCCGACGCAATACCGGGTCCAGACCGCCGGCCGGTCGGGGCGCGCGCAGGCCCTGGCGGGGGGAAGGCTCGCGGCGGCCGAGCGGCTGGAATTCACAAGCCAGGAAGACCTGGACAACGTGGGGGCCTGGAGCGCGTATCCCAAATGGACCGACCGCGGGATCGCGATCGTCGACCTTCCCAACAAGAACCTCCGGCGGCGGACCGTGTCCGACAGCGTGGAGGATCTCACGACCGCCGCCGCGCTCCCGATCGCCCCGCCCCCACCTTTTCGCGGGGCGGTGACGGGGGGCGGCTGCAATCCGAACGGGGTCGGCGGGGCCGGAAGCACGCTGCTCGGGATCGTCGGGCTCGCCGGGAAGTACACCGCGCACCAGGGGGCCTATCTCTACTGGCCGTTCCAGCCGGACGACATCCCGCGGATGTGGTTCTACCAGGAGGCGGAGTGGCAGACGAAAACGCGGGGTCCCCTCCCGCCGCTGGTCCTGGCCCCTGATCCGCCGGTCTACCGGTCGCTCGCGAAGAACGCCCCCGGGTCTTCCGTCGGCGCGATCTCGCCGTGGATGCTCGCCGCCGGGAACACGACGGGGGACGCCTGCTCCCCCCTGGATTTCCCGCCACTGACCCTGGGACCCGTGATGCGGGATTTCTCGGTCGAGTGGTGGACGACCGGGGTCAATACCCTGTTCGAGCTCGCGGCGGACGCCGTCCTGCCGGTCGTCGACGACACGAACCCCGCGCAACGGGAGAAGAACGACATCGTGCTCAAGGTGACAAGGCTTCCGGACCTGGACGCCGCGGACCGGAAGGGGAAGACCTACACCGTCCTCTTCAAGGCGCCCAGCGACGCCAATATCACGGTGGTCGATGACAACCCGCACGACATGATACGCCCTCCTCCGGAGGGGATGTATCACTACGGCGGCTACATGATCGAGTTCACCGCGTTCGTTCCGGATGTCGATTCCGGGAGGTTCACGACGGGGCACGACCATCTCGTCGTGACGGTGGAGAACGCGGAGGTGTCCGAGGACACGAACGGGAACGGCGTGCTCGACCCGCGGGAAGACACGAACGGCGACGGGACGCTCGGGCCCAAGAAGGACCTGACCGTGACGCTTTACGTCAACGGCATCCTGGCGGGCTCGGAGAAGGACAGCCAGTCGATCAACCAGAGCGTCCCGGTCCGGTTCCAGTCGGCAGGGCGCGCCTATCCGTCCCATCCGCGTCCGACGTACGAGGACGCCCCGCTCCAGGAGACGCGGTTGATCCGCTTTTCCGGGGACGAGGTCCGGTTCTACGACGGGGTGAAGCGGGCCAGCGGCATCACAGATCTCGACGGGGATGGCAGTCCCGATGAAGTCCTGAAAGAGGAGGATGTCGATGAACGCTACCGGTTGGGACGGTTCTTCCTGCCGCCGGACCCCTATCCGTCCGTGAACAACCCCGAGTACATCTCGCCGGCCTACGATCTGGGAATCCCCGCGCGCATCCGGTGCGCCGGCTGGACGGGGATCCCCGCCGGGGATCCGTCCGGGGCCGAGCGGGTCGGGATGACCGTCAAGGCGGGCGTTCCGGCGCTTGCCGGCGGGGTGCCGACAGTGAACGGTCCGGAGATGAAGGATTCCCTGGAGCTGACCGACGCGGCTTGTCTCGCGGCCGGCGGGCTCGGAGGTCCGGTGCAGCTCCTGGGGTTCAGCGTCGAGTTCTCGAACCTTGATCCCGGGAACCGGGCGCCGCTTTACGCGACGCCCCTTTTCGAGGGGATCTGGTTCCAGATCCAGGGGCGCGGCCGCACGCCCGCCTGGATCGCGCGGGACTAGGGATTTCTAGCGGATTTCGGCCGCGAAGGTGGCGACCTTCCGGAGGATGTATTCCGCCGCGCCGGAGGGGAGATCCTTCGTGGGGAGGATCGAGAACTTGTCCGGCGCGTGGAAGACGAGCCAGACTTCCGGGAACCGCCAGACCCGTTCGACCTTCCGCCAGGGTGTGGTCGATTCGCCGAACTCGGACCGGGTCCCGTACCCCTCGTCCGAAAGTCTCATCGTCACGCTCCGCGCCGCGGGAAGGCGCCGGAAGAACGCGAGCGACTCCTTGCGCTGGAAGTGGAAGACGACCGGGAAGTAGACCACCGCCAGCGCCTGCGCGGCCAGGAGCGCCTGCAGGATCCATCGGGGGGCCCCGGCGAACCAGAGGGCTCCCGTCGTGACCGCGCCGAGGACCACCCCCGCCGCCACCTTGCGCCAGACGGCGCGTTTCCAGAAGTGCCGCCAGGCGGCCCGCAGGACCTCCTCGGTGTGCATCACCTGGAACTCGTGCGTCACGCTGGAAGCATATGCGAAACGGAGCAGGTGACGAGCCTGAAGAGCCTGTCTGCCCCCTTTTTCGGTGAAGAGCCTGAGCAACGCCGCAGATGACCGCTATGCGCGAAATGGAGCGGGTGACGGGATTCGAACCCGCGACATCAACCTTGGCAAGGTTGCGCTCTACCACTGAGCTACACCCGCATGCCGCGGGCTATTGTGGGGAGAAGCGGGGGGAAAAACAAGGCGCGCTAGCCGTCGGGCTTCGTGAGCTGGAGGAGCTTGATCCGTTCGCTCGTCGCGTCGGCGAACTGCATGATCTCGAGCTCGCGCGCGGCGTCCCGGGCGATGACGAGGTTTCCGTAGTTGGGGTGGAGCGTCGTGAAGACGAGCACGTCGTAGCGCCCCTTCCACCATCCCAGGAGGGCGAGGGGAGCCCCGAAAAGCCAGATGAGGGTCAGGACGCCGGCGAATCCCATCCAGCGTTCGGTGCCCTGCGAGGCGACGGGCCCGTGCAGCCAGACGGCCGCGGTCGCCGCGGTGGCGCCGACCGCGAAGACGAGATACCGGAAGTGCGACGACCCCTTCTGGAGCACCCACGTGGGATCCAGGAACCGGAGCGGGATCTCGACGATGGCGTTGCCGAACCGTTTTCTCGTCTCGACGCGGACCTTGTCCTCGAACAGCGTGAACTCTTCGGTCACGCCGAACCGGCGGGGGAGGGCGAGCGAGACGGGGGCGTTCTTGTCGGGGTTCATGGAGCGAGGCATCTTACCCCCGGCGCGGGATTTTGCACGGCGAGAGCCCGCTCTCCGGCCAAAAGGGATTTGCAGCCGTCTCCCACCCCGCTAGAATCGCCCGTTCCTATGACACAGACCGCTCACGCGCACGCCCACGACGACACGGAAAAGAAGGTCTGCCGGTCGGTCGCCGTGGACGATCTCGGCCCCTGCAAGAAGCGGTTCACCATCGAGGTCGCCTCCGACACCGTGAAGGAGGCGATCGAGTCGACCCTGGGGGACCTGCGGAAGACCGCCGCGATCCCGGGGTTCCGCGCCGGGAAGGTGCCCCGCGAGGTGATCGAGCGGAAGTTCGCCAAGGAGGTCGCCGACGACGTCAAGGGGGATCTCGTCGAGAAGGCGCTCCACGAGGCGATCGAGGGGAAGAAGTGGACCATCCTGCGCCATCCCCACGTCGACGAGAAGGCGGTCGAGTTCGATCCCGCCAAGGGGCTCAAGTTCAAGGCGGAGGTCCTGCTCTGGCCGGAGTTCGAGGTGAAGGGGTACCAGAACCTCTCCCTGAAGCGCCCCAAGCCCGCCGTCACCGACGACGAGGTCGCCCGCGGCATCGACGACCTCCGGAAGCGCAAGGCGCAGTGGGTCCCCGCGGAGGGGAAGATCGAGAAGACCGACCTCGTGATCGGCAAGGTGACCTTGAGTTCGGGGTCGGAGCCGCCGATCGCGCGCGACGGGTTCACCATCCTGCTCGAGGAGGGGATGGTCGGCGAGATCCCGGTCGAGGACCTCGGGAAGAAATTCTCCGGGAAGAAGGCCGGCGACACGGTGACGCTCGACGTCCAGATTCCGGTCACCTTCACGGTCGAGTCCTTGCGCGGCAAGAAGGGGACGGTCGCCGTCGCCGTGGACGAGGTGAAGCGCGCCCGCCTGCCGGAGCTCACCGACGACCTCGCGAAACAGTACCACTCGGAAAACGTCGCCGCGTTCAGGGATTCCGTCCGCCAGCTGATCCTGCGCGAGAAGGAACGGATGTCCGACCTCGAGGTGGAGCGTCAGATCCACGAGCAGCTGGCCAAGGCCATGCCGTTCGAGCTTCCGGAGGAGGCGGTCGTCGCGGAGTCCCACCGGATCCTGCGCCGCTACCAGCGGGAGCTCGCGGCGCGGGGATTCCCGCCGGAGTCGGTCGAGGAGAAGATCCGCGAGATGCAGAAGCACTCGCGGGAGGAGGCCGAGAGGCGCCTCAAGAGCCTCTTCATCCTGGAGCGCGTCGCGGAGAAGGAGCGGATCTTCGCGACCGAGCAGGAGGTGGAGAAATACGTCGCGGCGATCGCCTCCTCGAGCGGCCAGCGCCCCGAGAAGATGCGCGCGGAGTTCGCCCGCGACGGGTCCCTCGACGAGATCCGCACCCAGATGCGCCATGCGAAGGTGGTCGATCTCGTGAAGTCGAAGGCCAAGATCGCGGAGGGATAAGTGCCCAAAGAGCCCGGCGGACCCAACGGCGAGGAGAAGAAGGACGGCAAGGACAAGGGAGAGGCCGGCCTCGGCGGGCGCCTCCTCAAGGCCCGCACCGTCCTCATCGTCGGCGAGATCAACCAGAAGCTCGCCCAGGCGGTGATCGGCCAGCTGGTGGTCCTCGACCAGGAGTCCAGCGATCCCATCACGATCTTCATCAACTCGCAGGGGGGGCATGTCGAGTCGGGCGACACGATCTACGACATGATCAAGTTCGTGCGTTCTCCCGTGCGGGTGGTGGGGACCGGATGGGTCGCCTCGGCCGGGATCACGATCTTCCTGGGCGCGAAGAGGGAGAACCGCTTCTCGCTCCCGAACACGCGCTTCCTGATCCACCAGCCTTCCGGCGGCTCCTTCGGGACCGCGGCCGACATCCAGATCGAGGCGGAGGAGATCGTCAAGATGCGCCAGCGCATCAACGAGATCATCGCCCGGGAGACCGGCCAGGAGGTCAAGCGCGTCGAGGTCGACACCGACCGCAACTTCTGGATGTCCGCCGACGAGGCGAAGGCGTACGGCATCGTGGGGAAGATCGTCGCCAACCGCCGCGAGATCGAATAGCCGGGTAAAGGAGACCACATGCTGATCCCGATGGTGGTGGAGAAGACCGGTCGCGGCGAACGGGCCTACGACATCTATTCGAGGCTTCTCAAGGACCGGATCATCTTCATCGGCACCCCGATCGACGACAACGTGGCGAGCCTCGTGATCGCCCAGATGCTGTTCCTGCACAGCGAGGACCGCGACAAGTCGATCTCGCTCTACATCAACTCGCCGGGCGGGGGCGTCACGGCGGGGCTCGCCATCTACGACACGATGCAGTACCTGCCGTGCGACATCGAGACCTACTGCATCGGCCAGGCGGCGAGCATGGGGGCGGTGCTTCTGGCGGCCGGCACCAAGGGGAAGCGGCACGCCCTCCCGAACGCCCGGATCATGCTCCACCAGCCGTGGGGCGGGACGCGCGGGACCGCGGCCGACATCCGGATCCAGGCCCAGGAGATCCTGCGCCTCAAGGACAAGCTGAACGACATCCTGGTGAAGCACACGGGCCAGTCCAAGACGCAGATCGAGAAGGACACCCAGCGCGACTTCTTCATGGGGCCCGACGAGGCGAAGAAATACGGACTCGTGGACGAGGTCCTCGAGTCGATGAAGCCGGCGAAGTCCTGAACCGATAAAAGGAAGAGATGAGCACGCGCGTCCCCCGCCGGCCCGGTCCTCCCCGGGGCGAGAACGAGGTCTGCACTTTCTGCCAGCGGGGGGTTCCGCTGATCGGGCACCTGATCCAGGGGCCGGCCGGCGTCTTCATCTGCGACCTGTGCGTCGCCGAATGCAACGCGATCCTCTCCCAGGAAAAGAAGCGCCCGAAGCGCGCCGGGGCCCCCGCCGGAGTCCGCCGGATCCCGACTCCCCACGAGATCCGGAAGACCCTCGACGACTACGTCGTCGGGCAGGACCTCGCGAAGAAGGTCCTGTCGGTCGCCGTCTACAACCACTACAAGCGGATCCAGGCGGACCTTCCGGAGGCGGCCGCCCCCGGCGAGGAGGCGCTTCCCCGCCCGAAGCCGGACGTCGAGATCGAGAAGTCGAACGTCCTCCTGATCGGCGGCACGGGGAGCGGGAAGACGCTCCTGGCGCGTACGCTCGCCAGGATCCTTGACGTCCCGTTCGCGATCGGGGACGCCACCACCCTCACCGAGGCCGGCTACGTGGGGGAGGACGTCGAGAACCTGATCCTGCGGCTCCTGCAGGCGGCCAATTTCGACCTTGCGCGCGCCCAGCAGGGGATCATCTACATCGACGAGATCGACAAGATCGGGAAGACCCTCCATAACGTCTCGATCACGCGGGACGTCTCCGGCGAGGGGGTCCAGCAGGCGCTCCTCAAGATGCTCGAGGGGACCGTCTCGAACGTGCCGCCGCAGGGGGGGCGCAAGCACCCCGAGCAGCAGTACATCCAGGTCGACACGACGAACATCCTCTTCATCTGCGGCGGGACGTTCACGGGCCTCGGCGACATCATCGGACGGCGCCTGGGGAAGCAGCAGATCGGGTTCAAGGGGACGCCGTCGGGTTCGGCCGAAAGCGACCTGAAGAAACTCCTGCCGCTCGTGGAGCCGGACGATCTGATCTCGTTCGGGATGATCCCGGAGTTCATCGGGCGGCTTCCGGTCGTGGCGACGCTGACGCCGCACGACGAGGAGTCGATGGTCCGGATCCTCACCGAGCCCAGGAACGCCCTCGTGCGCCAGTACCAGCGGCTCTTCGAGATGGAGGGGGCCGCCCTGCAGTTCTCCGACGCGGCGCTCCGCGAGATCGCCGGGATGGCCCTCAAGAAGGAAACCGGCGCCCGGGCCCTGCGGCAGATCATCGAGGGGATCATCCTCGACCTCATGTACAACCTTCCGTCGCAGAAGGACATCGAGCGCTACGAGATCACCCCCGAGTCGGTCCGGAAGGAAGCCCCGCCCCGCGTCTTCCGCCGCGTCACCCCAAAAAGAGACAGCGCCTAGTTTTCGACGATTCCGACGTCCCCTTCCAGGCGGATCCGGGGGGCCGTCTGGAACGCGTCGAGCGTCAGGCAGAGCGAGAGATCCCGGTCCCGGTCCTCCGGCCGGTAGCTCCGGAACTGTGAGGGGCGCTCGGAGGCCCAGATCGTCCCGAGATGTCTTCCGGGGTCGGGCGTGCCGGCGAGCGCTTCCTGGAAAGCGGCGGCGCATTCCGTGTCCTCGATCCACTGTCCCTTGCCTTTCGGGGTCGAAAGCCACAACGCGGCCGGCACCAGGAGGACGCCGTCGCCGGTCGCGCGCATCGCCTCCGTTGCCGCCGTGAAGTTCGGGAAACTTCCGATGATCACGGTTCGCGCGCGCTGGCAGGCGGCCGCCGCTTTCGAGCCGGAGGTGGTGGCGCAGAGGGCCGTCCGCTCCGCGCCCGCCGGATCGCGGGCCGATGTCGGCGAGTTGTCGAACCGGCGGTATCCCTTCCAGGATGCCGGAAAGGGGGGGATCTCCGGCGCGAGGTCCAGCTCCGAGAAGATGTCCGCGTCAGGGAAGCGTCCCAGGTCCCGCTTCAGGCGCTCCGCGGACCCGTAGACGCGGACCGTCTTCCGTCCCGCCGCCGCGAGCGCCGCGACGGTCGTGGAAAACCGGATCACGTCGATCACGACCGCCGTGCCGGTCCAGGACCCTGCTTCTTCCTTCGTGACCGCGATCCGGACTTCCACGACGTGTATAATAGGGGCGAAAGGGGGCGAAACAGATTCGACGCGGACCGTGAAGGGAAGGTGGCGCTCCGAGGATGCCGGTAGGCCTCGTAAATCATCCGGCAAAAAACAACTGCCAAGCCTCAGCTGGCACTCGCCGCCTAAGTGCGGTGACGTCGACCGGGTCGGGCCTGCACAACCCGGATCGACGACCAAAGCAGGCTGGTCCCAAACCCGATCTTGCGGGGGCGCGGGACGAGATACTTTCCGGAAGATGGCTTTGGGGGACCCTGCCTGTCGGGGACCCTCGGGCGACAATAAATGACAGGCTATGAGCGTAGAGGCCTTCCGGGATCGACCTGCGGACGGGGGTGCAATTCCCCCCGCCTCCACCATTTAAAAAGTCGGGCGGTGTCCGAAATCCCCTTGAATCATAGGGGATTACGGATATCGTTTTGAGTCGTCCATGACCCAAGAGACCTCACGGGAACAAAACGGGAACAAGCCGCGAGGAAATCCCCAGGCCGCCATAGCGATCGCCCTTGGGGGAATGATCTTTCTCGTGGGACTGGGTTTGAACGTTTTGATGTTCGTCACCCAGTCGTGGCCGACGTACCTGTTTTTCATTCTCATGGGATGGGGCGCCATTCCTCTGGCCTTTGGGATCTGGGCCCGCAAGGGATGGGAGAGACCCACCATTGCAGGAAAGATCAAGAAACACATCGCCATTCTCACGATTCTTTACTTTTTCGGGACGTACACGGCCTGGACCTCTTCGGTGGGCGTAGAAGAAACCGTTGTCCACGAGATGACGTGGGAGTACGGCGAAACTCTCAAGGATCGCCCCGATTGCAAACACATTGTCTTAAGGTTTGTGAAGTGGCCGAATCACCACGTCGGGATCTACTCCAAAGATCTTGGCGTCTATCTCGAATCTTTGAAATCGAACCGCGTCCCCGTGACCTTCAGGGTTACGCGGGACTGGGGAGACGTGAGGGGTTACAACCAGACGAAGATTGGCGAATTGACTTCTTGGAATTCTGAAGGGGGATACGGAGGCAGAGAGGGAGACTACCACCCCTCTCCGTGGGATTGACGCATGGCCTCAATCGTCAAACGAACGCATAAAACCCGGACTACGTACTACGTTGCCTATCGCGTAGATGGGCGGCTTGTTCGCAGGCGGGTTGGCCGCTCCCTGGCATTGGCCCGAAAGGTTCAAGGGGATGTCGAGGCAAAACTGGAGCGAAAGGAAGCCAATATGCTTCCAAAAGATCCCCCTATCGAGGAGTTGTTCAAGCAGTTCGAGCGCTACCAGGAACAACGACACTCGGCAGGCTACAAGAAGCGGTGCGGGAGCGTCCTCAAGAACGTCCGGGCCTTTCTGGTCGAGAAGCACCCTGCCCTCAAATGGTCCAGCCAAGTCTCCCCTCACCTCATGCAGGAATACTTCGAATGGCGCCGGGATTCGAAGGACGATGAAGGGAAAGAAGCAGGCGAGGACAAGGAGCCGGCTGTCACCAAGCGGACGCTCAACATCGAACTGCTGACTCTCAAGACCATTTTCAATCTCGGCGTCGAATGGGGGCTCCTGAACGTGAACCCCGTGGCCGAGGTCAAGCCGCTCAAGACGGACGACTCAAAACCGATGCGGTCCCTGACCGTCCAGGAGGTGCAGGCGCTCCTCAAGATCAGCCCCGAGTGGTTTCGCCCGATCCTGGAAATCGCCCTCTATACAGGAATGCGTGAAGGCGAAATCATCCACCTGGAGTGGTCGGACGTGGACCTCAAGAAGAAAACCATCCGGATCCAGCGCAAAGAGGGATGGGTCCCCAAATCGACCGGCGGCTCCATTCGAGAGCGCGTCATCTACATAAACGACGAGGCGGCTAACGTCCTCCGGGCACTCAAGCTCAAATACCCCAAGCCCCCCGCGAATCGGGTATTCCTGAATTCTGTAGGGCATCCCCTGACACCTGGTCTCCGAAAGGTTTTCATGCGCCTGACCGACCTTTGCGGCTTCCCCGAGGTCTCCCAGTTCCACGCCCTGCGGCACACCTTCGGGACCCACGCTGTCGCCGCCTCCAAGGACCTAGTGGCGGTCAAAGACCTCATGGGACATCGAGATATAAAAACAACCATGCGGTATCTCGATCCCATCGAGGACCAGAAGCGGAAGGTCGCCGAGGCAATCAGTTACGCATCACTTGAGAAGACGTGTCCGTCGTCCAGCGAACAAGCAGCGCAGTCTCGTTAGGTGATGACGGACGACGACCGACTTTCTCTTTTTCGAAAGCCCCGCTTTACTCGACAGTTCCCAGAGGCGCTCCGAAGACTGCACAAAGCTTGGATATGGTCGCTCGGATATCGTCATTCTGAAGGATGTATCGACCCTTGCGGTTCCCGTAGCTTTCCTTGTGGGAGATGAGGTCAAGTGGCATTCGCGGGTTGTTCATTGGCGTACTTTTATTCTCGTAACTCTTCCCATCACCAGATATATCGTGCCGGCGTTGGAAGAACGATCCATCGCGGCAATATTTGATTCGTGGTTTGAATGATTTATAGCGCGGGAACAAAACGGGAACAAACAGGGGTAAAAACCTAACCAAACCTGGAACCCCATGACAGTGGGTGTCAGTGCCGCAAACCCAGGCGGAACAAGCACCTGAATCGGAAACGGCGGCCAAATAAGCACATGCGAAAAACACCCGAGACGGATGCAATTCCCCCCGCCTCCACCATTTTCGCGTATTGCGGGCCATCTGCGGCGTTGCGGCCCCCTCGTTGTGTCACGGCGTAGACACAGACTTCGGGGGCCGCGCCTGCATCTGGCCCACACTCCGCAAAAATGAACTCTTGCGTGCTGTAGATCGTCTACGGCGTTGCGGCTTGCCCGGGGATAGCTAGGGCGTCGTCGTCGAAAAATACTTCGCGTCGGGGTGGTGGAGGACGATCGCGGAGACCGAGGCCTCGGGGTCCATCATGTGCCCCTCGGTGAGCTGGACGCCGATCTCCCCGGGCGCGAGGGCGCGGAAGATCTCCTCCTGGAGCGCGAGGTCCGGGCAGGCCGGATACCCGGGACTGTACCGCTTCCCCCGGTAGCGGGCGGAAAACCGGTCCTGCATCGTGGTCGAGACGGGGTCGGGGAACCCCCATTGGCCGCGGATCTTGCGGTGGAGCCATTCGGCGGCCGCCTCGGCCGACTCGAGCGCGAGCGCCTGAAGGGCATGGCTCTTGAGGTAATCCCCCTTTTCCTTGTAGGCCAGCGCCGCCTCCCGGACGCCGGCGCCGGCGGTGGTGACAAAGAGGCAGATGTTGTCGGGGCGGTGCTCGTTCTGGGCGGCGGCGGGGAGGACGAAATCGGCGATGCAAAGCCCCGGTGCGCCCTTCTGGCGGGGGACCGGAAACCGGGCGGCGACCGCGCCGGGCCTCTCCGGGTCGTGCAGGAGGAGCGCGTTTCCGTCCCGCGAGGCGCGGTAAAAACGCCAGACCGCCGCGAGGCGCAGTGGGTGGGCGCCTCCCGGGCGGCAGGCGGCCTTCAGCTCCTCGATCACGGACTCGAGCTTCTCCCGTTTCTCTTCCTTCCTGTCGCCCCGCAGGCCGAGATGCTTTCCGTACAGCATGGCCGGGTTGATGTAGGTCCAGATCTCGTCCGCCGGGAGCTGCCGCGAGACGTGCCGGTCGAAATCGGCGGGGAGCGGGATCTCGGCGGCCGGCAGGGCCGGGACCACCGCGTCCGGCGGTGTCGCGTCCGGGCCGGCCTCCTTCGGGGCCTCGCCTGCGGGAAACTGGCGCGCCTCCTCGAGGATCTCCGCCTCGATCTTCGGGCGCTCGCCGGGGTTCATGAGGCGGTTGGCGAGGTCGAGGCCGTTCATCGCGTCCTTGGCGTAGAGCGTGACCCCCTGGTGCTGGGGGGCGATCCTTTTCCGGACGAAACTGCGCGAGAGGGCCGCGCCTCCCACGAGGAGCGGCGTCGTGACCCCGTGGCGGGAAAACTCCTCGGCCGTGACCACCATCTGGTGGGCCGATTTCACGAGGAGCCCCGAGAGCCCCACGATGTCGGGCCTGTGCGCCTGGATCGCCTGGATCAGCTCCTGCGGGGGAATCTTGATCCCCAGGTTCACGACCTTGTAGCCGTTGTTCGAGAGGATGATGTCGACGAGGTTCTTCCCGATGTCGTGGACGTCCCCCTTCACGGTGGCGAGCACCACCGTGCCGCGCTGGGCGCCGTCCTTCTTCTCCATGAAGGTCTCGAGATGGCTGACGGCCGCCTTCATCGCCTCGGCCGATTGCAGGACCTCCGCCACGATCAGCTCGTTCGCGTTGAAGAGGCGCCCCACCTCGTCCATCCCCTTCATGAGCGGGCCGTTGATGATGGCGAGCGGCGCGGCCTCCTTGAGCTTGAGATCGAGGTCCGCGACGAGCCCTTCCTTCGAGCCGGTGAGGATGCATTGGGCCAGACGTTCGTCGAGGGGGAGCTCGGTGGCGGGCTTCCGCTTCGGCCGTTCCTGGCGGAAGCGCGCCGCGAACGCCGCGACCGTCGCCTCGGAAGTGCGGAACAGGACATCCTCGGCGAGGGCGCGCTCCTCCTCGGGGATCGCGGCATACCGTTCCAGCTTCTCGGTGTTCACGATGGCGAGATCCAGCCCCGCCTTCGTGCAGTGGTAGAGGAAGACGCTGTTCAGGACCTCGCGCCCCGCGTCCGGCAGGCCGAACGAGACGTTCGAGATCCCGAGGACCGTCTTCGAGTCGGGGAGGGCTTCCTTGATGAGGCGGATCCCCTCGACCGTCTCGAGGGCCGACCCCAGGTAGTTGGCGTCCCCGGTGGCGCACGGGAAGACGAGGGGGTCGAAGTAGAGGTCTTCCGGCGCCATCCCGAAGTCGCGCGTCAGGATCTCGCGGGACCGTTTCGCGATCGCGAGCTTCCGGTCGCGCGAGACCGCCATCCCCTGTTGCCTGTTCTCGTCGATGCAGCCGACCACCAGGGCCGCGCCGTACCGCCGGGCCATCGGCACCACCTTCTCGAACCGCTCGAGGCCGTCCTCGAGGTTCACCGAGTTGATGATCGACTTCCCCTGGCAGTAGGTGAGCGCCCGCTCCACCGCGCGGGCGTCGGTCGAGTCGATCATGAAGGGGGCCTTGACCTTGCGGATCACGATGTCCATGAAGCGCGCGACGTCCGCCACCTCGTCCCGGTCGGGGTTCTGCAGGCACACGTCCAGCACCTGCGCCCCGCCCTTGACCTGCGCGCGCGCGATCTCGCTCGCCTCCTCGTATTTCCCTTCCGCGATCAGGCGCTTGAACTTCCGGCTTCCCAGGGAATTCGTGCGCTCCCCCACGAGAAGGGGGCGGGCGGACGGCTCCGCCTCGGCGGTCTCCAGGCCCGACAGGAAAGACCGGACGTATCGGGGAATCGCGCGGGGGGTCTTGCCGCGCACCGTCCCGGCCAGCGCCGCGATGTGGTCCGCGCGCGTCCCGCAGCAGCCGCCGACGAGATTGATCCACCCCTCGTCGATGAAGCGCCCGATCGTCGCGGCGATCGACTGCGGCGTCTCGAGGTAGAGGCCGTTCTCGTCCGGAAGCCCGGCGTTCGGGACGCAGGCGACACGGGTCCTGGCCAGCCCCGCGAGCGCGCGCAGGTGGTCGGTCATGAAGTCGGGGCCGGTGGCGCAGTTGAGCCCGATATAGAGGAGCGGCTCGTGGGCGAGGCTCACCGCGAACGCCTCCACGGTCTGCCCGGCGAGCATCGTCCCCATCGCCTCGATCGTCCCGGAGACCGCGACCGGAAGGACGACGCCCGTCTGGTCGAAGAACTGGTGGATTCCGACCAGTCCCGCCTTGACGTTGCGGGTGTCCTGGGCGGTTTCCAGGAGGAGATAGTCCGCGCCGCCGTCGGCGAGCGCGCGCGCCTGTTCCCGGTAGTCGGCGACGAGCTCCTCGAACGTGACGCCCCCCGTGACCGAGATCGCCTTCGTGGTGGGGCCCATCGACCCGGCGACGAAGCGGGGTTTCTCCGGCGTGCTCGCGGCGTCGGCCGCCTCGCGCGCGAGCGCGGCGGCCGCGCGCGTGATCTCGTACGCCTTCTCGTGGAGCGGGGGGTATTCCGCCAGGACCCGCCGCATCGAGCCGAAGGTGTTCGTCTCGACGATGTCGGCGCCGGCCGCGAGGTACCCTTCGTGGATCGCGCGGATCACGTCGGGGCGCGTCAGGACCAGGTGCTCGTTGCATCCCTCGAACTCGGGGCCGCCGAAGTCGGCGGGGCCGAGCTTCCGGTCCTGGATCGCCGTCCCCATCGCCCCGTCAAGGCAGAGGATGCGCCGCTCCAGGGACTCCACCAGGAGCCTGATCCGGTCTTCCCTGTTGCCGGTCATGCGCGCCCCTTCGACGCGTGAAAGCTGATCACCTCGAAGCGGGGAGGGCGTCTTTCGAGACTGGTCACCTGGCAGAGCGACACCGAAAGGCCCGCCTCCCGCAGGAGCCGGGCGAGGGCCGCCGGCTCGAACCCCTGCTGGACGTGCCCGAAGGGGCGGCTCGCTGCCGGATGGCGGTGCCGTTTCAGGGTGGATCCGGCGAGGACCCCCCCGGGCGCGAGGACGCGCGCCGCCTCCCGGATCACGGTTGCGGGGGCGGTCGAGTAATCGAGCGAGTTCATCAGGAGCGCCGCGTCGAACGAGCCGTCCGCGAATGGCAGGCGGTGCATGTCCCCATGGCGCAGGGATACGCGGGGAAACCCCGCCAAGCGCCGGCGCGCCGCGGCGAGCATCTTCCGGCTCTGGTCGAGGCAGACGATCGCGTCCGCGCGGGGGGCGATCAATTGGGCGAGGGCGCCGTCCCCGGCACCGATATCCAGGACCTTTCCGAGCCGGAGGAGCCCCAGGAGCCCCCGCAGCGCCGCCTCCCAGGTGCGTCCCGGGGAATAGCGCCGTTCCATCCGGCCGGCGATCGAGTCGGGCCAGGAGGCCCCCGCGGCGCGCTGTTTCACCAGCTGTTGCGCGCGCGCCAGGTCCTCGAGGAGCGCCGGGTCCTTGAATGCCCCCTCCAGGACGCGCCAGGCGGGCGTCTCGGTGGAGGAGGGGTGCAGGGCATAGAAGGAGGCGGATCCTGCGCGGCGGTCCTTGACCCAACCGCCCTCCTTGAGGCGTGCAAGGTGGGAACTGACCCGCGGCTGGGAGAGGCGCGTCGCCCGGGTCAGTTCCGCCACCGTCAATTCCTGTTTGGCGAGAAGCGCCAGCAGGCGCACCCGGGAGGGGTCCCCCAGGAGGCGCAGGTCGCGGGTCGTGTCGCGGAGGTTGTTCATTTGTATATATCTGTTTATCCGTATACACGGATAACTGATTATGCACCCCGCGTGACAAAAATCAAGCGCTGGCCAGGATGGGTCGGATCTTCTTCCGGTGATGGGATCAGAAAGAGGGGGGCGCTGGTTAGGATGAGGCCGTCATGGATCGCGCGCTGGAAATGCCGCTCCCGGAAGGCGTGGAACACCTCCGGAACATTCCGTTCGGGTCAGGGGGCGGAACCTCGCTTCACCTGGAGATCTTTCGCCCCAGGAAGGCGTGGAAGAGTCCGGCTCCGGTCATCGTCAAACTGCATGGCGGGGGATGGCGCTGGGGCGACCGGCTGACCGCCGTCGAGGACCTGCTTCCCCTGGCGGCATCCGGATATTTCTGCATCGCCCCGCAATACCGGCTGACGGACGCCGCCATCTTTCCGGCACAGCTTCACGACGTGAAATGCGCGATCAGGTGGGTCCGGGCGCACCGGAAGGAGTTCAACCTGGATGCCGGCCGGATCGGCGTTTGGGGAGGATCCTCCGGCGCGCATCTGGCGGCGCTCCTGGCCCTGACGTCCGATCGCCCCGATCTCGAGGGGAACGGAGGATGGTCCGGGGAGTCGAGCGCCGTTCATGCCGTGGTCGATTTCTTCGGACCGTCTGACCTGCTGACCATGAGCGAGTTCCCTTCCGGCGTCCGGCCCGCCCTGGAGCATGAGAGCGCCGATTCGTGCGAGGGGCGTCTGCTGGGCGGAGCGGTCGCCGAACAGCCGGAGCTGGCAAAGGCGGCAAGCCCCCTGACCTACGTGACCTTCTCCGCCCCGCCGTTCCTGATCATGCATGGGGATGTCGATTCGATCGTTCCTGTGGAACAGAGCCGGCGGCTCCATGCCGCCCTCCGGGAACGGGGCGTGGACAGCACGTTCCGTCTCTTCGAGGGGGGGGAACACAACCGGATCGGCTGGCCGGGAAGCTATCGGCAGGAGGTGATGTCATTTTTCGACAAGCACTTGAGGCGGAAGGGCTGACGCCCGTGCGCATTCCGGGCCGTTCTGGTATCTTCCCGGCCATGAAACAGACCAGACGGACGGCTTCGGCGTTCCTGGTGGCCTTGGGCATGGCGGGGTGCGGGGGGCCCGGGGGGATGTTCGGCCCCTCGGCGGACTTCCAGCTCTACACCCCCCGGCACGGGATCCACAACCTCTCGGTGGCCGGCGAGTTCCACCCGGTGAAGCCCGCGCACGTCGCCGACGAGAAGGCGATCGCCTTCATCGACCGGCGCCCCGAGAAGTCGCCGCTCCTGCGGATCTTCGGCGAGGCGAGCCGCCTCTCCCCGATGCACGTCGACGCCTGGGTGGTCCTGCCGCCCGATTTCAGGCCCTCCTCGGCCGAGCCGCAGTCGGTGAAGCTGGGGTCGGGAAACACCTGGGTCCGCTTCCGGCGCCCCGCGGTCATGACGGAAAGCGGCGGACAGGCCAGTCAGGAGAAGACCGAGTACGGCCACCTGTCCGGGACGCTCTACTTTCCCCCGAACGCGAAGGAAGAGGGGCGGAAGATCTGGGTCCACCTCGGCGCTTCCGTCGAGGATATCGAGATGGAGTGGGGCGAGGGGCTGCGCCTCCAGGGGCACGTCGTTGCCCTTCCCCCGAAGCCGGAGAAATAGGTCCTGCCCGCCGCGAGCCCGCCTGACGCCCCCGGCGGAACAGGAAAGGGCGCGCGGCGCGCGGCCCTCGCGGCGCTTGTCGCGCTGGCGCTCGGCTTGAGGCTGTGGGGGATTTCCTGGGGCCTTCCGAACCCCTTCCTTCCCCTCCGCTCGCTCCACCCCGACGAGGCGTACATCCTCTACATCCTGTCGCAGACCGATCCGGGGCGGCTGGACCTCGATCCCGGGAATTACGAGCAGCCCAATTTCTTCATCCTGGCCACGGGGGCCTGGCTGAAGGCGGGCGACCTCCTGGGATGCTGCACGATCCATGCCGACGCGCGGCTGTACGCGGAACGTCCCGGAGACCTGGCCGGCGTCTACCGCTGGGCCCGGGCCGGCGCGGCGCTGGCCGGGGCGCTCGCGATCCTGCCGCTCTTCCGGGCGGGGCGGATCCTGTACGGCGCCGCGGCCGGGCTCTGGGCGGCGGCGTTCGCGGCGGTCCTGCCGGTCCTGGTCGTGAACGCGCACTACATGAAGGCGGACGGCCTCATGACGCTCGGGATCGGCGGGTCGCTCGCCGGCGCCGCCGCGTTCCTGCGAGACGGCCGCGCCCGCCAGATCGCCTTGTCCGTCGCCGCGGCGGCACTGGCGGGCTCGTGCAAGTATTACGGCCTTGTCGCCGGGATCATCCCGCTTGCCGCGGTCTGGGCGCGCGGCCCGGGGATCGCCGCCGGGGCGCGCGCCACCCTCGCCGTCATGCTTGGAGGAGCCGCCTGTTTCGCGCTCCTGAACCCGTTTCTCGTCGTCCATGTCCTGGGTGAGCGGGAGGGGATCGTCTTCACGTTCCGGACGGCGCTCGATTCCGGGACCCTCCACCTAACGAGCGTCTTCGAGGGGCGCCTCCCGGGCTGGCTTCTCTTCTGGACGTGGCACATGCCGCACGGCGCCGGCCTTCCGTTTGCCGCGCTCCTGGCGGCCTCCCTGGTGCGCGCGGCGATCCGGCGGACCCCGGCGGACGTCCTGGCGGGCGTCGCCTGGCTCGCTTTCTACCTGGTGGCCGGGGCGGTCTGGGCGCAGTTCATGCGGTACTGGGTGCCCGCCGCCTATCTGGGCGCTCTCCTGGCAGGGGCCTGGCTCGCCGCGCCGGCCGACGGGGTCCGCGGAGGGGCCTGGAGGCGCGCCGCCGGAGGGGTGGCGCTTGCCTGCGCGCTCCTTCATTCCGTCGCCATGGACCGGCTGTTCGCGCGGGAGGATCCGCGCCTGGCCGCTTCCGCATGGATCGAGGCGAACATCCCTGAAGGGCATCCGGTCGCGCGTCTCGCGCATCCGGAGTACGGCGCCTACGCCGTGGACCGGAACTGGGACCGGCTGTTCCCCCTTCCTCCCGTTGTCTACCGGGGGGAGGAAGGAGCTCATCTCGGGATCGCCGTCCGGCACCCCCGCCTCCTTCTCGACATGCGCGTCGGGACGCTTGCCGATCCCGGGCGGCCGAGATACCTGGTCGCGACGAGCTACGAGACGGACGACCTGCTGCGTCGTCCCGGACGCGATCCCGAACGGTCCGCATTCGTCGCGCGGCTCCTGGCGGGAGAAGGGTATCGGGTCGTCGCCTCCTTCGGCGGCGACCCCGGCCTGTCCGGATGGCATCCGTTTCCGCGGCGCGACCCGCCCCACGACTGGCGCTATGCCTGGCCGGAAGTATGGGTGTTCGAACGGATCCCGTGACCTATTCTCCCGTCGTGCCGGCCGGCGCGACGGGGGGCTGCCGGAAAGGCCGCCCGGCCCGGTAGAGCGCCAGGCGTTCCCCGATCTGGCCGGCCAGGGGGCCGTCCTTCCGGGCCCGTGCCGCCTCGATCCCCCGCTCGGCGGCGCGCGCCGCCTCGTCGAAACGCCCCGCCGCCGCCAGCGCGGCCGCGTACGCGTCGAGGATCTCCGGACGGGGTCTTGCGGAAAGCCGCATCGCCCGCTCCGCGAGCGCCACCGCCTCGGCGGGGTCGGCGTCTGGGATCCCGGGGCCTGTTGCCAGGAGCCACGCTGCGTTCGCAAGCGAGGCCAGGTGGTCCGGCGCCCGTTCCAGGACGCGCCGGTATTCCGCGACCGCCTCGGAGAAATGCCCGCGGTAGGCGTGGACGTCGGCCAGGGCCGCGCGCATGTCGGGGTCCTCCGGATCCAGCTCGAGCGCGCGGCGGAGGTGCGCCACCGCCGGCTCGTAGTTTCCGAGTTTCGCCAGGAGCGCCCCCATGCTGCCGACCGCCTTCGCGTGGTCCGGGTCGCTCGCCAGCGCCGCCCGGTGTTCGGCGAACGCCCGGCGGGCATCCTGCCTTTGGGCCCAGGTCTTCCCGAGGTTGGCGTGCGCGCGGGGATTCCCGGGCGAGACCCGGATCGAGCCGGCGTAGAGGATCGCCTTGTCCCGGTAGTCCGCGTTCCGCCGGGCCGTGAGGGCGGCCAGGCAGGCCACCGCCGCGAGGCCCGGGAGGACCGCGCGCCGGCGCGTCGTCCCTGTCCATCGCGCGCCATGAAGGAAGAGCGCGCACGAGGCCCCCGCGGCCAGGGGGGCGAGCGGCAGGTACATCCGGTGCTCGAAGACGGCGTCGCCCATGGGGATGACGCTCGAGGTGGGGGCCAGGAGCGCGAAAAAGGAGAGCAGGAGAAAACCGGCCGGCGTGTTCCTCCATGCCGCATGCAGGGCGGCCGCCAGGAGCGCGCCGACCGCGAGAAGGTGGGGCCAGGCTCCGGACAGGGGGAGCCGCAGGGGCCAGCCGTAGTCGAGGCACAGGGGGCCGGGCCAGAGCGTCAGGCGCGCGTAGTGGACGATGGAGCGGGCCTGGACGCACAGGGTCTCGAGGGGCGAGACGGTTCGGGCGGCGGACGCGGCCCCGAAGGTCTGGTGTCCGCCGAGGAGAAGCTCGGCGAGGATCGCCCAGCTCGAGAAGAGGAGCGCGTGCAGGCGTCCCCTCCGGGCGAGCGCCTCCCGGAACGTCCCGGCGGCGAACGCCCGATCGTAGAGGAGCGCGACGACGGGAGCGGTGACGAGGGTCTCCTTGGTGAGCGCCCCGAGGGCGCAGAAGACCGGCGCCGCGCGGCCCCATCCCCGGCCGGACGGGTCGAAGGCGGCCCGGGCCAGGCCGTAGAGGGTCGCCAGATAGAAGAGCCCCGCGAGCGATTCGGTCCGCTGGACGATATACGTCACGCTTTCGGTCTGCAGGGGGTGGACGATCCAGGCGGCCGACGCGAAAAGGGCGGCCCAGACGGCGTTTCCCCGCAGGTCGGGGGGGATCCGGGGAGAGCCTTCGAGCGTCCGCCGGACGAGGCCGAAGAGGACCAGTCCCGCCAGGATGTGGATCGCGAGGTTTCCCAGGAGATGGGGGACCGGATCAAGACCCCCGACCGCGTGCGTCAGGGCGAAGGAGAGGCTTGCGAGGGGACGCCCCGAAAGGCTCGTGCGGGGCGGGGCGCCCAGGGGGACGTCCGGGGGCCAGAGGGTCCGGATCCGGGGGTTTTCCACGATCGCGGTGGCGTCGTCCAGGACGAACGTCCCGGAGAGCCCCGTGAGCCAGCAGGCGGACGCCAGGACCGCCAGAAACGCCCGCGCGCGCCGCCGGAGCCGGTCCTGGTCCATGCCGACATTCTTGCCGGAACTTCCCGGCGGGGATAGAGTCGGGTCCCTCGTGGACCTTCTCTCGCTCCTGCGCGCCCCGAAGTCGACGCGGTTCCGCGGTTCCCTGTCGGAGAAGGACCATTTCCACCGGGCGGCCGCCCGCTTCGTGGACTCCTTCCCCGCGGATGCGCGGCTTCTCGATGCGGGGTCGGGGTACCGGCGCTGGCGCCCGGGCGTCGTGAACCTGGATCTGGCCGCCTATCCCCGGACCGACGTCGTGGGGGACGCCCAGCGGCTCCCCTTCCGGGACGGCGCCTTCGACGGGGTCATCATGCAGGGGATCCTGGCGTACCTCGCCGATCCCCGTGAGGCGGCCCGCGAGGCGGCGCGGGTCCTGGCGCCCGGCGGGCGGCTCTACGCCGACGAGAACTTCCTCTATCCGGACGACCCGTGGGACGCCGAGCTGGGGCTCTCCCAGAAGTGGCGCTTCACGCCGGCGGGTTTTTCGGCCCTTTTCGACCGGTTCGAGCACGAGGAGTCCGGGCCCTCGATGGGGCCCGCGAGCGCCTTCGCGCTCTCCCTGCGGTGGATCCTGGCCCTTCTTTTCTCGCTGGGGTCAAGGCGGCTGTTCAAGGCGGCCTGGCACGCGGCGGGGTGGCTGGTCTTCCCCGTGAAATACCTCGATCCGCTCGTCTTCGAGCGGATGCCGATGGCGCGCTACGCGGCGGGGAACTGCTTCTTCCGGGGGAGGAAGCGCGCATGACGGACGATCCCTATTTCAGGACGCGCATGAAGCCGGATCCCGCCCGGGCGGCCGCCTGGGAGGCGCTCGCCGGCTACATCCGGCGCGATATCCCGCCCGGCGCCCGGCTTCTCGAGATCGGGGCGGGAGAATGCCTCTTCGTGAATCGCGTCGCCGCCGCGCGCCGGGCCGCGGTCGACCGCTCGGCGGATCTTCCCGCGTTCGCGGCGCCGGGGGTCGAGACCCGCGTCGCCGACGCCTGGGATCTCGGGCCGTTCGGCGCCGGAAGCTTCGACGTCGTCTTCGCCAGCAACCTGTTCGAGCACCTCTCGTGGGACGAGCTCGACCGGACCCTCGCCGCCGTGCGGGAGGTCCTCGCCCCCGGGGGACGCCTCGTGCACCTGCACCCGAACATCAAGTACTGCGCCGGGTCCTACTGGGACGACTACACGCACCGGATCCCGCTCACGCACCTGTCGGTGGCGGACCTCCTGTCCGCGCGCGGGTTCGTCGTGGAGCGGACCGTCCCGCGGCTCGTCCCGTTCTCGGCCCGCGAGGCGGCCTTCCCGTTCCCCGTCGCGTCCTGGATGGTGCGTCTCTATCTCGCCAGCCCCTGGCGCCCGCGCGCGGCGCAGATGTACATGGTCGCGCGGAAGGCCTGACCATGCATGATGGCAAGACAGTCTCGGTGGTGTTCCCGGCCTACAACGAGGAGGCGAACATCGCCGGCGCCGTCGCGGAGTTCCGCGCCGTCGGCTGGATCGACGAGGTTCTCGTCGTCGACAACCGCTCGACCGACCGGACGGCGGCGCTTGCCGCCGGGGCCGGCGCCAGGGTCGTGCGCGAGGAGGTTCCCGGGTTCGGGGCGGCCCTCCGCCGGGGGCTCGCCGAGGCGAAGGGGGCGCTCGTCGTCCTCTGCGAGCCGGACGGGACCTTTACCGCCCGCGACATGGCCAAATTCGCGGCGTACGCGGACGACTTCGACATGGTCTGCGGGACGCGCACCACGAAGGAGCTCATCTGGCAGGGGGCGAACATGGGGTGGTTCCTGCGGGTCGGAAATGTCGCCGTCGCGAAGCTCCTCCAGCTCCTGCACGGAGGGCCGTCGCTCTCGGATTGCGGCTGTACCTACCGGCTGATCCGCCGGGAGGCCCTGGACCGGATCCGGGGGGACCTCACGGTGGACGGCTCGCATTTCCTGCCCGAGATGATGATCGCCGCCCTCGCGCGGGGCCTGCGCGTGATCGAGATTCCGGTGAACTACGGCCAGCGCGTGGGAGTCTCCAAGATCACCGGCACCTGGAAGGGGACCCTGAAGACGGGCTTCCGGATGATCGGGACGATCCTTTTCCGCCGGGTCTGCCGGGTTTCCCGGGTGCCGGCGTGAACCGCGTCCCCGGGACGGTCCGCGCGCTCCTGGCGGCGGCCCTCCTGGCGCGCCTCTGTCTGGCGTCCGCGCAGGACCTGACGCGGACTGAATCCTGGTCCGTCGGGCGCGCGACCGCCGAGTGCGCCGGGGTCGGCGAGGTGATCGCGACCGCGCGCGGCGAGGATGTCCACCCGCCGCTCTATTACCTGGCGCTCTATGGCCTGGAACGCGCCGTCGGGCTCCATGTGTTCCCGCTCAAGGCATTCCATGCCGCGACCGCGGTCCTGGCGATCGCGCTCCTCTGGGGCTGGGTCCGCGAGGCGGCCGGTTCCGGCCCCGCCTTCTGGGCGGCCTTCCTGGCGGCCGCGAGCGGCTATCACCTGATGTTGAGCGTCCAGATGCGGATGTACATGCTGAACGCCGTCTGGATCACTGCCGCTTTCTGGGCCGCCTGGCGCTTCTGGCACGGATCGGGCCGTGTGGGCCGGGGGACGCCCGCCGCGTTCGCCGTCGCGATCCTTGCCGCGCTCCATACGCATTACTACGCGCTTTTCGCCTGGGGGGCGGTCCTGGCGGCGACCGCTCCGGAGTCCCTGCGTTTTTCCGAACGCCGTCGCGATTGGTGGATCGCCCAGGGAGTGGTCCTGGCGGGATGGCTTCCCTGGGCCGTCTGGGGCCTGGCACATCAGCTGGGAGAAGGTCGTACGGCGACCGTCTCGCCGGAGGGGGCAGCCTGGATCGGCGAGCTGGCCTCCGCCCCGATCCGCTTTTTCGTGATGAACGTCCGGGCGGCGTCTCCGGCCGCGGCGGCCGCGGCGGCCCTGTTCGTCGCGGCGGGATACGCGGCGGCCTTCTTGCGCCTGAAGCCGCCGTGCGCGGAAAAGAGCCCCACGACCGCCGCCGGGTCCTGGATACTGTTTCTCGTGATCCTGGCGGCGGTCCCCCTGTGGCTCGCGGCCAGCTATTCCCTGTGGAAGCGCCCGATCTGGGGGCTTCATTACGCGATCGTCGCCTTCCCGGCCTTCTGCGCGCTCGCCGGGACAGGCATCGCCCGGCTCCCCAGGGGCGCGGCGCTCGCGGGAGGGATCGTCCTTCTGGCCGCGGGGGGGATCTCGCTTCCCGCGATCGCGGCGCAGGGGAACCCCGCCTACCGGGAATCGGTCCGGATCGTCCTCGCCGAAGGGGGGCTGTCGGACGCGATCATCATGAACGCCATGCCGCATTCGGGGGAAGGGTTCCTGCATTTCCTTCGCGTCCACGGGGGGGACCGCCGTGGGCTGGCGCTCTTCTCGGTCCACGAGGACCCGACGTACGACGACGTCCCGTGGCTCACGCGGTGGCGCGCCTGGGACGACCCCCCGCGGGCCGCCGGGGAGGCGGCCGGCAGGATCCGGGAGCTCCTCGCCCGGCACCGGCACGTCTGGTTCCTGAACTTCAGCCACGCCCAGGGCGCGTTCGCCGCGCTCGAGCGGCGGATCGCGACGGACTTTTCCTTCCGCGCCTTCGACGCCGGGACGGCGCGGCTTTTCCTGATCGAGGGGGACCGTGCCCCCGAGTGACCGGGAATCCGTCCGCGCGCGCGCGCGGGAATGGTTCGCCCGGATCGCCCGGGAACCGCGGGACGCGCGCTTCCGCCTCGACTACGGGATCTTCCTCGACCGGCCCGAACGGGCGGCGGCGCTCGCCGACGAGGCGATCCGCATCCGGGACGTCCTGTCGGCGGACCGGGCGCCCCGGCGGATCCTCGACGCCGGATGCGGTTTCGGGATCCATGCGGCGCTCCTCTCTGTCGCGGCCGGATGCGAGGTGACCGGGATCGACCCGGCCGGGTCCAAGATCGAGGCGAGCCGGCGCCTGGCGCGCCTTCTGCCGGAGGCGCGCGTCTCCTTCCTCCGGGCGGTCGCCCAGGACCTGCCGCTGGCGGACGGGCGGTTCGACGCGGTCCTGGTGCGGGAGTCGCTTTCGCACGTCCCGGAGGCCGGAGCGGCGCTGGCGGAGTTCGCCCGGGTCCTCGCGCCCGGCGGCTCCCTCCACGTGCGCGACTACAACAACCGGTGGGGGATCCCGGCCCGCGCCGCGCGCCGCCGCGCCTGGCGCATCGCCGAGCGGGGGCCCGCCGAGGGGCCGGCCGACCCGCCGGAACCGTACGAGCGGATCCGGACGCGGATCCTGCGGGAGCGGTTTCAGGACGCGCCGCGCGCGCGTATCGTCCGGGCCGCGCGCGCGACCCGCGGTCAATCCGGAGACGGGCTTCTCCGGGAGGGGCTTAATGTCATGGGGACGGGGCGGGTATCCGGGACGCCTCCTTTCTTCTGTCGGCACCCCGTCCACGGCGGGGCGGAGGAGAAGACCTTCTCGCCGCCCGAACTGAAGCGGCTCCTCGCGACGGCCGGATTCACGTACCGGGCCGTCCCGTCGCGACATTTCAACGCGCAGGCCGGCGGATGGCGCAAGGGGCTGGCGGACCTGCGGGATGCCCTGATCGAGAGGGCCGGCCCGGCCGGACTCCCCTTCACGCCGCTTATCGAATGCGCCGGGATCAAGAGGGAAACCCCAAATCCCGGGCTCCCAACCCCTAGAAAACCCCAAGCTTCAAAATCCGGGGAGATCCCGTCCATCACGGCCGTGATCCCCTCCCGTGACGGATCGCGCGGCGGGAATGTCGGGCGGCTGGCGGCGGATCTCGACGGGCAGACCGTCCGGTGCCAGGTGGAAGTCGTCGTCGGGGTCTCGCCGTGCGGGCGGGCCCACAACGAGGGGGCGCGGCGGTCGCGCGGCGAGATCCTTGTCTTTGTCGACGACGACGTCCGGCTCGGGCACGCGCGGGTGGTCGAGAACCTGGTGCGCGTGCTGGTCGACCATCCGGACGTCGGGATCGCCGGGGCCTCCCAGCTGGCGCCGCTTTCCGCCAATCCGTTCCAGCGCCTTTGCGCCCGGCGCCTGCCGCGGTCGGTCTTTCCCGTCGTCGGGCGGATCGTTGACACCGACATGGCGACCCATGCCGCGATGGCGATCCGGCGCGACCTGTACGAGAAGGTCGGGGGGGAGCCCGAGGATCTCCTGCGGGCCGACGACCAGGTCCTGCGCGCGCGCGTGCGGGACGCGGGGTTGCGCGTCGTCGTGGCTCCCGATACCTGGGTCTTTCATCCGCCGCCGGAGTCCTGGCGGGCGTTCGCGCGCGCCCGGATGCGGGACGGCATCGCCGCCGCGCATGACCGCCGGAAGCGTCCGGATCTCCTCTTCGACGCGCCGGAAGGGGCCGGCGTCGTCCGGACCGTCCGTCGCCCCTTCCTGTGGCGCGCCGCCCGGGCGGCGGGACGGTTTTCCGCGGATCTTCTCACCGGGAACGTCCTGTCTCTCGCCTCGCGCCTCCTGCATGGAGCCGGGTACGCCGCCGGAACGCTTGGATGGGGAAGGCCGTCCGTCCGGGAAGGGGCGACACGGTCCGTGAGGCCCCGGCGCCCCCGCCTTCTTTGCGTCGAATACACGGCGGCGCGCTTCCAGGCGGTCGACCGGGGACTTCTCGGCCGGACGTTCGACGTGAGGACCCTCGACTTCCGGGACGCCGCGACGCGGGGCTGGCGCTGGTGGACGGACCTCTGGCGGGAGCTTGTCCGCGCGCGCGGGGCCCTGGTCTGGTTCGCCGACCGCCACGCCGCGGCGACCGGCTTCCTGGGGCGGCTTCTGGGAAGGCCCGTCGCCGTCGTCGTCGGCGGGTACGAGGTGGCGCGGATCCCGGAGATCGGCTACGGCCTTCCGCTCTCCTGGCGAGGGCGTCTCGTCTCCCGCGCCGCCTGCCTCTTGCCGCGCGTCGTGGTCGCCAATTCGGACTTCATGCGCGGCGAGATCCGCCGGGTCCACCGGCTGGGCTCGCACCGTGTCGTCCGGATGCACCATGGCATCGGACAGGTGGAGGGTCCCGTCGCCTGGCCCCGGGAGCCGGTCGTCCTGACGGTCGGCGAGGTGTCGCGCGTGAACCTGCGCTTGAAGGGGCTTCTTGACTTCAGGGAGGCGGCGCGGCTCGCCCCGTCCCTGCGGTGGATCGTCGCGGGGCCCGGCGAGAAGGAGGCGGTGGAAACGCTTCTTGCCGGGGCGCCTCCCAACCTCGAGTACGCGGGCGAACTGGACGGGAAGGCGCTTACGGTCCTTTACGGGAAGGCACGCTTTTACCTGCAACTCTCGCGCGTCGAGGGGTTCGGGATGGCGCTTGCCGAGGCGATGTCCGCCGGATGCGTCCCGGTCACGACCGGCGCCGGCGCGATGCCGGAGGTGACGGGCGGGCTCGGCCGGACCGTTCCGTTCGGTGACCCCGGCGCGGTCGCGCGTCTCGTCGCCGCATGGACGCCGGACCGCGCCGAGCACGAGGCGGCCGCCCGGTGGATCCGGGAGGCGTTCCCCCTTTCCGTCCGCGCCGCGGCGATCGGGGCGCTTTTCCGCTCCTGACCGTCAACGCCTTTCCAGGAGCCCGTTTTCCAGGATGAACGAGGCGACATGCGCCGCCTCCCGGCGGAGGGCCTCTTCCGTGGGATGCACCTCGTCCTTGAATTCGCCGTCGTGCGAAAGGATGGGCTCCAGGTCGCAGACCCAGACGCCGCTCTCCGGTGCCGCGAGCCGGCGGACCGTCTCGTTGAACCGGCGCATGCCGCGCGCGAAGTCGGGCATCTCCAGGTAGGTGACCCCGTCATTCGTGAAGAAGAGCCCCGGCGACATGAAAAGCCGTCTTTCGGCCGGGATCGTCTCGCAGAACGGCATGGTCAGGAAGAGAAGGGGGGTTCCCTTCGCCTGGCAGGACTGGCGGATGTTCCGCATGTTCCGTTCGAAGGCCGGGAGCGACCGCAGGAGCGTCTCGTTGGGGAAAGGGGCCGAGCGATGGGCCGGCGGACGGGGCTTCGACAGTTCCCCGACCTCGCGCAGGAAGATGCTCGCCTGGGAGAAGTCGCGGAAGATCCCCAGCGGGGACTCGTTCAGGAGTGGCGAGAGGGTGCCGCGCCAGGCCATCGGCCCGGTGCAGAAGACGGGGCGCCCGTCGTAGTCGCTCTTCCTGACCCACCAGCTGATGTTGAGCCCCCCGCACGAATGGGAGTAGTCGGGGCGGTATTGCGGGAGGGAGTGGAGGGGGGACGTGAATCCCCGCGTGAAATCGTTGATGGCGTGCAGGACGATCACGAGGTCGGGCCGGATCTCGTCGGCATAGGTCCAGAACTTGTAGAGCGAGTGGAGCGAGGTGTGCCACCCGGCCCCCAGGTTGTAGACGGTGACAGGTCCCGCCTTTTCTTCGAGAAGCGGCCGCGTGAAATGGGGGTAGTTGTTGACGGTGGTGGATCCTCCCAGGAAGAGGATGCGCCGGCGTCCCTCCTCCCGTCCGGCTCCGGGCGGATCGATCCGCCATCCGGCGAAGTCCGGTCCCGGATCGATCCCCTCCCCGGGGGCGTTCGTGGTCTGGAAGAAGGGATGGAGGCTCTCGAGGACCCGCCGGGTGTAGGTGTCGAGACCCTGATGCCCCAGCCATGAGGTGACGAACCAGCGCGCCGCGAGCTCGACCAGGAGGAACAGGAACAGGGTGTTGCCCAGGATGACGTAGACCTTCCGGGCCCACCCTCGCAGGTCATGGAGGCGGCCGGAAGGAGGAGGGGAGGACGGGGACACCTCCCCTGTTATCGTCCGACCGGGATTCCCGCTGAATGAAATGCCGGTTCCGTGAGGATCCGCTCCGCGAGAAGACGGGCGTAGACGGCATGCCCCCGCTCCGTGAAATGGTTGTCGACCGGATAGAAGATGTCGCCGGGATCCCGGGCGGCCGCCGCCAGGGCATCGAAGGGGTCGATCGCGTCGATTCCCTCCTGTTCCAGGAGCTCCCCGAGCCTCCGGAGCGGGAGCCGCGGGTCGGCCTTGCCTTCCCCGAGGGCCGGGTATCCCCGGAGGGCCATCCGCCACCTGTCCGGATAGACCGTGAAATGGTCGGGGATCAGGCTCACGACGAGCCGGCAGCCAAGCCTTTCCGTTTCCCGTCTGATCTCGCCGAGAAGGAAGCGGGTGGCGGCGTGGCACTCGGCGAGGCCTTCCGGCAGGGGATTGACGCACAGGAGCAACCGGGGGGAGAGGTCCTCAAGGCGGTGCCGGCGAAGGAGCCCGGTCCGCAGGCACCAGGGACCGAGCGGGCTGAAGCGGAGCCATCCTCCCAACCATTGATAGGTATGCGGAAGGAACCCCAGGGAAAGCGTCCGCCAGGCCGGATCCCCCGCCGGCGGGGATGGAGCGGGGCTTGCCGCCGGGAAGGCCGGCCGTCCCACCGGGATGATCGTCCAGTTTCCGTCGGGCGAGCGGGCCGCGTACGGACGGTGCGTGACCGGCTCCTCGCCGGCCGGCCGGGCCGCGATGTAGGCGAGCAGGTTGTCGGTCGTGTCGTTGCCGGCGTAATAGTGCAGGATCACGAGATCGGGTTTCAGGAGGGGGCCGTACCGGCGGAGCGCCGCGAGCGCCTGGGTCGTGGAATACCCCTCCGAGGAGACGTTGACGGTCTCGACGGGGCGCCCGTCCCGCGCGGGGGGAAGGATCTTCCCGAGGAGGCTCCAGAAAGTCCGGTCCTCGGGCACCTGGCAGGCGTGCACGTACGAGTCCCCGAGGCACAGGATCCGGAACGTCGTTCCCGCCGGGAGCGGTTCCGGACCGCGGAACCCCAGGGTGTTCGTCCGGACTTCGACGCCGGAGAATTCCCCGGAGGCCTTGCTGGCGAGATAGCGGATGCCGGGGCGATAGCGCCATCCGAGTTCCGGATCGTCCAGGAAATGGCGGCCGGCATCCCCGGGCGGATCGATGATCCGCGCCGAGAGCCGCCATCCGAACTGGCGCGTCTCCTGCCAGCGCTCGAAGAGCCAGAGGAAGGCGACGAGGGGAAGGAGAAGGAACCCTGCGCGCACGAGCCGCCGGAGCGCGTGGCGCGGCCTGTCGGGAGGGATCGGCCGGGGCGGGGGATCGGCGGGCATCCGGCCCGCCATGATACCCCGCGGCTATAATCGCGCCGCATGCGCGTCTCCTGGATCGTGACAGCCGGCTTCGCGCTGTTCTACGGGTACCACCTGGCACCGGGGGTCCTGTGGGGCGAGCCGGCGCGGCGGGCCCTCATCGTCCTGGACCGGAACGTCGCCCTGTTCGACGGCGGGAACCATGCCTTGGGGACGCTGGTCGGGATCATTTTCTCCCTGCTTCCGGGCGACCTGGCCTGGACGCAGAACCTGATGTCCGCCGTCTTCGGCGTCCTTGCGCTCGCGGCGCTGGGCCTTTTCCTCCGGGATTGCGGCCTTTCCCCGGCGGCGTCGGCGGGAGGTGCGGTCGCCCTCGGGGTCTCGCACACGTTCTGGCTCATGAGCGTGGTCGCCGAGACCTATACGCTTGCCGCGCTCCTGCTGGTCCTGTATCTCCAGGCCTGCCGGCGGTTCCTGGAGGACCCTTCTCCGGTGAGGGGGCTTCTGGCCCTGTTCCTGCCGTTCCTGTGCGCGACGCACCACATGCTGTTTCTCCTTTTTCCTCCGGTCGCCGGTATTTTTTTCGCGTTTGCCCTGCCGTCCGTCCGGCGGTTCTGGGTCCTCGCGAACGTGGTCCTCGCCGCGACGGGCGCGGCGTGGCTTTCATGGGGCCCGGGGGGCAGCGCGTTCCGTCACACGCTGGCGGTTCATTTCGCGCACTGGTTCCAGCCCTGGTTGCTTTTCCGCGAGATCGGGGGGCTCGCGGGATACCTCGCGTTCCAGTTTCCGGGTCCCGCCCTCCTGTCGGGAGGGGTGGGGATCTTCCTGATGTGGCGGCGCGACAGGCGGTGGACATGCCTGGTCCTGCTTCTTTTCGCGGCGATCTCCGTCTTCGCGTCGGCCTACGCCGTGAACCGGAAGTTCTACCTGCTCGTTCCCGCGTACCTGCTTTTCGCCTTGTTCGTGGCAGAGGGGATCGAGGCGCTCGGGCGCCGCCGGCCCCTTTGGGCGTGGGGGACGGTCTTCCTGTCGGCGGCGACCCCGCTTCTCGTGTACGGGATCGTTTCCGCGCACCCGTCCGCCCGCGCCTGGCATCCCGCCCTGGCGCGCGAGATTCCCTGCCGGAACGCGCAACGGTACCTTCTCTGGCCCGGGAAGCACGGGGAGGACGGGGCGTCCCGCTTTTCCCGGGAACTTTTGGCCGCGGCCGGTCCCCGTGGGGTGATCCTGGCCGACTACACGGTCTGGGCGCCCGTGCGTTACGTCGGGTCGGTCGAAGGGCTTGGCGCCGAGCCGTTCATGACCGACAACATCGGACCCGGCGAGCCGGAGGCGCTGCGGGAAAGGCTCGCGGGCGTGATCGATCCGGCCCTGGCGTCCGGGCGTCCGGTGGTCCTGGCGACTCCCGAGAGCGTCCGGTTCCTTCGGGATGCGGCGGCGGGGACCCATTACGAGGCATTCGGCTGGCTTCGCGAGCGATACGACGTCGCCCCGCGGGGCGACATCTGGGAGATCCGCGCCCGCTAATCGGAAAGGACCAGGCGTTCGCGGCGGATCCGGGGGGAATCGCGGCGGACCCAGAATGCGGCCGTCGCGCCGGCCTCCTCCGGGAACGCGGCGTGCCGGACCTTCGTGTAGCGAGACAGGAATCCGGGATCCTCGTCCAGGCGCTCGCGTCCCCAGCGGACATGCGCGTCGGCGATGATGTCGGGCTTGTAGGTCGCGACCGTCCAGGCGAGGTCATACTTGTTGTGTCCGGGGACCGAGCGTATCCCGTCCCACGAGACCGCCCCCGTCTCGTCCGGAGGAAGCCGTGCGATATGCGGGTCCATCTTTCCCAGGAAATCGGCGGCGGGAAGCCCCGTGAAATAGGGGATCGCGCCCGCCCAGAAGCAGGCCACGACGGCGTCCGGCGCCGCCACGTCGTGGATGGCCCGGGCACGCCAGACGTTCACCTGATTGTCCCATTTCTGGAAGATGCGCCGGATCCGGAGACGGTCGAGGCTGCCGGCGTGGAGCCCGGCGAAGACGAGAACCGTTCCGGCCGCCAGCGCGATCCTCCGGGGGGGGAGGAAGCGGGCCGCCCCGGACGCCGGGGCGAACCGCCGTGACGCGGCGTCAAGCGAGACCGCCAGGACGACCGCCAGGATCGGGAACACCGGCGCCGTGAACCGCCAGAGCGGCCAGGGATCGCCTCCCACCCAGACCTGGTACAGATGCAGGGCGGCGACCGGCGCCAGGAGCGCCGCGGCCCGGATCGGGATCCCGGCCACGAGCCCCGCCAGGAGCGCGAGGGCCGGCACGCCGAGTGTCTTCCAGTACGGGAGCGAGTAGGCGAGGCCGTTCTCGAGGCGTAAGGCGGCCGGGAGCCCGTCCACCTTGAGGACGTAGGTGTTCGGGAGCCACTCGCCGTAGGTCGCGTGGCGCCAGAGGAGATGGGCCCCGACCGGCAGGGCGAAGAGGGCCCCTTCCGGGAGGACGTTCCGGAACGCGCCCGTCCCCCGGAGCCCGGCGGCCCGGATCGCCAGGAAAAGGGCGGCGACGAGCGCGAGGTCCGGCCGCGCGAGGACCCCCGCCGCCGAGAGAAGCGGATAGAGCCACAGGAGCCGGGGATGCGCTGTCCTGCCGGCGAGGTCCGTCGCCGCGGCGGTCACGCAGAGCGCGGCGAGCCCCGTCTCCATCCCCATGAGCGACCAGTAGAGGAGGGGGTAGTAGGAACCCGCGAGCATCATCGCGACGCGCGCCACGAGCGGACTCCCCGTGAGGCGCAGCGCCAGGGCCCGCGCCGTCCAGGCGATCCCCAGCGCCAGGACGATCCCGAGGATCTGGACAAGGTGGCAGGCGAGGGCGCGGTCTTCGGTGACAAGATGCGGAAGTGTCATCACCAGGACCCAGAGGAAATTGGTGTACCCTTCCACGTTCTCCCCGGGGTTCCAGACGAGGTCATGGCCGCGCGCGAGGTTCTCGGCATATCGCATCCCGATCATCGCGTCGTCGAAGAGGCACGCCGTCCGTTCCGTGCCTTCCGGCCAGGCCGTCACGCGGCTCCGGTGGACGAACAGCGCGCACCAGGCGAGAAGGATGATCGAGAAGGCGACCTCGAACCGGAGGCGGCGCATCAGGAGGCGGACGGGACGGGCGCATCCGGGTCGAGGACCACGGGCTCCGCGAGGACGGGTTCCGCCAGGAGCGCGGGGCGCGTCGAGAGGATCCGCCGGGCCATGGCGACATACCGGAAGTTGTCGATGAAGGCGTTCTTCGAGACGCCGCTCTTCCTTTTCGTCCAGCGGCTGGGGATCTCGGCGACGGGAAGTCCCAGCCGGACGGGAAGGAGCGTCCCCTCGCAGGCAAACTCGTGCCGCACCCCCGTGAAGGGAAGGCGCTGGGCGACGTCGGCCCGGAACATCTTGTAGCCGTAGGTGAGGTCGTGGAGCGGCGTCCGGAAGAGCAGCCGGAAGAGCTGCTGGTAGGACCAGTTGAGGGGGAGCTTCAGCTTCCCGTAGCCGGAAAAACCCCCGCCGCGGGCCCAGCGGGCGGCGGCGACGAGCGCGAGCTCGGGTCGCGCGCGCATCAGGTCGCGCATCTTTCCGGCGGTCGCGAGCTCCATCTCGCCGTCCGAGTCGATGCAGAGGATGTGGGTGCCGCGCGCGTAGGAGATCCCCTCGCGGTACGGGATCCCGATCCCGCGCGGTCCCTTCTGGAGGACCACCTTGACGACGCCGGGCGCCTTCCGGCTCTCGCCCAGGCATGCCGCGAAGGAGGCGGGGCTCGAGCGCGGGGAGATCACGGCGATGATCTCGAGGAGGTCGCTTCCGAGCAGTTCCTTGAGGCCCGCGCAGATCCCGACGACGGAGTCCGTCTCGTCGAAGACCGGCGTGACGACGGAGATCCTCATGCCTCGGAAGGAGGCAGGATCCACCGCCCGCCGCCGATCTTGTCGAGGTCCGAGAGCCACGCGTAGACGAGCGGCCGGTGGCGGTCGAAGAAGGCGGGGGCGCCCGGGGACTCCGCGAAGAACCTGCGCATGGCGTCCGGCGAGGAGAGCCCCTCGACGGGGGTATTGCGGATGTGCTCGAGGATCGACTCGATCGTGAGATGCCCTTCCACTTCCTGCTCGAAGTCCTTCAGCCAGTCGCGCACGCCGCGCTCCTGGCGCGTGAACGGGACGCCGAAATGGATCCAGGCGCCGCTCGCGTAGACGTACCGCTGGAGGAGGTAGCCGGCGACGATGTCGTCGAACCGGCCGATCTGGTCGAACATGAGGAAGAGCGGCAGGACGCGCTCGCGGACGAATGTGTTCTGCGAGTTGATGGGGCTCCAGGCGTCCTGGGACACGACGGAGCCGGTCGCGAACCGCTTCACCCGCACGTGCGAGACGATGTGCGTGAAGGCGTCGGCGTCCGGATCCCCCCAGCTCAAGCCCTGGAACGCCCAGATGAGCCCCGGTTCCACGTTCGCGGGGCGCGCCTCCCAGGCGGCCTGCGCGCGCTTCCTCACGGGAAATCCCCGCGGGAAGGGGATGATGTTCGGCTGGGTCTCGGCGTTCTGGAAGTAGTTGAACCAGCCGTCGGGGGCGTCCACCTCGTCCGGGGCGGGATTCGCGGCAAGCTTCAGGAACGTCCGGAAGTAGTCCGGATCCGGGACGTTGTCGTCGTCGAGCGACAGGTAGAAGTCGTAGGGGCCCTCGGCGGCGGCGGCCAGGAAGCCGATGTTCCGGCGCATGATGCAGTTCCACCGGAGGACCTGCGAGGTGGACCAGCGGTCCTGGTCGGCGGCCGGGATCCAGCGGACCTCCGGGCCGAGCTTTTTCGCGAAGTCCGCCAGGTCCGGGGTCTTCCGGTCGCCGACGATGTAGAGGGTGAAGTCGAGTCCCGCCTCGCGGGCGTCCGCGACGTAGTGGGCCAGCACCTCGGGGATGCGGATCGTCGTCGTGACGACGGCGACGCGCGTCATCGCTCGGTGAGCTTCCGGGCGAAGTCGCGCGCGACCGCCTCGCGGTTCCGGGTCGAGAAGTACCAGTCGATCGTCCGGTGGAGGCCGTCCGTGAATTTCATCTTCGGCTCCCAGCCGAGGAGCTTCCGCGCGAGCGCGTTGTCGGCGACACGGTTGAGCGGCCCCGTGGGCATGTCGGGGAGCAGCTTGATCTTCGCGGAGCGTTTCGTGTAGCGGAGGATCTCGCTCGCGGCGTCAAGGACCCGGATCCGTTCCATCGTGCCGAGGTTCACCGCCGTCCCGTCGGCGATCTTCTCGGCCGAGAGGATCATGCCGCTCACGATGTCGCCGACGTAGGTCCAGTTCCGGATCTGCTCGCCGTTTCCCCAGACCTCGAACGGGTCCTGCCCGATGAAGGCGCGTCCGATCATCGCGATCACGGCGTGGTTCTCCACGCCGCGCTCGCCGTAGACCGTGAAGAAGCGGCACGAGGCGGTCTTCATCTTCCACTCTTTGGCATACGCCTTGAGCGTGAACTCGGCCATCAGCTTCGCCCAGCCGTAGGTGTTGTCCGAATCGTAGGGGGGGCCGACCATCTCCTCCGACAGGTAGAGGATCTCCTTGGGGTCCGTCTGCCTGAAGTTGGGATACACGCATCCCGAGGAGGCGTAGACGATGTTCTCGACGGCGGCCTTCCGGCAGGCCAGGAACAGCATCCCGTCCAGGGCGAGGTTCGTGGCGCACGCCGCCTGGTGCAGGTCGACGTATCCGCGCCCCCCGTGGTCGGCGGCGAGATGGAAAACGGTCCGGATCCCCTCCGTGACGCGTCCTGGAACCGCTGGATCCAGGAGATCCGCCTCGACGAACTCGACGAGGCCGGTCTTCTCGGACGCCGCGAGGTTCTCGCGGTGGCCGCTCGAGAGGTTGTCCACCACCCGGACGCGCGCCCCGCGCGCGACGAGGGCGTCCGTCAGGTGGGACCCGATGAAGGAGGCTCCGCCGGTGACGAGGACTTTGCGGCCTTTCCAGAAAGAGTCGGAGGCCAAGGTGCGGGCGAGTCTAGTCGGCCTCCGTAATGCGCTCAAGTTTCAATTCACCGGGCCCGGGAAGGAGGATACGTTCATCCTGTGAGCGTTTCCGGAACCGGCCGTCTGGGCCGGGAAATGGAGCACGGCCGGCGCATCTCGGAGGCCGCGGAGACCTTCTGGGGATGGGCCAGCCCCGCGGGACGGAGGCGGGTGGAACGGCGCGTCGGGATGATCTCGAAAGCTCTCGGAAAGGCCGATTCGCCGTGGCTCGAAGTAGGCTGTGGCAAGGGCGTCTTCACGCGACGCCTGGCGGGGCTTCCCCGTTCAGGCGGTTACGTGGCGCTGGACATCTCCTTCGATCTCCTGTCGTGCGCGCGGCCCGCCGGCGAGGAGGGAGGCGCCCGCCTCGTCCAGTCGGATGTCCACAGGCTCCCATTTCCGGACGGCACCTTCGGGGCCGTCTTCGGGGTGTCGGTCCTGCATCACGTGAAATATGTCCCGGTTTTCCGGGATCTGTTCCGGGTCCTGCGGCCCGGCGGGCACCTCCTTTTCATGGAACCCAACATTCTCAATCCCGCGGTCTTCGTCCAGAAGATCATCCCGCCGCTCAAGGCGTTCCTGGCCGACGTGCCGCACGAGACGGCCTTCCTCCGGACGTGGCTGTCCCGGGACCTGGCCGCTGCCGGTTTCCGCTCCGTCGAGGTCCGTCCGTTCGATTTCCTGCACCCGCTGGTGCCCGGGTGGTGGGTTCCGGGTGTCGAAAGGCTCGGAGACGCGCTGGAAAGGACGCCCCTGGCTCGCGAACTGGCGGGATCCCTGCTGGTCCGCGCGGTCAGGCCCGCCCGGGAGTGATGGAAAGCCGGACAGACCCCCGGATATCATCGCCGTCTCTGGAACCCCCCCGGCCGCACGGAGACGCGTCGATCGATCCGCATGAACGGTTCAAGAGCCGGAACCGCTATTACCACCGCGAGGTGGAGCGGTTTTTCGGTTTCGTGATCCCGCCTGGCTCGCGCGTCCTGGAGGTGGGGTGCGGCACCGGCGACCTGCTTGCGGCCGTCCGGCCCGGATTCGGGGTCGGGATCGACATCGACGAACGCATGGTCGCGATCGCCCGGGCCCGGCATCCGGGCCTCACCTTCTCCGTCGCCGACGTCCAGGCCCTGCCGGACGGTTTCGCGCAGTCCTTCGGCGGCCCGTTCGACTGCATCATCCTGTCCGACACGCTGGGGGAGCTTTCGGACATCTGGTCGGCCTTCCGGGCCCTGCGGCGCCTTTCGACCCCGTCCACGCGGATCCTGATCAGCTACTACAACCGGCTTTGGGAGCCGGTCCTGCTTCTCGGGGAAAGACTGGGGATCAAGACGCCCCAGAAGCTCTTGAGCTGGCTTTCCCGGGACGACATCGCGGGGCTCCTGGCGCTCGCCGATTTCGAGGTGGTCCGCTCCGGGATGAGGCTCCTCCTTCCGCGCGACATCCCGGTCGTCTCGTGGGTGGCCAACCGGATTCTCGCGACGTTGCCGGGATTCCGGAGCCTGTGCCTCGTCCAGTACGTGGTGGCCCGGCCCGTTCCGGATCGCGCCGCCGCCACTTCGGTCTCGGTGATCATCCCGACCCGGAACGAGGTCGGGAATATCGAGGCCGCCGTCGCGCGCATTCCGCCCCTCGCCGCGCGGACAGAGATCATTTTCGTGGACGGCTCGTCCACGGACGGGACGGTCGAGAAGATCGAGGAGATGATCGCCGCCTATCGCGGCGTGAAGGAGATCCGCCTGATCCACCAGGTGCCGAGGCGCCGGACCGAGGCCGAGATCGTCGCCTCCGGCCTCGGCAGTACCCCGGGGAAGATGCTCAAGCTCGGCAAGGGGGATGCCGTCCGCAAGGGGTTCGATGCCGCGACGGGCGACATGCTCGTGATCCTGGACGCCGACCTGACGGTGCCGCCCGAGGATCTTCCCAAGTTCGTGGAGGCGCTCGCGGAGCGCCGGGGCGAGCTCGTCAACGGGACGCGCCTCGTCTATCCCATGGAACGGGAGGCGATGCGGTTCCTGAACCTCCTTGCCAACAAGGGGTTCAGCGTCCTGTTCACCTGGCTTCTCGACCAGCGGATCAAGGACACCCTGTGCGGGACGAAGGCCCTGCGCAAGGCGGATTACGAGCGGATCAGGGGGGGGCGCGCGGCGTTCGGGGATTTCGATCCGTTCGGGGATTTCGACCTGCTTTTCGGCGCGGCGCGCCTGGGCCTGAAGATCGTCGAGGTCCCGATCCGCTACCGCGAGAGGGTATACGGCGAGGTCAAGATCGAGCGGTTCAAGCATGGTCTCCTGCTGGTCCGGATGAGCGCGCTCGCCTTCCGGAAACTGAAGATGATGTGACCATGGGCATCGCGATCCCGAAGCAGGACAGCCTTCTCCAGACGCACGAGGACGATCCGTACCCGTATTACTACAAGGGGGCGACACGGTGGTTTTACCGGAAGCGCCTGGAGATGGTAATGGCGCATCTCGACGCCGCGTCCGGAGCCTACGGGAACCTTCTCGACGTCGGATTCGGCTCGGGGATCCTGGTTCCCGAAGAGTGCCGCCGGGCACGGCATGTCGCCGGGATCGACTTGCATGACAAGGTGGACCTGGTCCGGGAGCGTCTCGCGGCGCAAGGGGTCCACGCCGACCTCAAGCACGGCTCGATCGACGCGATCCCGTGCGCGAACGCGAGCCAGGACGCCGTGGTGTGCCTTTCCGTGCTGGAGCACCTTCACGATCTGGACAGGGCCCTGCGCGAGATCCGCCGCGTGATGAGGCCGGGGGCCGTCTTTGCCGTCGGGTTCCCGGTGAAGAGCCGTTTCACCGGGCTCCTGTTCGCCTCGCTGGGATTCGAGATGGACCACATCCATCCCTCCAGCCACACGCAGATCCTTGACGCCCTGCACCGGCATTTCGACGTGACGCGCGTGACGCGGTTCCCCGGCCTTTTCGTGTCCGCCCAGTGCCGCCCGCCGCCCGGGCCATGACGCCGCATCGGAGGGACCGTCTTCGCCTGGCGATCGTCCTGGCCGTGGCGGCCTGGCTGCGGCTGGCCGGCCTCAACCAGGTTTCATTCTTCCACTATGACGAGGGGGAAGCGGCCAAGGGCGCCCTGGGTCCCGCCGTGGCCGCCCGATGGCTTCTCAAGCAGGCCTGGAACGGGGAACCCCTGACGGCCGGATCCCTGAAGGCGGAGTATGTCCGCCACGGTTTCCCTTATGCCCGGACAGCGGCGCGTCCCGGACACCTGGCCCTGGGGGCTGTCTCGATGACGTTCGTTGGTGTTTCAGACATGGCGATGATCCTGCTCTCGGCCGCGGCGGGGATCGGGACGGTCCTGCTCGTCTTCCTGGCCGTTCGCGCGATGGAGGGGGAGCCCGGCGTCTTCTCCTTCGCGAGCGCGCTGATCCTGGCCGTCTCGCCCGACCATGTCTTCTTCTCGCGGACCGGGTTCGCGCACGTCCCGGCGGGGTTCTTTCTCGCCCTGGCCTTCTATTGGCATGTCCGGGACCGCCTGCAGACCGTCCCGGTCCGCGCGTTCAGGACGGGTCTGGCCTGCGGACTGGCGTTCACGTGCCATTTCAACGTCGCCTGGATCCTGGCGGCCCTCTTCGCGGCCGATGTGTGGGAGGCCGTGTCCGGCCCGGCCAGGCCGGGGATCCTCGCCTGGGCCGCGCGCTGGGGGAAGATCGCGTGCGGCGCGGCCGTCCCGCTCCTCCTTTTCCAGGGGGCCACGCTGGCGGCGGGCGAGATGTTCTCCCGGTGGCTTCCGGACCAGAGGACCTATCTCGCCGACCTGCGGGCGCAGTACGCCCACCTGTTCAGCTACTGCAATCCCCACGCTCTCTCGACGCCGTTTTTCTACGGCATCCACTGGATCCGGACGGAAGGAGCCGTGCCGTTCGCGGTGGTCCTGGCGGGGTCCCTTCTCGCCCTTTTCAATCGGGCCGGGCCCCCGCCCGTGCAGGGCTTCCTGCGGACGGGCGCACTCCTGGTCTGGATCCCCTTCCTGGCGATGTCCGGCATGTCCTGGAAGGTGGCCCGGACGCTGGTTCCCCTGCTTCCGTTCGCGGCGATCCTGGGGGGATTCGCCGTCGCCGCGTGGAGGCCGGCGTCAGCGGCCGGGAAATCCGCGCGGGTCCTTCTTCTGCTGGCCGGACTTGCCCAGCCCGTCTGGACGTCGTGTTCCTACTCGGGCGGGCACGGACATTTCCGACAGATCGTGCAGGAGCTCCGTACGGAAGGGCGGCCGGTCCTCGCCGTGGACGAACTGCCGGCCGTCGATTTCTACGCGGCGACGCGGTATCCCGTCATGGTCCGGGACTGGGCCACCTACGAGCGGATCCGGGGGACCTTGCCCGGTTTCCCCGTCCTCATCGCGCTCTGGAAGGACGGGGAGTACGGATTCCAGGACCCGGTCTACCGGAACCGGTACGACTTCGTCCGGGACGTCACGGTCCGGATGGAGTCGCCCACCCGCCGGGCGGCCTTCCGGGTCCCGCTCGCGTACGATTACGTTGACCGGACCTTCGACTGGTCACGGTTATTGACGCTGTCGGACGTCCGCTACGAAGTGCATCTTTTCGACCTCGGGGAGATCCCGCAGTGAAGAGGCCCTCCCACGCTCTCTGGTTGGGGGGCGTCCTGATCGTCGGGATCCTCCTCCGGGTCTGGGGCCTCCCCGCCCGCGAGCTTTCCTCCTACGACGAAGGAGGACATTGGCGGATGGGTTACGCGCCGGCAGCGGCCTTCCGCGCCTGCGTCGCCGACCTGGCGTGCGGGGACGTCCCTTCCCGCGAAGGCGTGCGCGCGGCGATCCTCCGGCACGGGTTTCCCGACACCTATTTCGGCGCCCACCACGGATACGTGGCCTTCGAGTCCCTGGCGATGGCGGTGGCGGGGATACGGGACGACGCGGGGTTCTGGGTCAGCGCGTTCTGGGGAAGCATGACCCTGATCGTCGTGTTCCGCCTGGGAACGGTCCTCGGTTCCGCGACCGCAGGACTCTGCGCCGCGGCCCTTCTGGCGGTTTCCCCGAACCACGTCTTCTATTCCCGCGCGGGGCTTGCGCAGGCGACCAGCGTCTTTTTTGTCTACGCGTCCTTTTTCTGCCTGTTGCGTCCCGTGACTTCCCGGGCGCGCCTGCGGTCCTGTTTCACGGGAGGGGTGCTCCTGGGATACGGCCTGGCGACCCACTACAACCTTTTCTGGGCCATTCCCTACGGCGTGGCGGTCGTGACGGTCTTGTCCCGCCTGGAAGGGGGCGTCGGGACCGGACGGACCCTCCTGGCCTTCGTGGCCGGCACGGCGGTTTTTCCCCTCTTGTTCGAGGGGATCACGCGCGCGGCCGTCCCCCATCTCGCCGGAACCTTTCCGGGAACGGTCCCGTATTTCCGGGAGATCGCCCACCAGTTCACGATCAACACGGGCGGATATTCCCACAGCCGTTCGACGCCGTTTTTCTACGCGATCCACTGGATCCGGACGGAAGGCATCCTGTTCACGGCGGCGGCTCTCCTTCTGGCGGTCTGTTTCGCGGCCGCTTTCCTCCGGATGCGGTCGGCCGCCGCCTTTCGCAAGGCCGTCCTGGCCGGACTCGTCCTTGTGCCTCATCTTCTCTATGCCCCGCTTCCCCTGAAGGGGGCGCGCACCCTGCTCGTGGCGATCCCCGCCGCGGTCCTTTGCGCCTCCTGGTGGATCGCCCGCCGGCCTCCCTTCCCGCGAGCCGTGATCCTTTCCGCGTTGCTGGCGGGAATGGTTCCGATGACTGTCGCGGTCGTTTCGGGCCGGGGACCCTACAAGGCCGTCCTGGCGGAGATTTCGCGGCGTGGAGGGAGCCCCGTCACGGTCGACGACTACCCCGTTGTCCAGACCTACAGCGGCCGGGACGACGTCCTCGTCGCCCAGACGGGGAACCGTTCCTGGCGGGAATCCCTGGCGGCCGTCCGCCGGGCGCATCCCGGGGCCCAGTACCTGATCGCTGTCCGCAAGGACGGACGCTACGGATTCGAGGATCCCGTCTGGAGCGAGCGCTTCGGGATCGTCCGTGAGGTCGTCGGGCGGGGGACGCGGCCCCTCCTTTCGGTCCCCTTCGGACATCCGCTCGAATTCGATTACGTGGATGAGGCCGTGCGCCGGGACCGCCTGTTCGGCCTGTCGCAGGTGGAGTATGCCGTGGACGTCTTTGACCTGGACGGGCTGTGACGGGGAGCCGCCGGTGGATGTGGGCACTCCTCGCGCTTCTCCTTCTGGGGGGGAGCCTGCGGTTCCAGGGCCTGTCGCGGAGAGGGCTCGTCGCCTACGACGAGGGGTTCTTCATCCAGGCGGCGAAGGGGCCGGCCATCGCTGCCCGATGGGCCGTCAATTCCTGGATCGCCGGCGAGCCTCTGGAGGCGGGAGGACTCCGCGCGGAGTTCGCCCGGCAAGGGTTCCCCTATCCTTCCCTGTGCGCGCGGCCCGGGCATGCGGGTTTGATGGCGCTGGGAATGTCCGTCGCGGGGATCCGGGACGTCGTCCCGCTGGCGATCAGCGCCCTGCTGGGGACCTGGAGCATCCTCTGGGTGTACCGGTCCGCGTTCCTGCTGGGGGGCGCGCGGGCCGCCTTGCTTGCGGCGGCGTTTCTGGCCTGTTCCCCCAACCATGTGTTCTTTTCGCGGTCGGGACTCTCGCATGTGACGGCCCTTTTTTTCCTGCTCTGGGCCTTCACGCGTTTCCTGGAAAGGGGGAAGGGGTCTTTCGGGGCCGGCCTCCTGGCCGGCGCCGCGTTCGTGTGTCACTACAGCCTGTTCTGGGCGGTTCCCCTGATGGCGTTGGGGGAGATCCTGGCGCTCCGGGGCCCCCGCGCCTTCCGCGGATGCGCGGCGCGGATCCTCCTCATGGGCCTGGGATGGCTGGTCTTTCCCCTTCTGTGCGAGGCGGCGACCCGTCTTGCGCGGTACGCCCTGGGAGGATGGGCTCCCGGCTTCGGCACCTATTTTTCCGAGATCCAGTACGGTCTGGGAGGGTTGATGCGGACGGTCTTCGCCCGGGCCCAATCGACCCCCTGGTTCTACGTGATCCATGTCGTACGGACGGAGGGGGCGGTGTTCTCGGGGCTCCTGGCCGGGGGGATCACATGGGGCGCCTGGCGGATGCTCAAGGACCGCGGGGCGGTTTCCCGGGGGATCGGGCTTTCGGCGATCGCTGTCGCCGTCATCTTCGGTTTCTATTCGGCACTGGATTTTCGCGCGTGCCGGACCCTGCTTCCCGCCTTCGGTTTCGGCGCCGTCCTGTTGGGGTGTTTCCTGGATCGCGTGGCCGCCCGGGTGCCCGTGGCCGCACTTCTGCTCCTGTGCGTCCATGCGTTCGTGGCGGCCCCCCGGGTGGCACAGGCGGCACAGGGCGTTTCCCCCTATCCCGCCCTCGCGGACGCGGCACGCCGCGATGGACGCCACCTGGTCGCGGTGGATGATTTCCCGGTGGTCGATTTCTACCAGGGCGGAAACCGGGAGGTCCTGATCCGGGACCGGGCCGCATTCGAGCGCCTGAAGGTGCAGGGCCCCTTGAGGCTTCTCGTCGTGAACCGCGGCGGGATGTACGGGTTCGAGGATCCCCTCTGGGCGGCGGAAGGGCGCTACGCCTTCGTGGAGGAGGTGGTGAGGTCGCGACGTCCCGGCGACATCCGCCCCCTGGGATTCCCCCTGGCCTTCGATTACACCGATGCGGACCTGCGGTGGGACCGCGTCCGGAGCGTTTCGGACCTGCTGTACCGGATCGAGGCGTACGATCTCGATGACAGTCATTGAAAAACTGGCCGGCGACACGGCGCGGTTCTTCGCGGCGACGCTGGCGAGCCGCCTCCTGCAGTTCGCCTATTTCCTGGTCGTGATGCGGACGCTCGCGGCGGACGACCGCGGGCGCTACAGCCTGACGTTGGCCCTCGCCTCGATCGCCTCGATGCTGATGGCCCTGGGGTACGAGGCGGCGGTGGCGCGCGAGATCGGCCGGGCCCCCGCGGACAAGTGGCGGATCCTGCGTGCGGCGCTCGTCTCGAAGGGGTTTTTAGGGGGGGGGATCCTCCTCCTGACGGGCGCGGCGGGTTTTCTTGCCTGGCACCCGGACAGGAAGGCCGCGCTCCTCGTGCTCTTCGGCGTCTCGGTCTTCCTCGAGTCGCAGCTCGCCTGCTATCTCGCGCTCTTCCAGGCGACGGGGGAGCTTTCCCGGAACGGCCTCCTCACCGCCGCCGGGAGCCTCCTGACCCTCGCCGGCGGGGGGGCGGTCGTCCTCGCCGGGGGAGGCGCGATCCATTTCGCGCTGGTCGTCGTTGTCGTGCAGGGGGTGCGCCTCCTGGCCGCGGCCCGCATGGCGCGCCACCACCGCGACGACGCGGCGAGCGCCGTCGACCGCGCGCTCATGAAGAGGCTTTGGGACGCCTCGGCGACGATCGGCCTCATGAACCTGATGGGGCTCCTCTTCGTCTGGGCCGACACGCTGTTCCTCGGATTCGCCGCCGGAGATGCCGTCCTGGGGGAGTACGCCCCGGTGCGGACCCTGACGGGACACGCGGGGCTGATCCCGATGACGCTCCGGACGGCGGTCTTCCCTGTCTTCGTGGCGCTGGCCGCGCGGGGCGGATGGGAGCTCGGGCCGCTCTACGGCCGCTGCTGCCAGGTGCTTCTCGCCCTGGCCCTTCCGATCGCGCTTCTGGGGTCCTGCCTTGCCGATCCGGTCGCCGGGGTCCTCTTCGGCGCCGCCCCGGGATCCCCGATCGCCTGGTACATGAAGGTCCTTCCCTGGGTCGTTCCGTTCTCCTTCCTGCAGTCGCTTTGCGCGCTCGCCCTCATCGCCACGGGCCGCGAGCGGAGCCTGATCCTGCCGCAAACACTCGTGATGCTCCTCTACGGGGGGTTCCTGGCCTTCGGGACGTCCCGCGGCGGAGGTCAGGGGACGGCCTGGGCGGCCCTGGCCGGGACGGCGCTCAATTTCCTCCTCTTCCTGCCCCTCCTGCGCGGGATGCGGATCCCCTGGCGCCGCGCCGTCGGCGGCCCGTTGGCGGCGGCCCTGCTTGCGGGGGGCGCCCTTCTCCTGCCCGTTCCCTGGTGGGGGCGGGGCGGAGCGTTCCTCGCCGCCTACGCGGCGCTTCTCGTGGCTTTCCGGGTGTTCCGGCGGGACCATCTGGATCTCGTGTGGGGGAGACGCCCGTGATGCCGCGTCCCTTGAGTGATCGCGACGCCGCGCTCGTGCGGGACCTTTTCGCCCGCCGGGCCCGCCTCTTGCGGGAGGCCACGGGCGACGGGCCGCTCGTTTCGGCGGCGTTTTCGGCGGACGGGTTGTCCGCGGACGCGATCGGGCGCCTGGTCGGGACAGGGCTCTTTACGCGCGCTCCTGACGGCACGTTCTCGAGCACGGTCTGCTGGACCCGGTTCGACGGGCAGTGGTACGCCTCCGACCCTCCCTGGGGTCCGGAGAGCCGCGTCGACGACGTCCCGCCCCCCGGATGGGACCCGAAGATCCTGCGCGCGCATCTGCCGGGGGGGGCCTGCGGGCGCGTCCTCGAGATCTGCTGCGGCGCCGGGGCGTTGGGGATCAGCCTGGCCGGTTCCGCGAAGGAAGTGGTCCTCGCGGACGTGAACGAACGGGCCGGGGCCTATGCGGGCGTCAACGCGGCGCTCCACGGCTCCGGGAAGTGTGTCTTCGTCCGGAGCGACCTCTTCAAGGGGCTCGCGGGAGAGACGTTCGATCTCGTCCTTGCCTCGCCCCCCTATGTCCCGTTGCCGCCGGAGGAAACGGGGGAGGCGGGAAGCGCGCGCTGTCCTCTCTACATGGACGGGGGGGCGTCGGGGACGGCGGTCCTCGAGCCGCTCCTCGCCGGGCTTCCGGCCGCGCTCCGGGACGGAGGGACAGGGCTTGTCGTCTTCGACCTGGCCCATCCCCGGCCGGACGAGTGGATCGCCGGACGGACCCCCGCGCGCGGCGTCGCCTTGCGCCTCGCGATCCTGGGGACCACGCCTGCGGCCGAATACGCGCGGGCGGCGCGGGATCCGGCCCGGGTCGGGGCGCGCGAGCGCCATCTCGCCGCCCTGGGGACATCAGGGGTCCATGCCTGCGTCCTCGCGGTCCGGAGCCGCCCGGGCCCCTCGGCCTTCCGGGTCGTGAAGGAAGGACCGTCCCTCGCGCGCCGGATCGGCCGGAAGCTCCGTGGCGCCCTGGAAGGGCGAAGGCGGCGCAGGTCATGAAAGCACCCCGCGTCAGCGTCCTGATGCCGGTCTGGAACCAGGCGGCCTGGGTCGGCGCCGCGATCGAGAGTGTCCTCGCGCAGACTTTCGGGGATTTCGAGCTGATCGTCGCCGACGACGGCTCGACGGACGGTTCTCTCGAAAAGGCCCGCTCCTTCCAGGACGACCGGATCACCGTCCTCGCGCTGCCGCACCGCGGCTGCGTTCCGACGCTTGCCGAGGCGGCTTCACGCGCGCGCGGGGAATTCTGGACGCGCCAGGACGCCGACGACCTCTCGCACCGCGACCGCCTGCGCCTGCAGGCCGGTTTTCTCGCAGGACACGTCGAATACGGGCTCGTGGGCGGGGACTATCGCCTGATTGACGCCGGCGGAAACCCGTACCGCACGATGCGGACGCTTCTCTCCGACGCCTGGATCCGGGAGACGTTCGCGGTGGAACTCCCGTTCTGCGGCCCCCTTGTCATGGTGCGCGCCGTATCGGCGGATCTCGCGGGGGGATTTGTTGACGCGCGCCTTTCCGCTTTCGAGGATCCGGACCTCTGCTGGCGCGTGGCCCGGCAGTACCCCGTCGCGAACCTCCCCGAGATCATCTACGACTACCGGCGCCATCCCGGGAACGTCTCGGCCCAGGACTGGCACCGGACGACCGTTCGGGACCGCTGGAAGGGGATCCGCGAGGAACTTCTCCGGTCTGGAAATCTCGAGCTTCCCTGGGCCGCCGGAGGGCCGCCTTCGGATCCGGAGGCGCCGTCCGACCCCCACGCGGCCGAGCGCGTGGCGCATTACCTGGCGCTCCGCTACGAGGTGGGGTTCTTCTACCTGGAGTCGGGGCAGACGGAGCGAGGCCGCGACCTCATGCGCTGGGCCTGTCGCCACGCGGGGAGCCGCATCACCGCGGGCCGGCGCGCTTGCCTCGCCGCCTCGTATGTGGCACCGAATCTTGCCGCCCGCGCCCGCCACTGGCTCGACGACCGGCGCAAGCGGGAGTTTTGAGCCCAGATCAGCGGCCGCCGGGGGCCTCTCGGTGGATGGCGCTGGTGCTCCGCTTTTGCGCCCCTTCCGGCGGTCGCGTTTGTCGGGGGACGCTCCTCGTCGACATCCGTGCCGCCTCGTCGCTCCGATGTCGCCGGGCCTTGCACGTCCTGACCGGCCCGCCGCCATCAGGCCCTCGAAAACGCGCCCGCCGCGGGCCGCGCGCTGTCGCGGTCATTCGGCTCACACATTGATTCAGTGGAATCGCCTCGCCTGACGGCTCGGCTCTTTCCCCACCGGCCCCCTGTCACCAAAAACAAGAAATGACTCCCGAAGCCGTTTTGGTGCTGTGGGGGCAGGGGGCCTGGGGGGAAAAGACACCCGAAGGGCGTCGATCCCTACGGGGGTGGGCGGGACAAGGGGTTTCTTTTTCGGGGGCGGCAGGAAGAAGGCGACCGCCGAGAGGCCTCCGGCGGGCGCTTATCCGCCTGACTTTGTGACCAGACACTTCTCGATCACGAGGGCGTCGAGGCCGGAACCGAAGAAGGTCCGGACGGCGTCCTCGGGGGTGTTGACGATCGGCTCCCCCTGCACGTTGAAGGACGTGTTGAGGACCACGCCGACGCCGGTCTTCTGTTTCACGGCGCTGATGAGATTCCAGAAGAGGGGGGACGCCTTCCGGCTCACGGTCTGGACGCGCGCGGTCCCGTCCACATGGACCGCCGCCGGGATGTCGCCGCGCCGCTCGGGTTTCACCGGAAGCACCACGATCATGAACGGGAAGGGGGGGGCGAAGTCGACGTAGAGACGGGTGTCCTCTTCCAGGATCGCCGGGGCGAACGGGCGGAACTCCTCGCGGTTCTTGACAAGGGCGTTCACGCGGTCCTTCATGGCGGGGTCGCGCGGGTCGGCCAGGATCGAACGGTGCCCGAGGGCGCGCGGCCCGAATTCGGCACGCCCCTGGAACCAGCCGACGACCTCGCCCGCGGCGATCCGGCCGGCCGCGGCCGCGGCGGGGTCCTCGACACGGGCGAAGGGGATTTTCAGGCGCGTGAGCGTCTCTTCCACGGCGGCCTGGGTGAAGGCGGGCCCGAAATCGGCCCGGTCCATGATGAAGCCGCGCGGGTTGCGCAAGACGGTGTGCCAGACATGGAAGGCGGAGCCGATGGCGAGTCCCGAGTCGCCCGCGGCCGGCTGGACGTAGACGCCGTCCCAGGAACCGCTCGCGAGGAGCTTTCCGTTCACGACGCCGTTCAGGCCCACGCCGCCGGCGATGCAGAGATTTTTCGAGCCTGTCTCCTTTTTCAGGAAATCGGCCAGGTGGAAGGCGGTTTCCTCGAGGTGCGCCTGCAGGCTCGCCGCGATGTCCCGATGGACGTCCGCGACCGGCTCTCCGGGCTTTCTTGGCGGGGCGAGCGCCAGGAGCTCCGGCGTGTACCCCCGGTAGTAGTCGAGGAAGCGGCGGTCGACCGTGTAGCGCCCCGGGCCGTCGAGCCGGACGGTCTTCGCGAAGAACTCCCTGAAGCGGGGTTTTCCGTACGCCGCCAGGCCCATCACCTTGTATTCGTCGTTCTTCCCGAACCCCAGGTGGTCGGTGATCTGGGCGTAGAGGTGCCCGAGGGAGTGGGGGAGCCGGATCCGCCGGATGACGTGGATGTCGAGCCCTTGGCCATAGGCGAGCATCGTCGACATGTCCTCGCCCCGGGCGTCCCAGGTGAGGATCGCGGCGTCCTCGAACCCGGAGACGAAGAAGGCGCTCGCGGCATGCGCGAGGTGGTGCTCGATGACGGCGACCGGTTTCCCGAGCGCGGTGAACCGCTTCTCGAACTGGAGGTGGCGTCCGAAGGTGTCGAGGGTGTTCACGAGGGAGTGCAGGTGCAGGCCGGGACGGCCCGGGAGGCGCCGCAGGTCCTCGGCGAGGTTGTGCGCCAGGAAGCGCCAGGGCTTCCAGGGGATCGCGTAGTGGTCCGCCTCCCGCCAGTCGACGCCCGCCTCCCGTGCGAGGGTGGCGAGCGCCTTGTCGGGAGGGCCTCCGTAATGCTTGCGACGATTGAGCCGCTCCTCCTCGACGGCGTAGGCGATCCGGCCATCTTCCAGAAGACAGACGGCGCTGTCGTGGATGTTGCCGTTGAGGCCCAGGACGCGTGTCGGCATGGAAGGGGGGTATCCTAGCGGCGGATCCGGTCGAAATCGCCGGCAGGCTCGGCGGTCCAGCCGGACCCCTCCCACAGGGGACGGTAGACGCGCCCCAGGTAGAGGGGCCTGTCTCCCGCGGCCTCCTTGGCCCACGCGAGGAACATTTCCGGCACCGGGCGGTTCTCCTCGCCCCCCCAGGCGGACAGGTGATGGATGGCGAGGTCTTCCCGTTTCATCTCCTTCTGGTAGTAACGGAGGACGTCCCGTTCCTGGAAATCGACGATCACGACGGCGTCTTTCTCCAGGGTGGAAAAAACACGCTCGGCGTAGCGGCGCGGCTCGTCGAAACCGTACTTCCCCGGCCAAAGGTAGAAGCGGATCCGGTCCTTGTAGCCGGTGTCGGACTCCTTCCGGAGCCGCTCGGGGAGGAGTCCCCTTCCCGGGCCGAACACCGTCACGGCATAGAGGAGCGGCGGGCCGACGAGGGCGGCAGCAAGGCAGGCGCGGCGGGCGACGAGAAGCGACGTCCAGGATCCTCCGGCCAGGCGCGCGAGAAACGGCTCCAGGCCGCACCCGATCCAGATCGCGACGACGAGGAAACCCGGCAGGTAAAAGTTGATCTTGAGGGGGACATTGAAGTCGAACGGGACCACGACGCAGGCGGCGTAGAAGGCGAGGAGGGTCCAGCCCGCCGCGCGGTTCCGCACCGTAAGCGAACGGAGACCGAAGGCCGCCAGGGGGAGTACGAGCGGGAACTGGTAGGCCAGATACAAAAGCCATTCGGCGAGGTTCGCGCCGAGGCGCGCCGCGCTGAACGTGATCAGTTCGGACCCCTGCGACATCCCGGTGACGAGTTCCCCCTGGCCGCCGAACGCCCAGTGCCAGGCGAAGCGGGACCACCCCATCTCCCCGATGAGGTCCCGATAGAGAAGCAAGACGAGAAGGACGCCGGGGATCCATCCGGCGAGCCAGGCGCCAGCCGTCCGGAGGCGCGGCCCCCCCGTGAGCACGAGGAAGACGGCCGATGCGGGAAGGAAGGCGGCGGCGTACGGATGGACCCCCAGGGAGAGCGCCTGGCAGAGCCCCGCGAGCGAGAAAGCGGACCATTTCCCTCCCTGCGCGCCCCGCAGGAGGTGCAAAAAGGAATAGAGCCACAGCAGGTTCATGAGCGGATACGGTTTCGTCACCTCGGCGTAGTGCCAGAAGAGATGCGAAACGCCCAAGGCCGCGGTCGCGAGGGTCGCTGCGGCGGCGCGCCGGGTGAGCAGAAGCGTGAGCGCGAACACGAGCCCGAGGGAACGGACCGAGATGAGGGCGTTCAGGAGATTCAGCTTCCAGGCCGGGTCCCCCGGGAGCGGAAGGTGGAGGACCGTCCCGGCAAGAAAAAAGAAAAGGCGGTGGGAAACCGCCTCCCCCCACGGGGCGTCCCCGCTCGAAAGAAGCTTGTGATAGGTGGCGGAATCTTCCCAGGTGACGCCGGGAGCGAGGTTCCAGAGGTAGAGGCCGAGAAATGCCGCCATGAGTCCGAGGGGGGACCAGGCGACGGCCGCGCCGTCCGGTGTCTTGGGGGGTTCGGGAGGTTCGCTCTGCATGCGGCGGAAGGGATGATATCGTAGGTCCCTGTGTCCCGGCACGCCTGCGAGGTCCTCCGTTTCCCGCCCCCCTATAGGGCCGTCCTGGCGATCGCGAGCGACATCGACTACGCGACGCCGGACTATTTCGCGCGGCTCCATGACTTCCTGAACGGAACCGACGAGACCTCCTGGGGGCGGGGGCTCGGGCTCGACATCGCCGATTCCTTCTGGTTCTTCAACGTGAATCCGGAGCTTTCCGGCGGCATGTCGTTCTACGCCGGGACGGACGAGGCGGAGAAGGATGCCGACGCGATCCGGCGCGGCGTGGCGGAAGGACGGATCGACTCCCTGCATGCCTGGGGGGATTTCTCCCTCGCCGGCGGGTTCCGGCGGGAGATGGCCGAGCGCGCGCTCGAGCGCTCCGGGATCCGGGTCCCTGTCTGGATCAACCACGGGGATGACCACAATTTCCAGAATCTCCTCGTGCCGGGATGCTACGGGGACGTCCCGGAGAAAAGGAGCGCCGGCGGCTGGCCGTCGCGCCCCGTGGAGTATCACGCGGATCTTCTCGATCGGGCCGGCGTCTGTTTCGTCTGGGCGGGAGACCTGACGCGCGTTCCTGGCCAGGAGCGTCCCTGCGCGGCCCGGGAGCATTACCGGGCCCATCGGGCGGGGACGCGGGCCGGTCCCGCCGCGGCCTGGTGTCTCGATCGCCTCGCCCGAGCGTCGGGCGGCACGGTTCTCGCCCGCGCCTGCCGGCGCGGGATCGAATATCTAGGATACCCCGTCGCGGACGGGAACGAACTCGTCTGGTTGACGCGCCTCGCGGACGGCCGTCCGGTCTGGCGCTTCCGGCGCTGGGGGGATTTCACGCGCGACTGCGTGGAAGACCTGGAGCAGGTACTGTCGGACGAGGCGCTGGGGCGCCTTGTCGCGTCGGGCGGGATGTCGGTCCTGTTCACGCATTTCGGGAAAAGCCGGACGGCCCGGGGACCGGCCCGGGAGCTTCCGGCCGGCGCCGCGGAGGGGCTCCGGCGCCTCGCGCGCTGGCAGGACGAAGGGAAGATCCGGGTGGTCCGGACATCGCGGCTTCTCCGCCATGCGGTGGTCCTGAAACGGGTTTCGGCGCGCGTCGAGGGGGACCGGCTGGTGCTGGAGTGGGCGGGGGATCCGGTCCTGGGACGTCTCGGAACCGCGGAAGATCTTTCCGGCCTCGCGATCCGGACGGGGTCGGCCACCGTCCGGCGGGTCGTCTCGGGAGGGACGGAGCTTGCGACAGGCGCCTGGCGCGCGAACGGCTCCGGCGCCGGGACCTGGATCGGCTTTCCGGAAGGCGGGGAGGCTTGACCCCCCCCGGGGGGGTCCGTACCGTTCTTGGCGTGGATGCTTTCGCCTCGAAACGCTTCCTGGTCACCGGCGGGAGCGGCTTCCTGGGGTCCCATGTCGTCGAGGAGCTGAAACGGCGCGGATGCCGGGAGATCTTCGTCCCGAGAAAGCGCGACTACGACCTCGTGGAGTCCGCGGCGATCCGGAAAGTGATAGCAGATTCCAGGCCGGACGTCGTGATCCACCTGGCGGCAAAGGTCGGCGGGATCCAGGCGAACCAGAGGAACCCCGGGACATTCTTCTACGAGAACCTGATGATGGGGGTGCCTCTCATGGAGGAGGCGCGCCGCGCGGGGGTCGCGAAGTTCGTCGCGATCGCGACAATCTGCGCCTACCCGAAGTTCACGCCGGTCCCGTTTTCCGAGGACGATCTCTGGTCGGGATACCCCGAGGAGACGAACGCGCCCTACGGCCTCGCGAAGAAGATGCTCCTCGTCCAGGCGCAGGCGTACCGGAAGGAGTTCGGTTTCAACGCGGTCGTTCTCTTTCCGACGAACCTCTACGGGCCTCGGGACAATTTCGATCCGGCCACCTCTCACGTGATCCCGGCCCTGATCCGCCGCTTTCTCGAGGCGAAGGAGAAGGGGGACCCGGAAGTGGTCGTCTGGGGGACAGGGAGCGCCACGCGGGAGTTCCTCTATGTCGAGGATGCCGCGCGCGGGATCGCGCTCGCCGCGGAAGCGTACGACGGTGATGCCCCGGTCAACATCGGCTCCGGGATGGAGATCTCGATCCGGGATCTCGCCGGCACGATCGCGCACCTCACGGGGTTTTCGGGAGCCATCCGGTGGGACGCGTCGAAACCCGACGGCCAGCCGAGGCGCCGCGTCTCGACCGAGCGCGCCAGGCGCCTGTTCGGGTTCGAGGCCCGGGTTTCCTTCGATGCGGGGCTGGAAAAGACGGTCGCATGGCACCTCGAAAACCGGAAAGGATAGGCCTCCCGGCCGCTGTCCGGCTTGGCGCAGGCGCCCGCATCGAGCCGCAGGCGCTCCTGGGGATCCCGGCCGGGCGATCGGGCCCCGGCGTGGACAGGCGCCTTGTGATCGGAAAGGGCGCCCGCATCCGCGGCTTTTCCGTGATCTACGCCGGAAGCCGGATCGGCAGCGGCTTCGAGACGGGGCACTTCGTGGTGGTCCGCGAGCAGAACCGGATCGGCGACGACGTCCGGATCTGGAGCCATGCGACGGTCGACTACGGGTGCGTGATCGGCAACGGCGTCAAGATCCACAACCATGTCTACGTCTGCCAGTTCGCCCGGCTGGATGACGGCGTCTTCCTCGCGCCGGGAGCGGTCCTCGCGAACGACCGTTACCCCCAGAGCGGGCATCTCGAGGGTCCCTGGGTGAAGCGCGGCGCGGTCGTGGGGGCCGGCGCGATCCTCCTGCCCGGGGTCGTCGTGGGGGAGGGGGCGATCGTGGGGGCTGGCGCCGTGGTGACGCGCGACGTCCCGAACGGAGCCGTCGTGCGTGGCGCGCCCGGGCGCCTGTCCGGGACCGTTGCGCGCCTCGCCGCGCGGCGCGCGGCCTGGGCGGGACGCGGGCAGAACAAGAACCAGATCCCCAAGATTTTCTGATCAGGGCTTCGCGACGGGTTCAGCCCGAGGCGGGCTGGTGAAGGTCACGACGGCTTGACGCGGTTCTTGATTCCGAGAGTTTCCTTTAGCTGATCCTTGACCAGATATCCCACCTGCCGGATGTTGAGGCCCAGCAGGGCGTTGTGATCGTTTTGCGTCATCGCGGGGCATGCCTTGCAGGTATTCCGCTGCTGGACGTGGGCGATGGCCTTTTCTACGCCCACCTCTTTCCAGTTCAATGGCTTGAAAGAGCCATCCGTCGTGAGGAAGCAGGGATAGATGTATCCATCGGCCTCGATCGTGAACTTCGTTCGGCTGTAAAAGCAGGGGATGTGATAGGGACGGTAGGTGTCTGGGATCTGGTTCTCCGTGACGTGATGGGACTCGTTGTAGTCGAAGGGCCAGTGATACGACGCGTCAAGAACGCGGTCGCTGGTGAAGATGGGATACCCCATGGCCTTGTACTTCCTGATTTCCTGGACCGTTCTCCGTATCTCCTCTGGCGACATCTGGCAGTCCTGCGCCCGCTTGAGGGGCTTGAAGAGAATGCTGAATTGCAGATGGAAACCTTCCTCCTGTGCGAGCCTGGCCAGTGTTCCGATGTCGTTCATGGTGTGCCGGGTCAGTGTTGCCTGGACGCGCAGGGGGATCCCTGATTTGACAGCGAGACGGATCGCGGCCAGCGACGCCTCATAAGTCCCTTCGCCGCGGTTCCTGTCGTTTCCTTCCGCTCCCCCGTCGAGGCTTATGGTCAGATTGTCGACGGCCTTGACCTCGTCGATCTTGTTCGCGAGCAGGGAACCGTTCGTGATGACGCACACGTACATTCCCTTGTGCTTGGCGTAATGGACCAGCTCCCCGATGTCGTTCCGGAGCAGCGTCTCGCCCCCGTGCATGTTGATGTACCGGGCTCCCATGCGGTAGAGCTCGTCGATGACGTACTTGATCTCGTCCGTGGTGTAGTCGACTTCTCTTCGGTTGGGGTAATCCCCGAAACAGTATACGCAGTCCCAGTTGCACTTGTTGTTGACCACAAGGACGGCGATGAGCGGATAGTCTTTCCCGCGAATCTTCTGCCGGAGGATGGCGCTAAAGTATCGAACCCTTGCAAGGAAGCGCTTCGCGACGGAAGTCTTGTACGGCGGGGTCTTCTCGTAAGTTGGGATGCTGATTTGAGTCTTCTTGCCTTTCAGGGCCTCCCGCTTCTCGTCCATCGAGGAGAAGGTCTTACTGTGGTCCATGCTGGAGATCTGTCGCAGCCTGATTTCCTCGATCTTGTCCATATCCGGTGATTGTACAGGCTTTTTACCTGTTAAGCCAGGAACGAGGCGCTATCCGTGATGCCGCGCGGCGTGTGGTGGAATTTCCGCACAACGGGGATTTTTCTACGACCTGTAGCGCCGGCGGGCCACATGACCATACTCCCGGCGCCGTTGGTGGCTTTCATGACGTTCCTCTTCCGCCGGGATGACGATTTCCATGTGGTAGATCGCCCCCATGATCCCCGTGGCGAACATGAGCGGCTCCATCGTGCGGATCGTGGTCATCGAGGCGGATCCCCAGCTGTGGACGATGAGTGCTGACAGGGCTCCGACGTACCCGAGACTGAACCCCTTGTAGAGGGGGTCCCGGGTTTCCCGATAGGTCTCGCGACCCATCCGGAGCATTCTCCAGAGCATCGTCAGGAAGAACAGGAGCCCGATGACCCCGACCTCCATCGCCACCTTGACGTACTCGTTGTCGACGTGGGCGAGGCTAAAGACCCCCATGCCGCTCCCCAGGACGGGGCGCTCCAGGACGTAGGTGTGCAGGTTGTCCCGCCAGGAGCTGACCTTGGCGTCGAAGGAACTCGGAATGGGCTGATTCGAGCCCGGGACAAGTGCCAGGATCGTGAGGAGGCGCTCGAGGACCGTGTCGGGCATCAGGAGGGGCATGAGCAGGAAGATCGGGATGAATCCGAAGACGAATTTGCCCCTGCTCATGATCCCGATCGTGATGAGGCCCACGATAAGCGACACGAAGGAGGCGCGTGACGCTGTCCGCATCATCGGGATGCCCAGGACGATCACCGCGAGGAGGATCAGGACCCGGCGCAGGGAGGGCCGCGCGGTGGAGGCCAGGCCGCAGACCAGCACCACGTGGAAGGCGAAGTATCCCCCGATGATGTTCGCCCCTTCCCCCGGGGGGCCTGCCAGACGGGCGCCCGCGATCAGCGACCGCGAGAGGAAGAATCCGTAGAACCCGGTCAGGCACGAGGAGACGACCAGCATCGTGACGAAAAAGCGCGCCTGCTCGTAGGAGCGGACGTTGTTCAGGACCATCAGGAACATGAGGAAGTATTCGACCACCTTCAGGTAGTGGATCATGCAACGCTGTGGATCTGCCGCGAAGAAAGTGATGCCGTTCAGGGTCGTGATCAGGGCGATCGTGAGGTAACCGAAGATCGGAGCCTTGAGAGGGGACGAGAAGAGTTCTTCCCGGTTGACGATGAGACGCGTCACCCAGCCGAAGAAGACCGCGGGGATGATGGCGTCCTCGACGCGCAGATCGGCCATGGAGCCCGTGCCGATTTCCGGAGAGAGTCCGATCGCCACGAGCATGATCGTGAGCCCCACCCGGACTTCCATGAGTGTGGCCAGGTAGCAGAGGATCCCGGCCACATAGCCGCTGAAGATGTGCAGCGAAAGCTCGATCTGGTTTGACCAGATGACCCAGTAGAACCCGACGAGCAGGAGCCCGAACAGGACCGGGAACACGGCGCCGACACCGCCGCCGCGGCTTCTGGATGAGGAGGCCATGGCTGTCCTCTGGATCGGCAATCTGCCCCTCGCTATCGAGGGGTTTCCCGGGAATTCTACCCGCCGGAAGGGCCCCCGGGTGAAAGACTTTGCAGGGCAAGCGCCGTTCTGGTACAAAATGCACGCATGCCGTTCGACGACGTCTACGATGTCCTCAAGCAGAAGCGTTCTCCGGAGCCGGCTTCCCGGCCGCTGCAGGGGGGCCCGGCGTCCGCGCCGTACGTCCCGCCGCCGGCCCGGCCGGGCCCCTGGAAGGGGTGGATGGCCCGCCTGACGCGGGACCGCCTTCTCCTGGGATCCCTGGTGTTCGTCCTCTACAGCGTGACCCTTGTGGGGATCGGGATCGCCATCGGGCGCGGACGCTCCTCCGCGGGATCCCCGGATGTCTCCGCCCCCCCGGCCCGCGGATCGACAGGGGCCCCGGCTCCTTATCTGACGGTCAGGGCGCTCGAGCTGACCGGGGGCGACACGGTCAAGGCGAAGTCGGCGGCCGAGGCCGCCATGAAGGAGCTCCGGACGCGGTTTCCGCAATATCCCGTGTTCGACGTGGTCCAGGGACGGGACCGTTTCGTCTGCATCGGACGGTTTCCGGTCGAATCGGCCCGGCAGATCCCCGACGAGGCCCGGCGGCTCAAGGAGTCCGTCTCGACGCTGTCTTTCGGGGCCGGCAAGGACCGGCGGCGTTTCGAGCGGGTCGATTTCTATCGTGTACAGCCGTAGGCGCGCGAGGTCGTAGGCGGTCCGGCCCAGGGTCCGGCGAGGAGGAAACGTGTCACTTCACAAGAGCTTTTCCAGCAAGGGCGGCGGCGGCGGGCATCGGAACGTCCTGACGCGCGCCGAGCGCCTGGCGAAACTGAAGGAAGAGGAGCGCTGGAAGGACGGCGCCAGCGTCTTCGGCGTTCCCAAGGTCCGCAGCATCAAGCCCAAGAAGAAGGGGAAGGCGGCCAAGAAGGCGGAGGGGACGGAGGGCGCGGCGGCCCCTGCCGCGGGAGCGGCCCCTGCCGCTGCCGCGCCGGCCGGCGACAAGGCGAAGTCGGCCAAGCCCGCCGAGAAGAAGGAAAAGAAGTAGCCGGCGGGGCCGGCCCGCAGGGCCCCCGCGGTCAACCATCGTGCCGATCTCCGACTACGTCCGTGCGCGCATGGAGGCGGGATCCTGGATCCGCCGCATGTTCGAGGCCGGCCAGGAACTGAAGGCCCGCCATGGCGAGGACGGGGTGTTCGACCTCTCCCTCGGAAACCCGATCCTGGAGCCGCCCGAGTCCTTTTTCGAGACGCTCCGTAGACTCGCAGGGCGGCGCGGGCAGGGCGACCACCGGTACATGTCCAATGCCGGGTATCCGGAGGTCCGCCGCCGCGTCGCGGAGCATCTCGTCCGGAGCGGCATCCTTCCGACCTCGACGGACCGCGTGGTGATGACGGTGGGGGCGGGCGGGGCGATCAACGTGGTCCTCCGGACGATCCTGAACCCCGGCGACGAGGTCCTGTGCCTCGCTCCCTTCTTCGTCGAGTACGTCTACTACGTCGAGAACCACGGCGGGGTCGCGCGGGTCGTCCAGACCGACGCGCGCTTCGACCTGGATCTCGAGGCGATCCGGGCAGCCGTGACGCCCCGGACGCGGGCGATCCTCGTCAACTCGCCCAACAATCCCACGGGACGGGTCTATTCCGCGGAGCGCCTGGCGGGGCTCACCGACCTTCTGGCGGACGAGAGCCGGCGGATCGGCCATCCGATCTACCTGCTTTCCGACGAGCCGTACCGCTCGATCGTCTACGAGCCGGCCGTCGTCCCGAATTTCCTGGGGCGATACCCGAACAGCTTTTTCATCTTTTCCTGGTCCAAGGCCTTGAGCGTTCCCGGCGACCGGATCGGCTTCGTGGCGGTCCACGACGGCATCGACGACACCCGCATGGCGGCCGGCCTCGTCTTCGCCAACCGCATCCTGGGGTTCGTGAACGCCCCGGCGATCCTCCAGCACGCGGTCGCGGACCTCCTGGACGTCTCGATCGACGTGGCGCACTACCGGCTCCGCCGGGACCTCCTGTACGGAGGGCTCGTCGATGCCGGCTACGACGTCGTGAAACCGGAAGGGGCCTTCTATCTTTTTCCCCGGACGCCGATCCCGGACGACGTCCGGTTCTGCCAGGAAGCCCTTTCCGAGCGGGTCCTCGTGGTGCCGGGGAGCGGTTTCGGCCGCCCGGGGCACGTCCGGATGGCCTACTGCGTCGAGGAGCGCGCGATCCGGGGGGCGATCGAGGGGCTCGCGCGCGTCCGCCGGAAGCTCGCGCCGTGACCTTCCGCGTCGTCTGTGCGCGCCCGGTCGATCCTGAATGGCGGGATTTCCTCGCGGCGGAGGGTGTCGCGCTCTCTGCGCCGGCCCGCGACGGGAGCCGGGCGGATTTCGTCCGGCGGGCCGCCGGCGCCGACGGGATCCTCTCCTTCCTGAACGATCCGGTCGATGGGGCGCTGATCTCTTCGGCTCCGCGCCTCGCGGTGATCGCCAACGTCGCGGTGGGGTTCGACAACATCGACTGCGCCGAGGCGGCCCGCCGCGGGATCGCCGTCACCCACACGCCGGGGTGCCTCGACGAGGCGGTGGCGGACCTGACCTGGGGCCTGATCCTTGCCGCGGCCCGGCGCATCGTCGAGGCTGACCGCTTCGTCCGCTCGGGTCGCTTCCGGGGGTGGGCGTGGGACGCCTTCTGCGGGATGGAGCTCGCAGGGCGGACGCTCGGGATCGCGGGGTTCGGCGGGACGGGGCGGGCCGTCGCCCGCCGCGCGGCAGGGTTCGGGATGCGCCTGGCGGTCCTTGAGCGCGCCGGGATGGATCTCTCCGGCTTTCCGGGCATCCGGCCCTGTTCCCTGGACGCGCTCCTGGCGCGCTCCGACGTCCTGACGCTCCACGTGCCGCTCACCGGCCGGACACGGCATCTCGTGGGCCGGCGCGAGATCGCGCGCATGAAGCCGGGGGCGATCCTGGTGAACGTCTCCCGGGGGCCGGTGGTGGATGAAAAGGCGCTGGTCGGGGCGCTCGCGGCGGGAAGGCTTTCGGCCGCGGCGCTCGACGTCTACGAGAGGGAACCGGCGCTCGCCCCGGGGCTCGCGGGGCTCCCGAACGTGGTCCTGACGCCGCACATCGGGAGCGCGACGACCGCCGCGCGCCGCCGGATGATGCGGATGGCCTGCGAGAACATCCTGGCGGTGGCGCGGGGGGAGCCGCCTCCGAACCCGGTTCCTACCGGGCCCCGGCGAGGTCCGAGAGCGCGCTGGTCGCCGCCTGCCGGCAGGCGGGATCCGGCGAGTCGAGGTGTCGTCGCAGGGCGGGCGCGGCCGCCTCGCCGATCTGCCGCGCCAGGGGGCCCACGTAGATGAGATTCCGCTCGTCCCCCTGATCGAGGACCGCCTCGAGGATCGCGAGGGCCGCCTGGCGCTTCCGGATGTCTTCCGGCTCCGCCGTGTCGAACCGGCGGGGCTCCTGCTCCGCTCCCTTTCCCATCGGGTCGCGCCGGACGACCAGGGACGGCGTCGAGAGTTCCCGCACGAGGGTCCGCAGGATCTCCTGCTGGGACTGGAGGGATTCCTTCAGGAAGGCCGCGCGCGCCATGTCCCTCTCTTCGGGCGCGATCGCGTGCCCCGTCGCGCGCCACCAGGCGGACCAGTCGCCCTTGCGCGCGCCGAGGTCCTTCCCGCTGATCGCGCGGAGCGCGGCATGGACTTCCGGGGCGTCCGCGTGCATGAGGTCGATCAGGACGGGGATCGAGCGGGGGTCCCGGATCTCGACGAGGACCGGGAGAAGGCGGTCGCGCTCCCGGGGTGCGGCGCGCGCCACGAGGTCGAGGAGGACGGGGATCGCCGTGCGCCCCGCCGAGACGAGCCGCCGGTGCGGCACCGGATCGGACGTCCCCTGCGCCACCTGGTTGGCCCAGAGGCGGACCTGGAAGTCGTCCGAAGGGCCCTCCTGGGAACCCGCGGGGACGGCCCGTTCCGGCGCCCGCGCGGAGGGGGCGGGACCGGCCTTGCCCGGGGAGCAACCCGCCGTGAGCGCGGAAAGGATCGCCGCTCCCCCGATGGCGCGCGCGCAAGCCGTCATGGCAGGGGGGTCTTGGTCTTCATCGCCAGCCGGATCTCGGAGAGCGCCATCCCGGCGTCGATCCCCTTGCACATGTCATAGATGCAGAGGGCCGCGGCGCAGGTCGCGGTCAGGGCCTCCATCTCGACGCCGGTCCGCTCGTCGGCGCGCACCTCGACGGCAATCTCCACGGAAGAGGCCGCGAGCGAGAAGGAGACGTCGGATCCGGTCACCGCGATGGGGTGGCACATCGGCAGGAGGTGCGGCGTCTGCTTTACGGCGAGGTACGCCGCGGCGCGGGCCGTCTCGAGGACGTTCCCCTTCGGGACATCCCCGCGCCGGATCCGGTCGACCGTTTCCGAGGACATGCGCACGGAACCCGTCGCGCGCGCGACCCGGCGGACGACGGGCTTTCCTGACACCTCGATCATCGTCATCGGGCGGATCATAGGGAGGGGCGTTCCGGCCGCGCAAGGCCGATCGGCCCCCAGCCGGGCGTCAAAATCGCATCAGTTGACAGCGGGTCCGGCCGATGATAGGACAACGAGGGAGGTCGCCATGTCGCGTGCGCGTTTGGGATGTGTCGCTCTCGGGATCGGGCTCCTGGCCGTCATGGCCGGGTGCATGCGCAGCCGGAGCCGCCTCGACATTCCCCGGAATCCCAAGATGACGCATGACCTCTACGACACGCTCTTTCCCACGCGTGGCGCCGCCGGGGATTTCCGCAACCGCATGCAGCGGAGCGGAAAACTCCTGAATGGTCTGATCGAGAAGGTCTACACCGCGCCGGAGTGGAACGTGGAGCTGGAAAAGCGGCGGGAGGAACGCGCCTCCTCGGGTCTCCCGCCCGAGGAGTACAAGATCCACAAGGGCGCCCGGTTTTTCGTGGAGGTCCCCCAGGACCAGAAGCTTTCCAAGTCCTATCAGGTGGCCCCGGACGGATACATCGACTTTCCCCATCTGGGAAGGCTCTATGTCGAGGGGCTCACGGTGTCCCAATTCAAGGCGATGATGGTCGAGCGACTCTCCGACATCATCCGGCGTCCCGAACTCCACGTGAACTTCGAGGGGTTCCTGAATCCCGCGGGAAACATCAAGGCGCCGGAACTGGGGTACATCTACATCTTCGGCGAGTACGGGGGAGGAGGCGGAAGCGGCACGGGTATGCGGGCCCAGCGGATCGGCTACACCGGCCGGGAGTCGCTGATCGAGGTGCTCTCGAACCTGGGTGGCCTTGCGGAAACCGGCGGCTGGGACCAGACCGTCGTCTACCGGCGGCAGGAGAACAAGAAGGTCCTGGCGATCGTCAGCAACGTGCAGCTCTATGCCCAGCGGGCCGATTTCCACCAGGATTTCCCGCTGGAGGCGTACGATGTCATCTACATCCCGCTCGAGTACAGCTACACGGACGACAAGGTCCGGAGCTTCCTCAAGTACTTCCTCGATTGGGCGACTTTGGGTCTCACCCTCGACACCGCCGTCCAGGATATCGAGGGGCGCCTCGAGGAAAGGCGGTAGCCCCTTCCGAATCTCTTGAAGCGGGGCCTTCAGACGGGGAGAATCACCGTCTCGTGAAGCGGACCCCGCTGTTCGAGGAACACCAGAAGCTGGGCGCGCGCCTGACCCCGTTCGGGGGATGGGAGATGCCCCTCTGGTACTCCTCCATCGTCGACGAGCACCTGGCGGTCCGGAACCAGGCGGGCCTCTTCGATCTGTGCCACATGGGGCGCGTCCGGGTGACGGGGTCCGGGGCGTTCGACTTCCTCCAGCACGTCGTGACCTGCGACGTGGCGAAAATTCCCGTCTGGGGATGCAAGTACGGCCTGCTGTGCGCCGAGGACGGCGGGATCATCGACGACGTCCTCGTCTACAAGGGCCCCGACTACGGCTTCGTGGTGGTGAACGCCTCGAACCTGGAGGCGGATCTCGCCTGGATGCGCGGGCATGCCGGACGTTTCAACGCGATCGTGTCGGACGAGTCGGAGAAACTCGCCATGATCGCCGCCCAGGGTCCGAACGCCCTCGGGGTCGTCCAGGCCCTGGCGCCCAAGCTGGACCTGCTTTCGATGAAGTATTACGCCTTTGCCGAAGGGGAGGTGGACCGGGTGCGGGGGATCGTCTCGCGGACCGGCTACACCGGTGAGGACGGCTTCGAGCTCTATATCGACGCCGTGAAGGCCGCGAAACTCTGGAACACGCTCCTTCTGACGGGGCGGTCGAAGGGGCTCGTGCCGGTGGGGCTCGGGGCGCGCGACACCCTGCGTCTCGAGGCGGCGATGGCGCTCTACGGTCACGAGATCACGCGCGCGACGAATCCGGTCGAGTCGGGTCTGGGTTGGGCCGTTTCCTTCGAGAAGGGGGACTTCCTGGGCCGCTCGGCGCTTGAAGCGGCCCGGGCCAAGGGGACCCGGAGGCGCCTCGTGGGGCTCGAGGTGGAGAAACGCGTCCCCCGCCAGGGATACGCCGTGCTCCGGGACGGGCGCGCGGTCGGCGAGATCACCAGCGGCACGCAGTCCCCGCTCACGAAGAAGAATATCGCCATGGCCTATGTCGAGACCGGTGCGGACGTTCCTGGTTCGACGCTCGCGGTCCAGATCCGGTCCGAGACCGCTCCCGCCGCGGTCGTGAAGCTCCCGTTCTACAAGCGCGCCAAACCGCCTGTCGTGAAGCAGTCAACCACCGGGTAATACCCCCGCGAAAGGAGAGACCGTGCAGCTTCCCAAGGACCTCAAGTACGCCAAGTCTCACGAGTGGGCCCGCGTTTCCGGAAAGACGGCCGTCGTCGGCATTACCGCTTTCGCCGTCGAGCAGCTGCGGGATCTGGTGTATCTCGACCTTCCCAAGACAGGTGCCTCTGTGAAGGCCGGCGAGCCGTTCGGCGAGATCGAGTCGGTGAAGGCGGTCTCGGACCTCGTGGCGCCGGTCAGCGGCAAGGTCGTGAAGGTGAATACGGAGCTCGCCGATCGCCTCGAGAGCCTGAATACAGATCCGTACGGCGCCGGGTGGATGATCGAGGTGGAGCTCGCGGATCCCGGGGAAGCGGCCCGGCTCCTGGACGCGGCCGCCTACGAGTCCCACGCCGCTTCCGGCCACCATTGACGCGGGCACGCCCGGATCCTTCCCCTCGTCAGGTTCCCATGCCGATCATCGAGTGCGTTCCGAATTTCAGCGAAGGGCGCCGCAAGGAGGTCGTCGATGCCATCGCCGCGGCTGCGGCGGGGGTCGCCGGCGTGGCGCTTCTCGATCAGGAGATGGATGCTGACCACAACCGGTCGGTGCTGACCCTGGCCGGCGAGCCGGAGGCGGTGCTTGAGGCCGCCTTCCGGGCGGCCCGCGAGGCGGCGCGTCTCATCGACCTGAACCGGCATGCGGGGGCCCATCCCCGTATGGGGGCGACCGACGTCGTCCCGTTTGTCCCGCTCTCGGGCGCGACCCTGGCCGATTGCGTCGCGCTCGCGGAGCGCCTCGCCGAGCGCATGGCGAGGGAGCTTTCCATTCCCGTCTACCTCTACGGTGAGGCGGCCCGCCGCCCGGAGCGCCGGGATCTCCCCAACGTCCGGAAGGGGGAGTTCGAGGGGCTCCGTACGGCGATCGCGGAAGATCCCGCGCGCGCGCCCGACTTCGGGCCCCGCGCCGTCCATCCCACGGCCGGGGCGACCGCCGTCGGCGCCCGGGACTTCCTGATCGCCTTCAATGTCAACCTGGAGTCGAAGGACCTGGAGCTGGCGAAGAAGATCGCGGGGACGCTCCGGGAGGCGGCGGGCGGGCTTCCCGGCGTCCGGGCCAAGGGGTTTCTCGTGGATGGGGGGGAGACGGCGCAGGTCTCCATGAACCTCGTGGATTTCCGCCGGACCTCCCCGGGGCGGGCGACGCTGGCCGTCTCGGAAATGGCGGCGCGCCAGGGCGTCCGGGTCAAGGACACCGAGATCGTGGGGCTCGTGCCGCGGGAGGCCCTGGTCCTGGCGGCGCGCGACTTCCTGAAACCGCGGGCCTTCCATGCCGGCCAGGTCCTCGAGGAGCGCCTTGACCAGGCGGGCGTCGGCGCCCGCGGGACGACGCTTTCGGGATTTCTCGCCGCACTCTCCTCGCCGGATCCGGCGCCGGGGGGCGGGAGCGCCGCGGCCCTGGGCGGGGCCGTCGGGGGGGCGCTCGCGGCCATGGTGCTCTCGCTCACCGCGCCGAAGGCCCAGCCTGATGCGGCGCGCCTCATGACGGAGACGGCCGGCCGCGCGCGCCAGAAGATGCGGATCCTCGAGGGGCTCATGGATCGCGACGCGAAGGCGTACGGCGCCGTCGTCGCTGCGCTCGCCATGCCGAAGGGGACCGCCCAGGAGAAGGAGATCCGGTCGGCGCGCCTCCGGGAGGCGATGACCCTCGCGATCGAGGTCCCGCTCGAGACGATGCAGGAAGGGCTCGAGGTGCTGGCCTGCCTGAAGGAGGCCGCCGCCCTGGGCTCGTCCCACGCGCTTTCGGACGTGGGGGTGGGGACGCTCGCCGCGCGGTTGTGCGTCACGGGGGCCGCGCACAACGTCGAGATCAACCTGAAGACGATGAAGGACGCCGAACGGGCGGGCCGCTACCGCGCCCGCATGGAGGATCTCGCCGGCCGCGCCGCCCGGATCGAGCGCGAGATCGACGGGATCCTCGCGGGGCGTTCTGGCTGAATTCCCGCCATCCTGTAAAATAGACCGATGCGGGTGACTCCCTACGGAAACGAGGAGGTCCTGGGATACGGGGCTTCCGCCTTCGCCCTGGCCATCCCGCTCTCGGTCCTCGTCGCGCCGTGGGCCGGGGCCGTTCCCGTCGCCGTCTGGGTCCTGATGCTGGGGTTCTTCCGGGATCCGGAGCGGACCCCGGAAGGCGCCGAGGAAGACCTCGTCTCGCCGGCCGACGGCCGCGTGACCGACGTGATCGACACCGAGCATCCGTTCATGAACGGTGCCTGCCGGCGCGTGGGGATCTTCCTCTCGGTGTTCGACGTCCATGTCAACCGGTCGCCCGCGGCCGGGCGCGTGGCGCACCTCCTCTACAGGCCGGGCGCCTTCGTCGACGCGCGATCGCCCGAGGCGAGCCGCGTCAACGAGTCCCACGAGATGGGGATCGTCACGCCGTCCGGAAGCCGGCTCCTTGTCCGCCAGATCTCGGGGGCGATCGCGCGGCGGATCGTCTGCGCGGTCGCGACCGGCCGGGAGCTCGCCCGCGGCGAGCGCTACGGCATGATCAAGTTCGGGTCGCGCGCGGAGGTGTCCCTCGATCCGGCGCTCTACGAGATCGTCGTCAGGCCGGGGGACGTGGTTCGGGGGGGGCGGACGGTCCTGGCGCGGTCCCGGGCCCGTGCGCCGGAGGGTGGTTCCTCCCGGCGTCCGGAGGGGGCGACGTCCGCATGAAGAAGATCGCCGTCGTCCCGACCCTGATGACCCTGGGAAACCTCTTCTGCGGTTTCATCGCCATCACGCAGGTGGTGGACGGGACCCTGGAGGGGCGGCATGTCATCGACGGGAAGATGGTCGTGGCCGCCTGGTGCGTCTTTTTCGGGATGGTGTTCGACGCCCTGGACGGCCGCGTCGCCAGGCTCGCCCGGGTGACGAGCGGTTTCGGAGCCCAGCTTGACTCGCTCGCGGACCTCGTGACGTTCGGCCTGGTGCCGGCGCTCCTCGTGCGGACGGTCGCCGGGGGGATCTTCTCCGATCCCAAGATCCTGTGGCTGGTCTGCGGGGCGTATCTGGTCTGCGCGGCGCTTCGCCTGGCCCGGTACAACGTGCGCCAGGCCGGGGACAAGTCGACGCACGAGGATTTCGAGGGGCTTCCCACGCCGGGGGCGGCGGGGGTCGTGACCGCCCTGGTGCTTCTGGGGTGTTCGCCCGACCCGCGCCTGTCGCCGGCCGTGCGGACCATCGTGTTCGGGATCCTTCCGTTCGCGGCGCTTCTGGCCGCCGTTCTCATGGTGAGCGGCGCGCGATATCTCCATGTCCCGAACAGGCTCCTGGGCGGGAAGCGCCCTTTTGCCCATGTGGTCCAGTTGAGCCTCGCGATGGTGGCGGCCGCCTACTGGATCGAGATGGCCCTGGTGGCGGCCTTCGCGGGATACCTTGCCTGCGGGCTCCTGTTCGGGCTTTCCTCCCGGCGCGCGGCGGACCCCGCCGCCTCGGCCGGGACCCCGCCGCCCGCGGGCGGCGGAACGCCGGTCTAGCGTTTGACGCCTTCCGCGGGTTTTCCGTCCGTGTAGACGTTCCTGACCAGGAAGGCCGGCCGGCGCTTCACCTCCTCGAAGATCACCGAGACGTACTCCGAGAGGACCGCCAGGACCAGCGACTGGACGAATCCCGTCATTCCGACAAGCGTCGTGAAGGTGGCCCATCCGGGGATCGCGAGGTCCGTGAAGAGGCGCACGAGGATCGCGGTGAGCCCGATCGAGAAGAGGATCACGCCGACCGCGAGCGAGAGGAAGCTGACGGCCCGGAGCGGAAGCCGCGAGAACGACGTGAGGGCGACGGCCGCGAGACCCGTCCGTCCGACGAGGCCGACGCGGCTGGGGCCGCGCGGACGGTCTGGCCGCGCGTAAGGGACCGCGACCTGCCGTCCGCCGGCCCACGCCCGCAGTCCCGCCAGGAACCGCTCCCGCTCTGGAAGGGCCGCCAGGGTGTCCGCGACGCGCCGGTCGAGAAGGCTGAAGGTGCCGGCGTCCTGCGGGATCGGGACGGACGACACGCGGCTTAAAAGCGCGTAGAAGGCGCGCGTGAGGGATCGCGCCAGCCATCCTTCCCCGCGCTCGGTGCGCAGGCCGTAGACGACGTCGGCCCCCTTGCGCCATTCCTCCACGAAGCGCCCGATGAGCTCTGGAGGATCCTGGAGATCACCGTCCATGATCACGACCGCGTCCCCCCGCGCGAGCGAGAGACCCGCGCCCAGGGCGGGCATGTGGCCGAAGTTCCGGGAGAGCTCGACCACCTTGAGTTCCGGAATCCGCGCGGAGAGCGCGAGGAGCCGCGCGAGCGTTCCGTCCCGGCTTCCGTCGTCGACCACGACGATCTCGAAGGGGAGTGCGAGGTCCCGGCACGCCGCCGCGATCCGGCCCACGAGATCGTCCACGAGCGCCTCCTCGTCGAGGAGGGACGTGACGACCGAAAGGCGGGGATGGTCCTGCGCGGAAACGGTCACCGGGTCTCCGGTCCTTCCTTCCGCAGGAGGGCGATCAGGCTCACGCCGCGCGGGTAGGGGGCTCCGGGGGGCATGCGATCGATGTTCCGTTCCAGGGCCGCACCCTCCCCCGCGAAGATCCGGCGCAGGAGCACGTTCAGGGGCCGGGGGAGCCGTCCGAAATCGGTCCCGCCTTCCCCGGCCGCGCGCCCTCCCGCCCGGGCGAGGCCGCGCACGAGCTTCACGGCCGCGTACAAGCGGGCATTGTAGTGGGAGAAGAGCCGGACCGACACCGGCGCACCCCGCCAGGCCTCCGCCAGGCGCGCGGCGTCATAGCGGCGGTGGTGGCCGAAACTGGCGTCGTGCGCGCTCCAGAGTCCCGGATCCGCCGGGACCGTCACGAGGACGTGGGCGCCGGGCGCGAGACGTGCGAGGATCGACGCGAGGAAGGCGCGGTCGTCGGCGACATGCTCGAGGACGTCTGCCAGGAGCACGAGATCGGCCCGGACGAACTCCGCGTCCGGGACGGCGTCGGGGCCGTCGGCGCGCAGGAAGCGGGCGGCGGGCGACCGCCTGCGCGCCCCCGCGAGGGCCTCGTCCGACGCGTCGATCCCGACGGCCGCGTATTCCCCGGCGAGGGCGGCGAGGTTTCCGCCCGTTCCGCACCCCATGTCCACGACGACGCGGCCGGCCCCGGGCGGGACGATCCGGCGGATGAGGCGCACGAGGATGCGCCGGCGCGCCGTGAACCACCAGTGGGTCTCCTCGAAATCGTCATGGACGCGGAACTGTCGCTCCTGCACGGGCCGATTATAGGCGGCGGTACAGGACCAGGGGGCCGATCACGGCGTCCTGGCGGTAGCGGGCCGCGAAGGCAGGCAGGGCCCGGCGGATCCAGCCGAACTCGTTCTCGAGCGACGTGTCGACGAGGTAGGCGGGCGCATCGGCGAGAAGCCGGCGTTCGAGTTCCGCGGCCGGGACGGCGGGGTAGGCGGGATGGTACCAGGGGTGTTCCCGGGTACTGCGCTGGACCTGGTACCAGTAGGGGAAGGGGGCCCCCGCGCGCCGTCCGGCATGGGCGTACACCGCGTTCCAGTGCCGCTCGAGGACGATGATCCCGTCCGTCTCCCGGGTTCCGGCGCGGATATGCGCGCCCGCCGCGCGCGCGTGCTCGACGATCCGGCGGGGGATCTCCGCCGACGGGGAGCGGGCGTAGACGGCGTGGTATCCCAGGACCGCCGCGAGCGACAGGGCGATCGACGCGAGCAGGACCGGCCGGGGGCGGGAGGTCTCCGCGAGGCGCATCCCGGCCAGGAGCGCGAGAGGCGCCAGGATCGGGAGGTAATACCGGGTGCTGAAGGCGTAGGGGCCCTGCGTGGCGGGAAGGAACGCGAGCGCCGCCCACACGCACAGCGCGCCTGCGAGCGGCCTGTTCCAGCCCCGCGCGCAGGCGGAATGGACCGCCGTCGCCGCGCCGGCCCAGAGGACCCCCCAGCAGGCGAGCATGACGGGGGCCCCGTAGGCGAAGAGCGCCCAGGGGGACCGTCCCCACCGTTCCCGGCTGTAGGAGAAGGCGGGGACGATCTGCCAGTTCAGGAGATCGGCCAGGGTTCCGCCCGTCGCCGTGACGCAGGCGAGCCCCGCGGCGGCGCCCGCGGCGGCGCCCGCCGCGAAACAGATGACCTTCCGGACGATCCCGCGCCGCCCCGCGAGCGCGGCGACGAGGGCGATATCGGCCGGGACCTGGACGAGCGCCTGGAGCTTGAAGAAGGCCGCCGCCGCCGCCAGCACGCCGGCCAGGAAGAGGGGGCGGCCCGGTTCCGGGTCGCGCGTCCCCTGCCACGCGGCCCGGGCGCTCGCGAGCATCAGGAGGATCATCGGCAGGTCGGCCGAGGGAAGAAGGAACGGCCGCGGCGCGCAAAGCCCCAGGGCGAAAAGCCAGCCGGCGAGGACTCCCGCGCGGCGTCCGGCGAGCGCCTCGCCCCAGGCGAGAACGATCCAGGCTCCCGCCGCGGCAAGGAGAGCGTAGAACACCTGTACGGCGGGAAGCGGGAACGGACCCCAGAGCGAGACGAACGGGGCCAGCAGCATCAGGATTCCCGGGGGGTGGTGCAGGAGGGGGACGGCGCAGATCCCTTCCGGGGGAGGCCAGGAGGCGGCCAGGAGGTAGTAGGCGGTGTCGAGGTCGAAAAGGTTTTCCACCCGCAGGTGGGGCCAGCGGAACAGCAGGAGCAACACCCCCCAGGCCGCCAGGTGGGGCGCGTCCCGGGCGACGCGCCGGGTCATCGCCCGATGTGCTTGGCGATGACGAGGGCCCCGGACTGCTGGGGCGTCACGAGGTCGAAGACCACCTTCTCGTGCAGGAGGTGCGCCCGGACGAGGTCTCCCGCCTTGACCTGTCCCGTGGTGAGCAGGTTCGAGAGGGGGTTGGCCACCCACTTGGCGAAGGCGCGGCGCAGGGGGCGCGCGCCGAACTGGGGGTCGGTCCCCTTCTCGATCAGGTACTGCTTCACGTGGGGGGTCAGCTCCAGGATGAACGGCAGGTCGGAATTCACCGCCCGCTGGTGCAGGTCGTCGATGTAGATGTCGAGGATGTGCGTGAGGTGCTGTTTGGTGAGCGTGCGGAAGACCACGATCGCGTCGAAGCGGTTGAGGAACTCGAGAGGGAAGACGGCCTTCGCGGCGCGCAAGGCCTCCTTCTCGATGTCCTTGTGGAGGGAGTCCTCGTGCTTCGTGGCGAAGCCGATCCGTCCCTCGATGAGCTTCGCCATCTCCAGGGAGCCGACGTTTGACGTCAGGACGATGATGGAGCGCGTGAAATCGACCTCCTGGTTGTTCCCGAGCGTCAGGTGCCCGTCGTCGAGGATCCCCAGGATCGAGTTCCAGAGGACCGGGTCGGCCTTCTCCACCTCGTCAAAGAGGATGATCGAGAGGTAGTGGTTGGAGTCCTCCGGGAAGATCTTCTTCACCGATCCGCTGCCGCGCCGGAAGATCCCCTGCTTCTTCTCGAATGCCTCCTTGTGGAACTTGTCGATGTTCTTCTGCGAGAGCATCGGCTCGATGTCACTTCCGACGTATCCCGGGGGGGACCCGAGGAGCTTCGCCACCTGGTGGGGGGAGGCAAACTCCTGGCAGTTGATCCGCGTGAACGCCTTTTTCGAGCCGAAGAGGGCCTGCGCGAGCACCTTCACGGTCTCGGTCTTTCCGACACCCGTGGGCCCCATGAAGAGGAGCGTCACGACCGGGCGGTCGGGGTTCCGGATCCCGGAGGTGAGGCCGCTGAAGGAGGCGACGATCTCCTCGATCGGCTTCCCCTGTCCGATGACGCGCCGCTGGAGCTCGGTCTCGAACCGCTTGATCTGGTCGGAGATCTGGCCGGCGTCGAGGCGCTTCAGCTTCACCTTGGGGGCGGTTTTCCGGGTCGGGCTCATGGTCACCTCGCGATCGGTTGCGTCATCTTACCCCTTCAGGAGCGGCTCCATCTTCTTCTTCAGCGCCTCCTTCGCGACGAACCCGACCCACTGGCCGACGGGGCGCCCCCCCTTGAAGAGGAGCATCGTCGGGAGGCTCATGACGCCGTACTCCGACGAGACGTCGACCGCCCCGTGCGCGTCGATCTGGACCACTTTCAGCGTGGTTTCGGGGGTCTCCTGCGCCAGTGACTCCAGGACCGGAGCCATCTTGTCGCAGGTGGGTCAGCCGGCCCCCGTGAACTTGACCAGGACCGGCACGGCGGATCCCGTGACGGCCCCCTGGAACGTGTCGCTTGTCACCTCGGGAAGATGTCCCATGCGTCCTCCTTTTCCCTGTCCCTTTTATCGGCGTCCGGCCGTTTTCGCGACAGCGCGAAGACGCCCGACCGCCCGCGCCGTCGCCTCGATCGCCCGGTCGATCTCTTCCGCGGTCGTGGTCCGTCCGAGGGAGTAGCGCGTGGCGCTCGCGGCGAGTTCCCGCGGGACGCCCATCGCCGCCAGGACATGACTCGGCTCCCGGTGCGCCGAGGTACAGGCGGACCCCGACGCGACGCCGATCCCTTCCTGGTCCAGGTGCAGGATGATCCCCTCTCCCTCGACCCCCTCGAAGCAGGCCGAGAGGATCTGGGGGAGGCGCTCGGCCGGATGCCCGTTCACGCGCGTCCCGGGGACGCGCGCCGCAAGACCCGTCCGGAGGCGTTCCCGGAGCGCCTCGAGGCGTTTTCCTTCCGTCTCCCGCTCGGCGGTCGCGAGCGCGAGGGCCGTCGCGAGTCCGACGATCCCGGCGACGTTCTCGGTGCCCGGCCGTCTCCCGAACTCGTGCTCGCCGCCGTGGACGAGGGGCGCCAGGCGCGTCCCCTTGCGGACGTAGAGGAGGCCGACCCCCTTGGGCCCGCAGATCTTGTGGGCCGAGACGGAGAGGAGGTCGACGTCGAGATCCTTCACGTCCACCGGGATCTTGCCGGCGGCCTGTACCGCGTCGGTGTGGACGAACGCCTTCGGCGCGATTTTCCGGGCGCGCCGCGCGATCTCGGCCACCGGCTGGATGGTCCCGACCTCGTTGTTGGCGAGCATCACGGAGACGAGGACCGTGTCGGGTCTCATGAGTCCCGCGAGCCGCTCCGGGTCGACGCGCCCGCCGGCGTCGACGGGAGCGCGATCGACGGAAAACCCCTCTTCTTTCAGGCGGTCGCAGGCCCCGAGAACCGCATGGTGCTCGATGGCGCTTGTCACGACATGTTTTCCGCGCGTGCCCGCGGCGCGCGCGGCCCCCAGCACCGCGAGGTTGTCCGATTCCGTCCCGCCGCCGGTGAAGACGATCTCGCGGGGGGCGGCGCCGACAAGCGACGCGATTTTCTCCCGGGCGTCCTCGAGCGCCTTCCGGGCGGCACGCCCCGCGGCATGGATGCTCGACGGGTTCCCGGGGCATTCCTCTCCCAGGAAGGGGAGCATCGCGTCGCGGACCTCGGGACGCACCGGCGTCGTCGCCGCGTGATCGAGATAGATGAACCCCATGCGCTGATTCTAGCGGCGGGCGCGCGCCGTTTCGATCGCGGCGCGCAGGCGTTCCGCCTCGGTGCGGGATCTTTCCGCGAAGTCGGAGCCGTTTCCGGCGTAGAGGATGCTGCGGGAGCTCGCGATCACGGCGTTTTCCCCGGCGTGGTCCGCGCCGTTGGCGACGGCCGCCTCGAGGTCCCCGCCCTGGGCGCCGACCCCGGGGATCAGGATCACGCGGTCCGGAAGGATGGAACGGACCACGAGGAGCTCGTCCGGGAACGTGGCCCCCACGACGACCCCGACGTTCTTCCAGGGGAGCCCGGCGATCTTCCGGGCCAGGACCTCGTAGACGGGGGAGCCGTCGGGCGCGACGGGGAGGTCCTGGAGGTCGCGCGCGCCGGCGTTGGAGCTGCGGACCACGACGATCGCGTGACGTGACGGGTTCCTGCAGAACGGCTCCAGGGTGTCGAGTCCCAGATAGCAGACCACCGTCACCGCCTCCGCCTTCCAGAAATCGAAGGCGGCCTTCGCGTAGAGGGCGTTCGTGTGGGGGACATCGGCGCGCTTCGCGTCGAGGATCACCGGGATTCCCGGGTGCCTTTCGCGCAGGTGCGCGAGGGTCTTCTCGAGAGACCGGAGCCCGTCGATCCCCAGCGCCTCGTAGAAGGCGATCTGCGGCTTGTAGCAGCAGACGAGGTCCGCCGTCGCGTCGATCACGGCCCGATTGAAGGCGAAGACTGGGTCGCTTTCGCGACGGACCGCCTCCGGAAATTTCGAGGGTTCCGGATCCAGCCCCACGCAGAGCCACGACCGGTTCTTCCGGGCGCGCTCGCGCAACATTTCCTGGAAGCCGGACGTTTCCATTACCTGCATTCTAGCGTCCTCGCAGCTTTCCGCGTGCGTAGTCGATGTGGCTTCCGATCTGGGTCCTGTCCCACCGCCAGGGGTGCGAGGCCGGGTCCGCGTTCCAGTCGTTGTTGTGGAAGAAGACGCCCAGGGCGTGGATCGCGACGGAAAGGGCCGCCGCAACCGAAAAGGAAACGCGCCCCGGCGCCGATCCGCGGACCGCCTCCCGGCCGGCCGCCGCGAAGAGGAACAGGAGCGGCAGGATGTCGGTGAGCATCCGGCAGCCGTAGCACCAGCCTCCGTCCCAGGCGTTCCACTGCGCGAAGAGCAGCAGCACCGTAAGGCTCCCGAGCGAGAGGAAACGGAGGAGGACGGTCGTCTCGTCCCGCGGCTTCCGCCAGGCGCGCCGGATCCCGGGGAACGCGAAAAGGAGGACAGGGGAAAAGACGAGCAGGCCCCGGTTGGGGCTCACGAGGAGCCCGGGGATCCCCTCCTGGAGCGGCTTCTGGAACCGGACCAGCTCGGGACCGTATCCCGTGGAGAAGGGGGTCCCGAAATAGAAGGCGCCGTACGCCATGAAGAAGGCGAGGCACGGGAGCGCGCCCGCCGCGACCCCGAGGAGCGCGCGCCGCCGGCACTCGGCGAGCCACGGCAGGAACGCGAAGGCGATCAGGAGGAGATTCGTGGGGCGCGAGATGAAGGCAAGACCGAGGAAAAGACCCAGGGTGGCCTGCGCCCGGAATGTCTCGACCCCGGCAAGGGATCGCCAGAGGCTCCAGGCGAGGGCGAACTCCACGAAACCGTGCTGCCAGGCGGATTGCGAGCTTGTCGACCAAGTGGAGCTCCCGAACGCGTACAAGAGCGCAAGAACTGTCGCCCCGGAGCGCGCGGCTGGCGCGAGACCCGGCGAGCGCGCGGCGAGCGCGCGGAGCGCGAGGAAGAATCCCGCGACGGAAAGGGCCGTATAAAAGGAAGCCGCGACCTTTCCGTAGAAGAGCATGTTCCGCTTGGTCGCGGGGTCCGCCAGGCCCAGGAGGTCGGCGACCGCCAGGACCGGCGCCGCGAGGAGCGCGCCGCCGGGGGGGTACTTCGAAACCCAGTGCGTTTTCGTGTCGATCACCGCCGAATCGACGTGCTCGATCTCGTTCGTGAAGGGGGCGAGGGCGGGAAACTCCTCCAGGTCGAAATCCCCTTCCCGGACCAGGGAAAGGGCGGCGTAGGGGCAGGGGATGGAGTCGACCGCGTCGTGCGACGTGAAGTTGGCGTTGTAGAGGGCGAAGGAACCCGCGAAGAGGAGGAAGGCGGCCCGCCGGTCGCGAAACCGCAGGAGCATGGCCGCGTCGCCGGCCGTCGCCACGCGCGCCGCGCGCCGTCGCAGGAGGTCGGCCGCGAGCACGAACAAGGTCGGCCATCCGGCCAAAAGTCCCCAGGCGAGCGGATTCGCGGCGACCGCGAGGGGGGAAAGGACGGCAAGAAGGAGGGCGCTTCCCCCGAGGATCCCGGCCGGCGCGGCCGCGCGGGCGGCCCAGAGGGAGGCCGGCGCGATCCAGCCGCGTCCGGAAAATGCCCGGAGGGCCAGGCCGTGCGCGAGGGCAAGAAGGGCCGTTCCCAGGCCCCAGGCCGCCGCGACGCGGAGACCTCCCGGAAAAGGGGAAACCTCCCCCTTCCGGTGGAGGACGAACGTCACCGGGCCGTCCTTGGCGTAGAGGGTATCCCCGGCGCCGCCCAGGGACGCCGCCCCCGGGTGAACCGCAGCCGCGGCTCCGGCCCCGGCCAGGAGCACGAGAAGAACGCCGGCCGCCAGGCTTCGATGGCTGGAGGTCAAGGGCCCTAATTCCGGAAAACGTCGGTCCAGTACGGGCGTGTGGCGTAAAGGACGCGGAGTTCTTCCAGCACCGGTGCGTCCCGGAGCGAGGGGGTCCCCGCGATCCGGGGCCACGCCGCCGGATCGGTGTCGATCGCCACGTCCACCACGAACTCGCGTGAAAGGGGGATGGCGAGCGGACCAGCCTGGATCCCGGCGCCGTCCCAGGAGACCTGGTCCGATCCGGTCGGGGTCACGCCGTCTTCCGCGAACCCCCGTGCGGTGAGGGTGAAACGCCCTCCGGTCCCGGACGGGATGAAGCCGTCCCAGGAAAGCCCCCGGATCCGCGCCCCTTCGGGGAGCGCGGACACGTCGAAGCGGAAGCGGGGGGTCGTGTAGGTCCCGGTCGCGTTGAAGCGGTTTTGCCGCGCGCGCGCCAGGATCAGGGGGTCGGTCGCTTCGCTCGCCGGGTAGAGCGCGAAGTCGTCCAACGGAAAGGTGGCTGTGATCGAAAGGTTGGTGTCGAGCGGTTGGCTGGTGGAGGGCGCCGGAAACGAGAGAAGGTACGGACTTCCTGTTTCGACGCCATCGATATAGACATGGATCAGTGTCTGGTCGGAGCCGGGAGGGCAGGCGGCGGCCTCGAACCGGAGCGCCAGACGGTGCCAGGGGAGCGGTGTGGAAGGAAAATAGGTGGCCGGAGGGCCACTTCCAGAAACCAGGAGCGAGCCGTCCATCAGGACCCTGACGGAAAGATAGGGAATATCGACCGGAGGGAACGGGGGCGGACGAGGTCGAAGATAATTGATGAAGAAACCTGTCGTCGGGGTGCCGGCGTCTCCGGCTAGGAGGGGGTCGCCACCAGGGTTCGGGTACCAGAACTCGATCGAACCATCGCGGATCTCGCCCGCTCCCGGGATTCCGGTCGTATTAAAGTCACCTCGCGCCAAAGGAAAGAGGGAATTCCACGAGATCCGGGCGGCTCCCGTGCGGGGTCCCCACGGGCTCAACCGGCATCCGGAATTGAAATCTGGATGGTGACCCGCGGGGGGAACGATCAGGATGCGCCAATTGTAATACGAGAGCCAGACGGAAGAATCGGGCGGGGCCGCTCGCCGGGCCGGATCGACCGGGTCAAAGCAGTTGTCCTCCCAGCGCGCAGGGTCGTAGGCGGTATCTGCGTTGTCGGGAAAATCTTCATTGAAGGGGAGCGCGAAGGAGGTCTTGTCGAGGTCCAGGGCCCACGCGTGCTGGGGGACCCCCAAGGTGATCCCCCCGGCTCCCCGGCAGTAGCGGTATTGTTCGATCTCGAAGGGGCTCGCCGGCGGGACGGCCGTCGGCTGGTAGTTGGAAAGCCCTGTCGCGCTGGAATCGAGAGGGAAGCGGGGGAACGTCTCGGCGCCCGGCTTGACGGCTGGGCCGACAGCGGAAACCGCGCCCTCCGGGAGATGCAGGGGGGCAAGAGCGGACGCCCCGCGCCTCTCGAGCGCGTTCTGGCCTTTCACCGTGAAGGATCCGTGGACCGCATGGAACGTCCCGGAGAGTCGCGTGGTCGCGGAAGGCTGCCCTGCCGATCCGTTCGATTCGACCTGGAAGGCGGAAGGAAACGACGCGAGCGACCATTCGGTCGTCCGGCGTGAGGGAAGGGGAGGATAGATTTCAAGGTCGCCGATGCATCCGGAGCTGCCGAACGGCTCGAGCGTGAGCGGCTCCCAGAACAGATGCATCTTGAGGATCTGTCGCGTGGTGGACGGTTCCAAGATGATCGGGTCGGAGGGAAGACCTGCTTCGCGAGCGACCTCCAGGGAGTTGTGACGCCAGCGCAACGGGTCCGGGAAATACTCGCCGGCCGACACCTGGGCGAGGATCAGGTCCTCCTTGAGTCTCTGGCGTCCGGGATCGCTTTTTTCGTCCAGGGGAGATCCATCCTCCAGCTTTGTGAACGGGTCGTCCTCGTGGAGCGCGAGGCAGTGTGTTCGGAGAGTCTGGAGCATCCCCTTCCAGGTGTGGATCGCCCGGAAGTCGGCCAGGCGTGCGGCGATCGCGTCCGCCTCCCCCTCCAGGATCCGGATGAATATCGGGTCATGGCCTCCTCCTGCTGCGATATGGCGCAGGGACGCCTGCAGGATCTCGGTCGGCGCGGTGTTGAAGTCGATCCGGGCGTGGAATTCGAGCCGCACGTCGCCCCGCGAGACGACAACGCTGTAGGGAGATTCCATGACGATCCCGACGGACTGTTCAGGCCGGGGAGGAAACAGGACCGGGACGATCTCCCCTTCCGTCGAGAGGAAGGGGGCCGCCTTCTCGAAGTCCGCCGGTGACAGGAACGGCTTCAGTTGGTGGATGGAGGTGTACCCGCCCAACGGGCGGTTCGCCACGACGATCCGTCCCAGATTCGAGATGCGGATTGTGTCGATCGGCAAAAGGAGGGTCCCGAACGGCTCGTCGTGGACGTCGGAAAGTCCCAGGACCGCCCCCAGGTTGTTGAGGAGGTTCACCAGATGGACGTTTCCCCAAAATGCCGGGTCGTTGAAAGCCCCGGCGGGAATTTCCGCCGCGTAGTCGGTGTCCTGTCCGTTCAGGATGCCGTCCGTGTCGTGGTCGGCGGTCGCCGAGCCGATCTCGCCGCTGTTGAGGCAGATCTTCCCCTCTTCGGACACGATCCGGAGCGAAAAGCGGGACGGGGTGCCGCCCGCATCACCGCGCAGGCGGCCACTCGCCTCGCCATGATCGTAGGACGGTCTCGTGGAGAGCCCCAGGGGCGCCGCCGGGGGGTCGCGGAACGTCCAGTCGTCGCCGGCGTTCGCTGCGGTCCGGAGATCCTGGGGGACGGCGCGGGGCTCCTGCCAGAGGCGCGCGCCGCCGTACTCGAGTCCGCTCCCGGCAGCGAGCGCGGCACCGGTCCGCCGCGTGGCGGCACCGGACGCGACGGAGGCGAGCTCGCCGATCCGGGCGGAGAGGTACGCGAGGAGCGAGATCATTCCCATGATCCCGATCACCATCACGATCGCGATCCCGGCTTGCGGGGGCGGAGTCGGTCGGACCGCCGGCGCCTTTGCCACGGGCGCATTCTACCCTATCCGAACGGTCATGACCGACCGGACTTGGAAAGAGCCCCCGGTTTCCTTTGGGCCGGATCCTGTCAGCGGGCGAGCGCCCCCCGGACGGCGTCGGCGAAGCTGGCCGTGGTGCCGCGCCCGCCGATGTCGGGCGTGCAGGCGTCCCGCCTTTTCTCGATCATCGTAAGGACGGCGTCCCGGATCCGTTCGGCACGCGCCGCCTCGCCGATATGGTCGAGCATCATGAGGGCCGAAAAGAGGAGCGCCGTCGGGTTCGCCTTTCCCTGGCCGGCGATGTCGGGGGCGCTCCCGTGGACCGCCTCGAAGATCGCGCATTCTTTTCCGATATTGGCCGATCCCGTGAGTCCGAGTCCCCCGACGAGGCCCGACGCCAGGTCCGACAGGATGTCCCCGAACAGGTTCGTGGTGACGAGGATGTCGAACCGCTGGGGGCGCATCACCATCTGCATCGCGGTGTTGTCGACGATCAGGTCGTCGAACGCGATATCGGGATACTCCGGCGCGATCGCCTTTCCGCGCGCGAGAAAGAGGCCTGTCGTCAGCTTCAAGATGTTCGCCTTGTGGACGAGCGTGACTTTCTTCCGTTTTTTCGCGCGCGCGTACTCGAAGGCGGCCCGGATGATCCGATCGCTCGCTTCCTGGGTGACGAGCCCGGCGCTCTCGGCGCGCGTGTGCGCGTCATCCAGCCAGTGCTCCTGGCCGATGTAGAATCCCTGGGTGTTCTCCCGGAAGATCACCATGTCCACGGGCCCCAGGGGGGCGGGAAGTCCGGGGAGGGACTTCGCCGGACGAATCGAGGCGAAGAGGTCGAAGGTCTGGCGCAGGGTGACGTTCACCGAGCGGAACCCTCCGCCGACCGGCGTCGTGAGGGGTCCCTTCAGGGCCAGCCCGTGCTTCCGGATCAGTTCGATCGTCGCGTCCGGAAGGGGATTTCCCGCGGCCTCGACGGCGGCGAACCCCGCGGGCGCCGGGAACCATTCGACAGGGGCCTTCGCGGCCTCGAGGACGGAAAGGACCGCCCGGGTGATCTCCGGGCCGATCCCGTCCCCCTCGATCAGGACGACAGGCGTCTTCGCCACGGACGTATCTTAGCGTATCCTGACGGTCATGACCGAGCCGACCCTGGCGGATATCGAGCAGGCCCGCGCGGCGATCCGGGACCAGGTGGTGAGGACTCCCCTGGCGCGCGCGCCGGAACTGGGGGTGCTGGCCGGATGCGATCTCTTCCTGAAGCTCGAGAATCTCCAGCTCACCGGCTCCTTCAAGGTCCGCGGGGCCCTGAACTGCATGCGGCAGATGACCCCGGAGGAGCGCGCCCGTGGCATGGTGACGGTGTCGGCGGGGAACCACGCGCAGGGGGTGGCGTACGCCGCGAGCCTCCTCGGGATCCGGGCGACGGTCGTGATGGCCGCCAATGCCTCCCCCTTCAAGGTGGAGGGAACCCGGCGCCTCGGGGCCGAGGTGCTCCTGCATGGCACGATCCAGCAGGCGTACGAAAAGATGGAGGAGATCCGCCGGACGGAGGGGCGCGTCTACGTCTCCCCGTTCGACGATCCGCGCGTCATCGCCGGCCAGGGGACCGTCGCGCTCGAGATCCTGGAGGATTGTCCTGAACCGGACCTCGTCGTCGTGGGGGTCGGGGGCGGGGGGCTCGTGTCGGGGCTCGCGATCGCCCTCAAGACGTTGCGCCCCGGGACGCGCCTTGTCACGGTCGAACCCGAAGGGGCCCCGAAGTTCTGGCGGAGCCTCCGGGAAGGAAAGGCCGTCCGCCTCGAGAAGGTCGAGACGATCGCGGACGGACTTTCGGCCCCCTTCTACGGCGAGCTCAACTTCCGGATCTGCCGGGACCGCGTGGACGAGGCGGTGCTCGTCACCGACGACGAGATCCGCCAGGGGGTCCGCGTCCTCCTCGACCGGGGACGCGTCCTCGCGGAGCCGGCCGGTGCCGCCGCGTTCGCCGCGCTGCTCGCCGGAAAGGTGAAGGCCGCGCCGGGCCAGAAGGTCGTCGCCGTCGTGAGCGGCGGGAACATGGGCCTCGCCCGCCTGAAGACGTTCCTGTAGGACACTCTTCGATACCCGTGCTCGCCGTCTCCCGGCGGCTTGATCCGTTTCGCGTAGCGTGGGCCAGATCCGAGGCGCGAGCCACGCCGTCGTGTCTACTTGTGACACCCGGCGTGGCGAAGCAACGACGGAGATGGTCCGCGATCCGCGAAACGGTGGGCAGGGAGGGAATCGACCCAAGCGCTCGCTCGGCATCCGGCCTCGCTCCGCTCGGGCCTGGGCGCCGGCCTCTCGCGGCATCCATGCCGCTCGGCATCCGATGCCGGCCGTCGCCCGTTCGATTCCCTGTCATTTGCCGTTGCGCAGAGCGGGGGGCGGATTCCAGGAGCGCGAGCGAAGTCTGGGTCAGGCCGGACGACCCAACGAGCGAAGCGCGACGCCGAAGACGACCCCTGATATGCGCAACGGTGGGCAGGGAGGGAATCGAACCCTCCACACCGCGATTTTCAGTCGCGTGCTCTACCAACTGAGCTACCTGCCCAGAAGACCGGCGAGCTTATCGGGCGTCCGGTGGAACGTCTAGATCAAACGATCCGGCCGACGTACCCTCTCCCATGATGACGGAAGACATCCATCTGCACGGGGTCTGGTCCGCGCGCCTCGCGGGCGGCGAGAACCCCTACCAGAAGCCGGCCGACCTGTTCGTGGATCCCGTCTCGGTCGATCCCCTGGCGCTCCACCGGTTCGCGAATCGGGGACGGGGGACTCCCTGCCACGTCAACATGGCCGATGCGGACGCGCTCGTGACGACGCTCGCGGCGCTCGCGGGCGCATTCCGGAAGAACGCCGGGCGGGTCCCGCATCTGGCGGTCGCCGCCAAGCACGGAAACGCCTGCGGGGCGGCGTTCGACTGGACCGATCCCGCGCGGGCGATCGACCGGGCGCTGTGGGGAAATCCCCGGGCGGTCTGGGGCGGGGAGGTGGCCGTCAACTTTCCCGTCACCGGGGATCTGGCGCCGGTCCTGTCCGAGAGCGCCCGTCGCAGGGAACGCCTGGGGCTGAAACAGTGGCTGCTGGACGTGATCCTGGCGCCCGCGTTCTCGGACGCGGCGGCCGGTCTCCTCGCGCGCCGCGAGACGGCGAAGCTTCTCGCGAACCCGGCCCTCGCGGAGTGCGGCGCTCCCGAGGCCGGCTGGCGGTTCCGGCCGGTGCGCGGTGGGCTCCTGCGCCAGCCCGCCGCGGATTACGTCCTGGACGCGGGCGCGATCGAATGGGTCCCGGCCGCGCCGGCCGCGGAAACCCTGCAGGACCTCTGCCTCGCCTGGGCCGTCGCCTTCACCTCGAACATCGGCGGGAACGAGGTGGCGATCGCCCGGGACGGGGCGCTCCTGTCGCTCGGCGGGGGACCCTCCACGGTGGATGCCGTCGAGACCGCACTCGCCCGGGCCGCACGGAACGGGCATGACCCGACCGGTTCGGGCTTCTGCGCCGACGCTTTCTTTCCGTTCGAGGACGCCCCGCGGCTCCTCGCGAAGGCCGGATGCCGCGCCGGGTGCGTCCCGGCCGGCGGGAAACGGATCGAGGCGGTGCGTGCCTGTCTGCAGGAGGCCGGTATCACGTCGGGCTACTTGCCGGAAGGAATCCGGGGATTCTGCCGCCACTGACGGCGGGTCAGAACGACTTTCGGGGGATCGCGGTCCAGGCGGCCTTGCGGCCCGTGAGCCACTGGGCGAGGGCCACCAGGCGCCACCAGGCGTTCACCTGCCGGTAGCCGAAATTCTCTGCCACCGACATCCAGAGGAGATGCAGGATGTCGCGGGTGCGGGGGTAGATGTGGAACGAAATCTCCTCGAGGAAAAGGGCACTCGCCGAGAGCAGGATCCCGAGGCCGATCTCGAGCGCCAGGAACGCGAGGGCGGACTCCAGGGAGACAAACCCCGTTGCAAGCCCGACTCCCGTGAAGAGGTACCCGGCCGCGAGCACCAGGGGGTTCAGCATCTCGAACAGGAGAAGATAGGGGAAGGCGAGCCACCCCACCGTCCCGCCCCGCCGGTGGAAGAGGAGCGAGCGGTGCTCCCACAGCGTCTCGCAGAGGCCGTGATGCCAGCGGATCCGCTGGCTCCGGAGGCTCTTCAGGTCCTCCGGCGCCTGCGTCCAGCAGATGGGATCGGGGACGAAGGTGATCCGGTAGGGGCGCCCTTCCGTCCGCATCTTCCGGTGGAGCCGGACGGTCAGCTCCATGTCCTCGCCCATGGAGCCCCGCTTGCATCCCCCGGCCGCGATCAGGGTCTCCCGATGGAAGAGGCCGAACGCCCCGGAGATCACCATGAGGGCGTTCATGGGGGACCATCCCATCCGACCGAACAGGAAGGCGCGCAGGTACTCGATCACCTGGACGCGCGCGAGGAACGAGGCCGGCAGGGCGGGCCGCACGAGGAACCCGTCCTGGACCTGGCAGCCGTTCGCGATCCGGACGGTCCCGCCCGCCGCGACCGTCTCGGGCCGGGTCAGGAACGGCTGCGCCACCCGGTGGAGGCTGTTGCGCTGGAGGATCGAGTCGGCGTCGATGATGCAGACGAGGGGGAAGCGGGCGGCGTTGACGCCGGCGTTCACGGCGTCCGCCTTGCCGCCGTTCGCCTTGTCGATGACGCGCAGGTTCGGGTGGACGGTCGAGCGGTAGACGGCCCGCACCGGCTCGACCGGGAGGCGCACGCGGTATGCCTCCGGGACAGGGACGAGCGAGAAGGTCCGCACCAGCGTCTCGAGCGTCCGGTCCGTGGAACCGTCGTTCACGACCACGACCTCGTATTCCGGATAGACGAGCTGGAGGAGCGCGCGGACCGACGATTCGATCGTCGCCTCCTCGTTCCAGGCGGGGGCGACGACGCTGATCGGGAGCTCGAGGCCCGAATAGATCTGCGGGAACTCGTCAAGGGAATGGTCGGCCATGTAGCGGGGGATGTGGAAGAGGGCCAGGGCGTCGAGGAGGAGGTAGAGGGCGGCCACCAGGACGAAGTAGAGGAGAAAGAAGTCCTGGATCCGCGCGGCGAGCCCCGTGTCCATCAGGCGGGCTCCTTCATCTCGGAAAGGACCTGCGCCACGATGTCCCGCGCGAAGGGATCCGCGAGGCGGTCGCGGACCGCGGCGAGCCGCCGCGGGGGCATGTCCGGAAGGTCCGCCAGGGCCTGCGCCGCCCGGTAGCGCACCCACCACTCGCGGTCGGAGAGGGCGGCCACCAGATCCTTTTCGTCCTCCGGGGTCGCGAGCCTCGAGAGCGCCTGGATCGCCCGGAGGCGCACGAACCATTGAGGGTGCGCCAGGAAACCGCGCACGAGGAGGCGGTCGGCGGGCTCGGCAAAGCGGCCCAGGATCTGCAGGCAGGCGGCCGCCACCTCGGGATCGTCCTTCTCGGCGAGGATCCCCCGGACGGCGGGGAGGGCCGACGCGTTCCCCGCCGCGAGGACCAGCTTCAGGAGTCGGCACGCCTGGTCGGGGGGCGCCATCGCGGCGGCGGCCGAAAGCGACAGCGTGAAGGCGGCCGGATCCGTCTCCTTCAGGACGGCCGCGACCCGGTCGACGGGCCAGTCGCGCCGCGACGCCACGAACGGGATGACCGGGAGCATCGCGGCAGCCGGATCGATCCGGACGAGGGAGCGGGCCGCCGCGAGGGAGAGGGCCGTGTGCCGCGAGTAGGCGAGATGCTCGAGCGCTTCCCATGCCGCGCGCTCCCGGAGATGCCCCAGGGTCACGACCGCCAGGAGCCGCTCCGCGGTGCGGTTTCCCGCGAGGAGCCGGAGCGCGGCCTTGTCGAGCCCGGCCGCACGGGCGGCCCGGTTCAGGGCCTCCTTCGCCTCTCCCCGCATCGAGTCGTGGTAGTAGTTCCAGAGCGCCAGGACCGGCGGGACGTCGCGGGGGGCGAGAGGCGGGAAGGCGGGCGTCCCGTCGAGGCTCGCGACGAACAGGGGACCCCAGCGTGCCGCGAGCGCCTTGCGGCGCCGCTCCCGGGCACGCAGGAGCGCATGCGCCCCCAGCGTCAGGGCGAGGAACGCGAGGGTCGCGGCGAGGATCGCGAGGCCGGCGGCCCACCAGAGCGCGGCGGCCCAGCCGTTACCGATAGGCCACCTCAACCCGGGCGAGGTAGTCCGCAAGGCCGGCGACCTGCGCGGAGACAACGGCCGCATCCCGGTTTTTCGCCGCCTCCTCGATCGCCGCGCCGATCTCCGTGATGCGCGCGAAGCCGTATCCGCCGCCGATCCCCTTCATGCCGTGGCCCCGGACGCGGATCGTCTCGAAGTCGCCGGCGGTGAGCGCCCGCCGGATCTCCGCGACGTCGCGGCGGCGGTTCTCGAGGAACGTCGGGATCATCGGGGCGAGGTCCGGATCGACCCGTACGCGGACGGTGTCGCCGGGCGGCGGTGGAGGGGAGGCATCCGGGCGGCGCGCCGCCGGAGGCGGCGATCCCCCTCCGGTGAAGCGGTGGATCGTCTCGATCAGCTCGGTCTTCTTCACGGGCTTGGTGACATGGCGGTCGCATCCGGCGGCGAGGCTCCGGTCGACGTCCTCCCGCATCGCGTGGGCGGTGAGGGCGACGACGGGGACCCGGGGGCGCCCTCCGGCCTTCTCGATCTCCCGGATCGCGCGCGTGGCCGACAGGCCGTCCATGACCGGCATCTGGATGTCCATGAGGACGAGGTCGTACTGGCCGGCGCGGTACTTTTCGAGGGCGATCTCGCCGTTTTCGGCGAAATCGAGGGCGTGCGGGGTTCCGGAAAGGAAGGAGGCGATCAGGATCCGGTTGTCCTCCACGTCCTCGGCGACCAGGATCCGCAGGGGGCGTCCTGTCGCGTCCGCCCGGGCGCCAGGGGCGGGGTCGGCCTCCACCTTGTGGATGGCGGTCCGGATCGCCGCCAGGAGGTCGCCCTGGCGGACGGGCTTGACGAGATGCCGCGAGATCCCCAGTTCCCGGCACCGGGCCAGGTCCGTCGCCTGCGCGTCGGAGGTGAGCAGCATCACGGTCATGTTTGGGATCTCGAGCTCCCGGCGGATCCGAGACACGAGGTCGAACCCGTCGGTTCCGGGCATCCGCCGGTCCACGAGGACCAGCCGGAAAGGGCTTGAGGTCTTGCGGGCGCCGGCCAGGATCCGGAACGCCTCGTCCGTCGTTGCCACGTCGGTGACGACCGCTCCCCATCGCGCGAGCGTCTCCCGCAGGATCATGCGGTTGGTCGGATTGTCGTCCACGACGAGGACAGGCGAGCCGGAGAGGTCGAGGGCCGCCTCCGGTTCGGCCTCCGGAGGGACCTTTCCCCCGGGGAGGGGGAGCGCGAACGAGAACGTGCTTCCCGCGCCCGGGCGACTCTCGACGCCGATCGAGCCACCCATCATCTCCACGAGACGCTTCGAGATGGCGAGCCCCAGTCCCGTGCCGCCGTACTGACGCGTCGTCGAGGCGTCCACCTGGCTGAATGCCCGGAACAGGGCGGGGATCTTGTCCGCCGGGATACCGATCCCCGTGTCGCGGATGGAAAAACGAATGGCGTCCGGGTGGTCCTGCGCCCGCTCGACGCGCAGGACCACCTCTCCTGTCTCGGTGAACTTGACGGCGTTCCCGAGGAGGTTCGTGAGGATCTGGCGGAGGCGGTGGGGGTCCCCGCGGACGAACCGGGGAACGTCCGGGAGGATATGGCAGGCGAGCTCGAGTCCCTTCCGGTGGGCGCGGATCGCGAGGAATTCCGCCGCCTTCTGGGACAGCTCGTGGAGGTCGAAGTCGACCGTTTCGAGGGACATCTGTCCCGCCTCGACCTTCGAGAGATCCAGGATGTCGTTGATGAGGGCGAGGAGGTTCTCGCCGGCGTTCCGGAAGATCTCGACGTAGCGTTTCTGCTCGGGGGCGAGCGGCGTCTCCGAGAGGAGGTCGGCCACCCCGATGATCGCGTTCATGGGGGTCCGGATCTCGTGGCTCATGTTGGCGAGGAACTCGCTTTTCGTCCGGTTGGCCGCCTCGGCCGCCAGTTTCGCCTTTCGCAGGTTTTCCTCGTCATTCTTCCTCTGGGTGACGTCGTTGAAGGTGGCGACTCCCCCCGTGAGCTGCCCTTCCTCTCCGCGGATGGGCCTGGCGGTGACGGAAAGGTAGGCCCCGTCGGGAAGGTTCCGGTTCCGGACGAAGATCTCGACGTTGTCCACGGATTCCCCCCGGATGGCGCGCACCAGGGGGAGATCATGGGTCGGGATCTTCGTGACCCGGTCCGGCGCGTAGACGCCGTAGGTGTCGGCCCACTGGTCCGGCGCCGTGTCCGTCTGGCCGACCCCGAGGAGCCGCTCGGCGGCGGGATTGAAGAAGAGGAAGCGACCCTGGCTGTCGGCCACCACGACCCCTTCGCCGGCGCTTTTCAGGATCGCGTCGAGCAGGCGGTGCTGTTCACGGAGCCGCGCCTCGAACGATCGGCGCTCCGTGATGTCGTGCAGGAAGGCATTGAAGCGGATCCCTTTCCCGTCCTGGACCTCCCAGATGGTGAGCTCCACGGGGAATTCCCGCCCGTCACGATGCAGGGCCGGAAGCTCGATGCGCCTGTTGAGGACGGGGCCCTCGCCCGTCGCCAGGAATTGCCGGATGCCGGCTCGATGCGCCTCCCGGTGCGCCGGCGGGATGATCGTCTCGTCGATGCGCTTTCCCAGGATCCCGGCGCGGCTCCATCCGAAGGTCTTCTCGGCCTGGGGGTTCCAGTCGACGACACGCCCCGCCACGTCGATCGAGACAAACGCCTCGACGGCGCTTTCGACGATGTGGCGGCTTTCCAGCTCGCGTGCGCGCAGCTCGGACGTCCGCTCCTCGACAAGCCGCTCGACCCGCGCCTGCCGGCCGGCGGCGCGGTGGAAATACAAGGCGCCGGCGAATGTCCCCGCAAAACCCATCGCGAGGAAGATGAAGGCGAAGCGGGAAGAGGCCGCTTCCAGCGCTCCGGGGTCGGGCGTGTAGTGGAATCCCCAGCGCCGGCCGCCGATCTCCATCGTGCGTGCGAAAAGCGGGGCGGAGGCGCCCGAACGCGTCCCGGCAGGGGCCGACGCGTAGATCGGGCGCGGCGCGCCCCCCTCGGTCATGTCTTCCAGGACCAGGTGGAGGCCGGAAAGATCGACGGGGGGGACCAGCCGGTCGATCCGGTAGACCCCCACGACGAACCCCTCCAGACCCGCGCGTCGCTCCGCGGTGTCGCCGATCGGGACCCCCTTCCGGTAGACCGGCAGGAACGCCAGGAAGCCGAACACCCTTTCGTCGTAGAGGAGGGGCACCGGCGGGGTGGCGAGGAGCCGTCCGGTGTCGCGTGATGTTTCCAGCGCGACGCGCCGCTCCGGGGAGGCGAGCAGGTCGAACCCCAGGACGGTGGCGTTTCCCTTGAAGGGCTCGACATAGAGGACCGGATCATGGAGATCCCGGTCGGCGGCCCGGACGGTCTCCCCGGACGGATTCCGCTCGGTGATCCGGAAGTCCGGAAACCCTTCCTGCCGGACGGCTTCCTCGAACGCGGTACGGTCGGCGCGGGTCACGCGGGGGGCCCATTCGAACGCCTGGAGGGAGGGCTGGTCCGCCAGGATGCCGGCGGTGAAGACCCTGAACTCCTCCCGGTCGACCTGTGTCGAGGCGTTGAAGAACGCCTGCAGGGATCCGAGAAGGGAAAGGCTCGTGCGCATCTCGCGCTCCAGGGTGTCGGCATGCGTCCGGGCCGCCAGCTCGAAGTGGTGGCGGACCTTCGTCTTCTCCTGTTCCTGGTAGAGGGAGACGAGGAGGAGGGAAAGCGTCGTCCCGGTCAGGACGGATGCCGCGACCGGAAGGCGCGCGCCGGCCCGGGGGAGGCAGACGAGGAGCCCGCCCAGGGACAGGACGATGAAGGTGGCCGACGTGTGGACGGCCATGCGCGTCAATTGCCCCCACGTCAGGAGGCTGTCGATCCCGACCAGATAGCCGGTCATGACGGAAAGCGCCACGGCCAGGGCGACGGAAAACAGGATGCCGGCGGCATGGGCGGTCCGCGCTCCGGTCGTCCGCCGGTTCCAGGCGCAGAGCGCGGCCGAGACGAGGACGAAACAGATGCCCGTGATCGGGGACATCCGTCCGGGGTGCGAGGTTCGCGTCTTCGTGAACGGCTCCATGAGGAGGCGATCGATCCCGAAATCCGCCCCGAGGGGATACTGGAGGAGCGTGGCGCCGGCCAGGAGTCCGGCGCCGGCGCACAGGGCCCGCGCGGCTCCGGCGGCCCCCCGCGCGGCCAGCGCGAGAGAGACCCCGTTCAGGAGGAAGCAGAGCGCCGTGTTGTACTGCATCGGCGCGAACGCCGGGTGGATCTGGACGATCCGTCCGCTTTTCAGGTGCCAGCCGGTCATCACGATTGCGGCAAGGAGGGCGACGAGAATGCCCGCCGCGAACCCCGCGCGGCGGGAGAGTGCCGGAGGAAGGCCGGCCTCGGACGGAAGAGTCATATCAGGAAGTCGCGCGGTTCTCCCGGAGGCCGGGCTCGGCCGCGGCGACGGCGCGGTTGCGGCCGCTGTTCTTGGCGGCATAGAGCGCCTGATCGGCCGCGGCGACGAGCGCCTCCGCGTTCCCGCCGCGCGCGGGCACCAGGCTTGCCGCCCCCGCGCTCACGGTGACCACGGGCCTGGCGTCCGGATGTCCATGGGGGATCGCCAGGCGTTCGATCGACGTCCGGATCCTTTCCGCCATGGCCAGGGTCCCCTTCGGATCCGTTCCGGGCAGGAGGAGGGCGAACTCCTCCCCGCCGTAGCGCGCGGCGAGGTCTCCGGGACGGGACAGGGTGTCGGCGAGCGTCCGCGCCAGGCGCCGCAGGCAGTCGTCGCCGGCCGGGTGGCCGTTCGTGTCGTTGAACCGCTTGAAATGGTCCACGTCGATCATGACGAGTCCCAACGGCGTCACGTCGCGCGTGGCGCGGCGCCACTCGTTCTCGATGGCGAGGTCGAACGCGCGGCGGTTGGCGATCCCGGTGAGGCCGTCCTGGGCCGCCAGGCGCGACAGGGCCTGATTCGCCTCCTCGAGGCGGACCTTCGCTTCCACGAGATCCGCCTCCCGCTCCTTCCGCCGGTCGATCTCCGCCGCCAGGCGCAGGGCGGAGCGGACGCGCGCCACCAGCTCCGCGCGGGTCACGGGTTTGGCGATGTAATCGACGGCGCCGGCCGCGAAAGCGGCCTCCAGGTTCGCGGGTTCCCGGTCGGCGGTGACCATGATCACGGGGATGTCGCGGAGACGCTCGTCCGCCTTGAGGCGCGAGGTGGCCATGATCCCGTCCATCTCCGGCATCGTGAGATCCATGAGGACCATCCCGAACGGGGGGTGGCCGTTCCCGCCGGCCAGGAGATCGAGCGCCTCCCGGGCGCTTCCCGCCTCGACGACATTCGCGAAGCCGGCCTTGACGAGGATGGTGCGGGCGAGGAAGCGGCCCTCTTCGGAGTCGTCCACGACCAGGATCCCGGGCTGGGAGGCGGCCATGTCGGGATTCTAGCCCTCCGCAACCGGAGATGAGTCTAAAACCCGGATTGATTCGCGCCCGCCTCCCGCGACAATCCCCCGATGCCGCTTCCGGTCCTGGCCCTTCTCGTGATGGCGGCGCTGGCCGCCGGATACGGCCTGTACGGCAGGCTCCTCGCCCGGCGCTACGGGCTCGACCCGGCGCGCAGGACCCCCGCGGTGGAGCGCGCCGACGGGAACGATTTCGTCCCCACGCGCCCCTTCTACCTGCTGGGCCAGCACTTCAGCGCCATTGCCGCGGCGGGGCCGATCGTGGGGCCGATCGCGGCGTGCGGGCAGTTCGGATGGCTTCCGTGCCTCCTCTGGATCGTCTTCGGGGCGATCTTCATCGGGGCGGTGCACGACTTTTCCGCGCTCGTCGCGAGCGTGAGGCACGACGCGAAATCGGTCGCCGAGATCGTGCGCCGGAACATCAGCCCGCGCGCCTGGGCCGCCATGATGGCGTTCATCTGGATCGCCCTCGTCTACGTGATCGTCGCCTTTGTCGACGTCACGGCGGGGACCTTCCTGGGACGGATCGAGGAGCTGGACGGCGTGCGGGTGGAGTTCGAGCGGGGCGGGGCGGTGGCGTTCGCGAGCCTGGCGTATCTGGGGCTCGCGGTCGTCATGGGGATCGTCCAGAAGCTCTGGAACCCGCGGCTCTGGATCCTGACGGCGGTATTCGTCCCGGCGACGTTGTTTGCGGTCTGGTTCGGGACGGAATGCTCGACCTGGCTTGTCTTCGGGCCGGACGTCGCGGAGCCGCGCAAGGTCTGGGGCGCGGCAATCCTCGCGTACTGCTGCGTCGCGTCGCTCCTCCCCGTCTGGCTCCTTCTCCAGCCGCGGGGATACCTCGGGGGGTTCGTCCTCTACATGGCGCTGGCGGTCGGTGTCGTGGGGCTCCTCTTCGGCGGGTTCGAGGTCCGGCAGCCCGCCTTCAAGGGGTTCGATGTCACCGGAACGGCGGGTCCGACGGGGCTTCTCTTCCCCTTCCTTTTCGTCACGATCGCCTGCGGCGCCTGCAGCGGGTTTCACGGCCTCGTGGCGAGCGGCACCACCGCGAAGCAGGTGGCGAGCGAGTCCCACTGCCGTCCGGTCGGGTACGGCGCGATGCTTCTCGAGGGGCTCGTGGCCCTGATCGCGCTCTCCACCGTCATGATCGCCGCGGCACCCACCGCTCAAGCGGGGGCGACCTACGCCCAGGGGCTGGGGCAGTACATGACGGTCCTGATCGGAAAGGAGAACCTCCTCTTCGGGATCGTCTTCGGCGCGATGGCGTTCTCGACCTTCGTCTTCGACACGATCGACGTCGCCGCGCGCCTGGGGCGCTACATCCTGCAGGAGCTGTTCGGCTGGAGCGGAAAGGGAGGGGCGTTCCTCGCCACGGCCGCGACGGTCGGGGCGCCTCTTTTCTTCATCCTGTCGGCCCCGGCGCCCGAGCCGGGGAAGCCGCCCGCCTACATGGCATTCTGGACCCTCTTCGGCGCGTCGAACCAGCTCCTGGCGGCGCTCACGCTCCTCGGGATCTCCGTCTGGTTCTTCCGCGCGGGGAAGCCGGTCCGGTTCGTGCTCGCCCCCATGCTTTTCGTGATGGTGATCACCGTCTGGGCCCTGGGGCGCCTGGCGTTCACGAACCTCGCGGCCGAGGCACGCGGCCCGGTCCAGACCGCCAACGGGCTCGTCGCGTGCGTCCTCCTTGGTCTGGCGTGTCTTGTCGTGGTCGAGGCGGTCCGTGCGGTCCGGCGGCCCGCGGAAACGTCAGCGTAACGGCGCCAGGAGCGCCCGGGCCGGCGCGCCGTCTCCGCCCGCGACCCGCAAGGGAGGGCAGGAGAGAAGGTAGTCCCCTTCCGGGACCCCGGCAAAAAACATCCCCTCGACCACCGCGATCCCGCGCGTGAGGAATGCCCGATGGGCGGGATGGTCGGGGCTCTCGTACGGGTCGATCGAGAGGGAGTCGATCCCGACGAGTTTCAGGCGCCGTGCGGTCAGGAAACGGGCCCCGTCCGCGGTGAACGCGACGAAATCCCGGAAGAAGCGCGCCCCCCGGGCCCAGCGCGCGGAATTCGACGTGCGGAACAGGGCCCGCTTCACGCCGCGCCAGTCGCGCGCCGCCAGCATCGCGGCGTCGATCCTTTTCGTGCGCGGGAAATGGAAGAGGCGCGCCGGTCCGAAGAAGGCGGAAAGGGGCAGACGGTCGAGCGTCCGCGCGTCTCCCGCCAGCATATGGCTCGGGGCGTCGATGTGGGTTCCGGTGTGCGCGCTCATCGTGAGGAACGACGTGTCCGCGACATCCCCCTGGCTCATCCGCGCGAAGAATCGTTTCCGGAACGCGGGGTCGCCGGGGAAGCAGGGCATCCCCTCGCGAAGGGGCATCGAGACGTCGTGGATCCTTTTCATGCGCGCTCGCATTCCGCTCGGGCCACCCGGGCGCGGGGCTACTCGGCGCCGGATGTTTCCTTGAGAGAGATCGTGACGTCGTTCAGGGTCCAGAGTTCGTCCATGCTTCCCTGTCCGAGGGGATTGCGGGTCCAGGTGCCGGTAACCCCCTCGGATCCGAACCAGGCCTGGTCGAAAGGGCCCCACGACGGGGCGCCGCCTCCGGTGTCGAAATGCTCGAAAGACGGCGAACCGCAGATCCGGTTCCAGTACCCGGCGACGAACGTGGCCGTCGCGAGAGGCGGCCCCATGGCGCGGTCTCCCGTTTCGGGGCGCATGAGGAAGGAGGCTTCCATCCCGATGATGCGGTCGTGCGCGTCGGTCTGAAGCGAGAGGGTGTCCTGTCCGCCGTGCTCCTCTTGCGGCGCGGTGTAGACGACCGTCCGGGGAAAAGCGGCTTCAGGGGACAATTCGTCCCGGGCCAGGCCGCTCTCAAGGAGAAGCCGGTCCGTCCGGGAAAAGATCCCGAGCGGGGATCGGGTCGAGACCTTGAAGGGGTTGAGAAGGGTCCGGACCGCGAACCAGCCCCCTCCGGCCGCGACCAGGAGGGCCAGGGCGGCGATCAGTCGTTTCGGCACGGGACGGATGGTAGGGGATGCCGGGGAAACAAGTCCAGTTCGTGGGGAGGGCGCCGGTCCGGCGTCAACGGATACAATGGCGGGATGCTTGTCCTCGGGATCGAGACGTCGTGCGACGAGACCTCCGTCGCGATCGTGGAGAACGGCGTCACCGTCCGCGCGAACGTCGTCTCGTCGCAGGCGCGTCTCCATGAACGGTTCGGCGGCGTCGTCCCGGAGATCGCCAGCCGCGCGCACCTGGCGGCAATCCTCCCGGTCCTCGACGAGGCGTTCGCGAAGGCGGGGTGCGGGATCACCGATTGCGACGCGATCGCCGTCACGCACCGGCCCGGCCTCATCGGGGCGCTCCTCGTGGGGGTGACGGCGGCGAAGACCCTTTCCTTTCTCCACGGCATCCCGATCGTCCCGATCGACCACCTGGCGGCGCATCTCTATGCGCTCGAGATGACGGCGCCCCAGGGGGGCGCGCCGCGCCTGGCGCTCCTCGTCTCGGGGGGGCACACGGCGCTCTATCGCATGGAGTCCCCGACGAGGTCCGTCTTCCTCGGCGGGACGGTGGACGACGCCGCCGGCGAGGCGTTCGACAAGGTGGCGAAGCTCCTGGGGCTGGGGTACCCGGGAGGGCCCCTCGTCCAGAAGGCGGCCGAGGGAGGGGACCCGCGGGCGATCGACTTTCCCCGCGCGCACCTGGCGGGGTCGCGCAGGTTCTCGTTCAGCGGACTCAAGACGGCGGTGCTCTATCGCGTGAGGGGGTGGGGGGCGCGCCCCCCTGAAACGACAACCGGGCGAGGCAACGCGGCCTTTTCGTCGGAACCCGTTCTTGCAGCGCGTGAAAAGGCGGATATCGCCGCCAGTTTCCAGCAGGCGGTGGTGGACGTTCTCGTCCGGAAGACCGTCGAGGCGGCGGGGGTGGAGGGGATCCGTTCGGTCGGCGTGGCGGGCGGCGTCGCCGCGAACAGGCCGCTCCGGGAGGCGCTCGCATCGGCCTGCCGGGAGCGCGGCTGGGAGATGGTCCTCCCGCCCATGGCATACTGCACCGACAACGCCGCGATGGTGGCGGGGCTCGGGTGGGCCCTGTTCCGGGAAGGGAAGGCCGCCCCGCTCGATTTCGACGCCTTCGATCACGTCGCATGACCGCGAGAATCCTGTTTGTCGCGGGGCCGACGGCGAGCGGGAAGGAGGACCTCTCCTTCCGCCTGGCGACGCGCCTTGGTGGGGAGATCGTCTCGCTCGACTCGATGAAGCTGTACCGCGGTATGGACATCGGCACGGCAAAGGCTCCGGCGGAACGGCGCGAGAAGGTTCCGCACCACATGATCGACGTCGCCGATCCCTGGGAGACCTTTTCGGTGGCGCGCTACGTGGAGGAGGCGACGCGCGTGATCGGCGAGGTCCGCGCGCGGGAAAGACTGCCGATCGTCTCGGGCGGGACGCCGCTCTACCTGAAGGGGATGCTCTCGGGGATCTTTTCGGGGCCCCCGGCTGACTGGAATGTCCGGGAAGAGCTCGCCGCGCGGGTCCGCGCGGAGGGGCTGCAGGCGCTCCATCGGGAGCTGGAGGGAGCCGATCCGGCGGCGGCGGCGCGCATCCACCCGAACGACGAGCGGCGGATCGTCCGGGCCCTGGAGGTGAAGCGCCTGACCGGGCGGCCCATCTCGGACCTGCAGACGCAGTGGACGGGGGAAACGCGCCTGGCGGGGGCGGTCCTGGTGGGCCTGCGGCGTGCGCGGGAGGACCTGCATCACCGGATCAACCGCCGGGCCGAGCGGATGTTCGGGGAGGGGCTCGTCGCCGAGGTGGCGCGGCTCGCGGCGGACCCCCGGGGGTTCGCGCGCGGGCCCAAGCAGGCGGTGGGGTACAAGGAGGTCCTCGACCACCTGGAGGGGAGGACGACCCTCGAGGAGGCCCTGGTGGAGGTGAAGAAGCGCACGCGCCATTTCGCCAAGCACCAGATGACCTGGCTCAAGCGCTTTTCCGGGATCCGGTGGGTCGACGCCGCGGAGGGGGAGGATCCGGAGCGGATCGTCTCCCGCGCGGCGGCCGAGTGGGAGCGGGAGGCCGCGTGAGCCGCGCGCGGCGGGGCATTTCCGTCGCCGCCTTCGCGAAGGTCAATCTGGGGCTCACGGTCCTCGGAAGGAGGCCGGACGGCTTTCACGCCCTGGCGAGCGTCATGCAATGCGTGACCCTCGCGGACACGGTGCGCCTCTTCCCCGCCGTGCGGGGGATCTCCCTCTCGGTGCGCGGGGCCGGCCGCGCCGTCCCGACCGGTCCGAAGAACCTCTGTTGGCGCGCCGCGCGGATGTTTCTCGACGAGACGGGGATCTCCCGGGGCGTGCGGATCGCGCTGACGAAGAGGATCCCGTCGGGGGCGGGCCTCGGGGGGGGATCGAGCGACGCCGCGGCGGTCCTGGCGGGGATGGACCGCCTGTTCGCGACGCGCCTGGGAAAGGGGGCCCTTTCCCGGATGGCGGCCCGGCTCGGGTCGGACGTCCCTTTTTTCCTCGCGGGGCCGACGGCGCTGTGCCTGGGGCGCGGCGAGATCGTCCGGCCGTTTTCCCCGGGCAAGACTCTCTGGATGGTCCTCGCCAAGCCCGCCCTGTCGCTTCCCACCCCGGCCGTCTACGCCGCGCTGGAGGCCCCTTTCGCGCCCCGGGGGGGAATCCGCTTGCGGACCCTCCGGATGCGGTCTACCTTGATTCGGGGGGCTTTGCGCCGGGGGGACATCATGACGCTCGTTCGCCGCCTGCGTAACGACCTCGAGCCCGGGGCCACGGCCGTGGCGCCCCGCATCGCCCGCTTCAAGGACCGCTTCGCGGCGCTCGCGCCCCTGGGCGCCTGGATGACCGGGAGCGGCTCCGCCTTCTTCGCGATCGTTCCCGACAAGCGCTCCGCGCGGCGCCTCGCCGCCGCGTGCCGCCGCTCGGGGCTGGGCAAGGCCCGGGTGGTCCGGTCGGTCGGACGCCTGGAATACGGGCGAGCCGGTTCGGCGTAGGAAGGAGGGCGCGTGGAGATCACCGACGTCCGGATCAAGAAGGTGAGCATCAAGGGGGAGAAGCTCCGCGCGTTCGCCACCGTCACCCTCGACGGGGCGTTCGTGGTCTCCGACATCAAGGTGATCGACGGGACGAACGGCCTCTTCATCGCGATGCCCAGCCGCAAGATCACCGACCGGTGCGCCAAATGCGGCGGGAAGAACCACCTGCGGGCGAAGTTCTGCAACGAGTGCGGGGGGAAGCTTCCGGAGGACCGGGTCGCCCGGGACGCCGCCGGCCGGGCGAAGCTCCATGTCGATATCGCGCACCCGATCAATCCCGAATGCCGGCAGAAGATCCAGGACGCGATCGTCCAGGCGTACGCCGAGGCGGCTCCCGGGGACCCCGAGACGAACGGGGGAGAATCCGCGGGGCCGGACGGCAACCGGATCGAACCGGAGGGGGCCTCCCCGCGGGGAGACGACGGCATGCCGGACCGGGAGATCTTTTCCTGAAAGAGGGTGTTTGAGAAGTACGGGACTCTCGAAAAACTCGCTCACTTGCCCTTCCGGCGGTCGCATTTGGCGGAGGACGCTTCCTCGGCGGCATCCGTGCCGCCTCGTCACTCCGATAGAGCCGGGCCTTTCACATCCTGACCGGCCCGGCTCCATCAGGCCTCCGCAAACGCTCCCGCCTCCGGGCCGCTCGCTTCGCGGGGCGGCCGGCGACAGGAGCCGCAGGCGGGCGGGTGAGAGGGACCTCTCCGGTCGGCCGAGGTGCGGTCTTGGCCAATGTAACAGACTGCCGCCGGCTTCACCGAAGGCGCGACCGGAGCGGAGCGAACCGCGCCGGGGGCGGATGTGTCACGCGGTGAGCGTTCTCTCGAACCCCCGACCGCCGAGAGGCTCCCGACGGCCGCCCCTTTCCATGTCTGGACCCTGCTCGCCCGGTCCTGTCGCCCGCGGCGGAGGGCGGGTATCCTCGACATCCTGATGGCCCGCCGCACTTTCTCGATCATCGGCGCCGGCGCGGTGGGGACCGCCCTCGCGCGGCGCCTTTCCGGACGAGGTTTCCGGGTCCGGTTCCTCGCGGCCCGGACCCTTCCGTCCGCGCGCGCCGCCGCGCGGCGGGCCGGATGCGGCCGGCCGACGGCGGATCCGGTCCGCGCGGCGCGGGGGGCCGGCTGGGTGGTCCTGGCGCTTCCCGCGTCCGGTATCCGCCCGATGTGCCTGAAACTCGCCCGGGCGGGGGCTGTGGGTCCCGGTTCCCGCGTCGTTCACGTGAACGGCTCCCTCGGACGGGAGGTGCTCGCCGATGCCGCGCGCGCCGGGGCGCGCGTCGCCGCCGCGCACCCGTTCCAGACCTTTTCGGGGAAGGACGCGCCCCGCCAGGACGGGATCCTCTGGGGGATCGACGCCGATCCGGCGTTCGGGCGGGAGGTCTTCCGCCTCGTGCGGGCGCTTGGCGGGATCCCCTGCCGCGTCCCCGCCGGCCGGCGGATGACCTATCACGCCGCGGCGGTGTTCGCGGCGAATCACGTCGTGGTGCAGGCGGCTTGGGCCGCGCGGCTCCTGGCGCGCGCCGGCGTCCCGCGGCGCCAGGCGGTCCGGGGGGTCGCCGCGATCATGCTCCAGGCGGCCGCGAACGTCGCGCGGCAGGGCCTGCCGGGGGCGATCACGGGACCGGCCGCGCGCGGGGAGACCGCCGTCGTCCGGCGTCAGCTCGCGGCCGTGCGCGCGGCGGGGATCGGACCGGAGGCCGCAAGCGCCTACCGCGCCTGCGCGCGCGCGGCGGCGCGCCTCGGAGCCGCCCGGACGGCGTGACATGACGAAGCCGCCCCGCGTCCCCCCGCCGGAAAGACCCTGGGCCTGCGTCACGGATCCGGCCAACCGCGTATCGCTTGCCGTCGTGCGGTCCCTGGGGCGCGCCGGGATCCCGGTGCGCCTGGCGGATCCGGACCTGTCGGCCGCGGGGATCCCGCGGGGGGGGCCCGCCTGGGAGAGCCGCTACGTCGCCGCGCGCGTGCGCCTCCCGAGCCCCATGGCCCCGGAGCGCTTTTCCCGGGAGCTTCTCGCCGCGACGCGGCCGGGCGAGGTGATCCTGCCGGTCTCCACCAATTCCCTCATGGCGGTCCTGGGGAGCGAGCGGCTCCGTGCGGAGCGCCGGATCCCGTTCGCGCCCCTCGAGGAGTTCCGGCGGGTCAACGCCAAGCCGTCGCTTCTTGCCCGTGCGGCCGAGCTGGGGCTCGACGTCCCCCGCACGGTCTGCCCGAGGAATCTCGAGGAGGGGCTGGATCTCGCCCGGTCGGTGTCGTATCCCTGCGTCATCAAGCTGGTCGACGACGAGGGGTTGTTCCTGCCTCCGGAGATGCGCTACGCGATCGTGCGCGACCCGGTCGGATTCCGCACGCATTACCGGGAGCTCCACGCCCGCCGCGCGGCCCCGATCGTCCAGGAGTATGTCCCCGGAACAGGATGGGGAGCGGCGTTCCTCTACTGGAAGGGAAGGCAGGTCGCCGCCTTCTGCCATCGCCGCATCCGCGAGTATCCCCGCTCGGGAGGGCCCGCGTCCCTCGCGGAGAGCGTCCATGACAAGGCGCTTCTCGCGGCCGGCGCACGGCTTCTCGAGGGGATCCACTGGGAGGGGGTGGCCCTGGTCGAGTTCCGGCGGGATGCCGCCGCGGGGCGCACGCGCCTGATGGAGGTGAATCCCCGCTTCTGGGGGACGCTCCCCCTGGCGATCCGGTGCGGGGTCGACTTTCCGCTTTTCCTCTACAAGCTCGCCCTGGGGGAGGAAGTCCGCGCCCCCGCGCGTTACCGTGCCGGGGTCCGGATGCGCGTGGGGGTCCTGGAGCTCGCGCGCCTGTGGGACGCCTGGCGCGCCGGGGACGCCGCGGGGGCCATACGCGACGCGGCCCGCTGGATCGCCGACGACGCCCGCACGCCGGACGCCGTCCGGGACGGGCGCGATCCCGCTCCCGCGCGCCGGGTCCTGCGCGCGCTCGTCGGCCGCGCCGCGTCGCGGCGACGGGGCAGGAGGCGTCCGTGAAGATCCTCGTCCTCATCGACGTCTACTCGAAATCCCCCATGGGGGGGGCGGGGACGGTGCTTCTCGAGTCCGCCAGGGCCTTGCGCCGGGCGGGGCACGACGTCCTCGTCATGTGCCGGCGCCGGCGCGACATCGGCGACTACGAGTTCATCGACGGGATCCCGTTCTGGACATTCGATCCCGGGGGACGCGGCATCCGGGGGCTCTGGGAACTGGTGAAGGGGTACCGCGAGACGGTCCGGGAGATCATCGCGGGGCAGCGGTTCGACGCGATCCTGTGTCACCACCCCATGCCGCTCTGGTGCGTGGCGGGGCGCCTCCCGAAGGCGATCCCGGTCGTCTCGATTTTCCATTCCCCGTGGCCCGAGGAGTACCGCGTTATGCACGGCACGCGCGCGACCCCCTGGGGGCGGGCGGCGCGCACCTGGATCGAGAGCGAGGCGCTGACGCGCTCCGACCGGATCGTGACGCTTTCCGGCTACATGCGCGGGGAGCTGGAGGGGCGCTACCCCGCCGCCGGGGAAAAGGCGAGCGTCATCCCGGGAGGCGTGGACCTCGGGCGTTTCCCCTTCCGCGCGTCCGTCGCGGAAGAGCGGCCGGCCTGGTCGGGGCTCGTGCCGTTTTCCCCGTCGGCGTTCTGGATCCTGACGGTCCGCCGGCTCGTCCCCCGCACGGGGGTCGACACGCTGATCCGCGCGGTTGCCCGGATCGCGCCCGTGGCGCCGGAGCTGAAGCTGGTGGTCGGCGGGACGGGCCCCCTGGAGCGGGAGTACCGGAGCCTCGCGGGCGAGCTCGGCGTGGCGGACCGCGTCGCCTTCACCGGGTTCGTGCCGGACGGACGCCTGGCATCCCTCTACGGGGCGGCGGATCTCTGCGTCCTCCCCAGCCGGACGCTCGAGGGGTTCGGCCTGGCGATCCTCGAGTCGATGGCCACCGGGACGCCGGTCCTCGCCACGCCGGTGGGCGCCATCCCGGAGGTGCTCGGGCCGTTCGGACGGGAATATGTCGCCGCGGGAGCGGACGAGGCGTCCCTCGCGCACGCGCTCCTGGGGTGGTACGTGCGGCGCGGGGAACTGGCCGGGCGGCGCGCCGCCTGCCGCCGCCATGTCGAGGAGCGCTTTTCGTGGGACGTGATGCGCGCCGGAATCGAGACGTTGTTCAGGCAGATCAAGGCCCGATGAGGATCCTGAAGGTCGTCACACGCCTCGTGCGCGGCGGCGCGCAGGGGACGATGATCGCCATGGCGCGCGAGCTTGCCCGGCGGGGGCACGACGTGACCTGTCTTTACGGCCCGCCGGACCGCGGGGAGGGGAGCTACGAGACGGAGCTCGCGGCCCTCGCGCCTCTCGGGGTGCGGGGCGTCATGATCCCCGCGCTGGTGCGCGATCCCGACCCGCTCCGGGACGTTCGGGCCCTCGCGGCCGTCTGTTCCGAGGCCGCGCGCGGCCGCCACGACGTGATCCATACCTACACCTCGAAGGCCGGATGGCTGGGCCGGCTGGCGGGGCGCCTCGCCGGGGTTCCCGCCGTCGTCCATTCGGCGCAGGGGCACGTCTTCGCGCGCGGAGCGAACATCCCGGGCGTGAGCGAATCGGCCGCGAAGAGACGCCTGTTCCTGGCGATGGAGCGCAAGGCCGCCCGGTGGGCCGACGCGCTCGTGGCCCTGACCCCCGAGGAAGCGTCCGAGCAGGAGGCGCTCGGGATCGGCGCCGGCCGGTTCGCCGTGATCCCGAACCCGGTGGAGGAGCGGTTTTTCGCCGTCCCGCCCGCTCCGGAAAAGGACGGGCGGCGCGCGGTCGTCGTGGGACGCCTCGCCGCCGAGAAAGGTCAGCGCTTCCTCCTGGAGGCGCTGTGCCGGGCCCGTGCGCACGGCATTCCCGTGGCTCTGGATATCGTCGGGGACGGCCCCGACCGGGCGGGGCTCGAGGCGTTCACCCGGGAGAAAGGGATCTCGGACGCGGTCCGCTTCCTGGGCCTGCGGGAGGACGTCGCGCCGGCCCTCGCCCGGGCGGATTTCCTCGTCCTGCCGTCCGCCTACGAGGCGCAGGGGATCGTGCTCCTGGAGGCGATGGCGGCGGGGCTTCCTGTGGTCGCGACCCGCGTCGGCGGCGTCCCACGCTTCGTCACGGACGGCGTCGAGGGGTTTTTGGTGCCCTACGGGGATGCTGGCGCCCTCGCCGCGGTGATGTCGCGCCTTGCCAGCGACGCGGAGCTGCGCGCGCGCTTCGCTGTCGCGGGGAGGCGTCGCGCCGAGGCGTACCGCCCCGCCCGGATCGCCGCGGAACTCGACGCGCTCTACCGGCGCGCTTCCCGTGGATGAAGAATCAGGAGACTGCCGGTGGCGCGACCGCTGGCGGGACAGGAGCCGCGCGGCGCGCCATGCGCTGGACGATGAAACAGCCGAACGTCATGAGGACGTTGGTGACGAGGATGCAGAGGGAGGCGAACAGGACGAAGAGTCCCGTCCACTGCTGCATCTGCCGTAGGGCCGAGAGGACCGTCTCGTGCCGTCCGGCGGCGGTCTTGCTGGCGTGGGCCTCGGCCGCGAGATTCAGCTCTCTCTCTCGCAGTCCTGAAAGCCCCGCCGCGTCGTCCGCCTTCTGGAGGCGTTCCCGCTCCGGCTCGAGAGCCGCCATTTCCTTCTGCCGGACCGCGAGGTTTTGCGTCTCGGCGTGGAGGGCGGTCTCACGTTCCAGGACCATCCGGTCGACCTCCTGACCCGGGACCGCGGCGAGAGCCGCCACCGCCAGACCCCGCGGGAGCATCGCCGCGGCCGCCCACCCCGTAATCCGGGGTTTCCGGAAGGCGGCCGTGAAGAGCGCGGCGCTCACGATACGGCTGACGAGCAGGATCCCGACCGTCACCCAGCCGACGAGCAGGAAGTCCGGCCGGAACATGTCGGCCGAAATGAAGAATCCGATGTAGATCAGGAAGAAGGTCCGGATGAAGAAGGAGAAGGTGGTGTGGAAATGCTTCAGCTTTTCCTGGTCGAAACGGACGCCGGTCATATTGAAGAACTGGCCGAACTTCCGGGAATTCGCGAGCACGATCCCGAAGAAGAGGACCGCCATCATCCCGGAGGCCCCCAGGTACTCCGAGACGCTGTAGAGCATGAGAAGCATGCCCAGGGTCGCCATGTAGTTGTGGCGCAGCGCGTGGATCCGGTTCAGGACCGCCATCCACCCGGCGCCGACCAGGGTCCCGATCACGATCGCTACGCTGAAGGAGCCCGCGAGTTTTCCGAGGGCGGCCCGCACGTCCACCTCGGCCCGTCCCCCGTCGGCGCCGATCACCTGGAGCATCGAGACGAAGGTCACGAAGACGATGATCACGATGACGTCGCTGACCGCGGCCTCGAGCTTGATGATCCCCTTGTCTTCCTCGGGGATCGAGAGGCGGTTCACGACCGAGAGCACGATCGGCCCGCTGACGTTGGAGAGGAAGGTCGAGAGGATCAGGGCCGGGAGCCAGTGCCATCCGAATCCGTAGATGAGGACCGCGGAGAGCCCGATCATCACCGTGAGGATCGAGAGAAGCGTGAGGACGATCACCGGCAGGAACTGACGCAGGATCTCGTCGAAGTCCATCTCCAGCCCGCCGTCGAACAGGATGAAAAGGAGCGCCAACGTCCCGAAGAAGGGGGTCACCTTCGAGAGCTGCGAGGGGTCGACGAGCCCGGAGACGGGGCCGATCAGGATCCCGACCAGAAGCAGGAGAAGGACATCCGGGACCCCGGTCCGCTGGAAGAGACGGTCCCCCAGGAATCCCAGGAGGGCCAGGGCGCCGCAGACGAGCAGGCTGTAGATGACGGTGTCCTGCACGGGAGGATTCTATCCGGGCGTCACCGGTTCGCCAGCCGGTCCACGACGGCCGCGCCGACGCAATCGTCCCAGACGTTGACCGTCGTGCGGCAGCGGTCCAGGAACCAGTCGATCGCCAGGATCAACCCGACCCCTTCCGCGGGAAGGCCGACGGCGGCGAGGACCATGAGCATGGTGACGAGTCCCGCCTCGGGGATCGCTGCCGCCCCGATCGCGGCCAGGTTCGCCGTGAGGAACAGGATTGCCTGCTGGGCGACGGAGAGCTCGATCCCGTACGACTGCGCGATGAACGTCACGGCCACCGCCTCGTAGAGGGCCGTGCCGTCCATGTTGACGGTGGCGCCGACGGGGATGACGAAGTCGGCGGTGCGCGGGGAGATCCCGGCGCGGGTCTTCGCCGCCTGGATCGTGAGCGGCATCGTCGCGGCCGAGGAGGCGGTGGAAAAGGCCGTGAAGAGCGGTGTCGCGAAGGCCTTCAGGAACGTCCAGGGCGATCGCCCGCCCAGGAACCGCAGCGCCAGGACGAGAATGATCCCTCCATGGACGGCAAGCCCCACGAGGACTGTCGCCGCATAGGCGCCCAGGTTCCGGAGGGTCAACCAGAACACCTCGCCGCCTCCCCGTTCCCCGAGCTTGGCGGCCACGAGTCCGAAGATCCCGACCGGGGCCAGGTACATGACGAGCGAGACGATCTTGAGAACCGCCTCGTTCATTCCCTCGAAGAAGGCGATCACGGGCTTCCCCTTCTCACCGAGCGTCGTGAGGGCGCCGCCCAGGAGGAGGGAGAAGACGACCAGGGGCAGGATCTGCATTTCGGCGGCGGCGCGGACGATGTTTCCCGGGACGAGCGAGAGGAGCATCTCCCGGAGCGTCGCCGCGAGCCCCTCCTTGCCCTCCGCGCGTCGGCTCTCGACCCGGGCCTTCTGCGCCTCGCGCTCGAGGCGGATCCTGTCGAGCGAGCGGTCGAATGCCTCCCGCTCTTCGGATGGCATTCCGGAGCGTGCCCGCTCCAGCGCCGCGGGATCCGGTTCCGCGGAAAATCCGTCTCCCGGCCGGATCCAGTTGACGAACGCCATCCCGACGGCCACCGCCACCGCCATGGATGACAGGTAGAAAATGACAGTGATGCGCCCCATGCGGCCGGCCCGCCGGATATCCCCCAGGCCCACCATGCCCATGACGAGCGAGGTGACGACGAGCGGCACGACCAGCGTTTTCAGGGCGAGGAGGAAGAAGTCCCCGAGGAACGCGACGGATTCCATCCGTGGGCCGTAGTGCCAGCCGCAGAATCCGCCCGCGATCGTCGCGATCAGGATGCCGCCCAGGATCCGGCGGTTCCCCCGGCCCGCGTCCGGTCCGCTCACGGTGGCCCCGCCGACTCGAAGCGTGTCTCCGGCTCGCGCTCGTAGAAGAACTTCTCCTCCCCGAAGGCGGGGCGGAGCTGGTCGAACCAGGTCGCCTCCGGGTCGAACGCCGCGAAGAAGGGGCGGCGGACCCAGGCGCGGTCGCGCCCCCGCGCGAAAGTCAGCACGAACACCTTCTCGCCGCCGATCTCCGCGACCCCCTGGATCAGGACCTTGCCCGGCGTTGCGGACATCGAGGGACCGCGGACGGTCCGGCAGAGCCCCGTCACCCGGGAGTAGGCGTCCCGGAAGACTTGCCAGGCGCGGGCGAGGGGGACCTCGAAGTAGTTTTTCGCTCCCGTATCGCGCTCCACGAACAGGTAGTAGGGGACGCATCCCAGGCGCACCTGCTCCTTCCACAGGTCGGCCCAGATGTCGGCGTCGTCGTTCACGTGGCGCACGAGAGGGGCCTGCGTCCGGATGACCGCGCCCGTGTCGAGGATCCGCCGGACGCATTCCCGGGCGATCGGGGTCGAGAGCTCCCGCGGATGGCTGTAGTGGGCCATGACCGCGAGGTGGCGGCCGGACGCCACGATCCGCTCGAAGAGCCGGAGGATATCGTCCGCGTCGGGGTCCGAGACGAAGCGATGAGGCCAGTAGGCGACCGATTTGGTCCCGATCCGGATGTTCCGGATATGGGCGAATTCGCCCGCGAGAAGCGGGTCGATCAGGTCCGCGAGTCGCGAGGCCCGCATGACCATCGGATCCCCTCCCGTGAAAATGACATCCGTGAGCTCGGTGTGGCGTCGCAGGTATTCGTGGAACCGCTCGGTCTGCAACGCGGCGAACTTGAGCTCCCCGATCCCGACGAACTGCGCCCACCTGAAGCAGTACGTGCAGTAGGCATGGCAGGTCTGTCCCTGGTGGGGGAAAAAGAGGACCGTCTCACTGTACTTGTGCTGCATCCCGGCGACGGGTGTTCCGTCGAGGAGCGGCACGTTGTGCTCCATCTGTCCGGACGGATGCGGATTCAGGGACATCCGGATCCGGTTCGCCGTATCCCGGATCTCGCCTTGCGGGGCCCCCTTGCGCAGGAGCGCCGTCATCCGGCGCAGGGCGGCGGGCGGAAGCATACCGGGCTGCGGAAAGGTCAGCTGATAGATGGGGTCTTCGGGAACGGCCGACCAGTCGATCAGCTCGTCGAGGACATACGTGTTCACCCGGAACGGCAGGACCGACGCGACCGCCTGCATGGCGAGGCGTTGCCTGGCGCCCATGCGCGCGACCTGCGGGATGGAGGTGAGCGTCGCGGAAGTATGGATCTTGATGGATGAATCAGTCGGGGCCAACTGGAGCATGGCAGCCTCCTGCAAACAGGATTTTTCTCCACGCGATCCTCGCGTGTGCGTTCCCGAGTGGCGGCCCGACCACTCTGTTGCCTGCGAAGGCGGAGCCCTCGCACCCTTGCTTGCGTGCCGCCGTGATCGGCGGCTGAAATCATGAAAGACGCCCCTATCTAAGCGCGGTTTTTGGCCATTGCAATGCCGGATTCCGGAAACTTTTCGGACATTCATGCGCGCCTGCGCCCGGGCTCTGGACGCGGTCGGGAGGGGTGCGTTAGAGTCCGTGGGCCTTTCCGATGGAATACGACCTCCACATCCACTCGAAATTCTCCTTCGACAGCCGCTCCGACCCCGCGCGGATCGTGTCGGCGGCCCGGAAGACGGGGCTGCGCGGGATCGCGGTCACGGACCACGACTCGATCGAGGGGGGGCTCGCCGCCCGGGCGATCGCGCCGCCGGATCTGGTCGTCATCGTCGGGATGGAGGCGACCACCGAGGCGGGGGACCTGATCGGGCTTTTCCTGACGGAGCCGGTCGTGACCCGGAACCCGTTCGAGTTCATCGCCGGCGTGAAATCGCAGGGGGGGATCGTCTACATCCCGCATCCGTTCCGCTATCATGTCGTCCCCGACGAGGCGGTCCTCGCGCAGGTGGACGGAATCGAGGGGTACAACGGCCGTTCCAGCCGCCTGCGGGAGGTGGACCCCACGTGGGGGGAGAAGCGCGTGGAGCGGGCGGCGCGGGAGCACGACCTTTTCGTCGTTTCCGGAAGCGACGCCCACCGCCCCGCGCAGATCGGCCGCGGCCGCACGGTGGTGCCGGCGGCGTCGGCCGAGGACCTGCGCCGCGAGCTCATGCGCGGGAACACGCTCCTGTGCGGGCCGAGGCGGTCGGCCCTGGGGCACGCGGTGGACGAGATGAAAGGGATGATGGTCGACCAGGTGCGTCTCTGGATGGAGAAGAGCCGCGCGCGCGGCGCCGGCGCCGTGGAAAAGGACGGGGAAGGATGGGGGATCCGCGATGACCGGAACGACAAGCGCTGACGACGCGTTCCTGGCCCGCCAGCGGCTCCTTGTCATCGCCCCGCACGCCGACGACGAGTCGATCTCGAGCGCCGGGCTCATCTGGCGCGTGAAGCGCGCCGGCGGCGCGGCGTTCGTGCAGGTGGTCTCCGTCGGGGACCTCGACCATTTCGACAACACGGGGCACACCGTCAAGGGGTCGAAGCGCGCCGAGGAACTCGGCGACGCCATGAAGCACCTCTCGGTCGACGACTTCGAGATCCTCTACGAGGACGCGCAGCTCCACCTGCGCCTCGACACGCTCCCCCGGCGCGACCTCGTCGACCGGATCGAGCGGTCGGCGCGCCTTTCCATGGAGAAGGTGAAGCCCACGATGGTGGTGATCCCGTTCCCCTCCTACAACCAGGACCACGAGGCGGTCTACTGGGCCGGGATCACGGCGTCCCGGCCGCACCTTTCGGCGATGAAGGCGTTCCAGCAGGTGGTGCTCGTGGGGGACGCGCCGCAGCTGGCGTGGAACATCCAGCGGTTCCAGCCCAACTTCTACGTGGACATCTCCGACTGCCTCGAAAAGAAGCTGGAGGCGTTCCGCCGCCACCAGTCCCAGCAGAGGCCCGCCCCGCACCTGGGGGGCGTCGAGGCGCTCGAGCTCCTCGCCCGCATGCGCGGGCGCGAGATCTCGGTTCAGGCCGCCGAGGCGTACCAGGCCTTGAGGATCGTGGTATGAGCCCCGCGACGCCGGGCAAGTCGATCGTGGTCGTGGACGACGACCGCTCCATCCGGACGCTCCTCGAGATGGGGCTCAAGAAGGAGGGGTACGCGGTCAGCGCCTTCGAGAACGGCCAGCTCGCCTTCGACGCCCTGCCGAAGGTGAAGCCGGAGCTCGTCATCTCCGACTGGATGATGCCGGTCCTGGACGGGGTGGGGTTCTGCAAGAAGGTGAAGGCGGACCCGGAGCTGCGCTCCACCTTCTTCATCCTCCTCACCGCCAAGACCCAGGGGTCCGACAAGATCGAGGGGCTCGACAGCGGCGCCGACGACTACCTGACGAAGCCCGTCCAGATGCTGGAGCTCGCCGCGAAGGTCCGCTCGGCCCTGCGGATCCGGGAACTGCAGATCGAGCTCCAGAAGCGCAACGACGACCTCGAGCGCCTGAACGCCATGAAGGACGACTTCCTCGGGATGGCCGCGCACGACCTCCGGAACCCCCTGGGCGTCATCTCCCTCTGGACCGAGTCGCTCCTCGCCGAGGCCCTGGGCGAGATGAACGCCGAGCAGAAGAAGGCGGGCGAGGTGATCCTGAAGCACACCGACGCCATGCTGAACCTCATCAACGACCTCCTCGACATCGCCGCGATCGAGTCGGGGAAGGTGACCCTGGACTGGAAGACGGGCCCCGTCGAGGCGGTCGCGAAGGAGATCGCGGAGTCGAACCAGATCCTCGCCGAGAAGAAGGGGATCGCGCTCGCGTACGCCGCCGCCGCCGGGATCCCCCCGGTGAAGTTCGACCCGCGCCGGATCGAGGAAGTCCTCCGGAACCTCATCTCGAACGCCATCAAGTTCACCCCCCAGAAGGGGTCGATCACCGTCAAGGCCTCCTGCGACGGGAAATTCGTCCGGATCGAGGTCACGGACACCGGGTGCGGCATCTCCCCGGAAGAAAAGCAGAAGCTCTTCCAGAAGTTCCAGAAGATCTCCTCCAAGCCCACCGCCGGCGAGCGCGGGACCGGCCTGGGCCTCGCCATCGTGAAGAAGCTCGTCGAGCTGCATGGCGGGGAGGCGGGGGTGGATAGCGCCGTCGGCAAGGGGTCCACCTTCTGGTTCACGATCCCCGTCGCGACGGGATAACGCCGAAAGAACCGAACGTCCCAAAAACTTCCCTCCCCCTCGATGGGGGAGGGAAGGGTGGGGGTGCTCATCGTGGCGGACGGGGGTGCGCTGTACGGGCGATCGGGGGTCGGCGCTCACTCATTCTCGGCCGGCTCCATGTCCGGCCTGCGAGGGCTCGGCCGGCGTGCCCCCTCCGTGGGGCGCGCCGTGGCCTCGCAATCCGTTCGCGCCGCCCCCTCGCTTTCTTGCTGTCCCGCCCGCCCTCAAGGTGTCGCCGCGCCGGGGCGCGGCTTTTTCTCGCCGGTTGTTTTCAAATGACGTTGTGATACACTGTCATACAAGGAGGTGCCGTATGGGCCATCGAACCGCTCCTTTCAGCGCCAGGCTGCCACGGAATCTCGCGGAGGATCTCGCGCGGTACGCCGGCAGTCTTGGGGTCTCGACGAGCGCGGCCGCGATCCGTTTGCTGGAAGAAGGAATCCGGATGAGCCGTTTTCCGGGGATCGACTTCCGCGCGGCGGCGACAGGCCGCGCGGCGTTCGTGACGGGGACAGGGCTTTCCGTATGGGAACTTTTTTCCGTCTGGCAGGATCATGGCCGGAGCGTCGCCAAGGTCCGGAAGAATTATCCCCACCTGACCGTGGCCCAGGTCGCGGCGGCTGCCCGCTATGCGCAGGCTTACCGGGCGGAGATCGAGGCGGAATCTGCGCGCGGTCAGCCTCCGGACCCTTTGGGACACTATCCGACTCTTGCCCGCGTCAGGGGTTGAGGCGTGCGGCCGCGGTTCCTCCTGGACGAGATGATCAGCCCGCGGGTGGCGCTTGAAGCCCGCAGGGCGGGGCTGGATATCCTGGCGGTCGCCGGCTCCGGTCGGGCGGGTCAGGAGGATCGCGCCGTGTTCCGCGCGGCGATCGGCGAGAGACGGGTCCTCGTCACCTACAACGTGGCGGACTTCATGCGGATCTTCGGGGACCTCCTCAAGGAGGGGATCGATGTTCCCGGCGTCGTCTTCGTCTCCCGGAAGGGTTTTCCGACCTCCGACCCCGGCGCCCTCCTGAAGGGATTGCTCCGGCTCTCCCGGAGGATCGAGGAAGGAGAAGTCGATCCCGCCTCGGGGGTTTTTCTGGAGCGATGAAACCGGACGGTCAACGGCCGTACTCGGCCAGGGTCTCGACGACGCGCAGGATCACCCGGCGCCGGTCCTCGTCGCACCGCTCGACGGTGCTCAAGACCTTCCGGGCGTCCAGCCGGCCGCGTCCGGCCGCGGGGGTTTCCAGGATCAGCTCGTACGGAAGGACGGAAAGCGCCCCGGCGAGGCGCGCCAGGGTGTCGAGCTGGAGCGCGGTCCGTCCCCGCTCGATGTCGCTGATCCATTTCTGGCTCAACCCGGCGCGGCGTCCCAGCTCCTCCTGCGTCCATTCTCTCGCGTTGCGGAACTGCGAGATCCGCTTCCCGGCGAGGGCCGCCAGCGGATGCGGCTTTTTCCTCTCCTTGCGCACCGGCGGATTGTAGGGAGGCCGTTCCCGCGCGAAGAACCCACGTGAGACCGGTCGATCGAGTTGAAATACTGTTTATAAACGGTATTCTTCGGTAAAAGAGTTTCCATTTGCAAGGAGAATGCATGGCGAAGAAAGACTGGCCTGACTGGCACATCTATCTTCGGGACGGGTGCCGATGCCAGTACTGCGGCTTTTCGGGCATCGGGAACTTCAATGCCTTCTCACAACTGGTTGTCGACCATCGGAGCAAGGTCGTCGCCTGCGGTGGCTGTAGCGTTCTCTTGAGGAACTTCCCTTCCCGGGGGCGTGGCCGTTCGGGGCGGGATGTCCTGAAGGCCGCAAAGACCCACATCGCCCGCAAGTACGCGGAAAGAGTCGGCGACTTCGTCCGGATGATGTCGGAACTCCAGCGGCGAAAGGGGAGATAGCAATGCCACATAGGGGAGGCACGTGGCGCGGTTGGGTCGCGGCATTGGCCGCTCTCTCGGCCGCCATGTCTGGCGGCTTCCCGGCTTATGCGGGCGACGATTACGTGGCATTGGTGCCTGTCAAGATCTCGCGGGAAAGCCCTTTGGGTGAATGTTTCGATTGGATTCTCCGCAACAAGAAAACGGAAGACGGAAAATCTTTCCTCTCTTGGGATGCGTGTTATCTGGTGGAAGTGGACGGCAAGCCCTTCGTTCCGATGCCGGATGTCCTCGTCACGAAGGGCTTGCTGTCCGGCGAGGTCACGCGTCAGCAATTCGAAAAGGAGAAGGGTGATCCGAAATACGTGGCGCGGACGCTGAAGAGATTTTCGAGGGACGCTAAAAACGCCTTGCAGGAGAACACGGCGCTCCTTGACGAGGTTTTGGAGCCGCGTGAAAAGCCGGTCACGTTGCGTTTTCTTGTCATCTTTGCCATCAAAAACGAATACGGGGGAACGGATAGCGGTCGTGGTCTTTTCGAGATCGGGCTCAACGGTGGAGCGACAGGCGTGCTTTGCGAGGCGGCGGTTCTGCAGGGGGATGCTGGGGAGCGTTATCTCTGGATCGAGATGCCCCATCCGAGGGACGCGTTGCACGGAGCGCGTCGGCATCGGGCGAATCGAGCGATCTGCGTTGCGCACGATGAAGTGAAAGCCGCTCGGAACAAGTCGGAGCTTCTGGCGGAACGCGTCCGGAAGTTCCTTGAGACCTGCATGGTGCCCGAGGATCCCACGAACGAAAAGTACCGGGCGCTGAAGAGGGAGGTGGAAAAGGCCGAGATCCTGGCCCGCGCCGGCGAGAAGGAGAAGGCGGGCGACGCCGTCCGGAAGGCGCTGGCGATGGACGTCTCGGGTGTCCACTGGAGGCTCGTGATCGGGCAATACGAGGCCCTGTCCCGCGCGGCATCCATGGCCGAGGTGACGAGGGCCGGCAACGAGCCCCAGGCGCATCTCCACAAGCTTTCCGCGCTCGGCATCGCGCCGGACGCGAGCACCGAGATGGGGCGGGATATCGACGCCTTCATCCGAGGCGTGCGCGAAGGGGTCGAAAAGAAGAAGGAAGAGTCGGTCGCCAGGTCGGTCGAGGAAGGGATGGCGCAAGCCCGGGAATCCCTGGCGGACAAGGATTATCTCTCCGCCAAGCGGAAGCTCTCGCGGGTCCTAGCGCTCAAGCCGGGATCGACGGAGGCGTCCTTGCTACTGGTCGATGTGGGCGGGGCCATCGAGGCGATGCCGGCCGCCGAAAAGGCTAGGGTCGCCGGCGCCCTTCTGGAGAAGGCCAAGGCCCGCCTTGAGGGGGGCGCGCCCCTGGAGGCGGTGGAGATCGCGTCCGACGTCCTCGTCCTGGATCCCCGCTACGAGGCGGCCCTGGAGATGCGCCGGAAAGGGAGGGATGCCGTCCTGGGGAAGCCCAAGGTGCCCCGCGCGGAATTCAACCGCCTGCGCGCGCTTCTCGGGGAGGAGAGAGAAGAGGTGCATTTCAGCCGTCTGTTGCTCGGGGCCGACGCGGCGGAAACGGGGGATATCTTCCCGTGTGTCGGCCAGGTCTTCCAGCATGTCGACGGCCACTGCATCGTCGATGCCGGCCAGGGAACGCTTTGGGTGCTGGAGGGCAGGGAGGCATCGGACTTGACGCAGGACAAGCTGATCAGCGGTTTCAGCGTCTTTGTCGGGAACAAGTCGTTCCGTCGGAAGACGGGCGGCGAGACGGTGATACCGGTCTTTCGCATGCTCGACATCGTCGATTAAGTCATGTCCACGGCCACCTGCCCGTACTGCAAGGAGGAGATCCAGGAAGGCGCCGTTAAGTGCAAGCATTGCGGGGAGATCCTCGACGAGAAGATCCGGGCCGAACGCGTCCTGCAGGCGGCCCAACACGCGCGCCCCTTGAGAAGCAGGGCAATCTATGTCCTCGTCGCGTTATTCCTGGGGGGACTGGCGGGGATCCACAATTTCTACGCGAGACGGTATCTGCAAGGCATCATCCAGCTCGTCATCCTCCTGGTTCTGGGCTGGTTCTGGGTCGGGATCGTGATCAACGCGGTTTGGTCCGTTGTCGATATGCGCCGCGTCACGGCGGACGGATACGGTCGGCCGATGGAGGATCAGGAAAAGGGCGCCAGGTACGCGAGAAACGTCTCGATCTTTTATGCGTTCTTCATCGGGCTTTTCGTCCTTTTCTTGCTCTGGGCCATTTTGCACACCACTCGAATTGCGAATGCTTGAAACGGCTGTCTGTACGGGCGGCCCCGGCCGGTCGATCGTTGATAGAGCTGAATGAACGCGACAGCGCGCGCCCCGCGGCGAAGCTGTGTGTTGTTGAATCGGTAGGGGGCCGCGAAGGGGCTGACAGCTCGGCCGCTCCGGCGGCCCGCGGCGGGTGCGTTCGACGGGGCGTGTGGAGCAGGCCCGGAGCAGGATGCGGAGGGCCGTAGCCGTTCCCGCGCTTCGCGGGCGGCGGCGCAACCCGAGTGACGAGCGGCAGGATGTCGCGAGGAACGTCCCCGGAGAACGCGCCCGACGATCAGGGCCGCCCTTTGGAGCGGCCATCGGCGCCGTCAGCGCCCCGGGTTCAGACGGATTCCCTGAACCGGAATGCCCCCTTGTCGAACTCGAGGAAGGGGGTCCCCTGGCACCAGTCGGCGAGAACGTACAGGGTATGGGGGCGGCCGCCCACGTCGTGGACATGCGTCCCCTGCCTGTGGATGTGGCCGCAGATCACGGTGTCGATCCCGCGGCGGAAAAGGGGGAGCACGGCCTCTTCCGGGATCGACGCCTCACAGGTCCCGCCGCGGCTCGCCTTCCGGAGCCTTTGCGCGATCGCGAGTTTCACGATGAACGGCAGGGCCAGATCCATGAGGCGCCCGGCGGGGCCCAGCATGACGGCGCGGTAGCGCTGGTGGCGCGTGTCCTGCGTGCAGAGCTGGTCGCCGTGGACGAGAAGCACGCGCCTTCCGGCGAGGTTGATCTCGGCCGATTCCCCGAGCGGCGTCAGCCCCGCCGGTGCGCCGGCGGGGGTGCGGATCAGGAAGTCGCGGTTCCCGAAGATGAAGCGGATGGGATGGGTGTGGCCGCGCGCGGCGTCGCGGATCCCGTCCAGGACTTCGGCGAACTCGCCTGACGCCACGTGCCCGCGCCCCAGCCACCAGTCGAAGAGGTCCCCCAGGACGTAGAGGGGGCAGTCGGCACGTTTCCAGCCCGCGAGGAACGCGAGGAAGCGGCGCGTTCTCGCCGGGTCGGCGGGGTTCAGATGCACGTCGGACGCGAACCAGGCCCTTTCCATGCTTCCTACTCCTCGTTTCCCACGAGTCCCTCGAGTATTCCGGTGATCGATTTCACGGGGGCGCGCAGGGGCGCCAGCTCGTAGGCCGGTTCCTTCCAGGTTCCCGTGACGCGCACCGAGGCGAGCCCCGTCAGGACCCCCGTCGCGAGCTGCCAGATCTCGTTCAGGATCGGGACGTTTTCCAGGAGGTGGTGGCGCGCGCCGGCATAGAAGGTGAAGTCGATCCGGCCATCCCGGCGGATCTCCCCGTCGGCGGCGTAGAGCGCCAGGTTCTTGCCGTGGACCTTGAGGTGCGTCACCACCAGCTTCTGCGGGTGGACGCGAAACTCCGCCTCCACCCGGCGGATGCGGGCCGCGTCGACCTTCTCCTTCCCCAGGAGGCGCTCGACGATCCCGGTGAGGGTCGGAAGCTTCCCGAGGTCACCGTCCCTGATGTCGATGGAGCCGGTGCCGCGCCATCCGTCGGCGCTCCGCTCCAGGTGGAGCGCGTGCTCGAGCTTCCCGGAGATGTCGCGCGAAGAGCCCAGGATATCGACGAGGAGTTTCTCGATCCGGATGTCGTGTCCCGAGACGTCGATCGTCGCCGTCGGCAGGGGGGCCTCCTGGAAGCGGACGTGTCCGCGCGTGATCCCTCCGGCGCACCCCGCCTCGAACGGGAGGTCGGGAAGCCCCAGCGACACCGTCCGCCCGTCCTCGCCGCTTCCGATGAAAAGCGGGATCCGGACATGGTCGAGCGGGACCGGCCCCACCCGGGCGGACGCGAGGCGCGCTTCCCCCTCGCCGTGGAGGGTGTCGCCGCGCCCCAGGAGCTCGAGATCCAGCGTTCCCGTGAGCCCCGTCGCGGGCGGGGCGAGCGCGGCGAGCGACGCCTCCTTCATGACGGCGTGGAAGGTGGTCGAGGCGCGGACCGACTCGTGGAAATGGCCGGAGACCCCGACGTCCAGCGTCAGCGTCCCCGCCGGCCCCAGGAAATCCCAGGTCTTCGCCAGGCGCGGCGGCAGGAAAGGGTACAGCTCCGGCGGCAGGGGCGCCTCCCCGGTCCGGATCACGCCGTGGAACTTTCCCGCCGCAGGGTCGATCCGGCCGTCGGCGACGAGGGACGTCCCGGCGAACGACGCGTGGAACTCCCGGATCTCGTGTCCCTGGGGGCCCCAGACGTACTCCCCGCGCGGGTTCTCGAGCGGCAGCGGGCAGGGGGGCGGCAGGCGGATCGCGCGTCCCGAGAAAACGATCCGTCCCTCGGTGGCGGGGGGGGATCCGCGGAGGTTCGTGAGGGTCATCTGGAAGCGGGCCGTCCCCTCGGGAGAGAGCTCCGTGAAGCGCGCGCGGACCGGCGGGGGGAGCATCGGCAGGACCCCCGCGTCGACCGTCGCGGCGGGGGCGTGGAAGCGCCAGACGGCGGCGTGCCGGGCGAGGTCCGCCTCGCACGAGACGTGCCCCTCGCCCCACTGGGGATGGGTCGCCGTGAAATCGAGCGCCAGGCGCCGCTCGGCCGGCGAGAAGAGGAAGAGCCCCCGGGCCGCCCCTCCCGAAATCGAGACCCCTTCCGGCGGGTCGACCGCCAGCGCCCCGCGCTCGCAGGAGAGCCGGACCGAGAGCGGCAGGAGATTCCCTCCCGCGGGGGGCTGGCCCGCGGGGCGGTCCGACGCGAAGCGGATCGCCTCGCGCGTGAGGACGAGCGCCATCGACCGGCAGGAGGCCTCGACGGGGACCAGGCGCCAGGCTCCCGCGGCGGTCCGCGCCGCGGACAGGCGCACGCGCAGCTTCTTCACGTCCACGAACGGCTTCCAGGCGTACCCCTCCGGATACTCGAGCGTGACCCGCGACGCCGCGAGCGTCCCGAGCGGCGTCACGAAGACCCACCCGATCCGGGACCGGCCGTGCCAGTGCTTCCGGGCGAGCGCGCGGGCGACCGGCGTCAGGACCAGCGGGTGGATCGCGTAGAGAAAGGAGAGCGCGAGAACGAGGATCTTGAGGGTCTTCTTGAGTCCGGGCTTCACGGTGGGGCTCGTCCCCGCATTCTAGGCGGGTTCGCGCCGGGGGATCACGAGAAACGCCCCGGCGAGGACCGCCAAAAAGGGCTCCGCCGGAAGGCGGTAGCGGACGGAGCCGATGAGGAACCCGTGCAGGACCGTGAGGAAGAGGGGAAGCCCGACGAACCAGATCCGCGCGTCCCGGGTCCAGGCGATCCGGCGCGCGCCCAGGCAGGCGAGGACGACGAGCGTCCCGAACGTGGCGGCCAGGACGCCCGTGATCAGGACCGTCCGGTGGCGCGGATCGTTCGGAACCGGGCTCCAGGTCCGGAGGGCCTTCCGCGCGAAGAGCCAGGCCGTGCGCGCGGGATGGTCCGCCATGTAGAGGAGCGCCTGCCGCCCGAGCGCGGCGTCGCGCGGCGCCTCGGGGAGCGCCGCGATCGCGTCGGGCCAGCGGACGCGGTCTGAAACCGGGCCGCCCGTCGCCTCGGGGCAGTTCCCCTCATGGAGGTCCTGGCCGAACTTCGCCGAGACCGGGATCCAGTCCCCCAGAACGAGGCGGTTCCGGAGCGTCCAGGGGGCCAGCGTCGCCAGGAAGGCGGCGAGCGCCACGAGCGAGGCCCGCCGGTCCCGCTTCCCCGCCGCCCCGGCCCCTGCGAGGAAAACGAGCGGCGTGAAGAGGAGCGTCGCCGGCCGCGTGAGCGCGGCGAGCCCGCCGAGGATCCCCGCCGCCACGGCGACCGGGAGACGCGTCATGCCCGTCGCGCAGGCCGCGTGCGCGACGAACAGGAAAAGGAAGAGCGTTTCAGAGAGCGCCAGCGGCGTGTAGGCCGCGTGGTGCGGCCAGAAGGCGAGGATCCATGCGGCGCACCAGCCGGCCCGTTCCGAGGCGAGCGCGCGCCCGACCGGCACCAGCCACAGGCAGGTCGCCGCCCCGATCGCGGCCTGGGGAAGGGTCCAGGTCCAGAAACCGTCTCCCGCGACGCCGAGGAGCGCCGCCAGGAAGAGCGGGTAGAGGGGGGGGCGGTTCGCCCGGAGATCCCCCTCGGCGAAGGTGCCGGTCTCGACGAGCGACCGCGCGATCGCGCGGTAGGAGAGGGAATCCGGATAGTTGAACGGACCCCCGGGGGTGTCTGACGCCAGATGCCGCGCCGCGATCGCGCAGATGATCCGGAAGAGGAACGCGGCCGCGAAGAGGAGCGCGGCCCGTCGTCCCCACGGAAAGGTCATTTCTGGTAGACGCGGCGGACGCGTTTCCCCAGGCCGCAGAGGATCTCGTAGGGGATCGTCCCGGCGGAGGCGGCGAGCTCCCCCGCGGTGATCCGGTCGGACCCCTGCGGGCCGATCAGGACCGCCTCGTCGCCGACCGAGGCGTCCGGGATATCGGTCACGTCCACCGTGGTGTAGTCCATCGAGACGCGCCCGACGACCGGGGCGCGCTTTCCGCGCACCAGCACCTGGCCCCGGTTCCCGAGGGCGAAGCGGTACCCGTCGTTGTACCCGATCGGCAGGATCGCGATGCGAGTGGGGCGCGCGGCGGTGAAGCTTCCCGCGTAGCCGACGGAGGCCCCCTCCGGGAGGTCCTTGATGAAGACGATCTGGCTTTTCAGGGCAAGCGCCGGCTCGAGGCCCAGATCGTTCTCCCTGGGGGAGCCGGCCAGAATCCCGTAGACGGCGCCCCCCGGGCGCACCAGGTTGAACGCGCCGTCGGGGCCGTGGAAGAGGGCGAGCGAGTTCTCGGCGTGCTTGTACGGGATCCGGATCCCGCGCTCTTCGGCGTCCTTCACGATCCGGGAGAAGACGTCGAGCTGCTGGCGGATCCGCGGGTCCTCGGCCGCGACCGGCCCCAGGTGGGTCGAGAGCCCTTCGAGCTCCAGTGACTCGCACGTGGTGATCTCCGCCAGGAGTTCCAGGGCCCGCGACGGGAGCGCGCCGAACCGCCCCATCCCGGTGTCGATCTTGAGGTGCACGCGGGGGCGCCTCTTCAGGGCCTTCGCGATCTGGTCCAGCATCTGGATCTTCTGCGACGAGTGGACGGTGATCGCCACATCGTGCGTGATCACCGGCTCGATCTCGCCGGGAATGAGGCTCCCCAGGACCAGGATGGGGGATTTGATCCCGGCTGTCCGGAGCTCGATCGCCTCGCCGGAATCCCCCACTCCCAGGAAGGCCGCTCCCGCCTCCACCACCGAGCGCGCCACCTCCACCGCGCCGTGCCCGTAGGCGTCCGCCTTGACGACCACGAGGACGTGCGCGGTGCCGGCCTGCTTGCGGATCAGGCGGACGTTCCGGTTGATCGCGGCGAGGTTGATCTCCGACCAGGCGCGATGCTCCATTTACAGATCCCCGTCTTGGAGACAGGAGTCAGGAGTCAGGAGACAGGAGAAAGAAGAAAACTGGCTCGTCGTCACGGGAGGCCTTTAGTATAGAACAGCAGATGGCAGGGCGCGCCGGGGCATTTGTGGACGTCGTCGCGATCGACGGGCCGGCCGGCTCCGGAAAGAGCACCGTCGCGCGCGAGCTGGCGCGGCGCTTGAATCGCTTCCACCTCGACACGGGGGCCCTTTACCGCGGCCTCACCTGGCGGGCCCTGGAGGAGAGGGTCGATCTCGACGACGCGCACGCCCTGGCGGCGCTTCTTGCCAGGACGCCGATGGAGTTCCGGGACGGCCGGTTCCTCGTCGCGGGGCGCGACGCTACCACCGCCATCCGGACGCCGGAGGTGACGCGGATGATCTACAAGATCGCCGAGAAGGGGGAGGTCCGCTCGGCCCTGCGGCCCATCCAGAGGAAGCTGGCGGAAGGGCGCCCCGCCGTCGCCGAAGGGCGCGACATGGGGTCGGTCGTCTTCCCGGACGCCCGCTGGAAGTTCTACCTCGACGGGGACGAGGCGGTCCGGGCCGAGCGCCGCTGGAAGGAACTCTCGGCCTCAAACCCGAACGTCACGCGCGCCGAAGTCCTGGCCGAGCTTCGCGACCGCGACGACCACGACACCCACCGGGCTGTCGCGCCCCTCGTCTGCCCCCCGGACGCCGTCCGGATCGACACGACGAACCTGACGACCGACGAAGTGATCGCCCGGATCTCGGCTAAGGTCAGCCAAGGATGATAGGAGCGCAGCATGCGTCGCAATAAGCCCGTCCGCTTCATGTTGCATGCTCGACAGCGCATGGACCAGCGGATCGTTTCGCGTCAGGAAATCGAAGCTGCGCTTCGAAATCCAGATCTAATCACTCCCGCGAGAAGTCTGGGGCGGCTCAGAGTGCTCAAGGTTTTCGGCGGCAGAAAACTCAACGTGATATACTACGAATTGCCGAAAGAATACATGGTCCTCACAGTTTGGTGGACAAGAACATGAACATTCGAATCGAATACGATCGGCATGGGGTCGAAGCCATTTATCTGACAGTCCGTGAAGGTAAATCCGTCCGGACGGAAGAAGTCGCCCCTGAAGTGCTGGTTGATTTCAATGCTAACGGCCTGCTTTTGGGCGTCGAACTGCTCAACCCCGACAAGTTGAAGGTTGTGGAGCGTCTGAGCCGACGGCTTCGGACCCCGGAACTTCGCCATGCCCGCGAAGCTTTCCAGCGGGCCGCTCATCAAGTCGCATAAAGAAATTCGATAGCCGCCTCTATGGGCGGTCGCCTTTTCGCGGCCCCTGATGCCGGGCGCGTTCGTCGGGGGACGCTCCTCGCGGCATCCGTGTCGCTTCGTCGCTCGGGATTTCGCCGGGCCCAGCACGTCCTGACCGGCCTCGGCTCCATCACGTCCCCGAAAACGCGCCCGCCTCCGGGCCGCTCGCTTCACTTGGGTTGCTCCACAACGCCCCGGCCGCCCGCGCCCGTCCGGGGCCGCTGCCTTCCATCGCGCGCCGGGAAAGATTAATAAAGGTTTGTAACCACCGAGATGGATCTCTGGCCTTCGGCCAACCCGTCAAACAAGCTTTGAGCCACCAGATTGGCTCTTTGTCGCTGCTCGGTAATTCAAGGTTTTCGCGAGAAAATGGCCAAAACTTAAAATGAATTCCACGTCGGCCCGAATATCCATGGACTTCAATTTTTGAAAACGAATCCTGGATAAGTTGGCTTTGCCGGGCTGATGAGGCAGGAAAGGGGTGGAGTTGCCCCGTTTCTGTGGACAGTCAACGGCTTGAGTCACAAGGCTCCTTCAAACGCCTCTTTTCGTACTGGACGGGCGAGTCGTAGTCCAGTGCGGAATGCCTCCGGCGTGGGTTGTACCACTCCTCGATGAAGTCGAAGACGGCCATGCGGGCCTCGGCCTGGGAGCGGAATCTCCGTCTGGCCAGAAGCTCGCACTCGAGGGTGGCGAAAAAGGACTCGCACATCGCGTTGTCGTAGGCATCCCCGACCGAGCCCATGGAGGGACGCACGCCAGCCTCCCGGCACCGCAGTCCGAAGGCGATGGAGGTGTACTGGCACCCCTGGTCCGAGTGGTGGATGACCCCGGTGGGCTTTCGGAGGCCTACCGCCATCTCCAGGGCCGCCAAAACCAATTCGGTTTTGAGGTGCGTCGCCATTGCCCATCCCACGATCCGCCGGCTCCAGGCATCCAGTACGACCGCCAGATACAGGAATCCCGACCAGGTCGGGATGTACGTGATGTCCGCCACCCAGAGCCGATCCGGTCCTGTGGCCTCGAATGCCCGCCGGACCAGGTCCGGCGCGGGCGCAGCGTCCTTCCCGCGGACCGTCGTCATGCACCATCGACGACGGCTGGCCCCCTCTAAACCGGCCGTTTTCATGAGGCGTGCGACGCGTTTACGGCCCACACGGATCTCCTTTCTGGCGCCAGCGAGGCGCCCTCAACCGGAGGGGGGCGCCGAGCTGGCAACGAACCAAGGAGATGCAAAGCGGATATCGGGCTTTGGTAAGCGGACGCGGGTTTCGAGCCCCGAGTCCCGGACTCCGAAAGGAAACAGACGAGTCCCGTACCCCGAAAGAACGGACGAAGCCCGGGGTTTCGGACTTCGGGAAACGGGTTCCGGGAATCGGGTTGCGGGCTTCGGGTTTCGTCCGTGTCTTGAAATGAAAACCGCCGGAAGGCTTCGGCCTCCCGGCGGTTTTTATCCGCGGTTCGTGTTTTCGTTTACTTGTACGACTCCATGATCTCGTCAAGCGCGGCCTTCGGGAGGCGGGTCTTCTCCATGGGAAGGGTCGCCAGGGGCTCGTCCACCAGGTTCAGGTGTTCGTTGAAGTTCTTGAGCTTCGGGTCGATGTAGAGGATCCCGGTGATGAGGTGGTTCTCCTTCTGGCCCTTCTCGATGATCTGGAGGGCCTGCATCCGGTCGCTGGGGTTGTAGTCCGTCTGGAGCTTCTTCAGGACCAGCTTCGAGCCGTCGTGCATCGTCACTTCCTGCGCGGCGCCGGGGGCGTAGTCGACCTTGATCTCCTCGAAGTAGGGAACGAACCCGATCTCGTGGAGGGGGGTGTCGGTCTCCTTCGCGTGCTTGTAGGACTTGGTCGAGCCCTCGTGGTCGTTGAAGGTGACGCAGGGCGAGATGACGTCGATCAGGGCCGTCCCCTGGTAGGCGAGGGCGGCCTTGAGGATCTGGAGGAGCTGTTTGGCGTCGCCGGAGAAGGTGCGCGCCACGAAACCGCACCCGAGGTTGATGGCGAGCGCGCAACAGTCGATCGGGTGGTACTCGTTCGCGGCGCCGCCTTTCTGGACGGAGCCGACGTCGGCGGTGGCGGAGAACTGGCCTTTCGTGAGGCCGTAGACGCCGTTGTTCTCGATGATGTAGAGCATCGGGACGTTCCGGCGGATCAGGTGGCAGAACTGGCCCATCCCGATCGAGGCGGTGTCGCCGTCTCCAGAGACGCCGATCGCCATGAGCGTGCGGTTGGCGACCATCGTTCCCGTGGCGATGGAGGGCATCCGGCCGTGGACGGCGTTGATCCCGTGGGACTTGCCCAGGAAGTAGGCGGGGGTCTTCGAGCTGCACCCGATCCCGCTCATCTTGGCGACGCGGTGGGGCTCGACCCCCATCTCCCAGCACGCCTGGATCAGGCGGTTGGTGATCGAGTCGTGCCCGCACCCCTTGCAGAGCGTCGACGGGGCGCCGTCATATTCCTTGGCGGTGAGGCCGACCCGGTTCACCGGGGCGGCCGAGGGGGCGGGGGGCGTCGGGGTGACGGTCGGGCTCATCGGGCACCTCCCTTGGCGGCGGCCTGTTTCCGGGCGCCGGGGCCTTCCTGTTCGCGAATGACGTCCTCGACCGAGCCGGCGTCGAGAGGCATCCCGTCGTAATGGAGGACGGGGCGGATCTTCGCCGCGTGCTGGGGGTACTCGTTCCGGAGGAGCGAGGTGACCTGGGCGTCGCGGTTCTGCTCGACGACGTAGACGCGGGGATGCTTCTCGATGAACGCCTTCACCTCCGCAGTGAAGGGGAGGGACCGCAGACGCAGGTAGCTCGTCGCGAGGCCGTCGGCGGTCATGTGGTCGCGCGCCTCGAGGATCGCCCAGTGGCTGGTGCCGTAGGCGATGATCCCGACCTCGGCGCCGGCGGTCTCGTCCAGGACCGGCTTCGGGACGAAGGTGCGCGCGGTCTCGTATTTCTTCGCGAGCCGGTCCAGGGTGGCCTTGTGGTCCTCGGGTTTCTCGGAATAGAGCGCCCGCTCGTTGTGGCCGCTCCCGCGGGTGAAGTACCCGGCCAGGGGGTGGTTCGTCCCGGGGATCGTGCGGTACGGGATCCCGTCGCCGTCGACGTCCTTGTAGCGCGCGAACGCCTTGACCTTGTCGAGGTCGGCGGCCGAGAGGACCTTGCCGCGCGTGATCCCCTTCGTCGGGTAGGGGAAGGGGTCGGACATCCAGTTGTTCATCCCGAGGTCGAGGTCGAGCATCACGAACACCGGCGTCTGGAACTGCTCGGCCAGGTCGAAGGCGTCCTGCGCGAACTGGTACGCCTCGGCCACGGAGTGGGGCAGGAGGAGGATGTGTTTCGTGTCGCCGTGGGAAAGCGTCGCCGCGAAGGAAATGTCTCCCTGGCTGGTTCGTGTCGGCAATCCCGTGGAAGGGCCGACGCGCTGGACGTCGAAGATGACGCCGGGGATCTCGGCGAAGTAGCCGAGGCCCACGAACTCCGCCATGAGCGAGATCCCGGGGCCGGAGGTCGTGGTCATCGAGCGTGCGCCGGCCCAGCCGGCCCCCATCACCATCCCGATCGAGGCGAGCTCGTCCTCGGCCTGGACGACGGCGTAGGTTGCCTTTTTCGTCACGGGGTCCACACGGTAGGTCTCGAAGAGGTCGATCACCCCCTCGGCGAGGCTGGAGCTCGGCGTGATCGGATACCAGGCCAGCACCGTGCAGCCGGCCATGACGCATCCGATGGCGGCGGCGGCATTTCCTTCTATCAGGATCTTCCCCTGTGTCTTGTTCATCGGGGCGACGCGGTAGGGGTCGATCTTCTTGAGGTTGTCCTTGGCGTACTGGACCCCCGCCTTGATGGCGGTCAGGTTCAGGTCCACGACCTTCGCCTTCCCCTTGAACTGCTTCTTGGTGGAGGCCTCGACCTGCGCCGGGTCGATCCCGAGAAGCTCCTGGAGGACCCCGACGTAGATCATGTTCTCGACCTTCTTCCGGAGGCGCACCTCGGGACAGCAGGCGGCGACGATCTTGCCGAACGGGATCGAGTAGGTGAGGACGTCGTCGCGCTTCGTGAACTTGAGGGCGTCGTTCGCCACGAGGACCGCCCCCGGGCGCATCGTCCGGACGTCCTCTTCCACGGTGTCAGGGTTCATGACGACGAGGATGTCGATCGAGGGGTTGCGGGCGATGTAGCCGTCCTTCGAGACGCGGATCGTGTACCAGGTGGGGAGCCCCTGGATGTTCGACGGGAAGAGGTTTTTCCCGCTGACGGGAATCCCCATCTGGAAGATCGACCGGATCAGGATGCTGTTGGAGGACTGCGACCCCGATCCGTTGGCGGTCGCCACCTGGATCGAGAAGTCGTTCACGATCTCCCCGCGGGGGGCGTCGGTCTTCCGGGGACTAGCGGCGAGCGTTTCGGGCATGCAGCCTCCTTAGGGTCGGGTCGAAGAAGGGGAAGTCTATTCGGTTTCCGGGGGGGGGGTCAAGCTGGGGGGGGGGCTCAAGGCGGCGGCCGCATCCCGGCGGGCCCGGATTTCCCGGAGGGGCGCCTCGGGGAGCCCCGCCAGGCGCGCGAGGCGCAGCGCCTCGCAGTGGAGGGCGAGCGCCCCGGCCGCGTCCCCCCGGGCCGACAGGAGCCTTCCGTGCGTGTCCTTGAGGTAGGCCCAGGCGGCCGGATCCGTCTCCTCCGGCGGGGCGACGGCCAGGGCCTCGGCCAGGAACCGTTCCGCCTCGTCGAGCCGCTTCTGGCCGACGCGCGCCTCGGCGAGATTGTTCCGGCAGCGCCATTCGGCGGGGTCCGCCAGGCGCCAGGCGAGCCATCCCGCTTCGGTGTCCGGCGGGGCGGCGACAAGCGCCCACCGTCCCGCCGCCGACCACCCGGCCGAGAGCGACTCCCCGGGGATCAGTTCCTCGATCCCCAGGCCCGCCTGGGCGATCCAGCGGTCCTTCGCGGCGTCGAACCCCGTGAGGACGAGGTAGTGGTCGAGGAGGCGATTCCCCGAGCGGCGTTTCGTGAGGACCAGGGGGGGGATCCCCCAGGTCACCAGATCGAGGAGGTCCTGCCTTGCGAGGGTGTCCTTCTCCCAGACCCAGAGCCCGCGGGCGCGCGCCGCGCGCCAGAGGTCGACCGTGAGGGTCCCCTTCACCGCCGGGACATGGAGCGTCTCGTGGAGCTCCCGCTGGGTCGCGGGGATCTTCCAGAATCCGAGGAGCGACGCGAGGGCGTTGGCGCCGCACGACTCGGGGGTGGCCTGCCGCTCGGCGGGGACCCCGGGGATCCAGGCGCCGGGACGCTTTCCCGCGCTGATCTCCTTTCCGACGGAGCCGGCCGTGGAGCAACCGGCCAGGAAGCAGGAAACGAGGGGCAACAAGAAACGCCGGCCCCCGCGGGGGGACCGGCGCTCGGGGACCAGGGAAGGGCTAGTAGGCCGGGGCGCGGTGGTAATAGATGTAATCAAACACGATGTAGGTGATCGCCGCAACCGCGATGAGAAGGAGCACGGTCGATCCGGCGTCGCCGCCGTTTCGCACTTCCGGTGCCGTATCGGCGACGTGCGAGACCTCTTCGGGTGCCATTGCCGCGACGCGCGAGGCGGCGTCATCGGCCGGGAGACCGGCCAACGCGAGCCTTTCCGTGGCGCGGGCGCGCTGGTCGGCGCCGGCCGGGGCCTTCGCGGGGACGTCGGGACCGCCGGGGGCGGTCAGGGCCTGGGCGCTCCGGGGCCCGAGGAAGAGGAGTGAGGAGAAGAGGACGACGACCGGGAGGTGAAGGGTCTTTTTCATGAAAGACCTATCGGCAAACGTCGGGAAGGGATACAGCCGTTTTTGGGAGGTGGGAGGAGGCCTTCCCGTCAATCGTGATGCCGGTGGTGGTAGTCCACGACCATGTACACGATCGCGACGATGGCGACCACGACGAGGACCGTGACCAGGCCGTCCCCGCCGCTCCGGATCTCGGGGGCGGCGTCGGCGACATGGGCGATCTCCTCGGGGGCCATCGCCGCCACGCGGGCCTCGGCCTGGGCGGGCGTCAATCCCGCCGCGACGAGCCTTCCGGCCGCGCGGTCTCCGGCGTCCGGAGAGACCGGAGCGGGCGCCGCGGGCGCCGCGTCGCAGGGGAGGGCCCACGCCGCGCGAGGGCCGGCGAAGAGGGCGAGACCCAGGAGCAACGTCACGGCAGGCCGGAACGAAGTGATTGTCTTCATATCCGCACTATAGCCCGGTTCCGCGAGACAGGCGGATTTTTCCGCTTCACGGCGTCCTGCCGCCTCGGCATCGTCGATGCCGGCCGGCTTCCGGTTCAAATGTTGGGGGCATTTCTCGCTACGCTCGATACCCGTTTTCGCGGAGCGTGGGCCAGATGCCAGGCACGAGGCGAACCGTCGTGTCTACGATGTGACACCCGGTTCGCCGAGTAACGCAGCAGATGGCCTGCGATACGCGAAAACGGCTGCCCCCAACGGGATTTGAACCCGTGTCGCAGGCTTGAAAAGCCTGTGTCCTAGACCAGGCTAGACGATGGGGGCGGTGAGGACGGTATTCTATCGGCCGGCGGGATGGGGCGCCATCACGTGCGGATCCGCGACCACGCCCACCCCGCCAGTGCCAGGAAGAGCGCGGCGGGAAGGAAGGCGGCGAGCTGGGCGGTGATCAGGCGCTGGGATCCCAGGATGGCGCACGAGATCTGGGTGAAGAAGAAGAGACCGGCCGTCACGATCGTGAGGAAGATCCCGGCGGCGAGGGTCCCCGTGCGTCGCAACAGGCAGATCGGGAGCCCCGCCGCGAGGAGGACCAGGGGGGAGAAGGGGGCCGCCAGGCGGTGGTAGTACTGGACGCGCAGGGAGGCGATCCCGCGGTGCTCCTTCGCGCGGGCGTGCAGCTCGTCCCGGGGGAGGAACAGGGTCTCCTCCTGGGACTCGAGGATGGTGTCGGGGGAGGCGGGGGTCACGAGGAGATGCCCCTCCGGCGGGAACGGGGACCGCATGATCTCCGGACGCGTCTCGTCGAGGGTCTGGACCTGCCCGTCGAAGAGCCGCCACGCGCCCACGGCGTTCTCGTAGGTCCCGCGGCGGGCGGTGAGGACCGTCCGGGCCTTCCCGGAGCGGCGCATGGCGGTGACGCGCTCGATCTCTCCCGTCACGGTGTCGATCGACCCCATCTGGATGACCCATCCCTGGTCGTCCGTGGCGACGACGGGGTTGTGGAAGCGCGTGTCCGCGTCGGGATCGCGCGGTTTCTGCTTGATGATCTCCTTGGACTCCTCCAGGGGCGCGGCCACGGCCGGCAGGATCATCTCCTGGTTGATGAAGGCGAAACCCGAGAGGAGCCCCGCCATGAGGAAGGTCCCCCCGAGGGCCCGCCGCGGGGAGATGCCGGCCGACTGCAGGGTGAGGAGCTCCGCGCCGCGGGTGAGGGTGGCAATGGTCGCCACGCCCGCAAGGAGCGCGATCGCGGGGAGCATGTAGTGGAGGATCAGGGGGATCTGGCAGAGGGAGTAGACACCGGCCGCCGCGAACTTCCCGGGGCTCGGGTCCTTGAAGAGGTTGTCCACCATGTCGAAGAAGTCGACCGTGACGTAGAGCGCCAGGCATGCCGATCCCAGGACGGCCAGCCCCTTCCCGTAGACGCGGATCACGTAGAGGTCGAGGAGCCTCACACCTGCCTCCGGAGGACCCGCCGCCCCAGGAGGGCCGCCGCCGCCGCCAGGATCGCCGCCGGCATCCCCAGCGGGATGGCGCAGGAAAGCCAGGTCCCGCCCGCGAGGATCCGCCCCAGCATCATGGCCGGGTAATAGAGGACGAAGACGAGGACGAGCGCGAGACCCAGCCCGGCGAAGAAGTCGCCGCGCCGGCCGAAGAGCCCCAGCGGGATCCCCGCGAACGCGAAGACGAACGCCGCCAGGGCCGAGGCGTGACGCTCGACGAACTCGATCCGGAAGGCGCGGCGCTCCTCGGAGGCCGCGCTTCCGGTGTCGGAGACGAGCGCCAGGATCTCCCCCGAATCGATCTGCTGGCGCTTCACCTGCTGGAAGGGCTTGGGCATCGGGAAGGCGTAGCGGACCGGGGGGCGTTCGGGCGGGTCCTTGACGCGCGTCACGATGTTTCCCGTCGGGTCGAGATGGATCGACTCGATCCCGGCCAGGGTGAGCTGCGCCTGCCGGGGGTGCCCCAGGAATTCGATCCGGCCGGTCTCGGCGAAATAGACGGCGTTGGCGACATGCCCTTTCTCCGAATCGAGCTCGAAGATGTGGACCTCCCCCAGATATCCCTCCGGCTGGGGATATTTCACGAAGAGGTGCAGGAGGGGGGCGTCGTTCTCGTCGGTGCTCGCTTCCGAGAGCGGGGTCCCCCGGAAGGAGGTATCGCGCATCCCGTGTGTGAGCTTGAGGAGCGCCAGCTCCGCGATCGACCGCTCGACGGTCCGCTCGAGCCTGTACTGGCTGCGGGGGATCCAGAAGTCGTTGGCGGCCCAGGCCACGAGGCTTCCCGTGATTCCGACGAGGAGCCCCGGCCAGTAGAGCGCGGCCGGGCGCACCCCGCACCACTGGGCGGCCTGGAACTCGCGCGAGGCCGAGAGCCGTCCGTAGGTGAGGATCGTCCCCGTCAGGATCCCGAGGGGGAGGGTGAAGGTGAGGCTCCGGATCGCGAGGTGCCCGACCAGGGGGGAGAGCTGGACGAGCTGCAGCCCCTCGTTCATGACGAGGCGCATCGTGAGTCCCACGCACAGGATCATCGTGAGGGATCCCGTCGTCAGGATCACCGAGACGAGAAGGGACCCCAGGATGTACCGGCCGAGCTTGCGGGACATCGTCAGAAAGTCCGGACGATCTCCAGCCCCGCGGCGCGCGCCTGGGCGAGCTCCCCGTCTTCCGAGAAGAAGAGGTCGGCCTCCGACGCGCCCGTGCGCGCCTTCACGACGAATCCCCGGACCTCCTGTCCGCCGATCGTGCGGACGGCCGCCTCCGTGACCGTGCAGACCATGTCCTGCGTCTGGATCCGGCGGGACATGAGCGACGACAGGATGTCCACCGTCGTCATGTTCCACCGCTTGCCGGGCTTCAGGCTTCCCACGGTCCCGATCCAGCCGATCCCCGTCCCGAAGAGGGTCCCGGGGGGACAGTCGAGGGTCAGGGGCCGGGGGGGATCCTTGTTGATCCGGTAGGAGAGGAACAGGCTGTCCTTGAACCATCCGGTCGCCTCGAACCGGTCGAGGCCGACGGCGGGGGCCTCGGCGGCGAGCTCGATCCGGATCGGCTGGTACCGGGCGTCGAGACGCACGGCCCAGGAGCCCCGGACCTCCCCGAGCGCCGGGATCGCGCCCCCGCCGAGCGCCATCCGCCAGGCGGGGGCAAGGTCCGGCCTGGCGCGCACGGTGTTCGCGATCTCGTACCCCTTGCCGTCCGGCGTGCGGCGGTATTCCGCCTCGAGCGTGCCGATCACGGCGCCCCCGACCGCCAGCGAGAAGCGGTCGACATGGGGGTACTGGGTCCGCGCCAGAAGCGTCCGGTAGGTGACCGGCGGGGGTTTCCGGAAGGTGGGCAGGACCTCCCGCTCGACGAGCCAGCCCGTCATCCCGAGCCAGAAGAGGCAGATCACCGCGGCGAGCGTCATCTTCATGGGGAGCGGCGGAAGTTTACCCTATCATGCGCCGCCATGCAGGATTCAGGCCCGGCCCGCTCGTCCGCCCTGCACGTCGCGCGCGCCCTTCGGGCATCGGGGTTCCAGGCGTTTTTTGCCGGCGGATGCGTCCGGGACGCCCTGCTGGGGCGCACGCCCCAGGATTACGATGTCGCCACCGATGCCGACCCGGACGCCGTCCAGCGGCTCTTCCGGCGGACCGTCGCGGTGGGGGCGCGCTTCGGGGTGGTGGTGGTCCTCGACGGCGGCGAGCCGGTGGAGGTCGCCACCTTCCGGGAGGACGTGGGGCACGCCGACGGGCGCCGTCCCGACGCCGTCCGGTTCACGGACGCCAAAGGGGACGTCCTGCGGCGCGATTTCACCGTGAACGGCCTCCTCGAGGATCCCGAGACGGGGGAGGTGGTCGATTACGTGGGCGGGCGCGCGGATCTGGCCGCGCGGACGCTGCGCGCGATCGGGGATCCGGCGCGCCGCTTCGAGGAGGACCGGCTCCGGATGCTCCGGGCCGTCCGCTTCTCGGCGGAGCTGGGGTTCGCGATCGAGCCGGCCACCGCGCGCGCGGTCCGCGAGGCGGCCCCCGCCATCACGTCCGTCTCGTGGGAGCGGATCGCCGAGGAGATCGGGCGGATCCTGACGAGCCCCCATCCCCGCAAGGGACTCGAGACCCTGGACGACCTGGGACTCATGGACCCGATCCTGCCGGAGATGACGAAACTCAAGGGGGTGGAGCAGCCGGTCCAGTACCACCCGGAGGGGGACGTCTGGATCCACACGCTGATGCTGTTCGACCACCTCCCCGCGGCCCCTTCGCGCGAGCTCGCCTGGGGGGCGCTCCTGCACGACATCGCCAAGCCCCGCACGTTCAAGCGCGCGCCGGACCGGATCCGGTTCGACGGGCACGACGTCCTGGGGGCGCGGATGGCCGAGGCGGTCTGCCGGCGGTTCCGGCTCTCGAACGCCTCCACCGACCGGATCGTCTGGCTCGTGCGGACCCATCTCTACTTCAAGGACCTTCCGCAGATGCGCCCGGCGAAGGTCCGCCGGTTCCTGACCGAGCCCGGCTTTCCCGAGGCGCTGGACATGCACTACGCCGACTGCATGGCGTCCCACGGGAACCTGGAGCTCCATGCCTTCTGCAAGGCGCGCCTCGCCGAGTACGCCCGCGAGCCCGCGCGGCCGGCGCCCCTCCTCACGGGGAACGACCTCATCGCCCTGGGCCTGGCCCCGTCCCCGGCGTTCAAGGAGATCCTGGAGTCCGCGCTCGACGAGCAGCTGGAGGGGAAGATCCGCACGCGGGAAGAGGCGCTCGCCTGGGCGAAAGGGAGGATGGCCGGTGACCGGTAGGCCCGCCCCGCAGCGGAAGCTCGCTTTCGGGGTCGAGCCCGCCGACTACGCGTACCGCCTGCGGCTGGCCCGCTACGTGGGACTCGCCGAGTCGATCCACCGGCACCTGGCGTCGCGTCCCGGCGGCGGGACGCTCCGCCTGGTCGAGATCGGCTCCGGGAAGGGGCGCACGCTCCGGTATGTGGAATCCCTGGGCGACGTGGCGCGCCTGCGCTTCTTCGGGCTGGACGTCTCCGCGTCGCGCCTCGAGAACATCTACCGGCAGGACCTCTGGAGCCTCGTGGAGGGGGACGCGCACGTGTCGCTCCCGTTCCGGTCCGCGTCTTTCGACATCGTCGTGTGCGAGCAGGTGCTCGAGCACCTGCGGGATCCCTGGCGCGTCTTCTCGGAGCTCGACCGGATCCTCGCGCCGGGGGGCGTGATGGTCGTGGGGGTCCCCGTCTTCCTTCCGCTCGTCCCGTGGATCCGGCAGAATCTCGTCCTGCCGGTGTACCGGGCCTTCAAGTGGCCGGTCGCCCACATCCAGAGCTTCTCGTGCCGCTCGTTCCTGGCGGGGATGCGGGGGTCACCGGACCTCGAGATCCTCGACGTGCGGGGATTCCGGCTCCTGTCCGGCGGTGCGCTCCGCTTTCTCGAGGATTGTCGCTGGTGGTACGACCTGAACCGGTTCCTGGGACGGACGTTCCCCGCGCTCTGCCAGGAGATCCAGGTGGTGGCCCGGAAGCGGCCGGGCCCGGCCTCCTGACGGCGATTCCATGCGACGCCCCGTGTTCTGGCTCCTGGTCCTGGCGGCGGCGGCCGCCGCCGCCGTCTCCAAGGGGTTCTATGCGCTCGTGCTGGGGACCCCGGTGCGGGGCGACGAGGCGGTGAACGCCGTCATGGCGCTCCGGATCGCGCGGGGGGAGGACGCCCCCCTGTTTCTCTACGGGGTCGACTATCTCTCGAGCGTCGAGGCGTGGGCCGCCGGTCTTTTCTGGCGTCTTTTCGGCGTGTCGGACGTCACGTTCCGGATCCTTCCCTGGACGACATCGGTCGGGTCGGTCGTCCTCCTGGGGCTCCTGGGGCGGCGCCTCTTCGGGGCGGCGGCGGGGGCCGCGGCTGCCTGGATGCTGGTCCTGGCGCCCCCGTTCTTCGCGCATCTCATGGCGATCGCGATCGGCGGGTACGCCGAAGGGCTCTTCTGCGCGCTTCTCGCGTGGCTCGCGTTCCTCCGCCTGCGGACGCTCGAGCGGCTCGGCCGGGCCCGGCCCCTCCATTACGCGGGGTTCTCGCTCCTGGCGGGCGTCTCCTGGTGGGTCTACCCGATGATCCTGCCGTTCCTCCTTCCGGTGGGACTCGTCTGGATGCGGCATCCGCGCGGCATCGGCTCGGCGACCCTTCCCTGGCGCGATCTCCTGTTGCCGCACCGGGCGGCGGGCGTGGAGCGCCCCTGGCGGATCCTCGCCGGCGCGCTCCAGGCCGCGAACCTCGCGACGCTCGCGATCCTCGCCTGGATCCTCGCGACAGGCGGCGGGGATTTCTCGCTCATGGGGCGCGAGATCGGCCTGTCCACTGGTGCGAAGGTCGCCTTCTGGAACGTCGTCCTGTCGGGGGCGGTGGCCGGGATCCTCGCGTGGCGCCGCGGGACGTTCCCGGTGACGCGGGGGATCGTGTCCCTGGCTGCGGGCGTGGTCCTCGGGAAGTGCGCGTGGATCGCGGAGACCTGGCGGCTCTCCGGCGAGCCTCCTGACACGATCCATCTCCGGTTCAAGCTCGCGCAGGGCGCGGACTGGGCCGCGCACGGGGCCGTCCTGCTGGACGAGATCCTCCCGGGTTTCCTGGGGATCGTCCCGGGGAGAGGCCTGACGGACGCGGCGCGGACGGCCTGGATCGCCGCCGGGGTCGCGGCCATCGCCTGGATCGCCGTCCGCTCCCTCGCGCCGCGCGTCCGCGGGATCGCCGGGCTCTTCGCACTGGCCGGTCCGGAAGACCGGCGTGCGGCGTTCCTGTCGGTCGCGCTCGTCCTGCCGCTTCTGAACCTGGTCCGGGGGGGGCCCGACATGCCGATCCGGTACTGGGCCTATCTCTGGCCGGTTCTCGCCATTGCCGCCGGCGCGGCGATCCGCCGGAGACCGCGCGCCGGGGCGGTCCTCGCGGCGGCGCTCCTGGCGGGGGCCTCCGGTTGGTCGGCGGTCCGCGAGACGCTCTCGCGCCGGCCGTTCGACACGGCGAAGCAGGAGGCCGTCCTCGCCTGCCTGCGGTCGCATGGCGTCGCGGGAGGGTACGCCGAGTACGACATGGCGAACGCGCTCACCTACATGAGCCGCGAGGAGGCCGTCTTCGCGCCGTTCGACTACCGCGACCGGATCCCCGGAATCGCGCCTCGCCTGGCGGCGCTCCCGCGGCACGCCTGGGTCTTCCACGCCCAGCCGGAGTCCCCGGACCGGGAGCGTTCGGAGGCGTTCCGCGCGCACCTGGCCGCGGACGGGCGCCCGTTCACGCGCGACGAGGCGGGGGGGATGGAGGTGTTCATCGTCGACGGCCCGCCCGTCCCCCTGCGCTGGACCCGCTGAATCCGGTTGACGCGCCCCCGTCGTCCCGCTAGCATTCCCCGTTCCCTATGAAGAATTACGAGGCGATGTTCGTGCTGGACACCGGAGCGAAGCCCCTGGAGGCCTTCCAGGAGGAGATCCGCCAGCTCATCGAGCGCCACGGCGGGAAGATCCTCAAGGCCGACAAGTGGACGGAGCGGCGGCTCGCCTATCCGATCGCCCGCCGCAAGCGCGGCACCTACTACCTGGTCTTTTTCCAGGCGCCGACCTCGGCGGTCGCCCCGATCGAGAAGGAGATCGGCATGAAGCGGGAGGCGTACCTGCGCCTCCTGATCCTGGACAATCCGCTCGGGAAGGACGCCAAGATTCCCACGCCGCCCGAGGAAGGGGACCGCGTCGGGATGTTCAAGCCCGAGGGGATGTTCCGGCCGGACCGCGAGGCGGCGGCCGGCGCGCCGCATTAGGCCATGGGAAGCCTGAACAAGGTCCTCCTTCTGGGGCGTCTGACGCGGGATCCGGAGCTCCGCTACACCCCGAGCGGCACGGCGGTGGCCGATTTCGGCCTCGCGGTGAGCCGTGCCTACAAGACAGCCGAAGGGGAGAAGAAGGAATCCGTCACGTTCGTCGACATCACCGTCTGGGCCAAGAAGGCCGAGATCTGCGCGGAGTACCTCTCCAAGGGGCGGCAGGTGATCGTGGAGGGGCGCCTGGAACTCGACAGCTGGGAGACCCAGGACGGCCAGAAGCGCAGCAAGCTGAAGGTGGTCGCCGAGGACGTCCAGTTCATCGGGAGCGCCCCGGGCGGCGCCAGGGGCGAGAAGAAGGGCGCCGAGGCGGGGGCTTCCGCCCCGGCCGAGCCCGCCGAGAAGGCGGCCGAGGCGGGTTCCGACGACATCCCGTTCTAGGACCGGGGAGATCCAGACATGACCGAAACGACAACGACGGCGCCGGCAACGGCGGAGAAGAAATCGAGGGACGGAGCGACGCGGTGCCGGTTCTGCCGCGATCGCATGGGGGACATCGACTACAAGGATTTCTCCGCCATGGCGCGACTCGTGAGCGCGCAGGGGAAGATCCACTCGCGCCGGCGCTCCGGCGTCTGCACGGCCCATCAGCGCTCTCTGCAGCAGGCCGTCAAGCGCGCGCGTTTCGTGGCGCTCGTCCCGTACGCCGGCTAGCGCCGGCCTTCCGGAGGGGGAACCGATGGGGAAGGAACGTCTGCTCCTGAAAAGCGATGTCGCCCACGTGGGGAGCGACGGGGAGATCGTCGAGGTCTCCGCGGGGCTCTCCCGGAACTACCTGCTTCCCCGGAAGCTCGCCGTCATCGCCACCGACGACATCGTGAGCCGCCAGAAGGGGTTCGAGGCCCGCCGCAAGAGGGGCGCCGAGAAGCGGCGCGCCGAGGCGGAGGCTCTCGCGAAGAAGCTCGTCGATGTCTCCGTCACCCTCACGGCCGCGGCCGGCCCCGATGGCAAGCTTTTCGGCTCCGTCACGGCCAAGGAGATCGTCAAGGCCCTCGCCGCCGAGGGGATCGTCGTGGGCGCCGAGACCGTCCAGCTTCCCGAGCCCCTCAAGGAGGCGGGGACGCACGCGGTGACCCTGAAGCTCCACGCGGAGATCTCCGCCCCCATCAAGGTCTGGATCGTCGAGAAGTAGCCTTAGAGCCTATCCGGAAACCTGGGCTCTGGCGCGTTGCGAGCGCGGCGTGCCCGGATGCGAGGAGCGACGATGAGGCGTATCGAGGGGAGATACGGTGAAGAGGAGCGACGAAGCAGGCGGGCATGCCCCGCCGCAACCCGGAGGGGCGCGAGAGTGAAAAGGAAGCATGTCATTGACGGGGAGGAAGTTGTGGCGCGGGCCGCACTCGCAACCCCGCGGGGCGCGGATCTTGCGGCCGCGTGGCGGCGTTGCGGCTCGTCGGAAACCCGTTCTTCCAGGGTTGCCTCCTCGCCGCGCCTTGCCATCGGCCGCAATCTCTCGCGCCGCGCCGAGATCCAGGTTTCCGGATAGGCTCTTATGGACCGGACGACGGAGGCTGCGTCCGGGCTCGTTCCCCCGCACGACATCGAGGCCGAGACGAGCGTCCTCGGCGCCGTCCTCGTCAACAACGAGTCGCTGGTCGACATCCTGCCGCTGGTGGACGCCGACTGCTTCTACCGCCCCACGCACCAGACGGTCTTCCGGGCGATGACGGGCCTCTTCGAGAAGCGGCAGCCCATCGACTTCGTCACCCTGAAGGACGAGCTCGCCCGCCAGGGGTCCCTGGAGGAGGTCGGGGGGGCGGAGTGGCTCGTGTCGCTCGCCGAGGGGGCGCACACCTCGGCCCACGCCAAGGCCCACGCGCAGATCGTGAAGGACCGCTGGGTCATGCGCCGGCTCCAGCAGGCGGCCCGTACGATCCTCGCGGAGGTCGCCAAGGACGCCGAGGACCCGCACGACCTGCTGGATCTGGCCGAACGGCAGATCTTCGAGATCTCCAAGGACCGCCGCGCCGAGTCGACGGTCGCCATCAAGGACATCCTCCAGGACGTCTTCGCCAAGATCGAGAAGACGCAGACGCGCGGCAGCCGCCTCATGGGGCTCTCGACGGGGTACTACGCCCTGGACGAGCTCCTGAACGGCCTGCAGGAGGACCAGCTCGTGATCGTGGCGGGCCGGCCCAGCATCGGGAAGACCACCTTCGCCCTGAACATGATCGAGAACGTCGCCGTGCGCCAGGCGAGCCCGGTCCTCATCTTCAGCCTCGAGATGAACCAGGGCCAGATCGCGGAGAACCTCCTCTGCATGCACGCGCGCGTGGATGCCCACAAGCTGCGCCAGGGGCGCCTGGGGGACGCGGACTTCACGCAGCTCTCGCTCGCGGCCGGCAAGGTGGCCGAGTCGAAGATCTTCATCGACGACACGCCGTCCTTGTCCATCACGCAGCTGCGGGCCAAGGCCCGCTACATCAAGCACCGCCACGACGTCAAGCTGGTGATGGTGGACTACCTCCAGATGCTGGAAGGAGGCGCTCGCTCGCGCTCCGAGAACCGCCAGCAGGAGATCAGCGAGGTGACGCGCAGTCTCAAGATCATGGCGCGCGAGCTCTCGCTGCCGGTCGTGGCGCTCTCGCAGCTGCGGCGCACCGCCGAGGAGCGGGAGGGGCACCGGCCGCGCCTCTCGGACCTGCGCGAGTCCGGCTCCATCGAGCAGGATGCCGACGTCGTCATGTTCCTCAACCGGGAGGACTACTACGACCGCGAGAAGGCCCCCGGGGTCGTCGAGGTCGACATCGCCAAGCAGCGGAACGGCCCCGTCGGGACCGTCCAGCTCGCCTTCCTCAAGCAGTTCATGAAGTTCGAGAATCTCGCGGCAAAGCAGGAAAATCCCTTTTAGGTCCTGCCGGACCGTTTAGGATCACCGGCTTCATGTCGGCGCGGATTTCCACGGGACCGGTTCCGGCTTTCCTGGTTGCTGCAGGCCTGTTTCTCGCGGCCGGGTCTGCCCGCGCCGAGCCCGAGGGGCGTCCGGTCCTGTCGATCGCATTCGAGGGAAACGAGCTTCTCACCGACGCGTATCTCGCGGGTCGCGTGCGCCTCGTTCCCGGCGTCCCCTTCCGGGAGGCGGATCTCGACACCGCGGTGAAGGACCTGTACGCCGCCGGGGTCACGCAGGTCCGGCGCGAGGTGGTCGAGGAGCCGGAAGGGGTGCGCCTGACGCTCCACGTGACGGAGAACGCCGTTCTCGACGCCGCGCGCCACGTCGGGTGCCCCGAGAAGGTCTGGAAGGACGTCATGGAGGAGTCGGGCCTGACGAGCGGGAAATTCGTCTACCGGACCGACATCGCCGAGGTGAAGCGCCGGATCCTCGCCGAGCTCGTCGACCGGCGCTACTACAAGGCGACCGTCGCCGAGGAGATCGCCTCCTCCGCGCGGGGGCTCGTCGTGACCTTCCGCGTCGAGACCGGCGTCAAGGGGCGCGTCGTATCGGTGCGCTACGAGGGGAACGAGAGCCTCTCCAACGGGCGGATCAAGAAGCGGGCGCCCGTCGAGACGCGGCCGCGCTTCCTGTTCTTCTTCGGCGGGAAGTACGACGCCGACGCCTGGGAGGCGGACCTGAAGCGGATCGAGCGCTTTTACCAGGCGGAAGGGTGGCTCGACGCGACCGTGGCCGGGACGACCGACATCTCGCCCGACGGGAAGAAGATCCGGCTCACGGCCCGGATCACCGAGGGGGAGCAATATCTTCTCGATTCTTTCGTGATCGAGCAGAAAGGGGCGGTGATCCCCGAGGCGACGCTGCGGGAGAAGGTGAAAAGCTCGGTCGGCCAGGCGTACGTCCCGCGCCAGGTGGAATCCGACGTCGAGAAGATCCGGACCGCCTTCTGGAACGAGGGGTATTTCCGGGCTTCCGTCCGGGCGCAGCCCGTCTTCGACATCGAGAGGCGCCGCGTCTCCCTGACGATCGTCGTCGAGTCGAACGAGGCGGTCTACCTGCGCCACCTCGACTTCCGGGGGAACGACGTGACGCGCGACAAGGTGCTCCGGCGCGAGTTCTACGACGTGGCGCCGGGGGGGCTCCTGAAGTGGGGGTATGTCCGCGACGGCGCCCAGCGCCTGGGGTTCCTCAATTTCTTCGAGCCCGGAAGCGTCGCCCCGCACGTCCAGGACACGGAGGACCCCGCCAGGAAGGACGTCGTCGTCGATGTCGCCGAGGGGAAGACGGGGAACGTCTCCGTGGGCGGCGGGATCACCTCCGACGACGCCGTCTTCGCGAGCTTCATCTACCGTCAGCGCAACTTCGACCTCCTGCGCCTGGCGGACTTCCCGTTCGCGCGGGGGGGCGGGCAGGACCTCTCGCTGCGCCTGGAGCCCGGGACGCGCCGCAGCCAGTACGAGCTCTCGTTCTACGAGCCGTGGTTCTTCAACCATCCGGTCGGTTTCGGCTTCGACCTCTACCTGCGCCGGCGGCTGTTCGACCTCTACACCGAGGAGCGTCGGGGCGGCTCGATGACGTTCAGCAAGCGGTACACGCGCCGGCTTTCCGAACGCGTCACGCAGCAGCTGACGGTCGGCCTGACCGGTAAGCCGGAGCGGATCACGATCAGTGACATCGAGCCGGAGGCGCCCCAAAGCGTCCGGGACGCGCGCGGGACGACGCGGGTGAACAGCCTCATCCCGTTCTTCACGCTCGACCGGCGCGACAACCCGTTCGTCCCCACGGAAGGGACGCGCTACGAGCTGTCCTACGAGGTGGCGGGCGGGCGCCTGGGCGGCGTCGACTTCCAGAAGGTCCTGTCCGAGTGGACCGGGCATGTTCCGATCCACGAGGACCGTTTCGAGCGCCGGCATGTCCTGTCTGCCCGGGCCTCGGGCGGCTGGGTCGAGGCATATTCCCATACCGAGCGGACCCCCATCTTCGAGCGTTTCTTCGCCGGCGGCTCCTCCACGATCCGGGGGTTCGACTTCCGCAGCATCTCGCCGCGCGAGGGGGGCGAGGAGGTGGGCGGCGACTTCCGCATGCTGACGAACGTCGAGTATTCCTTTCCGGTCCTGGCCGAGGAGGACATCCTGCGAGGGGCGCTCTTCGTCGACCGCGGCGTCGTGGCGCGCCGCATCTCGGAGCACTGGACGAACGAGTTCCGGTCGGCCTGGGGCGTGGGGCTCCGGATCCGGATCCCCGGATTCGCGCCGACCCCGATCCAGCTCGATTTCGCCTGGCCGATGGAAAAGGAGGACGACGACCGCCGCCAGGTGTTCAGCTTCCTCTTCACGGGTTTTTTCTAGTCCCGTCAGGGCGGAGGGGACATTCCGCTTGCCGCTTCCGACGCCCCGCGGGTAGCATCCCCCTTCTATGAAAAGAGCCCTTCCGTTCCTGCTGGCTGCCGCCGGATTTCTCGCCGCGCCCGTCCTGTCGGCCGGGCCCAGGGACGGCGGGCAGAAGGTCGCGGTCGTGGACATCAACCGGGTCCTGGACGGCTGGAAGCAGGTCCAGGACGAGAATGTCCGGATGGAGGTCGAGGCCAAGGAACTGCGCGCGAAGCTCCAGGAGATGGAGAAGTCGATCAAGGCGATCGAGCAGTCCGTGAAGATCCTCGAGGGGAAGGCGAAGCAGGAGAAGGAGCAGGAGCTGGTCGCCAAAAAGCGCGAGTTCGAGTCGACCGTGTCGGTGCAGGGAGGCCGGCTCGACCGGATGCAGGCGGAGGCGCTCGCGCGCTGGTACCGCCAGATCGTGAAGGCCGTCGAGGAGCACGCCCGGAAGGAAAACCTGGACTGGGTTCTCTCCACCGAAAGCCAGCCCGATTTCCCCGCGGGGCAGGATTTCTCGAGCCCCAAGGAGATGGACGCCGCCTTCCGCGATTTCCAGAAAGGGGTCACCCTCCACAAGGTCCTTTACGCCCGGGCGGAGCTGGATATCACCCAGAAGGTGATCGATCTCCTGAACGCCGGGCCCGAGAAGAAATAGCGCGCCTTCGCGCCCATGGAAATCCCGCTGGGGGTGTTGGCGGAAAGGGTCCAGGGACGGCTTGAAGGCGGATCTCCCGGCCTCGTGATCCGCGGGGTCGCGGGGCTCGAGGAGGCGGGCCCCGGCGAGGTCTCCTTCCTCGCGAATCCCCGGTACGTTCCTCTGGCGGCGAAGACGAAGGCCGCCGCCGTCATCGCGGGGCCGTCGGCTGACATCGGGACGGTTCCCGTGATCCGGGTCGCGGATCCCGACCGGGCGTTCACGGCCGCGGTGGCGCTGTTCGTGGTCGAGCCTCCGCGCCCCGCGCCCGGGATCCACCCTTCGGCCGTGGTGGACGCGCGCGCCGCGGTGGATCCGTCCGCTACCGTGGGACCGTGCGCGGTGATCGAGCCGGGTGCCGCGGTCGGCGCCCGGACGGTCATCGGAGCCCAGGTGTTCCTCGGGGCCGGATCCCGCGTCGGGGCGGACTGCCTGTTCCATCCGGGGGTCGTCGTCCGCGAGCGGTGCGAGATCGGAAACCGGGTCATCCTCCATTCCGGCGTCGTGGTCGGTGCCGACGGGTTCGGTTATGTCACCGAGAAGGGGCATCACCGGAAGATCCCGCAGGTGGGGACCGTCCGGATCGACGACGACGTCGAGATCGGGGCGAACACCACGGTTGATCGCGCCCGCTTCGGGAAGACCTGGATCCAGAAAGGCGCCAAGATCGACAATCTGGTCCAGGTGGGACACAACGTGGTGATCGGCGAGAACGCCATCATCGTCGCGCAGGCGGGGCTCTCGGGAAGCGCCCGGATCGGCCGGAACGTCGTCCTCGCGGGGCAGACCGGCGTTTCCGGCCATTGCACCGTGGGAGATGGTACGATGGTCGCCGGCCGGGGGGTGGTCACGAAGGACGTCGGGGCGGGAGAGGTCCTCTCGGGAAATCCGGCCGGCCCGCACGACAAGCAGCAGAGGATCCGTGTCCTGACGCGGCGCCTGCCGGAGATGCAGGAGGCGATCAGGCGGCTCGAGGAAAGGGTGGACCGTCTTGACACGACAGCAAAGAACGATCGCGCGTGAGACGTCCCTGACCGGGGTGGGGCTGCACTCGGGCCAGAAGGCGACGGTGCGCCTCGCGCCCGCGCCGCCGAACACGGGGCTCGCGTTCGTCCGGACGGACATGCCGGGGGCCCCCCGCATTCCGGTGGCCGTCTCCTCACTCGGGGAGCGCCTTCGCCAGACGTGCCTGCGCGCGGGAGACGCGGAGGTGCAGACCGTGGAGCACCTTCTCGCGGGGGTCCGCGCGGGGGCCATCGACAACCTCGTGATGGAGATCGACGGTCCGGAGGTCCCGGCGATGGACGGGAGCGCCAGGGATTTCTGCGAGGCGGTCGCGGCGGCGGGCGCGGTCGAACAGGGGATCGAGCAGAAGGCATTCGTGGTCCAGGAGCCGGTCTCGGTCTCCGACGGGGACGTGTCGCTCGTGGCGCTGCCCTACGGCGGCGGGGGGCTCCGCGTCACCTACACGCTGTCGTACTCCAATACGGGCACCTTCCTCGATTCCCAGTACTTGAGCCTGGACCTGGACGGCGACGCCTTCGCGCGGGAGATCGCCCCGGCGCGCACCTTCGTCCTCGAAAGCGAGGTGGAGGCGCTCCGCAAGCAGGGGCTCGGGAAGGGGGCGACCTACGAGAACACGCTCGTCGTGGGGAAGCAGGGGGTGATCCAGAACACCCTGCGGTTTCCTAACGAGTTCGTGCGCCACAAGATCCTCGACCTGTACGGGGACCTCGTGGCGCTGGGGACGGCCGTGCGCGGCCATATCATCGCGGTGAAGTCCGGCCACAAGACGAACATGCGGTTCATGCGCCGCCTCCACGAGCAGATCCTGATGTCCCGCGGGGAATTCTCCCAGGAGCGGGCCAACCCGGACGTCATCGACATCCAGCGTGTCTTCAAGGCGCTTCCGCACCGGTACCCCTTCCTCATGGTGGACCGGATCCTGGAGATCGTCCCCGGGAAGCGCGTGACGGGCGTCAAGAACGTCTCCATCAACGAGCCCTACTTCCAGGGGCACTATCCCGGGCACCCGATCATGCCGGGGGTGATGCAGATCGAGGCGATGGCCCAGGTGGCGGGATTCCTCGTCACGGACCCGGAGACGGGGTCGAAGACCGTCCCCGTCCTCATGACGATCGACAAGGTGAAGCTCCGCAAGACCGTCATTCCCGGCGACCGTCTGGTGATCGAGGCGGAGGCGGTTCGCGTCCGCGAGCGCCTCGCGCAGGTGAGCGCCGTCGCGCGCGTCGAGGGGGTCGTCGTGGCGGAGGCGCAGCTCAAGTTCATGGTGACCGACAGGATCTGATCCGGCTTTTCCGCACATGAGAACGGGCAGGACGCTTCGTGTCGCGGTGGTCGGGGTCGGTCACCACGGAAGGCATCACGCCCGGATCTGCGCGGGGCTTCCGGGCGCGTCGCTCGTCGCGGTCTGCGACCAGGACCCCGGCCGCGCCGCCGAGGCGGCGCGCGGCACGGGCGCGCGCGCCGTGACGCGCCTCGGGGACCTGCCCGCGGATCTCGACGCGGCGACGATCGCCGTCCCGGCCGCCGGGCACTTCGCGGCGGCCCGGTTCTTCCTCGCGCGGGGGATCCCCGTCCTGGTCGAGAAGCCCGTCACCGGCTCCTTCGCGCGCGCGGCCCGCCTGGCTGACATCGCGCGCCGCAACGGAACCTTCTTCTTTCCCGGCTTCATCGAGCGGTTCAACCCGGCGTTCGTCGCGTTCCGGAAGGAGGCGGCCCGGATCCGGTCCGCCGAGACGGTCCGCGAGAGCCCTTTTCCCTTCCGGTCTCTGGATCTTGGCGCGGTGATGGACGTCATGGTCCACGACCTGGACCTGGTCCTGTCGCTTCTCCCCGCGCGGGTCGTGTCGGTGGAGGCGGCGGGGCGGAAGTCCCTCACGGCCCGGGAGGACGCCGCACGGGCGTTCCTGCGGTTCGCGGACGGGGCGTGGGCGGACCTGTCCGCGAGCCGCATCGAGGCCGAGACGCGCCGCGCGACGCGGTTCTCGGCCCGGGACGCCTGCTGGACCGTCGATTACCGCGAGCGGACGGTCCGTTCCCTCCGGAAGATCCGTTCCCTTCCCGCCGGGCCCGTGCCGGAGCGCTCCAGGACGATGGGCCGCTTTTTCCGTTCCGGGGAAGACAGGCCCTCCGGTCCGGAGCCGCTCGAGGCGGAGATCCGGGCCTTCCTGGCGTGCGTGCGGGGCGCGCGCGATCCGGCGCATCCGACGATGGAGTCGACGCTCCGGGTCCTCGCGGTCGCCGGGCGGATCGTGAGGCGGATCTGGTCCGCCCGCGGCACTCCGTGAGCGGCTGGCGCGCGGCGTTCCTCGCCGTTCTCGTCGCCGTCTGCGGCGTCTACGGGGGGATCCTTCCCACGGGCTGGCATTTCGACGACGACAAGGCGGTCCGGGAGAATCTGGGGGTCCTGAACGACGACTGGGGCGGGGCGCGCGGCTTCCTGTTCGGACGGGGGACGGTCACCGCCTCCTACGTCCTCTGCAAGCAGTTCGCGGCGGATTCGCCGGTCGTCTACCACGCGATGGACCTCGCCCTGCACGCGGGGTGCGCGATCGGGCTCCTGGCGCTCCTTCGCGCCTGGTGCGCGGCGCGGGGGACGGCGCTGTCCCCGTTCTGGGCGGCGGTGGCGGTTCTTTTCTGGGCGATCCACCCCGCGCAGAGCCAGGGAGTGGTCTACATCGCCCAGCGGTACGAGCGGATGTGCCTCCTTTTCTACGTCCTGACGCTTTTCGGGTTCCTGAAGGGATTGCTGGCCGTCAGCGCCTCCCCGGAGCGCCGGCAGGCCGCGGCCGCCTGGTTTGCCTTATCGCTTCTGGCCTGGCGCCTGGCTCTCGGTTCGAAGGAGAACGCCGTGACGCTGCCTCTCGCGGCGCTCCTCGTGCTCGTGTCGCTCGCGCGGGGGCCCGCGCCGGTCCTCGCGGGGGTCACGGCGCGCCGCGCGGGGGCGGTCCTGGCGCTCCACGCGGCGCTGTGTCTCGCGCTTTTCGCGGTCCCGCCTTCGGGCGTCCTCGGGGTCCTCGCGGCGGGGGGGATCCTGGCGGCGTCCGCCCGGGTGCGTGCGCGCGATCCGGAAGGGACGCCCGCCGGGGCCGGGCGCCGCCGCTTCGCCGCGGCGGCGGCATGGGTGGCGGTCCTGCAGGTGGCGACGCACCTGGATGTCCGGAACCAGCTCGAGCAGAACCTGGACGTCCTGGCGTCCGCGCAGGGAGAGCGTTCCTTCCATGGCGACAGGGGGCGGCGCGAGACGCGCGGATTCCTCGACGCGCTGGGGGACCAGACGGTCCGGAACGAGTATTTCCTCACCCAGGCGCGGGTGATCGCGCGGTACGTGTCGCTCGCGGTCCTGCCGAACAGGCTGAACGTCGATTACGACTGGCAGCCGGTCTGGACGCTCGCCGACGCCCCTGATGTCGTGCTTCTCTGGATCCTCTGGGGGGGGCTCCTGGCCTGGGGCGGCATCGCGCTTTCGCGAAGCGGTTCTCCCGTCGGATTCGGGGTCCTCTGGTATCTCGTCGCGCTGGCGCCGACCGCCAGCCTCTTCCGCCTGGCGGACCTCGTCTTCGAGCACCGGATCTACCTGCCGTCGGCAGGGCTCGTCTGGCTTGTCGCGGCCGCCGCCCCGGCTCTCTCGCGCGCGGCAGGGGCCGCGGCGAGGCCGCTTGCCGTCTCGGCGCTCGCGATCCTCGGGGTCTTCACGATCCATCGGGTGCAGGACTGGACGGACGACCTGACGCTCTATTCCGACTCGGTGCGGAAGGCCCCGACGGGGTTCCGCCAGCGGACGAACCTGGGGCTGGGGCACGAGCACCGGAAGGACTACGTGCGCGCCGAACGCGAGCACCTGATGTCGGTCCGGATGTTCAAGGGGTTCCTCTGGGTGGAGCCGTTCGGGAACCTCGGGAATGTCTACCTGGCCACGGGGCAGCTCGAGAAGGCCCGGCGGTGCTACGAGACGGTCCTCCACATGAGCGGAGACTACAAGGCGCGCGTGATGCTGGCGCATCTCTATGCCCGCATGGGAGACGCCGCCGCGTCCCGCGGGGAGGGGGACGCGGCCCGGGACGCCTATCAGGGGGCCCTCGCGCACGCGATGCTGGCCCTGCGCGCGAACCCTCGCGACACGCGGATCCATCCGGTGGTCGAGGTCCTCCTTTCCGCGGCGTCCCCGCCGGGGAGCGACCTCACGACCCTGTTCCGGATGCGCATGGAGGCGATCGAAGAGGCGCACCGCCAGCACGCCGAGGGGAAGGCGCTCGCGCGGCAGGGGCGCGCGGGCGAGGCGATAGCGCGCTTTGATGCCGCGATCGCGCTTTTCCTGCCCGTGGGGATGTTCCATGCCGACCGGGGACGGCTCAAGGCCGACGCGCTCGGCGACGTCGACGGCGCCATCGCCGACATGGAAATGGCGCTCCAGTTCCCCCCCTGCGACCAGGAGATGTTCAAGCGCCTCGCGGAGTTCTACAAGCGGAAGGGGGAACCGGAACGCGCCCGGGCGCTCGGCGCGCGGTTCAAGGAAAGCTTTCCGCATCTCTTCTATCCCCGCGAATGGGGGTTGTGATGGAACCTTTCCCGCGCCGCGCCGCCGCCGCGGGATTCCTGGTGGCCGCCATCCTGGCCGCCTGGGCCGGGTCGTTCTCCGTGCCGTTCCAGTATGACGACCTGCACACCGTCCGGGAGAACCCCGCCCTGCAGGCGGGAGATTTCCGCGCGATCCTCTCGGGATTGAGGCCGCTTTCCGTCGTGTCCCTCTGGGTCGACCACCGGCTGTGGGGGGAGGCCCCGGCCGGGTACCACGCGACGAACCTCGTTCTCCATGCCGCGAACGCCGGTCTCGTGTGGAACGTGGCAGGGCGGTTCGCGGGGCCGCTGGGGGCGTTTCTCGCGGCCGCGGCGTTCGCCCTGCATCCGCTGCAGGTCGAAGGGGTGACCTATGTCTCCGGACGGGCGGATCTCCTCGCGGCCCTTTTCATGCTGGCCGGGGCGGCCCTTTTCCTGCGTCCAGGTCCCGCCATCGGGACCGCGGGACGGGCATTGCTGGCCGTTCTCGGTGTCGCCGCGACGCTCTCGAAAGAATCCGGGGCGGTCTATCCGGTCTGGCTTTTCCTGCTGGACCGCGCGCGCGCGCGGCGGGACGCTTCGGCCGGTCCGGCCATCCAATGGAAGATCCATGCCTGGACCGTGGGCGCGATCCTGGGGATTGCGCTCGCGCAGGCCGCCTGGTCCGGAGAATCGCACGTGGCGCGTGTCATGAGGACCGCCGGCGGATGGCAGGCGGCACTCGGATACCTCCTGTCGCAATGCGAGGCGGTCCCGCGCGCCCTCCTGCTCGCGGCCTGGCCGCACGGTCTCACGATCAACCACGAGGTGCCCCTGCCGTTTCCGGCCGAGGGGATCGATCCCGCCCTGCCGTTCACGGTCGCGAACTTCCTCTCGGCGGCCGTCTCCTGGTGGAATGCCGGCTGCACGCGCGGGATCCTGGTCGCGGCCGCGATGCTGGGGTTCCTGCGGTTCGCGGCGGGAAGCGGATGGGCGTGGCGGCTTTCGGCGGGATGGTTCGTCCTCCAGCTGGCGCCCGCCGCGCTCGTCCCCCTGCATGACCCCTTCCAGGAACACCGGCTCTACCTGCCGCTCGTGGGGCTCTTCTTGGGTATGGCGATCGGCGGAGAGCGCCTCGCGGCCGCCATCCCGAGCCGCCGGCTCGCCGCGCTCGCCGGGGCCGCTCTCGTCCTGTGGGGCGCGCACACGCACGCGCGCAACGTCGTCTGGCAAGACGCCCGGAGCCTCTGGGGCGAGGCGGTCGCCGTCTTCCCCCGGAACCCCCGGGCGCACAACAACATCGGTGCCGCCTGGGGCGCGACGGGTTCTCCCCGGCGGGCGGACCAGGCGTACGCCCGGGCTTCCTCGATCGGGGGGCAATCGGACGAGATGTCGGTCCTGGTCCTGTGGAACCGGTTCGCCGGCGCCGTCGAGACGGGGGAAATCCGCGCCGCGGACGGATTCCTCGCGCGGATGCAGGGCCTCTATGCGGCCGATCCGGACCGGATGCTGGCGGTCCTGGGCGTCCCCCGGCTGGGGATCGACGAGCCGGTCTGCCGGTGGGCCGTGGAGGGGGGCGGCCCCCCGGAAACGCTCGCCTGGGCGACGGTCCTGGTGGAGAAGGCCGCCGCCCTGGATCCCGCGCCGACCGCCTGGGCGAACCTCGGGAGCCTGTACGCGCTCCAGGGACGGTGGGATGACGCGGCGTTCCGGTTCCGCGCCGCCCTCACGGAGCACCTGCGTCGGGAGGGCGCCGGCCGGAAGACCGGGCTCGAGACCGAATTGCGCGTTTCCCTGGCGCAGGCCCTGGCGCACTCCGGCCGGCCGGCGGAGGCCGGCGAGATCCTGGCGCCCGTCGCCGGAGACCCGCGTGCGGCGGAAATCCTGCGGGTCCTGCAGGGACCGGGGCGATAATACCCCGCGCATGGAAGACGAGACCTGGATGCGGCGTGCCCTTGAGCTCGCCGAGCGCGGGGCGGGGCGCGTCTCCCCGAATCCGCTGGTCGGCGCGGTCGTGGTGAAAAACGGAAAGGTCGTCGCCGAGGGGTTTCACGCCCGCTTCGGCGGTCCCCACGCCGAGGCCGCGGCGCTCGCCAGGGCCGGAAAACGCGCCCGTGGCGCCACGCTCTACGTGACGCTCGAGCCGTGCGCGCACCACGGAAAGACCCCGCCCTGTGCGGATGCCGTCCGCGCGGCAGGGGTGCGCCGGGTGGTGGTCGCCGCGCGCGACCCGAACCCGGAAGTCGCGGGGCGGGGGATCGCCCTGCTTTCCGCCGCCGGGATCCGGGTGGAAGAGGGGATCCTCGCGCGCGAGGCGGAACGGCAGAACGCGCCGTATCGCCGGTGGCGCGCCGCCGGTGTCCCGTTCGTCACGCTCAAGTGGGCGGAGACGGAAGACGGGAAGATCGCCGGCCCCAGGGGTCGGCGGATCATGATCTCGGGTGTTGCCGCGCGGCGGTCGAGCCACGCGCTGCGCGCACAGGTGGACGCGATCCTGGTGGGGGTCGGGACGGCCCTTTCGGACGACCCGGTCCTGACGGCGCGTCTGGTGGAGGCCGCACGGCAGCCTGTCCGGATCGTTCTCGACAGCCGCGCCCGGCTTCCCCTTGCCTCGCGCCTTGTCCGGACGGCCCGCAAGGTCCCGCTCTGGGTCGTGGCGACCCCGCGCGCGTCGCCCGCGCGCCTGGCGCGGCTCTCCCGGGCGGGGTGCGAGGTGATCGTCCTTCCCGCCGTGGAGGGCGGGGTCTCCCTGGAAGCCTTCCTCGCGCTGGCCGGCCGCCGGCAGATCCAGCATCTCCTGGTCGAGGGGGGGGCCAGCATCCTCCGCGCCTTCGCCGGGGCGGGGTTCGCGGACCGCGTGGTCTGCTGGATCTCCCACCGGACGATCGGGAAGGGGCTGGCGGCTCCCCTGCCGCCGCCCGGGAGCGGCGGGGCGGCGCCGTTCCGGTACGGCCGGATCCTGATGAGGCACGAGCCGCCCGACATCCGCGTCGAGGCGGAAATCGTTCATCCGGCCGTGCGGAAGGCATGAACCGCTGGCTGGCGGTCGCTCTCGGGGGCGCCCTGGGTTCCGTTGCCCGCTACGGCATCGGCGTCATGGCCGCGCGATTCCTGGGCGCCGCCTTCCCGTGGGGGACGCTCGCCGTGAACCTTGCCGGTTGCCTTGCGATCGGGGCCGGGGCGGCGATCGCCGAATCGCGGGGGGCATCGGAGGCGACGCGTCTTTTTCTCTTCGCCGGCGTCCTGGGCGGGTTCACGACCTTTTCCGCATTCGGTCTCGAGACGGCGCGGCTCTTCGGCGACGGGCAGTCGGCCCGCGCGGCGGCGAATGTCGCGGCGAACCTGCTCGGGGGACTCATCGCTGTCTGGGCCGGGACGGCTTTCGGAAGACGCCTCTAGGCCGGAGCCCCGGAAAGCCGCCGGGAGATCCGGCGGGCCAGCAGCGCGAGGAGGATCCCCGCCGCGGCGTCGGTGATCCAGTGGATCCCGAGATAGAAAGTCGACGCGATCGTGAACCATGCGACCGCGGCGGTGAACGGGACGAGCCGCGGGCGCGGCCGGTCGCGCGTCGTAAGCCACATCGTGAGCGCGATCGAGGCGTGTAGGCTCGGAAAGCAGTTGTCGATCCCGCTCATCGGGCGATACGCGGCCATGAGAACGGGAGAGACGGCGTCCATCCGGAGCGTGATCCCGTCATCGGGGAAGAGGCTCCACGCCTCGCTCACCGGAAAGAAGACGTAAAAGGGGAGCGCCAGGACGTAGTTTGCCGCGAACCCGACCAGAAGCTGCCGCAGGGCGGCACGGTCCCGGTCAATCGTGTAAATGACAAGGCAGACGATGAGCGCCTGGGGAAAGAACAGGATGTAGACCCACGTGAAAAAATGGTCGAGGGCGGGGTGGGCCAGCGTCTGGATCGCCGCAAGCGCCCCGTTCTCGACGCGGTAGACCTCGAGGGCGAAGTCGCGCCCCACCCAGGCGGTGAACCGGTGGTCGAAGCCGGTGAGGACGATATCGATCCCCATCACCGCGAGGCAGACACCCCAGGCGGTCGCGGTCCAGGGGGCCTCGCGCCAGGACCGGAAGAGGTCCGCGAGGAACCGGAAGGGGTTTTTCGCCGGACGCAGGAACGCCATCGCCAGGACCGCCGTCACGAAGCAGCCGAAATTCTGGAGGAAGGAGACAGCTGGGAGGGTCATGGGCAATGAGCGGTATCCCGGGGGCTTTCAGCGTCAGTTTTCGCTCGGATGAGATGCGCCCCTATCGGCGGTTCGCCTGCTCCGCGGGACGTTCGGCGCGCAGAAAACATGCCGGACGCGCGCCTCACTGCGAACCGGCGGTGGCGAGGCGAAGCCTGCGCCAGCCTTTCCCGGGGACGCGAGCCCGCGCCTCGCCTTGCCGATTCAGCCCCGCGGCCAGGCTCCCGCCACGGGGCGCTTTCCGTTGCATGCCGGACATTTTTCTTGGTTTCCCCGCTTTATAAATGGTGTCTGGCCCACCCACCCCCGGAGGAATCGCCTTCAGCCTGTCGGCCTCGGCTTTTCTTCCACAGGCCCCCGCCTTCCTTGTCGTTCTCGGGGAATTGATTCTTGGGGAATGCGGGCGGGACAGCGGCCCAAGCGAGGGGGGCGGTGCGAACGGAATGAGAGGCCGTGGCGTGCCCCATGGAGGGGGCGCGCAGGCCGAGCCCTCGCAGATCGGCATGGATGCCGGTCGAGAATGAGTAAGCGCCGCTCCCCGAGCGCCAAGCAAGCCCCCCGCCCGCCTGATGGGCATAAAAATGTTCAGGAACGGATGATCAGGGGGATGAGCGTCCCTGTCGCGAGGAGCGCGGCCAGGATGATCCCGAGCGCGATCACGGAAGGGGAGACGAGCTTTCCCTCGTCCGTGTCGGTCTCCGGCCCCTTCGAGAAATAGATCCATCCCAGGGCGCGCAGGTAGTAATAGAGGGAAAAGAGGGTGTTCGCGACCGCGACGAGGACGAGCCCCCAGAATCCGGCCCGCGCGGCATCGGCGAAGACGGCGAACTTCGCCGCGAACCCGGCCGTGGGGGGTAGTCCCGCCAGGGACAGGAGGCCCGCCCCCAGGACCGCCGCGAGGAAGGGGCGCCGCTGTGCGAGCCCGGCGAGACCTGTCTCCGTATGATCGGACGACCGGCGCAGCGCGAGGAAGCCGAACGTCGCGACCCCCATTCCCGTGTAGGCGGCGAGGTACAGGTTCGCGCTGGCGGGCGTCCCGCCCGGAGAGGCGGCCGCGAGGATCCCCATGAGGAGGTATCCCGTATGGGCGACGCTCGAATGCGCGAGCATCCGGCGCAGGTCGGTCTGCCGGAGCGCCCCGAGGTTCCCGGCGGTCATCGTCAGGGCGGCCGCGCCCCAAAGAAACGGCTGCCAGAGGCCGGGCTCGGCGGGGAGAAGCCGGACCGACAGGCGCGTCAGGATCGCGAGGGCGGCGACCTTCGAGACGGTGGAGAGGAGCGCCGCCGCCGGAAGGGAGGAGCCCGTGTAGGCGTCCGGGGCCCACGTGTGGAAGGGGGCCGCTCCCGCTTTCACGAGGAGCCCGACGGCGAAGACGACCGCTCCCGCGCGGGCAAGGCCCGTGAGGACCGGCCCCGGGACGGTCGCGCCGGTCCCGGCGTAGAGGAGGGCGAGACCGAACGCGAGAAAGCCGGTCGCCGCCGCCCCGAAAAGGAAATATTTCATCGCCGCCTCGGTGGAAGCGCGCTGGCCGCCCAGTCCCGCCAGGGCGTAACCGGCGACGGAGACGATCTCGATCGCGATGAAGGCGGTCGCCATGTCCCGCGCGCCGACCGCGGCGACCGCGCCGATCGCGGCCGCCACCGCCAGGACCGGGAACGGGAGCATCGGGGCAGACTCCCGGGAAGGGGACCGTCCGGCCAGGAAGACCGTGGCAGCCGTTCCGAGCAAGACGACGAGCGTCAGGATCCGCGCGCCCGCGTCCCAGACAAGGCCGCCGTCCCAGAGCGTCATGTCGGGGCCGTGGAGCCCGGCGGCGAGGATCCCGGGAACGGGCGCCAGGCACGCGAGGGCGGCGAACGCCGCGAGGAGCGTCGCCGGGACGCGGCGGTTCATGCCGAACAGGAAGAGGAGGATCCACCCCGCCGGAAGGAGGAGAAGGGAGGCGGCCGGGCTCATGGCGCGCCCCTCGTGATCGCGGCGAGGACGGTCCGGATCGCCGGCTCCGCGCGGCCGGTGACGATCCCCGGCGCGAGGCCCAGCACGACCATCGTCACGACGAGGATTCCGGCGGCAGTTCTCTCACGTATCGAGAGATCCTCGGGGACATGGTCGCCCGGATGATGGAGAGGGCCGAAGAAGACGCGCTTCACCATCCAGAGGAGGTAGCTGGCGGAGAGGAGAAGTCCCGCCCCCGTCGCCACGAACGCGGCCATGGTCGCGTTCGACCGGTCCGCCATCCAGGAGGCGAGAAGCCCTTTCAGGATCAGGAACTCGCCCGGAAACCCGGCGAGTCCGGGAAGGCCCAGCGACGAAAGGCACGCCACGACGAAGAAGACCGTGAAGGCGGGCATCGCCTTCGCGAGTCCTCCATGATCGGCGACAAGGCGGCTGTGGGTCCGCTCGTAGAGCATCCCCACGAGAAGGAAGAGGCACCCGGTGTTGACGCCGTGCGCGACCATCTGGAAGAGCGCCCCGGCGACCCCGGCGGCGTCGAGCGACGAGATCCCCAGGACGATCACCGCCATGTGGCTGACGCTCGAGTAGGCGACGAGCGACTTGATGTCCCCTTGGGCGAGCGACATGAGCCCCCCCCAGACGGCGCCGATCGCTCCCAGCGCCAGGATCCAGGGGAGGATCTCCCGCGCCGCCTCGGGGAAGAGCGGGAAGGCGAAGCGGAGCATTCCGTACGTCCCCATCTTGAGGAGGACCCCGGCGAGGAAGATCGACCCGCCGGCCGGGGCCTCGACGTGCGCGTCCGGAAGCCAGGTGTGGAAGGGCCAGACCGGGACCTTCACCGCGAAGGCGGCGATGAAGGCGAGAAGGAGCCACCGCTGCATCTCGGGGGAGAAGGTCCTTGCCGCCGCGGCGCAAGTCTCCGCGGAAAAATCCCATCTCCCGTTCGCGCGCGCCAGCGCCAGGATCGCCGCGAGCATGAGAAGGCTCCCCGCCGCCGTGAAGAGGACGAATTTCATCGTGGCGTAGATCCGGCGCGCCCCGCCCCACAGGCCCACGATGAAATACATGGGGATCAGGACCAGTTCCCAGCCGCAATAGAAGAGGAAGAGGTCGCGCGCCATGAACGTGACGAAGAGGCCTGATTCGAGAAGCAGGAGGCAGACGAGGAATCCCTTCACCCGGGTCGAGACCTGGCGCCAGGTGGAGAGGATGACGATCGGTGTCAGCGCCGCCGTGAGGAGCGCGAGCGGTCCCCCCAGGCCGTCGAACCCCAGGTGGAACCGGATCCCCCAGGCGGGGATCCAGGGAAGGGAGGCGACGGATTCGGCGGGGAGCGCATGAAACCCCCGGAGGGCGAGCCAGAGGGGCCAGAGCGAGACGAGCCCCGCCGTCAGGCGCAAGGCCGCATGGAAGGCGCCCGGCAGGGCGGCGACGAGGAGCGCCCCCGCCAGGGGGATCGCGACGAGGCAGACCGGAAGGGAGTCGGCCGGCATGTCAGCGTCCCCAGGCGGCCCACGCGAGGAAGGCGGTGGCCCCGACGATCGCCGCCGCAAGCCCGGTGGAGGCGACTCCGGTCGAGAGGCGGCGCACGGCGGAGCCCGCGGCGGAGACGAGCCCGGCCGCCGCGTGGGCCAGGCCGTCGATCGCCAGGAGGTCGATGAACGCCCAGAGCAGGACCGACCCCTTCGTTACGGGAGTCACGATGAAGTCGCGGTAGAGGTCGTCGATGTGGAAGCCGTGGGCGGCCGCTTCCCTGACCGGACGCGCGACGCGCCGGACGGCGTCGAACCAGCCGGGGTGTTTCGCGTAGATCCAGGCCAGGAAAAGGGCCGCGACGGGAATGGCCAGGGACGACGGGAGCGCTCCCGCGTCGCCCGCGTCCGTGTGGAGCGGCACGAAGAAGAAGATCGGAGAGAGGAAGCGCTCGAGACATCCCCCCGCCGGCCCCGGCCAGTTGAGAACTCCTCCGGCCAGCGCCAGTCCCGCGAGAAGCACGAGAGGCACGGTCATCGTTGCCGGGGATTCATGCGCGTGGCTTGCGGCGTGGGAATCGTTCCTCGCGAAGAACACCTGGACCCACCAGCGGGCGAGATAGACCGCGGTCAGCACGCTCGCCGCGGTCGCGATCCAGCCGATGGGGGGGCGGCCCTCGCTGGCGGCATGAAGGATCTGGTGCTTGGAGACGAATCCCGCGAACGGGAACATCGTGGCCGAAAGGACGGCCGCCGTCGCGCAGGCGAAGGTGACCGGCATCTTCCGCCAGAGGCCGTTTCCCATCCGGCAGATGTTCTGCTCGCCGGAGAGGGCGTGGATCACGCTCCCGGCCGACAGGAACAGGACCGCCTTGAAGAAGGCGTGGGTCGCGAGATGGAAGATCGAGGCGGGGAACGCCCCGACCCCCAGTCCCAGGAAGAGGAATCCGAGCTGGCTTACGGTCGAGTAGGCGAGCACCTTCTTGATGTCGGTCTGCGCCAGGGCGCAGACGGCGGCATACGCCGCGGTGACGGCTCCCGTCACCGCGACGAGGTCCGTCACCAGAAGCCCCGCCGGATAGAGGAAATTGAGGCGCGCCACGAGGTACGCCCCCGCCGTCACCATCGTCGCGGCGTGGATCAGGGCCGAGACGGGGGTCGGGCCCGCCATCGCGTCGGGGAGCCAGACGTGCAGGAAGATCTGGGCCGACTTCCCGCACGCCGCGATGAAGAGCAGGAGGGCCGCCGCCGGCAGGAAGGGGTTCTCGAGGGGGGATTCCATGAGGACGCGCCCGGCCAGTGTCGGGATGTCGAGCGTCCCGAACCGGACCGCGAGGATCAGCATCCCCGCCAGGAACGCGACGTCCGCCGCCTTGTTGACAAGAAACGCCTTCAGGCCCGCCGCCGCCTTTTCCGGATCCTCGTACCAGAACCCGATCAGGAGGTACGAGCAGACGCCGACCCCTTCCCATCCCAGGAAGAGGAGGGGCAGGGTCTCGGCCGTCACCAGGGTGAGCATCGAGCCCACGAAAAGGTTGAGATACAGGAAGTACCGCTTGAAGCCGGGATCCCCGTGCATGTACCCGATCGAGAAGACGTGGATCAGGAACCCCACGCCCGCCACGACGAGCGTCATGACGCAGGAGAGGGGGTCCACCCGGAAGGCGAAATCGATCGAGACGTCCCCCGCGGCGATCCAGGAGCCGGCCGACCAGGAGAGCGGGACGGGGTCGGCGAGAAGCGCCTTCAGGCACGCCAGTCCCGCAAGGAAGGAGATCAGGGGGGCCGCGCAGGCGATCGTCGCAACCGCCTTGTCCGACAGGCGCTTGCCGAAAATCCAGAGAACAAGCGCGCTGGCGAACGGGACGAGCGGGATCCAGAGGATCTCGTGGGGAAGCATCAAAGCGGGGGTATGCTAGCGGCACGCGCGCGGGGGGGCAAACCCCAAACGGCGCGCGCGGCCGGGATCAACGGCCGGCGTTTTTCCGGATGTAACCGATGATCTCGCTCAAGGGTGTCCCGGGCGGGAAGAGCCTCCCGATCCCCGTCTTCTCGAGCTTCTTCCGGTCTTCCGCCGGGATGATCCCCCCGCCGGTCACGAGGACGTGCGCGAGGCCGTTCGCCACGAGAAGCTTCCGCACCGCCGGGAAGAGCGTCATATGCGCTCCCGAGTGGATCGAGAGGGCGACGACATGCACGTCCTCCTGGAGCGCGGCCTGGACGATCGATTCGGGCGTCTGGTGGAGCCCCGTATAGATCACTTCCATGCCCGCGTCGCGCAGGGCCGAGGCGACGACCCGCGCGCCGCGATCGTGGCTGTCGAGGCCGGGCTTGGCGACGAGGATGCGGATCCGTGCCGCGTCCCCGATCCGGGAGGCCGGAAGGTGGGACTTCCGGGACGGCCTGCGCTTGGTCTTTCGGGAGCCCACGGGCGGCGGGATGGTACCGGAACATCCGTGGGTGCGCCAGACCACCCGGAAAGGGGTAGTGGGTCAGTTTGCCTTAATTCAAGAGTTTAGCGACTTCCTCGCCATCCCAAACCCCCTTTCCCCGACCCGCTACCTTACAAAGTTGCGGTTCAGTTTTTTTGGGGGTGAAGGTCACACGGGCGGCGCGATCGCTTTCTGGTTCGCCGAGCGCGCCGGCGAGATGGCGCTCCTGGCGGGCGAGGTCACGTTCACGGTCACCGGGACGACGGCTCATCCGAAAGCCGCGTGGTCACGTGGGACCTTGCGGGCCGCCAGGAGGTGGCGTTCGCGCCGATCCACCGGTGCCGCGAGGCTGAAATCCGGGTGACCCTGGCGGTCACCGATCCCGGATGCGTGTCGCTGGCCGGGCCCACCTTGCGGGACACGCCGGTCGTGGACGAAATCCGGCTCCGGTGGACCGATAGCGCCTCACCGCTCGCGCGGTAGCCGTCAACGTCCTGGGCCGGGCTGCATCCCGCCGCCCATCCCCTGCATCATCTCCTGGAGCTCCTGCTGGAGCTTCGCGATCTCCGGGTCCTGCATGAGCTCCTGCTGGACGCGCTCCTGGATCCCTTCGTCGGAGAGCCCCTCGGCCTTGTACTTTTCGGAGAGTTCCTTCCCCTTTTTCTCGGCAACCTTCTGGAGCTCCTGGATCTTGGTGCGCATCTCGGGGGGGAGCATGGCAAGCATCGCCTGTTGCTGGCGGCGCATCTCTTCTTCCTCCCCGCCGGCGGCGGCTTTCGGGGCCGGCGCGGTCCCGAGCGTGACGGAAACGTCCAGCGGCTTTTCGTCCCGCAGGATCGACGTCTTGACGGTCTTCCCGGCCGGAAGAGCGCGGACGAGGGCGGTCAGTTCCTCCGGCGTCTCGAACGGCTTTCCGTCGATCGCAAGCAGGATGTCGCCGTCCTTGAGCCCTGCCTTCGCCGCCGGGCCGTCGGGGGCGACCCCGAGGATCACGAGGCCCGCCTGGTCGGATTTCAACCCGTAGTCGGTGCGTTCCGAAGGCTCGATCGGGGCGGCGGAGAGTCCCATGTATCCGGGAGCCTGTGTCTTCGCGGCAAGGTCGGCGGCCGGCGCGACCGGGGGGGGCGGTGCGTCCGCGCCGTGAAGGGGATCCGAGGCAACCATCAGGAAGGCGATCGGAAGGGCGAGGCGTCTCATTTTTTTTCCTTTCCGGACCGGGCGGACGGCCCGTTCGTGGCGTTCTTGAGGTAATAGTCCAGGGTCAGCATGGCGTAGGCGGTCCCCCACTTGTTGCCGTAATCGTAGCAGACCGTGTCCCACCAGGAGCCGTCGGTTTCCTGGGTCCGGAGGATCCCCCGGGCGAGGAAGTCCCAATACGGGGCCTGATCGTCCTTCGGGAGCCGCAGGGCCGATTCCGCGGCGTAGTAGTAGCCGTAGAAGAAGAAATACCCCGAGATGTTGTGGGGGGCGTCGCGGTGGGGGATCATGCGCTTCCGGCCGACCTCGAGGTAGTCTTCGGTCTTCACGAAGAGGTCGAGCCCCTTCTTGAGGTCTCCGGTCGACGTCGTCCTTCCGGCGGCAAAGAGCGAGACCCAGCCGGCGACCGCCCGGCTTCCGCCGCCGAGCCACTGGAGCGGCCAGGAGCCCCGGGGGCTCTTGAGGAAGCGCGAGTCGTAGAAGAACTCGCCCGAGGGGGATTCCAGCGACGCCACCAGGGTCACGGCGTCATTGACCACACCGGGGGGGACGGCGAATCCCGCCCGTTGCGCGTTCATGAGCGCCAGGAGGACGGTGCTCGTCGTGAATCCGGCACTGTCGCCCCAGGGGCCGCTGTAGTAGAACCAGCCGCCGTCGGACCGCTGGGACGCCGCCAGCGCCTTCACCAGTTCCGGGATGATCTTCCGGATCCGGTCCCGGAAAGAGGCTCCCTCGGGTGCCAACGACAGGCGGGAGAGGAAGTCCAGCATGTAGGCATACCCCCAGCCGGTCGCCTGGTATCCCGGCTCGTGGCCGAATTTCCAGTTCGCCAGGAGGTATTCCGCGCCCTTCTTGAGGGCTTCCGTCTGGGCGGGGGATCGGCCCGGCTTTTCGAGAAGCGCCAGGGCCGCCAGGGCCGTACAGGCGTTCGTGACGCCGTGGTGTCCGCCGACCTCCTTGCGGCCCCAGCCGAGCTCCGCGAACGTCTCTTTCGCATCGTGGGAGCCCCAGGCTCCGTCGGCATGCTGCGTCCTGACGAGGAAATCGGCACCCCGCTCCAGCGCCTCCCGGACTTCACGCTCCAGGGAGGGGGGGGGCGGCGCGGCGGCAAGCGGGGCGCGGAGCACGAGCGCGAGGGCCGCCGGGATCAGCCAGGTTCGAGAGGCCATGACTATTCCGACCGGAGCGCCAGGACCGGGTCGAGCCTGGCGGCCTGTCTGGCCGGCACCGTCCCGAAGACGAGCCCCGAGGCGACCGCCACCCCCAGTCCCAGCGGGAACGCCAGTGGCTGGAAGGCGACCGACCAGCCGGCGAGCTCCCCGATCCCCAGGGCGAGACCGACCCCCAGCGCGAGTCCCAGGACGCCCCCCAACGCGCAGAGGAGCGTGCTCTCGCTCAAGAAGAGGCGCACGACATCGCCGCGCGTGGCCCCCAGGGCCCGGCGCAGCCCGACCTCGGATTTCCGCTCCGCGACGTTCGCCAGCATGATGTTCATGATCCCGATCCCGCCGACGAGGAGCGAGATCGCGGCGAGGGACCCCATCACCCACTGGAAGATCCGTTCCGTGCGGCGGTGCTCGGCCATCAGCGCATGCGGGATCGTGACCTGGACGTCCTTCGTGCGGTGGCGCGTCTCGGCAAGGTGGCGCGCCGCCTGGGCGACCGGCGAGAGGAGGGAGGCGTCCGACACCCGCAGGACAGCCCGGTTGATCTCGAGCTTCGACGCCTCGCCCGACCCGGCCCCCACCTTGATCTGGAGGGCGCCGAACCGGGCGAAGGCGGACGCGAGCGGCACGTAGACGGCGTTGTCGGGATTCCCGAGCGCCTCGTCCCCCGACGTGGATCCCTTCCGGGACATGACCCCGATGACCCGGAAGGGGATCTTCCCGATCGTCACGACCTCGTCCACCGGGTCGGCCAGGGGGAAAAGCGTCCGGGCCGCCTCGTCCCCCAGGACGCAGACCGTCTGGGCCCGGGACTCGTCCACGGGGGCGAGGAACCGCCCGCGTCGGACGGGGTGCTCCATGACCGCCGGGTAGTCCGGGGTGGTCGCGATCACGGCGACGTCGCTCTTCCTGAACCCGGCCTTCACGCCCTGCCAGAGGATGCGCAGGGGGGCGATCCGTTCGACTGCCGGCAGGACGTCGGCGAGGACCGCGAGATCCTGCCGCGTCAGGCCGTACCGGGCGACCTGCGAGCGGCTTTCCTCGTCCTTCTCCTCCTCGGAGCGGACCTTCTCCGGTTTCACGCTGTCGAGGATGACGTTCCGGAGTCCCATCCGCTCGATCCGGGCCACGGCGTCGCGCCGGGCGACCTCGCTGATCGAGAGCATGCAGATGACGGAGGCCACCCCGAAGACGATCCCGAGGATCGCCAGCGTCGAGCGGGCCTTGTGGAGCCGCAGGTTCGAGAGCGCCTCGCGAAAGGTGCCGGGGCTCACGCGCGCACCTCGCCGTCGGCAAGCGTGATCCGCCGCCTCGCGCGCGCCGCGAGTGCCGGATTGTGCGTCACGAGGATCACGGTCTTTCCCTCGCGGTTCAGTTCCTCCAGGAGCCCCGCGATCTCGTCGCCGGTCCTCGCGTCGAGGTTTCCGGTCGGCTCATCCGCCAGGATCACCTGGGGGTCCATGAGAAGGGCCCGCGCGATCGCGGTCCGCTGCATCTCGCCGCCCGAGAGCTCCGCCGGATGATGGGCAAGGCGTCGCGAGAGGCCGACGCGGTCGAGAAGCGCCCGCGCGCGCGCCGGCGTCTCGCCGTTGGCGCCCGCATACCGGGCCCCGAGGAGCGCGTTCTGGAGGACAGTGAACTGGGGGACCAGGTGGAACGACTGGAAGATGAAGCCGATCCGGCGGCTCCGCAGGCGCGAGCGCTCGGCATCCGACAGGGTCCCGACTTCCTGCCCCTCGAACCGGTAGGTGCCGGACGTGGGGGTCACGAGAAGCCCCAGCAGGTAGAGGAGGGTGGATTTCCCGGAGCCGGACGCCCCCATGATGGCGGCATACTCGCCCGCCGCGACGGAGAGCGAGATCCCCTTCAGGGCCGCGACGGCCCCCCCGGGCATCGGGTATTCCTTCCGGAGGTCCGCCAGGTCGATCAGGTCCGCCATCCGGCTACTCCAGGAACGGGTCGTGCAGGTGGACGGTGTCTCCGGCCTGGAGCCCTTCCAGGACCTGGACCATCTTGCCGTTCGAAGGGCCGGTCTTCACCTCGCGCCGCGCGGGTTTCCCGCCGTCGGCGACGTAGCAGAAATGCTTCCCGTCGTCCTCGAAAACGGCGAGCACGGGCACCTGGACGGCATCCGGGATCCGGTCGGCATGCAGGGTGACCCGGCAGTTCATCCCGGCGCGCAGTTGTGCGTACTGCCCCTCGTAGGTGCCGGTGACGGAAAACTCGCGCGACTCGCTGAAAAAGTCCCCGCGGGTCGCCACCTGCCCGACCTCCTTGACCGTCCCCTTGACCGAGAGGTCCGGAAAGGCATCCGGCCGGATCGTGAGAGAGAGGCCAGCCTTGATGTGCTGGATGTCGTTCTCGTGGGCCTTCATCTCGACCGAGAGGCTTTCCATCGAGGCGACGGTCATCAGCACCTGGTGCGTCGTGACGCGCCCGCCGACCCGGAGCTCCCCCTGCATCTGGCGCATGACCATGACACCCATGGGGTTGTCCGACCCGATCGTCCCGTAGAAGAGGATCCCGGCGCGGGGGGAGCGGATGGTGAGCTTCTCGGCGTCCTTCTCGAGATTCGTCTTCTTCTCCTGGGCCTTCGTCAGGTCGCGCTCGGCGTTGGCAACGGCGACTTGCTTCTCCTTCAGGTCGACGGCCGCCTTGATCTCGGCCTTTCGGATCTCGGTCTCCTTCTGGTCGACCTCCAGCTCGACCTTCCCTTTCTCCAGGGGCATCTCGTACGTCTCGAAGTAGGCGAGCTTCTTCCGGGTCTCCTCGAGATCGCGCTCCTGGTCCTTGATCTGGCGGTTCTCCCGTTCGAGAAGGATGTTCTCCGTCTCGGTGTGGAGCTCGCGCCGCTTGTACATCCCCTGGAGCTGTTCGAGGTTTACCCGGGCGTCAACGAGTCCTTCCTCTCCCTTCCGGATGGCCTTCTTCTTCTCCTCGTGCTTCATGGCAAGATCCTGGACGGATCCCTCCTTACGCAGTCTCGCCTGCGCGAGCTCCTTCTTGAGTTTTCCGAGCGACGACTCCTGCTCGACCTGCAGGGTGGCGAGATCCGCCCGCGCCTTGTCGAGCTTCAGCTGGGCCTCGTCGATCGCGTTCTGGGCGCTTGAGACCGCCTTCTGGAGGTCCCGCTTGTCGAACTTCATCAGGATATCCCCCTCCTTGACGGTCGACCCCTCAGGGGCGAGCTTGAGGAGGATGAGGTTCCCGGAATATTCGTCCGGTTCCACGGAGATCTCAGTCTTGTCCTGCGCCTTGAAGGTGCCGGCGAGGTCGATCTCGATCGGGAGGTCCTTCTTCTCGACGGTCGCCGTCAGGGCCCCTTTTTCCCGCGCGGGCGCGGGGGAAGGGGCGGCCAGAAGCGACGCGGCAAGGACGGCGGAAACGCGGAATCGGCTCATCGGGCCTCCTTAGGTATCCGGATATCCGGGGATGTGGCGGGGGGTGTCATGGATGACAGGAAAGTAACGGCCGACCGGGCCGTCCGTTGACCGGAAAATCGTCCCTAAACGAAAATCGGCTCCTTGTACCGGCCGAACACCTTTTCCATGGCGGTGATGATCTCCCCCTCGGTGCAGTAGGCACGGGCGGCGTCGAGAATGAAGGGGAAAAGGTTTTCTTCCTTGGCCCCGGCGGTCTTGGCCCCGGCGGTCCCGGCGGCGGCGCGCGAGAGGGCGTCGAGGCGCTTTCGCGCGCTCGCGTTGTTCCGGGTCTTCTTGAGGCGCGCCAGGCGCGCGGCCTGGTCCCGCTCCACTTTCGGGTCGATCTTGAGGAGGGGGATGGGGTCCCCCTCCTCCGCGCCGTCCGCGAGGCAGTTGACGCCGACGACCTTCCGGGCGCCCGACTCGACGTCCCGCTGGAACTGCCGCGCGGAGCGGGCGATCTCCTTCCGGATGAAGTTGGTCTCGATCGCCCGCATCATGCCGCCGACCTCGTCGATCCGCCGGAAGTAGTCGTACGCCTGCGATTCCATCTCGTCCGTCAGGGCTTCCACGAAATAGGAGCCGGCCAGGGGATCGATCACGTTCGGGATCCCCGACTCCAGGGCCAGGATCTGCTGGGTCCGAAGCGCGATCTGCGCGGTCTTCTCGGTCGGGAGCGCCAGCGTCTCGTCCATGGCGTTCGTGTGCAGGGACTGCGTTCCGCCCAGGACCCCCGCCATCGCCTCGACCGTGGTGCGGACGATGTTGTTTTCCGGCTGCTGCGCGGTGAGCGACACCCCGGCCGTCTGCGTGTGGAAGCGCAGGCGCATCGACTCGGGGTTCCTCGCCTTGAAGCGGTTTTTCATCTCGCGCGCCCAGATGCGCCGGGCCGCCCGGAACTTGGCGATCTCCTCGAAGAAGTCGACGTGGGCGTCGAAGAAAAAGGAAAGGCGCGGCGCGAAGGCGTCGACGTCCAGCCCCCGCTCGATCCCGCGCCGGACGTATTCGAGGCCGTCGGCGAGCGTGAAGGCGAGCTCCTGGGCGGCGGTCGATCCCGCCTCGCGGATGTGATAGCCGGAGATCGAGATCGTGTTCCACTTCGGGACCTGCCGCGTGCAGTACTCGATGATGTCGGTCACGATCCGCAAGGACGGCTCCGGAGGGTAGATCCAGGTGTTCTGGGCGTGGAATTCCTTCAGGAGGTCGTTCTGGGTCGTCCCCCGGAGGAGCGCGGGCGCCACCTTCTGCTTCTCCGCGACCCCGATATAGAAGGAAAGGAGGATCGCGGCCGGCGCGTTGATCGTCATGGAGGTCGACACCTGGTCGAGCGGGATCCCGTCGAAGAGGCGTTCCATGTCCGCGAGGGAATCGATCGCCACGCCGCACCGGCCGACCTCCCCCTTCGCGCGCGGGGAGTCGGAGTCGTACCCGAGGAGCGTTGGGAAATCGAAGGCGGTGGAAAGTCCCGTCTGGCCGATCGCCAGGAGGTATTTGAACCGCTTGTTCGTATCCGCGGCGTTCCCGAACCCGGCGAACTGCCGCATCGTCCAGAGCCGCTCCCGGTACATCGTGGGGTAGACCCCGCGTGTGAACGGATAGGCGCCGGGATTCCCCAGTTTTTCGGGGTACGAGAATCCCGAGAGGTCCTCGGGGCCGTAGCAGGGCTTCAAGGGGACGCCCGACATCGTGGCGCGTTCCGCCGGGGGGGCGGCTTTCGCGCCCTTCCCGGTGGCCGGGGTGCCGCTACCGTTTCTTGCTTTTCTTGCCGCGGCGTGCCGCGCGTTCGCCATCGGATCCCCCGTCCTTCCCGAGCGCCGCGACCGCCGCGGCGCCGTCCGTTTTCCCCTGCGCGAGCCGGGCCGCGAGCGCCCCGGCCCGCGGGCCCGCGAGCATCTTGTCCGCTTTTTCGCGCAGGCCGTCAAGGAGCCGTTCGCGCAGCTCCGCGAGCGCCTGTTCCTGCCGGCGCGCCGCGAGGCGTCCCGATTCCCCCAGATGCCGCCGGTGGGCCTCCGCGGCGTCGGCCAGCTTCGCGATTCCCTTGTCTTCCCTGGCGACCGTTTTCAGGACCGGGACCGTCCAACCGGGAAGGGGTCTGTGGCCCATCTGTTCCAGGGGTCTGGGGCCCCTTAGGGAAACGACGTCCTTCAGGTCCTCGGCCACCTCGTCCGCCCCCGCGCGGTCCGATTTGTTGACAACGAGAATATCGCCGAACTCGAGGATCCCCGCCTTCAGCATCTGGATGAAGTCGCCCGATTCGGGGACCAGGACCAGCACCAGGGTGTCCACGATCGTGGTGATGTCGAGTTCCGCCTGGCCCACGCCCACGGTCTCCACCAGGACGACGTCCTTCCCGGAAGCCTCGAGGATCCGGATCGTGTCCCGGCAGGCGCGTGCGAGTCCGCCGCGCCAGCCGCGCGTCGCCATGCTCCGGTAGAAGACCGACGTATCGGCCCCCGGCTCCTGGATCCGGACGCGGTCCCCCAGGATCGCGCCCCCGGTCAGGGTGCTCGAGGGATCCGTCGCGAGGATCCCGACCGATTCCTTCCGCGCGCGCAGTTCGCGGATGAGCCCCGCGATCAGGGTGCTTTTTCCCGCGCCGGGGGGGCCGGCGACGCCGATCCGGTGCGCTTTCCCCGTTCGCGGGGCGATCCGCCGGAGGAGCTCGCGCGCCCCGGGGCCGCGGTTCTCGACGAGCGAGATGGCGCGCGCGGTCGCGAGAGGGTCGCCCGCAAACAGCCTAGCGAGCGGGATACTCGTAGAATCCTCGGCCGGTCTTCCGTCCCAGCAGCCCCGCCCGGACCATGTTCCGCAGCAGGATGCAGGGTCGGTATTTCGGGTCCTTGTACTCGCTTTCGAGGACCTCGAGGATCGCCAGGCACACGTCCAGTCCGATGAAGTCGGCCAGGGTCAGGGGGCCCATCGGGTGGTTCATGCCGAGCTTCATCACGGCGTCGATCGATTCCTTCGTCCCCACCCCCTCGTGCAGGGCGAAGACCGCCTCGTTGATCATCGGCATCAGGATGCGGTTCGCGACGAAACCGGGGGCATCGTGGACCTCGACCGGGGTCTTCCCGAGCTTCTTCGCGAGGTCCATCGTGGCGGCGGTCGTGGCGTCCGATGTCAGGTGGCCCCGGATCACCTCGACGAGCACCATCAGGGGGACCGGATTCATGAAATGCATGCCGATGAACCGGTCCGGCCGCTTCGTGGTGGCCGCCAGGCGGGTGATCGAGATCGACGACGTGTTCGAGGCGAGCAGGGCATCGGCCGGAAGGAGCGCGTCGAGCCTCCGGAAGAGGTCCGCCTTGATCTCGAACGTCTCGGGAACCGCCTCGACGACGAGCGCGCATCCGGCGAGGGGGTCGAGAGCGGTGGCCGTCCGGATCCGTCCCGCCGCGGCAGTGGCATCGGCGGCAGGGATCTTTCCCTTCTCCGCGAGTTTCTTGAGCGACCCCTCGATTCCGGACCGGGCCCGGTCGAGTTGCGCCTGCGCCACGTCGAAAAGCGTCACCGGAAAGCCCGATTGCGCGAAGGTCTGCGCGATCCCGGATCCCATCGTGCCGGAGCCGCAGACGCCGATCGATAGGGGTGTGGTCATGACCGCGATTCTACAGCGGCGAACCCGCGCGGGGCACAATCGATATAATCACGTGGTGAGAAGCGTTCCGGTCGGGATCGGGATTATCGCCTGCGGCGCGGCGTTCGGCGCCGGCTGGATGGCCGGGACCTTCTCGCCCCGGCATGACGGATCGGCGCGCCCGGCGGTCCCCGAGTCGCGTCTGCCGGTCTCCGCGCCGTTCGATCGGCTTCCTGACCCGGGACGCGGGGAAACCTCTGCGGAGCCGGGCGTTCCTCCTTCCAGCGGAACCATCCGGCATCACGAGACCGGTGCTCCCTCCCTTGCCGAGGATCGTCGGGAAGAGGGGCAGGCACGGAGCGGCGGCCTGGACGACCTGGATCCGGGGCGTCCCGTCCGGACGCAAGGGGATGTGGTGGCGGCGGTCCGTGCGGCCCTCGAGCAGGACCGCGAGGAGCGGGACCGGCGCGAGCGCGCGCTCCGGGAAGGGCCCTGGGGCGAGTTCAACTACGACGTGAACCGGATGGCCGAGCGGATCGCGGGGGTCACCGACGACCAGAAGCGCGAGTACGCGGCGCTTCTCGCGTGGCGCCGCGAGAACCGGGACGCGCTCGAGAAAAGGCTGGAGGCGAAGGAGATGACGCGCGAGGCGTTCGACGCCGGGCATCGCGAGATACGGGAGTATGTGACCGAGCGGATGCGTCAGGTTCTGGACGCCGAACAGTTCAGGCAATACCAGTCCCACTACGGTCGCTGGGACCGGGGCCCCTGGGGCCGCTAGAGCCTGCCAGCTAGAGGCGTTCGATTGCCATCGCGATGGCGTTTCCGCCGCCGAGGCACGCCGCCGCCACGCCGTAACGGGCCTTCCGGAGCGCGAGGGCGGAGAGAAGCGTCACGAGGATCCGCGCGCCGGAGCAGCCGATCGGATGCCCCAGGGCGATGGCGCCGCCGTGGACGTTGACGCGCGCGGGATCGAGCCCCAGTTCCTTCCCGTTCGCCAGGGTCTGCGCCGCGAACGCCTCGTTCACCTCGAAGAGGTCGATCTGGTCCAGTTTGAGACCCGCCTTGGCGACGAGCGTCCGGATCGCCCCGACCGGCGCGTCGAAGATCTCCTTCGGGGGGACACCGCTCGTGGCGGTCGACAGGATCCGGGCGACCGGCTTGATACCGGCTTTTTTCGCGCCCGATTCGCTTGCGATCACGAGCGCCGCCGCGCCGTCCGAGATCTGCGATGCGTTCGCGGCGGTGACGGTGCCGGTCGGGTCGAAGGCCGGCTTCATCTTCGCCATACCCTCGGGAGAGGCGTCGGTCCGGATCCCCTCGTCGGCGGAGATCACGGTGTCCCCTTTCCTTCCCTTGATCGTGACGGGCGAGATCTCGCGCGTGAAAACACCGTCGGCTGTCGCCCTGGCGGCACGCCGGTGGCTCTCGATCGAATAGGTATCCTGCATCTCGCGGGTGATCCCGTGCTTCCGCGCGATGTGGTCGGCGGCCTTGCCCATATGCCAGTCCTCGAAGGGGCACCAGAGGCCGTCGACGATCATGGCGTCGAGAAGCTGGGCGTTCCCGAGGCGGCTCCCGGCCCGCATCTGGGGGGCCAGGTACGGCGCGTTCGTCATGCTTTCCATGCCGCCTGCGATGGCGAGCCTTGCCTCGCCGACCGCCACCGCCTGCGCGGCGAGCGAGACCGCCTTCAGGCCCGATCCGCACACCTTGTTCACGGTGAATGCGGGGATCGAGGGAGGGAGCCCGCCCTTGAGGGCCGCCTGGCGCGCCGGATTCTGTCCCAAGCCCGCGCCGATCACGTTTCCGAAGACACATTCGTCGATCGCAGCCGGGTCGAGCTTCAGCGCCGAGACCGCCGCGCGGACGGCGTGCGCGCCGAGATCGGTCGCGGAGAGCGCCGAAAGACCTCCCTGGAAGCGTCCGATGGGGGTGCGGGTGCCATAAAGGATATAGGGGGTTTCCATGGACGCAGGATACCCGTTCGGGAACAGGGAGTCAGGGGGCGGCGGCGCGGAATCAGTCGGACGAGAGGTCGCTCCAGGCGGGCGCGCGGCCGCGCCGCTCGAAGGTGAACCAGATCGACTCGAACACGGGGGCGTCCCGCATGAGACTCTCCGGGACGGCGCAGTCGAAAATGACCCGGTACCGGAGCGAGACGACGGTGGGAAGGTGCGAGAGGTCCTCGGGAGGGCCGGCGGGGCCCAGCGCGTCATGGAGGATCGTCCCGTCGGCCGTGACGAGGTCGAGCCGGATGCGCATGCTCCCGTCCATCCCCGGAGGCGTGATACCGGTCCACTGCACCTCCCGGAGCCGGGCGGGGGCGTCGAACCGGTACTCCGGCGACGTGTAGGTTCCGCTCCGCAGGAAATGTCCCAGATCGCGCTCCTGGCGGATCCGCGCGCCGTCCCAGACGCCGGAAAGGGGGCTGTAGAGGGGGGACGTGTCGTCGTGCCATTTGATGTCGTCCACGCCGTTCATCACGAGGGTCTGCGTGAGGAAGGGTTGTCCCGCTGCGGGGAAGAGGTGCAGGGGAGGCGTCTGGACGGTGAAGGGAAGTTCCTCGCCATCCACGAAGACATGGAAGGAGGTGACGTTGTCGACGCAGGAGACCGCGAGCGCCACATGCCGTCCCCAGGAGACAGGCGATGTGGAGAGGTCGTCGTGGCCGCCGAAAGCGCTTGGCAGGGAAAACAACAGGTAAGAATAGAACACGTCGCCGAATTCGTTGCTTTCGTAGACCAGTCCCCTCACATGAAGGGAGATTTGCAAGCCGGGTCTTGTCCCGCTCCGGCCGGCCGTAAGTGTGACGTGCAGGGGCTGATTCAGTGTCTCGCCCGGGGCGCACGACATCATCCGGATGTCAAGCTGGCTCTGGGGACCGAACCATCCCTCCACCGCGAACGGCGTGATCGTCCCTTCCGTGAATCCCGGGAGACGCAGGGAGGAAAAGGCGCCATTCGGCTGGGACACCTGGAAGGGGGACATGTTGTGGCTGTCCGCCTCGTGCAGGTTGGCCGGATAAGGTCTCGCCGGCGGGAACGGCCAGGGGTTTTCCCGCCGCACCTCGTGCCAGAAATCCCCCTCGGGACCGTTCGTCCAGTTCGCGGCGAGATCGCTCCCGCCGTTGTTCAGGAGGCCGTCGAAGTCCTCCTTGAACGGCCAGTAGAGCCGGGCTCCCTGGATACCGCTCTCGCGCCCGGCGAGCGTCACGGCCCCGCAGGCCGTGGCGAACGCGAAATCGTCATGGTCGCCGATGGCGCGGCAGTTCCAGCGGGGGAGGGTCGTGACGCGCGGACGCGTCCGGACGACCGTTTCTCCCGAGGCGCCGCCCGCGACGGCGTCGGGACCGACATCATGGCGGAGCATCCATTCCGGCAACCCTTCGGGCGGGTTGGTGATCCCCCTCTGCGCGTACTTGCCCGGCTTGCGGTTCTCGAAATCTTCCTGTGTCGTGAACGTCAGTCGCTCGCGCGCGCGGAAGGTGCCGGAGATCCGGGCGACGCCCCTGTCGGACCGGCCGAGACAGGTCGCCGAGAATCGGAGGACCGGACCGATCTCCCCGCCGAGGATCGCCATTTTCCCCTGGACGGGCGGGGGGTGGGCGCCGCCGCCGTGGCCGGACGCGGCATCGCTCTCGGACTCCAGGAAAGGGACGAAAGGATCGTCGAACTGCGCCCCGGGCACGGGCGGGTCGCCCGGGAGGGCGACCGGACGGATCAGGGGAAAGGGGACCTGGGACGTCGGCTGGAAGCCCGGCAGGGGGTTCCGGTCGATCCCCCAGCCGGCCCAGGCGGCCAGGGGGCCCGATTCGCTCGGGTAGGGATGCGGGTCAAGGGCGATCGCCTGGAAGGCGAGTTCGGCCTTCGCCTCGATCCATTGCCGCTCGAGTTCCGTGTCCGTGGTGACAAACGCATCGCACTCCGGCGCGAAGATCCAGGGGGCGTTCTGGAGAAAGTCGGCAAGGAGGGACCGCCAGGACCGCTCCGCGGACGCGCGCCAGGCGATGACGCGCTCGGCGAGCCGCTCCGCCTCGTCCCGGAAGAGGATCGCGGTCGTCATGTTGCGGGACCAGTCGAATCCCGGCGGAGGGGACGGCCCCACCCGCGTGTAGACCGGCGGGGGCGCCGCCGGGTCTCCGGGGCGCAGGAGAAACACGTTCCTGTCGACCGTCAGGTACATCCAGAGCGCGGCCAGGACTTCCCGCGGCGCCGCCCGCAGGTTCACGGGGACGTAACCGAAGGCCCCGCCGCCCCCGGGGGCCCGGTCGAACCCGAGGATCGGGTCGTAGGGCCCCAGGCACAGGAACGGGACGACCGCCTCGCGCTCCCAGGCAGCGTAGCCGAGGCCGGCGAGGGTGGCACGCACCGCGTTCATCGAGGCGTACCCCTGGGGAGGACGGCGGGCGAGAAGATCCTGTCCGAGGGCGGAGCGGTGGATGTGGTTGGCGACCGGATTGTCGGGCGTTCCCGTCCGGATGTTCCATCGCCGCGTCGAAAGACCGCACTGGACCCCCAGATTGTCGAGGACGTGCGCGAGTCCCGTCTCCGTGAGGTTGCTTCCGAGGCCGGCGTTCAGGGGGATCTTGCCGTCCGCCGCGTCGATCCCGAGCGTGAATGTCGCCGCATGTCCGGCGTGACCGGTGCGCAGGCGGCCGCTCCAGGCCGAAAAGCGGCCATTCCCGTCCCGATCCAGCCAGGTCTCTCCCGGTTCATGCGCCCCCGGGGTTCCGGTGCTTCCGTCGGTCCAGGGTTCCCCGTGGCCATAAGACGGGTTGAGCGCAGTCTCGAGGGGAACCGACGGGCTCTCGCGCCGCGTCCAGTCGTCCCCCCGTCCGGATGGACCGGACGGGCGCGGGTCGCCGTCGGCCGAAAGGCGCGCGGCGGTGTAGGCGAGCCCGCTTTCAGCGGCGAGGGCGGCCCCGCGCCGTGCCCGGGCGGAGGCTCCCTCCGCCGACGCGAGGTCCGCGAGGCGCAGAAGGGAGACGGCCAGGATCGCCAGGAGCGACAGGATTCCCAGCGCCGCCAGGAGCGCGACCCCGCGCGCCGGGTCCGCCGCGCGCCGGGAGGAGGATGCGGGCACGCCATCAGCCTATGCATGCCGGGCCGTTCCGGCAGGGCGGTACCTCTTTTTCGGAAGGGTCAAAACCGGATGCCCTTCGCGGTTTCGTCTTTACGACGGTTTTCCGGACAATTTCCCCTAGAATACCATCCGGTCGACATCCCAAGGAGGAAGCATGGCCAGACATCGCGTGACACTGGTGACGGGGGACGGGACGGGGCCGGAGCTGGCGGAGGCGACGCGGCGCGTCATCGACGCGACCGGTGTCGCCATCGACTGGGACGTCCAGGAAGCCGGTGTCGACGTCATGGAAAAGACCGGGACGCCGCTCCCGGACGCGCTTCTTGCGTCGATCGCGAAGAACAAGGTCGCCCTCAAGAGCCCCATCACGACCCCGGTCGGGAAGGGGTTCCGGAGCGTGAACGTGGCGCTCCGCCACAAGTTCGGCCTGTTCGCGTGCCTGCGTCCCTGCAAGAGCTACCCCGGCGTCCGGACGCGCTACCAGAACATCGACCTCGTGATCGTCCGCGAGAACATGGAGGACCTGTACGCCGGGATCGAGTACCAGAAGGGGACCCCGGAGTGCCAGGAGATGATCGCGACGGTCGAGAAGCTCTCGAAACGGAAGCTCTCGCCGAACACGGGGATCAGCATCAAGCCCCTTTCCGTCGAGGGGTGCGAGCGGATCGTCAAATTCGCCTTCGAGTACGCCAGGAAGTACGGGCGCAAGAAAGTCACCAGCGTCCACAAGGCGAACATCATGAAGTTCACCGACGGCCTGTGGCTGGAGGTTTCACGCGCCGTCGCCCAGAAATATCCCGATATCGAGTTCGAGGACCGGATCGTGGACAACATGTGCATGCAGCTGGTCCAGCGCCCCGAGGAGTACGACGTCCTGGTGCTTCCGAACCTCTACGGCGACATCGTCTCGGATCTCTGCGCGGGGCTCGTGGGAGGGCTCGGGGTCGCGCCCGGCGGAAACTTCGGCGACGGGGCCGCGATCTTCGAGGCGACGCACGGATCGGCCCCCAAGTACAAGGGACAGGACAAGGTGAACCCGACGGCGGTGATCCTCTCCGGGATGCTGATGCTCCGGCACCTGGGGGAGGAGGACGCCGCGACGCGCCTGGAGCGGGCCGTCGCGGATGTCATCCGCGAGGGGAAGGACGTCACCTACGACCTCAAGGAAAAGCGGGGCGATCCCACGGCGGTCGGGACGTCCCGGATGGCCGACGCCATCATCGGAAAGCTGAAGCGGGGATAGCCGGGGCCGTCACGGCCGGCGTTCCTGTCGAGGGTCTGCTCATGTCCGAAGGGCTTCCGTTCGTTGACGAGGTTTCCTTCGAGGTGCGCGCCGGGAACGGCGGGCGCGGGTGCGTCGCCTTCCGGCGAGAGAGCCGCGTCCCGCGCGGAGGCCCTTCGGGGGGGGACGGCGGCGACGGCGGGGACGTCATCCTCGAGGCGTCGGAGAACCTCCATACCCTCTACGACATCGCGCACGTCCGGATCTTCGAGGCCGAGAGGGGGCAGCACGGCCTGGGGTCCGACTGCGCCGGGAAGGACGGGGCGGACCGGATCGTCCGCGTCCCCCCGGGGACGATCGTGCGGGATGCGGCGACGGGAAGGGTCCTCGCGGACCTGACGAAGCCGGGCGAGCGCTTCCTGGCCGCGCGCGGCGGGCGGGGAGGGCGCGGGAACACCGCTTTCAAGTCGAGCGTGAACCGCGCCCCGAAGAAGGCGGAACCGGGGCGTCCCGGCGAGACGCGGAAGCTCGCGCTGGAGCTGCGGCTCCTTGCGGACGTCGGGATCATCGGGCTTCCGAATGCCGGGAAATCGACCTTTCTCTCGGTGATCTCGAAGGCGCGTCCCCGGATCGCGGCGTATCCGTTCACCACGAAGCACCCGAACCTGGGGATCGTGGCGCTGGCCCCGTACCGGACGGCGGTCTTCGCCGATCTCCCCGGGCTCGTGGAGGGGGCCCACCGGGGGAAGGGGCTCGGCAAGCGCTTCCTGCGCCACATCGAGCGCACGCGCGTCCTCCTGCACCTCGTGGACGTCGGAAGCGAGGGAGATCCCGTCGAGGCGTACAAGGTCGTGCGCGCCGAGCTCGCCGCCTACAGTCCGGAGCTGGCCGGCCGCCCCGAGGTGGTCGCCGGAACGAAGACGGATCTCACGGGCGCGAAGGAGCGTCTTGCGGCCATGGAGGAGGCGCTCGTGCCGGCCCGGGTCCACGCCCTCTCGTCGGCCGCCCGGAAGGGGATCCCGGAGCTTCTCCAGGCGATCGTCCGGATCCTCGACGCGCACGACGGATAAAGTCGCGCTACAATGCCGGCTCATGGACATCGAGTCGATCCTGAAGCTGATGATCGAAGTCCAGGGGTCGGACCTGCTTCTCAAGGCCGGCGCGCGTCCCGCGATCAAGGTGGACGGGGACGTGAAGTGCATCGGCGAGGAGCCGCTGACGGACTCCTTCACGCGTGATCTTTTCGAGAGGAACGCGAACGCCCACGCCAAGAAGCGGCTTGCCGACGAGCTCGAGGCGGACGTGGCCCTCGAGTTTCCCGGGCTCGGGCGCTTCCGCGCCAACGCCTTCTTCCAGCGCGGGAAGCTCTCCCTCGTCCTGCGCCGGATCTTCACGCACGTCGGGTCGTTCGAGGACCTGACGCTTCCGGAAAAGCCGCTCGGGACGCTTGCCGCCACCCCGCGGGGACTTGTCCTCATCACCGGGGTCGCCGGAAGCGGGAAGTCGACGACCCTCGCCTCGATGATCGAATGGGTCAACCAGCACCACCAGCGCCATATCATCACGCTCGAGGACCCGATCGAGTTCATCTTCGAGGACAAGAAATCGTTCATCCAGCAGCGGGAACTGGGGCTCGACACCGAGACGTACGCCGGGGCCCTGAAGCACGTCGTGCGCCAGAGTCCCGACATCATCATGCTCGGGGAGATGCGCGACGTCGAGACGATGACGGCCGCGCTTGCCGCGGCCGAGACCGGGCACCTGGTCTTCTCCACCCTGCACACGGTGGACGCTCCCCAGACGGTCGAGCGGATCATCGGCTTCTTCCCCCCGCACCAGCACGAGTTGATCCATCTCCAGCTTTCCCTTCTCTTGCGGGGCGTGGTGTCCCAGCGCCTGGTACCCCGCAAGGACGGCAAGGGGCGGATCCCGGCCGTCGAGGTGATGATCTGGACCCCCACCGTCCGGCAGATGCTGGAGGACGGGAAGACCCACGAGCTCCACAAGGCGATCGAGGGGGGGAGCTACTACGGGATGCAGACCTTCAACCAGTCGCTGGTGACCTGGCTCAACGCCGGCGTCATCGGGATGGACGACGCGCTTCTCGCCTCGGACGACCCCGACGGGCTCAAGCTCGAGATGCGGGGCATCCGGAAGGGATGATCCCGTGATGTCACGACAGACCGTCCGGTGGGCCTGCTACGCCGGTGGCGCGCTCGTCCTCGCCGCGGCGCTCGGAATGGAGCGCGCGACGCTGACGGGGCTCTGGCGGCCGCCGGAGCCGGACGCGCCGGCCCTGCCGCCCGTTCCGGACCTCTCGTCCGGCCTGCCCCAGGGGAGGAGTCCCGCCGCCTACGAGCCGATCCACCGGCTCCTGGGGCCGCCTCCGGCCGTGGCGTCGGCCCCCGTCGAGCGGCTCCCGTTCCAGATCACGGGCGGCTTCATGGAGCTGGGACCCGACGCCCGGTTCGTGAACATCCGGAACTCCGCCGGCAAGGAGCGCGTCTACCGCGCCGGCGAGACGATCGACGCCGACAACGCGAAGATCCTCTCGGTCGACGTCGCGGCCGAGAACGTCCGTGTCGACTGGCGCGGCCGGGAATGGCTCCTGGAATGGAAACGGGGAGGGAAGCCGGCTGCGGCGGGGATCCCCGCCGTCCCGGCGAAGACGCGCGAGCCCGCGGAGCCGCCTGCCGCCTCGAGCGCCTACGAGATCTCGGGCGGGCAGTTCCAGGACTACTACGACAACTTCCTCGGCAAGTACTACCAGCAGGGGACCTACCGGATGATGCCGGACGGGGGACTCCAGATCCGGGATCTCCAGGAAGGGGCCGAGGTGAGGAAGTACGGCTTCCGTCCGGGCGACGTCGTCCGCAGCGTGAACGGCGAGTCGCTGTCGCTCTCGAACATCTCGGAGCTCTTCAACGCGTCCGCCACCCGTGACGAGCACGTGATCACGGGGGAGCGGGGCGGAAAGCCGTTCGAGGTCAAGATCACCATCAAGCGGTAGGAAGAGATGTCCGTCCTGCTCCTGGACGTCGGGAACACCTCGGTCTCCTTCGCATCCTTTTCCCGCGGCGAGATCGGGAAGGTCGGGCGCGTCGCCAGCCACCCGGAAAGCGAGTCGGCCTGGGAGGAGGGGTTCGGTCCCCACCGGGACCGGATCGACGCGGCGGTCCTCGCGAGCGTGAACCCCTCCGCCGCGACGAGACTCGCGAACTGGCTCAAGCGGGAGCGGCCGAACCTGCCGGTCCTCGCGGCCGGGAAGGATTTTCCCGTTCCGGTCGAGAACCGGACCCGGAACCCCCGGGAGGCGGGAGTGGACCGGCTCCTGAACGTCCTCGCGGCGCATGTCCGGTGCGGCCGCGCGGCGATCGTGGTGGACCTGGGGACGGCGACGACGTTCGACCTCGCCTCCGCCGACGGCGCGTACCTGGGAGGGGCGATCGCCCCCGGGATCTCCCTCTGCTTCACGGCGCTCCACGAGGGGACGGCGCTCCTGCCGCGCGCCTTCGCGCGGGAGCCGTCCGAGACGATCGGCCGGGACACGCTTTCCTGCCTCCAGGTGGGGATCGTGGAAGGGTACCGGGGGCTGGTGACGCATCTCGTGTCGCGTTTCCGGAACGAGCTCGGCGCCGACGCGCCGGTCTTTTTCACCGGGGGAGAAGCAGCCTGGGTCGCGAAGACCGTCGCGGGGGCGGTCGTCGTTCCGGAGCTGACCCTGGAAGGGCTGCGTCTCGCCTACGCCCAGTGGGGCGGGAATATCGGCACGGGCCGATCCGGCTCGGCCCGCTGATTTCCGGACCGATGATCCGTCTTGTCCGGCTCACGCCTCCCGGCCGTTCGGCGGTCGCCGGTCTCGCCCTGGTCGGCGACGGCGCGGCGGAGCTCGCCGGGCGGTTTTTCCGGGGAAACCCCCTTTCGGAGGACGGGGTGGTCCGCGTGGGGCTCGTGGCCGGCGCCGACGGCCCGATCGACCGGGTGGTGGCGGTCCGGCGTTCCGGTGGCCGCGTGGAGATCTTCTGTCACGGCGGGACGGCGTCCGCGGGGCGGATCGCGTCGCTCTTCACGGGCGCCGGGGCATCTGCGGAAGGCGAGGGAGACGCTCTGGAGGGAGGGGACGCGATCCGCCGGGAAGCGCTGACGCTCCTGCCGGAGGCGCTCACGGAGCGGGTCGCCCGGATGCTCCTCTCGCAGGAAGAAGGAGTCCTGGCGCGTCGGACGCGCGACATCGCCGGACAGCTCGCCGTCGGGGACGCTCAAGCGGCCGGGGAGCTCGCGCGGATGCATGAAACGTTCCGGGCCGGGCGCGCCCTTCTCGTGCCGGCCCGCGTCGTGATCGCGGGTCCCCCGAACGCGGGGAAATCGACGCTCCTGAACAGGCTCTACGGCGAGACCCGTGCCGTCGTTTCATCCGAAGCGGGCACCACCCGCGATCCGGTGGAGGCACTGATCGAGGTCGCCGGGGTCCCGCTCCGCGTCGCCGACACGGCGGGCCTGGGCGCCGCCCGGGACGTCCTGGACGCGGAAAGCCAGTCGCGTGCCCGCGACAGGATTCGTGGAGCCGATCTCGTCCTGGCGCTTTTCGACGGATCGGCCCGGGATTTCCCGTTCTCCCTCCCGCCCGTGGAATGGGCCTGGCTCGATCCGGCCAGGACCCTCTGGATCCGGAACAAGTCGGACCTGGCGTCCCGTCCTCCGGAATCGGGGTGGCTTCCCGTGAGTGCCCTCACGGGAGAGGGGATCGACGCGCTCGGCGGGGAGATCGTCCGGAAGATCGCCGGAAACCTTCCCACGCCGGGAGAACCGTGCCTTTTCACGGAGAGGCAGGCAGAGATCGTCCGCCGCGCGCGGGATCTGGCCGCTTTCGGCGCGTTTTCCGCTGCGGCGCGCGTGATGGAGGAACTGGCCTAGCTCTTGGCGGTCCGCGACCCGGCCTTTTTCCTGGCCTTCGTCGCGCCGCCCGCGGAGGGGGCGGGGGCCGAGACCTTGTCGAGGCGCGCGAGAAGCGCCGCATACTGGTCCCGGATCCCCTTCGGGACGCGTTTTCCGAACCCGGCGAGGAACTTTCCGTGGTCGGCCGTGTCGGCGCGCCAGTCGTCGGCGTCCACGGAAAGGAGGGCGTCGAGACGCCCGGCGGGCACGTCGAGTCCGGCGAGGTTCAGGGCCTTTTCCGTGGGGACGAGGCCGATCGGGGTCGACCGCGCCTCCCCCTTGCCGTGGCACCGGTCGATCGCCCAGAGGAGGGGGCGCAGGTTCTCGCCATAGCCGGGCCACAGGAACGCGCCGTCGGCGCCCTTCCTGAACCAGTTCACGTGGAAGATCTTCGGGGGGCTTTTCACGCGCTTCCCCATGGCGAGCCAGTGCCCGAAGTAGTCCCCCATGTTGTAGCCGCAGAAGGGGAGCATCGCCATCGGGTCGCGCCGGACGACGCCGACCTGGCCCGCGGCGGCCGCCGTCGTTTCGGAGGCCATGGCGGAGCCGACATAGACGCCGTGGTTCCAGTCGAACGCCTCGAAGATGAGTGGAGCGAGCTTCGCCCGGCGCCCGCCGAACAGGATCGCGGAGAGGGGAACCCCCTGCGGGTCTTCCCAGCGGGGGGAGATGGACGGGCACTGCGCCGCCGGCGCCGTGAACCGGGCGTTCGGGTGGGCCCCCTTCTCCTTCGAGGCGGGGGTCCAGGGTTTTCCCTGCCAGTCAGTCCCGCGCGCGGGAGGGGCGTCGTCCATCCCCTCCCACCAGACGCCGCCGCTCTCGGTTTTGAGGACATTCGTGAAGATCGTGTTCCGCGCGATCGTCTCCATCGCGTTGGGGTTCGTCTTCCGGCTGGTCCCCGGCGCGACCCCGAAAAACCCGGCCTCGGGGTTCACCGCCCAGAGACGGCCGTCCGGGCCGGGCCGGATCCAGGCGATGTCGTCCCCGACGGTCCAGACCTTGTATCCGGGGAACGCCTTCGGGGGGATGAGCATCGCGAGGTTCGTCTTCCCGCACGCGGAGGGGAAGGCAGCGGCGATGTAGTCGGTCTTTCCGGCAGGCGACTCGACGCCGACGATCAGCATGTGCTCCGCCATCCATCCTTCGGACCGTCCCAGCCAGCTGCCGATCCGGAGCGCCAGGCACTTCTTGCCGAGGAGCGCGTTCCCGCCGTAGCCGGAGCCGACGCTCCAGACGGCGTTCTCCTCCGGGAAGTGGCAGATGAGGCGCTTCCTGATGTCGAGGTCCGCGAGGCCATGCAGGCACCGGGTGAACCCCGGGGCCGTCTTCAGGGCCTCCAGGGCGACCGTCCCCATGCGGGTCATGATCCGCATGTTGAGGACGACGTAGAGGCTGTCGGTGATCTGGACCCCGACGTGGCTGGCGGGGGATCCGGCCGGCCCCATCAGGAACGGGATCACGTACATCGTGCGTCCCTTCATGGAGCCGCGGAGGATCCCGGTGAGCCTGGCGTAGGCCGCCTTCGGCGCCATCCAGTTGTTGGTGGGGCCGGCGTCGTCCTTCTTCGCGGTGCAGATGTAGGTGAGGTTTTCGGTGCGGGCGACGTCGTTGGGGGCCGAGCGGTGCAGGAAACTGCCGGGGTGCCTTCGGGGATCCAGGGGCTCCAGGACCCCGGTCCGGACAGCCAAAGCGGTCAGGCGTTCCCGCTCCGCTTCGGACCCGTCGCACCAGACCACGCTGTCAGGAAGCGTGAGCCGGGCCGTCTCGTCGACCCACGTCTCGATCTCGGACCGCTTGGCCATCATCACCTCCGGAGGTCCCGCCAAGCCGCAAAAAGGCATCTTAGGGGCCAAGGAGGGGGGATCAAGGAGGAGTTCCGGCCCGTTCCCGCCGCTCCCTCCGGACGCCGGGTTGACCCTTTCGCGGGGCGTGGCGTATGATCGTCCCGGGTCGGGAGGCTCAAGCGTCCGGCCGGGCCTGTCCCTTTTCAAGGAGGAACGATGCCGATCGACAAGGAGCTTCTGGAGATCCTCGCCTGTCCCCTGTGCAAGACCGAGGTCCGCCTCGAGACGAAGGGGGGGGGCGAGTTCCTCGTTTGCGGGCAGTGCGCCCGCCGCTACCCCGTCCGGGACGGGATCCCCGTGATGCTGGTGGAGGAGGCCGAGGGGGGCACGCCCGCGGGAAATGCCGGAAAATAGGCCCCGGGCGGGGCCGCATCGCCGCCGCCGACCATGATCGCCCTGATCTCGGACATCCATTCGAACATCGCCGCCCTGGAGGCGGTCCTGGCGGACATCCGCGCCCGGAAGGTGGACGAGATCATCTGCCTGGGGGACGTCGTCGGGTACGGGCCGGATCCCGAGGCGTGCATCGACCTGCTGAAGGACCTGAAGACGGTGCTTCTCGGGAACCATGACGAGGCGGTGCTGACCGGCGAGGCGTCCGACTTCAATCTGCGCGCCCGCCGCGCCGTCGACTGGACCCGGAAGCGCCTCAACGACAACATCGCCAACGACCCCATCAAACAGGAGCGCTGGAATTTCCTCGAGCGGATGCAGTCGATCCGCCAGGACGGGAACCTCACGTTCGTCCACGGTTCCCCCCGGAACCCGACGAAGGAGTACGTGATCCCGCGCGACGCCGCGAACCAGGCCAAGATGAAGGACATCTTCGACCGGATCCCGGGGCTCTGCTTCGGCGGGCACACGCACCTGCCGGGGGTCTTCACGTCGAATTTCGAGTTCCTCACTCCCAAGGAGCTCCACAACATCTACATCCCGGACGGGGGAAAGGCGTTCATCAACATCGGTTCCGTGGGGCAGCCCCGCGACGGGGACATCCGCGCCTCCTACGCCACCTACGACGGCGAGTCGGTCGTCTGGCGCCGGGTGGAATACGACGTCGCCAAGACCGTCCAGAAGATCCACGCGATCGAGGGGCTCGACCGGTCCCTGGGCGACCGTCTGCTCGAGGGACGTTGATGGTTCTTGTTGACCCCTCACCCCTCACCCCTTACCCCTGCCTCTAATGGACGGCCGCATCCTCCGGGCGATGTTGGTCTGTTTCGCCCTCTACATCGGGTACGAGATGCTGTCGGCGCGCTTCGGGTCGAAGCCGGCGCCAGCGACGCCCCCGCCGGCAGGTTCCGCCCCGGCCCCGTCGGGAGCGCAGGTCCCGGCCGCAAAACCCGCGTCATCGCCCGACGATGCGGCGGAGTGGGTGGCGGTTCCGGAGGAGAACGCGCGGCTTACGGGGACCGCGGATCTCGTCGGCACGGGAAGCGGGGAACATCCACCCCGGTGGAAGGCGCGGCTCACGGCCCGGGGCGGGGCGGTCCTCTCCTGGACGATCCTCGCCGACGGAAACCCCGAGATGCGCCGCGATGGCCAGACGGCGGGCGCCGGCGGAACGGGCGCGGCGATCGGGAATCTGGCGATGGTCCTCGGAGAGAACGGGGAGAAGACGGTCTCACTCGCGGATCTCGCCTGGGCGGCGGCGCCGCAGGCCGACGGCGGGACGGTCTTTTCCGCGCGGCTGGCCAACGGGCTTGTCGTCCGGAAAGCGTACGTCCCGGGACCGACGCCGGACGGGTTCACGCTGTCGGTCTCCTTCCGGAACGACGGGAAAGCCCTCCGGACGTTCACGCCGATGCTGCTGGCGGGGTGCGGCCTTCCCCGCGTGGAGGACCGCCAGGACACGCCGTACGCGCTGGAGGGGGTGATCCTCACGCGCCGCGAGGACGGCTCGATCCGCCGCGTCGGGACGGGCCTGGGCGGGACCGGCGAGGGGATGCAGGTCTTCACGGAAGGCCTGCCCGTCTGGGCAGGGATCGCGAACAAGTACTTCTTCCTCGCGGCGCGTCCGGCGCGGGGGGAGCCGGTCCAGGCCGCCTGGGAGACGCTCGGAAAGGACGAGAAGGCCGACCTTGCGCTCTGGTTCCGGGGGCCGCGCATGGATCTCGCCCCGGGCGCGGAGCAGTCGGTCTCCTGCGAGATCCTGGCGTTCCCGAAGAAGCCGGCGCGCGCCGCGGCGCACCCGGACCTCGAGCCCGCGGTCGACCTGGGGATCACCCGGTGGATCCAGGCGCCGCTTCTGGCGGTCCTGACCTTCCTTGACCGTCTCGTGGGGAACTGGGGGGTGGCGATCCTGCTTCTGACGCTCCTCGTGAAGGTGGTGCTGCATCCCTTGAGCGTCAGCCAGCAGGGCTCGATGCTGAAGATGTCGGAGAAGATGAAGAAGCTCCAGCCGAAGCTCGAGGAGATCAACGCGAAGTACAAGAGCAACATGCGGAAGCGCACCGAAGAGACGATGAAGCTCTACAAGGAGCACGGGAACCCCCAGATGGCGGGGCTCAAGGGGTGTCTCCCGATGCTCCTCCAGATGCCGGTCATGATCGCGATGTACTGGGTGATCGCCGAGGCGGTTGAGCTTCGGGGGGCGCCGTTCGCCGGATGGATCCGGGACCTGTCCGTCCCGGACCGCCTCGCCCATCTCCCGTCGTGGGCGCAGATCCACCTCCTTTTCATTACGATCGAGGACGTGAACCTGCTTCCGATCCTGATGACCGTCGCCTCGTTCGTGCAGATGTGGATGACGCCCCAACCGCCGGCCGCCGACCCCGACCAGGCGAAGCAGCAGAAGCTGACGCAGTACATCATGTTCGGGATGATGGGGTTCATGTTCTACAACATGTCGTCGGGACTCGTCCTCTACTGGCTCTTGAGCACGGTCCTGGGGATCGTCGAGTCGAAATACATCAAGAAGAAGCTCGTCGCCGCCGGGGTCATCCCGGCGACTCCCGTCGTTTCGTGAGCCGGCCGGTCACCGCCCTCGCCACGGCGCCGGGCGCGTCGCCGCGCGCCGTGATCCGGGTCTCCGGCGACGGCGCGATCGCCCTCCTGGGGAACGTGTTCGCGCCGGTGGGGGGTGGGGCGCTCGCGGACCGCGCGAGCGGACGCTGGATCGAGGGGCGCGCCCGTTGGACGCCGGACGGCGGTCCCGGGGGGGCGTGCCCGGCGGGGTTGATTCTCTTCCGCGCCCCCCGCAGCTACACGGGGGAGGAGGCGGCCGAACTGCACCTTCCGGGAAACGGCGTCGTGGCGCGGGGCGTCCTCGCGGCGATCATGGCGGCCGGGGCGGCGCCGGCCGGCCCGGGCGAGTTCACCCGCCGCGCCTTCGAGAACGGGAAGGTCTCGCTTGAGGAGGCCGAAGCGGTTCTCGCCGTGATCGATGCCGAACGGGACGAGGATCATGCCGCCGCCGCCCGCGCGCTCCTTGAGGGGCGCCGCACGGGGATTTCGGCCTTGCGGGAGTCTGCGGCGGAACTTCTCGCGCGCCTGGAGGGAAGCCTCGACTTCGCCGGGGAGGGGATCGACTTTTTCAGGGATCTCCCGCTCGCCGGCCGCCTGCGGGATCTGGAAGCCCGGGCCGCGCGCCTTGCGGGGTCTCCGGACACAGGGGGAGTGGCCGTGCCGGTCCCGCGGGTGATGCTGGTCGGGAAGGCGAATGCGGGAAAATCGACGCTCTTCAACGCGCTTTCCGGAGCCGGCGCCGGGACCCGGACGATCGAGAGCGATGTCGCCGGGACGACGCGCGACCTCGTGGCGGCGGAAGCGGAATGGAAGGCGGGAACGGACAAGATCCGGCTCCTCCTCGTCGATACCCCGGGACGGCTTCCTGTGGCCCCTTCCCCCTTGACGGGGGAAGGTCGGGATGGGGGTGGAACGGATGCCGATGTTGCGGGGCAGGAGATTCTTGGCGAGGCGCTCGCCCGAAAGCCGTTCGTCCTTCTCGTCCTGGACGGCTCGCGCGCGTGGGGGCCGGAAGACGCCGCGGTCGAGGCCGCCACGCGCGCGTGTCCCCGGAAAACAGTCATGACCAAGGCAGATTTGGAGCGTCGTTTTAATTTCCCTCTCCCCCTTGGGGGAGAGGGCCGGAGTGAGGGGCCGCTTCTTGTCAGCGCCCGGACCGGCGCGGGAATCCCCGAACTGCGCGAGATGATCGCCGGGTGGATCACGGAGTCGCGAAGCCGCGACCCGCTGGCGGGGTCTCTTGCCGCCCGGATCGCGCTTGCCGTCGCCGCGGATCGCCTCACCGCCGCGCACGCCGAGGCGGAACGGGGCGGGGCGCCGGAGCTCGTCGCGCTCTCCCTCCGGGAGGCGGTCGAGGCGTTTTCTCCCCTCTTCGGCGACTACCCCTCGGACGACATCCTCGATCGCGTCTTCGGCCGGTTCTGTATCGGGAAATAAGACGGGAAAAGGGCTTCTACCGTCCGCGGTAGACGCACTTCGTGGTGCAGGTCTCGTGCACGGTGATGGAAGCGAGAAGGGGGAGCTCCGGCTTCAGGCGGTCGAAGATCCACTTCGCGAGGATTTCCGAGGTCGGGTTCTCCAGCCCCTCGATCTCGTTCAGGTGCCAGTGGTCGAGCCGGTCGACGAGGGGGGCGGCCGCCTTCTTGATCTCGCCGTAGTCGACGAGCCAGCCGGACTTCGGGTCGACCTCTCCTTCGACCGCGACTTCGAAGATGAAGGAATGCCCGTGCAGGCGCCCGCACTTGTGGCCGGGCGGGACATGCGGGAGCCGGTGGGACGCCTCGAACCGGAATTCCTTCGTCAATTCCACACGCATGATGCTGACCCTAGTTCCTTGTCCGGAGGATTTCCACCGCCGCGCCCGCCGCGTCCGGGATGGCTCCGGGCTTGGTGACCCGGACGCGCACGAACTTGACCGGGAATTCGGCCAGGAGCCGCTCCGCGACCCCCTCGGCCAGGGCCTCGATCAGCAGGGCCTTCCGTCCGACGCAGAAGTCGCGCGCCATCCGCGCGGCGCGGGCGTAGTCCGGGGCGAGCGCGAGGTCATCGGCTTTCCCGGCGGGCTCCAGGTCGCACAGGATCTCGATGTCCAGGAGGATCCGCTGGGGCTTTTCCCGTTCATGGGGGAGGGTCCCGACGACGCAATCGACCGCGAGGCCGGAAACGATGACCCGATCCGCCACGCCTAGAACGCGCTGAAGAGCGCCCCCATGAAGGTGCTGATCGGGGTCTGCTCCCGCAGGTCCTCGAGGGTCTCCCGCAGCTGGGTCAGGATCCGCTGGGTCTCGGCGTACACCTTGTCGTCGGTGGCGAACTTCCCCATCGTCCCTTTCCCCTCGTTCACGTTGTGCGCCACCTGCTCGATCTCGCGCACGGCGCGGCTGGCGTCCGCGAGAAGCGCGTCCAGGCGCCGCACGGCGGACTTCGCCGACTCCTCCTCGGTCCGGATCGAGGCAAGGGTGTCGCGCAGCTCCTTCGTGAGCCCCGTGATCTCGGTGTAGAGCGTGTCCTCCGAGAGGAGGCGGCCCACCGACGTGTCGGGGCGCTGGGACTTCTCCATGACGCTGTTGGCCTGGGTCACCGCCCGGCTGAACTCCTCGTAGAGCCTGGCGTCGTTCACGAACTGACCGAGGTTCCCCTTTCCCTCACGGACGTCCGCGACGATGGCGCTCGTGTCCGCCAGGAGCTTCTGGAAGGAATCGAGCATCGCGGTGACGCGCTCCTTGGTGATCCCCAGCGCCTCCATCGTCTGTTCGGGGGCGTCGATCCGGATCGTCTCGTCCTGCTCGAGCCGCCGGCCGCCCGGACCTCCGGTCACGATCTCCACCCAGGTGTCCCCCAGGAAGAGGGGCTGCTGGATGTTGATGCGGGCGGAGTCGGTGAGGAAGTTCCGGTAGCGGCGCTTGACGCCGAGCACCGCCGCGACGCGGCCGTCGGCGGCCAGGCCGACGCTTTCGATTGACCCCACGGGGACGCCGTTCAGTTTCACGGGGTTTCCGGCCGCCAGGCCGAATCCGTGATCCATGGAGAGGTTCACGCGCCAGGGGCGGTCGGCCCAGTACTCCTGGTACAGGCGGGCCGAGAGGAGGCTTCCCCCGGCCGCGAGCGCGACCAGGACGAAGAGCCCGACTCCCCAACGGACGTTCCGGCTTGTCATGCTCATGCGGGGTGGAGGCCCTCATTGTCCAGGAGGCGCACCGTCCCGGCAAGGTTTTGCGCCGCCTTCACCGTGTGCATCGCTGCGAGGAGCCCCCGGGAGCGTCCGTCCGGCCCGGAAGGGGAGAGGTGCCGGACGATCATGGCCGCGACGTCCTCCGCGACGCCCGCCACCGGGTGGTCCGCGAGGAGGAGCTCCGGCCGGAGCGCCAGGGCCCGGGCCAGGCGCGCGCGCCTCTGGACCGCCTCGGGAAGCTCGCCGGGGAGCCGTGCCAGGTGCGCCGCCAGGTCGAGCGACTCCGCGAGCGCGGCGACCTCGGCCTGGCGGGAGCCGTCCAGGAGGTTGTGGTAGCGCAGGGGGAGCAGGATGTTGTCGAGAAGCGTCAGGTTCGCGAGGAGCCCCCCGGCCTGCTGGATGAAGCCGGCGCGGACGCGCAGGGACTTGAGATCCGCCGGGGTCATCTCCCGCGTGTCCTTCCCGTCCACGAGGACCGCCCCTTCCGAGGGGAGGAGCATCCCGAGGCAGAGCTTCAGGATCGCGGTCTTGCCCGACCCCTCGCGTCCGACGACGGCGAGAGCGCCGCCCCGTTCGAGCGTGAAGCTGGCGCCCGCGAAGAGGCGCTTCCCCCCGAACGAGAGCCCCACGGAACGGAACTCCACGAGCGGCGCCGTCATTGCACGGCCGCCACCGACAGCACGGCGTTCAGGATCATGCAGGTCATGAACGAGGCGGTGATCCCGCGGGTGGCCACCTGCGGCACCTCCCGGAAGGAATGCCTCACCGATCCGCCGTAGACCGAGCAGAAGAGCGCGGTGACCGCCCCGAAGAGGAACGCCTTCCCGGCCGGGAGCAGGAGGTCCGCCGCCGTGATCTGGTCCCGGATCGTCGCGAACGAGAAGGAGACGGGGTGCGGCCAGACGAGCGGCAGGACCAGGATCCCGCCCCCCACGGCCGCGAGGATGAAGTAGAAGACGAGGCACACCGACGCCAGCGGGAACGCCGCGAGCCTCGGCAGGATCACCAGGACCTCCGGCGGGACGCCGTGCGCCGCGAGCGCCTCCTCCTCGCGGTTCAGTTTCATGTTGGCGATCTCGGTGGTGATCGCGGTCCCGGAGCGCGCCACGAGGATGAGGCAGACCAGGATCGCGGGGAGTTCCCGTACCAGGATGAAGACGACCGTCCGCTCGACGAACCCGGGCTCGGAAAGCCCCGCGAGCAGGATCTCCGCCTGCAGGATCGTGATCACGCCCAGCGCGAGGGCGCTCGCCGCGACGAGCGGCATCGCCTGGATCCCGGTGAACCAGACCTGCATCAGGAAGGCGCGCGCCACGAGCCCCCCGTGGGGGCCGCGCTCCCGCCACGCGGCGCCGAGCGCGCGCCCGGCGAGCCCCGCCGAATCCCGCATGACGGAGAGCGACCGGAGGGTGCGGCCGCCGACGCGCTCGATGATGCCGTTCATGCTCACCAGAGATGATACAGGAACCGCGTGCGGCGCTTTCCGTCCGTCGTCGCGCGGCCGAAGAGCCCCCCGAGGACGTTCCAGTCGTAGGGGACGTCCGGGCCGGCGCGCCGGCCGTCATAGAGGAGCCGGAACCCGAACGCGAGCCGTTCCTCGCCCGCGGGAGACTTCGCGTGCCAGTAGAGCCGCCAGAACGGGGCGACGGCCGATTCGAGCCCGCCCGGATCGGTGAACCAGAGGAGGGAGAGGGCTTCCGTCTGGCGGCTCCCGTCTTTCTCGAGCCGCTTCCCGTAGAAAGGCCAGAGCTTGAAGCGCGAGAGGGTGGTCTCGCCGTCCTTTCCCTGTTCCGTGACGTGCCAGTAGAAGGGGATCACGAAGCTCCGGCGCGTGGCGGACTCCTCGCTCACCTGCCTCTCGTCCCGGAAGATCGGCCAGAGCCACCAGGTCCGGTCCAGCTTTCCGGTCGTCAGGCGCCCGTAGACGGGCCAGAAATCGCGCCGCCGGTAGTCCTTCCCGTCGCCGACCTGCACGAACGGCCACGGCGCGCGCCAGTCCTCCCGGGGGGAGTGCCCCCGCTCGACCCGGTGCCTGAAGAAGGGCCAGAGGACCGTCCGCTGGGAGAGCGACGGCCCCTCCGACCGGCCGTAGAAGGGAAAGAAGAAGAAGAGCGACGCGGGCCTTTCGAGGTCGAGGTTGTTCCGGTGCCACGTGAAGAAGGGCCACAGCCAGAATCTCCGGTCGTAGAGGGGCGTCCCCGCCTCGTTTTCCTTCCGGTAGCGCCCGTACAGGGGCCAGGCCTTCCATCCCCGGACCTCCCCGCCGGTCGCGTTGAAGAAGGGCCAGAGGAGGTTGTGCGAGTCGCTTGCGTTCTCCCGGACCCGCGCGTAGAGGGGGAACAGGAAAAAGTCGACCCGGTCCTTGAAGAAGAGGTTCTTGAACGTCCCCCCGAGGGGGAAGAGCCCCGTGTAGGGGCCGTCCGCGGGGTCGCTGCCGCGCCAGAGGAGAAGAAGGGTCGCCGAATCCCAGTCGGGTCCCTTCTCGTTCGCCCGCGCGTGGCGCATGTAGAAAGGGAAGAAGCGGAAGGTGGAGGTCGCGAGGTCCGCCCGGTAGTGCCCCAGCGGCCAGAGGAACGTCCCGCGGCTTCTCACCCCTGGCGCTGTGTCGGGTGTTTGGGGGAACCTTTCATGCTCGTACGAGAAGATCGGCCGGACGGCACGGTTCTTCCCGCCGTCCTCGCGCGTCTCCCATTCCACGAAGGCGTTCGAGCAGCCGGAGAGGACGAAGGGGAGAAGGGGGAACCACAATCGACGCCGAGTCACGGTGCGAGGCTTCCTAAGCCGCCCAGTCCTTGCAGAGGAGTTCGGCCTGGTCCATGACGGTCTGGGTTGCCTTTTCCTGCTTGTCGGGCGGGTAGCCGTGCTTGCGGAGGATCCGCTTCACAAGGACGCGAAGCTTGGCGCGGGCGGATTCCTTGATGGTCCAGTCGATCGTCACATTGCGGCGGACGCTCTCGACCAGCTCTCGGGCGATCCCGCGGAGCGTCTCATCGCCCAAGACCTTGACGGCGCTGTCCTTCACCTCGAGCGCGTCGTAAAAGGCGACCTCCTCCTCGTTCAACCCCAAGTCCTCGCCGCGCTTGCCTGCCTCGCGCATCTCCTTGGCCAGGCGGATCAGCTCCTCGATTACGGCCGCCGTCTCGATCGCGCGTGCCTGGTAGGCACGGACCGCCTTTTCGAGCATTTCCGAGAAGCGCTTCGACTGGATCAGATTCCTGCGGGAACGGGTCTTGATCTCGCCGGAAACGGGTCCAAAAGCGGACGACGCTCTTTCGACAGCACGGGCCAGGACGCCGTCGTAGGCGCGCAGGACTTTCTGCATGTCTTGGCGATCAGTCCAATCCACACCGTGGTAATACTGCTCGACCAGCGACCGCCTCTGGCCCGAAACGGGAGGAGTGTATTCCATGTCGCAAGGGACATCCGCGGCATCAAATTCATCCGAGATCTCACGCAATGTCCACCCCACCAGGTATTCCCGAAAAACCTGCCGAGTCTTCTTGCTGATCAATTCGTCGCTCATTGTCGTTTTCCCGGAGCGGCATCGATAGCGCGGGTACGGATCTCTCCAGAAAGAAGCTTCGGCAACAGCGCGTCACGGAGAGCGGCGAGGGTGCGGAATTCGACCGTGTTCGCTGTCAGGCGATCCAGCAAGGGCGCCATGATCCGGTCCATTGCCTTCAGGATGGCAGGCTGAGGAACCAGGGCCTTTGCCTCGCTGAGATGGTGGCGTTGGATATGGCCCATTGTGGTCGCCTTGTCCGCCGCGATGTCCCGGAAATCCTGAAGATGGTGCCTCGTCCACCAAAAATAGAACCACTTCGGGAAATGCCGAGAGGACACTTTGAAAAGGTGCTGGTTCAAGGCGCCTCGACCGCCGCACCATATTTCTACTTCGAGGCTGCCAGACCAGGAGAAAAGCACGTCTCCATCCTCGATGACATATTCAGCCGGCACTTTTGCGCTTACCCGGTCAGCACCATCGGTATGTCCCGCCCGTAGCTGAGCGATTTTTATCGTCGGCAGGGACGCGCCATCGTCGGGAGGGAACTTCTGGAGAGCAAGCCCGTTGAGGTAGTCCGCGATTCCATCCAGGCCGCGGACCTCCCACCCCTTCGGGATCTCACCCAGTTCCGAGTCCTCGAAGGAATTTGGGAAGAGGTCCTCGATCTCCCGGGGAAGACCAGGATCTCGCCCCTCGGCCTTTGCGCGGACGGGGTCGAAATCGACGAACCAGGATTTGAAGAGCGCCCGGGCGATCGCCTCCAGCGTCTCGTTCATCCGCCGGTTCGCCTCGATCTTGTCGTCCAGCGCCCCGAGGATCCGCGCGATGGCGCGTTGCTCTGAGATTCCAGGAAGGCGCAACACCATTTTTCGCGCGGACCCAACATTGAAGTGTTGCTGAACGGCTCCAACGAGATGGGAGCCAACGTGGTGGGCGGCTACGGAATTCACGTAATACGACAGAAAGCGCGGATCGAGCTTGGGACCGCAACGGATGACAACAAGATCGGAACAATTCGCAGTTCGAAGCGATTCTGGGATTACGGCACAAGCCCCTGGCTTTCCAGTGCGGACAATCACCACGTCGCCTGGGGAGAGGGCCGACTTTTTCAGGCGAGCATGAAACTCGGGAGTGATGAACTTAAGGTCGATGTTGTTGATCCGAAGGGGCTCGACGTTTTGCGAACGAAGAAATGGAATTCCGGTAGGTACGTACTCCGATGCCATCGGCCCGACATGGCCTACGGTGACATCGGCGGCCATTTCCTCAAGTGCGATTTCCTGCCACTCACCCGCCATGCCCGCGCTCCTTCGCCCCGGCCGCCGCCTGTCGTGGCACGTGGTTCAACAGCTCCCGCATCATCCCGTTGAAGTTCAGAACGCAGGCGAACGCATCGCGGGCATCCGTTTCCGTCACCTTGGCCCGGCGGCCATGAGCTAGCTTGTTGCGGCTCTCTCGGAGCGCGTCCAGAAGGGCCAGCGTCTTCTTGTGTTCCGTCCCCTCCAAGGCTGCGTTAAGCGATTTTGCGTCGATCATTTTCGCGAGCAGGCCCTGGAGCCGATGGAGGCCGTTCGCGTCGTCCGCCAATCGGACAGCGGCTTTCTCGTCCAGTCCGCGGCGACGGAGGGAGTCCACCACCACGCTCCGTAAGACCGCCTCCACGAATGCCGCGGAGAAAAGGATGATGACTGATGCGTTCTTGCTCCGTTCCTGGTTCCACTGTTGGAGCTGGTTCAAGGCCTGTTCGCTGAACCCGGGAAACGGCCAGACCGTCAAGGCCCGATCATTGTGGCACTTGGGACAGGGCCCCGGCCATGGGGGGCCAACAGGTTTCCCCGGATCGAAAACGTAAAAACAGGCAACGCATTGCGCTGTCTCTAGAACCTCTGAAACCGCTTTTGAGCACGCGTAGGGGGTATCCGGGTCGATCATTTCATGGTCCCTTGCGATGTCATGAGATCCTGCCTCCGGCGAATTCTATCCAGTACCGGGGAGTGAAAGACTGGTCGGTCACCTGGAGGTCATGGATCTCGTCCACTTTGAAGGCCTTGATCTGATGGCTGGCCTGCTCCCAGGCGTACAGGAGGAGATTCCCGGTGTCGGGGCGGCGCAGAGAATAGGGCTCTGCAAGCCGCCGCTTGCCGTGATAGGTGAATTCGACCAGGAGGCGGTTCGCGCCGGCGAACCGGACCACCTCGAGCCGGTTCGGACCGCCCCAGTAGCGGATTCCCGGGGAAGCGACGAGCTGGTGTCCTGCCCGGACTGGGACCGCGGGAAGCCTGTGAGCCGGGAGAGGCGCCGGAGCGCCGATCCAGGCGAGGAGTGGAACCAGGCGCGCGAGCACGTCGTCCAGCGCGGGAAGCGCGGGGAGCTGATGGGCCAGCATGCTGGACCATTCCGAGCGGAGTTCCTCGTCGCGGCGGACGAGGTCGAGAAGTTCTCCCGCCGTGGGGGGGGCGAACCCCTTCGCGCGGCATTTCTTGCCGAAAAGGTCGCGCGCGCGGGCCAGGTCCAGCTCCTCGGGATGGTTTTCGAGGATGTAGACCACGTCGTAGAGGTCCCGGGGGCGGGTGCGTTCCCGCAGGGCGCGGGTCTTCTCGGCGAAAAGCTCCTCGATCGTGTAGGCCGGGATCCGGGCGTTTTCCGGAAGCGCGTCGGGGTACGGATGGAAGATCGCGCGCGGCTCGGGCGTCTCGAAAACCGGCTCGTGTTGCGTGAGGTCGAGAAGGATCTTGGGAAGAGGGGGAGGGACTGCTCGCGGACCGCGGTAGGGGACCAGCCCCTGGAATGTGGGCCGCTCCTGCTTGTCCTTGCGGATCTTGACCGAAACCTCGCCTTCCGGAAACGCGATCCCGCTCAAGTCGGTCGCCTGGCGGGCCACTTCCCGGAGGATCCGGATCAGATCCCCTTCCGTGTAGGCCGCATCGGGAAGAAGGGTGAAATCCAGATCCTCCGAAAAGCGGTAGGTTTCGTAGTAGACCTTCTTGAGGCAGGTGCCCCCTTTGAAGATCCACTTCGCGGAGGTCTCCGGGTGCAGGGCGAACGCCGCCAGAAGCCAGCCCAAGGCGTAATCCTTCTCGACGATGTCGGGCCGCAGGCCCCACTCGCCGGACCGGTCCTGGATATCCTGCAGGCGGATCACGCGGAGACCTCGTCGAGCGAGGCGTTCACCCAGAGGCCCCAGCGACCGTTGTATTTTCCCTTGGAAGCCAGGGCGGGATCGAGCTTGTTGATGCCGGCCGACCGGAGGCGGTGCATCCGCTCGATCAGTTCCTTTTCGGCCGGCCAAAACCGCTCTACGAGGTACCCCAGGCGCTTCCCGGCCGCCCCGCGGCCGATTCGTTCCAGGTGTTCGGCGAGCCGTGCGGGGTTCCAATCCCGCCCTTCATGGCAGGCGGCCAGAATCTGGGAAAGATGCCGGATCCCGCCCACCCAGGCGGGGTCGCAACAGGCGTCGGCAATCGTGCGCTCCCGGTCCGAGACCGGGACGCGCTCCGCCCCGCGCCAAACCGGAGTCGTACCTTCGATCCGGGACGCGGAGACGCGCACAAGATGGAACTCGGTTCCCAACAGCTTGGGGTGGCTTGAACGGACCGCGGCCGCAGTGACGACGAAGGTGGTATTGAAAATCTGCTCGGTCCACCCCCAATGCTCGGCCGCGCTCCAGCCGCCGATGTAACACGGGGAAAAGAGACGGCAGGCGAGCACCCAGGAATCCTCGGGAGCGGAGGGGGCGGAAGGAACGGATTCCAGCGGCTTCAGGTGATAGAGTCCGCGCTGGACGCGCATCAGCCAACCGCCACGAACGAGCCTTGAGAGGCGCACCCGGGCCGCCGGCGGAGTGATCTGCAGGGCTTCGGCCGTTTCGCTGACGCCGAGAAGCCCTCCGCGCGCGCGACGGGCCAAACGACTAAGCACATCCTTGAGATGGGGAGCAGAATGGCCCTTCTTGGGTAGCTTCATGACTATATTATTAGTGTAATAGATATCAAAAATGATTGTTTTTTACCATAAAAATATAAATAGTCTTCACCGGGAAACTGCGCAATTAAACTTTTCGAGGCGATCCTTTAATAACGAAAACCATGTTAAAGGGAACGTTCATTTCCCGCTCCAAAACCCGAGCCCGTCCAGGTTTTTCCGGATCTCCCGCTCCAGCCTCGCGGATTCCTCGAACTGCCCCGCAAGCTGGGTCGTGAGCCGCTTCATCTTTTCATTGAAGGGCTCGCCATCGTCCTCGACCTCCTCGGCCCCAACGTAGCGGCCGGGCGTGAGGACGTGGCCGTGCTTGCGAATCTCGTCCAATGAGGCGCTCTTGCAGAAACCGGCCACATCCCCGTATTTGGCGGCTCCTTTGTCGCTGCGCCAGGAATGATAGGTGTCGGCGATCTTGGCCACGTCCTCATCGGTGAGTTCCCGGTGGACGCGGTCGACCATCCGTCCCAACTTGCGGGCATCGATGAACAGGATCTGGCCGCGCCGGTCGCGAAATCCACCACCACCCCGGCCCTCCCCCATCGAGGGGGAGGGGGGCTTTCCCGATTTGTCACGCGCCAGGAACCACAGGCAGACAGGGATCTGCGTCGAGTAGAAGAGCTGGCCGGGGAGCGCCACCATGCAGTCGACGAGGTCCGCCTCGACGATTGCCTTCCGGATTTCACCCTCGCCAGACTGATTCGACGACATGGAACCGTTGGCAAGGACGAACCCCGCGACACCTGCGGGCGCCAGGTGATGGACGAAATGCTGGACCCAGGCGAAATTGGCATTCCCCGCAGGCGGTGCGCCGAACTTCCACCGGGCGTCCTGGCGCAGGCGGTCCCCGCCCCAGTCGCTGTCGTTGAATGGCGGATTGGCCAGGACGTAGTCAGCCTTGAGATCCTTGAAGGCATCGTTATGGAAGGATCCTTCGTTGTTCCAGGCGATCTGCGCGTCGATCCCGCGGATGGCGAGGTTCATCTTGGCCAGGCGCCAGGTGGTCTGGTTCGACTCCTGCCCGTAGACGCTGATGTCGCCGATCCGGCCGCCGTGCGCCTCGACGAACTTCTCCGATTGGACGAACATCCCGCCGGAGCCGCAACAGGGGTCGAAGACGCGCCCCTTGTAGGGGGCGAGCATCCCGACCAGGAGCTGGACGATGCACCGGGGCGTATAGAACTGGCCTGCCCCTTTGCCTTCTGCGCTCGCGAAGCGGGCGAGGAAGTATTCGTAGACGCGGCCGAGGATATCCTTCGACCGGCTCTCCTTGTCGCCCAGGCCGATCGTCCCGATGAGGTCGATCAGCTCCCCGAGACGCTGTTTGTCCAGCGCGGGGCGGGCGTAGTCCTTGGCAAGAACTCCCTTGAGGCTCGGGTTTTCCCGCTCGATCGCGACCATGGCGTCGTCGATCAGCTTCCCGATGGTCGGCTGCTTGGCGTTCGCCTGGAGATGCGGCCAGCGGGCTTCCTTGGGGACCCAGAAGACGTTCTCGGAGCGATATTCATCGCGATCCTCGGCTGTCTTGAGCCGCAAGGGAGGATCTTTCACGTAGTAGTCGCTCTTCGGATTTCCCGCTTCCCGTACGAGAAAATCATGCCGCTCCTGGAAGGCGTCCGAGATGTACTTGAGGAAGATCAGCCCCAGGACGACATGCTTGTACTCCGCCGCGTCCATGTTGTTGCGGAGCTTGTCGGCGGCGAGCCAGAGCTTCGCCTCGAATCCGAGGGCAGCCCCGGTTTTGGCGGTGTCTTCCGTTTTTCTCTTGCCTTTGGGCATGGGAAAAACGCGATTGTACTCGCGGCCCCTTCGGGAGGGCCGTAGAATCCGTTTTTCATGCCGTCCCACAAGAAAAAGGACGCCTGGACGCGCCGGCATCTCCTGGGCCTCGAGGACCTGTCGGCGGGCGAGATCACGCTCGTCCTCGACACGGCCGCCGCCTACGCCGAGGTGGGAAGCCGCGCCGTGAAGAAGGTGCCGGATCTCGCCGGGCGCACCGTCGCGCACCTCTTTTTCGAGCCCTCGACCCGGACGGCGAACTCCTTCGCGCTCGCCGCCCGGCGCCTCTCGGCCGACGTCCTCTCGGTCAACGCCTCGACCTTGAGCACCGCCAAGGGGGAGAGCCTCATCGACACCGCCCGGAACATCGAGGCGATGGGGGTGGACTGCCTCGTCGTGCGCCACGCCATGGCGGGGGCGCCGGCCTTGCTCGCGGCCGCCCTCGACTGCTCCGTGGTGAACGCCGGGGACGGCTGGCACGAGCATCCGACGCAGGGGCTCCTCGACATCTTCACGATCCGCCAGGCGCTGGGGCGCGTGGAGGGGATCACCGTCGCGATCGTGGGGGACATCGCCCACAGCCGCGTGGCGCGCTCCAACATGTGGGGACTGACGAAGCTGGGGGCGCGCGTCGTCGCGGTGGGGCCGTCGACCCTGGTCCCGCCCTGGACGCGGGAGATGGGGGTCGAGGTGTCGCACGACCTCGATGCGGTCCTCGCGCGGTGCGACGTGGTGAACCTGCTCCGGATCCAGGCGGAGCGCCAGGCGAAGAACCTCTTCCCGTCGATCCGGGAGTACGCGCAGTTTTTCGGGATGAACGCCGCGCGCGCCGGACGCCTCAAGAGGGAGTGCCTCGTCATGCACCCGGGCCCGCTGAACCGCGGCGTCGAGATCACCCCCGAGGTGGCCGACGGCCCGCATTCGGTGATCCTGAAGCAGGTCACCAACGGCATCGCCGTCCGGATGGCGGTGCTGTCGCTCGTGGCCGGGTCCGCGAGGGCCCGCTCCGCGTGAACCCCCGGGGGGAGCCGGACGTTCTATGGGAGTGACAAGGCGTTCCGTTTTCCTGGCCGGATGCGCATGGCTCGCCGCCGCACGGGGAGCCCCGGCGGCTCCGCACGCCCCGTCGCACGGCAAGGACGCGCCTCCGGCCGAGGCCCCCGCCGTTCCGGCGCCGTCCGCCTCCCCCCAGGCGTCAGCCGGCCATGAGGACATCCAGACCTGGATCGTGGAGCTCGCCGCTTCCCGCGAGGAGGCAAGGCTGCGCGCGGCCTGGCGCCTGAAGAAGGCGGGCCCTGCCGCGATCCCTTCCCTCGAGAAGGTCGCCGCCAGCGAGTCGGCCCTGGGTTTCCGGGCGCGGGAGGTCCTTGATTTCCTGAAAGGGCCGGGGGCCGACTGGGGGGCGTGGCTCCGCGCGGCGGGCGCCTGCGTCAATGATCCGGCGGCGTTCGCCGAGGCGGCCAAGCCCTTCGCGAAGCTGGGCGGACGTCCGGTCGCGTTCCTGCACGAGGCGGTCCGGCGCGAGGAAGACCCGGCCCTGAAGAGGGCCGCGCTCGCGCTTCTCGAGAAGCATTGCGCGTTCACGGTGACGCTTGCCGCCGAATGGACCGCCTCCCGGGAGGGGACCGGATGCGTCGTCACCGGGACGACGGATCTTCCGGCGGGGACGGTCCTCTCCTGCTGGGCGTACGCCGTCTTCCCGCCCGGAAAGGACGGGGAATCCCGCGAGCGGTACGTCTGGGGGGAATCGGCCGAGGTGAAGGACGGGGCCTTTACCGTGACGTTCGCTCCGGAGCCGATCGCCCCCGGCGGCTACCGGATACAGGCGGAGGTGGCGCTTCCCCGTCCCGGGGAGCGCGCCGGATCGCTCCTTCTCCTCGACGCCGACACGGAGAACGAGCGGTGGGTGGGCGGCGTCTCCGGGATCGGCTCGACGGTCCTCGTCACGCTGGGAGAGCCCGACGAGATCGCTCGCGAGCGCGTCACCGGCCCCGCGCGCGTGCGCCAGGCCCTGGAGCGCTTGAGCGCCGCCTACGGAAGGCTCGCGACGCGCGTGGTCTGGTCGGACGGCAAGGCGCCGGAGGACGAGGTGGCCGCCGCCGCGGCGCAGCTGGCTTCCAACAGGGATCTTCATGACGTGTCGGTGCGTCTCGACGCGAAAAATCCCCTGGAACGCGCCCGGGGACGCCGGGAGCTGGATGCGATGGACCCGCTCCTGGAGAGGCCCGTGTGGGTCTGCGCCGCGGCGACGAAGTCCCAGACGGCGCGCGACCTCGCGGGGCGGCTGCTCGCGGACTGGGAATCCCGGGTCGCCTGGACGCGCGACGAGACCGCCTTCCCGAGGCTCTTTCCGGGCCGCGACGACGAGGTGATGCGGACCCTGGCGCCGTACGAGCGGAGCGCGCGGGCCGCGCACCGGCTGGGCCAGCGGCTTCTTGTTCTCGGAAATTCCCTCCTGGGGCCTGTCGCCGGCGCGGAGGGGCAGGCCGGGGAGCACCACGAACACGGGAGGGACGGGAAGGAGAAGGAAGCGCCGCCGTCCCTCGACGGATGGATCGCGGAGTATCACGAGGCGATCCGGACGTGGGCCCAGGACCGGATCGAGAACAACCTTTCCCTCGTGGAGAAGATCCTGCGCGAGGCGGAGGAGCGGGAGGCCGCCTGCCGGGCCCTGACCGCCGACCGCGCGAAGGCCGCCTGGGAGAAGGACGCGGCCGCCTGGGAGAGGGATCTCGCGCGCCTTTCGGAGGAATGGGCCCGGGAAGCGGTCGAGCATCCCGACATGAAGCCGTTCGAGAAGAAGGCGGCCGCCTTCCTCCGCGAGAGGGTATCCGATTTCCCCGGGGTCCTGGCCGCCTGCCGGGAGGCGGTCGCGGCCCGGGGGGAGTCGCTCGCGGATCCCGCGCGGCGGGCCGACGCGCAGGGGAAGACCGCCCGCCTGCGGGAGTCGCTCCAGGCGAGCCGGAGCTCGGTCCAGCAAGGGGTCGTCACGATCGGCATGTGCCGGGCCAATCCGAAGACGCGCGAGGTGGAGTTCGACGCCGTCGTCAACATGCGCCAGGGGCTCGCGGAGCTTCTCCTGTCCTCGCCCGAGGGGAAGCTCCATGAGGCGATGCTGGTCGTGAAGGGACGCCCGTCCGACCTCTATTACGCCCTCTTGCGGGTGGGGTTCTCTCCCGGACAGGCCCCGAACATGGCGGGGGCCGAGAACCGTCCGGCGGGGGACCTCGTCGACGTCTGGGTCGAGTGGCGCGAGAAGGACGGCGGCTGGCGCCAGATGCGGGCGGAGGAGCTTCTCGTGAACATGACGACGGGGAAGCCGCTCGCCCGGCGCGGCTGGGTCTTCGTGGGATCCGAGTTTTTCGCGGAAACGGATCCTTCCACCGGGACGCCGCTCACCTATTTCATGGCGAACGCCTTCGGGAGCGTCGCGACCGCGAGCGCCGGCTACATCACCTCGACGGTGCTCGACAGCACCCTGCGCCTCGGCTACGGCGAGGTGGTGGCCGACGCGGGCGCCTTGCCGGTAGAGGGGACGGCCGTGCGGGTCCGCGTGAAGCCGGTCCCGCCTGCCGAGGCGGCCGCGATCGCCGGACAGATGAAAGCGGATCTCGAGGAGATGAGGAAACGGGAGGCGGAAGCGGAACAAGAGGGAGGAAAGACCAATGAATAATAAGGCAAGCCTGTTCGCGGCCGTTCTTTTGGCGGTGTCTGCCGCACACGCGGATCCGGCGGGAAAGACGGCCGGACCCTCCGCGGGGAAGGAGCTGGCGGCGCGCGTCCGGGCCTCGATGGCCAGAGGCGCCGACAACCTCGTCAAGTCCCAGGACCCCCAGGGAGCCTGGGGGATCGTGATGCCGAAGAAACCCGGCGGGGAGCCCGCCTACCAGGCGGATGTCGGGATCACGGCGCTTTCCCTGTACGCCCTGGCCCGATGCCCCGACCGGGCGCGTCATCAGGGGGCGATCGACAAGGGGGTCGCCTTTCTCATGAGCCGCCGCCGTGACGACGGGGCGTTCTGCGACCCCGACGGGATGCTGGTGAATTACAAGACGTCGGTGGCGCTTCTGGCGCTCGGGGAGATCGACGGGAAGAAGTACCTGAAGGAGATCGGTTCGGCCAAGGAGGCGATCGTGAAGAGCCTCAACGTCGACCCGACGGACGCCCGCAACTACGGCGGCGCCGGGTACATCCCGGGCCAGCAGGGGCGCGGGGCGGACCTCAACAACACGGTCTTCGCCGCCGAGGCGATCCGCCGCGCGGAGGAGCTGGGGATCGAGGTGGACCCCCGGATCTACGAGGCGCTCGCCACCTACGTGACGCGCGTCCAGAACCTGGAGATGGCCAACGACATCCTGAAAGAGACGGGGCGCGCCGTCCGCGAGGAGGACAAGGGGGGGTTCGCCTACCGCGTCGATGAATCGAAGGGGAACGAGGGGAAGCCGATCGTCCTTCCCGACGGCCGGAAGGTCTATCCGTCCTACGGGTCGATGACCTACGCGGGGCTCCTGTCGTTCGTCTACGCGAACGTGGCCGCGGACGATCCGCGCGTCGCGGCCGCCTGGGACTGGATCCGGCGCAACTACACCCTGGAGTCGAACCCCGGGATGGCGGTGCCGCGCAACCCCGCGCGGGGGCAGGAGGGGCTCTACTACTACTACCACACCTTCGCGAAGGCGTGCGCCCGGTACGGCAAGACGACCCTCGAGGACGCCAAGGGGGGGACGCACCGGTGGGCCGAGGAGCTGGCCGGGAAGATCCTGTCCCTCCAGAAGGAGGACGGCTCCTGGATCAACGAGCATGACCGCTGGTACGAGGGGTCGAAGCCCCTCGTGACCGGCTACGTCCTCGTGGCGCTCGACTACTGTCTCGAGTCGCTGGAAGGGAACGCCAAGGAGTGAAGCGACTGACCGCGGCCGGCCTGTGCCTTCTCGGGCTTTCCGGCGCGGTTGCCGGGGAGGGTGCGGCCGATGGCGCCGCGGCTGGTGGTGCCGCGGCCGTTAAGGAATTGCCCGCCCGCATCCGCGCGGCGCGCCTCGCGGGAGAGGATTTCCTCGCGGGGAGCCAGGACGAGAAGGGGGCCTGGGGGATCGTCGATCCCGAGGTCCGGGACACGCCCGGGTACTACAGCGACACCGGGATCACCGGGTTCGCCCTGGTGGCGCTTGCCGGGGCGAAGGATCCGGCCCGGCATGCCGCCGTGGTCGGACGGGGGCTGGCCTACCTGATGGGGCGCAGGCAGGAGGACGGCGCGTTCGCCGAGGCGGACGAGAACTTCGTCAACTACTGCACCGCCATGACCCTCATGGCCCTGGCCGAGATCGACCCGAAGAAATACGGGGAGGAGATCCGCGGCGCGGCGCGCTACATCGCCGCGAGCGTCCGGGACACGGCGGACGCCATCGACGATTTCGGAGGGGTGCGCTATTACCCGGAGAACGGCCGCGTCGCCGACCTCAACAACACCGTCTACGCGGCCGCAGCCCTGCGTCGCGCCGAGGCGCTCGGGATCCCGACGGATCCGAAGGTCTACCGGGCGATCGAGACGTTCGCCAGCCGCGTCCAGAACCTCGAGAAGACGAACGACGTCCTGGCCCGCGTCAAGCGGGGCGTGCGCGACGAGGACCGGGGGGGGTTCTGCTACCACGTCCAGGAGACGAAGGCGAATGCCGGAAAACCCGTTTCCCTGCCGGGCGGGGCGCGGGCCTTTTCCTCGTACGGCGCCATGACCTGCGCCGGGATCCTGGCGTACCACCACGCGGGCGTCCCGCCGGAAGATCCGCGGATCGCCGCCGCCTGGGAGTGGCTGGAGCGCCATTACACGCTCGAGACCCATCCCGGGTTCGCCCCCGGGGACGATCCGGCGCGGGGGCAGGAGGGGCTCTACTACTATTACCACGTCCTCGCGCGCGCCTGCCGCGTCCATGGCCGGCACGTCGTCCGGACGCCCGCGGGAGAGCGCCGGTGGGGCGAGGACCTGGCGCGCCGCGTCCTCGCGGCGCAGTCGCCCGACGGGTCGTGGGTGAACGCGTCCCCCCGCTGGTTCGAGGGGGCGCGGCCCATGACGACGGCGCTCGCCATCGCGGTCCTGGACGACTGCCTCGCGGAGATCTCCGGCAAGGACGGGGCGCGATGAGCCGTTCCCCGGCCGGGGCCAACGGCGGGGCGCCCCATGATGCCGGCCGCCGCCTGGGGGTGTGGTTCGCGGGCGCGCACGGCGGTGTGGCCACGACCGCCGCCGCCGGGGCCGTCGCCATCCGGAAAGGGCTCGCCCCCGCGACGGGGCTCATGACGGCGCTTCCCGATTTCGCGGGGCTCGATCTCGCGCCCGTCGCCGGCATGACGTTCGGCGGCTGGGAGATCCGCCCCGGAAGCTGGGTCGAGTCGGCGCACGAGATCCGGGACCGGTCGGGGACCCTGTCCTGGCCGCTTCTGGCGGCGGTCGAGGGGGATCTCGCCGCGTTCGACCGGCGCGTGCGGCCGGGGCTCGTGGCCGGTTCGGGCTCCGCGATCGCGCGCCTGGCCGCTCCCCGGCGTCCGGAATCCCCCGCCGCCTTCCTCGAGCGGGCCGCCCATGACCTCGCCGCCTTCCGCCGCGAGGAGCGCCTCGACGGCGTCGTGGTCGTGAACGTCGCCTCCTCGGAACCGCCGCTTCCGGAGGATCTCGCCGCGCGCCTTTCGACCTGGAAGGGGTTCGCGCGCGAGGCGGCCCGGAAAGGTCCCGCGCGGATCCCGGCGAGCGTCCTCTATGCCGCCGCCGCGATCGAGGCGGACTGTCCCTATGTCAATTTCACGCCGTCGGCCGGATCGTCTCCGGAGGGGATCGCGCGGCGGGCCCTCGAGCGGGGGATCCCGCATATGGGGTCCGACGGGAAGACGGGCGAGACCTGGGTGAAGACGGTCCTCGCCCCGGCCTTCCTGGCGCGCCACCTGCGGGTCCTGTCCTGGGAGGGGCACAACATCCTGGGCGACCGGGACGGGGCGATCCTCGCGCATCCGGAAAACGCCCGCGGGAAGATCCAGGACAAGGACGCGGCGCTCCGCGAGATCCTGAAGGACCCCGCGCTCCATTCGCGGGTGCGGATCGACTACGTGCCGTCCCTGGACGACTGGAAGACCGCCTGGGACTTCATCCATTTCGAGGGGTTCCTCGGGGTCAAGATGGCCCTCCAGTTCGTCTGGCAGGGGTGCGACGCGATCCTCGCGGCGCCGATGGTGCTGGACCTGGCGCGCCTGGCGGACCTCGCCCGCGCGCGGGGGGAGTCAGGATGGATGACGCACGCGGCGTGCTTCTTCAAGAGCCCGCAAGGGACGGACACGCACGACTTCCTCGCGCAGTTCGCCCGGCTCAAGGAATACGCCGCGGCGCGCGCCCCGACGGTCCGTCTGGCTCCTTCAGCCCTCCGCCGATATCGTCGATAAGAGAGACAGCTTAAACCCTTTGAGGAAGGGGACTCCGATGCCGCGTCGGGTCGTTTCGGCAAGATGGTGGATCCTGGCGTGGGCGGCCGCCCTCGCCGCGGCGCCGTCCGTCCGCGTCCGCGCGGAGGAGGCGACGGCGGAAGGGCCCGTCCCCTGTCCCGTGGTGAACAGCCGCGAGATCTCCTTCGCCTGGGACGCCGACGCTGACGACGCGCTTTCCTCCATCGACGTCTGGCAGACCCGCGACGGGAAATCCTGGGAAAAGGTCCATTCCCAGGAGGCGGCGTTCCGCTCCGTGGCCGTGACCGTCCCGGACGACGGCTGGTACGGGTTTGCCGTGGCCGCTTCCGGTCCGGGCGGGACCGAGCCGGCCCCGGCCGACGGGGACCTGCCGGAGATCGAGGTCCTGGTCGACACGCGCGGTCCCGAGGTGGCGTTCCTGGCCCCGGAACCGGGGAGCGCCTGGGACGCCGCGCGCCCCTTCCCGGTGCGGTGGCGCGCGGAGGACGCCTGCGGGATCCGCGAGGTCCGTATCGAATACCGCCAGGAGGGGTCGGACGCCTGGCGTCCGGTCCGCAGCGACGACCGCCCCTCCGGGGAATGGCTCTGGATGGTCCCGGATCTCCTGAAGACGCGTTTCGAGGTGCGCCTGGTCGCGGTCGATGCCGCGGGGAACCACTCGGCCCCGGCGGTCCGCGCCTTCCGCCTGCGCACGCCGCCGGCGGCGGTCCCGGTGCTCCTGAAGGGTCCGGCCGTCTCGACCGAGCGGGAGATCGCGCTCTCGGTCGAGCTCGGGGACGGGGGGTGGGACGAGGTGGACCGGGTCGAGCTCTGGCAGACGGTCGACAGCGGAAAGACATGGTCACGCCGCGCCGAGGGGTTCCGGAAGGACGTGCCGTCCTTCACCATCCGCCTGGAAGAGACGGGGCGCTACGGTTTCTTCGTGCGACCGGTTCCGGCCGGCGCGGAGACGCTCGCGACGCTTGACCCCGGGGTCCTCCCGCACCTGGAGTGCTGGGCGAATTTCCCGCCCCCCGCCGTGGCCGTGAAGCGGCAGGATCCGCCGTCGCCCGCCGTCCGGGAAAGGGCGCGCCGGCATTATCTCGCCGCGCAGGCGGCGCTCGCCCGACGCGACGTCGCGTCCGCCCGCGAGGGGCTGGAGGCGTCGATCGCGGCATGGCCCGACTTCACGCCGGCGGCGAACGACCTGGCGTGCCTGGCGATCGGCGAGGGGAAATTCGCCGAGGCGCAGCTGCTCCTGGAACGGGTGGTGGCGATCGAACCGGAGGATGCCGACTACCGATTCAACCTGGGCGTGACGCTCATGTCGCAGAAGCGGCATCTCGAGGCGCTGGGTCACCTCGAGAGAGGGGCCGACGGGACGACCTCCCGCAAGGTCGAGGCGCAACTGGTCCTCGCGGAATGCCTCATGGAGCTCGGGGATCTCGAGAAGGCCGCCGCGATCTGCCGCGCGATCATGGCGGGGGGGGATCCCGCGCGCCTGGCGGTCCGGGCCCAGCGGATGCTCGGGACGCTTGAAGGGATGATGAAGCGTTGAAAGCGTTCTTGAAGAAGCGCGTTTCAGGGGACAGGGGGCAGGGGGCCGATCGCGAAGCGTCCTGCGCGAAGCGTCCAGCGATTCGCTTCGCGCTTCGCGCTTCGCGCTTCGCTTTTTTCATGATGGTTTTGTTCCTGTCCGGATGCGGCGGTTCCGACGACGAGCGGAATCCGATGGTTCCCCTGTCGGTCCCGAAGGAGGAGCGCCCCTACTACGAGAGTGTCGCGAGGCTGGTCCAGTCCCTGCCGCCGGACAGCTCCGAGATCGACCACGCGGTCGAGGGGGCCGCGGCGCAGTACCAGGCGCCCGAGGACAAGGCGTACTTCCTGCTGGCGATCCTCCAGCTCCAGGCGCCGATCGAGGGGGCCCCGGAAGACCAGGAACGGCTCATGGCCGCCTGGTCGAGCGCGCGCCGGATCCTCGCGAGCCAGGGGGCCGCGGCCCTGCGCCCCGTGATCGCGGCGATCCGCCGGACAGGCGGCGGGATGCCGGGGATCGAGGATGTCCTGATCGAGGGCGGGGGCTCCGCCTCGCGGGTCCTCACCGACGTTCTCGAGAGCCCCTATCCGAAGGAGGACGACCCGCGCTACGCCGGCGAGGTGACCGCGCGCGCCCTCATGGTCCATGCGCTCGGGAAGATCGCCGACGCGGGATCCCGGCCGACGCTCGAAAAGATGATGGCGGACGATCCCCAGCCGACGGTGCGCTTCGCCGCCCGCCAGGCCCTGGTCCAGATGCGTGACCAGAAGATCGTGAACGTCGTCTGCGGCCACCTCACGAGCCCCAACGAATACTGGTACACCTTCTGCCGGCACCTCCTGATCGAGATCTACGGCATCAAGCCGCCGTACCGCGACTACGGCCGCGAGGCCGGAAAGTGGCTCGCGGCGTTCGACAACGCGTACTACAAGATGTCCTCCCCCGTGGAGAAGCTTCTCGAGTGCCTCGACATGCCGGAGCCGGAGGACCCGAAGCGCACGGTCTCCGCGTCGCTCTACGCCCGCCGGATCCTCACGGAGGCGCTCGGGCAGGACCTCGGCCCGGAACGCGCCGCCTGGGAAGGGCATTTCGCCCGCGAGGACGCCCGGCTCGTCCGGACCCTCGTCGAATCCCTGAAGGATGACAACGCCGTGAACCGCGACGCGATCCGCGAGGGGCTGATCCGACTCACGCGCGGGCTCAACTTCGGGACGACCCCCGACGCCTGGAAGCGGGGGCTTGAGGAAATGCGCTTTTTCGAGAAATGGGGGGGGCGGTAACGGTGGCGGAGCTCTTCCAGCGGGAATGGAAGCTGGCGAAACCGGCCGTCGCCTGCGGCGGATGCGGCCAGGCGCTTGCCGTCTCGCCCGTTTCCTACGCCTCGCTCCACGAGGAGGGGGAGGCGTATACGCGCCGCGACACCTGCTCCGCCTGCTGGGAGAAGGGGTCCGACCGGGGATTCTCCTTCTGGGCCTACAGGCCCGCCCCGCCGCCGGCCCCCGCGCCGCGGGCGGATCTCGGGGCGATCCGGGAGTTCTACCTGAAGCTCGCGGGGAAGGACGGGGCGTCCGACCGGCTGCTCCGCTACATGCTGGGGCTCTTTCTCGTCCGGAAGAAGCGCCTGCGGCTCGACCGCACCGAACGCGGGCCGGAGGGGGAAGTTCTCTGGATCCGCACCGAGAAGGACGGCGCCCCCGAGGCGGTCCCGGTGCCGCCCTTCACCGAGGCCGATCTCGCCGAGACGCGCCGTCGCCTCGACGCCCTCCTCGGGATCGACGTGACCGAATCCGCGCCGGCTGCGGCCGCCGAAGCCGGTGCCTGAACCCTGCGTGGATCTCGACGCCATTGACCGACGGATCTCGGGCGCCATGCGCCGCTGGGGTGTTCCGGCGCTCCGCCTCTCCCTCGCCGTCATCTTCATCTGGTTCGGGGCGCTGAAGCCGCTGGGGCTCTCGCCGGCGGCGCCGCTGGTGCTCGCCACCGTCACATGGATGCCCTTTCTCGCGCCGGAGGCCTGGCTTGCCGTCATCGGGTGGTGGGAGGTGGCGATCGGGATCACGTTCCTTTTCCATGGCACGATCCGGCTCGCGATCGCGCTCCTGGCGCTCCAGATGGGGGGGACCTTCCTGCCGCTTCTCGTCCTTCCCGATGTGACCTTCCAGCCGGGGCGATTTCCCTACGCCCCCACGATGGAGGGGCAGTACATCGTGAAGAACCTCCTGATCCTCTCGGCGGCGCTCGTGGTGGGGGGGACGGTTCGTGAACGGGGGATTCCTTTCTCTGATCGAAAATAGAGGCAAGAAGCCACTACGAAGTAGGTGGGCCCTGCAGGATCAGCAAACCATCTTGCCGAGGCATTGGTTCGATTCACGCTCCCGCTCTTTCTGATCTCGGTTGCCGCCTGCAGAGCAAAACCGCAGGAAGCAGACGGGTTTCAGAAACTTCTTCAGGGGCTGGGAGTGGATTCCTTCGAAGAGCGCGAAGCCGCTTCGAAGGAGATCTCACGGATTCTGGCGCATTTGGCTCAAATTGGCCGAACAGAGGATCTCAGGGAGAGGCTTCGCCACTTGCGCGAAGCTGGCTCCTCGGACGACCCGGAGCTTGCCAGCCGGGCCCGTGAAGTCCTGGAGCGCTACCGCCTTCCTTGGTCCGTGGAAGTTGAATGGTTTCCGGATCTCAAGAGTCTCCACTGTCTTTCGGACCGGGTGATCCTTCCCGGACTTCGCGCGATTTCCTGGAACAGCGGGGAACTCCTCTGGGAGCGAGAAAAACCAGGGTCGATCGACGTGGCCATCGAGATTCCCCGGGGCATTCTTGTGGGCGGCCGTGTTATGGCCGAAGTGGGGAAGCAGGGAAAAGAATGGACCAGTTGGGCCGGTCTTTTCTGCCCCCAAGACGGAAGAGAGATCTGGTTGGTGAAGGGGCTCCCGGAGCATCTCCATTTCATGCGGCCGCTGGGCGACGGGATCCTGATGGGCGGGCAAGTGAGCGGAAATGGTTGGCTTGGCAGGGTGTCCCTGGAGGACGGTCATTTGGAATGGAGCCTCTCCTTCCAGAAAACCTGGTTCGAGGTCGCCGGGGTCGATTCCAAAGGCGTCTGGACGGTGCAGTTGCTGGTTGAAAATGGGAAGAAAAAGCGTTTCGTGGTTTGCAACGACGCCCGCGACGGCAGGCAGGTCGGCGAGCCGATCCTCCTGGAGGGGCCGGCAGGCGGGGAAGAGTGGGGAAGCATCTGCCCCAGGGCCGGGGGCGGCTTTTACGTATCCGTCGGGTATTGCGATCCCCGGACTGGCCGTAAGGATCGCGGCGCGTCGTTGAGAAGGTATGCGTTGGGCGATCCCAAGCCGATTTGGGACCGGCCGCTTTCCGGGTGGTTCCTGGAGTCGGTTCAAGGGGGTGTTCTTGTCCGGGACACTATGGGAGGGGAGGATCCGTCAGTCATCACGTTCTTTGACGACGAGCAGGGGCGCCGGGTGTGGGGCCTGCGAAGGGAGGATCTTCCCGAGACTTTTTATCACCTCCACGTGGCGGGGGGACATGCTCTCCTTTGGGGTTCGAAACAAGGGTGGGTTCGTGAAGAGGATGTGGTGAAGGAGGTCGGAAAGGGGCGGATGTGGGCGAGAGCCGTCGATATAAAGACGGGGAAAACCCTGTATCGGGCAGACGACCTGTCAGGATGCAGGATCTATCCTCAACCGGAGACCGCTTTCCTCCTGATCGGATGGGAAGAGGGGCCGGAGTTCAGGATGGGCCCCAAGAGTCCGCCCAAAAGGCGTCTCATGCTCGGTCGTTCCCGCTGGCCTGATTCCGAGGGAGAATGATCAGCCGGACCGCTTCTTGAGCCGGACCCGCAGGACGGCGACATCCGCCGGCGAGACCCCGGCGATGCGGGCGGCCTGCCCCAGTGATGCGGGGCGCACGACCGACAGTTTCGAGCGCGCCTCGGCGGAGAGTTCCCTGATGGCAAGATAGTCGAGGTCCGCCGGGATCCGCTTCGCTTCCGCTTCCTTGAAGCGCTCCACCTGGCGGGCCTGCCGCTCGACGTAGCCGGAATACTTGCATTCGATCTCGACCTGTTCGGCGATCGCGGGGGGAAGCAGGGGCGCGTCCGCCGGCCAGACGTCCGCGAGGCGCGTCCCGGGCCGGCGCACGAGCTGGTCGAGGGGGACGCCGTCTTTCCGTCGCGTGCGCAGGAGCTCGAGCGCCTCCCGGATCCGGCGCTCCTTGTCTTCCGTCTTCTGCCGGGCGGCCGCCGGGACGAGTCCCAGCCCGTGCCCGCGCGCCGCGAGCCTCCGGTCGGCGTTGTCGGCGCGCAGGATGAGGCGGTACTCCGCCTGCGAGGTGAACATCCGGTACGGCTCCCGGATCTCCTTCGTGACGAGGTCGTCCACGAGGACGCCGATATACGCCTCCGAGCGGTCGAGGACGAACGGCTCCTTTCCCTGGATCGCGAGCGCGGCGTTGACGCCGGCGCAGAAGCCCTGGACGGCCGCCTCCTCGTATCCGGAGGTGCCGCAGATCTGCCCGGCGAAATAGAGCCCGCGGACCCGCTTCGTCTCCATCGTGGGATGGATCTGGTGCGTCGGGGCGAAGTCGTACTCGACGGCGTAGCCGTAGCGCGTGATCCGGACACGTTCGAGCCCGGGGATCGTCCGGACGAACGCCTCCTGGACGTCCGCCGGGATCGAGGTGGAGATGCCGTTCGGATAGATCTCGTCGGTGCCCAGTCCTTCGGGTTCGAGGTAGATCCGGTGGCTTTCGACCTCCGGGAAGCGCACCACCTTGTCCTCGATGGAGGGGCAGTAGCGCGGTCCCGTCCCTTCGATCTGTCCCGAGAACATGGGCGCCCGGTGGGCGTTCTCCCGGACGATCCGGTGGGTTTCCTCCGTCGTCTGCGTCAACCAGCAGGGGGCCTGCTTCCGGGGCAGGCGCTCCGTCGCGAAGGAGAAAGGGACCGGCGGGTCGTCTCCTTCCTGGCGCTCGAGCGCCGAGAAATCGATCGTGGCGCCATCCAGGCGCGGGGGGGTCCCGGTCTTGAGGCGTCCGAGCTGGAAGCCGAGCGCCAGGAGCGATTCCGAGATCCGCCGTGCCGGGGACTCGCCGTGGCGGCCTCCTTCCTTCCTGTTCTCTCCCGTGTGCATGAGCCCCCGCATGAACGTTCCGGGGGTCAGGACTACCGCGCGGGCCAGGATCTCGCGGCCGTCTTCCGTGACGATGCCGCGTGCGGCATGGACGTACCCCGGCGTGGTCGCGGGCCCGACCAGGATCGTCCCGACCAGTCCCTCGACGACCTCGAGAAGCGGCGTCGATTCGATGACCTGTCGCATCGCGGCGCTATAGAGCCCCCGGTCGCACTGGGCGCGCGGGGATTGCACCGCGGGACCCTTCGACCGGTTCAGCATCCGGAACTGGATCCCGGCGGCGTCCGTGACCTTTCCCATCTCGCCGCCCAAGGCATCGAGCTCGCGCACGAGCTGTCCCTTCGCCAGCCCCCCGATCGCGGGGTTACAGGACATCCTTGCGATGGCATTGCGTTCGCCTGTGACGAGGGCCGTCGAAAGCCCCATCCGCGCCGCGGCCAGGGCCGCCTCGCATCCGGCATGTCCGGCGCCGATCACCAGGATGTCGAGAGGCCTGTTCACGGCGGGATTCTGGGCGAACGGCCGCGCCGCCGCAAGCGCGGGGGATGATCGGTGCGGGGAACCGGACCTGATCGGTTGCGGCGTCGGGCCGTCCGGGGCACGCTGACGGGATGAGAAATCTCCTGCTCCTGCTGGCTGGCGTCCTGGCGTTCCCGTTCCATGTCGCGGCCGGGGCGCGTGATCCGGATCAGATCGAGGGTACGGAAGTCCTTGTCCGGGCAACTGATCAGGAGATGCAAGACCTGGTCGCGCGCCTGGGGGACCGCCGTTTCAAGGAGCGTCAGCAGGCGTTCGAGGCGCTTCTCGACCTGGGGGCAGACGACCCGGTCAGGATCCTTGCGTTTCTGCCCTTCGAGAGCGCGGACCCCGAGACGGCCGCGCAGTGCGAGGCGCTCCGGCGCCAGGTGCCGCTCGCGGCGCTCCGCCGGAAGGCGCTCGCGCTTGCCGAGGGAGACCCGGTCCTGACAGGCGCCTACGCGGACCTTTTCGGCGGGCGCGAGCCGCTCCAGGACGCGATCCGGACCTTCTCGCAGATCCGCGTCACGGGGGCCGCGGCCCGGGAGGCCGCGGCGCGCGTCCTGGCGGAGTGCTTCCTCGACCATCCGGACCATCGTGTCCGGATGGCCGCCCTCGAAGGGTTGCGCGTCTTCCCGGTTCCCGCCCTGGCCGTCCGTGTGGAGCCGATGATCCGGGACGAGAGCACCTATGTGGGGAAGCTGGCCGTTTCCGTTTACCGGGAGCTGGCCGGGAAGGGGGCTTCCGGGACCCTGGTCGGGATCCTGGCGGACGCGAACGCGCATCCGCTGATTGCCCAGGAGGCAGCCGGCGCCCTCCTGCGCCTGTCAGATCCGGCGGCGGCGCCGGGCCTGCTGGTGCTTCTGGCGGATTCCGATCCGAAACGGCGTCAGCACGCCGTCTACGCCCTTGCCGGGTGCGGCGATGCGGCGTCCGCCGAGCGGATGGGATCGCTCCTCGCCGACCCGGCGCCTGCCGTCCGGCAATGCGTCATCGGGAGCCTCGCCTTCCTGGGAGACCGCGGCGATCTGGGGGAAGCCCCGAAACGCGCGTTCGCCCTCCGGGTGGCGCCGTTGCTCGCCGACGGGAATATCGGTGTCCGGACGGCGTCCGCGGACGGCCTCGCGCGCCTTGCCGGGGAGCCGTCCGTGGCGGCGCTCGCGCGGGGGCTCGAGGACCCGAACCCGCTCATCCGCTTCGCCGCCGTACGGGCGATCGACCGGATCGTCAAGGAGGGGTGGGGATCGGGAGAACCCGGCGTCGAGGCGGCGCGGGCCTGGTGGAAAAAACACGAAAAGGAAGAACGGTACCGCGATGCCGGGATCGAGGCCCTGGTCGCCGGGGCGTTCGACGGCCGCCCGGCCGGCCCCGACGAGCCATCCCCGAAGGTCGACCCCTGGGGTTCCGTCCGGAACCCCCGGACGCTCAAGGCCATCGAGAATCCGCCACCGGAACCGCAGTAGGACAAGAATCCTTCAACGGAAACGCCGCTCCGGCCGATAGAGTAGGCATCCCGAACAGATGCCGAAGCTGAAAGAACCGCCCAAGCCCGCGAAGGAACCCAAGCCGAAGAAACCGGCCGCTTCCGCCGCCGCTGAAGCGCCCGCGGCCGCCGAGAAGATGGCGGCGAAGCAGCGGGAGATCTCGGTTTCCGAGTTCTTCACCAAGAACCGGCATCTCCTGGGGTTCGACAGTCCGCGCCGGGCGCTCCTCACCGCGGTGAAGGAAGCGGTCGACAACTCGCTCGACGCCTGCGAGGAGGCGGGGATCAAGCCCGAGGTGACCGTGAAGATCGAGGTGGTCGCCACGGGGACGGAGGCGCCCGCGAGCGTCTTCCAGGCGGAGCGGTTCCGGGTCACGGTGGAGGACAACGGCCCCGGGATCGTGAAGGAGCAGATGTCGAAGATCTTCGCGAAGCTCCTCTACGGCTCGAAGTTCCACCGCCTGCGGATGAGCCGCGGACAGCAGGGGATCGGGATCTCGGCGGCCGGGATGTACGGCCAGCTCACGACGGGAAAGCCGATCCGCGTCATCTCCCGGATCGGGGCCAAGAAGCCCGCGCAGTACATGGAGATCTCGCTCGACACGAAGAAGAACGAGCCGATCGTGGGGGAATCGAAGACGCTCGACTGGGACCGCCCGCACGGCACCAGCGTTGCGATCGAGATGGAAGGGCGCTATGTCGAGGGGAAGCAGTCGATCGAGGAATACCTCGAACAGACGTCGATCGCGAACCCCCACGTGACGCTGACCTACGTCTCCCCCAGGGGAGAGACGAAGTCCTACCCGGCCGGGGTGGAGGTCCTCCCGCCGCAGCCGAAGGAGATCAAGCCGCACCCGCACGGGATCGAGCTGGGGATCCTCCTCAAGATGCTCCAGGACACCCCCTCGCGGTGGGTCTCCGGGTTCCTGTCCGGGGATTTCTCCCGGGTCTCGCCGAAGACGGCCGCCGAGATCTGCCGGGAGGCGGGGATCGACCCCAAGGCAAGGCCCCGCGACGTCGCCGGGGCCGAGGCGGAGGCGCTCTACAAGGCGATCCAGAAGACGAAGATCATGGCGCCTCCCACGGACTGCGTCGTCCCGATCGGGGAGCCGCAGATCCTGGCGGGGATCGCGAAGCAGATCCGGGCTGACTTCTACACGGCTGTGACGCGCCGACCCGCCGTCTATCGGGGAAACCCCTTCGTCATCGAGGCGGGGCTCGCCTTCGGGTCGGGGGATTTCGCGAAGAAACAGAAGGAGGCGGCCGAGGCCGCGGAAGGGCCCCAGGCGGCCAGGGCCGAAGGGGAGGACGACGACAAGGAGGTCGAGCTCGCGCGCCTCATGCGGTTCGCCAACCGCGTGCCGCTCCTCTACCAGCAGTCCGCCTGCGCGATCCACAAGGCGGTGGTCGACACGAACTGGCGCTCCTACGGGGTTTCGCAGTCGCGCGGGGCGCTCCCGCAGGGGCCGATGGTCATCTTCATCCACATGGCGTCGGTCTGGGTCCCGTTCACAAGCGAGTCCAAGGAGGCGATCGCCTCCTACGACGAGATCATGAAGGAGATCAAGCTGGCGCTCCAGGAGGCGGGGCGCCGCCTCGGGGTCTACGTCCGCCGGCGCGAGCTCGCCCAGCAGGAGTTCAAGCGCCGGAACATCTTCGCCCTCTACATTCCCGAGGTGGCCGAGGCGACCCGCAAGCTCAAGGGGCGCGGCGTGGATGTCGAGGCCCTGAAGGGGAAGCTCCAGAAGATGGCGGTGAAGCTCACGGGCGGCGAGAAGACGGACGCGCTCCTGGCGAAGAAGGATCCGGTCGCCGCGCTTCCCTCGACGATCATCGCCGGCGAGGAACCGCCCAGGCCCGGCAAGCCCGAAAAGAAGGGGAAGTAGCGCATGGCCCGAAAGCGATTGAGCGACACCGCCGTGAAGGCGCGCCTCGAGGGACTCGCCGACGTCGTCCTCGATGCAGCGAAGAAGACGAAGGATCCCACCCTCGCGATCCCCGTGCGGGCCCTCTCGAACGTCACCTTCGATCCCAAGAAGCGGATCATCGAGATGGGGGAGAACACCCAGGACCGGACCTTCTTCAACCTGGGAATGGCGCGCAAGTTCATGCAGACGATGCTGATCGGCGCGGCGTGCAAGGAGCTCTTCGAGGAGAAGGTGACGACGTCGCTGCGCGAGCTCTACTACCGTACCAAGCACACCCTGGCGGGCTCGAACGAGAACACCTTCGACGACCAGGCGGAGTCCGACCCGATCATCGAGGACCTGGAGGTCACGCTCGACTCCCTCCGGGAAGAGCTGCACGTGCGCGCGGAGAGTGCCGGCACCATCGTGGGGCCGGTGACCCTGGTGGACGACGGGGACGTGATCGACTGTGCGCGGCTGGGGAAGGGGGGGTATGCCGTCCCTTCGATCGTCGAACCGGACGAGATCCAGATCAAGCGGTGCTCGGCGAAGTTCATCCTCCTGGTGGAAAAGGGGACGCAGTGGAACCGCCTCTCCGAGGACAAGTTCTGGAAGAAGCATAACTGCGTGCTCCTCACCGGAAACGGCCAGCCCCCGCGCGGCGTGCGCCGCCTCACGCGCAGGCTCCATGACGAGTACAAGCTCCCGGTCTACGTCCTCGTCGACAACGACCCGTGGGGGTACTACATCTACTCGGTCGTGAAGCAGGGATCGATCAACCTGGCGTACGAGAGCCAGCGGATGGCGATCCCGGACGCGAAGTTCATCGGCCTCTCGAGCCGCGACCCGGAGAAGTACAAGCTTCCCCGGAACGTCGGGATCAAGCTGAACGACAAGGACATCTCCCGCGCCAAGGAGATCATGGCCTACCCCTGGTTCCAGAAGAAGGAATGGCAGCAGGAGATCAAGCACATGGTCGGCTCCGGCCTCAAGTACGAGCTCGACGCCCTCGCCAACAAGAACTTCCGCTATCTCACCACTGATTACCTCCCGAGGAAGCTCAAGGAGAAGGATTGGCTGGATTAGGGTAGACTGAAGGGTCATGGGCGTCCGCCGCCACGTGATCCTGATCCGCCCGCCGACGCAGATGGGGCGGCTGCACAAGATCGTTTCCGCGCAGCATCCGATCAACATCCTGTACGTCGCGGCTTCCCTGCGGGAAGCGGGGTACGAGCCGGTCCTCCTGGACTACGAGGTCCAGCCGTGGGATCCCGAGGGGCTCCTGGCCGAGGTCGAACGCCTGAATCCCCTTTTTGTCGGCGTCAGTTGCATGACGCCGCTTGTCGTCGCGGGGAACGGGATCTGCGGCGTCGTGAAGGAGGGATTTCCAGGGATGCCGACGGTCGTCGCCGGGGCGCACCCGACGGCGCTTCCGAAAAAGACCCTGGAAGACTTTCCGTATTTCGACATCGCGCTTTTCGGCGAGGGGGAGTTCACGGCGGTCGAGCTCTGCCAGAGGCTTTCGGAGGGGCGGGACCTGTCCGGCCTCCCGGGCGTCGCGTTCCGCGCCGGCGGCGAGATCGTCCTGAACGGCGAACGTCCCCTCGCGAAGGGACTCGACGAGATCCCGTTCCCGGCGCGCGACATGCTCCGGATGGAGCTTTATCCCGGGGCGTCGAAGTCGGGACTCTCGGCCGGCGTCAACCGGTCGACGCAGGTGTTCACCTCGCGGGGATGCCCGTTCCTCTGCACCTTCTGCGCGATCCCGATCGCCCACAACCACAAGGTGCGCTTCCGCTCGGCGGAAAGCGTCCGGCGGGAGCTCGCCGAATGCCGCACACGATGGGGATTCCCGCACGTGACGCTCCACGACGACACCTTCACGGTCTCCGAGCGGCGCGTGGCGGAGATCGCGCGGGCGGTCGGGGAGGCCGGCGTCTCGTGGGACTGCGACACGCGAGTCGACACCGTGACGCGCGAGATGCTGTTTTCCATGGCCCAAAACGGCTGCGTCCGGATCGCCTTCGGGGTCGAGGCGGGGTCCGAACGGATCCTGAAGCTGATAAAGAAAGACGTCACGATCGATCAGATCAGGAAGGCGTTCGGCTGGGCGCGCGAGGCGGGAATGCAGACTTCGGGGTATTTCATCGTGGGGAGCCACCCGGACGAGACCCCCGAGGAGGTCGAGATGACGCGCCGGCTCATCCACGAAATCTCGCCCGATTTCGCCCATATCGCCGTCGGCGTCCCGTACCCGGGGACCGAGATGGAACACGAGATGCTGAAGGAAGGGCTCATCTTTGACCGCTCCTGGGAGCGCTACATGGAGCACGACACGCTTCCGGGGTGGCGGACGCGCCATTACACCGCCGAAGGGCTCGTCGCCGAGCAGAAGCGGCTCATCAAGGACTACTTCTACCGGCCGGCGTATATCTGGAGCCGCTTCAAGAAGGCCGGCCTCAAGGTCGCCCGCGCCCGGTCGGCGGGGGATCTGGCCGCCTGCGCCCGGGAGTACGCCTACTGGGCGAAGTCGGCCTGGATCGGGTACGCTTTCGTGTCGCAGTCCACCAAGGGGAAGATGCGCCTCAATCCCGTTTCCCGCCAGAGAGAGGAAAAGGCCCGTGCGTTCCCGGGCGCGGCGGCCCTGTAACCCGATGCCAGGGCCATTCCCGGGTCATCGCCTGTCCCTTCTGGGGTCGGTTGCCCGGAACGTCTGGACGGGCTCCCTCTACAAGCTCAATTTCACCGTCACGGGGTATTGCAATTCGCGGTGCGTCACCTGCGACATCTGGAAGGAGTATCCCTTCTCGAAGGATCCCGACCCGAAGGAGCTGTCGCTCGACGAGATCGAGACCTTTTTCGGGAAACTCCCGCAGAGCCTCAACTGGTTGAGCCTCACGGGGGGGGAACCCTATTCCCGGAAGGATTTCCCCGAGATCGTCGCCGCCGCGATCCGGCACATCCCGAACCTTCATCTCGTCGGCATCCCCTCGAACGGACTTCTTCCCGACCGGACGATGCGCCTGGTGGAGTCGCTCGTCGGCCGCCCGCATCCTCTCATGTTCCTGAGCTTTTCGGTGGATGGTCCCGAGCCGGTCCATGACCGCGTCCGCGGCGTCCCGGGCGGGTTCCGGAAGACCTGGGCCACCTACGAAGCGGTGCGCGCCGCGGTGAGGGACGATCCCGACTTCGTGGTGTCGCTCGAGACGACGGTCTCCAGCCAGAATGTGGGGGAGATCTCGGAGTTCCTTTCCGGAACCCTCGATGCAGGGCATCTCCTCACGATCACGATCGGCCACAACGCGTATCTCTACACGAACGCCGGAGGGGGCAAGGCGCCGATGTCCCCTGCCGCCGAGCGCGAGCGTCTCGCCGGGGTGGTCGGCCTCTTGAAGGGAAGGACCCCCTGGTGGCGTCCCAAGGGGCAGATCGACTGGCGGTATCTCGACGGTGTCCTCGCGTTCGCCGACAACCCCGCCAGCCAGGTGGTTCCCTGCACGGCCTTGCGCGCGTCGATCTCCGTCGACGCCGTCGGACAGGTCCATCCATGCCTCATGTGGGGCGAGCCCCTGGGAAACCTGCGGGATTACGGGTACGACATCCTGCGGATCGTGGAGCGCGCCGAGACACGGAGGGTGCGCGAGGAGATACGGCGGGAGAAATGCCCCAATTGCTGGACGCCGTGCGAGGCGTACCAGGGTCTCCTCGGGCGGATCCTCAAGCCGATCTGAAGAGGGCGCGGCAGTACCACTTCAGGTAGGCGGGCAGGCTCGCCAGGACCTTGAAATTGGACGCGCCGGTGGTCCGGTCCCTCCATCGGGTCGGGAATTCTTCCAGTGAGAATCCGCGCTCTCTCGCCTTGGCCATGAGCTCCAGGGTATAGGCGAACGCCTCGTTGCTTTCGGTCGGGACCGACCGGAGCACGTGGCGCCTGAAACCCTTGAAGGCGTTGGTGGCGTCGCGTACGGGAAGGGCTCCGGTCCAGTAGAGGGAAAGGCCCGCCGCCCGCGAGAGCAGACCCTTGAGGAAGGGGCCCCCTTCGCGGCTTCCTCCGGGGCCGTACCGGGACGGAGAAACGATGTCGGCTCCCGCGCGCAGCATCGCGACGATCCGCTCGATGTCTTCCGGATCGTCGGAACCGTCCGCCATCGCGACCACGACAAGTTCCCCGCAAGCTGCCGTGAAGCCGGCGCGGACGGCATTGGCGGCGCCCGGACCCAGCGTGTTCAGGAGGGGGCGAACGGCGGGGAACACGCCGGCCAGGCGCGCCGCGACCGGGGCCGTCGGATCGTCCGGCGTGTCGTAGACGACGATTGTCTCGTGGGGCGTCGAGAGACGATTCTCGATCGCCTCGATCGTCGGAACGATCCCTTCCCCTTCCCGGTAGGCGGGAACGACGACGGTAAGCTCGGCCGGTCGCGTCATGCCGGGGAGAGCGGAGGGGTCTGGCCGTTCACGTAGACCACCTTTCCGGCGCCCGTGAGATTCCAGACGTCGCAGATGACGGCGTCGCCGGAAAGCGCGCGCCGGATCGCGGACCAGTCGGCCTGCTTGAAGGCGGTGTGATTGACGGCCAGAAACAGGACATCCGCCCCGGCGACAGCCGTCTCGAGAGGTTCGGACGGGACGAACGGATCGTGTACCCGGACCAGGCTTCCCTCGGCCTTCAGGATCTTGAGGAGCTTGTGGGAGAGGGAGTGGCGGGTGTCGTCGATGTCGCGCTTGAACGCCATGCCCAGAAGTGCGACACGGGCTCCCGTGAGCGGCCGGAGCCGCTTCACGCATCCGAGAAGGTAGGCGGGCATCGTCTCGTTGATCTTCCAGGCCAGGGAGACCATTTCGGTGAAGGGAGTCTGATTGACGAGAAAGAAGCCGTCCTTGTAGAGGCACGGCCCGCTCGCGAGGCCCGGCAGGGCGAGCCCCCCTCGCTTGTATTTCTCGTTCACGAGCCCGACGATCTCGTGGATGCCCCGTCCGTGCTGTTCGGCGAGCATCATGAATTCGTTCGCCAGCGCGAAATTGACATAGCGGTACATGTTCGTGAACAGTTTCGCCAGCTCTGCGGACACCGAATCGGTCTGGTGGACCACCGGACTCAAGAGGCGGAAGAGGGCTGTCGCGCGTTCGCGCGAATCCGCATCGTCTGCCCCCACGATCTGCGGGATCTCCGCGAGTTCCCGGAGGGAATCCCCCTCCGCGATCCTCTCGGGGCAGTAGGAGAGGAACAGGGTCTTCCCGATCCGCAGGGGCGAGCGGCTTTCCACGAGGCGCGCCAGATAGCGTGTCGTTCCCGGGGAGACCGTGCTGCGCAGGATGACCTGCTGGCCTTCCGTCAGGTGCGGCAGGAGCCTGTCCATCGCGTCCTCGACCTGGGTGAAGACGGGGTTCATGTGCTCGTCGATGGGGGTTCCCAGGGTCAGGATGACCGCATCGGCCCCCCGCGCCACGTCGAACGACGTGCCGAACGACAGGCGGTGGCCGGCGAGTCTTTCGAGAAGGGGCTGGGCGCCACGCTCCAGGAACGGCATTTTCTTCCCGGACAGGAGCCGCACCCGGTCAGCGTCGATATCGATTCCGGCCACCTCCATGCCGCGCTCTGCGAGCGCCAGCGCCAGTGGCAGGCCGACACGGCCCAGTCCCACGATGACGACGCGGCTCATGGGCGATGAAGGGACGCGGCCGCGGGGCGCGCACGGGCGGCTTGTGAACGGTGCCAGAGGACGACTTCTTCCAATCCCGCCGCCAGGGGAACCCGGGCGCGCCATCCCAGAAGCCGCCGGGCCTTGGCCACCGAGGGGATCCGGCGCCGGACATCCCCGGCAAACCCTTTGACGGAGCGGAGCCGGATGGGATTCTTGCGGCCGGCGAGGCGCGCGAGCGTCCGCGCCAGGTCCGCGATGGGGGTTTCGCGCGACGAGCTCAAGTTGAAATCTTCGTTCTCCGCCGCGGGAAGGGTCGCGGCCCGCCAGATCCCGTCGGCGATATCGCGCACATGGGTGAAGCACCGCGTTTGCGTCCCGTTACCGAGGATTTCCACCGGATCCTGACCCGCCATGATTTTTTTCAGGAGATCGGGAATGACGTGCGCCTCGCCGACCCGTGCACCGGCTTCCTCGTGGGGCCCGTACGCGTTGAACGGACGGACGATCGCATAAGGAAGATTCCGCTCCTGGTGGAAGGCGCGGCAGAATGCCTCGCCGGCGAGCTTGCTGAAGCCGTATGCCGTGCGCGGCGGCGGGATACGGTCCACGTCCGTTTCGCGCGAGGGAAACGAGGTCGCGCGCTCGTAGACCATCGAGGAGGAAAGGTAGACGATCCGGTCAACCCCGGCGTCCGCGGCTCCCTCGAAGACCGATGCGAGGAGCCGGGTGTTCTCCGCAAGGATCCTGGCCGGAAGCCTGTTGAAGTAGCCGATGCCGCCCAGCCGGGCCGCCATGTGGATGACGATGTCGGCGCCTCGCAGGGCCCGCCGCGCCGCCGCGGGATCGGCAAGATCCGTTTTCAGGAAGTCGGCCGCGGAAGGGGGCAATGCCGTCCCCTTGGACAGGTCGTCGACGACACGGACGGCATGCCCTCGCGCAAGGAACAGGCGCACCACCTCGCTGCCGATGAGGCCGCACCCGCCCGTGATGAGGACTCGTTTCCTGCGCACGACGTCATTGTATCCCTCGAAGGGAAGACGGTCAGTAGGCGGTCCAGCCCGGCCGGTCCGGTCCGTAGAGGATCCGGAACTCGTCGAGGATCGGCGTGTCGCGCAGGGACGGTTCGCCCTCTACGAGAGGCCATGCGGCCGGGTCGGTCAGGATCGTCACGGTGAACTCGGCGTGGCGGCATCCCGGAATCCGGAAGGGGCGCATCTGCGGGGCGTCGCCCCCGGCATAGGGGATCGGGCCGCTCGTCCCGCGCGGAAGGCCGCCCTCGTCGAGTCCGATCACCTCGAAGACGAAGCGTCCGCCGGTCTCCTTCGGGATGAAGGCGTCCCAGGCGGCCCCGGTCAGGCAGGCCCCGCGCGGGAACCGGGCCGGGTCGAACCGGAACCTGGGGGAACGGTAGAAGGCGGGGGACGATCCGTCCGGATCGATATGGAAGCGGGGGCGCCGGGCGATCCCGGCGATCTCCTGCGGGGAAAGGGACCCGGGGAAGAAGAGGACGTCGTCGATCGCACCGCTCGGGAACACCTGGATCTGCGGGCCTGCCGGAGGGTACCCCGGGTCGAACCGGAGCGGATACGCGCCGGTCCCCGAGACGAGGGTCCCGTCGACATGGACGCGCGCCCCGGTTTCTCCTCCTCCCAGGGGCTCGAAGGTCACCGCCACATGGTGCCAAGGGGAGGCCGTGAGGTGCGGCGGAGGAAGGTCCGTCTGGTAGTTCCGCGCGTTCATGCCGGTCAGGTTGGAGACAAGGACCCTTCCCCTGTCCGGCTCGTGTGTGACCGCAAGATACTCGATCGATCCTCCCGTGGCGTTGAAGTAGTGCAGCGCGATCCGGGCCGGGGACCGGGATCCGTAGGCGAGATCCTCCACTTCCTCCATTCCGGTCTGGACGTACCAGAAGGAGATCGTGCCGCCGGAAATCCCGCTTCCCGAAAGGCCGAACGGCGAGACAGGCCAGGTGATCGAGGTCCCGCCCGGGTTCCGGTGGCCGACCGGCGAGGACCAGATTCCGAGCACGTGGAGCATCGCGCTCATGACGGTTCCCGCCGGTCCCGGGTCGCGGTTCACGGGGTCGATCGTGTTGTCGAACGTGCCGGCGGGGTCGTAGCGGTTCAGCGGGCCGGGAGCCTGATCCTCGTTGAACGGCATGGAGAAGAACGCCCCGTGTCCGGAGAGCTCGGCGTCGTCGGGCTGTCGCGAGGCGAGCTGGAGCCGGCCGTAGGCGGCGGGATAGGCGGTGCCGGGGGGAGTGGGTCGGGGGTAGTTCTGGCGCCCGGGCGAGGCATAGGGGAAGCGCGGAAAGCTCTGGATCCCGCGGCGCTCCTGCACCGGCGTCACCGCCTCGACGCCACCGCCGCCATAGCGCCAGGGGCGCGCCGGGGCGACCGTGCCGGTCCCGAGGTGCTCGAAATCCTGCTGGCCCGTGAGGAGGAGGGGCGTCCCGCCGATCGCCATCTCCGCGCCGGCCCGACGGTCCGCGAGGGGGAGCGCGTCTGTTCCGGCGTGCCATCCCCGGGCGTCGACGGAAAAGCAGGCCGCGCTCGGAGCGAGCGTCTGCTCCAGCGTGATCCGGCCCGGAATCCCCTTCAGGCCCTGTTCGGGATTCCAGGGGTCGTACTCACCGTCGTCCCGGAACGGGACCGTGGAGAGGGTCCCGCCCAAGAGCTCCTTCGAGACCTGGATGACGCGCGTGGCGTCGGGCCTGGGCGCGAACCCGGCCGGCTCGCGTTCAACCTCGAGGCATCCCCGGCGCCAGGAGAAGACGTCCTGCGTCAGCCAGTTGGCGTCGAACTGCGCCAGGACCAGGTCTTCCTTGAGGGTCCGCATCCGGTCCTTGTGGAAGGCGTCGTACACGTCCGGGTCCCGGAGGAACGGATCGTCCCGGAAGGCCGAGTCCGGAAGCAGGGCGGGATCCGCCAGGGCGGCCAGGAGCTGGCGCCAGGTGTGGAACGGGCGGTTTCCGGTGATGAACTCCGCGATCGCGTCCGCCTCCTCCGCCTGGAGCCGGAAAAAGGGGGCGTTCACCTGGTTGCTCACGTCCTCGCCTCCGGCGCCCGATGCGCTCACGTGGCGCAGGCAGGCCTTCAGGGTCTCGACGGGGGCGTTGTTGAGGTCGACCCGCGCGTGGAACTCGTGACGTCCCGCGGGATTGTAAAGGACGATCTGGTCGCAGCTTTCCTTGGCGATTCCCTCCGACTGGAACGGGATCGGGACGATCTCGCCCGCGATGCCGAGGAAGGGGGCCACCCTTTCGTAGTCGGCGGCGGACAGGAAGGAGGCGAGCTCACGGATCGACGTGTACCCGCCCCGTGGGCGGCGCGAGACGACGAGCGTCCCGAGCGTCGAGGTCTCGACCTGTCCGAGCTGCGGCGCTTCCGGGGCGTAGGGGGCCCGGACGGCAATGGAGAGTTCCAGGATCCCGCCCAGGTTGTCGAGGACATTCACGATATGGCGGTTTCCGACGTAGCCGGGATCGCGCCAGTCCGGGATGCCGTTTCCGACGGAGCCTCCCGAGGAGTCGAAGTTGAGGTCGTCCCGGTAGAGGGGATCCTCCCGGTTCGGGATCCCGTCCAGGTTGTGGTCCCCCAGGGGGGATCCCAGTTCGCCGCTGTTGACGCAAACGAGGGAAGCGGTCGCGCGGATCCGGAGGGAAAAGAAGGACGCTCCCCCGCGCAGCCGGCCGCTCGCGGCGTCGAAGCGGCCGTTCCCGTCCTCGTCGGTCCATGTCTCGCCGGGATCGAACCGCCCCGGCGTTCCGCCGTCGCTGTCGGTCCAGGGCTCGGAATGGCTGTAGGACGGGTTTTTCGGGCGCGTCGTCGCGGGTTCCGGCGCGTCCGAGGGGTCCCGGCAGGTCCAGTCGTCGCAGGCGTTCGCGGGATTGCGGCGCGGACCGGCCACGGCGAACGGATCCTGCCAGAGGCGCGCCGCGGCGTAGGCGAGTCCGCTTTCGGCGGAAAGCGCCGCCCGGCGCGCGGAACCGCAGGATTCCGACGCCTCGCGGACGACCCGCGCGGTCTGGCCGACGGCCAGGGCCAGGAAGGCGAGAAGCGACAGGAGCCCCGCGACGAGGACCAGCGTGATGCCGCGGAGGCGGCGCTTGACGGGATCCACCGGGGAATAGTCGGCTTCCCGGAGACTGACCGATCAGGCTACAGGACTTTTTCGGATTCGACGCAGGGGAGGCCGAAGGTGTCGGCCACCGCCTTGTAGGTGAGCTGTCCGTTCGCGGCGCTCAAGCCGCGGGCGAGGGCGGGGTTCGCGCGGACCGCGTCCTTCCATCCCTTCGTCGCGATCTCCAGGACGAAGGGAAGCGTGGCGTTCGTGAGGGCGTAGGTCGAGGTGCGTCCCACCGCGCCGGGCATGTTCGCCACGCAGTAGTGGACCACGCCGTCCACGATGTAGGTGGGGGCGGCATGCGTGGTGGGCTTCGTGGTCTCGATGCATCCCCCCTGGTCGACGGCGACGTCCACGATCACGGCGCCCGGCTTCATCGTCTTGATCATCTCGCGCGTCACGAGCCGGGGCGCACGCGCGCCTTCGATGAGGACAGCCCCCACCAGGAGGTCGGCGCGCCGTGCCTCCTCGCGGATCGTCTGGAGGTTCGAGACGAGGGTGGTCACGTTCTCCGGCATGATGTCGTCGAGGTAGCGCAGGCGGTCGAGGTTGACGTCGAGGATCGAGACGTTGGCCCCGAGCCCCGCCGCCACCTTCGCGGCGTTCGCCCCGACGATCCCGCCTCCGATGATGGCGACGTGCGCCGGGGCGACCCCGGGGACGCCCCCGAGGAGGATCCCCTGTCCTTCCATGGGCTTTTCCAGGTATTTCGCCCCTTCCTGGATCGCCATGCGGCCGGCGATCTCGCTCATGGGGGTGAGGAGGGGAAGGGAACCGTTCGCCGTCCGGACGGTTTCGTACGCGATCGCGACGATCTTCCTCTCGAGGACCGCGCGCGTCAGCTCCTCGGAGGCAGCGAAATGGAAGTAGGTGAAAAGGACCTGCCCCGGGCGCATGAGGGGGTACTCGGCCTTCAGGGGCTCCTTGACCTTCACGATCATGTCGCACGAGCCCCAGATCTCGGCGGCCGATTTCACCAGGCGCGCCCCGGCGCGGGCGTAGAGGTCGTCCGCGAAACCGCTTCCCTGGCCGGCCCCCGCCTCGACCGCCACCTCGTGGCCGCGCCGGACGAGCTCCTCGACCCCCACCGGGATCACGGAGACGCGGTATTCGGAATCCTTGATTTCCTTCGGGACGCCGACTTTCACGGGGGAAGAGCCTATCCGCTGGTCCCGGAGGGATCAAGCCGTGGCTGGCGCGGGGGCGCCGGACCCGGTCCGGACCCTTTTCTGCAGCTTCTCGCAGAGCGACATCATCTCGCGCCGTTCCGTGCCCACGAGGGCGTCCCGCCCGTAGAGGGCCGTCTCGAAGAATCCCGTCACCCGCTCGATCGGTTCCTTCTGGTCGCTGATCCGGAACGCGAGGTATTTCGCGTACTCGCGGGGGGCCAGGTGCGGCTGCTTCTTGTAGCCGTGGCGGTCGAGCTCCTCCCGGAGGGCGTTGTAGAGATGGACGACCGCCTCCCGGGGGTCTTCGGGGACGGGCGGCGGGGGATCCTTCTCGCGTCGGCGACGGCGCGCCCCCGCGAGGACCTCCTTGAGTTTTTCCTCGGCGATCCCCGCGAGCGACCGCTTCATCTTCAGGATACGCCGCGTCAGCCAGATGAGAGGGAGGGCGGCCAGGATCCCGAGCGCGACGTGGAGCCCGCGGCGGGAGACGAGGGAGACGGCGGATTGCGCGAGCGCGGCGAGGTTCCCGCCCGACGGGGGGCGGATCACGACGGTGTCGGGAGGCGTCGCTTCCGTTGCGGCAGGGCCTTCCGTTCCCGGGTTCCCGCCGCCGTTTCCGCCTCCGTTGCCGCGCGCGGGATCGTCCCCGGGGCGTGTCGGGGCGTCCGTCCACTCGATCCTTATTTTCGGCGCCTTTCCGGAGGGGCGCTTGCGCGCCGGGTTCCAGAGCGGGTCCGTGGCGGGCGCCGCGATGAACGCGAGTCCCAGGAGGACCGACGCCCCGGCCGCGGGGGCGCCGAACTGGGGCAGCCATTCCTTCCAGGCGACCTTTCCCTTGAGGATCCCCTGGCGGTGGCGTCCCCACAGGCGACCCGAGACGAGGAGCGCGATCGCGAGTATCGCGATCGCCAGGAAGACCGCGCGGGGAGCCCATCCGGGAAAGGCGAGGAGCCACGCCCCCGCGAGAAGCGAGAGTCCCGCGAGCGCCCCGTAATCCCCCTCTGAAACGAGAAACGCCGACCGGACGAGGATCGCCAGGAGCAGCGGGAGCGCCACCGCGAGCCAGGCGCTCCAGCCGGAGACAGGCATCAGGAGGAGCGCGGCGAGAAGGAGCGCGATCCCGCCCAGGACCGAGAGGATCAGGGCCGGCCGGGCCCGGGCGATCCATTCGGCGGCGGCGCTGTCCATGTCGGAAAGCCCCCGCAGCCAGGCCGAGCATCCGGCGGTGGCGAGGACGACTGCCAGCGCCCCGGCCAGGATCCCCGGAGACGCCGAAAGCCCCGCGCCGACCGCAAGCGAGGCGAGGATCGCCGTCGCCGAGAGGCCCAGGGCGGCCGCCTCACGCAGGTCGCGGTAGGTGAGGATCCGGGGCTTTTTCCGGGCCTGGCGCGCCATGTCAGGGCGTGAACGGCTTCAGGAACACCTGCGGCAGGTCGTCCCCGCGCCGGACGAGGTAGGCGGTGACCCCCTGGGCCATGAGGAGCTTCAGGATGTCCGGGATGAAGCCGGCATCGACCTTCTTGCGGTCGGTCCCTTCCCAGAGATCCAGGAACGTGTTGTCGTCGATCAGGACCGCGAGGATCCGGATCCCCTTCGCGCGCAGGATCGTGATGGCGTTCACGTACTTCACGAGGTCGAGCCGCACGCTGTTGAAGATGATGACAAGCGTCGAGCCGCCGTTCAGGATCGGGACGATCTGGAGGAGGACGTCCTCGAGTGGCGTCTCTCCGGAGGCGGAGAGCTTCGCGAGCTCGTCGAGGACCGTCATGAGGTGGAAGGAGCCCCCGCCGAGGGGGATATGGACCCGCTCTTTCCCCTGGGCGACGAGCTGGACGAGGCTCGCGCGGCTGACGGCGTGGCGCGCCACCGCGCCGGCGATGCGGCAGGCGTAGTCGAGGGTCGTCTCGCGCCCCGACCCTTTCAGCGTGAAGTAGTGGAGGTCGAGGAGGATCGTCACCTCCGAGGAGAGGTCGCTCTCGAACTCCTTCACGATCCATTTCCCGGAGCGCGCCGTCGAGGGCCAGTGGATGAACCGGATGTTGTCGCCGCGGCGGTACTCGCGCGTCCCGAAGAAGTTGAGCGAGGTCCCCGCCTTGAGGGTCGTGCGCTGGCCGACGGTATCCCAGCGGCTGCGCCCCTCGAGCGGCATCCGGTCGATCGGGAAGGGTTTCGGGGTCACCGTCACCGACGCGGTCGAGGGGATGGTCTTGCGGAAGGTGAAGAGCCCCAGCGGGTCCGAGGCGGCGGCCACCAGGGGGCCCACCGTGAAGACGCCGCGCTTCCGGCTGCAGGCGGCGGGGTAGGCGACGGTCGTTTTCGCGCCGGCCGCGAGGATCCCGTCGAGCTTCACGGATTTCGCCGCGTCCCGGTCGGGGCCGAACTGGTCCTCGACGGTGAGGGCGAGGGCGGGGAAGCGTCCGCGGTTGGCGACCTCGATCTCCACGAGAAGCGGCTGGTCCTCGCTCGCCCAGGGTTTTACCGTCCGCCGGCAGGAGATGCCTGCCAGTCCGCGCGTCGTGATCCAGCGGAGGAAGAGGACGAAGAGCGCCAAGGCCGCGGAGAGCGCCACGAGCGACGGGATCCCCGCGAGGAGCCCCCCCGCGAAGGCCGCGCTCCCCAGGATCCACAGGAAGGGTTTCACGCCTTTTTGGGGGCCGCCTGCTGGGTCGGGACCTCGACGGAGGCGAGGAGATCGTCGACGATCGCCTCGGGGGTCATGCCCGAGAGGCGCGCCTGCGGCGTCAGGATCAGGCGGTGCGCCAGGACCGCCTGCGCGACGCGTTTCGGGTGGTGTGGCGAGACGAAGGTCTGCCCCTCGACGAGGGCCAGGGCCTGCGATCCGCGCATGAGGGAGAGGGAGCCCCGGGGCGACGCCCCCAGGAGGATGTCCTCGTGGTCCCGGGTCTTCGCGACGATCCGGACGATGTAGTCGCGGATCGCCTCGCTGACATGCACCTGGCGGACGGCGTTCTGGATCGCGCGGATCTCGTCGACGCTGGTGACCGCCTCCAGGGCCTCGATCGGGTGGACGGCGATCTGACGCTCCAGGATCGCCATCTCGACGTCGGCGGGGGCGTACCCCAGGCGGATCCGGAGCATGAACCGGTCGAGCTGGGCCTCCGGAAGGGGATAGGTCCCCTGCTGCTCGATCGGGTTCTGGGTCGCGATCACGAAATAGAGGGGGGGGAGCGCGTGGGGCTTGCCGTCGACGGTGACCTGCGACTCGTCCATGCACTCGAGAAGCGCCGACTGCGTGCGCGGCGTCGCGCGGTTGATCTCGTCGGCGAGGAGGATGTTCGTGAAGACGGGCCCCTGGTGGAACTCGAAATCCCCCGTCTTCTGGTTGTAGATCGAGACCCCCGTCACGTCCGTGGGGAGGAGGTCCGGCGTGAACTGGATCCGCTTGTAGGTGGCGCTGATGGAGCGCGCGATCGCCCGGGCGAGCATGGTCTTCCCGACGCCGGGAACGTCCTCGATCAGGATGTGCCCCTTGGCGAGAAGTCCCACGAGGGCGAGCCGGATCGGCTCTTCCTTCCCGTAGATCACCTTGTTGACGTTGGCGAGAAGCTTCTGGATCCGCTCCTGGATCGCCTCAAGCGACATGGCACGATCCTACCGGATCGAAATCCGGAATCCCAAGCTTCAAACGGGTTATTTCGGCGGCGCGGCGCGCGCGGCCTTTTCCTTGAGGACGCGGGCCGCGGCGGCGTGAATGTCGAGAAGCCCCCATCCGGTGGCGGGGTCCCAGCCCGGCTCCGCCAGGTCCCGCGCCGTCTCGCACAGGATCCGCTTCACCTGCCAGGGTTTTAGGTCGGGGTCCGCCTCGAGGAGCAGGGCTGCCGCTCCCACCGCGTGCGGGCCGGCGTAGGAGTTTCCCCTGCTTGCCGCCTTGTCCGAGGGGCCTTTCGGCGTCTGGATGGCATACCCTTCCGAGAAGGCCGCCAGGTCCGGCTTCTGGAGCCCCTTCGGCATCGGGAAGTCGTCGTACGGCTTGACCCCTTCCCAGGTGACCGGCCCCCGCGAGCTGTACCCCGGTGTCACGAGCTTCCGGGTCACGCCCGCCACGCAGAGGACGCACGGGATGTCCTTGGGGGTCTGGATCTGTTCCGGGACGCGGGCCGCCTTCCGGGCACCCGCGTCCGGTCCGTTGTTCCCGGCGCCACCGGCCAGGAGGACGCCGGCGGCCGTGAGATGCTCGCACGCCAGGCGCCAGACGGCGCGCTCCTCCGGGGAGAGCGGCATCATGAACGACATGCTCACGATGTCGGCCCCGTTCCCGAGCGCGTACTCGAACGCGGGAAAATGCCCCCGGGCGGCCTGGCTCATGACGACGAGACCCATGAGCCGCGCGCGCGGGGCGACCCCGGTCAGGGTGCCGCTCTTCCCGCGGCCGGCGATGATTCCCGCGCACCGGAGGGCGTGGGTGATGCGGGGAGCATGGATGTCCGGGCGGTTCGCGGCGAAGTCGTAGCCGAAGAGGTCGTCGATGAAGCCGTTTCCGTCGTCGTCCTTGCCGTCGACGATCGTCTCGCCGGGGTTCACCCAGAGCGCGTCCGCGAGATCCGGGCTCGTCTGGCAGAGCGCCTCGTCCATGAGGCCCACGACGACGCCGCGTCCGGTGAGGCCGAATTCCTTCCAGGCCTTTTCGGCGCCGACCTCCCGGAGGTTCCAGGAGACCTGGAGGCCGTCGAGGGCGAGAGGAGGCTCCTTGGCCGGGGCCGTGACGTCGCGCGGCGCCGGCGCCGGGAGGGGATCGGGCAGGGGGGGCAGGGAGAAGAACGCGTCGAGAAACCGGTGGGTGCCGGCGCGGTAGACGGCCGCCACCTCCGGATGGGCCTCGAGCCGTCCGAGCGCCGGTTCCGGAGCGGTAACGACGGCGGCGTTCACGAGGCAGGACCAGCGCCCGAGGGTGATCTCCGGATCCTCCGCGAGGAAGGGGGCGAGCGCCTCCCGGGATTCCCGGCGCAGGGCTTCGAGCTTTCCGGTCACCTCCGCGCGGAGTTCCTTGCGCGGCGTCGCCTCGTGCGTCCGGCAGAAGGCGTCGAAATCACCGGGGTTGGGGAGGAACTGCCGTTTCAGGAGGACCACCGCGTTCGTGCCGTCGCGGCCCGCCGGGGCCGCCGCGTCGTCCGCCCCGGGGAGCGGGGAGAAAGCGGCCGCGGCGCCGGCCAGGAGGCACAAGGCGAGGGGGCGTGTCCGCATGCGGTCATCGTACAAACTCCGGAGGCGCGGCAGGTTCACTGCCCCTCGAATCCGCTTGAACGGCGCGCCGGACAGGGGGAGAGTGTCCCCGCATGGGACAGGGGACGCTCGCGGGACTGGGGGCGGTCGTGACCGGCGGGGGGCGCGGAATCGGCCTGGCGTGTGCGGAGGCCATCGCCGCCGCCGGCGCACGGGTGGTTCTCGCCGCCCGGACGCGCGGCGAGATCGACGCGGCCGCCCGGGACCTTCGCCGGGCGGGGCGGACGGCCTGGGCCGTGCCGTGCGACGTCACGAAACCGGCCAGTGTCGCCGCGATGGCGCGCCGGGCCGGAAAACTCCTGGGGACGGTCGATCTCGTCGTGACGGCGGCCGGGATCGCGCCGACCGCCCCCCTGGCGAAGCTGTCCCTGGCTGAATGGAACCGGGTCCTCGCGGTCGATCTCACGGGGACCTTCCTCTCCTTCCAGGCGTTCCTTCCGGGGATGCTCGCGCGCGGCCGGGGAAGGTTCGTCGCGATCGCCTCGACGGCGTCCCTGGAGGGAGGGAAGTATCTGGCGGCCTACGCCGCCGCGAAGCACGGCGTCCTGGGCCTGGTGCGGTCGGCCGCCATCGAGCTGGCGGGGTCGGGCGTCACCGCGAACGCCGTCTGCCCCGGGTTCGTCGATACCGAGATCACGCGCGCGTCGGTCGCGACCGTCATGGAGAAGACCGGCGCGACGCGCAAGAAGGCGCTCGCCCGGATCCTCGCCTCGCGCGGACAGAAGCGTCTCGTCCGGCCCGGTGAGGTCGCCCGGGCGGTCCTTTCCCTCTGTGGCCCGTATGCCCCTAGCGGGCAAGCGGTCGTTGTCGACGGGAAGTGACCGGCTTCCCGATCGGCCCCCCGCGCGGTCGAGGACGGACAGGAAGGCCAGCAGCTCGAAGCGTGTGAATCCCGCCGTGTTTTCCTGATCGGTCCTCCCCTTCCGGCCTCGACGATTGACCAGGGGAGGGGGGATTTCATGAGATACGGAGTCGTCTTGTTCCTGTTCCTGTTGTCGGCCGCGCCGCGCGCGTTTGCGGCTCCCGTTCCTCCCGCCGGCGAGCCGGTCGTCTACGATGCGGCGTTGACCGATGGCGCTCCGTTGTTCGGAAATCTCTCCACGGCGGACGACTACGACTGGTTCTATTTCGAGGCGGTCCAGGGGCAGGAGATCCGGGTCACGGTCCGGAGGATGTCCGGCAACCTGAAGCCCAACACGGGGCTGTACGCCGGGGCCTTCGTGACCAGCCAGCCGGTCGGCGCGGCCTCCCCGCTGGCGCATACGAACAACAGCTCGGCGCTGGTGGATGGTGTCGTGCTCATCTATACACCCTCTTTCTCAGGACCGGTGACTCTGTACGTTTCGACATGGTCCATCGAAACGGGGGACTACAAGGTGGTCGTGACCGGTGCCGGAAGCGGCGCCCCGCAAACCGGCAACGGGGACCAGCTTCCGAGGCAGCCGGCCGACCCGTGCGAGGACCCGAGCGCCCACCCGAACACGCCGCAGGGGCCGTCGATGCAGTCGCAGTCGCTCCCGGTGGGGCTCTATAACGGCGAGGCGACGTTGCGGGTTACGGACCTGCGCGTTCCGGGCCGCGGGTTCGACTTCGTCTGGGAGCGCACCTACACCAGCCGTTCGGACTTCTCCGGGCACCTCGGACATAATTGGCACCTGTCCTTCAACCGGCGTGTGCAGGCGTCGAACGGGGCCGCGACGATCGTTGACGGCAGGGGCCGGGAAGACGCCTACGCGCAGGGGAGCGGGGGGAATTTCATCTCCCCTCTCGGGTTCTTCGACGCCCTGCGGCAGAACGCCAATGGCACGTTTTCACAGCGGGCGCCCGACGGCACGATCCGCCAGTACCGCACGGACGGCTGGCTCGTGTCGATCACCGACCGGCACGGCAACACGCAGACGGTCAACCGGAACGGGGCCGGGGAGATCACGACGATCGTCGATACGCAAGGCCGACTCTACACGTTCGCCTACGCCGGGGGCCGGATCCAGTCGATCACCGATTTCGCGGGGCGCCAGGTGGTCTACACCTACGACGGGAACGGGGATCTCGTGAAGGTCCGGTCTCCCGTGGTGACGGGGATGCCGCAGCCGGAGAACGACTTCCCGAACGGCAAGACCTTCCTTTACACCTATTCATCGGGAACGGGGAACCCGCTCCGGGACCACAACCTCCTGTCGGTGATCGACCCCTTGTACAACGTCAACGACGACCCGTTGCAGTCGAAAGCCTGGGTGACGCTCGCCTATTACCCGACCAACGATCCGGCCAGTCCCGAGTTCGACCGGGTGCAGGCCCAGCGGTGGGGGAACGACCAGGGAGGGCCGCCGGGTAACCCCGGTGTGGTCGTGGGGGGGACGACGACATACGCCTACTCGGAGGGCCTTGCAGGCGACCCCGACGCGCCGTCCACCGCCTTCAGCCGGACGATCGAGACGGACCGGAACGGCAACGTCACGAAACACTATTTCGACGGCACGCGCCACGAGATCAAGACGATCGAGGAGATGAATCGCGATGTGCGCCCGGGCGAGGGCCCCCATGTCACGACGTACGCCTACACGCCCGAGGGGCTTCTGGCCGAAAAGACCCTCCCCCGGGGGAACTCGGTGGCGTATCTCTACACGGATACGGCCGGCGCCTGGCGCTTCTCGGACGGACTGCTCCTGGAGGAGCGCCGGAAGGACAACGCCCTGGGGACGGCGCCGGACCTTGTGACACGCTACACCTATGAGCCGGTCTTCCAGCAGCAGCGGTCGATGACGGACCCGCGGGAGTTCCCGTCGGGGGTGGTCCCTCCCGGCTTTGATCCCGCGAACAGCCGGTACACGACGCTGTCCTTTTTCGACTACCAGGAAGGGGCGGGTTTCCAGGCAGCGCAGGGGGTTCCGGCGTCCTTGCGGATCCCGGAGGGACTGGGAAACCTGAACGGGGCCGCGGATTTCAACGAGGGGAATATCGTCAGGGTCCGGCATCCGGTGATCCAGACGCCGGGCCCCAACCTCGGGCAGACGGCGGAGACGGTGAAGACCTGGAACGATCGAGGTCAGACCCTGACGGAGCGGGATCCGGAAGGGACGGTGGTCGCCCACGAGTACTTCCCGACGAACGGCAACCCCAACGACCCGTCCGACCGGGAGGGGTATTTGCGGTTCCGGCGTGTGGACCAGACCGGATTCAATCTGACGACGGAGTACGGGTACGACGTGCAGGGGAACGTGACGCGGATGGTGGATCCCCGGGGCGCCGACACCCTCTACACGGTGAACCCGCTGAACCAGGTGGTGCGGACGCTTTCCCGCGAGGTGAACGGCGGTGGTGGTTTCCGGTACCAGGCGGACACGATCTGGGACGCCAACAACGAGGTGAAGGAGCGCCGGATCCAGAACCTGGACGAAAACGGGGCGGCCTACCCGAACGGGGAGCTGACGGAGACGCACGAATACAACATCCTGCACTTCGCGGTGTCCCAGACGCGCGAGAAGACGAAAAACGACGGGACAGCTGCCGGGACGGTCCGGACGGAATATTTTTACGACGCCAACCTGAACCGGACGGCGGTGAAGACGCCGCTTTCGGTGTCGGGGGCGCAAGGGGACAACATCGTCACCACGCGCTACGACGAGCGGGACCTTGTCTACAAGGTGATCCGGGGGGACACGGACACTGATCCGGCGACGATCCCGGCGGGGGCGGCGGTCGCGACGACGAACTACGACGCCAACAAGAATCTCCTCGAGCGGATCGACGAGCTCCGCGACAATCCGAACGGCCTCTTGAGCCAGTTCCTGGGGTCGGCCCCCGGGGACGTGACGCGGATGGACTACGACGGGTTTGACCGGCTCACCTCGGTGACCGATGGAGAAGTGAATATCCGCGACTTCGCCTACGACATGGCCGACAACCGCCGGCAGGAGACCATCACCGGCCCGGTGGACGAGACGGGGGCGCCGGTGCGGCTTCTGGCGCAGACGGACCGGCTCTTCGACGAGAGGAACCGCCTCGTGACCTCGACGGCCCAGCATTTCGAGCGGCGGACCGGAAACCCGGTGGGGGACGGGTCGGGCGTCACGACGTACACCTATGACCGGGACTCGAAGACGACGCGGGTCACGGACGACCGGGGCTTGAACACCGACACGCAGTGGGACGCGGCAGACCGTGTTTTCAAGGTCATAGACCACCTGACGAACGAGGTCGAGTACGCCTACGACGCCAACAGCAACGTCACCACGGAGACACGGAGAGACATTTCCACCGACCTCGGGACACCGGTCGAGACGTACGTGACGCTGAACGAATACGACGGGCTGGACCGCTTGAAGAAGACCACGGACCCGGCGGGGAGCGTGCGGGAATTCCTCTACGACAGCCGCGACAACCTGGTGAAGACGTCGGATGGAGTGCGGGGCGGAAACCATCCCGGCGGTCCCGGGAACACCGTGCTCATGGATTATGACGGCCTGGACCGGTTGGTGAAGACGGACCGGATCATCACCGCCAATGGGCGCGGGGATACGGGCGAAGTAGATCGGATCACGACGCTCCAGGGATGGGACGACAACAGCCGGCTCGTCACGCAGACGGACGACAACAACCACGCGACGACATACGGGTACGACGCGAAGGACCGGCGCACGTCGGAGACGCTTGCCGACGGCACGGCAAAGAGCTGGCAGTACAACGAGGACGACAACAACACGCAGTGGACCGACGCCAACGGCACCGTCTGCCTCCATGCCTTCGACGGCCTCAATCGCTTGAAGACGAAGACCGTGACGCGGGGCCCCGGCGTCCTGGGCGCCACGTATGAAACGATCGGCTACGACGGGGCGTCGCAAGCCACGAAGATCGAAAGCGACGACATCCTGGGGGGCGTCCTGACCTGCCGCTTCGAGTACGACTCCCTGGGGAACACCACCAAGGACCAAAACGCGGGCACGGTCGATAGCGTGTACGACGGCGTGGGAAACCGCGTCCAGTGCACCTATCCGGGGGGCTTCGGCGGGCCGCGGCGTGTGCTCACGACCGCCTACGACAATCTCAACCGGATGCAGTCCGTTTCAGATGCCGCGCCGATTGCGAACTTCCACTACAAAGGCCCCGTACGGTGCGAGAGGCGCACCTACGGCCCCGACGCGACCCCGATCTCCTTCGTGGACTGCCTCTATGACGCCTATCCGCGCGAGATCGTGAAGCACCACCAGACGGGCGCTGGCGGCCTGATCGCGCGCTTCGAGTATGGGTACGACAAAGAGCATCACCGGCTCTTCGAAAAGCGCATCCACGACGGAAACCTCGGGGACGTCTATCAGTACGACTCGGTCTATCGTGTTGTGCGCAATCCCCAGAATGTGGATCTTTCGGGCGTCCCCGCGGGGACCGAGATCCTCTCGGAGACCTTCGCCTCGCCGGATGAGCTGGCGTACGCCTATGACGGTGTCCAGAACCGCAATACCCACACGAAGACCACCGCCGGGACGCCCGTAGTTACGGCGTACACGCTCCAGGCAGGCCCGCCGCCGCATGATGCGGAGGTCAACCAATACACGCAAATCCAAGAGGGGGGCAACCCCGCCGTCGGCTATCTCTACGACGAAAACGGAAACCTCAAATCCGACGGTTCGAAGGACTTTTTCTACGACTTCAAAAACCGCCTTGTCGAGGTGCGGCAGACGGCGGGGGGCGCCCTCGTCGCCCAGTATTCGCATGACGTCGCCAACCGCCGCATCATCAAGACCGAGCCGGCGCTGACCACGGTCTTCGCGTATGACGGCATCCAGTGCGTCGAGGAGCGGGATGGTGCGAACGCGATCACCCGCCAGTACGTCTGGGGCCCCGGTACCGACGAATTGCTACAACAGCAGATCCCAACGGCCACGTACTACAGCCACGAAAACAGCATCGGAAGTGTCTGCGCCCTGACCGACGCCACCGGCGCGGTGGTCGAGCGGTACCAGTACGACCCGTTCGGGAACACCACGGTCACGCTGAACGGGAACACCGGGAATCGATACAGATTTCACGCCATGTACGACGATCCGGAGACCGATCTCCGCCATACGGACAACCGCGCCTATAACCCCCGCCTCGGCCGATGGATGCAAAGGGATCCGATCGGAGGGTGGGAAGACGAAATCAATTCTGGGAATGCATTGGCGTTTGCGGGTAATAACGGAGTCAATTTTCGGGACCCGACAGGAATGATGTCCAAGACACAATGCAAACAGCTTAAAGCTGAAATTGAAGAATCTCAGAGGGTGGGGGAGAAATTGAAGGACATGTTTACGAAGTGGAAGCCTGGAGAGACATGGAAGGATTACGGACTTGAGCCCGAAGCAAACGTGGGAGGCTACAGGGCTCCTAATTTTTCAGCCAGATCGCCCGCTTACCAATCGGTTGTTAACGACTTGGAAGGTGATGTTGGTTTGGGCATCGGTTTTGGAGCGATGCAAGCAATCATAGGCGGAGCGGGATATTACACTTTTGGTTTGCATGGTCTGATTCACAACACCACAGCGGCTGAACAATGGTGGTTGACGCATATAACGATTGAAAAGGCTCGACGCGATGCGGTTACAGCTAGGCTGCAAGCAATTTATGACAAAGAATGCACCGAGAAGGAGTGCAAAGAGAAAAAGAAGAAATGAGAGGCCTTGTATCGACAAGGAAGTGGTTGGATGTTTTAGCGGCAGCGACGGCCTCGGGTTGGCTCATCGCCGCAGTGTTGCCCGGGATTGCCCATTTGCGTGTTGGTTATGGGGCCACTAATTGGTTCTGGAAAGAGATAACCCTTCTGCACCCCTTTGTTATTTTTCTCGTTTGCTTTGGATGCTGCATCATTCCCGTGGGGCTGATTACCTGGATAGCTCCTAATTATGCGAAATGGATCAAAGTATATTTGCTTTGTCTCGTCATCTCTGTGGTCGGATGGGCCGTCCAGCAGTATTTCCATGTGGCAGCTCCACTGGTGAAATAGTGAGGTGACTTATCTTTTCCCGCACAACCTTGCTGTTCACGGCCCCTTCCGCCGGTCGCGGATTGTGGATTCGACTCGGCTTCGCCGGAGCGGGCGGCCCTCGCTCACCACAGGCCGCAGATTTTCATGGATGCGAAATGCGCCCCTTCCGGCGGTTCGCCTGCTCCGCGGGACGCTTCGGCGCGCGGCAAGACCCGCCGGAGCGCGCCTCCGCTGCGATCCGTCTACGGCGAGGCGGAGCCCGCGTCAGTCTTCCCCGTGGGCGCCAGACCGCGCCTCGCCTTGCCGGCTCAGCCCCGCGGACAGGCTCCCGCCGCGGGGCGCGCGCTTTCGATGCAACCCGGAGGTCGTCGTAGTCCATGAATAAAAACACACGACCCGCCTCCGGCCCCCGCCGCCCGCCCTCAAGGAATCGGCCGCGCCGCTCGCGAGGTGTGCGGGGCTCGCGCCCCCCGTGGGCGGGCTCGCCCCGCGCTAACAATGCTCGCTCCGCGGCCTTTTCCTTTTCAGGGCCTGAGGCTGTGGACGAGACGGGGGTGCCTGTGCGGCTCTTGGCGCAAACGGACCGTCTCTTCGACGAAAGAAACCGCGTGGTGACGGACACACGGGCGCACTTTGAGCGGC
>CAYVXZ010000003.1:45572-286899 GCA_964455625.1 uncultured Planctomycetales bacterium | reverse complement strand
GATCGTCCCGACGTTCACGTGGGGCTTCGTCCGCTTGAACACTTCCTTCGCCATGGCGGGGATCCTCCTTCGCTATCGACGCTGTTGCTTCTTGCTCGCGGCCTCGACGATCTGACGCTGCTTGTCGCCCGGGACCTGGGCGTACTTCAAGGGCTCCATGTTGGGGACCGCGCGACCCTGCGTGAGGGACCGGACGCGCGTCGTGTAGCCGAACATCTCCGAAAGCGGCACGTGGGCCGTGATCACCTTGGCGCCGCCGCGGGCGGACATGTCCTGGATGGCGCTCCGGCGGGCGTTGAGGTCGCCGAGGACGTCCCCCAGGAACTCCTCGGGGCAGACCACCTCGAGCTTCATGATCGGCTCCAGCAGGATCGGCGTCGCCTTCTTCACCGCCTCCTGGAACGCCATCGACCCGGCGATCGAGAACGCCAGCTCGTTCGAATCGACCTCGTGGTAGGAGCCGTCCAGCAGCTGCACGTGAATGCTGATGGCGGGGTATCCCGCGATGACGCCGTTCTCGGCCGCCTCGCGGACACCCTTCTCCACCGCCGGGATGTACTCGCGGGGGATCGCCGCCTGCTTGATCTTGTTCTCGAAAAGGATCGGGTCGGGGCAGGGCTCCGTCAGGGGCTTGACAGAAAGCACCACGTGCCCGTACTGGCCGCGGCCGCCCGTCTGGCGGATGAACTTCCCCTCGGTCTCCGCGGTCCCCGTGATCGTCTCCTTGTAGGCGACGCGCGGGGCCCCGACGTTGATCCCGATGCCATACTCGCGCTCCATGATGTGCTGCTTCACCTCGAGGTGAAGCTCGCCCATCCCGGAAATGATGAGCTCCCCCGTTTCCTTGTCGGTGTGCCGCTGGAACGTGGGGTCCTCCTTGGCGAGCTTCGTGAGCGCCTCCGACAGCTTGTCGCGGTCGGCCGAGAGCTTCGGCTCGATCGCCATCGAGATGACGGTCTGCGCGAAGGTCGGGGGTTCGAGGAGGATCGGGTCCTTGAGATCGCACAGGGTGTCCCCGGTGACGACGTCCTTCAGGCCCACCACCGCGCAGATCTCGCCGGGCCCGAGGGCCTCGGTCTTCTCGCGCTGGTTGGCATGCATCCGGTAGAGGTGCGTGATCCGCTCCTTCTTGCCGCGCCGGGGGTTCAGGAGCGTCTGGCCGCTCTCGAGCTTCCCCGAGTAGATCCGGATGTAGGTCAGGTCGCCGTGCGGGTCCGAGACGATCTTGAAGGCGAGGGCCGCCGTCGGCGTGGTTTCCTTGGGGTCCCGCTCGGCGGGCTCCTTCGTGTCGGGGTTGATCCCCTTGGCGGGCGGCTTCTCGAGGGGGCTCGGCAGGTAGTCGCAGATGGCATCGAGAAGCATCTGGACGCCCTTATTCTTGAAGGCGGAGCCCACGAGGACCGGCGAAAACTTGCACTGGATCACGACGCGGCGGATCGCGGTCTTCAGCTCCTCGACGGAAACGGGCTCTCCCGCCACGAACTTCTCCATGATGGCGTCGTCGTTCTCGCCGACCTTCTCGATCAGCTCGTCGCGGTACTTCTTCACTTCGTCGGCCATGTCGGCGGGCGTGTCGATCTCGTCGAACTTCGCGCCGAGCTCGTCGTCATGGAAGACGTACCCCTTCCCCGTGATGATGTCGACGACCCCCTTGTGGTTCCCCTCGAGGCCGATCGGCAGCTGGATGAACGCGGCGTTGGCGCCGAGCTTCGTCCGGATCTCCTCGAGGACGCTCTTCGGGTTGGCGCCGGTGCGGTCGAGCTTGTTGATGAAGCAGAGGCGCGGCACCCGGTACTTCTCCATCTGGCGCCAGACCGTCTCCGACTGCGCCTCGACGCCGCCGACGCCGCAGTAGACCCCGACCGCGCCGTCGAGGACCCGGAGCGAGCGCTCCACCTCGACGGTGAAGTCGACGTGCCCGGGCGTGTCGATCAGGTTCAGCTGGTGCCCCTTCCAGAAGCAGGTGGTGGCGGCGGAGGTGATGGTGATCCCGCGCTCGCGCTCCTCCTCCATCCAGTCAAGGGTGGTGTTCCCCTCGTCGATGTCTCCCAGCTTGTGCTGGCGACCCGTGTAGTAGAGGATCCGCTCGCTGGTGGTGGTCTTGCCCGCGTCGATATGCGCGGCGATCCCGAAGTTCCGGACCTTCTCGAGCGCGGCGGGCTTCATGAGAGGCCGCCCGGTCTACCGGCCCCAGGCGAAGTGGGCGAAGGCCCGGTTCGCCTCGGCCATCTTGTGGACGTTCTCGCGGGTCTGCATCGCGGCGCCGGTGCGGTTGAAGGCGTCCACCAGCTCGTCGGCGAGCTTCACGTGCATCGGCTTACCCTTCTTGGCACGCGCGGCGGCGAGGAGCCAGCGCAGGGCCAGCGACTGCTGGCGCCGGCGGTTGACCTCCATCGGGACCTGGTAGGTCTGCCCGCCGACGCGCTTGGAGCGCGTCTCGACGGCGGGCTTCAGGTTGTTGATGGCGGTCTTCACGACCTCCAGGGGGTCCTTCTCGGCCATCTTCTCGGCGATGATGTCCATCGACTGGTAGACGATCCGCTGGGCGAGCTCCTTCTTGCCTTCCTTGAGGACGCAATTGACGAGCTTGCCGATCAGCTTCGAGCGGTACCGGGGATCCGGCTCCAGGTACACCTCGGTCGACTTGTACTTCTGCGCCATCCAGTCCTCCCGCACATCCCCATAGAGAAAGGCCCCCCGCCCACAGGAGAGGGGCCCCATCGGTCGGCAGTCAAGAGTGTCCAGCGCCTAAAGGATCGCTTCGAAGCGTTCGATAGTGGCCAAGCCAATCGGGCGATTCGTACCGGTTAGCTCCACCCCTCGCGGGGCTTCCACACCCGGCCGATCAACGTGGTCGTCTTCCACGGCCCTCAGGGAAACCTGGTTTTGGAACTGGCTTCCCACTTAGATGCTTTCAGTGGTTATCCATACCGGACGTAGCTACCCGGCAATGCCGCTAGCGCGACAACCGGCACACCAGAGGTCCGTCCTCCCCAATCCTCTCGTACTAAGGGAAGAATTCCTCAAGTTTCCTCCACCCACGGTAGATAGGGACCGACCTGGCTCACGCCGGTCTGAACCCAGCTCACGTACCGCTTTAATCGGCGAACAGCCGAACCCTTGGGACCTACTTCAGCCCCAGGATGCGATGAGCCGACATCGAGGTGCCAAACCGCGCCGTCGCTATGGACGCTTGGGCGCGATCAGCCTGTTATCCCCGGAGTACCTTTTGTCCGATGAGCGACGGCGCTTCCACACGCCACCGCCGGATCACTTGGTCCTGCTTTCACACCTGCTTGTCTTGTAGGACTCGCAGTTAAGCATCCTTATACCCATGCGCTCTATGCACGATTGCCAACCGTGCTGAGGATGCCTTTGAACTCCTCCGTTACTCTTTGGGAGGAGACCACCCCAGTCAAACTGCCCACGTAGCACTGTCCCCCGCCCGGATTCACGGGACAGGGTTAGAATTCGAATCTAGCAAGGGTAGTATTTCACCGTTGGCTCCGCGCGACCCGAGAGCCGCGCCTCAAAGCCTCCTACCTATCCTACGCATGCAAGACACGAAACCAATACCACGCTGCAGTGAAGGTTCACGGGGTCTTTCCGTCTAGCCGCGGGTAAGGGGCATTTTCACCCCAACTACAATTTCACCGAGTCTCTCGTCGAGACAGCGCTCAACTCGTTACACCACTCATGCAGGTCGGAACTTACCCGACAAGGAATTTCGCTACCTTAGGACCGTCATAGTTACGGCCGCCGTTCAACGGGGCTTCAGCTCGGAGCTTCGCCTTGCGGCTAACCCCTCACCTTGACCTTCCGTCACCGGGCAGGTGTCAGTCCCTATACGTTGCCTTTCGGCTTAGCAGAGACTTGTGTTTTTGATAAACAGTCGGTTGAGCCCATTCACTGCGGCCCTCAATGGCTGCGCGGACAAGCCGCCTGACCCTCGAGGGCACCCCATCTCCCGAAGTTACGGGGCTATTTTGCCTAGTTCCTTGACGAGAGTTTTCTCGTGCGCCTTAGGATCTTCACCCCGCCTACCTGTGTCGGTTTGCGGTACGGGCATCAACTGGCTCGTGACGAGGATTTTCTTGGAGGTCCCGCCTGTCCCTTCGCCCATGCGGACTCGTCCCGCATTTGGGGCTTGCGGCCGCGGATTTGCCAACGGCCACCCCTCCTGCAGGATCGCACATTTCTAATCGTGCGTAGACTCTTGGAAACCCCGGGCCCCTTCACGTCTTGATCGCCAGCTGACGGGGTCCGAATATTAACGGACTATCCATCGGTTACGCCTTTCGGCCTCACCTTAGGTCCCGCCTAACCCTGGGCGGATTGACCTTCCCCAGGAAACCTTAGGCTTTCGGCGGACAGGATTCACACCTGTCTAATCGTTACTCATCTCCGCAGAATCACTTCGATCCGCTCCAGGAGTCCTCACGGTCTCCCTTCGACGCTGAATCGAACGCTCCTCTACCACGCATCGGCATGCGCACACGCTGATGCATCCACGGTTTCGGCAAATGGCTTGAGTCCCGTCCATTTTCGGCGCGGGAGTGCTCGACGAGTAAGCTGTTACGCACTTTTTAAATGGTGGCTGCTTCTAAGCCAACATCCTCGCTGTCTTAGCACCCCCACTTCCTTTGGCACTGAGCCATTGTTTTGGGGCCTTAACCGGTGGGCTGGGCTGTTTCCCTTTCGACGACCAAGCTTATCCCCGGCCGTCTGACTCCCGTGGAATGCACGAGGGTATTCGGAGTTTGGTTGGGAGCGGTAGTCTGGTGGACCCCGCATCCCATTCAGTCACTCTACCCCCCTCGCTTAACCCACGAGGCTAGCCCAAAAGCTATTTCGAGGAGAACCAGCTATCCGCAGGTTTGATTAGTCTATTGCTCCCATCCTCAGCTCATCTCATGTTTTTTCACTAACAACGAGTTCGGACCTCCACCCCGTTTTACCGGGGCTTCATCCTGGCCAAGGATAGATCACCTGCATTCGGGTCTACCCGGTGCGACTTGTCGCGCGTTTCGCGCTCGCTTTCACTACGGCTCCGACGCTGTGCGTCTTAGCCTTGCCGCATCGGGTAACTCGCGGAGTCATTATGCAAAAGGCACGCCGTCAGGCATTCCCCTTGCGGGGCATAGCCCTCCGACAGTTTGTAGGTGCATGGTTTCAGGTTCTTTGGACTCCCCTCGCCGGGGTTCTTTTCACCTTTCCCTCACGGTACTGGTTCACTATCGGTCGCTCAGTAGTATTTAGCCTTATTCGGTGGTCCGAACGGATTCAGACCGGGTTCCTCGTGTCCGGTCCTACTTGGGATCCTGCCAGGAGAGCCGATCGATTCGCCTACGGGGCTGTCACCCTCTGTGGCGGCCCTTTCCAGAGCCTTCAGCTTCGAACGGCTTTTGTAACTCCTTGCCCGTTCTGCAGAACGGACAGGCAGTCCCACGACACCGCGCCGGAAACGTCTGCAGACTATCGCGCCGGTACGGTTTAGGCTGTTCCGCTTTCGCTCGCCGCTACTGACGGAATCGTTTCGCGTTCTGTTCCTGCAGGTACTGAGATGTTTCAGTTCCCTGCGTTCGCTTCCTTTCCCTATGGATTCAGGAAAGGATGCCCTTGCGGGCGGGTTTCCCCATTCGGAGATCCAGGGCTGTTAACGGTTGGTTGGCACCTGACCCTGGCTTATCGCAGCCTCCCACGTCCTTCATCGCCTCTGAGCGCCTAGGCATCCACCATGCACCCTTAGTAGCTTGGCCACAATCCAACGCTCCGGATTGCGGTTCGCTTCGCCAACAAAAATCCTAAAGGCGCTGATTCACTCTTTGACTGCTGACCGATTGTCAAAAAACATATCCGCGCACGCGCGGTCCCTGCGACATGGTGTCAAGGGCCCGGTAGTCTATGCGAGAACATTCTGGTTGCAAGGGCCGATCTCCATCTTTTTCCGCGGTAGGCCTGAGTGGATTCGAACCACCGACCTCGTCCTTATCAGGGACGCGCTCTAACCAACTGAGCTACAGGCCTAGAGGACGCGAAGGGTATCCGGAAGCCTTCACATTTTCCAGAATCACTGCGCGAAACGCCTACTGGACGACCTTTTCCTGGATCGCGCTCAACTTCTTGAAGGCGCTCACCCACTCGTCGAGCTTGGCGTTCAGGTGCTCGCGCGTCCCGCCGCGATTGAAGGCGTGGTGCGTATCGAGGACATCCATGCCGATCTTCCCGAACTTGTCGAGCTCCGCGCGCAGGCGCTGGACCTCCTTCAGCGTGTCGAGGAGCCGCTGTGACAGGATCCGCGCCAGGCGCCTCCCCTGGTCGGGGACGCGCTGGAAGAACTCGTCCAGGCGGTCGATCGGGATCGGGATCACCGTGGAGTCGGTCTCCGCCTCGACCGTGACGGCGCTCGGAACGTCGAGGAGCGCGTAGATCTCTCCCACGTAGGCGCCCGGCTCGGCGATCCGCAGGACGGGCTTCCCCCCCTGCGACACCAAGAGCTTTCCGCTGATCAGGATGTAAAGGGTCCCGGACTTGCGCTTCTCGGCCAGGAGCGTCGAGCCGGCCGGAACGATCTTGAGCTTGGCGAACCGGGCGGTCTTCTTCAGATCCTGCTGTTCCACGACGTGATTCTAGCCCCGGATCCTGCCGATGGGAAACTGGACCCGACCGGATTCGAACCGGCGACCCTCTGGTTGCAAACCAGATGCTCTCCCGCTGAGCTACGGGCCCGACAACGGGAAGTCTAGCCTATTCCAGGGTGGACGCCCAAAGCGGGCCGGCGCCGGCACGTCGCGGCAGGAGCCGCCGGAGCGGTGCGGGCTCGAGCCGCCGGGACGCCAGCGATCGCCGTTCGTGCGGACACCACGAGAATTCCACGTGGGGCTCCAGCGCGGCAGGATCGCGCGCCGCGGAAAGGCCGGGAATCGACGCCGCGAAGACAAGGTTCACCTCGTGGACGCGCCTTCCCTTCTGGAGAAAGGAGTGTTCGACGACACCGAGGAATGCCCCGACGCGGGACTTCTTCCCGAGCTCCTCCCGGATCTCGCGCGCCAGGGCCGCGCGGGCGGACTCGCCCGGCTCGACATGCCCCCCCGGAAGATAGGTGTTTTTGGCCCCTTTCGTGCGGCAAAGGAGAAGCTTATCGTGGGAAATGATGACGGCACGCGCCAACACCTCGATCCCGTTCATCGGAATATTCTACGCATTGCCGCCCGGAATGCCCTCATGACAACCGCACGGGGCCCCTTTCTCGAGGACGCGATCCTGCAGTTCCGGAAATACAAGGGAATGGCCGGGCAAGCCCTCTCGCAGCTGTCGGACGACGAGTTCTTCAGGACCCTCGACCCGGAATCGAACAGCCCCGCCCTCATCGTGAAGCACGTCGCCGGAAACATGCGCTCCCGATGGGACCGCTTCCTGGAGACGGACGGCGAGAAGAACCGAGACCGGGACGGGGAATTCGAGATCCGCGCGGGGGATTCGCGGGACGCCGTCATGGCGCGGTGGGAAACGGGCTGGGCGACGCTCTTCGCGGCGCTCGAACCCCTTTCGGAGACGGATCTCGCCCGGACCGTCCGGATCCGCGGCGAGCCGCACACGGTGCTCGAGGCGATCCACCGCCAGATGACCCACTACGCCTACCACATCGGGCAGGTCGTGCTCCTCGCGAAGCACATGAAGGGGAGCGCCTGGAAAACCTTGAGCATCCCCCGCGGCAAATCGAGGGAGTTCGAGGTGGCGCGTGACGGGACGCTCTACAAGACCGACCGCCCCTTCCCGACATAAAAAAACCGCCGGCCCCGTGAGGGACCGGCGGTCAACAATCGGCTTGCCAGTAGTACGGTGCGCCCGAGACACACTGAAAGGCCTTGCGACCCTCCATGTTGTCGCGCGCTGGTGGTACACGAGCACCCCGCTTGCGACTCTGTGTTCTCCTTAGAAAGGAGGTGATCCAGCCGCACGTTCCCGTACGGCTACCTTGTTACGACTTAGTCCCCCTCGCCGGTTTCACCTTAAGCGCTTTCCCCCTTGCGGTCGGATATACGCTTTCTGGTGCCCCCAACTCGGGTGGCTTGACGGGCGGTGTGTACAAGGCTCGGGAACATATTCACCGCAGCGTTCTGATCTGCGATTACTAGCGATTCCAGCTTCACGCAGGCGAGTTGCAGCCTGCGATCCGAACTGGGACCGGTTTTTTGGGATTTGCTCCGCCTCGCGGTTTCGCTTCCCTTTGTACCGGCCATTGTAGGACGTTTGTAGCCCTGGGCATAAAGGCCACGATGACTTGACGTCATCCCCACCTTCCTCCGTTTTACAACGGCAGTCTCCCTAAAGTGCCCGGTTTCCCGATGGCAACTAGGGACAGGGGTTTCGCTCGTTAAGGGACTTAACCCGACATCTCACGACACGAGCTGACGACAGCCGTGCAACACCTGTGCTGGCTCCACCCTTGCGGGCGCACCTAACCTTTCGGAAAGGCTCATTCCAGCATGTCAAGCCCAGGTGAGGTTCTGCGCGTTGCATCGAATTGAACAACATCCTCCACCGCTTGTGCGAGCCCCCGTCAATTTCTTTGAGTTTCAGACTTGCGACTATACTCCCCAGGCGGGGCACTTAACGGTTTCCCTTCGATACCGAACGGCTCGGGCCGCCCGATATCAAGTGCCCACAGTTTACGGCCAGGACTACCGGGGTATCTAATCCCGTTTGCTCCCCTGGCTTTCGCTCCTCAGCGTCAGGGACTGACCAGCAGGCCGCTTTCGCCTCTGGCGTTCCTCCCGATATCTACGCATTCCACCGCTCCACCGGGAATTCCACCTGCCTCTTCAGTCCTCAAGCCGTGCAGTTTCCGTGGCCGTTCCCCGGTTAAGCCGGGGGATTTCACCACGGACACACACAGCCGCCTACGAGCCCTTTAAGCCCAGTGAATCCGAACAATGCTTGGGACCTCTGTATTACCGCCGCTGCTGGCACAGAGTTAGCGGTCCCTTCCTCTCCTGCTAACGTCAAGTCCCCCGGCTGTTTACCGGGTTTCCTTCTTAACAGGTGACAGTGGTTTACAACCCGAAGGCCTTCATCCCACACGCGGCGTCGCTCGGTCAGGCTTTCGCCCATTGCCGAAGATTCTCGACTGCAGCCTCCCGTAGGAGTCCGGACAGTATCTCAGTTCCGATGCGCCCGACCACCCTCTCAGGCCGGGTACCCGTCGAAGCCTTGGTGAGCCGTTACCTCACCAACTAGCTGATAGGACGTGACCCCCTCCCCGAGCGACAGCTTAACGCTGTAGAGGCCATCTTTGGTCGGACATCCTGCGACATCCGACGTTACGAGGTATTAGCCCACCTTTCGGTGAGTTATTCCTCTCTCGGGGGTAGGTTAGTCACGTGTTCCTCGCCCTTACGCCACGGTACACAGGGAGTTGCCCCCCCTATCCCGTGCGACTTGCATGCCTAATCCACGCCGCCAGCATTCGTTCTGAGCCAGAATCAAACTCTCCGCTTGAAACTTTGGGGCTATCCCGGCGCTTTCGCGCCGGGGCTTGTTACGTCGATCCGCCGTTTCCCGAAACCCCTCGGGATCGGCGGTCTCGCACCGCACTATCTGGCTCGCCGATTGTCAAAGAGCGTTGGACCGCCGAAGCAATCCGCTTCCTCTTGCGAGGGTCGGGAATTCTCCTCGCGGGTCCCCGGAGTGTCAAGACAATTTCTAGCGGGCCGCGCGGGCGATCCGCCGCGCCCACAGGCAGGTCGCGACGAACACGACCGGGCTGATCCACTGCGCGATCGTGAGCCCGGGAAACGCCCCGGCGGCGCCCAGGAGCGGCGTGTCGTTCCGGAAGAACTCCGCGACGAACCGGTAGACGGCGTACCCAGCGACCATCCAGAAGAACGCCTGTCCGGGAAACCGGCGGTTCGCCAGGCGCCAGTCCAGGACGAAAAAGAGGGCCAGCGCCAGCGCCGCCGACAGGATCTGCGCGGGAAAGACCGGATGGGCGTGAGCATCCCCGCGGAAGACGAGTCCCTGCGCGAGCTGCTCCCGGAACAACGGATGCATCGCCCCGGCCGGCCCCTCGGCGGGAAAGGTCACGCCCAGGGGATGATCCGGCCCGACGGCGAACCCCCAGCAGCAACCGTTCAGGAAGCATCCGATCCGCCCGAAGGCGTAGGCGAGGATCACCGACGGGGCGACGCAATCGGCGATCGGCCAGGGATCCAGATTCCGCCGGGCGGCCCACCAGAACCCCCCCGCCAGCGCGGCCAGAAACCCCCCGTAGAAGACGAGCCCTCCCTGCCAGACGGCGAACACCGTCCAGGGCCGGTCGCGAAACTCGTCCTGGAACTGGACGACGTAATTGACGCGCGACCCGATCACCCCCGCCGCGATGAGCCAGACCGCCAGATCCGAGATCAGTTCCGGCCGGATCCCCATCCGCTCGGCGCGTTTCCCCGCCGTCCAGAGCCCGAGCAGGAATCCGACGGCGATCGCCAGGCCGTAAGACTTGACGGTGATCCCGAGGAGGGGAATCTCGAAGAGCTCGGGCCACATGGGCGCTAGTGCGCCCTGGCGTGGCCGGACTTTTTCGCGGTCTGGACGACGCGGTTCCGCTCGTCGACGAAGACGACGCGCGGCTTCCAGGATTTCGCCTCGGACGCCTCCATCCGGGCGTAGGTGATGATGATCACCTTGTCCCCCGGCTGGGCGCACCGGGCGGCCGCACCGTTGAGGCAGATGACACCGGAGCCTCGCCGGCCGGGAATGCAGTAGGTCTCGATCCGCTGGCCGTTGTTCTGGTTCACGACCTGGACCTTCTCGTGGACGAACATCCCGGCGCGGTCCAGGAGATCCTCGTCCACCGTCAGGCTCCCCTCGTAGTGGAGGTCCGTCTGCGTGACGGTGGCCAGGTGGATCTTCGATTTCATCAGCTCGACGAGCATGCGCGCCTCCGGCGCCAGTATATCCGCCCGCCGGAAAATGGGTCAACGGCCCGCGCCGGGGTCCGCGCTAGAATGCCCCTTCCATGAAAGGGACGATCCTGGGCCCGAACGAGCGTCGCGATCTCCTGGTGCTGGCCTCCCGGACCCGCGCGGCAATCGAGATCTCGGTGCGCCGCGAGACCGACGAGGTCCTGTTCACGAGCTCGCTCCTGCCGAACCGGTTCGACAACGTCGCCGATACCCTGCGGATCGCCCGCCCCAAGGGAGAGCTCGCCGACCGGATCCTCGTCCCCCGGGCGCACCTCCGGGTGCGCCTCCCGATGGACGAGCGGACCTTCTGGTTCTTGAGCGTCCTCATCGGCCCGGTCCCCAATTCGACCGCGATGCTGACGATCGAGTCCCCCCAGTCCGTGGTCGAGGACCTGCGCGAGGACCGGGCCCATTTCCGCCTCCGGAAGTGGATGCGCCCCCAGCCGGTCACCCTCTGGTCGATCCCGGCCAGGAGCGACCCTTCCCCCGGAAACTTCTGGCGCTGGGACGGCGTGATCGGCGACTTGAGCGGCGGCGGGATCGGCGCGCGCCTCGAGTCGTCGCGGGCCGCCTCGATCCGGATCGGCGAGACCGTCGGGATCTTCTGGTCGTTCGGGCCCGGCGATGCCCCCTATGTCCTCAAGGGGGTGATCCGGAACAAGGAGGTGATCGCCGAGAGCCGCTACACCAAGGTGGGGGTCGAGTTCGTCGAGGCGTTCAACCGCATCGAATACCAGGCCATGCTGAACCGCCTGATCCACTTCATCACGGACCAGGAACGGACGCTTCTCAAGCGGAAGAAGAAATAGGGGCTCCGGCCGGCTCCGGCCGCCCCCCCGCAAGCACCTTCCGCAGGAAGCGCCCGGTGTGCGACTCGGGGTGCGCGGCCACCTCCTCGGGGGTCCCGGCCACGACGATCCGGCCGCCGCCGTCGCCGCCTTCCAGACCCATGTCGATCACCCAGTCGGCGGTCTTCACGACGTCCAGGTTGTGCTCGATCACCACGAAGGTGTTCCCCAGCGACGTGAGGCGGTTGATGACCTCCATCAGGTTCGAGATGTCCGCGAAGTGAAGCCCCACGGTCGGCTCGTCCATGATGTAGAGGGTCCGTCCCGTGTCGCGCCGCCCCAGCTCCGAGGCCAGCTTGATCCGCTGGGCCTCGCCGCCGGAGAGCGTCGTCGAGGACTGCCCCAGGGCGACATATCCCAGCCCCACGTCCTGCAGGGTCTGGAGGATCCGCTTCAGCTGCGGGAAGTTCTTGAAGAAGACGACCCCCTCCTCGACGCGCATGGCCAGCACGTCCGCGATCGACTTCCCCTTGTACGTCACCTCGAGCGCCTCCTTGTTGTAGCGCGTCCCCTTGCACGCCTCGCAGGTGACGTAGACGTCGGGCAGGAAGTGCATCTCGATCATCTTCGTCCCCTGCCCCTCGCACGCCTCGCACCGCCCCCCCTTCACGTTGAAGCTGAAGCGGCCCGGGCCGTACCCCCGGATCTTGGCTTCCGGGGTCTGCGCGTAGAGCTTCCGGATCAGGTCGAAGGCACCGGTGTAGGTGACGGCGTTCGAGCGCGGGGTGCGTCCGATCGGCGACTGGTCCACCTCGATCACCTTGTCGATGAGGTCGAGCCCCTCGATCCGCGCGTGCGCGCCCGGCTTCTGCTTCCCGCCGTGCAGGGCCCGCGTCACGGCGCGGAAGAAGATGTCGGAAACGAGCGTGCTCTTCCCGGACCCTGAAACGCCGGTGACGCAGCAAAAGACCCCCAGCGGGAACCGCGCCGTCACGTTCTTCAGGTTGTTCTCCCGGGCGCCGCGCACGGTGATGGCGTTCCGGGCCAGGTCCACGGGACGGCGCTTCGCCGGAATCTCGATCCGGAGGTCTCCCCGCAGGTATTTCCCCGTGAGCGATTTCGGCGACGCGGCCACCTCGTCGGGCGTCCCCTGCGCCACGATCTCGCCGCCGTGCGCGCCGGCGCCGGGCCCCAGGTCGATCAGCCAGTCGGCCGCCCGGATCGTGTCCTCGTCGTGCTCGACCACGATCACGGTGTTCCCGGTGTCGCGCAGGCGTTTCAGGGTGGCGATCAGCCGGTCGTTGTCGCGCGAGTGGAGGCCGATCGTGGGCTCGTCCAGGACGTAGCAGACCCCGACGAGGCCCGACCCGACCTGCGTCGCCAGGCGGATCCGCTGGGCCTCGCCCCCGGAGAGCGTGCCGCTCGTCCTGTCCAGGGTCAGGTAGTCGAGTCCCACGTCGGTCATGAACTGGAGGCGCGACGTGATCTCCTTCAGGATCGGAGAAGCGATCCTCGTCTCCTCGGGGCCGAACGCGAGTCCCCGGAAGAACGCCAGGGCCTGGTCGGTCGACATCCCGGTCGCCTCGTGGATGTTCTTTCCGCCCCCCCCGCCCACGCGGACGGCGAGCGACTGCTTCTTGAGGCGCGTCCCCTTGCACTCGGGGCAGCGCGACTCGCTCATGAACTGGTGCAGGCGGTGCTTCACGTACTCGCTCTCGGTGGTGGCGAACCGCCGCGTCAGGTTCGGGAGGACTCCCTCGAAGTCGAGCTTGCGGCGCAGGGCGCTCGGGGCCGCCGCGGACCCGTGGAGAAGGCAGTCCCGGACCTTCTCCGGTAGGTCCGCGAACGGGGTCGCGGGATCCACCCCCGCCGACTCCGCGAAGCGCCGGATCAGGCGGTTGTAGTAGATCGTCATCCGCCGGCCGATCCGCCAGGGCTTGATCGCCCCTTCCCCCAGGGGGAGATTCCGGTCTGGGACGACGAGGTCCACGTCGAACTCGAGGCGCGTTCCCAGCCCCGCGCAGGTGCCGCACGCCCCGTAGGGGCTGTTGAACGAGAACATCCGCGGGCTCACCTCGTCGTAGGAGATGCCGCATGCCGGGCAGGCGTAGAGCTCGCTGAAGACGTGGTCGCGCGCGGCGCCGTTCTCCTCGAGGGAGACGATGGCCAGGCCCGATCCCGCCTTCAGGGCCGTCTCGACCGACTCCGCCAGGCGCGACGCGCCCGCCGGCGTGACGTTCAGGCGGTCGACCACCGCCTCGATCGTGTGCTTGCGCTTCTTGTCGAGGATCGGCGGCGGCGCGATCTCGACCGTCTTCCCGTCGACGCGCGCCCGGACGAACCCCGATTCCTTGAGCCCCCGGAACACCTCGCGGTGCTCTCCCTTGCGACCGCGCACGACCGGCGCCAGGACCGACACGCGGCTCCCGGCGGGAAACGCCAGCACCTGCTCGACGATCCGCTGGGGCGACTGCCGCTCGATCACCCGGTCGCACTTGTAGCAATGCGGGGTCCCCACGCGCGCGAACAGCACCCGCGGCTTGTCGTAGATCTCGGTGGTCGTCGCCACGGTCGACCGGGGATTCGTGACGCCGGAGCGCTGCTCGATCGAGATCGTGGGCGGAAGCCCCTCGATCGACTCGACGTTGGGCTTCTCCATCTGCTCGAGGAACTGCCGCGCGTAGGCGGAAAGCGACTCGACGTACCGCCGCTGCCCCTCGGCATAGATCGTGTCGAACGCGAGGGACGATTTCCCGGAGCCCGAAAGCCCCGTGATCACGACCAGCCGGTCGCGGGGGATCGAGACGGTGACCCCCTTCAGGTTGTGCTCGCGCGCCTCGCGGACGACGATGCTCTTCGCGGTCATTCCCTTTCGGCCCCCTCTCCGCGCTCCCCCGTTCCCGCCAGGCTCCCGAGAAGCCTGATCGGCAGCGACAGGATCCCCCCCACGGCGCCACCGACCTTGCGCCACACGAGGCGCGTCACGAACCCGCCGGTCCGGACCTCGGGGGCGTCCCAGGTCCCCGCGAGGGAAAATTCCTCCTCGACGTCGCCGCGCGCGGACCGGACATACGCCGCCAGCTCCCGCCCGGACGGCGTGACCCCCTCCAGGACCGCGCCGCGCAGGCGGAACCGGATCCAGGCGGACTCCAGGCGGTCGTCCCGGCAGGCCCCCCCGGACCGCAGGTCCAGGGTCCCCGACGACGGGCGGCATCCGGCGAGCGACTCGACGAAAGGGGACGCCTCCACCAGGGGAAGCGCTTCTAGCGTGAAAAGGGAGACCTCGAACGCCAGCGGCGGGGCGGCGCTCGCGAGCGTCCCCTTCGCCGAGACGGGAGATCCCGCCTCGCCGGCCCGGCCGGAAAGGCTCCATGCCCCGGGCGTCCGCTCTCCCGGCAGGGCCGTCACCCGTTCGAACTCTCCCGAAACGCCGCGGACCGCCAGGGTATGGCTCACCGAGCGGTCGCCGGCAAGGTGCTGGAGAAGGACCGTCCCTTCCGAGACGCGCAGGTTCCGCAGGTCGAACCGCGCCGGATTCCGTCCGCGGGCCCGGCCGACCGCGTCCAGCAGGGAATCGAGGCCCGACGCCCCCGACGGCAGGAACAGGACGCGCGCCGACGGACCGGACACCTCGACCCGGCTCATGCGCGGGACCCCCGGCGACAGGGCCATCCGCCAATCGACCGTCGCGTCGATCCTTCCGATCTCCAGGGCGTCGGCAAGACCCGAAAATCCTCCCTGCTGGGGGATCGAGATCCCCGACAGGCGCACACCGAGCGTGAAGAGATCCACCGAGGCGGCCTCGATCTTTCCCCCGCCGAAGGTATCCGACAGGAGCGCGCGTCCGTTCCGCAAGGCCACGGCCCCCGCCCACACCTCGCCCGCCGCCGCCAGGGTCAGGAAGACGGCCGCCCCGTAGAAGATCCGGCGGAAGGGAGACGAACGCCCCTTCTTCCGGGCGGGGTTTTCCGCGTCCTTCCGTTCCGGCTTTCCCTTTCCCTTGCGCCGTGCGGGCATGTCGGTGTCCCGAAACGGGTCACGTTAGCCGATCGGGGATGCCGCGATCAAGTTTGAGGCAACACCCCCCGGGAACCCGCTAGAATCCCCCCGTGGACCGGTCGGCGATCACGGGGATGACGAATTTCCACGCCGCGCGGGACGAGGCGGGCCGGTTCCTCGTCCGGTTCAACGTCCTGGCGGACGTTCCCGGCAAGGAACCCGGGCATCTCGTCCGGCTCCCTCTCCGGGTGGAGCGGATCGACCGCGCCGGCCGGGGCGCCAGGCCCCTCCCGTTCGAGGTCGTCGGGGTCGTCGCCGACGGCGAACCGCTGACCCTGGCGGCCGAGGTGATCCTTCACCCCGGCGACTACCGCGTCACCGACCCCCATTTTCCCGCGCGCGACTGGCGCTTCTCGCTCTCGGAGCGGGAGGAAACCAGCATCCGCACCTACTGCGGCCACCGCCCGAAGGGGAAGAAACCCACCTACGACGAATGGCTCTTCGCCTATTCCGTGAAGGGGGACGCCATCGCCGGGTCGACCGTCCTCTTCTACCAGCCCTGCTGCCGCGCGGATTTCACCCATTACGATCCGGAAGAGCCCGCCAACACCTACTCGCTGGGGATCTACCAGCCCCTCTCGACCGCGCGGACCTTCCTCGTCGACGAGAAGAACCTCGTGACCGTCCGGCCTGGCGAGTACCTGCTCCTGAACCCCCTGCAATCCGAGCGCCCGCCGGCGAACCATCCTCTCCCGGCCCACTACCGGATGCTCTACGTGAACCAGCTGGGGCTCCGCTCCTTCCGCGAGACGGTGGGGCTCCCCAAGGAGCATGGCGCGTTCGACTTCGAGCCCCGGCCCCGGAAGATGTTCCCCGCGCTCGCGCGCGCGATCGCCCAGTTCGAGGATGCCATGCGCCATCCCGACGCCCTCGGGGCGCGCCATGCCATGACCGCCACCTGCCACAACCTGATGCTCGTCCTCCTGCGCGAGCACCCGAACCGGTTCCAGGGGATGGGCGGCGACACGATCGGCCTGCACCTGCCCGACCCGCGCCTGAAGCGCGCCGTCGACCACCTGCACGCGCACCTCGACCGCCCCTACGACGCGGCGGGGCTGGCGCGCCACGTCGGTGTCAGCCCCGAGCTCCTCTGGAAGCTCTTCCGCACCCACCTCCAGATGACCCCGAACGACTATCTCCAGGGGGTCCGCGTCGAGCGCGCCAAGGAGCTCCTCAAGAACCACGACCACACCCTCGAGCGCGTCGCCGGCCTCGTCGGCTACAAGGACGTCCGCTCCTTCCGCCGTGTCTTCAAGGAGCACACGAACAAGCCGACGCGTCTCTTCCGGCGGGGATAAAAACGGAAACGGACGGGCCCCGCGGTCCGATCCCCGGGCTCCGTTCCCCGTCACCCGATCTCCGGTACCCGCCTCCCGATCCCCGGCATTGGCCTCTTTCGCGCCACCGCAGCGCCCCCTCCGGGCGAGGCGCCGCGGTGGCGCCCAATAAGGAGGCGCAAATGGATCTTCAAAAATGGCGGGTGTACCAGGAGTCGATCGGACTCGTGTCGGAAGCGGCAATTTGGACCCGGGGGCTTCCCCGTGGCTACGGCTGGCTCGCCGATCAGGCGCGCCGCGCGGCCGGATCGATCCCTCTCAATATCGCCGAAGGACTCGGCCGCCCCTCGCGGGCCGAGCGTCGTCGCTTCTTCGAGATCGCAATCGGCTCGGCGCATGAACTCGCCGCTGGCCTGGAGGTCGGCTATCGTCTAGGTCTTCTCGCCGGGACCCGCTTCCGATCTCTCTGGGACGCCTGCGATCACGTGACCCGGATGCTCGGGAAGCTTATCGCCGGCGGATGATCCGGCATCCGGTTGACGGCTTAACGAATCGCGGCTCAGCTGCAACCGCTTGTTAGGCAGCGAACTACTGGAACACGCCGCCGTCGGCCTCCTTCCAGTAGCGGTAGCCGTCGAGTTCGGACTCCAAGACCTCGGTGCGTGCGATAAACCAAGGTTCCCAGGAGACGAACGTGGAATTGGAGACGGGCATGTGACCAATGCCGAAACCATCAGTGTCGTGGATCGTGCCGACCACTAGATCAGAGGGACCAACGGTCTTGGGGCGTGTCGCGAAGGACGGCTTGTAGATGCGGATGCTCACGATGCCGGGATCTAAGGCGAGGACCTTGGCAACCCGGAATCCGCCTTCAGCACTGAGGATGGAGTAGAGGCCGCCCACCTCCCAAGTGACGCTGTTGCGGCGTGTGAAGACGTACCACGCAAGCAGGATCGCGACTGCCACGGCGAGAGCGACTAAGACAGACTTCATTGGGTGATCTTCGCTCGCCGCCTAACAGATAATGTACCGCAACATTACGGCATAGTATTCGTGCGCAAAGCAGTGGGCACGGGAAAAAGCCGCCCGGAGGGTGGCCATTCCACCAGGGCGGGCGGGACATCTGGATTCCGTTTTTCGACCAGCGAAGCGAGCGGCCCGGAGGCGGGCGCGTTTTCGGGGGCCTGATGGAGCCGGGCCGGTCAGGACGTGCAAGGCCCGGCGACATCGGAGCGGCGAGGCGGCATGGACGCCGACGAGGAGCGTCCCCCGAAAACGCGCCCGCCGGAAGGGCAAGCGAGCGAGCGTCCCCGGCGACCCGCTCCCGGCATCAGGGGCCGCAAAAGCGGCGCTTCGGAACCATGCGCACCGAAAGGTTCCGGGCGGGATCAGCGCGCCGGCGTGCCGCCCGGGGGCGGATACCACTCGCGGTCAAAGCCGCATCCCGAAAGGTTGCCCGCAGGCAGGTCGGTCCACGCGCCGCCGTCGGCCGCCAGGTGGGCCGGGAGGGACCCGTGCGGCAGGGATGCGCCGTCCGGTGCGGGGAGCGCCGTGTAGACGTCCCGACCGCCCGTGTCGAGGAACGCGCCCGTCCCGGGCAAGGCGTCCCTGGAGTCCCGCGGCCGGTCGTCGGGGCCGACTCCCCCGGCCACCCCGAGGGCATAGGGGCAGCCGATCCGGGGGACGAAGATTGCCTCGTATCGGTCGTCCCCGCGCCGGTCCCAGAAAAGCCCCACCGCCTGGATGCTGATCCCGCCGCCGCAGAGCATCCCCATCCGGTACCGGTCGTCCCCGTCGCCGTCGATGAAGACGCCCACCCCGCCGTCCCGCCCGTGCCCGAGCGAGATCCGGCTGTGGCCGCCGTCGACGTTGTAGCGGTCGTCCCCCGCGCGGTCCACGCAGACGCCGATCGCGAAATGCGGCGCGGCCCCCAGCGAGTAGGAGGCCCGCGCGTAGGTGTCGTTCCCTGAAAGGTCCTCGAAGATCCCCATTCCCCACCAGTACCCGGAGCCTCCCGCATACACCCCGGCCTCGTAGCGGTCGTCCCCCGCACCGTCCACCAGGACCCCGAACCCGCCGCCCAGGCACCGTCCGTCGCCGAAGTCCGCCCGGCGCCCCGTGGAGGCCCCCTGCGCGAAGGAGACCGGATCGGAAAAGGGGTTCCCGGGGCCGGTCCTCCCCGAGGACCGGTACACGTCGTTCCCGGCGAGATCCAGGAGGAGGCCGGTCCCTCCGGTCCCCGCGAATCCCTGCGAGGCGTCGCGGCAGAGATAGAGATCGTCCCCCGACGCGTCGAGCAGGATCCCGGCGCCGAAAAAGCCGCTCCCCTCTCCCCACGACCCGGCGGTCTCGTACCGGTCGTTCCCCCCGGCGTCCCACAAGAGCCCGGTCCCGTACCAGGCGGCTCCCAGACCCGATTCCGGGCACCGGTAGGCGTCGTCCCCGGCCAGGTCGCAGACGACCCCCACCCCGAAGAGGCCGCAGGCGATCGACGCGGGCTGATCCGCCGCGTACCGGTCGTTCCCGGCAAGATCCACCACGGCCGCCACGGGGACGTCGAGCGAGCCGGAGGCGCCGGTCCGCCCCGCGTAGGAGTCGTCACCGCCCAGATCCACGACGAGGAGATCGCCGCCGGGGATCCGGTCCGCGCCGGCAAGACAGATCCTTACCGTCCCGAGCGAGGTCTCGAGGACGAGGGGCGGCCCTTCGGGGAAAGCCGGGAGGGCCCCTTCCTTTTCTCGCTGCCCGACCCACGCACGGTATTCCTCCACGGCCCCTTCCAGGTCCGCCAGGTACCGCACGGCCGCGCTGGCTTGAGCCGTGAGATCCACGCGTTCCATCAGGGCGAATCCGGCCGCGCGCGGCGGCTCCTTGCCCGTCCAGGGATCCGTCGCCAGCGCGTACAGGTCTTCGGCCCTGATCCGGGCGGCCTCCGGAACCCCCAGGGCGGCGCACAGGAAGGGAATGTCCACGGTATCCCGCAGGGCAGGCGCGGCGCGCGCGGCGGCGACGAAGAGACGCACGACCAGCCGCTTCGCCCCCTCCGGAAGCCCCGTCCAGACCCGCCGCTGGTCCTCCGGAACGGGAGGCGCCACCTCCCGCCCATAAGACAGGATCGCATCGAGGGCGGCGTCCGGATCCTGCGCCGTGAGCCAAGCCACTCCCCACGATCCGGACGGGACGCGGCTCTTTCCCTCCTGCCCTTTCTTCTGGCCGCTCAAGCGGCCGCGGGTCCATTCCCGGCCGCCGCGACGGCCATTGAGGATCTGGGCCAGCCATGCCACCGACGCGGGGTCCCCCCGCGCGCCGACAAGGCTGTCCGCCAGGAGGCCGCTCGCGCGGGGAACGGCCCGGACGTCCGCGAAGAGCGGCCACAACCCGCGCGGGATGAGACGGCTCCCCGCCGCGTCGAACAGGCGCATCTGGCTCTCGGTAAAGCCGATCCCCTCCGGACGCCGGGCGACGTCCAGGAGCTCCCGCCACAGGGGCTCGGGGATCTCGAGCTCCGCGCGGTCGGGGCCGGGCCAGGCCGGCGGAGACGGGCGTCCCGGAAAGGCCGCGCATCCCGCCAGAAGCACGGTCATCGCAAGCGGCAACGGGACTGTCCGACAAGCCGCGAGGATGCCCGCCATCCTCTCATGACGCCGCGGACCGGTTTCCTGATCCGGCGATTCCCGACTTTTTCGGAAGAGTGCGGCGAACGGGGACATCTGAATTCCTCGTGCCTTGACGGGGTGACGATAAGAACCGTCAGCGCGCGAACGCGCGCGGCCCCGGACGGGAGGGGTCGTCCGGGGCGTCTGGAGCAACCAAGGTGAAGCGAGCGGCCCGGAGGCGGGCGTGTTTTCGGGGGCCTGATGGAGCCGGGCCGGTCAGGATGTGCAAGGCGCGGCGACATCGGAGCGACGAGGTGGCACGGATGCCGCCGAGGAGCGTCCCCCGACAAACACGCCCGCCGAAAGGGCAAGCGAGCGAGCCTACCGCACTTGGGGCGGGTTCGGGGGGTTCTTCATGCCGAACATCTTCATGGCGCGGGCGAACCAGCCGGTGGCCGGGACGACCGGGTCGACGACGAAGGTCGCCTGGGCCTTCACGGGGTCGCGTCGGCCCGGATACGGATAGGGAAGCGGGGTGACGCGCAGGTCGGCCCGCCCTTCGCGGGTCTCCATGACGCTCGCGAGGACGCCCCCCGCCTGCCCGGAGACCCCTTTCAGGCCGCTTTCCTTTCCCTTGTACGCCTGGCAGGAGAGCCGCACATCCCGGACATTTTCATGCGCCGTCATGCGGTGTGCGGTCGGGCCGTCGCCGCGCCATCCCTTCTCCTGCCACGCGGCCCATCGCGCCCCCTCTTCCGCAGCGAGGCGCACCGCGCCGAAATCGTGGAACCAGAGAAGCGTCCAGAGGAGAAGCGCATAGAGCGGCAGGAGGAGCGCCACCTCGACCAGCGCCTGGCCTGACATACACCCGTCGCCTCCCCCGTACAATCGTCTTCCATGACGCCTGGCCCCAGGAAACAGATCAAGAGGATTGCCTTGATCGCCACGGCAACGGCTACCTCCCTTCTGATCGCCGAGGGCGTTCTGCGGCTGGCAGGGATCTCGATCCCCAACTTCCACCAGCCCGATCCCGTGCTCGGGGCAAGCCTCCGGCCGAACGCTGAAGGATGGTGGACGAAAGAAGGAAAGGCTTTTGTCCGGATCAATGCGTCCGGCCGGCGCGATGTCGATCGACCGAAAACAAAGCCGCCCGGAACATTCCGCATCGCCGTTCTGGGGGACTCCTATGCCGAAGCCCTGCAGGTCCCGTACGAAAAGAGCATTTCGGGCGTCCTGGAATCCGAGCTGAACGGCCGCCCTCCGGCTCCCGGAACCCGGTTCGAAGTGTTCAACTTCGGTGTCTCCGGCTACGGGACAGCCCAGGAATTTCTGACGTTCCGCCATCGCGCCCTGGACTACGATCCCGACCTCGCGATCCTCCTCATCACGACGGGAAACGACATCCGAAACAATTCGCCGGAGCTTGAAGGGGATCGAAGCCGCCCTTTCTTCCGTCTGGTCGACGGAACTCTCGTTCTGGACGACTCCCGCATCGTCCGATCCCGCCCCGCGTGGCTTCGCGCCCTCCGTTACCATCAATGGATCAACCACTGCCGCCTCCTCCAGATCACGGCCGCCGCGATGCACGGGATGCGCGGGCAGAAGATGCCGCTCTCGCTCGACTGGACCGTCTACCGCCCTCCCGAGGACGCCCGGTGGGAAGAGGCCTGGGCCGTCACCGAGGCACTCATCACCCGGACACACCGGGAGGCCCAAGAGAAGGAGATCCGCTTCCTGGCAGTGACCCTGTCGAACGATATCCAGGCTCATCCCAGTCCGGATGTGCGTCGCGCGTTCATGGACGAGACCGGCATACAAGACCTCTTTTACCCGGACCGTCGGGTCGCGGATCACTGCAATCGGAACGGGATCCCTTCCCTCGCGCTGGCCCCCGTCTTCCAGGCACACGCCGAGGAAAAAAACGCCTTCCTGCACGGATTCGAGAATACGCGATGGGGTTATGGACATTGGAACGTCCAGGGACATCTCCTGGCCGGAACGACTATCGCCGAAGCGGTTCGATCCGTTTTTCACGCGAAATAGATCCGCTCTTCGGGCTTCATCAGTGCTGGATCCATCCTTCCATCCGGTCGAGCAGCTTCCCGAAGGGGCCGGCCCGGACCGCCTGCCGCGCCACCTTCAGGTCCACCGGCCGCCAGGCGACCTCCCAGCCGTCGGTCCGGTAGAGATTGTCGTCGTCGACAGGGATCCGCCGGGGATCGATCCTCGGATGCCGGGGCTTCGTCGCGGCGAGGGCCAGGAGCCCGGGGGCGCCCGCGGGCCACTTGAAGACGGTCTCCCCCAGGACGACGCGCGAGCGCGCCTCGCCGGAACCCTTCCAGACCGCCGCCTGCACCTGCATCCGGGCGTAGGCGGGCGTAAGGACGAGCGGCAGGGGAAGCGGCCTTGCGCGCACCTCGGCCATGATCTGGCGGTAGCGTGCCAGAAGCGTCCGGGCGCGCGGGTCCTGGGCCCCCTGCTCCAGGCTCTCTTCTCCCGCCGAGGCGGACTCCGTCCGCTCCCAGGGGCGCCCCCGCCGGACCCCCCGCACGACGCGCGAGGCCCCTTTGGTATACGTCTCCGTCCGGCCGGACGCGGACGCCTCCGCCGGGAACAGGTGCTTCAGGGCCCAGTTCGGGACGACGCCGCCACCGAGCCTCCTGAAGAAGCGGTCGAGGTTCGTCTCCCGCTCGACGGGAAGCCTCGGGACGGGCGCCACGAACCCGGCGTCGGCGCCGTTCGCGCGCGCGATCCGCAGCGCCTCGGCCTCGACCGCCGCTGGAGCGGCCTTCACGATCCCGTCCTGGAGGCGCGCCGTCGCGCGTGCCCAGGCGAAGAGGCGCGGCAGCCAGTCGACGGCGATCGCGAGCGCCTGGTGAAAAAAGGGCACCGCCCAGGCGAAAAGCCCCGGAAAGACGGCGTTCAGGGCCGCGAGGACCCCGGTCGTGATGACCGACGCCACCATCGCGAGCGCGGCCCGGTAGATCCAGACGAGCGTCTGGTTGAGTGAGGCGATCACCGCCAGCGTGTTCGCCATCACCGCCGCGGCGGAGTGCGCGACGGCGTCGGCGGCGTTCTGGATCCGGACCTTCACGCGCAGGAGCTCCCAGACATTGGCTCCGGCCGCCACCACCGCCACGAGCACGAGGAGCGTCAGCGCCCCGAACGCCAGCCCCGCGCCCCCCTCGTCCTCGTGCAGGCGCCGGAAGAAGCGGAGCGGGTTCATCGCGGGAGCGTGCATTCCCCCTCCAGCCGCAGGCGCGGCATCTCCGGCGGCAGGGAAAGGACGGGCCGGGCACGCCCGGACAGGATCCGCGCCCCCCCGGCGAAAAGGCGGTTCACGACCGGCACCACCAGCGCGAAGTCGTGCGCGACACGGGCCGTGACGCGGCCTGGCGCGCGGCGCGTCTCCACGCGGACCGACGCCCGGGCGGCGGCGATCCTCCCCGGGTCGGCGAGGATCCCGGCCCCGCCGGCGAGGCGCGCGAGCGCCCCGGTGGGCGAGGGGACCGCGGGCAGGACCGCGATCGCGGCCGCCTGGCGCGGATCGGGCCGCCGGGCCCGGGGGCTTCCCGGTTCCGGCTCCGGAAGGGCCGCGCGCGCCGCCGCGAAGGCGGCGTACTCGGTGAAGGCCTTTCCGATCGAGAGGAGCCCCGCCTGCAGGACGCCCAGGACCACGAGAACGTGCAGGGGAAACGTCAGGGCCGTCTCGAGCAGGGCCTGGCCGTCCATGTCGTGGCCGCGGCCGCGCCGCCTCACCGGTCGGTCCCCTTCTTCCACTCCTTGAGGAGGACCTTCACCGAGCCGAGCGCGATCTTCACGTCCATCTTCACCGGGAACTTGTGGGTCTTCTCCACCCAGAGCCTCGGCTCGCTCGACCGGATGAAGAGTCCCTCGTAGTCGTAGCGCGGCCGCAGGACGAGGCAGTCCAGGTCCCCCAGCTTCGTGCCGACCTTCTCCTCCCCAATCACCTCGATCCGCGTGGGCCAGTCCTGCTTGTCGGCATGCACCGTGATCGTGACGCTCTGCCCCACCGCGAGATCGAGGAGCCGCGCGTAGTAGGTCACCGAGAGCGCGTCCTGCACGCGGTCCGAGAGGGGCCCGGCGACCGTCTGGAAGGCATACGCCTTCTCCTCCCCCTTGCGCCGGTAGTAGTAGGCGGCGTGGTTCTTCTGGTCGAAATCGACGAGGTTGTCCTTCTTGCGGCGCCCCTCGCGGATGTACTCGTCGTAACGCCAGGGGTAGGTCCCCTCGGCGTCGATCAGGCTCTCGATCCGGTCGTCCACCTTGTAGATGGCGTCGAGCCACGCGCTCGAGCGCGTGATCACCCGCACGCGGTAGACCGGACGCCTGAAATCCGGCGGATAGGCGAAGAGTGCCGGCGGCGCGTATCCCGCCTCGGCCCCTTTCCGCTCGGCCGGGTCGCGCGACAGCCATTCCGGCGTGTAGTCGGCCCGCTCCACCACCTCCATGACGACGTCCCCGACCGGGATCCCTTCCCAGCTCACCGCGTAGACGAGCTGTTCCCCGACGGGAAACCGGAAGGCGCGCCATTTCTCCTCGACGCCGGCGGCCGCCTCGTGCAGGGACGGAAGGGGGCGATCCGCCGCGCGCGACGAGATCGGGGCCGGAACGATCTCCGGCGGCGGGGCGGCGCGGCGACCCGCCTCGTACGCCACGAGCGCCCCGCCCGCGGCGGCGGCGCAGAAGAACAGCCTCAATCCCCAGGAGCCCTTCGGACGCTTGCGGGAAGGGACAGGCACGCGCCAAGGATAGCGGGCGCAGGCGTCAGGACGCGCCGGAATCCGGCGCGTCGAGCCCCGCGAGGATCGCGGCGAAGCGGGGATCCTCCCGGATTCCCGTAAGGTCCGGATCCTCGCGCAGGTGGGCGGCGTCCCGGTACCCCAGCCGCACCGCCTCCGCCAGGCACGCGATCGCCCTCTCGGTATCGCGCAGGAGGGCGTAGCTGCAGGCCAGGTTGTACTGGGCGACGGCGTCCCGGGGGCAGAGAAGCGCCAGCTTGAGATCGACCGTCAGCCCCTCCCGGACCCGCCCGGTGCGCGTGTAGAGGTGGCCCAGCTGGCGCAGGGCGTCGATCTGCGTGGGCGTGCGCTTCAGGACCCGCTCGTAGAAATCGATCTCGAACGCCTCGTCCCGCCTGACCATCACGCCCCCGTCCCCATGTCGACGACGCGGATCGCCCCCGGCAGGACGCCGATCTCCACCGGAAGCTCTCCCAACGGTTCCCCGTCCACCTGCACCGGGATGCCGCGCGCGTGCGCGGCAGGCCGGACGGAAATCAGGCGCGCCCGGGCCGTCCGGACGCCGCGCGACGTCTCCAGGCGCCCGCGCAGGACCCGCGCGATGTGGCGCAGGAGATCGACGGATCCGCCCCGCTCGAAAAGGACCACGTCGAAGAGGCCGTCGTCGGTCCGCGCCCGCGGCGCGATCCGGAAAAAGCCGCCGTAGCGGACGAGATTGCTCACGATCATGACCTGCCCCCGCCGCGCGTCGCCGCCGTCCAGCCGAAGTTCCATGTCGTCATCGGCGTCCGATGTCTCCTTCCAGGCCGAAAGAAGCGGCCCCAGATAGTCACTCCACCGGATCGGCCCCGCGCGCCGCGCCGCCAGGTTCCGGACGACGCGCGCGTCGAACCCCGCCCCCACGCAGGCGGCGAAACGGCGCTCGGGGATCTCCTGCCCGATCCACCGGCAGAGCCCCAGGTCCATCTCCCGGGTGCGCCCGCGGGCCAGGGCCGCCGCCAGGCGCGCCGCGTCGGGGACGAACCCCAGCTCGCGCGCCGTCAGGTTGGCGGTCCCCGCCGGCCAGATGGCGAGAGCCGGCCCCGAGGGGACCAGCTCCTGCAGGATCTCGCCGACCGTCCCGTCGCCTCCCACGGCGACAATCGAAGTGTAGCCCGACCCCGCGCTTCGGCAAGCCGACCGGAGATCCTCCCGCGCGCGGCTCACGCATACCGTCCACGAAAGCCCCCGACGGGCCAGCTCCCGCGTCAGGTGCCAGAGCGCCCGACGGGCGCGCCCGCGCCCCGAGGCGGGATTGGCGACAACCAGGATTCGCGGCACGAAGCGATTCTATCGCCCCGCGGGCGCGTTCCGCTTTACCCCGCCGGGGCCCCTCCTTACCATTCCTCCGCGTGAAGGAGCTCCTCCGAAAGATCCGCGCGAAGAAGGCCGTCTGCGGCGTGATCGGCCTGGGATACGTCGGCCTCCCCCTCGCGCGCCGCTTCTGCGAGGCCGGTTTCCGGGTCATCGGGTTCGATGTCGATCCGGAAAAGGTCGAGCTGCTCCACGAGGGACGCTCCTACATCCGCCACATCCCCGCCGACTGGATCCGGAAGGGGGTCGCGAAGGGACGTTTCGACCCGACGACCGACTTCGCGCGCCTGGCGGAGTGCGACGCGATCGTGATCTGCGTCCCGACCCCCCTCACCGAGAACCGCGACCCCGACCTCTCGTACGTCCTCGACACGGGGCGCGCGGTCGCGAAGACCCTCCGCAAGGGGCAGCTCGTGGTCCTCGAGAGCACCACCTACCCCGGAACGACGACCGGCGACCTCCTCCCGATCCTCGCGAAGACGGGACTCGTCGAAGGGAAGGACTTCTGGCTCGCCTTCTCCCCCGAGCGCGAGGACCCGGGAAATCCGGAGCACACCCTGGGGAAGATCCCGAAGATCGTCGGGGGGCGTTCCGTTGCCGCGGGAGACCTCGCCTGCGCGCTCTACGGGGCCATCGTCCCGCGGGTGGTGCGCGTCGGCTCCTGCGAGGTGGCGGAGGCGGCGAAGATCCTCGAAAACATCTACCGCTCCGTGAACATCGCCCTCGTGAACGAGCTCAAGGTCCTCTTCGACCGGATGGGGATCGACGTCTGGGAGGTGATCGCGGCCGCCGCCACCAAGCCCTTCGGGTTCAAGCCGTTCTACCCGGGACCGGGGCTCGGGGGACACTGCATCCCGATCGACCCCTTCTACCTTTCCTGGAAGGCGCGCCAGTACGAGACGCCGACACGGTTCATCGAGCTCGCCGGCGAGGTGAACGCCGACATGCCGCGCTACGTCGTCGAGCGCCTGGCGCACGCCCTGAACGCCCGCAAGAAGGCCCTGAAGGGGTCCCGCGTCCTGCTGCTCGGGGTCGCCTACAAGGAAAACGTCGATGACATCCGGGAGTCCCCCGCCCTGCGCCTGGCGGAGCTCCTCGGCCAGGCGGGGGCGCGCGTCTCCTACCACGATCCCTATATCCCGAAGGCGCGCTCGACGCGCCACCGGTTCTCGATGGATTCGATCCCCCTCACCCCGAAGACGCTCCGCGACGCCGATGCGGTGGTGATCGTGACGGCGCACGCGGGAATCGACTACGCCCGGGTGGTGAGGCACGCACGTCTCGTCATCGATACCCGCAACGCCACGCGCGGCGTCACGGCGGGACGGGAAAAGATCATCAGGGCGTGAGGGTTATTTCTCGGCGACGCCGGTCGCGGCCGAGATCGCCTCGGCGCGGCTGACGGAGGCATCGACGTCTTCCGGCGTCTCGGCGGCTTCGTGCGTGCAGACGCCGCGCTTGGATCCCTCCAGGAAATCGGTCATCTCGCGAGCGAGGGGCTCGTCGATCTTCCGGGCGGCCGCGATGCGCGCGCTCAAGGCCCCTTTTCCCCGGAAAAGGATCTGGTACGCCTCCTGGAGCGCCTTCAGGCGCGGGCCCGTGATCCCGGCGCGTTTCAGCCCCACGCGGTTCAGGCCCAGCAGGCGCGCGCGGTTCCCCTGCACCAGCGTGAACGGGGGGATGTCCAGGCTGACCCCGGTGATCCCGCCGATCATGACGAGCCTCCCCACCCGGCAGAACTGATGGACCGCCACATAGGCCGAGAGCATCACGTTCGATCCCATCTTGACATGCCCCGCCAGGGCCGACCAGTTGGCGAAGGTATTGTCATCCCCCACCGTGCAGTCGTGGGCCACGTGCGAGTCCACGAGGAACCAGTTCCGGTTTCCCAGCGTCGTCACGCCCCCCCCCTTGGGGGTCCCGCCGTGGATCGTCACATGCTCCCGGAAGACGTTGTCGTCGCCGATCACGACCCGGCTTTCCCCCCCGGCAAAGGTGCGGTCCTGCGGCGGCGTTCCGATCACCGCGAACGGGAAGACGCGGCAACGCCGTCCAAGGGAAACATCCCCGGTGAGACAGACGTGCGATCCGATCCAGGTCCCCTCGCCGACGGAGACAGGTCCATCGATCACCGTGTAGGGCCCGATCTCGACATCAGGGGCGATCCGCGCTTTCGGATCAACGACGGCGGTGGGATGGATCTTCGGCATGAAGCGGGCCATTTTAAGGCGGACCGGCGAGGCCGATCCACAAATTACGCGGGAACCGGCCTGAAACCCGTAGAATCCCCGTCCGTGCCCGATCCGATCCCCCAGGCCCCCCGGCGCCCGCGCGCCATCGCCCTGATCCCCGCCCGCGGGGGATCGAAGGGGATCGTCGGCAAGAACCTCCTCGAGTTCTCGGGCCGCCCCCTCATCGCCTGGTCGATCGAGGCGGCCCGGCGCGCCCCCGGGATCGGGCGCGTCGTCGTCACCACCGACGACCGGCGGATCGCCGAGGCGGCGCGGACCGCGGGCGCCGACGTCCCGTTCATGCGCCCGAAGCGGCTCGCCGGCGACGACACGCCCATGATCGAGGTCGCGGTCCACGCCTGCCGGTGGCTCGCGGCGCGGAAGACCCCCCGGGAGACGGTGATCGTCCTCCTCCAGCCCACGAGCCCCCTCCGCACGAGCCGCGACATCGAGAAGGCGCTCGCCCTCTTCCACGAGAAAAAGGCCGGATCGGTCGTCGCCATGAAGCGGCTCGAGAAGAACCATCCCTGGTGGAGCTTCATCGAGATCCGGGGCGGCCGCGTGGAGCCGGCGATCCCCCATCCGAGACGCCTCACCGCCCGGCGACAGGACCTGCCGGCGGCATTCGTCCCGAACGGGGCGATCTACGCGGCGCGCCTGGGGGATATCCTGTCCCGGAAGACCCTGTTCGTCCCGCCGGTCCACCCCTACGTGATGGAAGCCGGGCGCTCCACGGATATCGACACGATCGCCGATCTCACGGAAGCGCGCCTGGCATTCGAGAAATATCGCTGACGCCCCTCTCCGAAACGCAAGGCAGCCGGTCGATAACAGGAAAAGGGATGGCCCGCCACACCGTCTGCGTCGTCACCGGAAACCGCGCGGAGTTCGGGCTCTTGCGGCCGGTCCTGGCCGCCCTGGGCCGGCACCGGTCTTTCAGGCGGCAGCTGATCGTGACCGGCGCGCACAATGACCCCCGCTACGGCGGGACGGTCGCCGAGATCAGGCGCCAGTTCCGGATCGACGCCTCGGTCCCCTGGCGGTACCGCGACGGATCGCCCCGGGAGGCCGCCTCCGAAACCGGACGGACCCTCACGGCCGCCGGGAAAGTGCTCGACCGCCTGGCACCGGACCTGCTCCTCGTCCTGGGGGACCGCTCCGACATCCTCCCCTTCGCCGTCGCGGCGGCGACCCTGGGGATCCCGGTCGCCCAGCTGCACGGCGGGGATGTCTCGGGGGCGTTCCTCGACAACGCCTACCGGGGCGCGATCGCGGCGTTCGCGTCACTGCACCTCCCGGCGACGCGCGCGGGGGCCCGCCTGCTTGCGGCGCGCGGCATCCCCCGGCGGTCGATCGCTGTCGTCGGCGCCCCCGGGATCGACGCGATCCGGCTCGTCCCGCGGATGGCCGGTCCGTCCGTCCGGCGGCTCCTCGGATTCCCGGCCCGCGTCCCCTATCTCGTCGCGATCCAGCATCCGGCGCTCGGGGACCCGGACCGCGCCGGGATGCAGGCGCGCGCCACCTTCGGGGCGGTCCGCGCGAGCGGTCTCCACGCGCTCGTCGTCTACCCGAACGCGGATCCGGGCTCGCGCGACGCGATCCGCGAGGTCGAACGCCTGCGCGGGGATCCGCGCGTCGCGATCCGGAGGAGCGTCCCGCATGACCTCTTCGTGAACGTCCTCCGGCACGCGTCGGCCCTCGTCGGGAACTCCTCGGCGGGGATCATCGAGGCGCCGTTCCTGAAGCTCCCGGTCGTGAACGTCGGGTCGCGGCAGGCCGGCCGCGAGCGCGCGGAAAACGTCCTCGACGTGCCGCATGACGCCGGTGCGATCGGCCGGGCGATCCGGAAGGCCGTCTTCGACCGCGCCTTCGGCCGGCGCGTGGCGCGATGCGCGAATCCATACGGCAACGGGCGCGCCGCGGAGAAAACCGTCCGGGCCATCGAACGGTTCCTTAGAGGGAAATCGTGAAACGGCGACTTGTTCTCTTAGGTGCCGGATCCCACGCTACCGTTATTGCCGACATCCTTGTATCCGCTGGCATCGAAAAACCTCCCTACACCGCTATCGATCTCTCCACCATCCCTTGGCGAAAGCAATCAGGCAGCAAACGAAAGTCAAATCTTCCGACAGGCTGGTTGATGCGACAAGCCCTGACCGGCTTGCTTAATGTCGTCGAATGGGCTGACATCGGGAGCCTCTTGAATAAAAGCGCGATCCAAGCGATTCCAGCCATTGGAGATAATCGTCTAAGGGAAGAAATCTGCAGATTGCTCGAAAGCTACGGCATTCCTCTGCAGGGAATCAGCCACCCCTCCGCAGTCGTATCACGGCATGCTCAAATCGATCCCGGCGTCGTTATCTGTGCTGGTGCCATCATTGGAACGGGCGCATGGATCGGAGCGGGTTCCATTATCAACACGCGTGCCAGCGTGGATCATGACTGCCATATCAGTCCATACGTCCACATCGCTCCCAGAGCAGCCCTTGGAGGGAATGTCACGATCGAAACTCGAGCATGGGTGGGGTTGGGGGCCTGTGTCCGGGAAGGTATCCGGATTGGTTCGGATGCCATCGTTGGGGCAGGCGCCATGGTGGTCAAAAACGTTCCGGCCAGCATGACGGTCGCAGGGGTTCCCGCAAGACCTCTGAAACGTTGAAAGGTCCTTGAACCGATCCGGCATCCCGGATCCGTCGGCCCGAGGCCGTGCGAAAATGCGTTCAGGCAAGGAGAGCCGACGCGGACGTATCGAGGGGCGCAGGATACGTTGAGGAGGCTCGACGCCGCCTGGCGCGTTTGCAGCCGGCCGAAGCCAGGAGACGGATCGGTTCGCCGAAGGGATCCGGATCGGCGCGGATGCCATCATCGGCGCAGGCGCCGTGGTGGTAAAGGACGTGCCGATCGGCGCAACCGTCGTCGGGATCCCGGCCCGACCTCTCGGACGATCCCGCTATTCCTGAACGAAGACGACTCCCGTCCCCTTGTCGCCGTCCCAGATCCAGACCTCGTTGAACGGGGAAACGGCGAAATCGACGGGCTTCCTGGCGCGGTTGTCGTCCTTCACGAGCCCCAGGAAGGGGTTTCCCGCGGCGCCGAACCGGAACCGCTGGACGTCGCCACGGCTCGTGTCGAGGACCCACAGGTCGCCGGTCCGGTCGAACTCGAGCCCGGAGATCCGCCGGAACTGGCCGTTCTCCGACCCCTTCTTGCCCCATTCCTCGACGAAGGTGAGTTCCTTCGCGCAGACCTTGAGGCTGGTTCCGAGCGACACCACGATCTTGCCGCTGACGGGTTCCACCGCCACGAACTCGGCGTCCCCGTCGAAATAGAGGCTCTTGTTCTTCTTGTCGGACCCGTCGAGCCCCGTCCTGAAAACGCCGTCCGCCCCCAGGATCTGGACGCGGTTCCCTCCCTTGTCCATGACGAACAGCTGGTCGCCGGCCGCGGCGAGGTCCGTCGGCTCGTCGAGGAGGCGTTTCAGCTGCTTGGCATCCGACGCCTGGATGAAGTCCCCGACGAACTCCCCCGCGGGCTTGAACTTCCGGATCTGGCAGGTGTCCCCGTCGAGGAGATAGACGAATCCCCCGGGGCCGCAGACAAGATCCACGGGCTTCCGGGCCGCGCCCGGGGCCCCCTCCCCGCCGAAGCGCGCCGTGGTCCAGCCGGTCGGCGTCAGTCGCCGGACGTCCCCCTTGCTCGAAAGGCAGTAGAGGTCGCCGTCGGGCCCGGCCGCGACGCGGATCGTCTTCGTGTAGTCCTCCCCGCCCAGGCGCGCCAGGCACTCCCCCTGGGGGTTAAACCGCTGGAGGTTGCGCGTCCGGCGCGAGGCGTCGGCCACGAGAACCTCCCCGAAGGGGTCGCAGGCAAGGGCGACGGGCTCCGAGAATTTGCCCCACCCTTCCCCCTGTCCTCCGACCTTGAAGCCCGGATCGAAGCGCCCTTCGCCGAGGAGAAGCTTCTTCACCGCCTTTTCCTCGGGGTAGAGCAGGTAGGCGACTCCCTGGGTGGGATCAAGGTCGAAGTCGGCCGCCGGCCCGACCTTGATCTCGCGCCCCCGGAACCGCAGGTCGCGATCAAACACCATCAACTGCTGGCGACCGGCGTCGAGGACATACAGCATCCCCTGGCGGTCGACGGCGAGGGCGACAGGTTTCTGGAACTGCCCCGCGGCGGTGCCGCGCTGGCCCACCGAGAAGAGGAAGCGCCCCTGGTCGTCGTACGCCTGGACGCGAGCCCCCTCCGAATCGGCGATGAAGACGTCCCCCGACGGGGAGACCGCCACGTCCTCGGCGGCCGCGATCTGGGCGTTCGCGGTCCCCGCCTCGCCGTATTCCTTCAGGAACCCTCCACGCAGGTTGAACTTGATCACGACCTGACGCTCACGGTCGACGACGTAGACGAAATCGTTCATGCAGGCGATCCGGCCGGGCTTGCGGAATTTCCCGGTCTCGCTCCCCTCCTGGCCGAAGTACGAGACGGTGACGCCGTCCGGATCGACCTTCTTCACCTTCTGCGCCCGCGGATCGACCACGTAGAGGCCATTCAGGCGGTCGCAGGCGACGCCGGAGACCTCCTCGAAAAAGGGCTCCGGACTCACCGCGCGGGAGAACTTGAACGGGATCCGGTGGCGGTCCTCCGGGTAGGCCCCCACCGTGACCCGGAATTCCTTCGGATCGCTCTTGAACCGGTCGCTGTCGATCGCCGTGACGGACAGGGTGTAGTCACCGGGAGCCACGGGGGCTGTCCAGACGACGGACGGCTCCACGGTGCGCGACGCCGAAAGGCGCCCCGCCGAACAGGTCCACTCGTAAGTGAGGGGATCCCCGTCCGGGTCGAGCGCGCTCACGGTCAGGGCCACGCGGGACCCCGGGACGACGGGCGACTCCGGCTTCGCCGCGACCGACTTCACGTCGGGCTTGAGCTGGGAACCCACGGGAACGGGATACCCGATCACGACGGCGTCCTTCCGGACGAGCGCCATGTCGGAGGCGAACACCTTTCCGCGGCAGGACTTCTCCGAGACCTCCAGGACCTGGACGTTCCCCACTTCTTTCGGGAGGTGGACCACGTCCTTTCCGGTGAGCGGCAGGTGGAGCACCTCCGCCTGTCCGTAGACGTAGAACACCATCTTCGGGACCACCCGTTGCTGTGAGCCGCAGTTGATCTCGACCTGGCGCGTGCCGGGATCGACCATCGTGACCTTCCCCTGGATCGGCCCGGGCGGGGCGGCGTCCGCCCCCGCGGCGGGAGCGCACGCGAGAAGCCCCACGGCGACGAGCGCGGCCACCACCGTCATCGGATGTCGTTCATTCACTTGGCTTTCTCCTCGACCTTGTCGATCCGCCACGCGTTCTTGACCAGCTTCCAGGTCACGGCCAGGGGAAAACGGGCGGAGATCTCCTCCGGTCCGTACCGGGCCGTGACCGCCCATTCGAGTGTCGTCGTGGCTGCACCCGCCCGCGCGTCCACCTGCGTCACCGCGTTGTCGAACCGCGTCGAGACGATGGCGAGCGGCGAGTCGAAGAAGCGCGTCGCCTGGCGTTCGACCTGGACGGCCCATCCTTCGGGGGTGAAGAGCGACTGGTACTCTTCCTTCCTGTCCTTGCCGCCAGCCGACCTGTGGAAAAGGCGCGTCAGCTGCTCCAGCCCCCCGTCGATCTGCGCGCGCGCGGTCGACTCGAACAGCTTCCCCTCCGCCTCCGCCTTGCAGGCCAGGGCCTGCGCGTGGGCGGGATCGAGCTGGAGGATCCGCGCCGCGATCTCCGCCAGGAGTTTCGCGTCGTCCTTCCGCCTCGCATCCTCCAGCTGGAGCGACAGCTCCGCGATCTTCCGCTGGGTCTGGGCCTTGGCTCCGTCGTCGGAATCGCGGTCCTGCTCGATCTTCGCGAGCCGCGCCTTCAGGACCGACGAGTCGGGACAATGCTTCACGATCAGCTCGCCCAGCTTGTCGTGGGCCAGGCCGTACTGCCGGATCTTCACCATCTCGTCGACCTCGTTGAGCATGAGCCGGGCCTCGTCCACCTGGTTCTGGAGCCCCTTCACGTCCGGGCTCTGGCCGTATTTCCTCATCAGCTCGTCAAGCCCCCGCGCCAGTTCCGGATCGGCGAGAAGCCCCCGCTTCACGCGGTCACGGACCCGCTCGAGGTGATGCGACATGTCCTCCTGTCCCGCCTCCTGGCGGACGCGCCGCAGGAGATCCTCCCCTTCCCGGTCAAGCGAGCCGGGCGGGACCGCCTTGAGGATCTCCTCCGCCTCCCGCGCATTCCCCTTGCCGTCGCGCCAGACGATCGCCGCGCGCACGCACGCCTCCTGGCCGTCGAGAAGCCTCCGGATCCCGTCGTCGGTGATTTCGCTGGCGCCGGCCGTCTGGAAGACCGAGAGCGCGAAGCCGCGGGCGGCGTTCACCAGCTCCAGGCGCTTCTGCAGGCGCTCCTCGTCGCCCGCCGCCCGGATCTCCTGGCCCAGCCGCTCCTGGACGCCCGCCAGGACCGCGGGGGCGTCCGGCTCCCACTTGATGTTCAGGGGGCTCGGCGTTCCCTCGCTCCCGACGCGCAGGTTCGCCGTCACCCGGTTGAAGTACGCGGCCTGGAGCACCAGCTGGTGGGTTCCCGGCTTGAGCTTGACCTTCCACGGCGGGCCCGGGGGGAGATCCTTCCCTCCCACGAACACCTTGGCGTCTGCCGGCATCTTGGACGGGAGGACGAAGTCCAGGCTCACGTCGAACTCGCGGCTGGAAGCGGCGGGGTCCGGCGGGGTGACCGCCGGCGCCGCGGACCCGCCCCCCTTGTCAGCGATCATCTTCCGGATCTCGCCGAGGTACTCCATCTCGCGCAGGTCCAGGATCGTCTGGTTGTCCTTGAGGACATCCTCGGCCGCCTTGAGGTTTCCCTCCGACACGTTCTGCTTCGCCTTCCAGTAGGCGTAATGCCGGTTGCGGATCGTCTTGTACTTCGGGATCTCGATCGTCTTGAAGATGTTCAGCACGAAGGCATCCTGCGCCGAGATCGCGTCGAGGGGATTCCCCGCCTTCTCCGATTCGGCCAGCTGCCCCGTCACCTCGAGCAGGACCTCCGCCTCGTCCGGGGCGAGCGCCAGGGACGACTTGCTCAATCCGGGCCGCTCCCCCTTCCTCACGCGGAGCTGGATCTCCTCGGGAAGGTAGTACTTCCGCTTCACGGTGAGGCGGTAGCTCCGCTCGGCGAGATCCTTCTTCTGGTTCCAGTCCGCCAGAGGCTCCCCCTCGAGAGAGACCGCGTCGCCCGCCAGAAGGCCCAGGGGCTTCAGGGCCGCGCCGAGATCGACCTGGATCTTCTCCGGCGTCGCGGCCGGGGCGGAAGGGCCGTCCCCGTCCGTCTTCTTGCCGGAGGAGTTCAAGATGAAATACCCCGCCCCGCCGGCCAGCAGGACCCCCGCCGCGATCCCGATCCCGACGAACCCCTTCTTGGGCTTCACCGGGGCCTGCCCTCCCTTGAGGACCACCGTCTTGTCGGTGGTATGTTCCTCGTGGGCGGCGCCGGATCCGGCCGCGGACGCCGCGAACATCATCGTCGCGCCGACGGCCGTGTTGCGCTTCACCGCCTTCAGGTCCTCGATCAGGGTCTTGGCGTTCGGGTAACGGTCCTCGCGCTTCTTGGCGAGCATCTTCAGGACCACCTGCTCGGCCGCCTCGGGGATCGTCGGATTGAGCGACCGCGGCGGCGGCGGCGCCTCGTGGATGTGCATGTAGATGATGGAGGTCGGCGAGTCCCCCTTGAAGGGGAGCTTCCCGGTAAGCATCTCGTAGTACATGACCCCCAGCGAGTACTGGTCCGCCCGGCCGTCGAGATCCTCGCCGCGCCCCTGCTCGGGCGACATGTAGGCGACCGTCCCGACCACCATCCCGGGCTGGGTCACCATCACGGTCTGCTCGGTGAACGCCTTCGCGAGGCCGAAATCCATCACCTTCACCTGGCCCCGCTTGTCGATCATGACGTTCGCCGGCTTGATGTCGCGGTGGACGATCCCGGCGTCCTCGGCGCAGGAGAGCGCCTTCGCCACGTCCATCACGATGTCGGTCGACTCCTCCCAGGTCGGCTGGAACCCGGCCCGGAGACGCTTCGAGAGGTCGTCCCCCTCGACGAACTCCATCGCGTAGTAGTGGACCCCCTTGTCGGAACCCACCGAGTAGATCTGGATGACATTCGGGTGCACCATGTGCGCGGCGGCCTTCGCCTCGCGCACGAAGCGCTTCACGAACTCCTCCCCCTCAAGCAGGTTTTCCGCCAGGACCTTCAGCGCCACGACGCGGTCGAGCGATTCCTGGCTGGCCTTGTAGACCACGCCCATCCCGCCCTTGCCGAGCTCGCCGAGGATGACGTACTCGCCCAGCTTGTCGAACGGAGGGGGCATGGGCCGCTCATTTTACGCGGCGACCCGGCCCCATCAACCGGCGAAAGACGAAATCCGGCGGGCGGGGGCGCCTGTGTCGGGGCGGGTCTCGCGGGACGGTCGTCGCAGGCGTCCGGCCTGCTCCTCCCTCCCATGCATGACGGCCTTTCCCTCCCGTCCGCGTTGCGGACGGGAGCCGGGTGGCGTCCTGCCACCGGCCTATGCATGAGGCCCTCTCGCCCCACCCCGCCCGGCGCCCCTGTCCGCCCGCGCGCATTCCCGGCGATCGCCTCAAGACTTTTCCCCACCTACCCGCCCTTCGCTTTTACCGAACAAGGCGTCGCGATGCTTTCGGGTACCCTTCGAAGTCGCAAGGCAGTCCGGGTCAACGTCGAGATCATGCGCGCCTTCGTTCGACTCCGCCAGATTCTCTCGACGCATGCCGATCTGGCACGAAAACTCGGCGCGCTGGAGCAGAAATACGATGCCCAGTTCAAGACCGTCTTCGACGCCATCCGGGAGCTGATGATCCCCGTCGAAGCACCTTCCAAAAAGCGAATCGGATTCGAATCGGGAAAACCCCATCCGACCGGACGCGTTCGCCGTTGAAAGCATTTGGGCCCGCGAGAAAAGCCGCGCCTTTGGCGCGGCGATTCCGCCGGGGCGGGCGGGGACAGTCGAATTCCGTTTTTTGACTGCGAAGCGAGCGGCCCGGAGGCGGGCGCGTTTTCGGGGGCCTGATGGCGCCGGGCCGGTCAGGATGTGCAAGGATCGGCGACATCGGAGCGACGAGGCGGCACGGATGCCGACGAGAAGCGTCCCCCGACAAACGCGACCGCCGGAAGGGCCAGCGAGCGAAGCCCCGCCCGCCGCTGACACCCCCACCCTGACCCTCCCCCATCAAGGGGGAGGGGAATTTTCGGGACGGCTCGGTTAGTAGCGGGGAACGGACGGGTCGATCACTTTCGACCATTGGTCGATCCCGCCGGCGACGTTGACGACGTTCGCGTATCCCTTGGCGAGAAGGGTCTCGCACGCCTTTTTCGAGCGCCCTCCCGCCTTGCAATGCACCACGATCTTCCGCTTCGGGTCGAGCTCCGAGAGCTTCGACTCGATCGTCCCGAGGGGAATGAGGCGCGCGCCGGGGATCCGCGCGATCTGGTATTCGAACGTCTCGCGGACGTCGACAAGGTCGAACTCCTCGCGGGCGTCGAGCATCCGCTTGAGGTCGGCGACGGTGATCTCCCGGACGGTCTTCCCCTCGGCCGCCTTCGTGATCCCGCAGAACTCGGCATAATCGACAAGCTTCGTGATCGTGCGTTTCTCGCTGCAGAGGGGGCAGTTCGGGTCTTTCCGCAGCTTCAGCTCCCGATAGCGCATTCCGAGGGCGTCGAAAAGCAGGAGCCTGCCGACCAGCGTTTCCCCCTGTCCGAGAATCAGCTTGATCGTCTCCATCGCCTGGATGGCGCCGACGATCCCGGGAAGGACCCCGAGAACCCCTCCCTCGGCGCAGGAGGGGACGAGACCCGGCGGCGGCGGCGCGGGATAGAGACATCGATAGCAGGGACCGTCCGGTGTCTTGAAGACGCTCGATTGCCCCTCGAACCGGAAGATCGAGCCGTAGACGTTCGTCTTCCCGAGGAGGACGCAGGCGTCGTTCACCAGGTAGCGCGTCGCGAAGTTGTCAGTGCCGTCGGCGACGATCGAGTAGTCCCGCAGGATGTCGAAGGCGTTCTCGCTCGTGAGCATCGTCTCGTACGGGACGAGCCTCACGTTCGGATTGATCCGTTTCAGGGTGTCCATCGCGCTCGCGAGCTTGGGACGCCCCACGTCGGGGGTCCCGTGCAGGAGCTGGCGCTGCAGGTTCGAGGCGTCCACGACGTCGAAATCGACGAGCCCCAGCGTCCCGACGCCGGCGGCGGCGAGGTAGAGTCCCAGGGGGGACCCCAGCCCGCCGACGCCGACCAGGAGCACCTTCGCCGATTTCAGCTTTTTCTGTCCCTCTATCCCCACCTCGGGAAGGATCAGGTGGCGCGAATAACGCGCCATCTCTTCAGGGGACAAGACCGGCCTCCCGGAAACCTCGTCTGCCCCGCCGGCGATGGACGGGACGATCGAGACGGTGTCGCCCGCCTTGACGGGCGTGTCGAGCCCCGCGAGGAAGCGGATATCCTCCTCGTTGACGAACACGTTCACGAACGACCGGAGTTTCTTCTCCTGGAAGAGATGCGCCTCGAGCGGCCTGTAACGGCCGATCACATCGGCGAGGACCGCCCCCACCGTCGCGCCTGCCGCCTCGATCGCCGCGGTATCGTTCGTGAAGCGGCGCAGGGCCGCCGGAATCAGCACTTTCGTCGCCATGATTTCCTCCTAGCCTGATCTTATCTCTTCCGGCGCGAAAACCGCCCGGTCGTCCGACAGGACGAAACTCCCCAGGTCCTCGGCCTTCCCTTTCGCGACCCGGACGATCACATACGACAGCCACGGCCAGGCGTGCTCCTGGTCATAGGCGGAAGGCCGTGCCGGATGGTCCGGATGCGAGTGGTAAAAGCCGATCACGTCGAGCCCGCGCGCGCGCGCCTCCTTCTCGATCCGGAGGATCTCCTCCGGGGGAATGAGATACCGGTTCGCCTGGCTCTCCCGCGCGGTCGTCTCGAACCCCGGGATGTCCGAGCGCTCGCCGAAGGCGTTCGCGGCGGCGATCGTCGCGACGACCGTTTTCACGTCCCCCTTCGCGGTCCCGAGAAGCGCCCCGCACGCCTCGTGCGGGTATCCCGTCTCTCCGTGGGCCCGGATCGCGGACCTGTGCTCCTCCGGAAGCTCCAGCATCACGGCCCCTCCCAGAAAGGGTCCGACAGGTACCGGTCGGCGCCGTCCGGAAAGACGGTGACGATCACGGCAGGCCTTCCCGCCGCCTCCAGCTCCCGCGCGAGGCGGACCGACACCGCGAGCGCCGCCCCCGCCGAGATCCCGAGAAGCAGCCCCTCCTCGCGCGCCGCGCGCCGGCACGTCGCATGCGCCTCCTCGGTGGCGCACCCTTCGCGCGCGTCGGCGAGCTTCGGGTCGTAGACCGCCGGGACGATCGCCGTCTCCATGTGCTTCATCCCCTCCAGGCCGTGGAAGGGGGAGTCCGGCTCGAACGAGACGCACCGGATGGCCGGATTCAGCTCCTTGAGACGTCTCGTCGTCCCGCAGAAGGTGCCGCTCGTCCCGAGCCCCGCCACGAAGTGCGTGACGCGGCCGCCGGTCTCGCGCCAGATCTCCTCGGCCGTCGTCTCGTAATGCGCGCGGGGGTTCATGGGGTTGGAATACTGGTCGGCGTAAAAGACCTTTCCTTTCTCCTCCTCCAGGGCCTTCCGGACCGCGCGGATCGCGCCGTCAGACCCCTCCAGGGGATCGGTCGGGACCACCTCCGCGCCGTAGATCCCGAGGATCCGCTTCCGCTCGTGGCTGGCGTTCGCCGGCAGGTAGAGGCGCACCGGAAACCCGAGGGCCGCCCCGAGCATCGCGTAGGCGATCCCGGTGTTGCCGCTCGTGGCGTCGACGAGGGTCTGTCCCTTCCCGAGGAGCCCGCGATCGAAGGCGTCCCGCACGATCCGCCAGGCGGCGCGGTCCTTCACCGACCCGCCGGGGTTGGCCCACTCCGCCTTGGCGTGGATCCCGACGGACGACGACTCCGGCCAGATCCGCCGGATCCGCAGCAAGGGGGTATTCCCGATCCTGTCCGTCAGCGACGGCGCCATCGCGGCCTCATCGTAGGTTTCCACGGGGGACTAGAACACGGCCAGATAGATCGTCCGGAAACTCAAGAGCGTGATGAGTATCCCCACCGTGAACATGAGCGTCCGGGGAGCCAGCCGGCGGGCGACAAGCGCGGCGACCGGCGCGGCAAGAGTCCCGCCGATCACGAGCCCCAGGATCACCGTCCCCAGGCGGGAGAATCCCTGGAGGGCGACGAAGGCCGCCGTCTGCACCACGGTCACGAAAAACTCGGCGAGATTCACCGATCCGACGGCATGTCGGGGGCTCTGTCCCCGCGCCACGAGTGTGGACGTGACGATCGGCCCCCACCCGCCTCCCCCGACGGCGTCGAAAAAACCGCCGGCCAGACCCAGCCCGCTCGTGAAACGGGCGGGCTCCTGTCCGGCCGGCGTCCCCCTCCCGCGCGCCGGCCTGAATATCCCGAACGCCTTCCGGAGGACCACAAGACCCATCGCCAGGAGATAGAAGGCGACGAACGGCTTGATCCTCTCTCCGGGGACCGACACCAGGATCCAGGCGCCCAGGATCCCCCCCGCGGCGCCCGGTATCACAAGCCGCATGAACAGCCTCCGGTCCACGTTGCCCGTCCGCCAATGGCAGAGGCCGGAGACGCCGGTCGTGAACACCTCCGCGGTGTGGACGCCGGCGCTTGCGGCGGCCGGAGGGACCCCCAGCCCCAGGAGAAAGCTCGACGAGATCACCCCGTACGCCATCCCCAGGGCGCCGTCCACGATCTGCGCGACGAAACCGACCAGGATGAAAGGCAGGAGGCTTTCGGTCACGGTTCCCTCCCTGTAGTGAACTGTAGCCCCGCCTCGTCCGGCCCGCCCGGAGCGGCCCCTGAAAATCGGGAAATTTCCGGAAGGACCCCGCTCTCGCCGCCGGCCCCTTCCGCGCGCCGGTACCCCAGAAGCGCCCAGAGCCCCACCACATGCCCCGCCACGAGAACGGCCGGCGCGCCGATCCCCGCCTCCCGGGCGCGCGCGGCGATCCCCGAAAGCGGGGCCATGACGACCCGTTCGTCAGGCCAGGAGAGGCGCGCCGCCACGGCGGCGGGCGTCTCCGGATCGATCCCGCGCGCGACGAGCCGCCGCGCGAGCGCGTCGAGCTTCCCCACCCCCTGGTAGACGACCAGCGTCGTGCGGCCGGCCGCGAGCGCCTCCCAGGGAAGGTCCGCCAGATCACCCGTTTCCGCCTCGCTCGCGGTGGCGAGGACCACCGACGAGGCGAGGTTCCGGTGCGTCACGGGAAGCCCCAGGAGTCCCAGCCCGCCGATCCCGGCGGTGATGCCGGGAACGGCCTCCCAGGGGATGCCGCGCCTCTCGAGAAAGGCGACCTCCTCGCCGCCGCGCCCGAAGACGAACGGGTCCCCCCCTTTCAGGCGCACCACGACCGCGTGGCGGTCCGCCGCCTCCGCGAGAAGCCGGTGGATCTCCTCCTGGCGCCCGGCCGACGGCCTTCCCCCGCGCGTCCCGACATCGACGCGTGGCGTCTCCGGCCGGCAATGGCGCCAGATCCCGTCCGTAACGAGGGCGTCGTGGAAGACGACGTCCGCCCGCGCCAGGATCGCCGCGCCGCGCACGGTGATGAGATCCGCCGCGCCCGGGCCCGCCCCGACCAGATAGACCTTACCCATCTCCCTCTCCTTCCCTGTCCCTGTGCAGACCGCACTCCTTGTCGCCCCCCGCGAGCCACCGCCACCGCCCGGCGCGCGCGGATTCCCCCGGCGCCACCGGCGTCGTGCAGATCACGCACCCGAGCGAGGCGTAGGTGCGCCCTCCGGGAAGCTGCGTTTCCAGGAGAGGGTGGACCGGGACGCCGTTCTTCCCCGCGTAGTCCCTGACCTCCCGTTCGCTCCAGTCGGCGAGCGGCGCCGCCTTCAGGATCGTCCCGTTCCCGCCCTCCCCCCCGGGCCGCGCGATCCGACGCAGGCGTGCCGTCCCGCGGCGCGCGGCCGACTGGTCGCCACGGAGCCCCGTGATCCAGACGTCGAGCGTCCCCAGCACCGCCTCGTTCGGCAGGACCTTCCGGACGCGGCAGCAGAGCTCCCGCTTTTCGCGACTGTCGAAGAAAAGATGCTCGCCGTGCTCCGCCACCATCCGGGTCACCGCGTCCGGATCGGGCCGGACCCGCTCGATCGCGATTCCGTAGCGCGCCTCGAGACGACCGAAGAAATCCAGCGTCTCCGGAAAGAGCCTTCCCGTGTCGACCGTGAAGACGCGCGGGAGCACGCCCGCCCTGACCGCCAGGTCCACGAGGACGCTTCCCGTGAGCTGCCCGCTCGTCCCGATCGCCGCGCGCGGCCCCCAGCGCCTGAAGATCTCCGCGAGAAGTTCCCCCGGATCCCGGATGTCATCGAGGGACGCCGACAGGGATTCCGGGAGGACGGCCTCGCTCATGCGATCCCCCTTTCCGCCAGGAACGCCACCAGGCGTCCGACGCTTTCCGGGACCGACTCGCGGTCGGTGGCGAGGACCAGGTCCGCCGTTTCGGGCGGCTCGTACGGGGCCGAGACGCCGGTGAACTCCGGTATCTCCCCCGCGCGCGCCTTCCGGTAGAGCCCCTTGGTGTCGCGCGCCTCGCACGCCGGGACCGGCGCGGCAAGATGCACCTCGATGAACCGCCCCCCGGGGGCGAGCGAGCGCGCGAGCACGCGATCCGCCCGGTACGGCGAGATGAACGCCGTCACGGCGACCACCCCGGCGCGGGCGAAGAGCCCCGCCACCTCGCCGATCCGCCGGATGTTCTCCTTCCGGTCGGCGGGCGAGAATCCCAGGTCGCTGTTGAGGCCGTGCCGGATGTTGTCCCCGTCCAGGACGAAGGCGTTGCGCCCCTTCTGGACAAGGAGGTGCTCGACGGCCCGCGCGATCGTGCTTTTTCCCGATCCCGAAAGCCCGGTGAGCCAGACGACCGCCCCGCGCCCCCCGAGAAGGCGTTCGCGTTCCTCGAGCCCCAGGAATCCCCCCTGCCAGGTGATGTTCCGTCCCTTCGCCGATGCCGCCTCGATCACCGCCATGTCCGTCTCCTTTCCTGTCCCCGTGTCAACCCGCCACATCCGCCGTCCGCCGCGCCGCCGCGGCGAGAAGCGTCCCCAGGACGACGCGCGCCTCCGCGAGAAGAAGCCCCGCCTCCCCGTGCAGCTGCCGGACCGCCTCCGGGTCCGGCTCGCGCCGCGCGAGAAGCTTCCGCGCCGCGGCGTGAAAATCGTTCCAGCGTTCTCCCGCATGTCCCCGGTCGATCACCTCCGTCCGGTAGGTCCAGAGCGTCTCGTAGTCCGTCTCGGTCCGCTTCCCGAGCGCCTCGAGCACCACGCGCGCGAGCGAGAACCGGAAGCGGCCCAGCGTCGCCGCGGCATCCGCCCACTGGCCGTTCCCGATGAACGCGGCGGCCTGGCGCGCCTCGTCGGCGACGGGGCCCAACCGGTCGGCCGACGCGTCCGCCCCGGCGCCGGCGCACTCGCCGGTGGCCACCTCCGCGGCATACGGTGCGCTCTCGCCCCAATCGACGAAGGCCGTATCGTCCCCTTCCCGCGGCTCCGCGAGGGGAGCGAGCGCCGCGGCCAGCCGGTCCCCGTCCAGGCGATGGAGGAAATCGGAGAGGGTTTCCCCGACGGCCCCTTCACTCCGGTGGAGCGCGAAGAGCGTCCGCACCGCCGCGGGGGCGTTCTTCGCCGGGATCCTGGGACCCGTCCGGCCGATGCGGGCCGTCCCGTTCCCGATCCGCCCCCCCACGTGGAGCTGGTAGGCGGGAAGCTGCCGGCCGCCGACGCGCCGCACGATGCCGTGGAAGCCGATATCGGCCACATGGTGCTGGCCGCAGGAGTTGGGGCAGCCGCTTACCTTGATCGAGACGCCGTCGAGATCCTGCGGATCCTCACCCGAAAGTCCGGTGCGTATCGCGCCGGCGAGCCCCTTCGAGGCGGTGATCGCGAGACTGCAGCTCGCCGCCCCCGGGCAGCTCGTGACGTCGAGCGCCGTCCCGGCGGCGGCATCGGCCGCATTGATCCCGGAAAGCGCCGCGTGGAGGCGCGACAGCGCCGCGCGATCCACGTCCGTCAGGACCAGCGCCTGGCCGATCGTGAGGCGCGCCGCGTCACGGCTGAACCGCACGGCCAGTTCCCCCAGCCGCCTCGCGTCCGCGGCCGGGATGTCCCCCAGCGGGTATTTCACCGTCACGATCACGCGCGCCGGATCGCGGTGCGGCCGGACGTTCCGGGAGAGCCAGTCCGCCGGAATCCCTTCCGTGCCGGGGCCGCCGACGGGCGGGACCCGGACCGCGGCCGGGAATCTCCCGGCCGCATGCGCGGCCCGGACCGGACGGAACGCCTCTGGAACGTGCCGGGCGAGATCCGCTTCGGCACGTTCGTCCGCGGAAAACCCCTCCCGGATCTCGCCGACCCGCGCCCTGAACCACGCGATCCCCTCGCGGTGCACGACGAACTTCAGGCGCGCGCGCGCCTTGTTGCGCCGGTTTCCGTGGAGCGCCGCGGCGGCGATCACCGCCTTCACCGTGGCGAGGAGATCCTCCGCCGGGACGAATTCATCGAGGGTCTCGGCCGCGAGGGGAACCGCCCCCAGGCCGCCTCCCGCGAGAACCCGGAAGCCCGCGCGCGCGCGGCCCCTTTCCGTGACGATGCGGCCGACGAGGCCGATGTCGTGGATCGCGGTCGCGGCGCAGTCCTCCGGGCACGCCGAGAAACTGATCTTGAACTTGCGCGCCAGCTGCTGGTTGGCGGGATTGCGGAGGAGGAACGCCTCCGTCGCGAGCGCGTACGGCCGCACGTCGAAGAGCTCGTCGCCGGCGGCTCCCGCCAGCGGGCAGGCGGTGATGTTACGGACCGAGTTGCCGCACGCCTCGCGCGTCGTGAGACCGGCGCGTGCCAGGTCCCGGAAGAGGTCCCCGACGCGTTCGAGCAGGATGTGGTACAGCTGGACGTCCTGGCGCGTCGTGAGATGGAGCTTCCCGTCCGCGTACTCCTCCGCGATCCGCGCGAGCGCCGCGAGCTGGCCCCCCGTCACGATCCCGGCCGGGATCCGGACGCGCACCATCTGGACGCCGGGCTGCCGCTGCCCGTAGACACCGAACGCGAGACGGAAGGCGCGGAACCGCTCCGGTCCCAGCTCCCCGCGCCGGAAACGCGCGAGCTCGGCCTCGAAATTCCGGATCTCGGATTCGATCCCGGGCGTCAGGCTCACGATCCCCCCTCCTTCAGCGCCGCGATGAGGACGCGCGCCACCTCGGGGCGCGTGAACTCGGGCGGCGGGACCTTCCCCGCGCGCAGGAGATCGCGCACCTGCGTGCCGCTCAACGTCACCCGGGACTCCGGCCCGTGCGGGCAGGTCTTCGCGGACGCCACGGCCTCGCACGTGCGGCAGTAGAAGGTCGCGTCGAAAAAGAGCGGGACGATCTTGAGGTCCCCTTCGGCGAGCGTGTCGAAGATCCGGTGGGCGTCGTAGGGGCCGTAGAACGTCCCCACGCCCGCATGGTCGCGGCCGATGATGATGTGCGACGCGCCGTAGTTCTGGCGGACGACCGCATGGAAGAGCGCCTCGCGCGGCCCCGCGTAGCGCATCGGGGCGGGAAAGAGCGCGAGAAGCGCGCGGCCCTCCGGATAGTAGTGCGCGAGAAGCGCCCGATAGCTCGCCAGGCGCACGCCGGCCGGCAGGTCGTCGTCCTTTGTCGGCCCCACCAGCGGATGCAGGAGGAGGCCGTCCACCGCCTCGAGAGCGGCCTTCTGGATGTACTCGTGGGCCCGATGGACGGGATTGCGGGTCTGGAAGGCGACGACCCGGCGCCAGCCGCGCCGGACGAACTCGGCGCGGGTCTCGCGCGGCCAGGCGGGAAGCGTGTTTCCGGATTCTTCCTCATCCAGCCAGAGGATCTCGCCGCCGACGGCCCACGCCGGCTCCTCCAGGGTCTGGCGCACGCCGGGGTGCGCCGCGTCCGACGTCCCGAACACGCCCTGCGCCTCCTCCTCGACGTCGCGCCGGAAAACGTCCCGGACGCGGAGCGCCCCCCGGATCCGGCCGTCGGCGCCGACCAGCCGCACCTGCTCGGCGCGACGGACCCGTTCCGCCGTCTCTCCGTCCACGTTGAGCGTCACGGGGATCGGCCAGAGCACGCCGTCGGCGAGGCGGCGGCTCGCGATCACCTCCCGGTAATCCGCCTCCCCCAGGAATCCCGCGAGCGGACTGTACGCCCCGTGGGCGACGAGCGCCGCGTCCGCCTCCGCCCGCGGCGAGAGCGTCACCGCCGGGAAGCGCTCGTCGAACAGCTCCTGCTCCTCGAACCACGCCGCCGGGACAACCCGGTTCACCAGCGCCCCGCCGTGGGGCGGGACCAGCCCTTCTCCCTCGCTCCTGTTCTCGACCGCCGTTCCGTTCGTCATCGTTCACTCCTTTCCCGTTTTCCCGTCCCGAAAAACAAAGAGGCCCGGATCCACGCCGGATCCGGGCCTCGTGTCGTCGCGCGTCGGGGATCTACGCTCTCATCCGATCCCTCCCGTCGCGAGCGCCGCCGGCCCGTGGTCCGGACAACATGCCATCGTGTCCATGCGGGCCGTCCCCGTCGCATCGAGCGCTTCCCGGACGCGCCGGGCCACCACGGACGCGACCGCCGGATCGAACCCCAGCGGTTCCGTCACGACATGCCGCACTCCCGGGTGCGACCGGGCCGCCGCGGCCGCCTGCTCCGGGATATGGACGGCGGCATGCCGCCCCGGCGCCAGGAAGTAGGGATGCACCACGACGAGATCGGCCCCCGCCGCGACGCACGCCGAGAACCCTTCCGCGATCGTCGGGGCGGCGAGCTCCAGGTGCGCGTGCCGCACGATCGGGGCCGCGCCGCGCCGCGCCAGCGCGCGCGCCAGGGTCTCCACCACCCCGTTCGCGCGGGGGCTCTTGCTTCCGTGGTCCACGAGCAGGATCGCCGTCGTCATGACTCCCCTACCTCGCCCCCCGCGCCTTCTTCTCTTCCTTCCTGGCGCCGGCCACCTCTCCTGTCTTGCCGGCGAGCTTCTTCTTGTTGAGGTAAAAGTCGAACCGCTCGTACTCCGGATGTCCCCGGCGTTCGGCCACCTCGGCCTCGGTTTTCGGAGGCGGCACGATCACGCTCTCTCCCGGCGTCCAGTTGACCGGCGTCGCGACGGCGTTCGCGTCCGCCGTCTGCAGGGCGTCCACCAGGCGCACGATTTCGTCCACGTTCCGCCCCACGTTCAGAGGGTAGTAGACGAGCGCGCGCACGATCCGCTTCGGGTCGATCACGAACACCGCCCGCACGGTCGCTGTCGACGACGCCCCCGGATGGACCAGGCCGTACTTCGCCGACACCTTCGTGTCGAGGTCGGCGATCAGGGGATACGGGATCTCGACCTTCAGGATCGACTTCAGGTTCTCGCGCCAGGCGAGATGCGAATGGACCGAGTCGATCGAAAGGCCGATCAGCTTCACATTCCGCCGCGCGAACTCGTCGGCGCGCCGGGCGAATTCCGCCAGCTCCGTCGAGCAGACCGGGGTGAAGTCGGCCGGGTGGCTGAAGAAGACGACCCACTTCCCCCCTTGCCACTCCGAGAGGGTGATCTGTCCCTGCGTCGTCACCGCCGTGAAGTCCGGGGCCTCGTCCCCGATGCGGGGGATCCGCCCCTCCTGAACCGCGTTCGCCTCGCTCATTGTCGCCCCTTCCTTTCCGTTCCGTCTTTCCACCGCATCTCGGCTACCGCCATCGTATCAACAAAAAACCCGGCCCCCCTCGTCGGGGAGCCGGGTCGGATCGTCTGAAAACCTTCTCGGTTACTCCGAGACGACGCCTCCCCGTCCCCCGCGGGTGCCGCACCCGCAGGCCATGGGACAACAACACATCGTCTTGGCGCTTCTCATGCCTCTCCCAGTGTCGACAGTCCCCCGGAAAAGATCATCCGGTCCCTGAAAATCTTTCCGCGGGACGCGTGGATCCTAGCCTGTCCCGGGCGAGACCCCCATACAACACCTCGCATTTCCTTTCATCGATCACTGGTGCAGGCCGGAGGCATCCGCGCCGCTGGTTTCCCCGCGCGCCCCTCTTTACAATCCCCGCATGGCCAAGACCGCCGCCTCGAAGGGAAAGACGCGCACCGAGACCGATTCCCTGGGCCCCGTCGCCGTCGATTCGGGCGCCTATTGGGGGGCGCAGACCCAGCGCGCGATCGGAAATTTCCCGGTGAGCGGCGAGCGATTCCCGCGCCCTTTCATCAGGGCCCTCGGGCTCATCAAGAAAGGGGCGGCCGAGGCGAACGCGGAGCTCTCGCTCCTCGACCCGAAGCTCGCCCGGGCGATCGCGCGGGCGGCCGGCGAGGTGGCCGAGGGGAGGCATGACGCGAGCTTCCCTCTCGACGTCTTCCAGACGGGGTCCGCCACCTCGACCAACATGAACGCGAACGAGGTGATCAGTAACCGTGCCATCGAGATCCTGGGCGGCGTCATCGGCTCGAAGAAGCCCGTCCATCCGAACGACCACGTGAACCTGGGGCAGTCCTCCAACGACGTCATCCCGTCGGCCGCGCACCTGGCGGCGCTTCTCGAGATCCACGGACGCCTTCTCCCCGCCCTCACGACGCTCGAGAAGTCGCTCGCCCGGAAGGCGCGGGAATTCGACCGCGTCGTGAAACTGGGACGGACCCACCTGCAGGACGCGACGCCCGTCCGCCTGGGACAGGTGTTCGGCGGGTATGCCGCGCAGGTCGCGAACGGCCGGCGCCGCGTGGAACGGGGAAGCGCGGACCTGGCGGAGCTGGCCCTCGGCGGCACCGCCGTCGGAACGGGCCTCAACCGCCACCCGCGGTTCCCGGCGCTCGTCACGAAGCGCCTCTCGAAAGAGACGGGGCTCCCCGTCCGGGAGGCCGCCGACCATTTCGAGGCGCAGGGGTCGCGCGACGCGCTCGTCGCCGCGAGCGGCGCCATGAAGGCCGTGGCCGTCTCGCTCTTCAAGATCGCCAACGACATCCGGTTCATGGCCTCCGGGCCGAACGCGGGCCTGGGCGAGATCTTCCTTCCCGAACTCCAGCCGGGGTCCAGCATCATGCCCGGGAAGGTGAACCCGGTCCTCTGCGAGGTGGCGACCCAGGTCGCGGCCCAGGTGGTCGGGAACGACGCGGCCGTCACGATGGGCGGGGCCACCGGCAACTTCGAGCTCAACGTCATGATCCCGGTCATGATCCGGAACGTCCTCCACTCGGCGCATCTCCTCGCCAACACCTGCGACCTCTTCGCGCGCCGCTGCGTCGACGGGATCACGGCGAACGAGAAGCGCTGTCGCGATCTCGCCGAATCGAGCGACATGATCGTGACGGGTCTCGCCCCCCACGTCGGCTACGATGTCGCCGCCGCGCTGGCCAAGGAGGCGCGGAAGACCGGCAAGACCATCCGCCAGCTCGTGACCGAGCGGAAGCTCCTGCCCCCCTCCGTCATCGACACCGCGCTCGACCTGCGCCGGATGACGGAACCGGGCCTTCCGAAGAAATAGGCGATGCCAAGGGTCCCGGCGCGGGGTATTTTGTCATAGCCTCCGCATGGACACGATCTCCCGGGCGCTCCGCTTCACCAACTACCCCCAGTTCAAGGTCCTCCTCCTCGCCTGGATCGTCTCGCTGATCCTGGTCCCGGTCCTGATCAAGATCGCCTTCCGGGTGGGTGCGCTGGACATCCCCCACTCCTACAAGAAGCATGGCCGGGTGGTCCCGTTCCTGGGGGGGATCGGCGTCTTTCTCGCTTTCGCCGTGGCGATCTTCTCGGCCGCGAGCATCGTCCCGGAGCATGTCTCCCTGCGCGTCTTCGTCCTGGACGAGGGGCGGCAGCTCTTCGCGATCCTGACGGCGGCCTTCGTCATCATGGTCCTGGGGCTCCTCGACGACTTCCGGCCGGTGAGCGCGCTCGTGAAGCTGTCGTTCATCATCCTGATGTCGTACCTCCTGTACGAGTCGGGGGTGTCGCTCGACACGTTCAAGGCGAACGGGGTCAACCTGGTGCTCTCGGTCCTCTGGATCACCTGGGTCACGAGCGCCACGAATTCCCTGGACCACATTGACGGCGCCTGCGCGGGGACCGCGGCCGTGTCGTGCCTCTTCACGTTCCTCTTCGCCTGGGACAACGCCTTCCCGCAGGAATGGCTTTCCTACCTCACGGCGGCCTTCCTGGGATCCCTCCTCGGATTCCTCCAGTACAACTTCGTGGCCGGCCCCGCCCAGATCTTCCTGGGAAACAACGGGGCGCTCCTCGTGGGGTTCCTCCTCTCCTCGATGACGATCCTCGGGAACTGGTCTCCCGACTGGATCTCGGCCCTGGCGATCCCGTGCCTCCTCCTCGGGATGCCGCTTTACGACATCACGCTCGCCACGATCCTGCGCTACAAGAACGGCGTCGTCGCCACCCTCCGGGAGGCGATCGTCTACAACGGGAACGACCACCTCTCCCACCGGTTCGTGGCCCTCGGGTACTCGAAGCGCGAGGCGGTCCTGTTCCTGTGCCTCATCCAGAGCGCCCTGGGGTCGGCGGCCTATGCCAGCAAATGGATCCCGGCCCCCTTCTACTGGGGGGTCCTGGCGCTCGTGATCCTGGGGCTCTGCTGGCTCGGGATCCGGCTCGACCGGGCGCCCGTCCACGCCCGGAAGGGCCCGGCGGGTTCGAACGCCGGGACGCACGAACCCGCGCCGGACCGCTCGGGAAACGCGCTTTGACAAGCTTCCGGGCAGGTCTAGAATAAGCTCATGAAGCGCCTCGATACGCGGTCCGGCCAGGGGATGACCGAGTACATCCTGATCGTCGCCCTGGTGGCGATCCTCACCATCACGGTCGTCACCGTCTTCGGGAAGCAGCTCCGCGCCATGTTCGGTTTCGCCACCGACCAGCTCGCCGGAAACTCCTCCGCGACGATGCAGGACTTCTCCGGCGACGACGACGACGCCATCGACAAGGGTCTCGACGACATCAAGTAGCGGACGGGTTTCCGTCAGGGCCGCGCCCGGAAAGGCGCGGCCTTTTTCGTTTCCGCGCGCTCCATCGCCCGGACCAACCCCCTCTCCGTCCGGTCGGGCGACTCCGCCAGGACCCGGAACCCCAGGCGGCGCGCGGCGCGCGCGGTCGTGGGCCCGATCGCGGCCGCGGCAAACCTCCGCGCGGGAAAACCCGATCGCGCGAGAAGCTCCGCGAGGCGCCGGGCCGCCGAAGGGCTGGCGAGCGCGATCCAGTCGATCCGTCCGGCACGCGCCAGGCGCACGAGCAACCCGGGCAGGGCCCCGACCCCCCGGGTCCGGTAGGCGGTGACACGGTCAATGACGGCGCCGCGGCGCCGGAGGGCCCGTTCAAGATCCGCTGGCGCGATATCCGGTTGCAGGAGGAGGACCCGGATCCCCCGCGCCGACGCCCCCGTCCGTCGCCCCCAGGCCGACGCGAGCGCAGCCCCCGTCCGGCCGCGCGGCACCAGATGCGCGCGGCCGCCGGCCGCGCGCAGGGCCCCCGCCGTGGCCGGTCCCACGGCCCCGATCCGGACGCCGCTTTCCGCGAGCGCGCGCACGAGCGTCCGGCCCGAGGCCGCGACGCCGGTCGCGCTCGTGAAAAAGGCCCAGCCGTAGCGGCCCGCGCGGGCCTCCCGCGCCGCGCGCGCGAGCCCTTTCCGGTCGCCGGACGCGAAGGCGATCATCGGGGCGGAGACGACGCGCGCGCCGCGCGCCGCCAGAAGCCTGTGGATCCCCCCCGCGCGCTCCCGGGGGCGCGTCACGACGACGATCCTTCCCGCCAGCGGCGCCGGACGCGGCATGACGGGTATCATAGCCCGATGCGTCCGGCGTCACGCGAAGCGAAACCCGGCTCCCCCCGGGCGGTCCTGGACGCGGCGAATCTCGCTCCCCTGAAGCGGTTCGGCCAGAATTTCCTCGCCGACGCCAACATGCGGGAGTTCCTCCTCGACGCGGCCGGGATCACGGCCGACACGCTCGTCCTCGAGATCGGCGCGGGGCCGGGCCTCTTCACGTCGGAGATCGCCCGGCGCGCGGGGCATGTGGTGGCGGTCGAGATCGACCGGCGTCTCGTCCCGATCGCCCGGGAGGAATTGTCGGTCCATCCCAACGTGACCCTCGTCGAGGGGGACGCGCTCGCCCCGGACCGCGAGACCCTCGCCCCGGCAGTGCGCGCCGCGCTCGAGGAGCGGCTCTCGGCCGGCTTCCGGACGGTCCGCGTCCTCTCGAACCTCCCCTATAGCGGCGCCGCGACGATCATCGTGGCGCTCCTCGAGTCGGGCCTCCCGATCGACCGGATGGTCGTCACGGTCCAGAAGGAGGTCGCCGAGCGGATCGCGGCGAAACCGGGTGACCGGAAAAACGGCGCCCTCACGCTGCTCGTCCAGTCGCTCGCGGACGTCCGGATCCTGCGGAAGGTCCCGCCCGCCGTCTTCTGGCCGCGGCCCAAGGTGGAATCGGCCGTGCTCGCGATCCAGGCGGCCGCTCCGCCGGCCGTGGCCGCAGACGACCGGAAGGCATTCAGGGAATCCCTCCGCGTCCTTTTCCGCCAGCCGCGCAAGACGATCGCGAACGGCATCCGGCAGGCCCGCCTGCCGGCGGCGGCCATCGAGGAGCTTTCACGCCTCGGAATCGATCCGGGCCGCCGCCCCCACACCTTGAGTGTCCGCGAAGCGGCCGCCCTCTCCCCCTTCCTCCCCGACGCTCCAGGCCCGGGTCCGTCATGAGCGCCCCCGCCATCCTGCGGACCTCCCTCGGGACGTTCGGCGCCAAGATCGCGGTGCATGCCCTGGGGCTGGCGACGAGCGTCCTCATCGCGCGAACCCTGGGTCCCCAGGGGAAAGGGGCCTACGCCTTCCTGGTGACGGCCGCCTTCTTCGCGTTCACGCTGGCACACGCCGGCATCGAACATGCGAACCTCCATCTTTTCTCGTCACGTCAGGCCACGCTCGCCGCGCTCGCCCGCCACAGCGCCCTCATCGCCGGGGTATCGGGATGCGCCGCATCCGGCATCCTGGCCGCCCTGTTCCTCCGGGGGGGCGCCTTCTTCTCCGGGGTCCCGCTGTCGCACACCCTGATCGTCGCGGCCAGCCTCCCGTTTTCCGTCCATGCCCTCTATCTCGCCGGCCTTCTCGTCCTGGACCATCGCATCTCCGCGACGAACCAGGCGTCCCTGGCGGCCGCCGGGTTCCAGGCCGCGGGCACCTTCGCCTGCGCGCTCGCGGACGTCCTCTCCGTCGGCACGGTCCTTCTCCTCTACACGGGCTCGACGGCGGTCCATTGGGCCTGCCTCGCGGCCCGGACCCGGTCCTGGCGGGGCCCGGATCCCTCGCCGGACCCGGATCTCCTGAAGCGGATGCTCGCCTTCGGGCTCAAGACCCAGATCGGCCTCATCCTCCTGTCCCTCCTCCTGCGCCTCGACGTGCTCCTGCTCAAGTCACTGGCGCCGATCGAGGAGGTCGGCTTCTACACGCTCGCCGTGACCCTGGCCGGGATCCTCTGGCTGGCGACCGACGCCGTCGCCGTCGCGGTCCTTCCGCATCAGGCCCATCGTGGAGCCGATGGCGCGCCTGTCGCGGCCGCGGCCATCCGTGCGACGCTCCTGGCGGGAGGCGGCCTGGCGATCCTCCTGCTGGTCGCCGGGCCGCTCGCCATCCGCTTCCTGTACGGCCCGGCTTTCATGCCGTCCCTAGTGCCGTTCCTCCTGCTCGTTCCCGGGATGCTTCTCTTCAGTTTCCAGCGGCCCTGCCGCGCGTTCCTGACGCAGAGCGGCCGCTCCCTGACGATCTCCCTGGCCCTGGCGGTCCAGCTGGGTCTGAACATCTCCCTGAACCTGGCCTGGATCGGCCCCTGGGGAGCGACGGGAGCCGCGGCGGCCTCCACGGCCTCCTGTACCGCCGGCACGGCCCTTTTCCTGGCCTGGTTCCTGCGCGTCTCCGGGCTTTCCTGGAGGGATCTCCTCCGGTTCTCCCCGCAGGAGACCGATCTCCTGCGCCGGATCCTGTCCGCCCGGCGCGGGGGCGGGAGTTCCGTCCACCCGGACGGGCCGGTACAGTTCCCGTCGTGAACGCATCGGTCCCGGTTTCTTCCGAAGCAGGACCCCGGTTCCCCTTCGGAAGGAACTGGCGGCAGTTCCTGTCCGTCCTCGACGAATCCCGCACCCTGGAGGCGGAGCGCTCGCTTCGGGAAATGCTGGGGGTCGATTCCCTGCGCGGCAAGACCTTCCTGGACGTCGGGTCCGGGAGCGGCCTGTTCAGCCTGGCGGCACGGCGCCTCGGGGGACGCGTCCGGTCGTTCGACGTGGACGCGGATTCCGTCGCCTGCACGGCGACGCTCCGGGACCGCTTCTTTCCGGACGATCCGGACTGGATGGTCGGGGAGGGATCGGCACTGGACGCGGCGCACATGAAGCGCCTCGGAACGTTCGACGTCGTCTACGCTTGGGGCGTCCTTCATCACACGGGAGACATGTGGCGGGCGATCGGCAACGTCCTTCAAGCCGTCTCCCCCGGCGGGATCCTCTTCATCGCCCTCTACAACGACCAGGGCGCGCGCTCCAGGACATGGCGGCGGATCAAGCGCCTCTACTGCACGGGACCGGTCGGCCGCGCCTGCGTCCTCTCGGCCTTCATTCCCTTCTACTTCCTCCGGGGGCTTCTCTCCGACCTGCGCCGTTTCCGGGATCCGCGAGAACGCTATCGGGATTACCGGCGGGAGCGGGGGATGTCGCTCTGGCACGACTGGATCGACTGGCTTGGCGGATATCCGTACGAGGTGGCGACCCCCGAGGCGGTGACCGGCTTCATGCGCGACCGCGGCTTCTCCCTCGTCACCCTGAAGGACCGGCGCCAGGGGTCCGGCAACAACGAGTTCGTCTTCCGGCGGACGGAACCCGCCTCGTGATCCGGGTCGCGCATCTCATCGCCACGCTGGACCGGGGCGGCGCCGAGACCCAGCTGGCGCGGGTGGTTCCGGCGCTCGACCGGTCCCGTTACGAACCGGCCGTCTTCACCCTCCGGAGGGAAGGCCCCCTGGCGGAGCCGATCCGGAGCGCCGGGGTTCCGCTCCGCGTCATCGGACAACGGCACCGGTTCCACCATCTGGCATTCCTGCGGCTTCCCCGGATGCTGGCGGCCTTCCGCCCTCATGTCCTCCATACATGGCTCTTCACGTCCCATTTCTACGGCCGCCTGGCGGGGATCGCGGCAAGGGTCCCCGTCCTCGTGATCGGCGAACGGTGCGTGGACCTCTGGAAGACGCCGCTCCACTGGATGATCGACCGGCGGTTCGCCCGCCGGACCGACGCGATCGTCGCGAACGCCCGGGTCACGCTCGACTTCCTGGGGACGAAGGGCGTGACCGCCCCCGTAATGCGCATCATCCCGAACGCGCTCGATCCGGCGCTCTCCGGTCCCTTTCCTGTCCGTGCCTCCCCCGAATGGGACTTCATCGCCGCCGGGCGGCTCCACGAACAGAAGGACTACCCGACCCTGCTCGCGGCCCTGGCGGAGGTCCGGAAGGCCCGCCCGGAGGCGCGGCTGGCGATCGCGGGGGAAGGCCCGGAGAGAAAGCGCCTCGAATCGCTCGCCGGGCGCCTCGGGCTCTCCGGACGCGTGACCTTCCTGGGCCTGCGCGCCGACGTCCCGGATCTCCTGACGCGCGCGCGCTGTTTCGTTATGTCGTCGCGTTACGAGGGAAGCTCCAACAGCCTCCTCGAAGCGCTCGCGACCGGGACCCCCGTCGTGACGACGGACGCGGGGGATGCGCGCGAACTCGTCCCCGAAGGGTGCGGTATCATCGTCCCGGTGGGAGACCCGAAGAAACTCGCCGAAGGGATGCGCTGGACCCTGGACCACCCGGACGAGGCCTGCGCGCGCGCGGACCGCGCCGCCGCGACCGTCCGCGAACGCCATGCCCTCCCCGCGATCGCCCGCCAGCACGAAGAACTTTACGAAGAGCTCCTCGCCAGGAAGGGAATCCGCCCCTAGCCATGTGCGGGATCGCCGGAATCGTCTCTTCGGCCCCGCCGGACCGCGCACGCCTCGCGGACGCGGCCAGGCTCATCGCACACCGGGGCCCCGACGACGAGGGGATCGAGACGGCCGGCTCCGCGGCCCCCTTCGCGGGACTCTGTTTCCGCCGTCTGGCGATCCTCGACCTCTCCCCGACCGGGCACCAGCCGATGGCGGACCGCACCGGGCGTACCTGGATCGTCTTCAACGGGGAGATCTACAACTTCAAGGCGCTCCGGTCCGAACTCGAAAGATCGGGGGCTGCCTTCCGGGGGCGATCCGACACCGAGGTGATCCTCGCCGCCTACGCCGCCTGGGGGGATGACTGCGTCAAGCGTTTCGACGGGATGTTCGCGTTCGCGATCTGGGATGACGCCCGGAAACGGCTTTTCGCTGCCCGTGACCGGTTCGGAAAGAAGCCGTTCTGGTACGCGCGGACGCCGGACGGCGGCATGGCGTTCGCCTCGGAGATGCGGTCGCTCCTGGCGCTTGCGGACGTCCCGCGCGAGGTCTCGCCCGAGGCGCTGGGTCTTTATCTCGTCTACCAGTACGTCCCCCCCCCTCTCTCCATCCTGAAGGGGGTCCGGAAACTCCCTCCCGCGACGCGCCTCGCCTGGGAGAGCGGAAAGGTCTCGACCGACGTCTACTGGGAACCGCGTCCGGAGCCGCCCCCACGCGACCCGCGCGAGGCGCCCGACCGCATCCGGCACCTCCTGGAGGAGGCGGTCCGCTCCCGCCTGCTGGCCTCCGACGTCCCGGTCGGGGCGTTCCTTTCCGGCGGGATCGACTCGACCCTAGTGACGGGACTGGCCGCGCGGCTCGCGCCGGGGCGCCTCAAGACCTTCTCGATCGGCTTCGACGAGAAGACCCACGACGAGTCCGGTTTCGCGCGCCTGGCGGCCGAGGCGTTCGGGACCGAGCATCACGAGTTCCGGGTCCGCCCTGACGCCGCGGCGCTCCTCCCGCAGCTTGTGGATCACTACGGCGAACCGTTCGCGGACTCCTCGGCGATCCCGACCTTCTACCTCGCCCGCGAGACGGCGCGACACGTGAAGGTCGTGCTGACGGGGGACGGGGGCGACGAGCTCTTCATGGGGTACCCCCGCTACAAGGCGGCCGAAGAGGCCGGAAAACTCGACCGGATCCCGCTGGCGCTCCGCCGGATGCTCGCGGGACCGTTCGCCGGGGGGCTTTTCTCCGGTTTTCCCGAAGGATCGCTCCCCCACAAGGGGTTCCGGTTCCTCTCGCATCTGGCCCGGACGCCGAGGTCCCGCTATCTGGGATGGGTGGGGGTGTTCCATCCCGAGGAGCTTCCGGGGCTCCTGTCGCCGGACCTCGCCGCGCAGGCCGGGCGGCCCGGTGATTTCCTCGAACACGCCTATGACGAAGCCCCCCCCTATCCGGATTTCCTGGCGCGGACGGCCCATGTGGACCTGGCGACCTACCTTCCGCACGACCTCCTGGTGAAGGTGGACATCGCCACCATGGCGCACGGTCTCGAGGCGCGATGCCCTTTCCTGGATCCCGCCCTCGTCGGCCTGGCCCTCGGGCTCCCCACGGAACTCAAGATTCCGGGGACCGGCGGAAAGAAGATCCTCAAGGAGGCGTTCGCGGACCTCCTCCCGGAACCGATCCGGACGCGCTCCAAAATGGGATTCGGCGCGCCGATCGCCGCCTGGTTCCGGGGGGAGCTCCGCGACATGCTGCGCGAGACCCTCTCGCCGCGGCGCGTGGCGGAGCGGGGGTGGTTCTCGCCCGAAGCGGTGACACGGCTGGTCGAGACGCATCTCGCCGGACACGTGTCGCACGGATACCGGCTCTGGTCGCTCCTTTTCCTCGAGCTCTGGGCCGACCGTTTCCTTTCTCCGGTTTCTCCGGCCGCGCGGCGCGCGTAGAATCGGCGCGTGACGGATTCCCCGGGCAGGAACGTGGAGCCGGCCGGCGACGCGCCGCTCTGGAGGCGGCTCGTCCGGCGGCTCTTCTTCGATCCTTCCGACCCCACCACCACCCTGATCTGGGCCGGGATCTGCGGCCTGGGGGCGGGAATCGCGGGCGTCCTCTACGGCTTCCTCTTCAAGGGGCTGACATGGCTCGCCACGCGCTGGGCGGGCGGGGACCCGGGCGTTTCCTTCACGTCGCCGGAGGCCGGCATCTCCTGGCAGGCCCGGCTCATCCTGCCGACGGCCGGGGCGGCCCTGGCGGCGGCCCTGCTGGTGCGCTTCCGCAAGCAGCTCCTGCGCGGCCCGGCCGACGTCCTGGAGGCGGTCGCGATCACGGACGGCAAGCTCCCGTTCCGGCCCAGCCTCCTCAAGGTGGCCGCGTCGGTCCTGTCGATCTCGACCGGCGGCTCCATCGGCCGGGAAGGGCCCGTGGCGCAGCTCGGCGCGATGATCGCCTCGAAGGTGGGACAGTTCTGGAGCTTCCCTCCGGCGCGCCTCCGGATCCTCGTCGGGTGCGGCGTCGCGGCGGGGTTCGCGGTGGCGTTCCACACGACGATCGGCGCGGCGCTCTTCGCCATGGAAGTGGTGTTCGGGAATTTCGCCCCGGAGCTGTTCGGCCCGCTGGTCCTGGCCTCGGTGATCGCGACCCTCGTCTCCCGTTTCGCGTTCGGATCCGACCCGCTCTACGCCGTCCCCTCCTTCGACTTCTTCCCGTCCGAGCTTCCCCTTTACCTTTTCCTGGGGGTGTTCGCGGGAGCGGTGGCGCCGCTTTTCATGAAGACGCTCTGGCGCGTCGACAAGACCTTCAAGAAGGCCGTGCGCCCCCTCTGGCTCCGGCTTCCTCTCGCGGGGCTCCTCGTCGGGGCGATCGGGATCTGGCTCCCCCAGGTCTGGGGCAACGGGGGAGAGACGATCCGCGCCGTCACGCACCAGGAACTGGGATGGAAGCTGCTCCTGGCGATCCTTGTCCTGAAGCCGCTCGCGACGGCCCTCATGGTGGGAGGCGGCGCCCCGGGCGGCGTCTTCACGCCCACGCTTCTCATCGGGGCCTGCTGCGGCGGGATCCTGGGATCGGTCTTCTCGCACGTCTGGCCCTGGACCTGCGCGACCCCGTCCGAATACGCCCTCGTGGGGATGGGCGCGGCCCTCGCGGGGACGACCCACGCGCCCCTGATGGCGATCTTCGTCCTCTTCGAGATGACGCTCGACTACGACGCGGTCCTGCCCCTGATGATCGCGTGCAGCGTCGCCAGCATCGTCGCCAAGCAGGTCCATCCCGACTCGATCTACACCGAGCCCTTCAACCGCCAGGGGATCCTCGCCACGAAGATCCCCGAGGCCCACCTCTTGAGCGCGACGTTCGTGCGCGACGTGATGCGCCCGGCCGCGGAACGCGACGCGATCCTCCCCACCGCCCCGTTCACCGAGGTGGTCGATTCTTTCATGACCTCGACCGCCAAGCATCTCTACGTGGCCGACAAGGACGGGCGCTTCCTGGGGGCGATCCGCCTGCACGACGTGAAGTCGATCCACCACGAGGAAAAGGAGATGCGGTTCCTCATCGCGCAGGACCTCATCCAGCCCGATTTCGCCGTCGCCTCTCCCGACGACCGGCTCTCGCAGATCCTCGACCGCTTCCTGGCCCAGGACTGCGAGCGCCTCCCCGTCGTCGAGGGGATCGACCGGAAACTCGTGGGGATCGTCTCCAAGAACGACATCCTCGACCTCTACAACCGCGAGATCCTCCAGCGGCGCCATTTCGTCGCGACCTCCATGGTTCCCGAGGAGCGCAGGGACGACTCCCTCCTGTCCGAGTACCGGGTCGAGACCCTCTCCGTCCCTCCGGGCTGGGTCGGGATGACCCTCGCCGGGCTGGACCTCCCCGGGCGCTTCGGCGTCATGGTGCTGGCCATCGAGGAAGCGGCGGGTCCCGCGCGGCTCCAGCGCCTCCCGAACCCGCACGATCCGCTGGGGCCCGACGCGCGGCTGGTGATCCTGGGGACTTCCTCCCAGATCCGGCAGATCCGGAAAAAGGCGGAATAGCCGGGCCGGGCCCCGGCGCTTACAATCCCCGGCCATGGCCGCGCCGCGCGTCGTCTGGATGGACGGGAAACTGGTCCCCTGGGCCAGGGCCACCGTCCATGTGATGTCGCATACCCTTCATTACGGAAGCGGGGTCTTCGAGGGGATCCGCTGTTACGAGACCCCCAGGGGACCGCAGGTCTTCCGCCTCGCGGAGCATGTCCACAGGCTGTTCCTGTCGGCCCGGTGCATGCTCATGGAGCCGAAGCTCTCCGAGGAGGCCGTCGCCGCCGCGATCGCGAAGACCATCCGCGCCAACCGGTACGGCGGGTGCTACATCCGTCCGATCTTCTACCGGGGACTCGGAAGCTTCGGGGTGAACCCCCTGCCCAACCCCGTCTGCCTCTCGATCGCCGTCTGGGAATGGGGGGCGTATTTGGGGAAGGACGGCCTCGAGAAGGGGATCCGCCTCGTCACCTCGCACTGGGCCAAGAACGCCGTCAATGCCCTCCCCACGAAGGCCAAGGTCACCGGCAGCTACGCCAACTCGGTCCTCGCCAAGGCCGAGGCGATCCTCCTGGGATGCGAGGAGGCCCTGCTTCTGGACGCCGGCGGGTTCGTGGCGGAAGGGTCCGGCGAGAACGTCTTCTACGTGAAGGACGGGCGCCTGAACGCCGTCCACAACGCGGCGGCCCTCGAGGGGATCACCCGCGCGAGCGTCCTGACGCTCGCGCGCGATCTCCGGATCGAGACCGCCGAGGGGCCCGCGACCCTGGACCAGCTCTACAACGCCGACGAGGTGTTCCTCACCGGCACCGCTGCCGAGGTGACGCCGGTCCGCGAGATCGACACGCGCCGGATCGGCACGGGAAAGCCCGGCCCGGTGACGCAGATCCTGCGGCAGGCCTTCTCCCGGGCCGCCCGCGGGGAGAACACCGATCACCCCGATTGGTGTACGCCTCTTTCCTCCCTATAAAACGACCTCCCGATAGACGAGCGTTCGGGAAACTGGTAGACCGTGCCTGGGAACCGGTCCGGTTCAAAGCGAGGGTGGCGGAACCGGCAGACGCGCGGGACTTAGGATCCCGTGCCGAAAGGCGTGGGGGTTCAACTCCCCCCCCTCGCATCCCTAAGGGTAGGATGAGCGCATGTCCTTTCCTTCCGGACCGGCCTTACGGGTCCCTCCCAAAAGGGAACCACAGCATCCGTTCACCCGGGACGAACAACGCCGACTGGAAGACGAGGGAAAGATCCTCCTGCACGGGTGCGGCCTGGCGCGGGGCGGGCGGGCGCATCTCTTCCTGGCGCCTTCCGGCGGCGGGAAGTCGACCCTTGCCGCCTTGAGCGCGAACGAGGCGGCCTGCCTCTCGGACGAGCACCTCCTTCTCGACACGACCCGCATGGTCCTTTCCGCCCCCCCCTGCTGTCCCTCGCCGGAGGCGCCGCTCGCCGCGGCCTTCCTCCTCGCGAAAACCCCCGTCCTTTCCGTCGCGCCGGTCCCGCCCGGCGCGCTCCTGGCGGCGCTCGCGCGCGAGCTGTACGCCTCTTCCTGGGAGCCCGCGCATGCCCGCGGACTTCTCGCCCGGCTCGCCGGCGCGGCGGCGCGCCTCCCCGCCTTCACGCTCGGGTTTTCGCCCGCGACGGATCCGGCCGCCCTATGGAACGGGATCGACCAGGCGACCCGGAGCTGATCCGGCGGGTCGCCGGGGCGCTCTGCCGCGACCTCGCGCGCACGCTCGCGCTCCCCGCCGACCCGGTCCGCTGGTCCGCCGGGGAGACCCGCCGCTTCCTCCTGCGCGCCTCGGGCGAGGGGCTTCTCGCCTTCGCGCTCGATGACCCGGCCCTCGCCCGCGTCCTGGGGGAGCCGGCCCGCCGGGAGGCGGGGCGGATCCGCCTCCAGCATCTGGCGCTTCTCGCCGACGCCCGATCGATCTCGCGCGCGCTGGCGGAAAAGGAAATCCCTCACCGGTTCGTCTACGGGCTCTCCCACGCGCGGTTCCATCCCGATCCGGGAAAGCGCCCGCTCCAGGACATCGACGTCTGGGTCGGCTCCCGGGACGCCATGCGGGCCGGGCGCGCCCTCGAACGGCTGGGGTTCGCGCGCGCCGGCCACGGGGACGCCGTCTATCGCCGGGGCCTCCCCGTCCCCTCGAACGTGGATCTCCTGACGCGCGTCCCCCCCCTGGGCGAATCCCTGTTCAGCGAGGCGCCCGGGACGGACAGGACACTGAAAGTTCCGGTCCTCCCCCCCGCGGAGGCGCTCGCGGCGCTTCTCTGGCGGGCGCTCGTGCGGCAGGGGAGATTCCGCGGATTCTGGCTCCTGGACGCGGCGGCCCTCGCAGGCGCGATGCCGGACGCGGACTGGGACCGCTTCCACGACATCGTGGCGGAACACCGGCTCGAGCCCGCCCGCGAGCGCCTCGCGCAGGCGCTCGCGGCCGCGGCGGCCCCCCCCCTGCCGGAGCGCCCCGCGGCCGGGCGCCGCAGGCGCCCGGGTCCTCTCGAACGCGCGCTCACGCGTCTCTGGGACCGCGGCGGGTTTCCGGGACTCGGAAACCTCGTCGAGACGCTCTGGGAACGCGCCCCTGCCCACCGCAAGGCCTCGCGCCTCCTGCGCCTCGCCTGGCCCGACACCGCGTTCATGGACCGGCGGTACGGGCGTGCCGGCGTGTTCGGGCGCGCGGCCCGGCGCGTCGCGCGCCCGATCGCGCTCGCCGGAAAGGGGGCGCGCCGCGCGCTCTCCCCGCGGCCCCCCCGGAAGGGTCGCTTCCTTGACCCCCCGGACAACCGGGACTAGAATCCCTTCCGGATGGCCCCCTCCGGAAAGAAAAGCGACGCGGGCCGGACTCCCAGGAAGCCGTATGCGCCCCCGTCCGTCGCGAGCGGCGACATGAATTTCGCCCGCGCCTCCCACTGCGGCCAGTGCGACGAGGGGCTCACCGGCGTCGCCTTCACCGAGATCCACCCGAGTTCCTGCGACGCCGGGCAGGAACCGATGAGCAACAGCTGACCCCCGAGCCGCCATGCCCTACATCGCCGACAGCGCCAAGCGGCCGGTGATCTTCGGGGCCACGTTCGAGATCACGAAGCGCTGCAACCTCGCCTGCCTCCACTGCTACCGCGTGGAAGAGCCCGACCGCCAGGAGCTCTCCACGGAAGAGGCCAGGGACGTCCTCGACCAGCTCCGGGCCGCGGGCGCCTTCAGCGTCTATTTCACGGGAGGCGAGGCGTTCGGCCGGGAGGATTTCATCGAGATCGCCGCGCACGCACGGGCGCTCAAGATGAACGTCACCGTCGCCTCGAACGCCCACTTCATCACGGAGGAGACCGCGCGCGAGCTGAAACGCCTCGGTGTCCTCTCCGTCGCGATCAGCGTCTATGGCGCGACCGGCCCGACCCACGACCGGATGACGAAGCAGTCCGGCTCCTGGGAGCGGACGATGCGCGGCGCGGAGGCGCTCCTGGCGGCCGGCGTCGTCACGGTGTTCCGGATCATCGTCACGCACTTCAACCACCACGAGGTGGACGCGATGGTGGCGATGTGCCGCGAGAAGGGGATCTACCATCGCCTCTTCCCGATCCTGACGACGCGCACGGACGGCTCGCGCGATCCGCTGGAACTCCAGGCGGAGGCGGGGACCGTCCGCCGGGTCCTGGGGTCGACCCTGGAAGGGGCCCGGTTCCCCTCCCTGGGACGGCGTCCGGATCCGGACGCGCGCGGGGTGCGATGCGGCGTCTCCTGGAGCTCCTGCACGGTGAACCCGTACGGGGACGTCCTCCCCTGCCTCACCATGGAGTTTCCGGCCGGGAACATCCGGCAGGATTCCCTCGAAAGCATCTGGAACGATTCCCCCGTCTTCACCACCCTGCGGGATCTCAAGGCGTCCGACTTCGGGAACTGCTTCTCCTGCGACTACCGGGCCCGGTGCAATTCCTGCATCGGGAAGGCCTACATGGAAAACGGAACCATCTTCGAATCCGCGAAGGTGACCCACTGCGAGAACACCCGGATGCGGAGCGCCCTCTACGACGCGCTCGTCGCGAACGGAAACGTCTGCCCGGCGCACCCGCCGGAAGGAATGTACTAACCGCTGTTCGTGGCGCGTGGTTCGTGAATCGTGGTTTGCCGGCGACTCACGGACCACGAATCACGATTCACGGCTATACCTCTGAGAGGATCTCGTCGCCGTCGGCGGCGAGGTCCAGGCGTTCGCCGTTCTCGAGAACCACCACGGGCTTCGCGACCGACTCCGGGTTCGCCTCGGCCACGACGCCGCGCCGTCCCGATTTCAGGCGCACGCGGCTTCCGACGGGGAAGAGCCCCAGCGCGTGGATGAAATCCCGCAGGAGGTGCTTCGGGAAGATCCCGCGGTGGCCCGCGAGGAGCACCTGCTGGACGGCCTTCCGGGGCGCGAGCGGCGGCCGCCAGGCGCGTGACTCTCCCATGGCGGTGTACATGTCCATCACCCCCACCCAGAGCGCAAGGGGATCGATCGCGGGACCCCGGGCGCTGGCCGGGTAGCCGGTCCCGTCGAACCGTTCGTGGTGCTGCTCGACGATCCGGACGGCCCGCCGGTCGAGCCCGGACGCCAGGAGCGCGTCCCGGATCCCGCTGACATGCCGCCGGACGATGTCGCGCTCGGCGTCCGACAGGGCCCCGCGCTTGCCCGTCAGCTCGGGCGGGATCCGGATCATCCCGGCGTCGCTCGCCAGGGACGCCGATCCCAGGATCGCCGCCTCCCGGTCGGCGATCCCCGACCGCGCGGCCATGAACAGGACATGCGCGGCCGTCCGCACCGCGTGCGGGGCCGGATGCGCCCCGCCGGGCCCGGGCGGATTCCAGGCGAGGGCCGCGACCGGGTCCCGCCGGACCTCTCGGAGGATCTCCCCGGCCAGGCGCTCGATCTCTCTGGCGGCCCCCGCCTCGCCGCGGCTTGCCGCGGCGAGGACCGCCTCCGCCGCGCGCGCCACCGCGTCCAGACCGGACGGGGCGGAAACGGACGCCGCCGCGGGGACGGGCGGGGCCGGAACGGCGATTCGCGGGGACGGGGCGCCCGCGACGGAGAGCGGAGGGACGCCCGCGGAGCCCGCCCGTTCCAGGACCTGGTCCGCCGTCAACCCCTCGGCCCGGATCCGCTTCAGGATCTCCGCCTGGCGGGCGGGATCCCGGATCCCCCGCATCGCCTCGGCATGCGCGGGCGTGATAAGGCCGGCCACCATCGCTTCCTGGACCAGCATCGGGAGGTCCAGAAGCCTCATCCGGCGCTCGGCGCCTGCCGGATCGAGCCCCACGCGGCGGGCCGCTTCCACGGGAGTCACCCCCTCGAAATCGGCGGCGAGGGACCGGAGGGCGCCCGCCTCCTCCACTTCCGAGAGGTTCGAGCGGTGGAGATTCTCGAGGAGCCCCAGGCGCACGATCTCTTCCTCGGACATCTCTCGGACCATGGCCGGGATCGTGGCGAGTTTCAGCTGGCGGCAGGCGGCAAGCCTGCGCTGTCCCGCCACGAGCTCGAACTTCTTCCCGCCGGAGAGGGGACGGATCAGGATCGGCACGAGGACGCCGTTCTCCTGGATGGACCGGGCGAGCGCCGCGAGCCCCGCCGGGTCGACGCGCCGCCTCGGCTGGTGGGGATTCGAGAGGATCCGGTCCAGGGGGACCTGGTGGATCCGGTCGGGATCCGGGCGCCGGCGCCAGAAGGGCATCGGGAGATTATAGGAGGCGCCGGGCGGAAAGCGTCCGGTTCCGCGAAACAGGCGCTAGTTGCGGTACCGGTACCCCTTGTAGTACCGGTAGTAGTAGTAGTACGACTTGCTCTCGATCACTTCCTTGTTGAGGAACGCCCCCAGGATATTCGCCCCGACGTTCGAGAGGAGGTGCTTCGCCCAGGTCACCTCATGCTGCTTCACCTCGAAGGCGCCCACCACGAAGAGATTCGCGTCCACGAGGGGCGTCAGGGTCAGGACGTCGCCGACGTGGAAGATCGGAGGCGTGTCAATCAGGACGAAGTCGGCCATGCCACGCATTTCCTCCACGAGATCCTTCATCCGCTGGGACTCGAGAAGCGTGATCGGGTCGTGCGGCGTGGGACCGCTCGGGAGGATCTTCAGGTTCTCGACCGTCGTCGGCTTCAGGAACGCCTCGAGCCCCGCTTGCGGCGCGGGCTCGTCCGCGATCTCGGACAGGGTCTCCATCGCCTGCGACCGTCCCTCGAGAACGGTGGAAAGGCCCGTGCTGTTGTCGACCCCCAGCATGTCGTGGAGCTGGGGCCTCCGCAGGTCGCCGTCCACCAGGATCACGCGCAGGCCCTTGCGGGCAAGCGCCACCCCCAGGTTCACGGTGATCGTGGTCTTTCCTTCCTCGGCGACGGTGCTCGAGACGACGAAGACGCGGATCCCCAGGTCCCGGGCGGCCGACGTGATAACGGTCGTCACGGTGTTGAAGATCTCGGCGAACGCGTCGCGCGGAGGCAATTCAGTGAGACACACCTTCTCGCCCCGGGCGCGCTTCTCGACCTTCGCGAGAACCGGCAGGTTCAGGTGCTTGCGGATGTCCTCCTCGGTGCGGATGCGGGTGTCGGCGTACTCCACGAGGTAGGCGATGCAGACGCTCACCACCACCGCCATGATCACCATGACGCCGGTGGCGCTCCGGGACTGCTTGATGAGCTTCTCGGCCCCCTGTGCGGGGGTTTCCATCCGGATCGTCCCGGTGACCGCCTTGCCGTCCTCCTCCCCGTCTCCCCGGATCATGCTCTCCACGAGGCGGACCGCGTCCAGCTTCTGCTTCAGGCGGTCGCGCTGCTCGCTGGCGTAATTGAGGGAGCGCACCAGGTCGTCATGCTCGAACCGCAGGTCGCTGAACTTGCGGAGCTTCGCGCTCGCCTCGATCTTGTCCTGCTCCAGGTTCCCGATCTCGTCGGCGAGGAGCCGCAGGGAGTCGTGGACCTTGTTGACCTCGCCGATGTGGCGCTCCTGCTGCCGCGCCTGCTCGCGCCGCTCCTCCTCCTGCATGGCGTCCTTGACGCGGTCGATCTGGGCCTGGAGCTTCCGGACGTCCGGGTGCCCTTCCTTGAGGTCGATGAGCAGGACCGTCTTCTGCTGCTCGAGCCCCGTCAGGTTCGTCCGGAGCTCGGAAAGGCGCGGGGTATCCTCCCGGAGCTCGCCCGACAGGAAGACGACCGAGGGGTTCTGGAGCTCGTGCTCGAGCTTCAGCCGCTCCGCCTGTTTCCTCACGATTCCGTCCTCGAATTCGCGGACGCGCTTCCGGAGGTCCCCGATATCCTGGTCGAGCTCCCGGATGTCGTGGTCCCGCTGGAACTTCTCGATCCGGTCCTTGAGCTGCCGGACCTGCTCCTTGCTCAACTCGATGTGCTTCTCGATGGCGCGCGACTCCTGCTCCCGCTCGCTCAAGGTGGAGGCCCGGTCCTTGTCCATGGCGCCGAAGCCGATGGCGTTCACCAGCATCACCGACTCGAGCTCCCCGTTGTAGACGACCGAGATCCGCACCAGGTTCGAGCGTTCGATCACCTCGGAGAGCGGCGCGGGAATCGCCTGGCGCAGGGAATCGTGCAGGTCCCCGATCGCCTTCTGGCGCGCGGCCGCGTCCGCGATCTCGCGGAACTGGGCGACGAGGAACAGGTCCTGGCCCCCGACCGACTTGGGCTTGAGGCCGTTCGCCCGGGCGGCGGAGGCGACGATCTCCTGGAACGGCAGGTGGGCCAGGGTCCCCTTCTTCGCGTCCTTGCGGGCGGCCTTCTCGGCGTGCGCCTCCAGGAGACCCTTCTCGCGCCGCTCGATGTCGTTCATCAGCCGCCAGGCGGCCTCGTTCCCGAGGTTGTAGAGATCCAGGAGCTCGACCTTCGTCTTCATGTTGTAGGAGACAGGCGGAACGATCGAGGAGGTCTCGCGGAAGACGCGCTCGTCCCACTGCGGCGCCAGGATCCCGACCTGGCAGGTGGCCCGGTACATCTGCTCCTCGACGAGGAAGGAGTACGAGAAGAACACCGACATCATCAGCAGGAAAATCGAGAGACTCCAGATCCACTGCCTGCGTATGATGCGGAAGTAGTCGCGGAAATCCATGGCGTGTCCTGTCGGAATGATCGGGCTTTTCGACATGCCCCTAAAGGAAAATCCCTCTTTCCGGGGACCATTTCCCTTGACAAGGCGTTTTCACAAGACACACTTACGTCAGATATTTCACTTAATTCATTTATTGGGAGGCCAGACCCCATGAGCTACGAATTCCTGACCACGAACGAAGCGGCCCGCATCCTGGGGGTCTCCCGCCCGCTCGTGATCCAGTGGATCGACTCCGGACAGCTCAAGGGGTTCCGGATCCCCGGCTCCACGAGCCGCCGGATCCCCCGGGAGGCGCTGGTCGCCTTCGCCCGCCAGCACGGGATCCCGGTGGCGGCCGAACCGCGCGGTCCGCGAGGCCTCCTGATCGTGGACGACGACGCCGATTTCGCCCAGGGTCTCGCCCGGGCCGTCACGCGCGCCGACGCCGGCTGGGAGACCCAGGTCGCCGAGAGCGGCTTTGCCGCGGGGCGCCTCATCTCCCAGATGCGCCCCAGCGTCGTGCTCCTCGACATCCGCCTCAAGGACATCGACGGCCGCCGGATCTGCGAGAGCCTGCGGCAGGACCCGCTTCTCGCCGGGATCCGGATCCTCGCGATGTCCGGCTTCCTGAACGAGTCCGAGGAGCGCAAGCTCCGCCAGCACGGATTCGACGGCTTCCTGAAAAAACCGTTCCAGATCCAGGCGCTTCTCTCCCTGCTCGACACGGCCGCGAGCCGGGAGAAAACCGGGGTACAGGAGCGCGCCTGACAGGACGACATAGGATAACCATGCACCGCGCACGGATGGCATGTCTCGGTACCCTGATCGTCCTGGCGGCCGCCGCCTGGAGCGGCGGGGGCGCCGTGCGGGCTGACGACTGGCCCCAGTTCCGGGGAAACGCGGGGAAGACGGGGGCGACGACGGAAACCCTCCCTCTCCCCCTGGGCGTCCTGTGGGTCCGGGACCTCGTTCCGCCCGGCGCCACCGGCACCCACTTTTCCAGCCCCGTCACGAAAGACGGACGGGTCTACTGCGCGGGCGGAAACGTCCTCTACTGCATGGACGCCGCCTCCGGCGCCGTCCTCTGGCAGTACGCCCTTCCGGCCGACATCTTCGCCACGCCGGCCGTGGCGGGCGGCGCCGTCTACGCAGTCGCGCGCGACGGGACCGCCGTCAAGCTTTCCGCCCGCAAGGGCCCCCTGAACGGAAAGCCCCTTCGGGAGGTGAGCCTGGGGGGGACCTGTTTTTCCTCTCCCCTTGCCACGGCCTCCCGGATCGCCTTCGGCGTCGGCGTCCCGAAGCGCGAGATCCGGATCTACGACGCGCGGCAACCTGAAAGCCTCCTCACGACAGTCCAGACGGGGCAACCCGTCTACGCCGCCCCTGGCGCCGAGGGAGGCCGCATCGTCATCGGCGCCAACGACGCCAAGTTCCGGTGCCTGGACGAGGCGGACGGGACCCTTCGCTGGGAATTCGGGATCCCCACCGGCGAGGTCGACGTCGTCGCCTCCGCGGTGTCCGGAAACAACGTGTTCCTGGCCACGACGGCCGACTCCGTGATCCGGGCCCTGGACCTTTCCACCGGGGCGGCGCTCTGGACGGTGAAGCCGGACGGAAACGCCTGCAAGACGGGGTCCCTCGCCGTCACGGCCGACCGCGTCTTCGCCTGGCGCCGGATGACGGGGTTCGCCCGGAACAAGCTCTTCTGCCTCGACCGCGCCACCGGGACCACGCTCTGGACATGGGACGACGGGACGCCCGGCGGCATCATCCCGGGTTTCGTCAGCTCCGCCGGAGTTGCGGGAAACCGCGTCTTCGTGACGGCGGACAACTTCCTGAAGGTCTTTTCCACGACCTCCGCCACGCCGCTCGAGAGCCATCCCCTGGGAGTCGTGACTCATTCTTCCCCGACGCCGTCCAACGGCCGCGTGCACGTCAACGCCAACGGGATGCTCTACACCTACCAGGGAGCCAACTACGCTCCCGACGCCCCCGTCACGGGATTTTCCCCCCTGCCTGGTGCGACGGTAACGGGTGGCTCCCCGACCGTGAGCTGGAACCCCGCCAACGACCTTGACGACGGCCCGGGCACTGCCGGATACCTCGTCCGGTTCGACGACGACGGGGAAGTGGACGCCGATTACACCCGCGAGATCAGCGTCCCGGCCGGCCAGACTGGGACGATCCTCGCGTCCACCGATCTCGTGCCGGACACGACGATCACCTGGCGCGTGCGCTCCGTGGACGAAGACGGCGCCCTCTCCCCCTGGTCCCTGGTCCAGACGTTCCTTTACGCCCCGGCCCCTGGCGACCCGGGCACGGCCCCCCAGGGGCTTGCCGCGGCGCCGTTCGACCAGGGGGTCGCCCTCACCTGGCGCGCGCCCCTTGCGGGGGTTCCGCTCCTCTACGCCGTCTCCATCAAGGGGCCCGGTGACGACGGGTTCGACCTCCCCTACTGGCACACGGAGGGGACGAGCCCCGTCCTCGTGATCCGTGGACTCGCCAACGGCTCCACCTACTCCTTCGCCGTCTCCGCCATCCCGGCCCTCGGGACGGACGGCCCGGCCGCCTTCGTGAGCGCTGTCCCGAATCCCGGCGTGAAGCTTGTCTCCGCGGACGGCAGCGAAACGTCCTTCTCCTCCATCCGCGCGGCGGCGGCGGCGGCGGTCGCCGGCGACACGATCCGGCTCGGCGCCGCGGAATACCCCGAGGACCCGATCACGCTCCCCGCCGGCGTCAGCATCGAGGGGACAAGCCCCTCCGCGACGACGATCACGGCCAGCGACCCGGACGCGGCCGCGATCACCGTGGCGGGGGACGGAAAGAAGACCCTCTGGAGCCGCGCCGAGCGGAACCTCCCCCACATCACGAACGTCCGGGTCCAGGGAGGGGAGACCGGCATCTCCACCGGAAACGAGGCGGTGATCCGCGTCGAGAATGTCATCCTGACCGGAAACCAGGTCGGGATGACGGTCGGGGACGCCTCCTACGCCGTCGTGAAGAACGTCACCTTCGCGAACAACGCCCTCGACGGCCTCCGGATCCCCTCCCACGTGAAATCCAAGCTCGAGATCCGGAACAACATCTTCAGCGGGCACGGCAAGGCGGCGGTCCGGGGACCCGGTAGCGGCAAGAAGGAAAGCGGGTCCAGGACGACCTACTGCCTGTTCCACGCCAACGGCGTCACACACGCCGACGGCGCCCAGAGCGGCGTGGGCGACACCTCCTTCTCCGGCTCCCTCTTCGCCGACGCCCGCTTCCACGAGCGCCCCGGGACCCCGGCCGTCGACGGCGGGAAGCCCGGCGACGCCTACAGCCGGGAACCGGTTCCCAACGGGTCCCGCATCAACGTCGGCGCCTACGGAAACACGCCCGAGGCGACCCCGGCCTTCACGCTCACGGGAAGCGTCGAGGCGGACGCCCTTCCGGAAGAGGGAGGCGCCGTCGCCGCCGAGGACCCTCTCGGCGCGACGGGCGCGGGCGGATGCTTCATCGGGTCCAGCCGGACCCGGCGCTAGTTCCGGACCATCGGCAGCTTGAGACGGTTCTTCCGGGCGGTCGCGGCCGCCTCCGGGTACCCCGCGTCGGCGTGGCGCGCGACGCCGATCGCCGGGTCGTTCGTGAGGACGCGGTCAAGCCTCGGATCCATCGCGCGCGTCCCGTCGGCGCAGATGACAAGCCCCGCATGGATGGCGTTCCCGATCCCGACCCCTCCGCCATGGTGGATCGAGACCCAGGTGGCCCCGCTCGCGGTCGAGAGGAGCGCGTTCAGGAGCGGCCAGTCGGCGATCGCGTCGGAACCGTCCTTCATCGCCTCGGTCTCCCGGTACGGGGAGGCGACGGAGCCGCAGTCGAGGTGGTCCCGCCCGATCACGACCGGGGCCGAGATCCGGCCGCGCCGCACGAGGTGATTCAGGCGCGCCCCGAAGCGCGCCCGCTCCCCCTGGCCCAGCCAGCAGATCCGGGCCGGCAGCCCCTGGAAGGCGACCTTCTCCCGCGCCATCCGGATCCAGCGCGCGAGAGGCTCGTTGTCCGGAAATTCCGAGAGGACCATCTTGTCCGTCACGGCGATGTCGCGGGGGTCGCCCGAGAGCGCCGCCCAGCGGAACGGCCCTTTCCCCTCGCAGAAAAGCGGCCGGATATAGGCGGGAACGAATCCCGGGTACGAGAACGCCTGCCCGAATCCCCCTTTCACCGCCTGGCCCCGGAGGTTGTTCCCGTAGTCGAAGACGGTTGAACCCGCCTTCAGGAAGCCGGCCATCGCCCGGCAGTGGCGCGCCATGGAGGCGTACGCGCGCCGGATGTACTCCTTCGGATTCCGGTGCCGCAGGCGCGCCGCCGCGGCGAGCGACAGTCCGGCCGGGACGTATCCGTACAGCTCGTCGTGGGCGCTCGTCTGGTCCGTGACGACATCCGGCGCGAAGCCGTCCGCGAGAAGCCGCGGGAGGATCTCCGCGGCGTTCCCCGCCAGCCCCACCGAGAGCGGAACCTTCGCGCGACGGGCCTCCTCCACCCAGCGGAGCGCCTCGTCGACGCGCGTGGTCGCCCGGTCGAGGTAGCGGGTGGCGAGACGCTTGGCGATGCGTGACGGATCGACCTCGATTCCCAGGAAGACCGCCCCCGCCATCGTCGCCGCGAGCGGCTGCGCCCCGCCCATCCCGCCCAGACCCGCCGAGAGGATCACGCGGCCGGCGAGGCTCCCCCCGAAATGGCGGTCCCCCACGGCGACGAACGTCTCGTAGGTCCCCTGCAGGATCCCCTGCGACCCGATGTAGATCCAGGAGCCGGCCGTCATCTGGCCGAAGATGATGAGCCCCCGGTCCTCGAGGTCGCGAAAATACGCCGGCGTCGCCCAGGCGGGGACGAGGTTGGAGTTCGCGATCAGGACCCGCGGCGAGCTCTCGTGCGTCCGGAGGACCGCGACGGGCTTCCCCGACTGGACGAGAAGCGTCTCGTCGGGCTTGAGCCCCTTCAGGGAGCGGACGATCGCGGCGTAGCAGTCCCAGTTCCGGGCGGCCTTGCCCCGGCCGCCGTAGACCACGAGATCACCGGGACGCTCGGCCACCTCGGGATCGAGGTTGTTCATGAGCATCCGCAGGGGGGCCTCGACCTGCCAGTTGGCGCACGAAAGACGCCCCCCCCGCGGCGCCCGGATGGGCCCGACGGGCCGTCCGACCTTCACGGACAGGCTCTAACGCTCGAGCCGGAAAGAGATCTCGACGCGCGCCCGGTAGGCGACGATCTTGCCACCGTCGAGCTTCACGTCCATCTCCTTGACGCCGACGCGCGTGATCCCGCGGAGGGTCTTCGATGCCTCCTTCACGGCGCCCGCGACGGCCTCCTCCCACCCCTTCGGCGACTCCCCCACCAGCTCAATGATCTTGACGATGGACATGGACGGCTCCTTTCTGTTCCCCGTCGGGGAATGCGGTCATCTTCAGCGATCCGCGGACGGCAATCAAGGTCGGCGGCGGCCCGCGCGACAGGCCGCCACCCGCGCGTTTTCCCCGTGTCACGCGGAATTTTCCCCGGGACGCCGCCCCCGGCCAGGGACGCCAGACGCCCGTCCGCTGGTATCCCCTTTGCTTTGAATGGGGTGCATGTTTTCCATGACCTGTCCGCTTACGGCCTGCGCGATGTGCGGCAAGCAGGTCGAGGCGGCCGCGCGCCTCGTCTGGGTGGACCTGGCGCTCCTGGCGGTCCCGTTCGCCGCCATCGGGGCGGGCATCTGGCTCTTCACGCGCGAGCTGAACCGGAACAGTCCGGAAAAGGGCCCTCCCGCCCGATGAAACGCGCCTGGATCATGCTGGTGGGGCTTTTCGTCACCCGCCCCCTCCTTCTCGCGGAGGAGCCGGCCCCGGTACGGGGGCTCGCGCTCTACGCGAGGCATTGCGCCGTCTGCCACGGGGAGACGGGCCGCGGGGACGGCCCGGGCGCCTCGCTCAACCGCCCTCGCCCGCGCGATTTCGCGACGGGGCAGTTCCGGCTCGTCTCGACGACGAGCGGCGTTCCGAGCCGCGCGGATCTCTTCGCCACCCTGACCCGGGGTATCCCGGGGACCGGCATGCCTCCCTGGAACCATCTCCCGGAAGCGGACCGGAACGCCCTCGTCGACGCGGTGTTCCATCTGACCCGCGAGGCATATGCCCGACGGCTCGTCGAGGCATCCCGCGAGGAGGACCCGGACGAGGTGATGCCGCTCGACGAGGCGCGCCGGATCGCCGCCGAGAAGCTCGTCCCCGGGGAGCCGATCCCGACCGGAGCCGTTCCCCCGCAGACCCCGGAAAGCGCCGCGCAGGGCCACGAGATCTTCGGCAGGAACTGCGCGAACTGCCACGGGGAGGACGGACGCGGGAAGTCCGACCCTTCCTGGCGCACGGCCGAGGGGGAGCCGGTCGCCTCGCGCGACCTCACCGCCGCCACCCTCAAGGGGGCGGACGATCCGGAATCCCTGTACCGGCGGATCCATGCCGGCATCCCCGGCACCCCCATGCCCGCGAACGACACCCTCACGCCGGAGCAGATCTGGAACGTCGTCCATTACATCCGGTCGATCCGGACGGGGGTTCCGGAAGAGGCGCGGATCCCCACCTGGTGGCTCCCCGAATCCGCCAATGCGCAAGGCCGGGAGATCGACCATGACTTCCACCTGACGCTGGCCGTGACGGGAGTGATCGGATTCCTGGTGATCTCGGGGCTCGGGCTCTCGCTCGTCCGGGGGATCCTGACCCGCGCCGACCCGGTCGCTCCTCCGTACCGCCCCGGGAGCCGGCTCGTGGAGGCGGTCTGGATCGCGATTCCGGCGGCGATCGTCCTCGTGATGGTCGTCAACAGCTGGGTCGTCTACCGGAACCTCACGCGCCCCCTGGACGGGGCCCTTCGCGTGAAGGTGAAAGGGAAGCAATTCTTCTGGGCGTTCGAGTACCCGGAACTGGGGATCGCCTCCACGGGGGCCGCGGCCGTCCCGGCGGGACGCCCGGTCCATTTCGAGATCGACTCCGACGACGTCATCCACAGCTTCTACCTCCCGCACCTCAAGATGAAGCGGGACGCGATCCCCGGATTCACCACGCACCTCTGGATGCAGCCGATCGGGAATCCCGGGCATTACCCGATCCTCTGCAACCAGTTCTGCGGGACGGACCACGCGATCATGAACGCCACGCTCGAGGTCCTCCCGGCCGAGGCGTTCGACCGCTGGATCCTGCTCCGCAAGGAGGCCCGATGACGCATCACGCCCCGCCACAGGGATTTTTCCGCCGGTATGTCTGGAGCACCGACCACAAGGTGATCGGACTCCAGTACCTGGTGCTGGCGATCCTCTTTCTGATCGCGGGGTCGCTCCTGGCCCTGACGATCCGCTGGGAGCTGCGCGACCCGCAGGCGACGCTCGACCCGGACACCTACAGCCAGGTGTTCACCGAACACGGAACGATCATGATCTTCTTCGCCGCGATCCCGCTCCTCACGGGAGCCCTCGGGAACTACGTCGTGCCGCTCCAGATCGGGGCGCGGGACATGGCGTTCCCGCGCCTGAACGCCTTGAGCTTCTGGCTCTTCTTCGCGGCGGGCGTCACGAATCTGCTCCAGTTCGTCGTTCCCGGAGGGCCGTTCGGGGCGACATGGCTCGCCTACCCCCCGTTGAGCGCCGTGGGCGGATACGCCGGGGCCGGGATCGGGAAGACCCTCTGGTGCCTCTCTCTCATCGTCATGGGGTTCTCGTCCATCCTGGGGGCGCTGAACATCCTCGTGACCGTGACGGTCCTGCGGGCGCCCGGGCTCGGCTGGTGGAGGCTTCCGGTCTTCACCTGGGCGCTCTTCCTGGCATCCATCATCGTGATCCTGGTGATCCCCTTCCTGGCGGGGGCGCTCGGGCTTCTCGTCCTCGACCAGCTTTTCGGGATCGGCTTCTTCATTCCCCGGGAGGGAGGGTCCGCCCTCCTCTGGGAGCACCTCTTCTGGTTCTTCGGGCATCCGGAGGTCTATATCGCGCTCCTGCCCCTCTACGGGATCGCCGGCGAGATCCTGCCGGTCTTCTCCCGGAAGACCCTCTACGGCTACCGGTTCGTGGTCGTCTGCATGATGGTGACGACGGGACTCTCGTTCCTGGTCTGGGGACACCACATGTACACCTCCGGGATGAACCCCTGGGCGTCCGGGTTCTTCATGCTCTGGACGAAGATGATCAGCGTTCCGGCCGGCGTGGTGGTCTTGAGCTTCATCGCCACGATCTGGCGGGGACGTCTCCGGTTCGATCCTCCCTTCCTCTTCGCCGTGATGTTCGTCGTGGCGTTCATCCTGGGCGGGCTCACGGGGTTCTTCAACGCGACGATCCCGGTCGACATGTACGTGCACGACACCTACTGGGTCGTGGGGCATTTCCACATGGTGCTTGTCACCGCGGCGGTCGCCGGCGTCTTCGCGGCCCTCTATTTCTGGTGGCCCAAGATGACCGGCCGGCTCCTCCACCCGGTCCTGGGGTACGTCCATTTCGCGGGGACCTTCGTCCTCATGATCTCGATCTTCACGGCGATGCACCTGGTGGGGCTCGCCGGCATGCGCCGCCACATCGCGGTCTATTCCCCCGAATACGCCGTCCCGAACGCCTGGATCTCCTGGGGCGCCTTCGCCCTCGTGGGATTCCAGCTCTTCTTCGTGGCGAACCTCGTCTGGAGCCTCGTGGCCGGAAAACCGGCCGGCGACAACCCGTGGGGGGCGTTGACCCTTGAGTGGACAACATCCTCCCCTCCTCCGGCCGAGAATTTCCGGGAGCTCCCGCGTGGCGTCGAACCGTACGGGTACGGAGGTCCCGCATGAGCGCGCACGCCCTCCACAAGCCCCCGCCGATCGCCGGAAAGCTCGGGATGTGGGTCTTCCTCTTCTCGGACGCGATGATGTTCGCGGCGATCGCCTCCACCTACGCCATGCTGCGCGCGCTCGACCCGGCCTGGCCGGATCCGAAGACGCGCCTGGCGATCCCCCTCACCGGGGTCTTCACCTTCGTCCTCATCTGCTCGAGCGTGACAATGGTCTTCGCGCTCGCCGAGGCCCGGGAGGGGCGCCGGTCAATGTCCCGGATGTACCTGGGTCTCACGATCCTCGGGGGCCTCGGGTTCCTGGGGTTCCAGGCGTACGAATGGACCCACTTCCTGTCGGCCGGGGCCGGTCCCCGGACGGACCTCTTCTACGGGACCTTCTTCGCGCTCACCGGCTTCCACGGCTTTCACGTCGCCAGCGGCATCAGCGTCCTCCTGTGGATGTTCGCGCGTTCGTTCAACACGCCGGACCCGGAAGAGCTCGCGCGCGTCATGGAATGCGGGGCCCTTTACTGGCATTTCGTGGACCTGGTCTGGATCGTCCTCTTCACGGGGATCTACCTCGTATGAGCATGACGCGGAAGGGCTACGTCGGGGTCTGGATCCTGCTCACGGCGCTCACCGTCGTCGAGGTATTCGCCATCGACTGGCCCCTCTCGCGGAAGGGGATCCTGGCGGTGCTCGCGGCCTTGAGCGCCTGGAAGGCGTATCTCGTCGCCTTCCATTTCATGCACCTGAAGCTCGAGAACCGCTGGCTGGTCCTGGCCGCGTGGGTCCCCGTCCTCGTGACGGCGATCACGGTGGTCCTGCTTCTCACGGACACCCCGGCCTTGCCGGTCCCTCAATGAAAAGGGAGGAAACATGAACGCGCAGAAGCCGCAGATCCGGTCGTTCGAGGATTTCCGCGAATACAGCCGGTGGTACCTGCATGACGTGGGACTCACCGAGCCCGAGACCCTGAACCACGAATTCCGGATCGTCCGGGCCGCGACGAAGTCCGACCTGGTCGAGTTCGGCGACTACGCGGGCCGGCCCAAATGGCGGTCCCCGGCCGATTTCCCGGACGGCGAGTGGAACGGCCGGACCTGCCTCCAGATCCTCGCGAACCTCACCGACATCCAGGGGGATACCGAATTCGGTTCCAACGAGCTCCAGGTGGGGCTTTGGGACACGGCCCCCTCCGACTATGACCGGAAGATCCTCCTCTGGGTCATGAACGAGGAGTTCCGGCACGGCTGGCAGATGGGGTGGTTCGCGACCGAGGTCCTGAAAACCGAGGAGGGGTACCGGGCGGCCCAGTCCCTTCTCGAACGGCGCGCGGCGCAAGCGGGGAACCGGCGGCTCCTGGGGGCGTTCAACCAGATCATCCACGACTGGATCGGCTTCTACTCGTTCCTGGAGTTCATGGACCGGGACGGCGGAAGCCAGCTCTCGCTTCTCCAGCACAGCGCGGTCGGGCCCCTCGCCGGATCGATGGTCTTCATGCTTCGGGAAGAGGCGAAACACCTCCGGAGCGGCGAGCAGGGGTACGAGCGGATCCTCGAGGCCGGGAAGGTCCCGGTCGCGATCCTGCAGAAATACATGAACCTCTATGCTCCCCTGGGTTACGACCTCCACGGAGGAGAGCGCTCCACGAACGCCCTGATCTACTACCGCCTGGGACTGAAGGGGTTCTACCCGAGTCCCGGCTATACGCTGGCAAGCCCCCCCTCGGCCGTGATCGACCGCCAGCTGCTGGCGGACCTGGTCCACCGGGAGCGGGAAAAGGCGGCTTACGGGTACAAGTTCGTGAACCTGGGGCTCGAAGGGCCCGTCGGCGACATCAACAAGGAGCTCCTGAATGCCATCACCGTGACTTTCTACAAGCGGGCGCTCGAGGGACATGTCGAGAAGTTCAACCGCCTGATCGAGCGGCACTACCCCGCAGGGACCCCCCGGCTCGTCCTCCCCTCCATCCGGTTCAACCGGATGGAGCCGAGCATTTACGCCGGGGAGCGGTACGACATCCACGGGAACCCGATCGAAGGCGAGCGGGAATACCGGGCCTACCTCGCGGAAAACCTTCCCGGAGAGGAGGACCGGAAGCGCCTGGAGGAGGTGTTCGCGGATCCCTCCTGGATCGCCCCGCCCGCGCAGGATGTCTACAAGACCCCGACGGCGGTGAAGCCCGGCGAGCAGGTCCTCTTCCCGACCACGTTCGGCGCGAAACGGCCGGCCCGCTTCACGGCGCGCCTCTCTCCGGCCCCCGCACCCGCCGTCCCGGAGAAGGCCCCGAAAGCCTCCGGGCCGGAAGCAGGCCTTGAACCACTGTGGAAATGGATGGATCGCGAGGCGGGAGACGGAACGTAACCGGGCTCGAATCAGAATCCTTCCCGGGCTAGAATCCCGTTTTCCGGGCGTTTAGCTCAGCTGGTAGAGCACTACCCTCACACGGTAGGGGTCGCAGGTTCGAGCCCTGCAACGCCCACGAGTTTTACGAGCGCAGCGAGGAAAACGAGGGGGCGTTCCTGCGAGAAGGGAGCGGCCCGGCACACATACGTGTGCCGAGGCGAGCGGGAGCGAGCCGAGAGGGCCGCGACCCGGGGCCGCGCGAGGGAGCGGGAGCGACCGAGTGTGGCCGAGCCCTGCCCGCGCGCCGCCGACAGATCTACTCAAGCGCCGTTGCCAGGCCGGAGGCCACTGACCCGGGGCCGCGCGAGGGAGCGGGAGCGACCGAGTGTGGCCGAGCCCTCCAATATCCATTTCGCGCATCGCAGACCGTCCGTGGTGAGAGGGCCGCGACCCGGGGTCGCGGAGGCCGCCGGGAGGCAGCCGAATGTGACCGAGCCCTGCAATGCCCGGTTCCCCCTGCTAGAATCCCGCCCGTGCGCAACGCCTTCTTCAAGGGGCACGGACTCGGGAACGACTACATCGTGGTCGACCCGGAGCGGCTCGGTTTCAGGCTGACGCCGGAGGCGATCCGGAAAGTCTGTGACCGGAACCACGGCGTGGGTTCCGACGGGATCCTGGCGCTGGCCCCTTCCCGCAAGGCCGATTGGGGCCTGCGGATCTGGAACCCCGACGGGAGCGAGGCGGAGAAATCCGGGAACGGCCTGCGGATCTTCGCCCGCTTTCTCCATGCGACGGGACTCGCCCGGAGACGGACGTTCACGGTCGAGACAAAAGGGGGGATCGTCGCGATCACGCTCCACCTCGACCGCCACGGCGACGCCTCCTCGGCCACCGTCGAGATGGGACGCGCGACCTTCGCGCCGAAGGCGCTCCCCTGCGCCATCCGGCGGGACGAGCTCGTGCTGACCCCGATCTCCGCGGCGGGCCGGAAGCTGCACTTCACCGGCGTCAGCGTCGGGAACCCGCATTGCGTCGTCTTCAGACCCAAGGGGCAGGCGTGGACCCGCCAGGAACTCCTCTCCCTGGGACCGGCCCTGGAAAACCACAGGGCGTTCCCGAACCGGACGAACGTCCAGCTTGCCGTTCCCGACGGGAAGCACGCGATCTCGATCCTGATCTGGGAGCGCGGCGCCGGCGAGACGCGCGCCTCGGGCTCTTCCGCCTGCGCCGCCGCCGCCGCCGCGGTACGCCTGGGGCACGCCCGCTCCCCCGTCACTGTCCGCGCTCCGGGGGGCGAGCTCACCATCGCCGTCGCGGAAGATTTCGGCCTCACGATGAAGGGGCCCGTCGCCGAGGTGGCGCGCGGGACGTTCAGCCCTTCCTTCGTCCGGGAGCTGAAAAGCGGCGCATGATCCCGCGCTGGTTCGTCCGCGGCGACATCGACGGTTTTTTCGGCCTCTTCATCGACAACCTCCTGCAGCTCATGCTCATCGCCGAGCTCTGCCCGCTCGCGGGGCTCCCGCCGGAGCTCGTCTCCGGACGGATCCTGCCGGGGGCGGCGTTTTCCATCCTCGTCGGGAACCTTTTCTACAGCTGGCAGGCGTGGCGCCTGGCCCGCAAGACAGGCCGCGACGACATCACCGCCCTTCCCTACGGGATCAACACGGTGAGCCTGTTCGCCCACATCTTCCTCGTGATCGGGCCGGTCTACCGGGAGACGCAGGACGCGACCCTCGCCTGGCAGGCGGGGCTCTTCGCGTGCCTCGGGAGCGCCGTGATCGAGATCATTGGCGCCTTCATCGGGGACCTCCTCCGCCGCCACACGCCGCGGGCGGCGCTTCTTGCGGCCCTCGCGGGGATCGCCGTCACTTTCATCACGATGGGGTTCGTCCTCCAGATCTTCGCGATGCCGGCGGTCGCGATCCTTCCGATGGTGGTGATCCTGGCCTGCTACGGCGGACGGATCCGGCTTCCCCTGGGACTCCCCGGCGGGCTCGTCGCGGTCCTCGTCGGAACCGCGCTCGCCTGGGGCCTCCGGGCGCTGGGGCGCTCCCCCTGGGAACCGGCGGCGGTCGGCGCCTGGGGATTCCACCTCCCGGCCCTGGCGGCGGGCGACATGCTGGCGTTCCTCGCGGACCCGCGCGCGTGGGGGTTCCTGGGCGTGATCCTTCCGATGGGCCTTTTCAACGTGATCGGCTCGCTCCAGAACCTGGAAAGCGCCGAGGCAGGCGGGGACCGGTTCGAGACGCGGCCGTCGCTTCTGGCGAACGGCCTCGGAAGCCTCGCGGCGGGGCTCTTCGGAAGCCCCTTCCCGACCACGATCTACATCGGCCACCCCGCCTGGAAGTCGATGGGGGCCCGGATCGGGTACTCCGCCGCCAACGGTATCGTGATCATGGTTCTGTGCCTGGCGGGCGGGGTCGCACCGGTCCTCACGGTAATCCCCCTCGAGGCGACGGTCGCGATCCTCCTCTGGATCGGGATCATCATCACGGCGCAGGCATTCCAGGAAGTCCCGAAATCCCACGCGCTCGCCGTGGCGCTGGGGCTGGTGCCGTCCCTTGCCGCCTGGGCCTTGACGCTCGTCGAGGCCACGATCCGGGCGGCCGGCGCCCCCTACGCGGAGACGCTCGCGAGATTCGGGAAGAACCTCTACATCGCGGGCGCGATCGCGCTCTCCCAGGGATTCCTCGTCACCTCGATGCTCTTCTCGGCGATCCTCGTTTTCATCATCGAGCGGCGGTTCGCGAAGGCCTCCCTCTGGATGGCGGCCGCCGCGCTCCTCTCGGCCGTCGGCGTGATCCACGCCGGCGCGATCGGACCGGCCGGCATCCTCAACCGGTTCGGCTGGATGGCGGCGCCCGATTTCGCCGCCGCCTACGCGGCGGGGGCCCTCTTCCTGGGGCTTCTCCATGTCGCGGGCCATTCGAACGACGCGAAGAACCGGTAGCACCGCGCCGTTTCACCGACGTCAGCTTTTTCTTTAGTCCCGCCCGGAATCTCTCGATAAGAAGAGGGCCGAAGAGCGCTCGCGACTCTCCCCGCGATCTCCGGCATGACGGGTTTCACGCGGCTGTCCGCACGACGTCTGGCTTGGGAGAGGGACCAGGCGCGTGCGCGACAGCCGCTTTTTACCCCTCAAGCATCCGTATGGCGCCGATGCTTCGCTTTGTGGCCCTTGCGGTCGGGGCCGCTTTTGCGGGACGCTCGGCAGTCGGAAGACCCGCCCACACATGCCTCGCTCGAGTGTCGCGACGGCCGAGGCGGACCCGGCCAGGCCTTTTCCGAGAACGCCAAACCACGCCTCGTCCTGCGACACACGCCCGCAAAAGCGCCCCCGCCCCGGGCCACGCGCGTTCGCGTGCATTCGGTGCTGACTGGATGACTGAACGCGAGCTGTGATTCAGATCCCCCCGCTTCGTCGGGGATCTGCCCGACGAAGCGGGGGGTCTTATCAAAAGCTCGCGATCAACGAATCTGAACCGAACGAACGCGACAGCGCGCGCCCCGCAGCGGGAGCCTGGCCGCGGGGCTGATCCGGCAAGGCGAGGCGCGGATTGACGTTCCCGGAGAATACTGACGCAGGCTTCGCCTCGTCGCGGCCGGATCGCAACGAGGCGCGCGGTCGGCGGGATGCCAGCGCGCCGAGCGTCCCGCGGATCAGGCGAACCGCTGGAAGGGGCGCAAAGCGAGCATCGGCGCCACTCGGGAAGCGGCTAATACGCCCGGCGCATCCGCGACGAGCCGATCTTCAGCATCTTGCGGTACTTGGCGATCGTGCGGCGGGCGACGTCGAGCCCCTGCTTCTTCAGGGCGTCGGCGATCTCGCCGTCGGAGAGGGGGTTCCGCTTGTCTTCCTGGGCGACAATCTCGGCCACCTTCTGGCGCACCACGACCCAGGACTCCCCCTCCTCCCCCTCGGCCCCCTGGACGCCGCCGGTGAAGAAGAACTTCATCGGGAAGATCCCGCGCGGGGTCTGCATGTACTTCTTCGAGATCGCCCTGCTCACGGTCGAGACGTGCACCCCGACCTGATCGGCGATCTGCTGCATCTTGAGCGGGACGAGCCTGTCGATCCCGTGGTCCAGGAACCCCTTCTGGGCCTCGACGACGGCGTTCGCGACGCGCTGGAGCGTGTCCTGGCGCTGGACGATCGCCTCGATCAGCCACCGGGCGGACTCCATCTTCTTCTTGAGCCATTCCTTGAGGGCCGGATCCTTGGGAGCCGCCTCGAGACGCTTGGCGTGCCAGGGGCTCAAGGAGAGGCGCGGGATGTAGTGGTTCTCGACCCTGACCTCGTAGCGGCCGTCCACCGACTCCACCACGACGTCCGGAACGACCCGCGGGGAGGAGGCGCCGCCGTAGAGCGCCCCCGGACGGGGATTCAGCCCGGAAATCACGCGCAAGGCCTGCTTGATCTCCTCGATCTCGCGTCCGGTGGCCTTCGCGATCTTCGGGAGGCGGTTCGCCTCGATGTCCTCGAGGTGGGCGCCGATCAGGTCCCGGGCGAAGGCCGCCTCGGGAGAGGCGTCGGAACGGAGCTGGAGAAGGAGGCACTCCTTCAGGTCGCGCGCCCCGACGCCCGCCGGTTCCAGGCTCTGGACGATCCGGAGCCCCACCTGGAGCCTTTCCAGCGGGACGGGCGGCGTCGCCGTCTCCGCGATCTGCTCCAGCGTGTAGGGAAGGTATCCTCCGTCGTCGAGGTTGTAGATCACCTGCTCCGCGGCCGGCATGTACTCCTCCGGGACCTCGAGAAGGGAAAGCTGCCCCTTCAGGAAGTCCTGCAGGCTTTCCGGGCGCGCGATGGTGTTGGCGAGCATCTCGGACTTCACGTCCTCGTCGCCGCCCCCCCGCGCCACGCGTCCGCGCCCCTCGCGCCAGCCGGCCAGGTCCTCGTACCACTTCCCCTCGTCGTCGGCGCCGTCCCGGTCGGGAGAAGGCTCCTCGCGCTTGGCATCGAGGGAGACCGTCTCCTTCTCCTGGACCTCGAGGACGGGATTTTCCTCCAGCTCCTCGGCGATCTTGGCCTGCAGGTCCATGACCGCCATCTGCAGGATCTCCATCGACTGGATCATCTGCGGCGCCAGCCGCATCTCCTGCGTCTGGCGCGCCTGCAATCTGGCTTCCATTCTCATGGTCGGTCCCTGCCTGGATTATAGACCCGGGCGCGCCGCATGCAGGGTTCCCGGTCCCGGAATTTCCGGCTCCAGGAAGGCCCGCCCCTTGTGCAGCGTCTCGGCATGCTCGGACTCGGGGTCAGAGTCGGCCACGATCCCCCCGCCGACGTTGAGGACCGCGCGCCCCCCCGCGAAGACGACCGTCCGGATCGCGATGTTGAGGCACCCGGCGTCGCGCGTCAGCCACCCGATGGAGCCGGTGTAGATCCCGCGCGCGAACGGTTCCAGGTCCGACAGGACCTGCATCGCCCGGATCTTGGGGCACCCGGTGATCGATCCGCCGGGGAACGTCGCCCGGAGGATCTCTCCCCAGCCGGTCCCCGGGCGGAGGCGGCAGGCGACCGCCGCCTCGGCATGGTGCACGGTCGCATAGGAAACGATCCGGCGGGGGACCTCCACGCGCACGGACCCCGTCCGGGCGACGCGCCCGAGATCGTTCCGCTCGAGGTCCACGATCATGGCAAGCTCGGCCCGGTCCTTGGGACTCCCCTCGAGCTCCGCCAGGGACGCGGCGTCCCGCGCGGGATCAGCAAACCGCGGCCGGGTCCCCTTGATCGGAACCGTGGACAGCCGCTCGCCGTCCCTCGCCAGGAAGCACTCGGGCGAGAAACAGGCGACCGCGCCATCCCGGTCCTCGAGATACGCCGAGAAGGGGGCCGGGTGGACGCGCCGGAACGCCGCGTAGAAACCCCACGGGTCCCCCCCGAACGGGGCCGTGAAACGATGCGAGAGATTCGCCTGGTAGATCTCCCCCTGTCCGATGGCCGCGCGCACGCGATCGACCGCGGCGAGGTATTCCTCCTTCGGCACCGACGGCTCCCAGGCCCCCAGGGAATACGGGGCGGGACCGGACGGCCCGTCGAGTGCGGCGCGCCAGCGCGGCACCTCCCCGGACGGCGCCTCGACCGCCCAGGTTCCCGCGGCATGGTCGAGCACGAGGACATCCCGGTAACGCGCGAACCGCATCAGGGGGAGCGCCGCCTCGCCGATCCGGTGCGCCGGCGTCCCCTCGATCCGGCGCCCGAGGTCATAAGAGAGGAAGCCCGCCCAGAACCCGCCCGCCGCGACGAGCCCCCCCAGAACGGAGAACGGGTCCCCGTCCAGGCGATCCTCCCTTCCTCCCTCCCGGAGGAAAAGCCCCCTGTCCGACAACCCGAGAACCGCCTCCGGATCCGCCCCGATCCAGGAGCGGCCGGGAAACGAACCCGAATCCAGGAAGAAAGGAAGACGGACGCCGGATGAGCGGAGGCGGGCGAACGCCTCTGCCGGCCCTAGCGCGGACGGGAGGGGCGGGAAGACCGGGGCGTGTCCGCGCACAGGACCTCCTTCATGGAGTAGACCCCGGGCCGGCGTCCGGCAAGGAACCGCGCCGCGGCGAGGGCCCCCTCCGCGAAGACGTCGCGCGTCTCGGCCCTGTGGACGAGCTCGATCCGCTCGGAACCCGCAGCCAGGATCACCGTGTGCTCGCCGACGATCCGTCCGGCCCGCACGGCATGGATCCCGATCTCGCCGGACGGACGGGGACCGGTCACGCCCGCGCGGCCATGGACGTGACGGTAGGGCCGTCCGGCGCCCCGCGCGGCCGCCTCCGCGAGGAACAGGGCCGTCCCGCTCGGGGCGTCCTTCTTCCGCGTGTGGTGCGCCTCGATGATCTCGATGTCGGGAGAAAGCGGCGCCAGCGCCCGCGCCGCCGATTCCACCAGGTCCGCAAGCAGGTTCGCGCCGAGGCTCGTGTTCGCGGCGGCAAGGACCGGGATCCGCCGGGCGGCGGCCGCCAGGCGCGCGCGGTGCGACGCCGAAAGCCCCGTGGTCCCGACGACGAGCGGGATGCGGGCCGCGAGGGCCTCCGCGATCCGCCCGGCGAGCGCCTGCGGGGCCGAAAAATCGATCAGGACGTCGCAGGCGCCCGGGGACAACCGGTCGCCGATCGCCACGCCGAGCGGGGAAACCCCCGCCACCGTCCCGGCGTCCTTCCCCAGGACGGAAGAGCCGGCGCGGGCCAGCGCGCAGGTCAGGACCGACGCCGGATCCGCGGCGACGGCGGCGATGATCCGCCGCCCCATCTTTCCACCGGCTCCGGAAACGCCGATCCTCAAACGCCGCATCCTGAAATCCTAACAAACGTACCCGGGAACCGGGCCGAAAATCAGATCCGTCGGCCCGAGGCCGGGCGAGGACGCGTCAGGCCAGGAGAGCCGACGCAAGCGTATCGAGAGTCGCAGGATACGTTGAGGAGGCTCGACACCGCATGGCGCGTCCGCAGCCGGTCGAAGCCAGGAGATGATTTTCGGGCCGGTTCAAAAAAGCGGGCGCGCGGCCCGCGCCGCACGCCCGCCGGGGCCACGCCCGGCCGACAGGGGGCAGCTACCGGGCGCTCCCCGAAAGCCTCGACCAGTACGCCAGGACGTACGACTCGTATTCGGGCGGGATCCGCTCCCCGCGCGGCTTCAGGACGGCGCACTTCTCCGGATCGATCGGCACACGGTTTCCCCACGGCCGCGCCTCCGCGCTGAAGGGATCCTGGAGCCGCAGGACCACTGGACAATCCACGGGACGGGACTCCGGCAGGGGTTTCACCGGGAACGGCGGAAGGTTCGGGCCCTCCGTCGGCCCGTCCTCCGGTTCCTGAACGGGCGTTCCCTCATCCGGATCGGACGGATCGTCCGAATCGGGCCCGGGATCGACCGGACCGGGGCCCGGGGAAGGGGGGGAAGGGTCAGAAGGCGGCTTCGGCTTCTCCTTGAGCGCCGCGATCACCGCCTCGATGTCCGCCTCGGCGTTTCGGGCCTCGAGGCGGACCGATCCCATCGCCCCGGCGCCGCAGAGCTTGCGCATCCGGGAAAATTTCTCCGCCACCGGGCGCCGGTCGCTCGCCGAGAAACGCAGGTTCTCGAGCGCCTCCCCGAGGCGGGCCGCAAGCTCGGGGTCCCTCTCCAGATACTCTTCCCGCAGGCGGGCCAGGTCGCCTTCCAGGAGGCGCACCCGTTCCTCGACGCACTGCGAAACCGCTTTCCCCTCATGCGGCCCCGTGGACGACCCCGATTCAAGGGCCGCCGCCCCACGGACCCATCCCGCGCCCAGAAGCAGGACCCAGGCTGCCTTTCCCATCTCCGCCTCCTTGCCCCCGCCGGCCGTTCCGGTCCAACCGCCGGGAAGGGGACCTGGTTGCGGAAAAACGAAAAAAAAGAGCGGGGGCGCGCTCGGCGCCCCCGCTCCGGATTCCTGGCAAGCGAACGTCTACCGGCCGGATCCCTCCCGGGCCAGGCGGTTGAAATACTCGCTCACGTACGACTCGTACTCGGGCGGGGTGACCCCCTCCCGTGCCTTCAGGACGGCGCTCTTCTCGGGGTCGATCTTGACGCGCTCCCCCCAGGAGGCGGCGGGGCTCGCGAACGGGTTCATGAGGTTCTCCCCGTCGCCGCGGTGCCCGGCGGCGGACTGCTTCGCCCCCTGGCCGCCCGGCTTCTGGCCTTTCGGCTTGCCCTTCCCCTTTCCCTTTCCTTCGCCCTCGCCCTCCCCTTCCCCTTCTCCTTCCCCTTGCCCCTGGGACTGGTCCTGGGACTGCGACTGGCTCGAGGAGGAGGACGACGAGGAAGACGAGCTGCTCTCCGACTGTTCGATCAGGCGGTCGAGCTCGTCAAGGATCGACTTGATCTTCTGGTGGACGACGGGACCCGTGTCCTGGCGGCTGATGTCTGAATGGACATCCTCCATCTGGCCCGCCACGGGGCGCATCGGGTTCTGCTCGCCTGCCGGGGCTCCGGCGCCCGGCTGCCCGCCGGCCCTCGGGGCCTTCCCGCCACCCTGGGCCTGCGGGGACTCCTGGCGGGGAGTCCTTTTCAGGATCTCCTCGATCGACTTGGCCAGGAAATCGGCTCCCTGGTAGCCGGTGAGTCCCAGGAGTTTTCCCTCGTGGTTCAGGATCACGATGCCGGGGGCCTTCGGAAGGCCGTAACCGGCGGCCAGGGCCTTTGTCTCCTCCGTGGCCGCGGCGCCGAGGTCCAGCCGTACCGCCGCGAGTTTCCCGAAAACCGCTTTCGTCTCCGGATCGTCAAGCTTCGCCTCGAGCCGGTTCGAGAACCCGTTCTCCTCGTCGACGAAAAGGATGGCGATCCCCTTCTTTTCTTTCGCCGCAACGGCCTTGGCCTCGTCCACGCCCTTGAGCCAAGCGGGCTCTGCCCGGGCCCCGGCCGCAAGCGACATCCCGATCACGAGCGCCGCCGACCTTCCTGTTTTCATGATCAGGCTCATCGGGCACCTCCGGCTTGCGCCTCCATCTGCTCGGCCATCTCGAGCGCGAGAGTTGCCACGCGCTTCTGCCGATCGGCGGCGCCGGCGACGTCTTCCGACAGCGCCTCCATGTCCGTCCCCTGGGCGCGCGCGTTCTCGATCCCCAGCACGTTCGACTGGACCCGCAGCTCCATAAGCTTCAGCATCCGGAGCTGCGCCGCGTCAGGGACCAGCGGCTGCTCTCCGCCGCCGCCACCCCCGCCGCCACCCCCGCCACCGCCGCCGCCTTCTTCCTTTTTCTTCTTCTGGTCCTCCTTCAGGGCATCGATCAGGTGCGTCAGGATCTGGAGGATCTCTTCCTGGCGGTTCTGCGTCGCCTTGTCGGTCTTGGCGTCCCCGAGGCGCCGCGTCACCTGCTCCATGAGCCCTACGGCGTCCGTGAGATAGCCGGCATAGGTCCGGATCTTCCCCTCTTCAAGCATTCCGACCACGACCTTCGCGGCCTCCGCGATCTCCTTCTGGGAGTTCGACAGGGTCACCGCCTCGGCCTTCAGGATCCGGGCCTGCATCTCCCCCTTCTTGCCGTCGAGAGCCACCGTCGCCTTCCAGAGCGCCTCCTCGCGCTCCTTGACCTGCTTGAGAGCGGCCTCGATCTTCAGGAGCTCCTCGAAATCCTCCTGCTCCTTCAGCTCCTCCTCCTGCTCCTTCAGGTTCTCGATCGCCTCGTCCAGCTTCTCCTCGGCCTTCTCCTGGGACTGCTGGGTCTGGGAGGCGCCCGATTGCCCCTGCTGACCCTGTTGACCTTGCTGGCCTTGTTGACCTTGCTGGCCCTGCTGCCCTTGCTGGCCGGATTGGCCGGACTGTCCACTCTGCCCTGATTGACCACTCTGGCCGGATTGGCTCGCCTGCTGCGAGGCCTGCCCCATCTGCTGGGAGGCTTCCTGCGCCGCCTGGGCGGCATTCTCCATCGCCTGGGCCCCGCCGGCCTCCTGCGCGGCGGCGTCGATCTTTTCGGCCATCTTCTCGGTCTGCTTCTGGAGGTCCTTCTGCTTCTCGGCGATGGCGGCCATTTCCTTTTTCTTCTCGGCGAGATCCTTCTCGACGTCCTTCTTCATCTTTTCCATGTCGGCGATCGCCTTGTCGAGATTCTCGACCGCCTTCTGCTGCTCGCCCGAAGCGGCCTGGGCCCCCTGCTGGCCACCCTGTTGCCCGCCTTGCTGGCCCTGCTGCCCTTGCTGGCCACCCTGTTGTCCGCCTTGCTGGCCCTGTTGCCCACCCTGCTGGCCTTGCTGACCGCCTTGCTCGCCACCCTTCTCGCCACCTTTCTCGGACGGCGAACCGAGCGCTTCTCCGGCGGTCTCCATGTTCTCTTTCGCCTTTTCGACCGACTCCCTGGCCGAGTCGGCGCCGCCGGCCTCGACACCGATCGCCTTGGCCGTCTCGCCGATCTCGCCCAGGGCCTGCGACGACTCGCCGGCCTTGCCGGCCAGTTCCTGCTGGCGGTTCCCCAGCCCTTCGGGAGCGGCCCCGCCCTTGGCCGCGGCGTCCGTTTCCTGCTTCAGGCCCGCCTCCTTGCCGCGCAGGCCCTTGAGGTCCCCGAGGGCCCTGTCGATATCCCGGAGGAGATTCTCGCGGCCCGTGATCGCCTTGGTCTGTTCGGTCAGCTTCCCCTGCTCGGCGCGGATCCCCTCAAGCCCTTCCCGGAGCGCCTTGAGGTCGTCTGCCGAAGGCCCCGTCTTCTTCGGCGAGAGGGCGTCGAGGATCGCGTCGATGTCCTTGATGATCTCGCGCACCTGCTCCCGCGCGGAACCGCCCGCACCGGCCTTCAGGAGCCGGCTCGTATCCTGGAACTTCTGGGTGAGCGGAACCCCGGAAGCGGTCTGCCGCAGGAGCGCGAGCGCCGCGTCCAGCCGCTCCGCCTCCTCAGGGTTCGTGTCGCCGATCGCCTTGCGGATCTCCTCGATCTCCTGCTCGAAGCGCGAAACGGCCCCGTTGGCATTCTCGAGGATCGCCTTCTTCTGCTCGAGCCCCACCTCGGCAAACCCCGCGCCCCCGGACAGAAGTCCGGCGCACCCAATCCAGACGAACACCCGCTTGAAGAACCCCATGCGCGACCTCCCTTCCCCCTGGATGTCCCCTATCTGTCCTTTAACCGGCCGGGGGCTCCGCCGGTTCACGCCTTTCTAGAACTTCGCCAGCTTTTCCTGGATCTGCCGCAGGTCGTTGATGAGCTTGGAGATATCCGACACCTTCCGGAGGTCGTCCAGGATCCTCTGGATCTCGTCGGCCACCCGCTGCTGGGCCGCCAGGGCCGGCTCCATCCCTTCCGGGGTCGCCCCGCCCGAGGCATGCAGGTCCTTCAGGGCCTTTGCCGCCGCGGGGACATGCGTGCTGATCAGGGCGTCGAACTTGTCCCGGATCCGGTACAGGCGGCTCTTGCGCTCCTGCTCGTCCTCGCGGATCCGGGCGGAGCCGCCGGCGGCCTGGTCCGCGAGGCGGTTGATCTCGTAGTACCAGATGATCTTCGCCTGCAGGAAGAGCCGCCGGGCCGAGAGCTCCTCGCTCATCCCCTGCTGGGCGAGGGCCGATTCCAGCAGCGCCGCGCGCGCCTCCTGGGGCGCGGAGGCGAGATCCAGGACCCGCGCCGCCTGCTGGCGGATGTCGAGCTGGCGGTCCTGGGAGCGCTTCAGCTCCTGCGCGAGGTCGTCCAGACGACGCTTCACCTCCTCGGAAATCTCGGACGGATGCTTCACGCGCAGGCGGTACTCCTGCGAGAAGGAAACCCCGGCCGGATCGTTGAAATCCCGCGCCTCCGCCCGGTAGCGGACGAGCAACCCGGGCTCGGCCTTCAGGGTCTCGACGGAGAAATCCCATTCGCCAGCGGTCTTCCGGACAGGCTCCTTCCCGGGCGGGGGAGGCGCCGAAAAGAAGTCGTGCAGGTCGATCCAGTTCTCCTCGGAATCGGTCGTGCTGTAGGAGAGGCGCACCGACGCGAGTCCCAGGTCGTCCTCGGCCGAGACCCCCACCGGAAAGAGCGCGAACGGGGTGACGTCGAGCGTCCCCTCGTCGGGCGACAGGATCCGCGCCTCGGGAGGGCGGTCCGGAAGGATCCGGACCTGGTACCGGGCGGGCTGCGCCTCCGTGAACCCCTCGAGGTCCTGCAGGTCGAACCAGTAGGGGCCGCTCGCGACGACCGCGAACGCCCCCGAGAAGCGGCTCTCCTCCACGGTGACGGGAGTGCTCGTCTCGCCCAGCATCAGCGCGACCGCCGCCAGGGGCTTGTTGGCCTTCCCGGAGAACGCCACCCGCGTCCCGCGGACCGCCGCGACATCGCCGCTCCCGGCGGACTCGCGTCCGGCGCCCCGGGCCGCGATCCTCTTCTCCGGAAGACCCGTGTAGGCGGGAGGGGTCACGACAAGCTCCAGCGCCTCCAGGCGCGGCCGCTCGACGACACCCACGCGGAACACCTCCGTCTCCCAGTCGTCGGCCCGGATCCGGAACGCCACGTCCTGCGCGACTCCCTCGAAATCCCAGGTGAAGCTGTCGTTCTCGAAGCGGTTCATCCCTTCCCGGTTGGCATCCGGTTCGGAGGCGCCGGGAACGCCGGGGAACCAGTAGGCGATCTCGGCGCGGGCCGGGCGGAAGCTCCCTTCCTCGGGAACGATCCGCACGGGAAGCGCCTCGCCGCGCGGCAGGCGCGATTCGCCGGCCGCGGGCAGCTCCACGCGATAGAACGTCCGCCGCGGGAACGGGACGTCGAGGACGGTGCGTGCCAGGGCCGCGGCGAACCGCGGCGACGCGAAGGCCCCGGCGGTCCCCGCGGCGACCAGACCCGCGAACAGGAGACCCCGCTTCACGGAACGCCGGGCCCGGAGGACCTCGGCGGCCTGGATCCGGGCGGCCGCCTCCTCCCCCTGCGCGACGACGGCCTTGACGAGGTCCGGCGAGTTGAAATCGGGATTCCCCGCCCCTTCCCGGCTGAACTGGAAGGCGGAGATCAGCGCGTCCTTGAGATCGGGAAACCGACGCTCGAGGTAGAGCGCCAGGCCGTCGTCCGTCACGGCCCGGACGGCCGAGAAGAACGCCTCTTTCACGAACCAGGCCGCACACCCGGCCCCCGCGGCGATCGCGACGGCCAGCCGGAAGCCGTAGGGGAGCGCGGCCAGGTGGTCCAGGACCGCCAGGGCCAGGATCGCCGCCGCGAGGAACACCGCGGCGGAAGCGAGGCTCCTGGCGACCCAGAGCGCCAGAAGCCTTCCCCGAAGCCCGGACAGTTTCGCTTCCAGTTGCGCCACGATCCCCTCCTTCTCCTACCGTCTCAAAAGCAGCCAGACCAGGACCGCCACGACCGGCAGCGCGAACGCCGCGAGGGCGGCGATCCGGCGGCGGCGTCCCGCGCGAAGCTCCCAGTCCTTCTCCATCGCCGCCATCTCTCCCGAAAGGCGCTCCCAGCTCGCCGGGCTCGGCTCCACCCCGGCGACCGCCCCGGCGGCAAGCGCGAAGGTCCGCCGCATGCGCATGAACGCCTCGCGGCAGTCCGCGCACCCGCCGAGATGCCCGGCGAGGTCCCCCTCGGCGGGGAGTTCCCCGTCCAGCCCCTCGGCGATCCGCTCCCGCGCCTCGCTGCAGTCCATGTCGCTCCCCGTCACGTGTACTTCCGGAGCCGCCCCTCGAGCGCTTCCATCGCTTTCGACATGCGCGATTTCACGGTCCCCACGGGGATCTCGAGGATCTCCCCGATCTGCTCGTACTTCATTCCCTCGTAGGCCGAGAGGACGAACACGACCCGCAGCGGCTCCGAGAGCCCCTGCACGGCGTCCCGCACGCGGAAGTCCATCTCTTCCTTCATGGCGCGCGTCCGGGGACCGGCGGTCGAATCCGGAAACTGGATCGGCCCCGTCGAGGAGGAATCCCCCTTGGGGGAGGAAAGACCGGAGAAGGGCTTCGCCGCCCGCCGGATCTTCCCCTGCTCGTTGAACCAGTAGTTCTTGGCGATCTGGAAGAGATAGGTGCTGAACTTCCCGATCGGACGGTAGTTCTTCGCGGACTTGAGGAGCCGCAGGAACACCTCCTGCATGCCGTCCTCGGCGCGGGTGCGCTCCACGCCCATGTGGTAGAAGAAGTGCAGGATCGGCCGGCTCCAGCGCCCGTACAGGATGTCGAGGGCCTTCGTGTCCCCCTCCTGGATGCGCTTCATGAGATCCGCGTCCGAGGGCTCCCCCTCGGCTTTGCCCCCCCTGGACGCCTGCGTCTTCCTGGCCACTCCGCCCGCCCTCCCGTTCCGTCACCGGAACATCCCCTACATCATCCGGAAGCGCTTCCGGAGGATCCACTCGGTCACGATCGCGGCGCAAAAGACGATGAACACCAGCGGCGCATCCATGAGGCGGCTCGTGACGCGCCGCGTCACCTGCTTCGTGCGGCTCTTCAGGAGCTCCGGCACCGCCGCGAGCCGGTCGAGCTCGACGAACTCCCCGCCGCTCGCCGTCGCGGCCTCGGTCAGGGCCGTCCGGTTCATCTGCGGAGCGGCGAATTCGGCCGTGTACTCCTTGGCGTCGAAGGTCACCTCGGCCAGGGGCTCGCTCGATCCGCGCGGGAGGATCTTGATCTCGTGGTGCCCCTTCTGCACGATCGGGAAGGTCCCGACGAAATTCGTGGTCCCGGGCTCCCGGCGCAGGGTCAGGACCTTCGCGATCCGGTCGGGCGGCAGGAGGTTCACGGAAACCTCCGTGAGCTCCGGCCCGAATCCCGGAACCGCCGTGTCAAGAAGCTCCATCGTCACGATCACGCGCTCCCCCAGGGTGTAGCTCGACCGGTCGAGCTTCAGCACCATGCTCTTCCCGCCGCGCATCAGCTTGTCGGCGGCAAGGTACTTGATCGCCTGGTTCCAGAACTTGTTGAAGGGGTGCAGGGCGTCCCCTTCCGGGATCCCGCGCGACCACCGCCACGTCTCGTCAAGGCCGATGAAGAGGCACTGGCCACGCCCCGCCTGCATCAGCGTCATGAGCGCGCACGGCTTCGCCTCCGCCGTCTGGTGCGTGGAATGCAGGAGGAGCGCCCGCGCCAGGGGCTTGGGATCCTCCAGATGCCAGTGCCAGTGCGGGCGGAACTTCTCGTTCCAGAGGCGCGTGTTGACGTCCGGATCGTCCGCCAGCTGCATGAGGGGATGGTCCAGCTGGGGATTCAGCCTCACCAGGAACGGGTCGCGCCAGGTCTGCGGCGACTGGTCCCGGGAGAGCTTGCGGATCGGGAGGATCTGCTCCATCGGGGTCCCGGCATACGACTGCGGGGAATGGAACATCCCCGCCGCCATGACGAACGCCCCGCCCCCCTCCATCACGAACTTCCGGACGTTCTCGGCGAAGCCGCTCGGAAGCTTCGGGTCCTGCGGGTCGACGTCCCCGAAGATGACGAGGTCGAACCTGTCGAGGAGCTCCTGGTAGGTGGCCGGGAACCCCGCCAGGCGCTTGTCGGGGACGCTCGTGGGCTGCGCCCACTTGAGGTCCGCCGAGAGGAGCAGCACGTGATACTCGTAGATGTGGTCGTTCCGGTCGAGAAGCGCCTCCAGCTTGTGGTACTCGAACCGCGGCCATCCCTCCACGTACAGGATCTTGAATTTCTGGTCGGTGATCCGGACCGTCTGGACCGCGACGTTGTTGTCCGAAATGAGGTCCCCTTCCGGCACATCCTCGACGCGCAGGCTGTAGGGGAAGATCCCGACGTCGGCCGGGATCTGCTCGAATTTCTCCACCTGCCCGCCCAGCGCGTCGTTCAGGATGAGCGGGCGCTCCTCGACGCGCTCGTCCCCCTTGTAGAGGGCGAGGACCACGCGGCTCCCGGCCATCCCCCTGGAGCGGATCGTCCCCTTCACCTCGAACGGCTGGTCGGACTTCAGGACGTCCGGAGGGGCCTGGACGCTCACCACCTCCACGTCCCGGTGCGGCTCGTCGCTCCCCAGCCCCACGCAGAAGAAGGGGATCGGGTCGGGCTTCCGGCTTCCGGCGAACCGCGCCACCGAGGCGGGATCCTCGCCGGCATTCGACTGGCCGTCCGACAGGACCACGATCCCGGCGACCTGCTGGCCGCGCGCGCCCTGCACGATCTCCCGGAGGGCGTCCCCGAGGCGCGTGGCGCGTCCCTGCGGCTCGTCGGGAAAGGAAGGGGTTCCGCCCGACGCGGCTTGCGCGCCCGCCTCCCCCACGGCCTGCGCGCCGTTCACGGTGAAATAACGGAGACGATGCGTCTTCCCCAGCTTTCCGGCCCAGTCGAGCGCCTTCGAGTCGAGGATCTTCCGGCCCATGGCGTACCGCGACGATCCGCGCAAGGTCTCTTCGAGGGCCGGCGTGACCTCACCGGCCTCGATCGCGGGGGCGTCGGCAAGGACCCGCATCGCGGCGAGGCGCTTTTCGGGAGAGGCGTACTCGGACCCCTTGATCCCCATGCTCATCGAGTCGTCCAGGAGGAAGACCACCATGGGCCGCTTGTCCTCGAGCTTCTCCGTCGCCAGGATCGGCTCGAAGAGGAGCGCTAGCACGAGTGCGATCGACACGCACCGGAGCGCCACGAGCCCCCCCTTCAGCCACCGCGGCGGGGAGCCGCTCTCCCGGCGGTAGATCCAGACGACGCCGACGGCGAGGACCGCCACGAACGCCGCCACGAGAAGCCCCGGCACCGAGAACTCCAGGCGCCATTCGGTGGAGCTCCCGATCAGCCCCTCCTGGAATCCCAGCATCCGCGAGAACCAAGCTTCCATCATTCCTCCTATTGGCGTCCGAACCGCCAGGCCAGGACCGTCTCGAGGCACAGGAGCGCGAACACCATGATCAGGAACGGCTTCCAGAGATCGCGCTCATGGTCTTTGCCGCCCACCTTCTCCTCGAGCTCCTGGGCGCTCGCGCAGTAGACCAGCGGGAATTTCTCCGGGAAAAGGGCGGGAAGCTCCCCTCCCTCCAGGCGCTGGCGCAGGTCCCCTTCCTCCGGATCGACGTTGACCGCGACGTAGTCGTTCCGCTCCCCGTCGGGGCCGCTGGCGCGCTTCACCTGGTAGATCCCGGCGACGTCGGTCCCCTCCCCCTTGGCGTGCCCGGGGTCCTCCGGATAGACAAGTTTCGCCCGGTTCTCGACCGCCGTCGCGTGGACCGTCACCGCCGGCGGCGCCTGCGGGTCGAGGCGCTTCACCTCGATACCGGCCGACAGGTCCTCCGGCGGGAAGACCATCTCGAACTGCTCGCCGATCCCGATGTTCCGCTTCTCGGCGGATTGCGTGTAATGGAACAGGATCTCGTACCAGAGCGTCGGGAAATACCTCTGCTGGGCGAAGAAGACCGTGTCGAACCCCCAGTCGGCGTCGAGCGCCGAACCGAAGAGGAGGACATGCCCCAGCCCCACGGGCCTGGCGGCCAGGGCCGGGAACGCCTCGAGAAGGCTCCCGGCCGGCTGCGGGACGAAGCGCAGGATCGCCTGCCCGTCGCTCCCGTCCGGGATCGACATCCGGACCGCCTTCTTGAATGCGGCCTCCCGCAGGGGCTCCCAGTCGAGGCGGCTCGCGCGCGTGAACGCGTGATCCGGGACGGCCGAGAGCCCGAGCCATGCCGGCTCCGCGACGGTCGTCTCCTCGACGAGGCGCGCCGGGGAAATCCCCTGGCCGTCCTTCCAGAGGACGGAATTGAACCCCTCGATGTCGCGCGCGACGTGCGCGCCCGCCGTGAAGACCACGAGCCCGCCGTCCCGGGCGAAGCGTTCGACAAGCTCCGCCTGGCGGGCCGTGATCATCGGCAGGTTCGCCAGCACCACGACGTCGTGCTTCAGGAGGTCGATCTCCGTCTCGAAGTTCATGTACGAGCCGACCGAGACCGCGAACGGGGAGAGATCCGGCTTCAGCGCGAGCGCCGCCTCCAGGAAAAACGTCTCGTCCCCCTCGGGCCCCTTGCGGCCGGGCTCGCCGTTCACGAGGAGGACCTTGATCTTCTCGCGGGCCATCGCCGAGAGATGCCGCGCGTTGTCGGCCGCCAGGCCGTCCCCCCCGACCGAGACCGAGAGCGGATGGGTCCCGGGCTTGTCGAACGTCGAGACGAACGTGACGACACGCTCCTCCCCCTTCTCCAGGCCCGTCAGGATCTCGCCGCCGCGCTTCACCCGCTCCTCGCCGGCCCCCGCGAAGAAGTCGACCGCCACCTCCTCGACGCGCGCCCCCCCGAGATTCCGGACGCGCGCCTCGAAGGAGGCGGGGCGTCCCGGCGTCACCGTCCGGGAGCTCGCCGTGAACGCCTGGACCTGGATGTTGGCGAGGGACTCGCCGGGCGGCGGCCCCACGTCGACGACGTACACCTGTCCGGCGCGCTTCCTGATCTCGTCCAGGACCTGGACCATCTCGGGATCCTTCGTCGAGACGCGGGTCCAGCCGGAACGCTGCATGTCCGTGAAGACGAAGACGTCGTGCCGGGCGACCGTCTGGCGCTCCTTCAGGACCTTCACGACGTCCGCGAGGCACCCGAGGAGGTTCGATCCCGCGTGGGAGACCGACATGTCCAGGATCGCCTCCTTGATGACGTCGTGCCGGTTCCCCTCGACCGGGATCATCCCGGAGCGGACCGCGTTCGCCTGGAAGACCGAGACCCACCCTTTTCCCTCCATGAGGTCCACGAGGCGCGCGGCCAGGGACTTGGCGCGCTGGAAGGAGCTCTCGGCGCGCCCCTTGTAGCCCATGCTGTAGGAGTCATCGAGGACCATCACCCAATGGACCTCCTCGCGCCCCAGGGACGCCCCCGACGCGTTCCAGACGGGATGCGCCAGGCCCAGGGGCAGAAGCAGCATGAGAAGCGTCCGGATGGCCAGAAGCAGGAGCTCCTCGATCCGGCGCCGGCGCCGGGTCTTCCGGTAGGCCGCGAGCAGGAACTCCATCGCCGCCCAGACGACCGTCTTGTACCGCTGGCGCATCACGAGATAGATGATCACGGGGGCCGCCGCGGCCAGGGCTCCCCAGGCGATCATCGGGTTCAGGAACGGGGCTGCGAGCATGCTCTACCCTTTCCGGGCGGCCCGCGACTTGCTGCCGGCGCGCGTCGCCAGATACGCCGTCAGCGCCACGTCCAGGGGCCGGTCGGTCGTGAGCTGGACGTAGTCGATGTTGTAGGAACGGCACCCCTTCTTGACCTCGTCGATGAAGCGGTTCACCTCCTCGAGGTACGCCTGGCGGATCGAGCGCGGCTGGCAGATCAGGGGCTCATACCCCTCCAGCCCCTCGAACTTCGTCATGTCGTCGAACGGGAAGGAGATCTCGTGCTCGTCCAGGACGTGGAACAGGATCACCTCGTGCTTCTTGTGCCGCAGGTGCTGCAGGCCCAGCAGGATCTCCTGCGGATCGTCGAACAGGTCCGAGATAACCATCACGAGTCCCTTCCGGGTGATCCGCTCGGCGAGCTCGTGCAGGATCGGCCCGAACCGGGTCTTCTTCCCCGCGGGGCGGGACGACGACAGTTCCGAAAGGATCAGCTTCAGGTGCGCCGGGTTCGAGGAGACCGGCAGGAACTTCTGGATCTTCTCGTCGAAGGTCGTGAGCCCCACGGAATCCTGCTGCTGGATGATGAGGTGCGCCAGCGACGCCGCCACGTAGCAGCCGTAGTCGAACTTCGAGACCGGCCCCGAGGCGTACGACATCGACTCCGAGGTATCCAGGAGCAGGTGCGCCCGGAAGTTCGTCTCCTCCTCGTACTGCTTGATGTAGTAGCGGTCGGACTTCCCGAACACCTTCCAGTCGACGTGCCGGATGTCGTCGCCGGGGACGTACTCGCGGTGCTCGGCGAACTCCACCGAGAAGCCGTGGTACGGGCTCTTGTGCTGGCCGGAGATGAACCCCTCGACGATGAGGCGCGCCTTGATCTCGAGCTTCGAGATCTTGTTGATGACCTTCGGGTCAAGGTACTTCGTGTAGTCTTCAGCCACGCAACCTCCTTGGTTTCAACGCGTCCGACACCCGAAACGCGGCCCGGGCCGTCCGGCGCCCGCGCCCCCGGAACGGCCCCGCTCCTACAGCTTGGCGGCCTGCCCCTCCACGGCCGTCGGATGCTTCTGCGTCGTCTCGATCAGCTTCTCGACGATCGTGTCGGAGGTGATCCCCTCGGCCTCCGCCGAGAAGTTCGTGCTGATGCGGTGGCGCAGGACGGGCTTGGCGACGGCGTCGATATCCTCCGTCGACACGTAGTAGCGTCCCTGCAGGACCGCCCGGGCCTTGGCGCCCAGGATCAGGTACTGCGACGCGCGGGGGCCGGCTCCCCAGGCCACCCACTCCTTCACGAAGTCGGCCGCCTCGGGCTTCGTGACGCGCGTGCGGCGCACGATGTTCGTGGCGTAGGAGATCACGGGATCGGCCACGGGGACGCGCCGGACGATCTCCTGGAGCTTCATGATGTCGGCTCCGGTGAGGGCCTTCGTGAGCTCGAGCTTCCGCGGCGCCGTCGTCATGCGGACGATGTCGAGCTCCTCGCTCTCCTTCGGGTAGTCGACGAAGATCTTGAACATGAACCGGTCCTGCTGGGCCTCGGGCAGGGGATAGGTCCCTTCCTGCTCGATCGGGTTCTGCGTCGCCAGCACGAAGAACGGCTGTTCGAGCTTGTAGTTGGTCCCGCCGACCGTCACCTGCTGCTCCTGCATCGCCTCGAGGAGCGCCGCCTGCGTCTTCGGGGGCGTCCGGTTGATCTCGTCGGCGAGGACGATGTTCGCGAAGATCGGCCCCTTCAGGAACTTGAACTCGCGGGCGCCGGAGACCTTGTCCTCCTGGATCACCTCGGTCCCGGTGATGTCGGACGGCATCAGGTCCGGGGTGAACTGGATGCGGCGGAAGGAAAGCGACATGCACTGCGCCAGCGAGCTGATGAGCAGGGTCTTCGCCAGCCCCGGCACCCCTTCCAGGATGCAGTGGCCCCGGGCGAAGATCGCCGTCAGGAGCTCCTCGACGACCATGTCCTGGCCGACGATCACCTTCCCCAGCTCCGCACGGATCCGGTTATAGGCATCCCGGAGCTTCTTGACCGCCTCGATGTCGGACTCCTGAACCCCGGATGCCGCGTTTCCTTCCATCATTGACCGCTCCTTTCTCGGACATCCCCGGCGTCTTCCGCCGCGGGCCCCAAACCCCATATGTCGCCGCTCGCGAGCACCACCACCACCGCGCCGCGCGCGCCCCCCAGGATCTGCTGGATCGCGTTGGCCTGCGCGGCGTCCTGCACGGTCGCGACGCGCTTCCCGGTCTCCTTGTCCAGGACCGCCAGCGACACCCCGCCGGCCCGGCCGCCCTTCTGCGGCGGCATCTGGGGGGGCAGATCGTAGATAACCCACCGGGACGTGTCCACTAGATGTGCCGTCTGCGGGGCCGGCGCGCTCCAGGCCTTCTGGCCGTCGGCGAGCGAGAAGCAGGCCACCTCGGCCCCGGACGTCTTGCCGCCGTACAGGGACACCCGAAGCAGGAGGAACCGCCCGTCCATCCGGGCGGACATGACGCCCGCGTTCGTCCCGGCCGGAGCGGTCGCGATCTGGGACCGCTTGCCGGTCACGGCGTCCACCACGCAGTACCCCTTGAGGAAGGGATAGGCGATGCGCCCCTCCGCCGCGACGACCGTCCCCTCCTGCCAGGACTGGACCCCCTGCTCGTCGGCCGAGAAGACCTCCTTGCGCGCCCCCGGGTCGATCACCTTGACCCAGCCCGACTGGTTGGCGCGCCGCCCCAGGATCGCCACGTTGCCACCCGCCGTCCGGATGAAGGTCTGGTCGGCCGCGGGAAGGGGAAGGGGTTCGCCCTGCGCCTGGCCGTTCGCCAGGTCCCTGACCTGCAGGGCCCCCTGCGCGAGGATCGCCACGAACCCGCGCGCGTCGGCGACGATGCCGTCCGCGGCGACGCCCGGAAGATCCCACAGGCGCTGTCCGCTCGCGGCCTCGAACGCGCTCACGCCCCGGGACGACGCGGCGACGACCACGCCCCCGGCCGTCGAGACGACGCGGGGCGTCGCCATGACCACGACGCCACCGGCAGCGGCCTGCTTGGCCTGGGCGGAGCCGGCGGACGCGGGCAGCTCGACGTCCCAGAGCGGCGCGAGCGTCTCGGCGTCCAGCGCCCGCAGACGGCCGTTCCCGGCCATGACGAGGACCCCTCCCTGCAGGCACCCCCCCTCGATCGGGGTGGATGCCTGGAACGCGGTCCCGTCGTCCACGCGCTTTCCGGTGAGGGCATCGTAGGCGGGAAGCCCCTTGTGGATGCTGAAAAGCAGGTCGCAGGAGGCGCTCCCGTCGGTGTCCGCGGGGATGACCCAGCCCGGTTGCCCTCCGGCCGACCGCGCCTTGTCGCGCCACAGGACGGCCCCGGGCGGGGCGTCCGCGGAGGCCGGCGCCGGCAAGCGGGTCCCGGCCGCGCGCGACCGGAACGCCTCGACCCGCGCGGGATCGGACAGCTTCCCCGCGATCGCGGCGAGGTTCGGGCCCGCCGCGCCCGCGGCCGCCGCCTCCCAGGCGGCGCGCGCCTGCCCGCCCCGCTCCGCGGCGAACAGGCGGTTCAGGACCCCGGCCGCCGCCTCGATCCCCCTCCCTCCCTCGACCGCGGCCAGGAGGAACGCGGCCGCGTCGATTCCCGGATTCCCCGGACGGACGCAGAGATCGAGCCGCTCGACCGCCTTCCGGAGCGACGCGTCCCGGACCTTCCCGGGGACTTTCCCCGCCAGGCGCGTCATCTGGCGGGCGGCGTAGGCCGGAAAGTGGGCCTCGATCTCCCCCGCCGCGGCGGATCCCGTCTTCTCGAGGAGCCGCGCATAAGCCGCGTACGCGGCATCGACGCGCCCGGCCCGCTCCTCGGAACGGGCGAGCCCCGCGAGGAAGGAAGCGTCCTCCGCGAGCCCCGGGATCGCCTCGGCGGCCTTCTGCAGGAAGGCGGACGTCTCGGCGGCGGTCCGCGCCTCCAGGCGCAGGGCCGCGGCGCAAAGAAGGGCCCCTTCCGCGATCCAGGGGTTCTCGGAACCGGAAGCGGCCGGGGATTTCGCGGCCGCCTCCTTCAGGGCCGAGAGCCCCTCGTCGAGACGCCCCTTGTCGACCAGATACCGCAGGAGCATCTTGTGGGCGCGGGGATCGGCCGGCGCCTCCTCGACGGCTCTCCGGAAGGCGGTCTCCGGATTCGGCGTGATCGAATAGATCCGGCAGGCCCCGTCAGTGACCGCAACAAGGGCGTTTCCGGTCAGGGTCAGGTTCGCCCCGTCGATAGCAGCCCCCTCGGGCCAGGCCACGAGGCCCCCCTCGAGCTTGAGGGAGGCGAGATCGACCCGGTAGATCCCCCCCTGGCGGGCCGACTCCCGCCCCGGGATATAGAGATGCCGCTCCGTCGCGACCGGCCGCCCCGCCGCCCCGCCGGGAGGCATCCGGATCTCGCCGTACCGCTTCCCGCCGGACCACTCCACGACGTACCCCTTGCGGGAGCCGCACAGGACGAGCTTCCCGTTCACGGGACCCAGGACGTACTGCATCCGCTCCTCCCCCTGGTTCGGTTTCCACTCCCAGAGGAGGTCCCCCGTCGCGCTGTCATAGACATGGATCCGGTCGGTGTCCATCGGGGCCACCATCACCTGGCCGTCGCGCACGACCACCGGGTTCGCTTCCCAGGTGCGCGCCTGCGGCTGCTGGGGATTCCATCCCCCCCGTCCGCCGGTATTCGCCGCTACCGGCAAGGGGTAGCGGACCGCCCACTGGCGCCGTCCGGTGGCGAGGTCCACGCTCACCACGGTCCCGCGGTTCGTGCAGGCGAAAAGCGTCCCGCCTTCCACCGCAAGGAACGCCGGAACCGGCGTCTGCTGGACCGGGTTCCCGAACCTCTGACCCGCCGCATCCGCCTTGAAACAGAGGAAGGCGCGCCAGAGCTCGAGACCCGAGGACCGGTCGAACGCCACCGCATGGAGGGACCCCTTGTCGTCCACCCCCGCGCAGAGGAGAAGCCGCTTCCAGACGAGGGGGGACCCCGTCACCTCCAGGGGTGACTGCCCCGGCGCGTAGGTGAACGTCTTCAGGATCTTGTCGGTGACCGGATCGTGCGCCATCGGGACCGTCGGCAGGAACGGCACCTGCGCCCGGGCATCGGTCTTTACCGGGGCGAGCGCGTAGACCGCCTCCGGCGAGACGGTCACGCAATAGAAAGGAGGGTTCCCCATGTACCCGCCGTAGTACCCCTTGTTGGCGCTGGCGGCCGGGACGGTGATCTGGCTGCGTCCCTTGAGCTTTCCGGTCTCGACGTCGTAGGCACTGTAGTTGTAGCCGTCCTCCGAGACATAGACGCGTCCGGCCTGGACCGTGGCGTGGGCCGGGAAGATCGCGCCCCCGCCCGGTTGCCCCGGCTGGCGCGGCATGCCGGTATTCCGGGCCTTGGACGCGCCCGCGAGGGTCTTGAGCTCCGGATTTCCCGTCAGCCGCAGGTGGGCCTCGTCGGGGATCCCCGGGGAAAGGCGGACGTCCGCCGCCCCCCCGCCGAAGGAGCTCCAGGCGTTCCCCGCGACCGGAAGCCCGCCGCCGCTCTCCTCCCCGAAACGCCTGATCCCGGCGGCAAGCCCCTGGCGGTTCCGCCCGGCGATCCCGGACGCCGCCGCATCCCCCCGGGCCAGTTCCCAAAAGCGGCAGGCCCGGGCGGCATCGCCGCGTTCCCAGCTCAAGTCGCCCAGAAGCGACCAGGCCTCCGGGGCAAGCGTGCTGGCATAGAGACGGGCCGAGAGGCGCGCGAGGCGCCGGACATCCCCCGCGCGCGCCTCCGCGAGGGCGGGCCTGACGGCATTGTCGAGCTCTCCCCGGAACCGCTCGACCACCTCCGCGGGGGCGTTGACCAGGATCATGTCCATCAGGTACCGCTCGAGCGGGATGTAGAAGGGGCCCGACTCCCGGCCGTCGGCCGGGTAGAGGCGCTCCAAGGCGTCCGGGGTCGCCAGGGCCTTCCGGACGAGGATCATCGCGTCGTCCCAGCGGGCCCGTGCCACGGCAAGCTCCACCGGCTCGACCCAGGTCCCCCGGAAATCGCTCAAGGAATCGATCACCACGCCCGAGGTGTCGATGTCGGATTCCTTTTCCTTCCGGCCCGCGTCCTGGGCGCCCTCCGGCCCCGCGCAGGCGACCGCGGCGGCGAGAAACGCCGCGGCGGCGGGGCGAACGGAAAACAGGCGCGATCGTTGGACGTTTTTCATCCGGAAATCCAAGCTCATATAACCGCGGGTCGGTCCGAAGGTTCGGAATTATTGAGTATCAATCGATCTGCGCGCGTTGCAGGCGTCCGCTGTGGTCGATGAAGACCGACTTCCATTCGCCGAAAAAGTCGAGGGAGGCCTGCCCCGCCTCGCGGTGGCCGTTCCCGGTCTCCTTGACGCCGCCGAACGGGGTGGAGACCTCGGCGCCGATGGTGCCGGCGTTGACGTACACGAGCCCCGCCTCCAGGCGCCGCAGGGCGTAGAAGGCGCGGTTCACGTCCCGGGTGAAGATGGAGGCCGAAAGGCCGTACCGGGTGGCATTGGCGACGTCGACCGCCTCCTCGAGGGACCCGACGGGGAGGATCGCGACGACAGGCCCGAAAATCTCCTCGCGGGCGATCGTCATCGCGGGGGTCACGTCCGTGAAGACGGTCGGGGCGTAGAAGTGCCCGCGGGCGAGCTTCCCGGTCCGGACGACCGTCCCTCCGCACAGCAGGCGCGCGCGGTCCTTCCGGATCCCGACCCTCACGTACCGGTCGATCCGCGCGAGCTGCCCGGCGTTCACGACGGGACCCACGTCCGTCTTCGGATCGAGGCCGTCCCCGAGGCGCATCCCCCTGGCACGCGCCACGATGCGCTTTTCCACCTCGGAGAGGACCTTCCGATGGACAACGAGGCGGCTCGCCGCGGTGCACCGCTGGCCTGACGTTCCGAACGCCGACCAGAGGATCCCGTCCACGGCGAGATCGAGATCGGCATCCTCCATCACGATCACGGCGTTCTTCCCCCCCATCTCGAGGGTGACGCGCTTCAAGAGCGGCGCCGCCTGGGCGTTGATGCGCTTCCCCGTCGCGGTCGATCCGGTGAACGAGATCCCGGCGACGTCCGGATGCGTCACCAGGGTCTTCCCGAGCGTCTCCCCCTTCCCGAACACCAGGTTCACGACGCCGGGCGGGACCCCCGCCTCCTCGAGGATCTCCACGTAGCGCGCCGCGCAGAGCGGCGTGTCTTCCGCCGGCTTCAGGACGACGGTGTTCCCGAGGACCAGGGCCGGCATCATCTTCCAGGAGGGGATCGCCACCGGGAAGTTCCAGGGGGTGATGAGCGACACCACCCCCAGGGGCTCCCGCACCGTCATCATGAACTTGTCCGGCAGTTCCGAGGGGACGGTGTGCCCCCACTGCCGGCGCCCCTCGGCCGCCATGTAGTGGCCGATGTCGATCGCCTCCTGGACGTCCCCGCGCGCCTCGACGAGGACCTTCCCCATCTCGCGGGTCAGGGTCCGGGCAAGCTCCTCTTTCCTCTTTTCCACGAGGAGCGCCGCCCGGCGCAGGATCTCGCCGCGCTTCGGCGCGGGGGTCGCCTTCCAGGCGGGAAGCGCCTTCTTCGCCGCCGCGATCGCCGCCGCGGCGTCCGCGGGGCCCGATGCGGGGAACCGCGCCAGGAGCTCCCCCGTCGCGGGGTTCCGGTCGTCGAGGCATCCGGCCTTCTTGGGGGAAACCCAGCGTCCGCCGATGAAATTTTTCAGCGTCTCGGGCACGGCCCGATTATATCAGTCCCAAGAGGACCATCGGGGCGCGGTCCGCCCGACGGCGATCCAGAGGCTCTCGAAAAGCGGCGTCTCGTACAGGGGATCGAGGCTTCCCGATTTGTTGTAAAACTCGATCTCGTACTGGAACGCCTCGAGCAGGCCCATGCCCCGCAGGTCGAGAAGCTCCTCCACCTCCCCCGCGAGGATCGGGGACCCGACCGGAGCACCCGCCCCGTCGCACGGCTGGATCTTGACGCGGATCCCGATCCGGTCGTTCCCGAGGGTGTTCCGTTCTCCGGGGATCATCGCCGCGCAGGCGTCGAGGAGCTTCCGGGGGCCGCCGTTGAAGGCATAGACCGGCGAGCGGAACACCGTGTCGCCGGCGACCGCCCCGGGCACGACGTATCGTCCCGCCCCGTAGAGATCCTTCACGCCCGGGTTGGCGAGGTTGCCGGTCGAGAGCGGGAGCACCTTGTCATGGAAGCGGATCTCGTCTCCCGCGACGATGAGCGACTTGTTGGAGGGGAACCTCAAGGGACGGTGCGCCTGATTCCTGAAACAGCGAGGCGCCGTGTTTCCCCTGTAGTTCGGGGCGTAGTCCCTCCAGGCGGGACCGCCGTCCGCGCCCAAGGCGTCGTGAAGGACGCCGTTCTCGTCCGGATAGGCGCTGTAGAGGCCATTGACATAAAGGCGAAGCACCAGGGATTCCTTCCCGTCGCCTCCCACGCCCGGACGAAGCTTGACATCCTCGGTCTCGCCGGAGGGCAACGCCGGGGACGTGTTGCTGTCGTTCATCGGGGGACGCCCCAGCAAGGGGGCAGGCGGCATTCCCAGAAACTCCGGGTCCATGCCTACGGGGGCGTCCGATCCCCAGATGTTGTCCTTTCCGACCGTGATGACGATGTGGTTCTGGTCGCGCACCAAATAGTCCGGAATGAATGCCACGGCTTTCAGGACGTGGTCAGGAGGCGTTGACACCCCGCCCCCCGCCTGCCACATCTGACTCTGCAAAGACCACTTGTACTGGTGGGTCGACGCCTCGCCCCTGAAAACGGCGGTGTACTCGATCCCGTGCGTCCAGACCGGTCCCCCGCCGAGGTTGATCGCCCGATAGGCCGCCTTCCGATCCAGGGTGATTTGCTTGGCCGGTTCGTTGTTATCCACAAGTTTCTCGATCTTGAGGAGATTCCCGGTCGTCGTCGTCCGATCGAACATCTCGATGGAAAAATCTCCCAGGAGAGCCGGAGGGGAAGGGAGCAAAAAGGAATTCGGGGGAGTCCACGGCAGGAGCATCCCCGGACAGTTGAACGACACTCCCTCGGCGGTCGCCGCGAAAGTCGCCGGATCGACCGGAAACACGAACGGATTCCCCTCGGAGGTGAACTCCGTCTCCGGGTTCCCTTCCGCACCGGGCCGGGAAGTCCAGTCCGGGATGAAGGGGAAATAGAGGTAGGCGCTCATCGGGCCGGATGCCAGGTCCGCCAGGCCCACGCTGCCCTTCCAGATGTCTTCCATGTACCTGTCTGATGTCCCCCACCATTGGGTGTCGGAAAGATCCAGCCATCGGCTCGTGTAGTTCGGGCCGGTCTGGACGCCCGGGTAGGCCCGCCCGGCCCAGGTCACGAGGGGACGCCGGGCCGCCTCGACATCGGCCGGGTCAGGCTCGATCACCCGAAGATCGTGCATCCGCCAGGTCCAGGCGCCCCTTCCGGCGAGCGTCCAGGAAGCCAGGTTCTCGAAATCCTCCTGGCTCGCGAACTCGAGCCGGCTGAAGGTCGTGAGGGATCCACGCGACCGCGCGACCCCACGCTCCGTCCGCGCGAGCGACTCGATCGTGAAATTGTCGGGCGGGGCGAGCGTCAGGGGGAGCGGCTGGTAGGCGTACCCCCACGCCGACATGGCCTCGGAGTTGTAGGGAGCAAGGTCGTTCGACCAGGCCGCCCAGGCCGTGGCCGGAGACGATGACGCCGGCCTCGGAACGTCCGTCAGATAATGCCCATGCAGGATCCCGCTGAATGGTCGGGGGAATGATGGATATTCCGCGGGTCGCGGCGCCGCGAACGGGAGCCCCCCGGAGAGCCGGGCGGAAAACAGGGCATCGATCGCCGGCACGTCCCGGGAAATGGCATGGAAGGCGAGTTCCGTCTTCGCGTACGACCAGGCCCAGGCTGCGTCGACGAAACCTCCGGCCACGAGCGGATCAATGTCGTCGTTTCCCGCGCCCGGGACGAGGAACAGGGGATCGGCGCTGTCGAGACGCGCCCGGGCAAAAAGCGACTCCCGGAGCGCCCGCCACGAATGGCGCTGGGGAGTCTCCCGGAAATCGACCGCCCATAACGCCAGACGCCGCGCCTCGTCCGGATAGATCATCACCTTGTCGATCCCCGCATCGTCCGGATCCGGAGGGGCGGAGCCGTCCTCGTCGAAATCGCCGCCCGACAGGTAGGGGCGGACGGGGGCGCGGGCATACCTTGGTATCACGGAGGCCGGCGTGGGAGAGGGAGGAGCCGGAGGAGGCGGGTTGGTCGCATTCATGCACAGGCCGTGCGTCGCGTACAGGAGCGGAGAGGTCGGCAGGGACGCATAGAGCCAGTTCGCCTCCAGGATCTCGCAAGGGGTCCCGAAGAGGGAAATCTGTGGCAGGGGAAGCGAGTCTTCGCCGACCAGCGGGTCAACCGGGCGGCCGGCATCCCCGATGAAATGCCCCGTACCGAGCTCGAGGAACGGAAGGACGAGATTCCGCTCGGCCTGCGTGTACCCGAGGGATGCGAGGGTATCGTCAACCTGCTGGATCGTCGCGTACCCCCCCGGCGGCCGGTTTTCAAGGAGATGCGTTCCCAGACGGGATGACCGGATCGGCTCCCCCGCTCCGCCGGCGCCGGGGACGTCCCACCGACCGATCGCGTCGTGGGGGACCGCGACGCCATTGGCCGCCGTGAGCAGGATCGCCCCGAGGTTATCCCCGAGACGCTTGAGTCCAAGCCCCGCTGGGATGGTAACCAGTGAAGCACCATCGATCTCCGGCACCCCGTGATTCAGCGGGTAAAGGGCAGCGGAAGGGGCAACCTTCAGGGAAAAGAGGCCGGAGAACGGACCGTCACTCCCCCTCAAGCGACCGCTCCAGGCGGAGAATTTCCCGTTCCGGTCGGTGTCGCCCGCCGCAGACCATTCGCCCGGGTTGTAAGCCCCGAAAACCTCGTCCGTCTCGTCGATCTGGCCGTCGCCGTCGTCGTCCAGGCCGTTCGCCGCGAGCGCGGCATTGTCGGTCCAGCACTCGCCATGGCTGTAGGAGGGGTTGTCGGCCACGGCCAGATCCCGTGTCCAGGAATCGCGGTAGGCCCAGTCGTCCCCCCGGGTGTCCGCGATCCGGTTGAGAACGGGGTATCCGGCCTCCCCCAGGAGGCGCGCCGCGGCATAGTGAAGGCCGTTCTCGGCGAGGAGTTCCGCGCCGACGCCGGCGCTACGCGCCTCTCCGATCACGGCGGAAAGCCCCGCCGCCCGAACCAACATCGCCCCGAGGAGCGCCATCACCGTGAGGATCCCGCTCACGAGGATCAGGACGATCCCCCCCCGACGGACCATTCTTCATTCATACACCACCCGGTCCGGAAGGGCAAAGCGCCGGCGGGGGTTTTGCCGGTCGATTCCGGAGGGGGTCTGACGGTCACCCGTCCGGGGGCCGGACGGTCACCCCCCCCTCGCGCCAAAATCAGTCGCGTTCCAACCAGGCCGGCGAGCGGTTGTTCCCCTGGATCACGATCCAGACCCCCTCGAAGAAGGGCGTCGCGTAAAGGGGCGCGTCGTCGCTGATGACATGGGTCGGCTTCAGGTTCTCGAACTCGACGCTGTACCCCAAGGCGCTGATCGGACCCAAGGAGGCGAAGTCCGCCGGACCGGTGGTCTCCTCCGCACGGCGCAGGACCGGAAACAGGGGGGGCCCGTCTACCCGGAGCGGGTTCGCCCGGGGAAGCCCCACTTTCACGACCATCCCAACCCGCTCCGCCCCGCACGGGTCCGACGCCGGGAGCCCAAGCCATCCGGCATGCTTCACCGTCACGGGCGAGCCGAAGGTGAACATCGGGGAAAGATATTCCGGGTTGTTCGCATGGCCGAAAGGGCCGGGCGGAAGGTAAAAGCGCCCCAAGCGCCAGCGGTCGTCGGCGTCCTGTTCCTTCAGGACCAGGTCCGTCTCGCCATCGCTGTCGGCGTCGAGGACGCCGCTCGCGCGTCTCACGATGTCGTGGAACTTCACCTCGTCCCCGTTGAAGACAAGCTTCTTCATCCGTCCGTTCAGCAGGTCCTGACTCATCGGGTACGGATAGGACGGGAAGAGGCGGCCCCGGAAGAACCACTCGGGGCGATTCCGGGCGCTCTCCTTGATCCCGTCGCTGTCCCTTGCGGCCGCGACGAACCGCCCGTTCACGTACAGGGTCACCGTCAATTCGTTGCGCCTGTCTCCGGCGACATCGTTGTCGTTATTCCAGTCCTCCCAGTCGTCCACCTGGCCGTTGCCGTTCGTGTCCTCGTCCACCTCGAGGTTCTCGACAGTAAACAGGATGTGGTCGTGCCCGGTCGCGATCCGGTCGTCCAGGGGATTGGCGAGGTCCCCGAGGTCAACGTCCGGGACGAACCCGGCGAGATCGAACTTGTAGTGTCCGTTGTTGAACATGGGGGGTAACGGAGGGGCAGGAAGCTGGTTGTCGTTGTCCTTCAGGATGAAGATGGAGCTCGCCGGCGCCTCGAAGGAGGCCGTATAGCGGGTCCCCGGGACGCCGTTCGCGTCGCTGGCGTCGGTCCGCCCGACGGCGATCTTGATGTCATCGTCGGCGGCGGACGGCGGCCCGACCGAGTCTCCTTCCAGGGTGAACACCGAACCGTATGCCGACGTCCACATCTCGATCGAGAACGACCTCATCCCCCCGACGGTGTCGTTGCTCGTGAGCGGCGGGAAGTCGAACGGCCAGCACCATTCCTCCCGGGAGATCCTCACGTCATAGTCCCAGACCCCCATCGAATTCGAACCGATCGACTGCGCCTGCGGAGGAGTGACCTTCTTGTGAAAGAGCGTCGGATAGACCGGCGGCTCCGGTGCGGGAGGCGACAGGGAGGCCCCCCGCGTGAAGGTCGCCAGCTCCGCCTCGCTCGCCAGGTCGTTGCCGTGCCCGACGTCATCCGGCTGGAACGGCCAGTAGAGATACGCCCCCTGGTGGCCGGTGTATTTCCCGGCGAGCGCCAGGCTCGATCCCGCGCCGACGATGCCGTTCATGTCCACGGGAGGGATGCCGAACCCGTGCGGATTGAAGACATTCCCGTCCACCACCCCCCGGAAGGGAGCCGGGATGGCCACGGTCCCGGGGCCGCTTGGATCGACGAGATCGGCGACGGTGTCCGCGACCGCGCGGCGGCGCTGGTTGGAGTTTCCGAGATCGACCTTCGAGATCCCGCGATGGCGCCAATCGGGAATGTTGTCCAGGTCGTTCATGATCTCGAACAGCTCGGCGGCCCTGAATGTCCCCCGCCCTCCGCCCCGTGCCGCGCCGGCCCGTGAGGACGCCTCGACCGTGAACGTCGTGGGAGGCGCCAGCGTCAGGGGATAGGGGTTTCCGCCGGATGTCGAGGGATCGTACGGAGAGGAAGGCCATGCCCCGCTCGCGGCCGGATAAGGAAGCTCCATGGGATCGGGCGTGCCGATCCCCAGGAACCGGCGTGCAATGAACGGGGCCCCGGGTCCCGGGTCGATCCCCCAGCCGCTCCTTCCCGAATAGTCCGGAAAAACCGAGAAGAAGGCGGCGTCAGCCTTCGCCCGCGCCCACCCGTAGGCGATCTCCGGCCAGGGCAGGAGGGGCGCGACATCGGCCGCGAAGAGGGATCCCGCCGGATGCACGGTGTCGGGACGGGCCCGTTCGCAAAGCGCGCGCCGGAGGGCGAGCCACGATCCGCGCCCGGACGTCCGCCGGAACTCCAGAAGCCAGTCGGCGATCGTTCGCGCCTCGTCCGGATAGATCATCATGGCAGCCCCGTCGAACCCGGCCGCATAATCGAGGATCCCGCCGGAGCGGAACGCCCCGCCGGTCCACGGGTGCCCGGTCGCCCCGCCGTACGGCTGGAACAATCCCTGACCGGAAGGGATGGCCCCTTGCAGATTCCAGAGGTCCGAGGAGCTGTTCCAGGCGACGTAGCTGAAGAGCGCTTCAAGGATCTCGCGCGGGGCGGTCGTCATTTCGATCGCGGCCGACTCGCAGGGCCCGAGGTCGATATAGGGAACAACCTTCTCGATCCGGTCGGACCCGTACCCCCACCCCGCCAGGACCGCCCGGACCTGGTCCATGTCCCGGTAGCCGCCAGGCGGGACAACGGACTCGAGCACGCCGTCCCCGTCCCGGTCCTCGCCGGGGTCGAGCGCACCGTTATCGTTCAGGTCTTCCGTCAGGAGATGGCGTCCGAGAGCCGAGATCCGGATCGGCTCCCCCGGCCCGTAGGCCCGATCGACCCGCTCCGGAACCTCGCCGTCAGCGAACAGGATCGCCCCCAGGTTGTCGCCCAGCCGACTTACCCCGACATGAGAAGCATTGACAGGAAACAGCGACCCGGTCGAGTGGATCCGGAGGGCAAAGGAAACCCCTGCCTTCCCCGGAGCCCCGCGCAGGCGCCCGGTCCGCGCCGTGAAGCGCCCGTCCCCGTTCGCGTCCGTATACGTTTCCCAGGGATCAAACGCCCCGTCTCCGTCGGCATCGGTCCACGGCTCGCCATGACTCCAGGAGACGTTCGCCGTGTCCGTAAATTTCACGTCCAAGGCGTCACGGGAAGTCCAGTCGTCGCCGCGATTCTCGGGGGAAGGCATCTTCCGCACGGACAGCGGATAGTCTCCTCCCTCTGCGGCCAGGCGGACGGCCGCGTAGGCGAACGCGCTTTCGGCGGTGACGGCGGCGTCGATCCGGCCGTGCCGCGCCGTGTCCGCCGAACGGGTTGCCGACACCCCCCAGATGAAGACAGCTGAAAGCAGGGCCAGCATCGCGACGACCCCGCTCACGAGCACAAGCGCGATCCCTCTTTTTTTCCCCATACACGATGGATACCTCGCCGTAGCCCGGGATGCAAAAAAAAGGAAGGGGGCCTGACGTCTGTTTCCCGAAGAGGCCTAACGTGATGAACCCGTGCGCCCCCGGTCAACCCGCAAGCGGGCGCCCCGCATGGCGTTCCGCGCTACACTGGCCGCATGCCGGCCCGGTTGCAGATGCCGCAGGTCTATCCGGTCGTCCGGGACGCGGACGGCCGCCTCCTCCTCCGGCTCCAGCAGTTCGTCCTGGACGCTGGAAAATCGCAGGGGCGAATCCTGCGGGCCGAGTTCACGGTCGTTCCCCTGAAAAGAACGGGGCGCCCGATCCCGATGACGGCCCAGGGATTGGTCCAGCCGTTCGGCCCCACCCTTCTCAAGGATGAGATCTGGCTCCCGGCGGGGATATACCGGCTCGCCCGGACGACACCGCCCCGGCACGAGCAGATCCTCCGGGTCCTTCCGGAAGGGCATTCGCTCCTCCGGACCCTGTGCGGACACGGCGGGCAGTCCCCTTCCTGGATCGAGCCCCTGGGGATCCTCTCCCAGGAGGGAAGACAGACCACGAGTTGCCGCGAGGTGTTCATGCAGGCCTGTTGCCGGAAGCCGGTCGCCCTGAAAAAACCCGTGCGGCGCCGCCACAACGCACGGTCGATCGGCCTGATCCAGGCGCTCACGCGCCCCCTGGAGGTACTCCTCTTCCCGCCCGGGAATCCCGCCAACCGCCGGCGCGTCTCGCTGGCTCCAGGGGAGTCGATTGTCGTCGACCGCGACCTCGTCTCGACGCTCGCGCCGGGCTGTCCCTTCCCCAGGCATTTCCGCCAGGTGACCATCGATGCGCCCGAAGTGGAAAGGTTCCTGGGCCTCGCGGAGCTCGCGCACCAGGCGCGCGGGTTCACTTTCGTCCCGGCTCCACGCCCCACGTCCGCCGTCGTCGCAGCGGCCATCACCGGCCTCGAAGAAGCGATGCGGAACCCCCGGGGGCCCGGCGAGCGACACGCCCTCGCGGCCGCCCTGGACCACTTCCTTTTCACCCTCCTGCGAGAGTTTCCGAACCCGATCGCGCGGGCCGCCGGGCGCCGGGCGGACAAGGGGCAGGCCGATCCCCGCCTGGCGCGGGCGGTCGCCTACCTGACGCAGTACTACGCGCGCCCCTACGACCGGGATCTCCTGGCCCGGTACGCCTGCGTGAGCCACCAGCGCCTCTACGAGCTGTTCCGCGCCCACCTGCGGACCGATCCGCGCGCCTATCTCATCAGGATCCGCATGAAGAAGGCCGCCGAGCTCCTCGCATCAGGGAGGACGACTTTCGCCGAGGCAGGAAAAGCGGTCGGATACCGGAACGCCCGGAGCTTCCGCCGCCTCTACGCGCGCCACGCCCCGCGTGTCTAGAGTGCCTATCGTTCCCGCGGACGCGGAGGGCGTCCCCGGATCCCCTTCTTCTGCCTGGCCTTCTGCGTGGCGGGGGAATCCACGAGCTCGACCGGAAGCCGGATCTCCCCCTCCGGCGCGGCGACGACGATGAAATACGGCTTCAGGTCCTCCCGCACGAAGACACCCGGCGACTTGAGGACAATCTCACGCTCCGAAATGACGACAGCCGCCCACCCCTCGGGAAGGACGAGTTCAGGCGGCGCCGCGAACCCCTCGAGCGTGATACGGAAAAGGTCCCCCGGCGCCCCGACCGGGGAGTCGAAAACCGCCCGGGCCTTCCCGCACGAGACCGCCGCAGGCTCAAGCTTTTCCTTCAGGAAGGAGTAGCGCAACTTCCCCTCCAGCTCGTCCGCCGTCACGACGGCAGGATCGTGCCAGACGATGACGAACTCCTCAAGCCCCCCTTTTTCCCCCGGTTTCCGGTGCCGCATCCCCTGGACGACGTCCGCAACCCCGGGCGCAAGCACCCCGTCAGGCCCTGACAGGGCCTTCCTCGCCGTGTTGAGTCAGCAGACCGCGAAGGCGACCGACCGCATCTCCCGTGCGAGAGGGACGCCGTTCGAGGACGTCCAGACGTCCACCTCCCCGGCCGCCGCCGCTCCTGCCAGGAAGACGGATGCCGTCCAGGCGCGCGCTCCATCAAGCATTCCCCTCATTCCTGACGCTCCTTCCCCTTGCTGCGGTGCACCTCGAAAAGAGGGGGCGGAGGCTCGCCCAGTTTCTTGAGCGCCTCCAGGGCGCGGTCCCTCACGAGGGGAACCGGATCCTCCGCTGCGAGGACGCGCAACCGGGACGCGGCGGACCGGTCACCAAGCCTGCCAAGCGCCGCAGCCGCCATTCCCCGTACGTCGGGATGCGCGTCTTCCGTCGCCGCGAGCAGCCCCGGCAGGGATTCGGCGGCGCCCAGGTCTCCAAGCACCCGGATCACCTGGATCCTCACCTCATTGTCCGCACACTCCAGGAGCTCGCCGATCAGGGGGGCGACCGACCGTCCGCCCAGAGGCCCCAGACAAGCGACCGCCTCCAGCCTCGCGGGACACCGGCTCCCCTCCAGCACTTCGATCTGGACAAACCGGACCAGCGACCCGGCAAGCAGCCGCGTGTCGACCTCCCCTTCGGAAACTCCCGCATCATTCCAGATGACTGCTTTCAATGCCCGGCCCTTCCGGGCCACGAACATCTGCTCGACAGCCGCGCGCCTTCCCGGATCCTCCCCGACGGCCGCGAGGGCCTGGCGTTTCGCCTGCTCCCGCGCGGCGATCCGCCCTATCCGGGAACATCTCTCGCGAACCTCCGGATCGGCGGGTTCCGCCGGCAGAAGCCCCAGGACCGCGTCCGGAAAATCCTCCGCGCGGCCGGAAAGCTTCCGGAAGGCCTTTTCGCGAACCTGCGCGTCGTCGTCGCCGAGCCGAACGATCAGGGATTCGATCCCTTCCCGCCCCTCCGGCAGGTCCGCGGTCCGGACAGGGCCCGGGATCAAGAGCGCGCTGGCCAGGAAGGCCCCGCCCGCCAGATGCCTCCGGACCTTCCTTCGGCTCATCGGGCATCTCCGGAAGGGCCGCACGGGGCGGGTGACAACCACTTCCCCTTGTTTCGCTCCCACCAGGCGGTTGCCGCGGCGATCTGGTCCGCGACGACCCGCTTCCGGGCGTCAACACCCTCCGACGCGAGAAGCCAGCCGCGTGTCTCCTCGTCGAGGGAATGGAAGTCAAGGAACTGGAATCCCGGATGGAAGAAGGGATTCTCCCCGGAAACCCGGCCCATCCCTTCAGCAAGCTCGCCGCCAACGAGGTCCTTCATCGCGTGCGCGGCCGCGAGCCGCGTCATCTCGTCGGAGTCCGGGCTCGAAACAATCCGCGCCAGGTCGGTGAGGATCGAGCCATCCTTGGACGTCCCGAGGACATACAAGGCAATCTGTGAAACAGATGGGTCGGAACCGTTCGCGAAACGGACCAGCTCTTTCAGCACGGCATCCGGGCCGACGGCGGACAAGACGAGAGCCGCCTTCCGGCGCACTTCGCGATCCGGATCCGGAAGAAGCGCCGCAAGATCGTCGGCCACCGCCCGGTCCTTGCACCAATTGACCATCAGCTCGGCCACGGTCCCGCGAAGCGCCGCGTCCGGCCCGGCCAGGAACGGAACGAGCCGCTCCGGATCCAGCCGGCAAAGGGTCATGACGGCTGCCACCTGGATGTCCTCGTGGGGATCGACGACAAGCCGGGAGATCTCGGGCGCGACGTCCTTGCCGAACCCGAACAGGACTCCGGCGGCATGCGCCCGGACCCCGTCGGGAACCTCCTCCTGCCGGAGAAATGAGGAAAGGATCCGGGCCGCGGCCCGCCTTCCGTCGGAGTCCCGGCCCCTGACGAGACGATCGACCGTTCCGGCGGAAGGGGACGCGAACAGATCCATCGTCGCCGCGCGCAGATCCGCATCTTCCCCCGCTTCCCGGAGCGCCTGCGAACGCACGACCATATTCGCCAGATCCCTCCGAAGGCGAAGGACCGCCTCACGCGTCTCGTGGTCGTCGGAATCTGACGGAAGGCACGCCAAGACTCCCTCGGGGTCCCGCTCCCCCGCGGCCAGGATCTCCCGGTACGCCGCCTCGCGCCGTGAGAGATCCGGGGCGCCCAGGTCCCTGACGAGCCGGGCGAGCGCCCCGTTCCCATCCTCCCCGGCGCCGGCGCCGACGCACAGGACCGGAAAGGCCAGCATGGCGAGCATCGGGAGAAGATGTCTTGTCGTGATCATGCCCGTTCAACAGCCGCGACCCCGCCCGCGTCATTGCGGGGCGGGTGGCCCGTCGTCTGTTTCGGAAGGTGGCCGCCCGTCTGCCCTTTTCATGCGGTCCCGCGGGAGGCTGCCCGGTTGAATACCGCATGAAAAACCGATCACCGGCCCTGATCCTCGCCGTGCTGGCTTTCCTTCCGGCCGTCCCGGGCGCGGAGACGCCCGCTGCCGACCAGGAGGTCCCCGTCTTCCACGCCACGCTCGAAAACGGCCTGCGCGTCGCGCTCGTCCCGCAGGACGCGGTCCCGTCGGTCGCCATGAAGCTCTCCTTCCGCGTGACGGGGCGCGACGAGCCCGCGGACCGGAACGGGATCGGCGCCGTCGCCTTCATGACGCTCGTCGGCGAGGGGCGCACCGGGTGGGTTTCGCGCGTCGAGCGCAAGGGAGGCTGGTGGGACCCGACGAACTTCTACCCCGAAATACGCGCCCAGGACGTCGTCCTCCCGGCGCGCGACCTCGACACGGGGCTCGCCGTCTTCCGGGAGATGCTCGAGGCGGCCGCTGCCCCGACGCGGGACCTCGCGGCGTTCCGCCAGGAGCGCAAGGCCGCGCTCGGTTGCATCCCTCCTGCTCCCCGCGCGAGCGTCCTCCTGCGCGAGGGGTTCGCGGAGCCGTTCGCGGGGAACGACCCCCTGGGGTCGCGCGCTGTCGTCGAACGGCTCTCCGACGACGAGGTCCTGGCGTTCCGCCGGCGGCACTTCGTTCCGGCGCGCGCGATGGTGACGCTCGTGGGCGACTTCGAGCCGGCGGAGGCACTCGACAAGGTCCGCAAGGTGCTCGGCGCCGTCCCGAATCCTGATGACGCCGTCCGGGAGGCGCAAGTGCTCCGGCTCTTCCGGCCGGGCTCCGTCGTGATCGAGGAGCCCGCCCCCGCCGAGGGACCGCGCATGACCGTGCGCGCCGCCTGGGCGGTCCCCCCGGAGGTTCCGGGATCGGCCCTGGGGATCATGGCGCGGCTCTTCCTCGAGCACCTGCAGGAAGACGCGGCGCTTGCCGGACGCATGGTCCAGCCCGACATGGCGCCGGGGCAGAGGCTCCTCCGGACGGCATTCCCGGGGGAACCGCGCGGGATCCTCGCGGCGCTCGAGGCCCGCATCGCCTCCTTCCCGGACGCGATCACGGAGGAGAGGACGCGTGCATCTGCCGCCGATTTCATCCAGTCGTCGTCGGGCCGGTTCGGAAGCGCCTACTGGCAAAGCTGGCCGGTCGCCTTCCCGTTCGAAGGGCTCGGCTGGGGATGGAACGGCCCCTGGAAGGAGCTCGCGCGGGTCCACGCCCTCACGGCCGCCGATCTCCGCGCGGCGGCGCGCGGGATTTTCGTAACCGAGCGGCGACTCCTCGTTGGGAGTGCCGGAACAGCCGAGGAGAAGGAGGGGCTCCGGAAGTTCCTCGGCATCCCCGAAGGAAAGGGCGAGCGGGCCGTCCTCGCGACTCTCCCGGAAAAGGCGGGGTTTCCTGAAAACCCGCCGCCGGTCGCCGGCGCGCGCTCCCGAACGACCGGGACGATCGCGAACGAAATGATCCGGTCGCTCGCGGGGGGACGTCTCCTTTTCCTCGAGGATCCCGCCCGCCCCTGGTTCCATTGCCGCGGCTTCTATCCGCTCGGGACCCTCGAAAGGGACACCCGCGCCTACGCGGCCAGCCTCGCCGCCGCCTGCCGCCCCGCGGAAGGACAGGAACCCTGGGTCCGGTTCGCGGCGCGTCCCGACCGGCTGGTGTTCGAGCTCGATATCGGCGGGGAGGAGGGGCTCCGGGAGCGCCTCGACCGGATCCGCGCCTGGCTCAAGACCCCCCCGGCGGCCGATCCCGGGACGGCGCCGATCCCGGCCTTGGCCTGCGTCGCGGATCCCGCCCCCGGGGAAGCGCCCGCCTGGACCCTTGCCGTCTCGGGCCCGGGACTTCCCGCCTGGCTCGCGGCGTATCGCCCGGACGGACCCGAACGGACGAGCCCTCTTCCGGTCCCGGTCCGGCGCCTCGAGGAGCCGGTCGGAAAGGAGAAGCCGGCCCATCTTCTTGTCCCGCTTGCCGGCATGGAGGATCCGGTCCGGCGCGCGGCGGCGCTCTTCCTTATGGAATGGCTCGACCCGGCCGGCCGCCAGGACCGGCGCTACGGCCCGTTCACGCTCAAGCTCCCCCCTCTCCCCCACGAGTTCCCTTCCGTGGACGGCGCGCGCCTCGGACGCGACGCTTGGATCGCGCTCGGCGCCCCGAAAGGGAAGCCGCACCAGGCGCTCGCCTGGCTCAAGTCAGGGGCGGGGCTCGCGGACTTCCTCGCGTCGTCCCCGGACGCCCTCGAACAGCTCCGGGGCCGCGCCCTCTGGACGCTGCGGGAGCGTTTCATGCATGCCGCCCCGTCGGCCCTCTTCGTGCCGGTCCTCGCGGCCCATGAAGGGGACGGAAAGCCCGACTGGTTCGACCACGTGGAGGGTGCCGTCCGGACCCTGGACGCGAAGCGTCTCGGGGAGATCGCCGGAAGACTCCTGTCCGGAGCGCTCGCCCCCGGCGCTGCGGCGGACGCGGAGTAACCGGCCTATCGGGCGTCGGCGTCGGTCAGCCGGTAGAGGGACACTCCCTTCGCGTGGAGCGCAAGGACCCCTTCGGGGGTCCGGACGACGCGGGAGAGTTTCGGCGGGACCTCGAAGGCGCGTTCCCAGAGGAGCTTCCCGTCCGTCACTGAATGGAACCGGACGGGAAGCTTCCCCGCAAGGTTGAACGCCCCCATGCGCAGGCCGCTTGTCGTCACGAGCCCCGCGAGGATCCCGTCCGGCGCGATCTCGACGACCGGGAACTGCTCCTGGAGGAGAACGACGTTCTTCGTCTCCCATCGGGGCTTCCCCGTCGCCGCGTCGTAGAGCCCCATCCACCAGGGCCCTTCCAGCTCGCCCGAGGCGCTCCCGCCGGCCCAGAATCCGCCCGCGAGGGACCCCGCCCGCATGGGGAAGCCGGGGAGCGGCTCCGTCTTCCAGAGCGTCTTCCCCGTCCCGAGCGCGAGGCAACAGGCGATCGACGTCTCGGTTCCCGCGACCGGGTCGGGCGGGAGCGATCCGGCAAGGACAAGCCCTTCCGGTGTCGCCGCCGACTTCAGGTTGAAGCCGTACATGAGGACGTTCTTCACGCTGAACCCCAGCTCCGCGAGGGGACGGCGCCACAGGACCTTCCCGTCCGGTATCCGGAAGGCGACCGCCTCGGCAGGGGTCCAGAAAAGGCCGATCCGCCCCTCCTCCCGCGACGGGACGATCCGGAGTTCCTGCGGGACCCCTCCGGTCACGGGAAGCGACCAGGCGGGTTTTCCCGGGTCCCCGGTCCGGTCGTAGCAGTCGATCCGGCCCGTGCTTTTCCCGGACGTATCCAGGTCCGCATTCAGGAACAGGAGCCGGTCCCCGTCCGGGCGGACCCCGTTCACGCCGCCCGTGAAGGAAGGCAGGGGCCCTGTCTCCCAGGTCCATTTCACCTTCCCGGTAGCGCGGTCCAGGAAGCGGAGACGCCCGATCTGTTCTTCCTCTTCCCCGCCGCGCAAGACGATGCCCGCGACGAGGATCCCTTCCGGAACGACCTCGACAGATCCTTCCAGGATCCTCTCCCCTTCCAGGCGGGTCTCCCAGAGGGGTTTTCCCGTCGCGCGGTCGAAAAGGACGATCCAGTCCCCGGCGGGTTTTCCGCTTCCCCCGTCTTCCCCGCCCTCCCCGCCGATACCGAACGCCAGATTCGCAACGAGGGAACGGCCCGTGCAATTGGCGAGAAGCACCCCCTCCGGAAGGGAAAGCACCTCGGTCACGGGCCCCGGAACGGCATCGGCGGAAATCGTCCACCGGCAGTTCCCGGCGAGGAACGGCGACAGGACCTTTCGCGCCATCTCGCATGCCTCCGCGTCATCGGATCCGGCCGTCACGCGCCTCAAGGCCTCCATCAGCGCCGCGAGCTCGCGTCGCGCGCCGGTCCCTTCGAGTCGCGCCGCTTCGGTGGCAAGCCACTCCGCCGCGGCCTGGCGCTCCTCGAACGAGTCCCCCGACAGGGCCTGAATCCTCGTTGTCATTTCCGGGGAGCCGTCTCCCCCGACGGCCGCGCCGGAAAGGCACGCGAGAAGGATCGTCAGGATCGTCACTCTCGTATTCATGTCCACCTCCCGCGCGACGCCCGGAAATCATCCCGAAAGGGTTCAACATGGTGGTCCCCGGAAAGCCCGACCGGAAGAGTGTACCGGACGGCCGGTTTTTCGGGGGGCCGGACGGCCGGCTCCGGCGGCCCGTTCGCGCTACACTTCCGCCGTGGCCGTCCGGATGCTGCCCCCCCACGTCTTCCCCCTCGTCCATGACACGGATGGGCGCGTCCTCCTGCGGGTCCAGCAGTGGGTGGCGGAAACGGACCGGAGCGCCCCCGAGATCTTCCGGAACCGGTTCCAGGTCGTTCCAAAAGGAGGTGGAACGGCAACCCCGATGACCGTCCTGGGCCTGCGCAACCGGAAGGGTCCCTTCCTCCTCAAGGGGGAGATCTGGCTCCCCACGGGAAGTTACCGGATCGTTCACGCCTCGGAACCGAATCAGGGGAGGCTCTTCACGGTCTTCAAGGATCCGGCCACCCCCTTGCGCCTCTTCTGCGGCTGCAAGACCGGCTCTCCCTCCTGGAGCGATCTTCTGGGAGTCTTCTCTCCCTCCGGAAGGCCCCAGGCGTCGGTCCGTCACACCTGGCTCGAGCCGTGCTGCCGGGGGGCCACCTATTTCAGGCGGCCGATCGCGCGCGTCCACAACGCCCGCGCCCTGGGACTTCTCCAGGCGCTCTCCCGCCCCCTCCATGTGACGCTCCGGGACAGGCCCCTCACCCTCGCCGCGGGCCAGGCGATCGTGGTGAACCGGGACGACTTCATGCCTCTGGCCGGAGAAAAACCGTTCCCCAAGCACTTCAAGCATGTGGTGGTCGAGCCCGAGGTCGTCGACCGGTTCCTGAAGCAGACCGGGCTCTCCCACCTCGACCGGAAGTTCGTCTTCGACCCGGTCCCGCGTCCGACGCCTCCCGCTGTCGCCGCGGCGCTCTTCTGCCTGGAGGAGGCGATGCGGAATCCCCAGGGGCCCGCGGCGCGCACGCACCTCGACACGGCGCTTGACCAGTACCTCTTCGCGCTTCTCCGGAATTTTCCCAACCCGATCCTCGCCGCCAACCGCGACAATCCCTCGGTGGGAGCGGACGACCCGCGCCTGGCGCGGGCGATCGCCTTCCTGCAGCGGCACTATGCGCGCCCCTACGACCGCGGGCTCCTCGCCAACTACGCCTGCGTCAGCCGCCAGCGCCTGCAGGAGATCTTCCACAAGCATCTCCAGATGGACCCGCGCACCTATCTCCTGCAGGTCCGCATGGAAAAGGCGAAGCGGCTTCTGGCCGACGGACAGCGGACGCTCGCCGAGGTCGGCAAGGCGGTCGGCTACAGGGATTCCCGCAGCTTCCGGCGGCTCTACCAGCGATTCGCGCAGGCGCCCGGAAGCGGACCGCGCTGACCGGTCGCCGACCCGCGTCTGGCGCGCGCGGTCGCCTACCTCGAGCAGAACCACGCGCGCCCCTACGACCGGGACCGCATGGCGCGCTACGCGTGCGTGAGCCGGCAGCGCCTCCAGGAGCTCTTCCACCTGCACCTGCGGATGGACCCCCGCAACTACCTCCTGCAGTTCCGGATGGAGAGCGCGAAACGGCTTCTCGCCAAGGGGAAGCTCACCTTCGCCGAGGCGGGACGGCTCGTCGGCTACGCCAATCCCCGGAGCTTCAAGCGCTTCTACCGGCGGCAAGCGGGGTCCGCGCCCGCGCCCGGCAGGGCCCCGAGCTGATCACTCGGGGACGGCCTCTTCCCGGATCGTGATCACCGCCCCCGCGCGTGCCACATCGAGCGACAGGGGCGTCTTCCCGTCATGGAAGCGGAAGGCGGATTCCGCCTCCATCCGGTTGGCGACCGCGCGCCCGTCGACGGCCCTGACCACGTCCCCCGCCGCGAGGCCGCACGCCGCGGCCCGGCTTTTTTCGCGGACGCGCGTGACGGTACCGTCGGGTCCGAGCTCGAGGCCAAACGCCTCCGGCTTCAGACCCGGCGCGCGCGCGGGATCCCGCCGGATCGCGAGTTTCTTTTCCCCGTAGAAGATGGTCACCACGGAGCCGCGGACCTGCTCGACGCTCAAGAGGCTGAGGACCCCGGCGTCCTTGAGGAGGGGCTGGCCCAGAAGCTTCTCGCGCCGCGAATCGAAGGGGACATCTTTCCAGACCATCCCGCCGATCCGCATCGTGGGGATCTTCCCCTCGGGAAAGCCGTGCTTCCTGCCCAGGGCCGACGGGAACTCGAAGCGGGGCGTCCCGAGGTCGAGGAGCGCCTTTCCCGCGAGCGCGTCTTTCTCCCCCATCGCGATATCGACCAGGATATGCCCCAGGGAGGTGGTCGTGAAATCCGCCAGGAGATGCTCCGGCCCCAGATCCTTCTCCCCGGGGAGCGGCAAGGCGCCTGGCGCATACAGCGAGAATGTCTGCGCGAGAAAATCGACCCTGACCGTGTAACGGGACAGGAAGGGGGCTCCCAGGACCGCGAGGACCGGCACCCCCGGGTACACCTTCTCGACGACCGGAGCCAGCCTGTCGCCGGTGCCGAACTCCATGGAAAAGGGCTTTCCGGCGATCAGGATCCCGGCCTCGACGACCCTCTTGCCGCCCGCGCCGTCACGGGCCCCCTGCAATTTGTTCCGGAAGGCCGGCAGCGTCGGGGCATTGGCGGGGGCCCCCGTGTCGAGCGCGAAATATCCGTCCGCCCCGCCGGCCTGCCCCGGAATCATGATGTGCCCCGGCATGAAAAGGCGCGTCTCGAGAAGCGGTTCCGGGTCCGGGCCCCCCCCGCCATCCGCGCCCGAAGGGAAGACGGGAAGGAAAAGCGCCGCGCCGAACGCGAGCGCCCCGTGTCCGACCCTCACCGGACCGGCTTTCCTTTCAGGGCGACCGCCATCCGGACCGCGTCGGCGAACGGAAGCTCTTCCCGTGTCTCGATCGCCCCGTCCTTCGTGCGCGCGATGAAGACGTTCTTCCTTTCCCCGTCCACGACCTGCTCGCCGACAAATCCGGCCGCCGCCGCCAGGATCCGGCCGCCCCGGCCGATCACGTAGGCGGTCGGAAGGTCATCGACCCTGTAAAGCTCCTCGGGCTCGCCCGCGCCGGGCTGCGTGAGGACGAACAGTTCCGGCGGGATCCCGTTCTCCTTCGCGTGCCGGCGCACCGCCTCGGCGGAGGCGGTCGAGTTGACGAGGAGGACGACAAGCCCCTCCTCCTTGTGCTTTCCGTACAGCGCCGCGAGACCCGGCAACTCCGGGCCGACCGGCGCTCACCCCGGCGCGAAGTTGTGGAAGTCGATCACGACCGCCTTCCCCTTGAGGTCCGAAAGCCGGAACGCCTTCCCGTCGAGCGTCGTCATGGTGAAGTCGGGCGCCGGTCCCCCGGCCGTGAGGAGCCCGGTCTTTCCCTGCCTGGCCTCCTGCCCCGCCTTCGTGTGGTCCGAGACGCGCGTCCCCGCAGGCGGCACGAACGCGAAGAGCGCGGCCGGCGCGTCGCACGGGGTCTCGACGGCATAGTCGGACGCCATGCGGACCGGCCCCCAGTTCCCCTCGAGCGAGACCTGCTCGTGGAAGGAGCGACGGGGAATCCCGTCCTCCTTCCCGATCCAGATCCGGCTCGTGCAGGCGACATGCGGCTCGTCCCCCGGGAGGATGTCCCGGTACTGGACGCCGTCCTTCTCCATCACGACGGAACCGTCCTCCGCGAACGAGAACGTCGTCTTGAGACGCTCCTCCCGCGGGATCCCGGGCCTTTCCGGAAGGCGCGCGACCGTGACCGTCCGCTCCGACTCGATCACCCAGCAGGGGACCCCCGCGAGGGTCTCCGAGCCGGCCAGCCGGTAGTAATGCCGCATCGCCCGGAAGGTCTTTTCGGGATCCTCCGACAGGAGGACCTCCTCGAAAAGACCGGTCCCCCAGGGGTACGAGAACGGGGCGAACGAGATCAGGGGATCGTTCAGCATGTCCTCGATCGTGGCGCGCTTCTTTCCGGGCATGTGGAAGGTCGTCACGCCGCGGGCCGCCGTGTATGCCTCCTCGAGCAGATCCCCTTTGACGGAGAAGGTATCCCGGCGGCAGGAAACGGGCTTCTTGAGCGTCATCCGGCTCGAGAAACGCCCTGTCCGCTCGCCGCTTTCCTCGATCGTCGCGGAGACCCGGACCGGCGCGTCCCTCTCCGCGAACCGGCGGAAGGCGGCGAGGACCGTGTCGATCGTCGCCTCCTCCATCGGTGCGGGGCCGGCGATGCCGAAAGAGACCTGAAGCGAGACGGCCACGGCGACAGCTCTTAGAGCGTGTTTACAAAGGTGATTTCGGGGGTCAGGGGTGAGGGTTGAGGGGTGAGCCTCTCTGCGACAGTCTGACCCCTGACCCCTCTCCCCTCCCCCCTTGTAAGCACTTTTTAAACACCCTCTTAGCATGCGCCCTCCTTGTCCTGGTTAAACAGGCCGCCGCCGGAAGGGACCGGCGATCGGAGGGTGTCCACCGGCTGATTCCGGAGGGGTCCGGTCGGTCACCGCCTCCCGGCCGCTGAAGCAGGCAGGCTCCGCTTATTTCTCCTCTGCTTTTCCGACAAGGAAGGCGGCCTTCGGATACCCCTTCAGGAACGTCTCCTGGCGACGCTGCACGCCTTCTTCCTTCTTGATGACGTCGATCTTCCCCACGCGCCAGCTCCCGCTTTTCTTCGTGAGATACACGACGAGCCGGTCGGGCTTGTCGTCCCCGGCGATCTTCCCCGTGATCGCCATGGCGGCCGCGTCGTCGGCCTGCAGGCAATGGAGGGGAAACGCCTTCCCCTGGTACGGCGCGAAGTCCGCCGCGATCTTCTCGGCGTTCGTCCAGACGGTGTCGGGCTGGCCCAGGGCCGCCGCCTCCTTCGCCCGTCCCCCGAGCGCGGCCGAAAGGAACGCCTCCACCGCGCCCCGGGCGTCCAGTTCCTTCGCGGGCTCCTTCGCCGGTTCCTCCGCGAGCGCCGCCGAAACCCCCAGCACCAGTGCCGCCGCCATCCGGATCATTCCTGTCATGGGCCCCTCCTTGGGGAGGAAGTATAGCGGCACCCGACGGCAAGGGCCTCCCGGCGGGCAGGGGCGTCGCCATGCGTGTGAGCGCCCCTATCGGCGGTTCACGCTTGTCAGGGCCTCTCGGCGGGCTTGCTCGCGGGACGGTCGTCGCGGACATCCGGTCCGCTCCTCCCTCCCATGCGCGACGGCCTTCGCTTCCGTCCGCAAGGCGGACGGGAAGCGCGTGGCGTCCTGCCACCGGCCTGCGCATGAGGCCCTCTCGCAAGCCCGCCTGCGGCCCCGCCGCCAGATCTCCGGCCGCACCACAAGACAAAAAAACATTCATTCCCCGCCCGCCCCCAAGCGGAGTGCCGGCCCTTCGGGCCGTCTTTTCTCCACCGGCCCCCTGCCTCCAACAACAACAGGGAAGGCGGGGGCCCGAATGAAAGAGCCGAGGCCGTGAGGCCGAGGGCGATTCCTCCGGGGGCGGGTGGGCCGAACCCCTTTTTCAGCCATCGGCTCGGGGGCCGGTGCCAGGAGTCCGGCACGCATCGGAGCGCGCCCCGTGGCGGGAGCCTGGCCGCGGGGCTGAACCGGCAAGGCGAGGCGCGGTCTGTCGTCTCCGGAGAAAACCCTCGCAGGCTTCGCCTCGCCGCCGCCGGTTCGCAGCGAGGAGCGCGTCCGGCGGGTCTTGCCGCACGACGAGCGTCCCGCGGAGCAGGCGAACCGCCGATAGGGGCGCACCCTATCCGCTATTACGCGCCCGCGGCGGGAGCGTTTTCGGGGGCCTGATGACGCCGGGCCGGTCAGGATGTGTAAGAGGCTGTTGCGAAAATAGGCTCTGGCGCGGCGCGTGAGATTGCGGCCGATGGCAAGGCGCGGCGAGGAGGCAACCCTGGCGGAACGGGTTTCCGACGAGCCGCAACGCCGCCACGCGGTCGCAAGATCCGCGCCCCTCCGGGTTGCGGCGGGGCCGGCCCGCCTGCGGCGTCGGTCCTCCTCGGAGTATCACCTCCGGATACGCCTCGTCGGCGCCTTCTTGCATCCGGGCCGGCCGCGCTCGCAACGCGCCGAGATCTATTTTTGCAGCAGCCTCTCAGGCCCGGTGTTATCGGAGCGACGAGGCGGCACGGATGCCGACGAGGAGCGTCCCCCGACAAACGCGAACCGCCGCATAAGGGGCGGCTTCTTTTGCAATGAAACGACGTAATCACAATCGAAACAGCTTAGAAATGAGCCAGGCAAAAAAAGCATCCATCCATCTGAACGGCACGAGAAATGCGATCAAGCACAAGACCGCCTGCAACAATTTCGGGATCCCGAGATCATAAAATCGGGGCACAATACACAAACCCAAAAAGACAGCCCATAAAAGCCAACGCAGAATCCCCTCTGCAAGCCACGTGAGCGGGACGGTCTCGCGTCTGACCGGGCGGCCTTCTGCCGCCGCCCGGGCCGCGACGCGCGGATGCCCCGCAATGTGGTACCTCAAAGGGGCATGGCGGATCGATTCGAACGCGAGGTTGATTTCACGCATGCGTTCGGTCGCATCGACATGTTCACGCGTCCCTACGGGCCATTTGTCGGGATGCCACTCCTTGGCGAAACGCCAATAGGCCCGCTTGATCTCTCCGGCCGTGCTGGCCGTCGGAAGGCAGAGCACCTGATAAGCGAAACGAAGTCTTTCGATCTCCGCGGAAGCCATCGATCATCCGGCAGCACATCCCTCCGCGCCGAACTATCTTTTCGCGAGGGCGGTCTTGACGAGGTCGGGGATGTCGGCGGGGATCTTGGCGACCTTGATGCCGGCGGCCTCGAGCGCCTTGATCTTGTCCGCGGCGGTGCCGGTGCCGCCCGAGACGATGGCGCCGGCGTGCCCCATCCGGCGCCCGGGGGGCGCGGCCTGGCCCGCGATGAAGCCGACGACGGGCTTCTTCATCTTCTCTTTGACGTAGCGAGCCGCCTCTTCCTCGTCGGTCCCGCCGATCTCGCCGACCATGGCGATCGCGTCGGTCTGGGGGTCCTTCTCGAACAGTTCCAGGCAGTCGATGAAGCGGGTCCCGATCACCGGGTCGCCGCCGATCCCGACGCAGGTGGATTGCCCCATCCCGGCCTGCGTGAGCGCGTAGACGACCTCGTAGGTGAGGGTGCCGCTCCGCGAGACGACGCCGATGCGCCCTTCCTTGGCGATGTGGCCCGGCATGATCCCGACTTTTGACTTGCCCGGACTCAAGAGCCCCGGGCAGTTGGGGCCGAGGAGCCGGACCGGCTTCGGGGAATTCTTGAGGTGCCGGGCGACGCGGACCATGTCGTTCACCGGGACGCCTTCGGTGATGCAGATCACGAAGGAGATCCCGGCGGCGGCGGCCTCGAGGATCGAGTCGGCGGCGAACGGGGCGGGGACGTAGATGACGCTCGTGTTGGCGCCGGTCTTTTCCACCGCCTCGCGGACCGAGTTGAAGATCGGAACCTTCTTTCCCTCTCCCCCCTCAAAGTCGGTCCCTCCTTTACCGGGGGTGACGCCGGCCACGACCTTCGTGCCGTAGCTGATCATCTGCTTCGCATGGAACGAGCCGTCGCGGCCGGTGATCCCCTGCACCACGAGCTTCGTCTTTTCGTCGATCAGGATCGCCATGGCTACCTCTTCTTGGCCTCTTCCACGACGCGCTTCACGGCCTCGACCATCGTGGCGGCGGGGATGAGCTTCGTCCCCACGAGCATCTCGCGCGCCTTCTCCTCGTTGGTGCCGGTGAGGCGCACGACGATCGGCATGTCGAGCTTCATCTGGGAGTTCGCCGTCAGGATCCCCTGCGCGATGTCGTCGCACCGGGTGATGCCGCCGAAGATGTTGAAGAGGATCGCCTTCACGCGGCCGGTCCCGGTGATGATCTTCAGGGCGTTCACGACCTTCTTCGGGTCGGAGGAGCCTCCCACGTCGAGGAAGTTCGCCGGGTTCCCGCCGTAGAGTTTCACGACGTCGAGGGTGGCCATCGCGAGGCCCGCCCCGTTCACGAGACACCCGATGTCGCCGTCCAGAGGCACATAGGAGAGATTCGACTCGCGCGCCATCGTCTCCGAGGGTTCCTCCTCGTTCGGGTCGCGCAGGGCCTCGAGGGCCGGATGGCGGAAGAGCGCGTTGTCGTCGAAGATGATCTTGGAGTCGAGCGCGAGGACCTTCCCTTCCCCGTCCACCACCAGGGGATTGATCTCGGCGAGCGAACAGTCCTTCTCCATGTAGATGCGGTACAGGGCCCGGATGATGGCGGCGGTCGCCTTCTGCTGGGCGGGGTCGGTGAAGAGCGCCGCGGCAAGGTCGCGCGCCTGGTAGTCGGCGAGTCCCAGCAGGGGATCGACCCAGGCTTTCACGATCTTCTCCGGGGTCTTCGCCGCGACCTCCTCGATCTCGACGCCCCCGGCCGCGCTCACCATCACGACCGGCACCTGGCGGGCGCGGTCGAGCGTGATCCCGACGTACGCTTCCTTCCTGATGTCGATCCCGCCGGCAACCAGCACCTTCTTCACGGTGATCCCCTTGATGTCCATCCCGAGGATCTTCCCGGCGACCTCTTTCGCCTCCGCGGGGGTCTTCGCGAGCTTGACGCCCCCCGCCTTGCCCCGCCCCCCCACATGCACCTGGGCCTTCACGACCACGGTGCGGCCCATCGACTTCGCGGCGGCCTCCGCCTCGGCGGGCGTCGTCGCGACGGTGCCGGGGTTCGTCGGGATGCCGTATCCCTTGAAGAGATCCGCCGCCTGGTACTCGTGGATCTTCATGAAGAGGGGGATTCTAGGCCGGGGGGCGGCCGTTGGCGAGTTCAAAAAGCCGCGCGATCGTCTCTCCGACGAGGCTGTCGGGGGTCGAGGCGCCGGCGGTGATCCCGGCGGTGAACCGCCCCTCCGGAAGCCATCCCCGCGCCTCGCGCACGGGGCCGGCCGGGTCCTTCGTCCGGATCCGCGCGGCGTCGATCATCCCGTCGGGCCCTTCCACCCAGAAGGTGGGCATCTTCCCGGCCGGGATCTCCGCCAGGTGCATCGTGTTGCTCGAGGTGTACCCCCCCACGACGATCATGAGATCCAGGGGCTCCTTCACCAGGGCCAGGATCGCGTCCTGTCGGTCCTGCGTGGCGGTGCAGATCGTGTCGAAGCTCCGGAAACCGTCCTTCGCGCCGGCGTCGCCCCAGCGCCGCGCGATCGCGTCCCCGATCTCCCGGGCGATCGCCATCGACTCGCTCGAGAGCATGGTGGTCTGGTTCGCCAGCCCCACCTTCCGGAGATCGGTGTCCGGATCGAACCCGGGAGACACCGCCTTCGCGAAACGCTCCAGGAACTCATCCCTGCCGCCGCGCCCCTCGATGTAGTCGCAGACGAGCCTCGCCTCCGCCATGTCGCGCACCACGAGATATTTCCCCCCCTGCGCCTCGGCGCACGAGCAGGTGGCGCGCGTCTCCTCGTGCTCGTGCTTCCCGTGGACGATCGCGGTCACCCCCTCGCGCGCGTACTGCTCGACCCGCCGCCAGACCTGGATCACCGAGCCGCAGGTGGTGTCGACCAGGATCGCGCCGCTGGCGCGCAGGCGGTTCATGACGGGGACCGTCACGCCGAAGGCCGGGATCACGACCACGTCCCCGGGGTGGACCTTGGCGAGATCCGGCTCCGCCCCGTCGTGGGCCAGGAAGTCGATCCCCATCCCGGCGATCCGGGCGTTCACGGTGGGGTTGTGGATGATCTCGCTCGTCAGGAACAGCCGCTTCCCCGGGAACTTCTCGACCGTCTCGTAGGCGTACTGGATGGCGCGCTCGACCCCGTAGCAGAACCCCAGCTCCTTCGCCATCCGGAGCGTGACGCGCCCCTCGGCGAGGGTTCCCCCCCCGTCGCGCAGGCGCTTCACCAGCGTGTTCGTGTAGTCGTCCGTCAGGCGGCCGGCGACCTGCTTTTTCAGGCCCAGCCCCTTGTTGAAATACCGGTCGGTCGCCGCGCCTTCCGCCACGGAAAGACCCTAGCGCAAACGAAGGGCCCACCTCAAGGAGGAAGGCCGGGTCACCGCGCGAACGCCGGCCCGCCGGAGCCGCCGATCCGGGCGGCCAGGCCCAACCCGAGGAGCGTCGCCACGATCGAGGAGCCGCCGGCCGAGACCAGGGGGAGCGGGATCCCCACCACCGGGAACATCCCCGTCGCCATCGCGACGTTCACCACCGCCTGGGCGGCGAGGTGCACCGCAAACCCGACGACGAAGAGCCTCCCGAACGGGTCGCCGGTCCCGGCGGAGATCAGGAAAAGCTGGGCCGTGAGGGCGAGGTAGAGTCCCAGGATCGCGAGCCCCCCGAGAAATCCCCACTCCTCCCCGATCACGGCAAAGATGAAGTCCGAGGAGCTCATCGGGATCACCGCCAGCTGGTTCTGGGTCCCGCCCAGGTATCCCTTCCCGAGGATCCCGCCGGAGCCGATGGCGATCTCGGCCTGGATCCCCTGGTACGCCTCGCGTTCGGCCGCGCGCGAGCGCACGGCGCGGTCCTTGCCCCCCGCGAACCCCAGCTTCTGCGCGAAGGTGATGACGCGCCCCTTCTGGTAGTCGCGGATGATTCCGGTCTCCCACGCGACGGCCCCGCCGGCGAGCGCGAGCGCCGCAAGCCCCGCCCACCAGCGGCGCTTCGCCCCCGCCCCCCACAGCATCGCGGCCGCCGGGGGGACGAGAAGGAGCGCCGTCGTGAGGTCCGGCTGGAGCTGGATCAGCGCGACGGGCAGCGCCACGAGGAGCCACGCCCCCGCGAACCCCCGCCAGCTTTTCATCCGGTCGGACCAGGAAAGCGAGCGCGCCAGCGCCAGGATCGCGAAGAGTTTGGCGAATTCCGAGGGCTGGAAGCTCGCCGGTCCCAGCCGGAACCAGCGCGTCGCGCCGTTGATCGTGGCGCCGAACGCGAGAACCCCCGCAAGGAGCCCCAGCCCGAGGACATACAGGGGAAAGGCGAACGGGACCACGCGGGCATACGGGATCCGCCAGACGGCGATGCCGCCCGCCGACCCGATCGCGACCCAGAGGACCTGCCGCAGGAAGGTGTCGAGAAACGCCCCCTGGCGCACCCCCTCCGAGTGGTAGAGGGCGCTCGCGACCGAGGCCAGGCCCGCCGCCAGGATCGCCCCCGTGAGGACAAAAACATTTCGCGCGGCGCCGGCGCCGGTCATCGTCGTGCCTTCTCTTCGCCGGACGCTTCGCGCTTCGCGCTTCTCTCCTGTTCAAGCACCTCCAGGGCCTTCGCGATGATCCGGGCGGCGACGGGGGCTGCCACCTCACCGCCTCCCTTGAGCCCTTCCTCGATAAAGACCGTCACGACGACTTTCGGCGTCTCCCGAGGGGCGTATCCCGTGAACCAGGCGTGGGCGACCTTCCCGCGGCTCACCTGCGCGGTCCCGGTCTTCCCCGCGGCGTCGGATTCGGAAAGCCCCCGCCCGGCGGCCGTCCCGGATGTCACGGTGCGCTTCATCCCCTCGCGCACCGCGGCGAGGGTCCCCGGCGAGAGGGGGATCCTGTCCGGAGGCGCCGGCGTGCCGGAAATGCCGCGGCGCACGAGGTGCGGGACGACGAGCGTCCCGCCGTTGGCGACCGCCGCCGCCATGCGGGCGACCTGGAGCGGCGTCGCCTGGAACCGCCCCTGCCCGATCGCGGAAAGGAAATCCTCCCGTTCGGGAACCTCACCCGGAAGCTCCTCGTCCGCGAGCTCGATCCCGGCGTCGCGCCCGAAGCCGAAGCGCTCCATCCAGGCGGCGACGCGGGTCTTCCCGGGCGCCCGCAGGCGTTCGGCGATCTCGTAGAAGTAGCAGTTGCAGGAGTGCGCCAGCGCCTCCGCGAGGTCCACCGACCCGTGCGTCGCCCAGCACCCGAGGACGACCCCGGGCGCCTGGTACTTGCCGCGGCACTCGACGGTCGTCTGCGGGGTGATCACCCCCTCCTCGAGCCCGGCGATGGCCGTCACGACCTTGACGGTCGAGGCGGGAGGCGGCGTCCCCCGGATCGCCCGGTTGAGGCTCCCGGGCTGCCCCTTGGGGGAGGAAACGAGCGCGAATATCTCGCCGGTCGCCGGATCCATCGCGACGGCGGCCCCCGCCATCCCCCCCATCGCCGCGACCGCCTCGCGCTGGATCTCGCAGGAGACAGCGAGCGCGATCTCTTCCCCCGGATGCGGAGGATCGACGTCGAAGGGAAGGGCGGTCGCGATCTCGACGGCGCCGCGGCGCCCCCGCTCGACGACCGAGACCCCCCGCACGCCCCGGAGGCGCGTCTCCAGGCACCGCTCGATCCCCGTCCTCCCGATCCGGTCGGAGTACTCGTAGGCGTACTGGCGGTAGTAGGGGTCGGTCAGGATGTATTGGGCGCCGTACTCCTCGCGCAGGGCGGGGAGGAAAAGCCCGTCTTCCTTGAGGCGCGCGATGTCCGGGGGGCCGAGGAGCCCGGTCACCCCCACCACGTGGGCGAAGAGGTCCCCCTCGGGGAGCTCGCGCGCGTAGCGGCAGGTGACGCCGATCCCCGGATAGCGCTCGGGGTTCGCCTCGATGAAGAGGCACGCGTCCCGCTCGACGTCCCGCAGGAACGGTTGCGGGATCCCCTGGATCGCGGCGAGTTGTCTCGGGGAGAGCTTCTTCGGGGGGCCCGCGCGCCGGGAAGCCCCCTGGCGGCGGAGCTCCGCCCGGACCGCCTCCTCGATCCGGGCGTAGGCGGCGTCGAGCCCCTCGACGACCTCGCGCCGCGAGATCCGGGAGTTCGTGGCGCGGAAGGCGGCCTCGATGTTCGCGACCAGCGCCTCGTGCGAGCCGATATAGACGAGGTCCGGGATCGTGACGTCGAGGTCGTAGACCACCCGGTCGCGCGCGAGGACCTTTCCCGCGCGGTCGCGGATCGCGCCGCGCATCGGCGTCACCCACTCGACGCGCCGCACGCGCCGGGTCGCCAGCTCCTCGTAATGGTCCCCCCGGACCACCTGGAGCGCGAAGAGGCGTCCGGCCAGGAACAGGAATCCCGCCGCGAGGAGCCCGAAGAGGATCCAGAGCCGGCTTTCGCGGCTCACCGGGAGAACGCCTCCGCGTGTCCCCGGTCGAGGAACGCCCGCCCGACGCGCTGGAGGGCCCAGACGAGGGGGATCGCCGCGAGGGCCGCCCGGAAAAAAGCGGCGAACGCGATCCCCGCGACATCGGGAAATGACGCGTCCCGCGCGATCCAGTACCCGAACCCCTGGAGCGCGAGAAGCCCCCCCGTGAAGGCGACCGTGAAGAGCCAGGCGGGCGTCCAGGCGTCGTGGCGCACCCAGCGGCGCGCCGCCGCGGCGGCCGCGGCGGCCGCGGCCGTCGTCGCCAGGAGCAGCCCCGCCGGAGAGGCGCCGGCGATCTCCCAGGCCCAGCCCGCCGCGAATCCGACGATGACCCCCTGCCGCTCCGGCGCCCAGAGGCAGAACCAGAAGAGCCCCAGCGGCATCCAGGGAAGGCCTCCGAAGATCGACGCACCGGGCGGGAGCAGGGCCCCCTGCGCCCCCAGAAGGACAAGACAGAGGACAAGCCCGGCCGCGGCGATCCTCACCGGCGCCCCTCCCGCTCCCGGGGCGCCGGAAGGTCGCGCTGGATCTGGAGGATCTCCGTCGAGGGGAGGTCGGTCGGCAGCCTCACCGTGACCGAGAGGAAGACGTCATCGGCCCGCGCCGACCCGATCGTCCCGACGAACAGCCCCCTCGGATATTTCGCGTCGTAACCGGTGGTGACGACCGCGTCCCCCGTCGAGAGCGTCTCGGTGTTCGGGACGAGATCCAGGCGGCAGGACGTCTCGTCCCCGGTCCCCCGCAGGACGCCGCGGACGGCGGGAGTCTCGGGCGGCGGGGGCGTCCCGTCCGCGGGCGCGGGGGGAGGCGCGCCTCCCGGCCAGACCTGGACCAGGGCCGCGCTCGCCGGATCGACCAGGAGCCGCACCCGCGCGCGGTTGTCGGACACCTCGTCGACGCGCCCCACGAGCGCCTCGCCCGCGGTCGCCGCGGCCCCCTCGCGGATCCCGTCCGCCGCGCCCCGGTCCACCCAGACCGCGCGGGCCCAGGGGGACGGGTCGATCCCGGTCACGCGCGCCGGGATCCAGCCCGACGTCCCGCCCGGAAGCCGCGCGGCGATCTGGCGCTCCTCGCGCAGCTGGCGCGAGAGGACGATGAGGTTCCGCTCGCGGTCCACAAGGCGCGATTCCAGGTCCGCGACCTGCTCGCGCAGGCGCTGGTACTCCGCCTCCGAGCGGCCCAGGCCCCGCAGGCCGGCCGCGAGCGATCCCGCCGCCTCCGCTGTCCACCTGCCCGCGGCGAGCGCCGGATCGAGGAGGCTCCGCAGGAGGGACTTCCCCTTTCCGCCTCCCGCGCCGCCTCCCCCGCGCAGGAGGAAGACGAACGCGACGAACGAGGCGAACCCCAGGATCACGAGAAGCCGGACGGGAAATCGCCGCATCACGCAGAGTGTAACGGCACGATAGTCCTAGTCCCTAGTCAGAGACGCGCGCTCACTTTGCCCTTTCGGCGGTCGCATTACGGGGGCGCCCGGTAGAAGGCGGATGCACGGCGAAGCGAGCGGCCCGGAGGCGGGAGCGTTTGCGGGGGCCTGATGGAGCCGGGCCGATCAGGACGTGCAAGGCCCGGCGACATCGGAGCGATGAGGCGGCACGGATGCCGACGAGGAGCGTCCCCCGGCAAACGTGACCGCCGGAAGGGCCAGCGAGCGAGCTTTTAGAAGGTGATTGACCCGCCCCCCCGGGAAATCAGGAAAGGGTCACTCCGTCTCGTTGGCGAAGAACTTCTTCCACTGGCGGCTCATGCCGTCGAGGTAGATGACGGTGCCGCGCGCGACGCAGGTCATGGGGTCCTCGGCGCGCTTGACGGGGAGGCCGATCGCCTCCTCGAGCACCTTGTCGAGGCCGCGGATCAGCGACCCGCCGCCCGCGAGCATCATCCCGCGATCGACAAGGTCGGCCGCGAGCTCCGGCGGGGTGCTCTCGAGGGTCTCCCGCACGGCGCCGATGATCTGCTCGATCGGCTCGCGGATCGCCTCGCGGATCTCTTCCGAGGAGACGGAGATCTTCCGGGGAAGGCCGGCGACCTGGTCCATCCCCTTCACCTCCATGCTCATCTCCTCCTCGAGCGGCGTGGCCGAGCCGATCTGGATCTTGATCCGTTCGGCCGTGGCCTCCCCGACGAGCAGGTTGTAGGTGCGGCGCAGGTGGGCGATGATCGCCTCGTCCATCCGGTCGCCCGCCGAGCGGAGCGAGTTCGAGGTCACGATCCCGCCGAGCGAGATCACCGCGACCTCGGTGGTGCCGCCGCCGACGTCGACGATCATGCTGGCGGTGGGCTCGATCACGGGAAGCCCCGCCCCGATCGCGGCGGCGAGGGGCTCGGAGATCAGCTTCACGAGGCGCGCGCCCGCGCGCTCGGCGGCGTGGCGCACGGCGCGGCGCTCGACCGCGGTGATCCCGGACGGCACCGACACGACGACGCGGGGCCGCGACATCCAGGTGCGCCCGTGGACCCGCTCGATGAAGTAGCGCAGCATCATCTCGGTGATCTCGAAATCGGCGATGACGCCGTTTTTCATGGGACGGATGACGACGTAGTCTCCGGGGGTCTTCCCGAGCATCTCCTTGGCGCGGTTCCCGACGGCCGGGCCCTCGTCCGTCACCAGGATCTCGGAGGTCCCCTTCCGGACCGCCACGACGGAGGGCTCGGAGAAGAGGATCCCCTGCCCCTGGACGCACACCAGCGTGTTTGCGGTGCCGAGGTCGATCCCGAGATCCTTGGAGAAGAGCCCGACGATGTTGGAAAGTCCCGGAATCATGGAGGAGGTCAACGTCTTGTAACGGGGTGCGACGGTCGAATCAAGCCAAATCGGACGCGGAAGGCTCTAGGAGAAAAGACCCATGAAGCCGTAATGGACGTCGAGGTAGTAGAGGACCGAGAAGAAGGCGACCAGCATGAAAAAGAGGCCGCCAGCGGCGATCCCGGTGTAGATGTCGTTGGGGTAGACCTTGCGCCGCGTGGGGGCGGGCATCGCTGGCTCGCTACTCGATGACGGTGGCGACCTGGTCGCCGATCTTGACGGTCCCCTTCGACATGCCGCGGACCATCACGGCGCCCGCCCAGTCGGGGTTCACGTCGGTGACCTGGATCTTGCCGATGTACTTGTCGTCGCGGGTGACGCTGAACTCGTAGCCGACCTTCACCTGGTTGTTGGCGCCGATGTTCATGACCACCACACCCGAGGCGTCGTCGACCATCATCACGGTGCCGCGGATCCGGGGCTGGGCCCCCTCGACGTAGAGCTCCCCGTGCTGCTCCTTGAGCTTGGCGAGGATCACGTCCTTCCGGGAGAGGTCGCCGGCCGCCTCCTCGTACCGCTTCTGGAGGGCGACATGGTCCCCCTGGAGCCGCCGCCACTGCCCGTCGAGGTCGATCGCACGCTGGCTGTCTTCCTTCTGGACGGACACCGCGGTGTCCCGCTCGGCGCGGGCGTCGTCCCGGTCCTTCAGGGCAAGCTTGCGCTCCTCATGGGCGGCCTGGATGTCGTTTCGGATCTCGGCGAGGCGCGCGAGGCTCTCGCGGACCGTCTCGTCCGCGCGGCGGATCTGCATCGCCTGGTCCTGCCCCGACTTCTCCATCTGGGCGAGGACCACCCGCTCGCGGTCGAGGGCGCCGTTGAGGAACTCGTTGCGGGAGGTGAGGATCTCGCGGCTGGCGTCGTAGGCGGCCTTGTCGGCGGACGCCTTCTGCTCGAGAGCCGCGATCCGCTTCTGCGCGTCCTGGTACATCTGGCGGTAGTTGTGCGCGTGGGAGAAGTACGTGAGCCCCGAGAAGGCGAGGGCCACCGCGAAGACCAGGTTCACGACGACGAGGATCTTTGTAAGCGCGCTCATGGGTTAAGCAACAAGGTATCCTTTGCGTTCTTCATCGTCAATATTTCCGGAAATCTTCGGCCTCCCGCCGCCTAGGAACTGGCCGCCCCCTGCGGAGCCGGAGGGGCCTGCTCGCGGGCCTCCTCCCTGAAACGGATCTTGCCGTCGACCAGCTCGGCCACCACGTGGCACTCTCCCTTGAAGATCCCCTTCAGGATCTCTTCGGCCAGCGGATCCTCGATCCGGCGCTCGATCTCGCGCTTCAGGGGGCGCGCGCCGTAGTCGGCATCGAACCCCTTCTCGACGAGAAACCCCTTCACCTCGGAGGTCACCTCGAGTCCGATCGCCTTGTCCTTCAGGCGCCGGATCACGTGCGCCAGCTCGATCTCCACGATCTTGATCATGTCCTCGCGGCCCAGCGACCGGAAGACGATGAGGTCGTCGAGGCGGTTGATGAACTCCGGCCGGAAGTGCTTCTCCACCTCGCTCGTGAGCTGCTCCTTCATCTTCTCGTAGTTCACCTCGCCCGACTTCTTCTGGAACCCCAGGACCCCCTGGTTCTTGATGATGTCGGCGCCGATGTTGGAGGTCATGATGAGGATGGCGTTGCGGAAGTCGACGTGCCGCCCGAACGAATCGGTGAGCCGCCCCTCCTCCAGGATCTGCAGCAGCATGTTGAAGACGTCCGGATGCGCCTTCTCGATCTCGTCGAGAAGCACGAGCGCGTAGGGGCGCCGGCGGATCCGCTCGGTGAGCTGCCCCCCCTCCTCGTAGCCGACGTACCCCGGCGGGGCGCCGATCAGCTTCGAGACGTTGTGCTTCTCCATGTATTCCGACATGTCGATCTGGATCACCGCGTCCTCGGAGCCGAACATGAAGCGGGAGAGCGCCTTCGCCAGGTGCGTCTTCCCGACCCCCGTGGGCCCCAGGAAGATGAAGGATCCCACCGGACGCTTCGGGTCCTTGAGCCCCGAGCGGGAACGGCGCAGCGCCCGCGCCACGGCGCTGATGGCCTGGTCCTGGCTCACCACCGCCTTGTGGAGCTCCTCTTCCATCTTGAGGAGCCGCTCCGCCTCGGCCGCGGCCAGCTTCGTCAGCGGCACCCCCGTCATGCGCGACACGGTCTCGGCCACGACCTCCTCATCGACGATCCCGTCGGTCTCGATCGTGCTCTGCCGCCATTCGCGCTGGACCGCCTCGAGGGCCTTCTTCGCCTTGTCGACCTGGTCCCGCAGGCGCGCGGCCCGCTCGAAATCCTGGTTGGCGACCGCCTCGTCCTTCTCCTTGTCGAGCTTGGCGATCTCCTCCTCCTGGAGCTTGAGGTCGGGGGGCTTCGTCATCGTCTTCAGGCGCACGCGCGCCCCGGCCTCGTCGATCACGTCGATCGCCTTGTCGGGGAGGAACCGCCCGGAGATGTAGCGCACCGAGAGGTCGATCGCCGTCTCGATCGCCTTGTCGGTGATCCGCACGCGGTGGTGGGCCTCGTACTTGTCGCGCAGCCCCTTCAGGATCTCGAACGCCTCCTCCTTGGAGGGGGGTTCCACGACGATCGTCTGGAACCGGCGCTCGAGGGCCCCGTCCTTCTCGATGTGCTTGCGGTACTCGTCAAGGGTCGTGGCGCCGATGCACTGGATCTCGCCGCGCGACAGGGACGGCTTCAGGACGTTCGCGGCGTCGATCGCCCCCTCCGCCCCGCCCGCCCCCACCAGGGTGTGGAGCTCGTCGATGAAAAGGATGACGTTCTTGACGCGCGCCACCTCGTTCATCACCGCCTTGATCCGCTCCTCGAACTGGCCCCGGTACTTGGTGCCGGCGACCATCATGGCGAGATCCAGCGCCACGATCCGGCGCGTCCGGAGGAGCTCCGGGACGTTCCCGGCGACGATCCGCTGGGCGAGCCCCTCCACGATCGCGGTCTTCCCGACCCCGGCCTCGCCCAGAAGCACGGGATTGTTCTTCGTGCGGCGCGACAGGATCTGCACCACCCGTTCGATCTCGCGCTCCCGGCCGATCACGGGGTCCAGCTTCGTCTCCCGCGCCTGCTCCGTGAGGTCCCGTCCGAAGGCGTCCAGCGCCGGCGTCTTCGTCTTCCCCTCGCGGGTCGGGCGCTTCTCGGTCGCCTCGGGCGCCTGTCCCCCGCCGCCGCCGGCGTCGGACCCCAGGAGATCGAGCACCTTCTCGCGCACGTCCTCGAGCTTGAGGCCGAGGTTCATGAGGATCTTCGCGGCGACCCCTTCCGTCTCGCGCAGGAGCCCCAGCAGGAGATGCTCCGTCCCGATATAGGAATGGCCCAGCTGCTGGGCCTCTTCCATCGCGTAGTCGAGCACCTTCTTCGTGCGCGGGGTCAGGGGAGGGGAGCCGGCCTGCGCCGTGTCCGGCCCGGGCTGGACCATCTTCTCGATCTCGGCCCGCACGCGCCGCAGGTCGACGTCCATGCTCTCGAGCACGCTCGCCGCGACGCCCGATCCCTCCTTCACGAGCCCGAGAAGCAGGTGCTCGGTCCCGATATAGGAATGGTTGAACCGCTGGGCTTCCTGGCGGGCGAGGTTCAGGACCTTGCGCGCCCGGTCGGTGAATTTCTCGTACATGGTCTCGCTCTCCTTCTGGTCAGGCTGGTCAGGACCGTCCCCAGTATACCAACAAGGAGCCCCGTCAACCCCGGGACGCCTCCGCGGCGAGCACGGTGTTCCGGAGCGTCACGGCCGAGGTGACCGTTCCCACGCCGCCCGGGACCGGCGTCAGGAAACCGGCGACCGCGCGGGCGCCCTCGAAATCGACGTCGCCGACCGTCTTCCCTTTTCCTTCAGGCGTCTTCACGCGGTTGATCCCGACATCCACGACGACGCCACCCGGCTTCACCATGCCGCCCGTCACGAAGCCGGGCCTTCCGATGGCGGCAACCAGGATGTCGGCCCGGCGGGCATGCCCGGCGAGGTCCCGCGTCTTGCTCCGGCAGACGGTCACCGTCGCGTGGCGCGCGAGAAGCATGAGCGCCACGGGCTTCCCCACGATGTCGCTCGACCCCAGGACCACCGCCTCGGCGCCGGCGATCGCCACGCCCGAAGCGAGGACCATCTCCATCGCCGCGGCGGCCGTCGAGGGGGCGAAGTCGATCTCGCCCGCCAGGATCCTTCCGCGACAGGCGGGGCCGACCCGTTCGACATCCTTCATGGGATCGAGCGCCGCGAGGACCTTCGTCCCGTCGACGCCGGCAGGGAACGGCATCTCGAGCAGGACCCCGTGGACCCCCCGGTCGCGGTTGAGCTCGGCGAGCGCTTCGAGGATTCCCTTTTCCGACGGGTCGGCGCGCCGCTCCGAAAAGCGGACCCCCGCCTCGTCGCAGGAACCGGCAAGCCCTTTCACGTAGACGTCCGAGGAGGCGCTTCCCGCCGTCCGGAGCATCACGAGATGCGGCGCGATCCCGCGGACCGCGAGCGCCCCGGCCCGCGCGCGCGTCTCCTGCCGGATCCGCGCGGCGACCGGCTTCCCTTCCAGGAGGACCGCAGGCATACGCACGATTGTAAGCGCCCCCTCCTCCCCTAGACAGCCCCGGTGCCGCAGGCGTACGATTTCCCCGTGCTCCACGCGGTGATCATGGCCGGGGGATCGGGAACCCGCTTCTGGCCGAGGAGCCGCCGCGCGCGCCCCAAGCAGCTGATCCAGATCGCGGGGCCCCGGAGCCTGCTCGCGGCCACGTTCGAGCGCCTGAAGGGGGCCGTCCCGGCGAAAAACATCTGGGTCGTCACCACGCGCGACCTCGCCGCGGCGATCCGGAAGGAGGTCCCGGGCCTGGCGAAGGAGAACATCCTGGCCGAGCCCGCCGGACGCGACACGGCGGCCGCGATCGGCTTCGCGGCGGTCGCCGTCTCCGCGCGCGACCCCGGGGCGGTCCTCGCGGTGATGCCCTCCGACCATACGATCCATCCCGCCGCGACATTCCGGCGGGCGCTCGCGTCGGCAGCGCGGACCGTGGAGGCGGAGGACGCGCTTCTCGCCTTCGCGGTGCGCCCCTCCTACGCCGCCACCGGCTACGGCTACATCGAGAAGGGGGACGCCTTCGAGGATTCCCCCGCAGACCTCACGGTATTCCGGGCGCGCCTTTTCACGGAGAAGCCGGACCTCGCCACGGCGAAGAGCTACCTCAAGCACGGGCGCTTCTTCTGGAACGCCGGGATCTTCGTCTGGCGCGCGCGAACGATCCTGGACGAGATCGCGCGGCACCTCCCCGCGCACGGGGCGCTCCTCGCGGAGATCCGGAAGGCCTGGGGGACGGCGAGGGCCGGAGCCGCCCTCGCGAAGGCGTACCCCCGGTTCAGGAAGATCTCGATCGACTACGGCGTCATGGAGCCGGCGGCGCGCGCGGGGCGGGTCCTGATGGCCCCCACGTCCTTCCGGTGGGACGACGTGGGGTCCTGGGTGTCGCTCGCCAACCACCTGCCGGCCGACGCCGCCGGGAACGTGTCGGAAGGGCTCGTCGTGTCGATCGACAGCGCAGGAAACATCGTCTCCTCGGAGGGGAAGCATCTCGTCGCGACCCTGGGCGTTCGCGACCTCGTCGTCGTCCACACGCCGGACGCCACCCTCGTCGCGACGCGCGAGAAGGCCCAGGAGATCAAGAACGTCGTCGCGGCGCTCGAACAGAAGAAGCTCGACCGCTACCTCTGACTCATTCCCTCACGCGAAAGCTGAAGGCGAAGGCGTCGTGGCTGGCCCCCAGCGCCAGCCGCGCCCGGATCGTGTAGATCCCCGGAGGCGTGTTGGGCGGGATCGCGTAGCTCCGCCGGATCGCGCGCGTCTCGCCGGGGGCGAGCCCCAAGGCGGTCACCGTCGCGAACGGGCTTCCCCCGCCGTACGGCCTCGCCCAGGCGGGGGTTTCCCGGAAGCCGTACAGCTCGATCACCGCGTCGCTTGTCGTGTTGGACGTGTTGTTCCGGACGACGACGTCGAACGAGACGGTCTGGTTCCGCCGGACGTCCTGGACGTCGAAAAGCGGGGAAATCTCGCAGGAAAGCGTCGTGGGGACGTCCAGGGAGCAGACAAACGCGTCGTTCCTCCCGTTCACCTCGCGGTCGACCGCGCCGGGGGTGGTCGGGAATTCGAACGACCCCGCGTATCCCGCCATCACGCACCGTCCGACCCCGTCGACGGCGATCGCGCGGCCCGTATCCGACTCGATCCCCCCGAGATACGTCGCGTGCAGGACCCGGCGCGGCGCGTCAAGACCGATCCTCATCAGGAAGGCGTCACTTCCCCCGTTATGCGTCATGTCGAAGGCGTCTCCCGTGACCGGGAAGAACGCCGCCGCCGTCGAGGTCGTCCACCCCGCCAGGAACAGGAGGCGCTCCGATCCGGCCCCCCGCAGGAATGCGGCGTCCTGCACCGACTCCGCGCCGGTCCCCCCGAGAAAGGTGGAGAACACCATCGTGCGGTAGTCCCGGAAATGGCTGACGAAAAGGTCGCCGCTCCCCCAGGCCGGCTGGATCGGGTCCAGGACCGGGAACGGATCCGGTTCCTGGGCCGACCAGGTCGTCCCGGTCGCGACCCATTCTCCCCGGGCCCCGGAAAGGACGGAGTCCAGCCGGTCGACGTCCCTGCCGCCGAGATAGGTGGAAAAGACGAGGCCGGTCCCGTCGGGCCGGAGGCCGGCGACGAAGGCATCGACGTTCCCGTTGAAGGTCCCGTCGAAGGCGTCCAGGACCTCCATGTCGACGGATTCCGTCTCCCCTCCGATCAGGATGACGCCCGTCTCCTCCTCGATCGCCAGGTCCGAGCAGGAATCCCACCGGCTCCCGCCGAATGCCGCGATGAAGACGGGCTCCGCACGCGCCTCCGAGAGCATCGCGACGAAGACGTCGTTCCCGCCGAGATTGGGCGACCGGTACGACAGGCCGGGAAAATTCGGCCCGTTCGCGTCGCTCCCGCCGACCACCAGCGTCCCCCCGGCTCCGAACGCGACAGCGTTCCCGCTCTGGTTCGCGGCCCCGCCCAGGAAGGTCGAATACGCAAGGACCCCGGCGGACGTGAAGCGGGAAACGAAGGCGTCCGCGGCGCCGCCCTTCCGCGGGAACGGCGCCAGGCCCGCCACGGGGAAATCGTCTCCCCACGTCTGCCCCGCGACCGCGATGCTCCCCGCCGCGTCCACGGCCACGGCGTTCAGGAACTCCAGCTCAACCCCTCCGATGAAGGTCGAGTAGACGAGGTGCGCCCCCCCGGGTGCGAGGACCGTGACGAACCCGTCTCCTTCGTAGGGATCCCCCTCGCGGTCGAAGGCGCCGGGGGTCCTCGGAAAGTCGAGCGAGTCCGTGTCCCCCGCGACGACGATCCCTCCGGAAGCGAGCAGGCCTGTGCCAGCCACGAACTCGCCGCCGTTCCCCCCGAGCAGGGTCGAGAACTCGAGCGGCGGGTCGATGACGCAGGCGAGGGCCGGGTCGCGCCGGGGGATCGAGAAGCCGAAGCGCTTTTCCCCGAGAAGCCGATAGGCGCACAGGACCGGCCGCCGCGTCCCGTCAGGGAGGATCTCCCAGGTCGCCGGGATCCCCTGCGTGATCTCGCCGAACGCCGTCGCCATCGTCAGCTTCCCTTCCGGGGAGATACCGATCGACTCGACACCCTGGCAGACCGCCGTCACGCGGTCGAGGTCCACCCCCGGCGCCAGCATCAGGTCGTATTCGAAGGTGCCGTCCTCTTCCCGCGCCACGAGATCCACCCCGGGATAGAGCCCGGAAAGACGTGCGACAGCGTACCCCGGGACATGGTCGCGCCAGCGAAAAGGGTCATTCCCGATGTAGAAGTTGTAATAGCCGGCCTCGCGGTCGAGCCCGACCGCCTCGGACGAGGGTTCCGTCCCCTCGAAGGCGATCCGTACGGACCCGCCGGGGACCGCCAGGCCGATTGCGTCGCGCTCCACGCGCAGGGTCGCGCCGCCGCGGCGCGCGATAAAGCGCGTCTCCGGGTCCCACTGGCCGCGGTTCTCGATGAAGGCCGCCGGCAGGCGCGTGAGCCGCGCCGCGGCGTTTTCCTTTTCACTGACTGCCCCGATTCCGGCAGGCTCCGCGAGCGCCTGACCGGCAAGCGGCACCTCCCGCGCGCGAAGCGCGAGAAAGACAACCACCACGCCCAGGACGGCTAACAGGGATCCCTGAATCATCCGGTTCGCCATCTTCCTGGCCTCCTATTCCCGCACGCGGAAGCTGAAGGCGTAGGCGTCGTGGCTCGCCCCCAGCCCCAGCCGTGCCCGGATCGTGTAGATCCCCAAGGGCGTGTTGGGCGGGATCGCGTAGCTCCGCCGGACCGTGCGCGTCTCGTCGGGAGCGAGCCCCCGGACCGTCACGGTCGCGAACGGACTGCCTCCCCCGTAGGGCCGCTCGATGTCGCCCCCCACGTGCCGGAAGCCGTAGAGATCCACCACGGCGTCGGTCGTCGTATTCGTCGTCGTGTTGTGGACGACGACGTCGAAAGAGACGGTCTGCCCGCGGCGGACGTCCTGGACATCGAAAAGCGGCGACAGTTCGCAATCAAGCGGAGTGGGAATGTCTAGGGAGGAAACGCATGCCTCTCCCGTCCCCCCGAACGAGGAATCGACCGCCCCCGGCGTCACCGGAAAGCCCCGCGAGTATGTCTCACCCGCGACGATGCATCGGCCGATCCCGTCCGTCACGATTCCACCCCAGGGACTTTCTGACGAACTCCCCCCCAGAAAGGTTCCGTGAACGATGCGGGGAGGCCCGACACCAACACGCACACGCGTCACGAACAGGTCCCGATACCCGTTGTGCGTCCCGTCGTACGCGTCCAGCGTCACTGGAAACATCATGGATTCCGTCGAGTTGGTCCCGCCCACGACCGTCAGGAGGCGCTCTCCAGGTCCCCCCGCGTCCAGGGCGACGTCCCATGCCAAGTCGTCGCCAGCCCCACCGATGAACGACGAGAACGCCATCGTCCCGTAATCGCGAAAAAGGGTGATGAATCCCTCTCCGCCTCCCCAGGATTGCTGGACCGGATCGACGAGCGGAAACCGGGACGGCTCCTGACGGGATCGGGTCTCCCCGCAAATGACGAACTCCCCGGGACCCCCGGGGGCCAGGCCGTATGCGGCATCCGATGCGGCCCCTCCCAGATAGGTGGCAAAGACGAGAGCCGTCCCGTCCGGCCGGAGCCCCGCGATGAACGCATCGAGTTCCCCTCCGTTGTATGTCGCGTCGAACGCATTCCGCACGTCCAGGTCCACGGACCCCGTTTCGCCGGCCATGAGAATCACCCCTGTCTGCGGTTCCACATCGACATGCCAACACAGATCGGGCCCGCCCCCGCCGAAGATCGCCGTGAAAACAGGGGCCCGCCCGGATTCAGACAGTTTCATGATGAAAGCATCCGTCACGCCGACAGACGGAGACCGGTAACTGGTGCCGACGAGATTCGGCCCGTCGTAATCGATACCCGCAATGACCAGATTTCCGTCCGGCGCGAACGCGACGCCCCTCCCGCCCTGGGCCCCCCTTCCGCCGGCCAAGGTCGAGTAGACAAGGACCCCATCAGGGTTCAGCCGGGAAACAAACGCCTCCTGGAGATCCATGACGGTCGGCAATGCCGTGCCGGCGCGCGGAAAATCGCTGCTCGTCGTGTCCCCGGCAACGACGATCCGGCCATGCTCGTCCACATCGACAGCGTTGACACTGTCATACCCGCGACCACCGATATATGTGGAATACACCAGATGCCGCCCGCCCGCCGCGATGACGGACACGAAGCAATCCCCACGCTCCGTGTCCCCGGTCATGTCAAAAGCGCCGGATGTCCGCGGAAAGTCGCTGGACCACGTGAATCCTCCGACAACAACGCCCCCCGAAGGCATGAGCGCAATACCGTGGACGCTATCGTCAGCGCGGCCTCCCAGGAACGTCGACCACTCGAGCGGCGGGTCGATGACGCAGGCGAGGGCCGGGTCGCGGCGCGGGATCGAGAAGCCGAACCGGTTCCCGCCCAACAAGCGATAGGAGCACAGGACGGGGCGCCGCGTCCCGTCCGGGAGGACCTCCCAGGTCGCCGGGATCCCCTGCGTGATCTCGCCGAACGCCGTCGCCATCACGAGCTTCCCCTCGGGGGAAATGTCGATCGACTCGACCCCCTGGCAGACCGCCGTCACGCGGTCGAGATCCGCTCCCGGCGCCAGCATCAGGTCGTACTCGAAGGTGCTGTCCTCTTCCCGCGCCACGAGATCGATTCCCGGATAGAGCCCGGAAAGACGCGCCCGGGCGTACCCCGGGACATGGTCCCGCCAGCGGGCAGGATCGTTCCCGATATAGAAATTGTAGTAGCCCGCCTCGACGTCGAGCCCGACCGCCTCGGGCGAGGATTCCGTCCCCTCGAAGGCGATCCGGATCGAGCCTCCGGGCACCTTGAGCCCGATCGCGTCGCGTTCCACGCGCAGGGTCGCCCCGCCGCGCCGCGCGATGAAGCGCGTCTCCGGGTCCCACTGGCCGCGGTTCTCGATGAAGGCCGCCGGCAGGCGCGTGAGCCGCGCCGCGGCGCCGCGCGCGGCATCAGGCGGCTCGGGAGGGACAGGGGCGGCGATGCGCCCCCCTTCCTTCCGGCCCGCCCCTCCCGCCAGGAGGAAGCCGACGACAGCCGCCAGAAACACCCCCAGGACCGCCCTTCGCATGTTTTCCATAGACCAGGACTCTGCCCTTCAAATGATCGATTCGAAACAGATCACATGAAACAGATAAATACAATCACTTGGCTTCCCATCGCGTCCAAACGAGAGGCTTTCCTCCCCGGCAAAACGTAAACCAGACGGATTCGAATACCGGGGTGTCGTTGAGAACCCCCGCCACCTCCCGGCAATCGAATTGCACGAAGTACCGGAACGACCGGAACGGCGGCAGGTCAGAAAGGTCGTTGACCGACCCCGGTTCCAGCTCGCGCCGGAACACCTCCCGGGGGTGCCCCGGATCGTCGGGGGCCGTGGCATACCCCCGGACGACGACCGTCAGGGCGGGGGTAACGGGCGGCGCAGGCTGTCCGTTCGCGTCCAGAAGCGGCGCTGAATGCACGGGATCGCTCGCGTCAGCCGCCTGGAAGAATTGAGGCGGAACGACCCCGGTCCACTGCGCGCGGTCGAACCGGGCCATGCGATCCACTACATACAGCGGAGAGCGGAACAGCCCCCTGCGGACAAAAAACCCCTGCTCATACAGGCGGCGCGGTTCCGGGTCCCGCAAGAGCGTGCCGTAAAGGCGGAGATCCTTGATACCCGACGCGTACAGGTCCTCCACATCCGTCACGCACATGTCATCGGGGTGCCGATGGACCATCTCGGTGGCGGGATCGTTCGGATCGACCCGGTCCGACCCGTCAACGAACAACCGGAACAGCGTCTCGAGCCCCTCCCGCTCGACCGCCAGGACGACATGGCGAATCCAGGGAATGCGGGTCTCCCATGGTTCGTCCGTCAGGCCGTCCCCGTCGTTGTCCACACCATCCCCGTCCGGCCGGGAATCGGGCAGGAACCATTGCGTAACCGCTCGACTGCCCGGGCCCGGCGGGACCATGACGTTGGAACCGTTCCCCCATTTGGTCGACACCGTGAACTGGATCCCCTGCCGTGCTTCCGTGTCAACGCGGCACGCAGTGATTTGGATTTCCGTATTGAGACGGGCAATGTCCTTGACGAATACACTCGTCGGTCCCTTGTCCAGGCCGGCTGTGATCCAAAATGCCAGCGTCATTTCCTGCAGGACGTTCCCCGGCGCGGGAGGCGTGTCGAGACCGGGGCATTGGAACTGGATGCCTCCCGTCACCTGAAGGGGGTTCATGAAGCGCCCCACGAACGTCCATGGATCGCTCGGCCATCCAAACGGATGTTGCGGAGCGGACGGGTCCGCGAACGGGTCAGCCCCCGCGTGCCAGAAGTCGCGCGCGGGACCGGCGGTCCAGTCGGCCGGCGCGTCTCCGCCGTTGTTGGCCCGGAGGTCGAAATCCTCGGTGAACGGCCAGTACACCTTCGCTCCCTGCGCCCCGCCGATGAAGGGCGCCAGGACCACAGATCCCGCGTCGCGCGGATAACCGAAATAGGGGTATTCCGATCCAACGGCGGGCGTCTCCACGGCGCGCCGATTCCAGACGGGAAGCGTCGCCACATGCGGCTGGATCTCGCCTCCGGCGCCTGCACGCACGTCGCGCCGGGTCTCGATCGACGGCTCGTCCACGACCGTGATCCCGCGGCACGCGAGGCGCGTCCCCCCGGCGAGATTCTCGAAGTCCTCCTGGCAGGTGAAGTCGATCCTTTCCCCGGTCCGGACCTCCCCGCCCACCCCGGCGAAGGCATCAGCCGGTCGCCCCGCGGAAAACCCCAATGACTCGATCGAGAAGCGCGTCGGCGGGGCGAAGGTACCCCCCAACGGCCGCAGATCGCACACCGCCTGGTCCATCCAGAAGGGAGATTTCGGCGAAAACGGCTCCCACATCCGGTCCGGCGGGACAGCCGGGTCCCGGGGATAGGCGATCTGCTGGATATAGTCATACCGGGTATAGGCGGAATGCTGGACGCCCGGCGTCGCGGGATCCGCATCGGCCCCCCATCCCCCCCTGTGCGGAAGATAGGCCTCCCCCTCGAAAGCCCCGGGATCCGTGGCCAGGACCTCGAACGCCAGATGCGCCTTCGCCTGGATCCAGCGACGGACGTGGAAAGGGTTCGCGTCGATCGCCCCGTCTCCGTCCGTGTCCCCCAGCTCCAGGGCATCGGCCCGGAAGATCTCGGGCGCGTGAGCGATCAGGTCCGCATAAAACGCGGGCGCTTTCATCGCCCCTTTCCGGAACGCGAGCAAACGGTCCGCGAGCGCCTCCGCCTCGTCCGGCCAGAGGATGCAGGCGATGTTGGTATACGCCCATGCCGCGGCGCCGTCGCGGCTCGTGCGTAGACACGGCCGGCTCCAGGGGGTGTCCGCCGTGCCGATCCCCGGTGGGGGAAAGAAGCGCATGTACATCCAGAGCGCCTGCAGGACTGGACGGGGGGCGGTCGCTAGTTGCACGGGGACGTGAACCGGTGCGAGATCCCGCTCGTTCATGTACGGGTTCTTCGTGGGGCGCCCGCACTCGGCCAGGACGTCCTTTGGATCCGCCGCGTCCAAAAAGGGGAGGATCCGGCCGATCTCCTCCGGACGATATCCTCGCCGCACAAGCGCCTCCCCGGCCTCTTCGAGGTCCCGGTACCCGCCGACCGGCCTTTCACCGACGAGATCCATCCCCAGCCAGGAGGCCCGGATCGGGTCCCCCCGATGGGACGGGTCCCCCGTCGGCACGTCCCACCGCCGCGTCCCGGTTGCCGGATCAAGGAGAAGCGCCCCAAGGTTATTGAGGACATGAACGAGCCCGCGGTGATGGAAAATCTCTGTATCCCGGTGGTCGGGTGCTCCGTTCGGACCGTTCTGGTCGGAATCACCGAAGCGGTCCTGTGCCAGGAGAAGCCCCGCGTTGAGAGGAATCTTCCCCTGAGGACACTCGACCTTGAGTACGAACCGGAGCGCCCACGGTTCGCCGCCGCCGCGCAGGCGACCGCTTGCGGCCGTAAAGCGCCCGTCGCTATTGCGATCGGTAAAATCAGCCCCCGGCATGTAGACCTCGTTCCCCTCATTCAGTTCGTCAGTGAAGCCGTCCCCATCGTTGTCGATCCCGTCCGAGGTCCCCATCGGAAAGATAGAATCCCACGGCTCCCCGTGGCTGAAAGAGACGTTACGGGCGCGCGTCAGGGGTGTCCCGAATGGCTCGCGGAACGCCATGTCGTCTCCGCGACTTTCCATCGTGTCACCGTAGCGAGGGGAACCGGCCCCGGCCAGACGGCTCGCGGCATATTCCATCCCCCCCTCGGCGGCCAGGGACGCGCGAAACCGATCCGCGGCGCCCGACGTCTGGCGAGCGAGGGTGCGGGACAGCGCCGCGAACGAGAACGCGACGAGAAGCAGGAGGGAGAGGACGCCGCTCGCCAGGACCAAGGCGATCCCCTTCCGTGCGGCCGGGCGCCTGTCCACGGCAGCTACCTCGCGGCCGGGGGGGATCGGGGGGGTATAGCGTCGGCCAGCCGTCCGAGCGCCGCGATCGCGGCCGCGGCGGTCTCCGGATCCTCGTCGGCGCACAGCTCCACGAGCGGCTCGAGACACGCGGGATCCGCCAGCTCCGGGAGCGCCTCCGCCACCGCCCGGCGCGCGGCGGGGTTCGGATCCGCCAGGAGCGCCAGAAAGCGCGGCAGAAGCTTCCGGTCCCCCATCCGGCAGAGCGCCGCCGCCGCCTGCGCCCGGAGCGGCGGCTCGTTCATGAAGAGCTCGTCCCATTGGCACAGGGGGTCCCCCTCCGGGGCTTCCAGGAAGCGCGCGACGGCGGGCGCGGCGGCCGGGTCCCTGAACCGCCCCAGCGCCTCGATCGCCGCTGCCGGCACGCACGGCTCTTCCCCGCCTTCGGGGACCCACCCCTCCAGGCACCGCACGATCGCGCCGGAGAACGTCCGGGCGTCCAGGGCGGCGAGCGCCCGGATCGCCGCCGCCCGTACGTGCGCGTCGGGATCGACGAGGGTCGCGGCGATGCTCCCGGCCAGAGACGCGTCGCCGAACCGCCCCGCCGCCGCCAGGGCGGTCGCCCGGACCCCGGGCTCCGGGTCCGTGAAGAGCCGGGCCAGGTCCGTCCCCTTCCCCCCGGCGGAGAGCCGCCAGAAGGTTTCCGCGGCCGCCTGCCGAACGACGGATTCCGGATCCCCGAAGAGACGTGCCACCTCCCCCGCGACGGCGGGGTTCCTGAATTCCGCCAGCACCCCGAGCGCCGACAGGCGCACCTCCGGGTCCTCATGCGCGAGGAACCGGACGACCTTCGGGGCCAGGGACGGGACTCCCAGGTCCGTCAGCACACGAAGCATCTCGGTCCGGGCGCCCCAGTCGGGAAAGTCGGTGAACGAGACGAGCACCTCCCCGGCAATCTCGCGCCGCTCCCCGACCGCCGCGAGAAGACCCTTCGCCGACGGAAGCGACGGGCAGGCCATCAGCTCGTCGATCGCGGCCGCAAGCGCCGGGTCCCGGCGGCCCAGGGCCTGGATGCGCGCGCGGGCGTGGGCCGCGGGGATCTCCCGGCGCAGGCGGACGCACGCCGCGCGCGTCTCCGGGTCCGCCTCCTCGCCGGGGAGCGCGGCCATCACCCTGTCCGCGTCCTCCGTGCCGAGAGCCAGGATCGCCTCGCAGGCGGCCTCCCGGACCTTGTAGGCGGGATCCCCGAGACGGCGGACGAGATCCTCGATCGTCGGCTCCGGAGCGGCGGACGCCAAGCCGCACAGGACGAGAAGACCCGACAGGAAGAATGAAGGAAGGCGCATCAAGGGAGCATTCCCCTGCGCGGCGGGGCCCGCAACCGATCAGGTCAGGCCGACGGACCCCATCAGAAGAATCCCCCGTCACGCTTGATCGCGCCCGCGCGGGACGACTAGCATCCGGCGGTGCGAATCCTGGGGATCGACTACGGCGACCGGCGGGTGGGGCTCGCCGTCTGCGACCCCACGCAGATCGCCGTCACGGGGCTCCCCACGGTCGAGTGGGACGGGTCGGACCTTCAGGCGCTGGCGCGCAAGCTGGCCGCGGCGATCGCGGACTACGCGGAGGATTCCCCCGTGGAGCGGATCGTCCTGGGGCTCCCGGTGCGCGCCGACGGGACCGACGGCCCTGCGGCCCTGAAGGTCCGCGCCTTCGGGAGCCGGATCTCGGAAACACTCGGAATCCCGGTCGACTATTTCGACGAGCGCCACACGACGGAAGACTCGCGCATCGCGCTCCGCCCCACCGGCTGGTCCGGAAAGAAGAAAAAGGAAAAGCTCGACGTCATGTCGGCGATCCTGATCCTGCGCGGATACCTCGACGCCCGGCGGGGCTAGCGGGCGGCCGAGAGCGCCATCGCCGCCATCGCCGTCGCGTAGACGCGGCCGCCGGCGGCGCTCCAACGGTCGGCCGGCGCCCAGCTCCCGGCAAGGGCCCCGTCCGCGACCTGCCGGGCGGAAAGGTCCCGCGCCAACCGCCTTCCCGCCTCCCGGTCCTCGCCGGCGTCCGCCGACGCGAGGACCCGCGACACGAAGAAGGAGCGGTAGTAATCGACATCCTGCTGTCCGGCCGCGGCCGGCACCGGGGCAAGGGTCCGCAGGGCCCCCGCCAGGCGCGCGTCCCGCGCGACCTCCGGCCCGCCGGCCGAGAGGAACGCGAACGCCCCCATCGCCGCGAGCGTGGGTTCGCCGTACGGGAAATCCCGGGGCCGCCGGTATCCGACGCGGCCCGACTCGTCCACCACCCCCTTGAGCCACGCGATCCCGCGCGCCAGCGGCATCTCGACGCCGGGCATCCCCGCCGCGCGGGCGCGCGCCAGGGCCACGAGCGGCCAGACGGACATGGCCGTGTTCGGCTCGTCTTCCCCTCCACCGCCCCCCACTCCCGCTCTCCCCCCTTCCGCGTATCCCCACCCGCCGGACAACGTCTGCGCCGCCAGGAGGAACCGGACGCCGCGGCTGGCGGCCGACCGCGCGGCCGGGTCAGGGCGCGCGGCGTCCGCGGCCAGGAGCGCCGCCGTGGCGATCGCATGGTTGTAGAGCGACCCGACGCCGCGCGGCCCGAAGTGCCCCGCCCCGTCCTGCGACCGGAGAAGCGCCGCGCGCGCGCGCCCCGCGGCCGGCGCATGCGCCGCTTCCGGCGCGACCCCCTCCGGACCCGTGAACGCCATGAGGGCAAGCCCCGTCACGGCGACGGAAAAATTGCCGTGGCCGTCCCAGCGCGCGGGGTCCCACGTCCCGTCCGGCTCCTGGACGGAGGCAAGCCAGCCGAGCGCCTTCTCTCTCGCGCGCGCGGAGTCGGGAGCGTCCGCCGTCGCCGTGTCCCGCAGCACGGGCGACGCGGCCGGGGGCTTCCGGAACGCCTGGACGAGCGCCCCCAGGACCCCCGCGAGGACGCACGCCGCCGCCGTCCACCGGACCCACGACGGGACGGACAGGCCGCGCCGGCCCCACGAACCCGGAAGGACCTGCGCGAGGACCCGCGGCGCCAGGTCCGCGCACGATTCGTCCGGAAGGCTGGCGGAAAGATGGGCGAGAAACTCCCGCGCCTCTCCGACCGACCGCGTGCAGGCAGGGCAGCCGGCGAGATGCTCCGAAAACGTCCCCCGCTCGGCCGGCGGGAGCTCCCCCTGGACGAACGGGAGCGCGGTATCCGCCCACCGGCAGTCAGGCAGTCGGTCGCCCATCGAGGATCTCCTTCAATTGCCGGAACGCGATGAACATCCGGGACTTCACCGTCCCGACCGGAATTTCGAGCGCCTCGGCGATCTGGTCGTATTTCAGTCCCTGCCAGAGGCTCATGACGACGACGATCCGCAGGCGCCCGGAGAGACGGGCCAGCGCCTCTTCCACGATCACGCGGTTCTCGAGCCTCCGGACGTCGTCCGGTCCGGCGACCTCGCGTCCCTCCGCGCTGAAGTCGGTGTTCTTCCAGCGCTTCATCTTCCGGACATTGTCGGTCCAGGCGTTACGCGCCAGGGTGTAGAGGAAGGTGGTGAACTTCGCCGTCGGCGCGTACTTGAGCCGGTACCCGTAGAGCCGCAGGAAGGTCGATTGCGCCATGTCTTCCGCCTCATGGATATCAGCGCCCATCCGGCGGAAAAAGTTCACCAGGGGCCCCTGGTGGCGCCGGATCAGGAGGGTGAACGCCTCCGCGTCCCCCGCCTTGACGCGCTCCATGAGCGCGACGTCGCCGGGTTCCCGCGCCGGCCCCTGGCCCGTTCCGGAATCCATGACGGCTATTGAACCATGCCGCCCTGTCATGCGTTCATATTCCCCGTGAAATTCGTCCTTCCCGTCTGGCTCCTCTGCGCCGGTGTCGTCCTGGCTGACGCCGACCCCCCGAAAAAGCGCCCCTACCCGGTCGTCGCGGACGAGGTCATCGTCACCGCGACCCGCCGGAAGACAGACCCCTTCAAGGTCCCCTACACGACGGACGTCCTGGACGGCGACGACCTGCGCGAGCGGGTCCAGCCCCGGTCGCTCCCCGAGGCCCTGAAGGGGGTCGCCGGCGTCAACGCGCAGAAGACCTCCCAGGGACAGGGATCGCCGTATCTCCGCGGCTTCACGGGGTACAACACGCTGTTCCTGATCGACGGGGTGCGGCTCAACAACGCCACCTTCCGCTCGGGCCCCAACCAGTACTGGAACACGGTGGACCCCCTGACGATCGGGAAGATCGAGGTCGTCAAGGGCCCTTCCTCCGTCCTCTACGGGTCGGACGCCGTGGGCGGCACCGTGAGCGTCTTCACCACGCGCCCCTGGGGGGGCGAGGGACTCCACAGCCGGACCTACTACCGTTTCGGATCGGCCGAGAACGCCTCGATCGGACGCCAGGAGTTCTCCGCGACGCGCGGACGCTGGGGCATGGTGGGAGGCGTCTCGTTCAAGGATTTCGGCGACATCACCGGCGGGCGGCACGCCGGGACCTTGCCGGGGACCGGCTACCGCGAGACCGACGGCGACGTGAAGCTGACCCATGCTTTCACCCCCGGAACCTCCATGACGCTCGCCTTCTCCCAGGTGGATCAATACAACGTCCCGCGGACGCACACGACGGTCGACGGACGGAGCTTCCGCCGTACCGGCGGCGGGACGGACCTCTACCGGAACCTCGACCAGAGGCGACAGCTGGGGCTTTTCGCGCTGGAAACGAGCGACGTCGACACGATCGCCGACACGGCCGCGTTCGGCCTCTCCTGGCACAACCAGGAAGAGCGGCAGGATCGCCTTCCCTCGAACCACCGGGAGGACATCCAGAGCTACCGCGACGCCGCGTACGGCGCGACCGCCCAGCTCCAGAAGGAAAGCGGCCTGGGGTTCTGGACCTACGGGTTCGAGTACTACCACGACGACGTCGACTCCAGGGGGATCACCTGGAACGCGAACGGCACGGTTCGCAACCACGCGATCCAGGGGCAGGTGGCCGACGACGCGGAGTACGACCTTCTCGGGATCTACGTCCAGGACGAGATCGGCGGAGACAAGTCCCCCTGGGCGGTGATCCCGGGCGTCCGCTACACCTGGGCCAGGGCGGACGCGAACGAGGCCGATGTCAACGGGGTCGCCACCGAGATCCGGGACGAATGGGAGAACGTCTCCGGAAGCCTCCGGGGACGCCTCGACCTCACGGAGGAGGTCAACCTGTTCGGCGGGGCGTCGCAGGGGTTCCGGGCGCCGAACCTCTCGGATCTGACGCGCCTCGACATCGCGCGCTCGGGAGAGCAGGAGGTCCCGTCGCCGGGCCTGGATCCGGAGGAATATCTCCAGTACGAGGTGGGGCTCAAGGGGAAGACGGACCGGCTCGCGGGATCCGTCTCGTGGTACTGGACCGACATCCGGAACTTCATCGACCGGGTCCCCACGGGAAACACCGTGAACGGAAGCCGGGAGGTCGTGAAGCAGAACACCGGCGACGGGTTCATCGAGGGGGTCGAGACGACGGCGCGGGCCGCCCTCACCGACGAATGGTCGGCGTTCGGCGTCTTCGGCTGGCAGGCGGGCGCGGTCGACACCTTCGTGACGAGTGACCCCGCCTCGAAGGAGCGCCGTCCCATGAGCAAGATGCCCCCCGCCTCGGCGACCCTCGGGGCGCGCTTCGCGCCGCCGGACGAGCCGTTCTGGGTGGAGGCACAGGCAACGATGACGCGATCCCAGACGCGCCTCTCGCCGGCGGACCTCCTCGACAACCAGCGCATCCCCCCCGAGGGGACGCCGGGGTGGACGGTCTGGACGCTGCGGGCCGGTCGCGCGATCGGGAAGGACGTCTCGGTCTCGGCGGCGGTCGAGAACATCACCGACATCGACTACCGCTCGCACGGCTCCGGGACGAATGAACCCGGAACGAACGTCATCCTGACGGTCGACGCGCGGTTCTAGGACATTCCTTCATTCGCGTGCAGACGTTCGGACGGGCGGGGGCGCCTGGTCGGGGCGGGTCTCTGGGGACGATCGTCGCAGGCATCCGGCCCGCTCCTCCCTCCCATGCATGACGGCCTTCCCTCACCGTCCGCGTCGCGGACGGGAATCGGGTGGCGTCCTGCCACCGGCCTATGCATGAGGCCCCCTCGCCCCACCCCGCCCGGCGACATCGGAGCGACGAGGCGGCACGGATGCCGACGAGAAGCGTCCCCCGCCAAATGCGACCGCCGGAAGGGCAAGCGAGCGACCACCGGGAGCCCCTCGGCAGCACATGCCGGACCCCCGACGCTCCAAAAAGACGCGAAAAAGTCTTTGTAATGAGATTAAGTCTCAATATCATTACCCGCCATGAACTCGCCGCGGGAGGCGTTCGAGCTGTTCCTGAAGCGCAAGCACCTGAAGCTCACCCGGCCGAGGCTCTCGGTCCTCGAGACCGCCGTCTCCGCCAGGCGCCACTTCGAGCCGGAGGAGCTCGTGAGCGACCTGCGCGCGAAGGCCGTCTCGCGCGCCACGGTCTACCGGACGCTGGCGCTTCTCCTCGAGAGCGGCCTCCTCAAGGAGGTGTTCGAGAAGGACGGCCAGCGCATCTACGAGCCCATGCACGGCCTCCCCCACCACGACCACCTGGTCTGCCTCGGGTGCGGGAAGATCATCGAGTTCGTCGACGACCGGATCGAGAAGCGCCAGGACGCCGTCTGCCGGAAGTTCGGCTTCCGGATCGTCTCGCACATGCACCAGATCATGGGGTACTGCCGACGCTGCGAAAGGAAAAGACCATGAATCAACGCCCTGCCGCATTCCTGATGCTTGCCGCCTCCCTCCTCGCCGGAATGCCGGCACGCGCCGACACGCAAAAGGAACTCGAGGAACTCCGCCAGCGCGTGGAGAAGCTCGAGCGGGAGCAGGCATCCCCCCGCCCCCTTCTCGGGAACGACAAGATGCGCTTCTTCGGCTACGCCGAGGCGCACTGGAACAGTCCCAAGACCGGCACGATGGTCCAGCAGACACCGGCCGAGGGGGATTTCCATCGCCTGGTCCTCGGCTGGGGATACGAATTCGCCAAATGGATCCGGTTCGAGACCGAGGTCGAGTTCGAGCATGCCGGCGGGACGATCGAGCTCGAATATGCCCACCTCGATTTCGACGCGGCGGACGACGTGACTGTCACCGCAGGAGCGCTCCTCGTCCCGTTCGGGATGCTGAACGAGTACCACGAGCCGACGAACTTCTGGAGCGTCGAGCGGCCGGAAACCGAACGCGTCGTGATCCCCACCACCTGGCAGGAGCTGGGGTTCGGCGTGAAGACCCGGTTCATGGAGGAGCGCCTGAAATACAGGGCGTATGTCGTCTCGGCCCTGGACGCGGGGATCTTCTCCGGCTCCACGGGAGTGCGCGCCGGGCGCGGCCTCGGCGGCCGCTCGACGAAAGCCGACGACCAGGCGTTCGTCCACCGGATCGAGTACGCCCCGGACACCGGACCCGCAGATCTCGATATCGACCTGGGGGCCTCCCATTACTGGGCGCCCTCGGCCAACCATTCCCAGCGCGACATCCAGGGGGTGGGGCTCCAGATGCACGGCCTCGACGCCCGCGTCCGGTCGCTGGGGTTCGACGTGCGCGCTTCATGGACGGTGATCGACATCGCCGAGGCGGGCGAGCTCAACCAGAAGCTCCGCACGTCGCAGTCTTCCACGATCGGGAGCCGGATCACCGGCGGATATGCCGAGATCGGCTACCACATCCTGCCCCTGTTCACCGCTGACACGGACCAGGACCTCGTGATCTTCGTCCGGGGCGAACGGATGGACCTGAACGACGACACCCAGGAGCAAAGCATCAAGAACGACGCACGGAATGTCGGGATCATCACGACCGGCCTCGCCTGGTTTCCCGTGAAGAACGTCGCCGTGAAGGGGGATGTCGAGCACTGGGACGACAGGGACCAGGACCGGCTGACCCGGACGAACCTGGGGATCGCGCTCACGTTCTAGGAGAATGTCGCGACGCATGCGCGGGACCGTCGGGACGTTCGTCACCCTTCTCGCCCTGGCGGCCCCCGCGCACGCGAAGCGCTACCTCACGGACGAGGAGGCGCTCGCGAAGGCCTTCCCGGAGGCGACGTCGTTTGTCCGTGAAGAAAGGGAGCTCTCCCCGGAGGTCCGCAAGGACGTCGAGTCACGCCTCGCGCGCGCGGTCCCTGAAGGACGGTTCACCTTCCACACGGCGAAGAAGGGGGACGCGGTCCTCGGTCGGGGGCTCTTCGTCGACGAGATCGGCAAGACCATGCCGATCACGCTCCTCGTGGGGGTCACAGCCGACGGCCGCGTGACGGCAGTCGAGCTGGTCGAATTCCGCGAGAGCCGCGGCGACGGGATCGCGCGCACGTCGTTCCGGGAGCAGTTCCGCGGAAAGACGCTCGCCGATCCCCTCAAGGTCGGCAAGGACATCCGCGCTGTCACTTCGTCCACGATGTCCTCGGACGCGGCATGCCTGGCGGTCCGCAAGGCCCTGGTCCTGGTCCAGGCGCTCTTTCCCCCTCCGGGAAACGCCCCCCGCGCGTTCCGGAAGGCCGCCGAGCGGATGGGGACCCGGATCGAGATCCAGGTGACGGCCGCGGACGCCGGGGCGGCCGACCGGGCGACCGATGCGGCGCTCGCCGCCGTCACCCGCGTCGAGGAGCTCATGAGCCACTTCAGGCCCGCAAGCGACGTCTCGCGCGTCAACGCCGCCGGGGGAAAGCCCTGCCCGATCGACCCGGAGACCCTGAAATGCCTCAAGCGCGCGCTCTTCTGGTCGGAGCGGACGGACGGCGCCTTCGATGTCACCTGCGGCCCCCTCGTGGATCTCTGGGGGTTCGGCATCCGGAAGTCCCCGCCGGAGATCCCTTCCCCGGAGGCGATCGCGGCGGCGCGTGCGCGCACCGGATGGCGCCAGGTCGACTTTCCGGCCGTCGACAGCCGGGACAGCCACGTCCGGATCCCGCCCGGCTTCTCGGTCAATCTCTCGGCGATCGCCGAGGGGTTCGCGATCGACGCGGCCGTCGACGCCCTGCGCCGTGACGGGATCACGCAGGCGGTGGTCGACGGCGGCGGGGACCTCTTCGTCCTCGGCTCCCCCTCCCCCGACGGCCCGGGCCGGATCGGCGTGCGCCATCCCCGCGACAGGACGAGGCTCGCGGGCTCGCTGCTCGTCGCCGACGCCGGCGTCGCCACCTCCGGGGACGCGGAAAAATTCATCGAGGTCGACGGCGAGCGCCTCTCGCACGTCATCGATCCGGGCACGGGACGTCCCGTCGCCTGGCGGGGATCGGCCACGGTCGTCGCCCCGAACGCCACGGACGCCGACGCGCTCGCCACCGCCCTTTGCGTCATGGGCCCGGAGCGCGGAACGGCGCTCATCGAGGCGCTCGGGGACGGGTATGCTTGCGCCTTCCTCGCGGCGCGTCCGGACGGGACGACCGCGAAAACGCTGTCGAAACGGATGGAGGCGCTCTGGCGCGACGAATGACCCCCGAATTCCTCCCGCTTTCCCGCTGGCCGGCCGTGCTGAAAACCCTCGCCCTGGCGTTCGTCGCCAGCCTCTGCCTGGGATACGCCGCGGCGGTCGTGAACATCCACGACAAGGCGACGGACTCCGGCGCGCGCCCCTTCTCGCTCGACGGGGTCGTCACGCGCTACCGCGGCGAGGGGTGGAGCGGCGCCGCGGCGGGCGAGGGTCCCATGAGCTACACGCATCTGGTGGACCTCACGCACGTCCACGGCCTCTCGATGCCGATCCTCTTCTTCCTGCTGGGCTCGGTCTTCGTCTTCTCGTCCTGCCCCGAGGGCGTCAAGCGCCTTCTCGTCATCACCTCGTTCACCGACCTCTGGCTCAACATCGGCTCCCTCTGGGCCATCCGCTATTCGGGGTCGCCGCGCCTCTGGGCGGGGATGTTGTTCCTGTCCGGAATCGTGATGGGAACCTGCTTCGCCGCGATGGCGTTCTTCGCGGCGCGCGACCTTCTCCGGAGGCCGGCCGCGTGACCGACGGCCCGCCGCGCGCCACCCCGTTCTGCCCGCTTCCGGCGGCCGGCGCCATGCCGCTCGTCGAGCTCCCGGCCGGGACCTGGGGGCAGATCGCCGGCATCTGCGGGGACGACGCCGACTGCCAGCGCCTCGTCGAGCTGGGGTTCACCCCCGGCGAATGGGTGCGGATCGTGGCGGAGGCGCCGCTGGGCGGGGCGTTCGCGGTGAACCTGCGCGGGACGGTGTTCGCGCTCCGCGACGCGGAAGCCGCCTGCATCCGGATCGGGGAGGCCGGCGCATGAGCGCCGCGACGGACGTGTCGACGCCCCTCGTCGTGCTCGTAGGGCAACCCAACGCCGGGAAGACCTCGCTCTTCAACGCCATGACGGGGGCGCGCTACCACACGGCCAACTATCCCGGTGTGACCGTGAGCCACGCCGAGGGGAAGCTCGACCTCGGGAACGGCGCGCGGGCGCGCCTCGTGGACGTCCCGGGCCTGGCGAGCCTCTCGGGACGCTCTCCCGACGAGGAGATCACCGTCAGCGCCCTCTTCGGCGACCGGACCGGAGAAATCCCCGACCTCGTGGTGGCCGTGGTCGACGCCACGCAGATGGCGCGCCACCTGTACCTGGCGTTCCAGCTCCGCGACGCGGGGTTCCGCGTCGTTCTCGCTGTCACGATGACGGACCTCCTCGCGCGGCGCGGCCTCGCCTTTTCGGCCGAAACGCTCGCGCGCGGCTTCGGCGCGCCGGTCGTCCGCGTGAACGGCCGCACCGGCGAGGGGACGGAAAGCCTGTCCCGCGCCGTCCGGGAGGCGCTCGCCGCCCCCGCGGGCACGCCCCGGCGCCCCGCGCCCCTCTCCTTCGAGCGCGTCGCCGCGATCTACCGCCAGGCGGAGACGCTCGAACGGGAGGCCCTCGCCGGCCCCGACGGCCGCGCCGCAGCGCCGCTCCTGCTCCGGCGCGCCGACCCCCTCACGGAACGGTGCGACCGCGTCTTCCTGCATCCGGCCTGGGGGCCGGTCCTCTTCCTGGCGGTGATGTCGGGGCTCTTCTCGGCGATTTTCTGGCTTGCCGCCCCCGCGATGGAAGCGCTGGACTCGCTCTTCGCGGCGGCGGGCGGAATGCTGGCGGCGGCCCTGCCGGACTCCTGGTTCTCGCGCCTCCTCGTGGACGGCCTCGTGGGCGGGGTCGGCGCCGTCGCGGTCTTCCTTCCCCAGATCCTGATCCTCTTCCTCTGCATGGGATTCCTCGAGGACTCGGGATATCTCGCCCGCGGAGCCCTGCTGGTGGACCGCCCCCTCGCGGCGGTGGGGCTCTCGGGGCGCGCTTTCGTCCCTCTCCTCTCCGGGTTCGCCTGCGCGATCCCGGCGATGATGGCCACCCGCACGATCCCGAGCCGCCGGGAGCGGCTCCTCACGCTCTTCGCGGTCCCGCTCATGACCTGCAGCGCCCGGCTCCCGGTCTACGGGCTCGTCCTCGCGTTCCTGACGCCCCCCGACCGGCCCTGGCTGGGCGGGATCGCGCTGGCGCTCCTTTACCTCGGGAGCCTCGTCCTGGGACTCGCGGCCGCGGGCGTCGCGGGACGCTTCCTCAAGCTCCCGGAGAAGCGATCGCTCTTTCTCGAGCTCCCCGCCTACCGCCGGCCGCGCCTCTCGGTCGTGGGGCACGATGCCCTCCACAAGACCGCCTCCTACATCCGCAGGGCGGGCCTCCCGATCCTCTGGATCGCGCTGGCGCTCTGGACGCTGACGCACTTTCCCGCCTCGCCGGCCGGGACGCCCGAGGCGGACCAGATCGCGCATTCCTGGGGAGGGACGCTCGGGCGGGTCCTGGAGCCCCTCATGGAGCCGATGGGGCTCGACTGGCGTGCCGGCGTCGCCATGATTTCCGGTTTCGCGGCGCGGGAGGTGTTCCCCGGCGCGCTCGCCATCATGTTCCACATCGGTGAAGGGGACGAGGCGGGGATGGACGCCCAGCTCTCGATGATGCGGACGGCGGCCTTCCCGGACGGGACGCCGCTCTTCACCCTGGCATCGTCCCTGGGGCTTCTCGTCTTCTTCGCGCTCGCCCTCCAGTGCCAGGCGACGGTGGCGGTCGCCGCCAAGGAATCGGGAAGCCGGCGCTTCGCGCTTGCCCAGCTCGTGCTGTTCACCGGGGCGGCGTACGCCGCGGCGGTCGCCGTCGTCCAGGGGCTGCGCGCCCTCGGAATCCGCTGAATCAGAACCGGTACGTCGCCGCGAGGCGGAATCCGAGGACCGACACCATCACGTCACGGGTCGGAATGATCCGGGCCGCCGGGTCCTCCCGGCCGTCGAGCCGCCCGTAGCGGCGGTTCTCCAGGCCGAAGGAGACATCCCAGCGGTCGCCTGTCCGGAACGACAGTCCCGCCCCGAACCCGAGGTAGAGGTCTTCCCCCCCGCCGAGGGCGGTCTCGGTCCCCAGCGACGCCCCGCCGCGGAAGACCTCATGTTGGACATTTTCCAGGATCGAGATCCCCAGGTCGAAGCGGCCATAGACGGTCCACCCCCCCTCGATCCGGGGGGAGAACCGGAGCCCCCCGTACAGGGCGTGCGCGGCGATCCCGTCGGTCTCCACGGTGGCGGCAAAGGCGTCTCCCCGCTTCCCGTCGAGAAAGAGCGTGTTCGCCCCCGCCTCGACGGCGAGGTCCCCGCCAAGGGACGTCCTGACAGAAAGATCGAGCCCCCGCCCGTCCCCGAAAAAGCGATTCGTCCTCTGCCGGTCGGCATAGGCGCTCCGGGCAAGATCCCCGTACAGGAGACCCGCCTCCGCCTCCCAGTCGCCGGCCGACGCCGGCTCGGCCGACCAAGCGAGCGACGCGGCGAGCAGGACCGCGCACGAGGATCGGCGCGCGCGCATTCCCCTAGAACCAGTAGTTGATGCCGATCTCGAGCCCGCCGGCCGCGACGTCGATATCTTCCGCCGGAACGACCGTTCCCGGAACATTCCGGGCCTCGAGCGTCCCGTAGTGGCGCCACGCCAGCCCCAGCCGGGCCCCCCACCGCTCGGTCCAGCCGTAGGTGGCGCCGAACCCCACGCCGGTATAGAGCTCCGTGCCGCCGTCGAGCGATTTCTCCACCCCGCGGCTGACCCCGCCCTGCGTCACGTTGTGCTTCACGTCGTCCAGGCGCGAGATGCCCAGCTCGAACTTCCCGTAGAACCCCCACCCCCGGGTCCCTTCGGTATGGAGATGGACCCCGGTGTAGAGGGCCCCGGCGGCGATGGCGTCGGTCTTCACGGTCGTCGCCCCGTTCGTGGCCGCCTCGCCGTCAAACCCGACGCTGCTGAACCCGAACGTCTGCGACATGAACGGCGACCAGGCGTAGGAGCCCTGGAGGTCGATGCCGCCGCCCCCCTCGAAGAGGTCGTCGGTCGTGAGACCGCCTCCGTAGGTCTCCTCCCGGAGACTGGCCGAGAAGAGCTGGATTCCCCATCCCCATTCGTCGGCCGCCGCGACGGCCGGCGCCCCCAGAAGCATCCCCGCAACCAGCAACCTGCCGGCAAATCCGTTCCCGTTCATCGCGGCCTCCTTTCCCCTCTCGACAGGGCGATCCCCTCGTCCACCCGCTCGCGCGTCAGGGCGTGCCCCCCGGCCTTCCAGACTATCCGCCCGGACCCGTCCAGGAGAAGCGCCCCGTGGTCGTCCCCCCCGGGGGCGAACTCCCGCTCGACCGCCGTCTCGCTCGTCTCCGCCAAGGCGTCGCGGCGCTCGAAGCGGATCCCGGGATTCTCGGGCGCCATCCCGTCCAGGAGCGCGAGCGCCGCCTCGCACCCCGGACATCCCGGAAGCGCGTAGAAAAGGAGCGTCGCGCGACGGACAGGAGGCGCGACCGATCCGGCCGGATTCCCTTCCGGCGGAACGACGGGAGCCGGCGGGGGGAGAGCGAGCCACAGCCCGGCCCCGACGACCAGTCCCGCCGCGACGGCGCTCGCTTTCGCGAGATCCATGGCTATCGACCGGATTTGGCGGGAGGAGGATCCAGGGAGGCCGCCAGCCCCGCGACGATCTGGGCGACCGACTCGTCCATCGTCTTCCAGCCGATCGAGGTGGCGACCTGCGAGAATTGTCCGGTGGCCGCGGGCGCCTCGCCGGCGCGGACCACCTGGAAAATGAACCGCTCGAGGGTGAACTGCGGCGCGAACCCCCCGGTCAGGTCCGCCTCGAACTCGTACGAGAAGAGGAAGCCGTCCCCGCGGGGTTTCGGCACGACGTTGAAGCCGTTGGCGCGCAGGGACGCCTCCAGCTTCTCCTTCAGGCCCAGGTCGTCCCGCGGATGGACGGCGACCGCCACCGGCGACCCTTTCGTGAAGCCGCTCCCGGTCCGCAATTGCACGGTGTCGGTGGGCTTGGCCATGCATCCGGCCGCGGCCACGGAAAGGAGAAGGACGGAGACGGATCGCCCGAGCGGCATGCCGCCGATTCTATCCCCGTTTCCGGAGGCCCGGTCCCCCTAATTTCCGCCCTCCCGAAATGGAGGTTTGCCCCTGACGCGGCGTCGCCGGATCCCGTCTAATCCCCGGCATGAAAGACCGAACACGCCTGATGACACGTCTGGCCGTTTCCTTCCTGCTCCTGCTTCCCGCCGCGGCGCGCGTGCAGGCGCAGACCCCCGCGGGGGGCCGCGAGCCCGCCGGCGAGGGATGGCTCACGATCGAGCCGATCGAGACCGCCTGCGCCGTCTCGACCCTGACGCTCTGCCCAAGCGGTCCCGCGACGCTCTGCCCGCGGGACCCCACCTGGTGCCAGTACACCGTCTGCCCCAAGCGGGTGACCTCCTGCCCGAAGGAAGCGACCCGCTGCCCCCAGATCACCACGAAATGCCCGGGCGGGGCGACGTACTGCCCCGTGCAAACGACGGTCTGTCCCGCCTCGACCACCCAGTGCCCGGTGGCGGCCACGCAGTGCCCGACGAACGCGACGACATGCCCCGGCGGGCCGACCTGGTGTCCGGCGCAGACGACCGCCTGCCCCGCATCCTGGACCCAGTGTCCCCCGACCGCGACGCAATGCCCCATCGTCTACACCAGCTGCGACACGGGGAACTACCCGACCAACTGCCCGCCCGCCGCGACGCACTGTCCGGTGGTCTTCACCACATGCCCGGGAACCGTGCCGACCTATTGCCCGCAGCTCGCGACAAGCTGCCCGGTGGTCTCGACGAGCTGTCCCGGCGGGCCGACCTATTGTCCTACGCAGGCGACGAGCTGCCCGCCATCCTTCACGCAGTGCCCGGCGCAGACGACGCTCTGCCCCGCGTCGCCGCAATGCCCGGTGGCAGGATTCTAGGAACTGTTCAGAAAACGAGATCGGTCTCGGCGGCCGGGGAGACATCCTCCCCGGCCGTTTCCGTTCCGGACCGTTCCGCGTCCTCATCGGGAAGCGCGCCGTCCCGGATGAATGCCTCGAAGAGCTCCCTCACCCGGCGGATGGTCGCCTCCAGCTCCGAGCGGACCTCCTCGGGGAGCGCGCCGAGAAGCCCGAGCGCCTCCTGGTATCCCCGTTCGATCGCGGGAAGGATGCGGTCCCGGTACGCGGCGCGCGCGTCCGGCGTGTCCGACTCTCCCTGTTCCGTATAGCGCGAGAGCGCGAAGTCGGCGATGCGCCGCGCCGTCTTCTCCGGCGTGAACGCCTCCCGGAGCCGGTCGATCGCCCCTTTCGCCGCCTCCGGGTCGGCCGCGTACGCCCCCGTGGCCCGGTACTCGATCTTGAGGGAGCGCGCGAAAAACGTCGTCCGTTCGATCCCCTGCTCGCCGCTGGCGCCCTGGATCGCGCGCACCGACTGGTAGTTCATCTCGAAAAGCGACACGGAGAGGTCCAGGCTCCCCTCCCCCGGCTCGCTCAAGGAAAGCCGGAGGCTGTCGAAGGAGTACGACAGCGTCTCCTCGCGGCCCGGCTCGCGGGGGCCGCGCGTGATCCCTTCCATGAGCCCCGCGGGGCCGCGCGCGAAAAGGCCTTCCATTTCCGGCTTCCTCTCCGGAAAGAGGCTCGAGACGAGTCTGCCCGGGTCCGTTCCGATCGGCTCCATGAATCCCCCCCTTCCGTCGATCAGGCCTTCCACCCTTCTTATCGGCGGAAAATCCGGAATCTGCAGGAGATGCTTCCGGAAATCCGCGTGATACGCTTGATGGATGCTTTTCCCCGATCTTGTCCCCGAGTCGAGCGGCTTCTCGCGCACCTCGTCCCACGCGGAGGTCATGGCGTTTCTCGGGGCGCTCCGGGACCGGGGCGACCCGCGGATCCGCGTGACGGAGTTCGGGACGAGCGTCGAGGGGCGCGTCCTTCCCCTCGTCGTCGTCGCCGATCCGCCGGCGCCGGGCCCCGTCCGGGACGACCGCCCGCGCGTCCTCGTCATGGCGAACATCCACGCCGGCGAGGTGGAGGGAAAGGAGGCCTGCCTCCGTCTCCTCGCGCGCGTCGCCCGGGGGGAGGCGCCCTGGCCCGTGAAGGACGCCGTCTTCCTGTGCGCGCCCGTCTACAACGCCGACGGGAACGAGAGGCTGGGCCCCGTGAACCGCCCCGGCCAGAACGGCCCGGCGCTTGCCGGACAGCGCGCCAACGCCAACGGACTCGACCTCAACCGCGACTACCTGAAGTGCGAGGCGCCGGAGACGCGGGCGCTGGCGCGCCTCGTGCGCGACTGGGACCCCCACGTCGTCGTCGACCTCCACACCACGAACGGCTCTCCCCACGGGTACGAGCTGACCTACGCCCCGCACCTGACGCCGTCGGCGCACCCGGACCTCGCCGGGCTTCTCGCGGACGACTGGCTCCCGGACCTGCGCCGCCGGATGCGCGGCCAGGGGTACGAGACGTTCGACTACGGGAACTTCATGACGGAGCAGGACGATTTCAAGGACGAGCCGGACGCCGTCACGGGGTGGCGCACCTTCGACCACCGCCCCCGCTTCGGGAACAACTACACGGGGCTGCGGAACCGCCTCGCGATCCTCTCGGAGGCGTACTCCTACGCCGACTTCAGGACGCGGATCGGCGCGACGGAGGCGTTCGTGACGGAGATCCTCCGCCTTGCCGCCGGGCGGAAGCGGGAGATCCCGGGGTTCTGCGCGCGGCTCGACCGCGAGACGTCCGCGGCGGGGGGCGCGGGCACCCTCGTCCAGGCGACGGCAGCGCGGCTCGCCTCGCGCGGCGTCGAGCCGGTCCTGCTGCGCGCCATCGAAGACCGCACCGACCCCGCGACCGGCGCCGCGATCCGGATCGCCGCCGGACCGAAGCGCTCCCTCGACCTCCCCTGCTTCACCCGCTTCGAGGTGACCGCCTCGCGCACCGCCCCGCGGGCCTACTACGTCCTTCCGGACGTCCCGGGGATCGCCGGGCTCCTGGCATGCCACGGGATCCGGTCCGGAACCCTGGCCGCGCCCGCATCAAAGCGTGTCGAGATCCACACCGTCCGGGAGGCCCGCCGCGCCCCGGACCCCTTCCAGGGGCACCACCTGCGGACGTTCTCCTGGACCGCCGCCGTTGCGGACCGGACCTTCCCGGCCGGGACGCTCGAGGTGCCGATGGACCAGCCCTTGGCGCGCCTCGCCTTCCACCTCCTCGACCCGCAGGCGGACGATTCCCTTTTCACCTGGAACTTCTTCGACGCCGCGCTCGCCGCGGGCCCCGGCTCGGAATCGCCGGTCTACGGCGTGCGATAGACCCTCCCGCACACGCCGAGTAAGATCCCTCCAACGCCCCCGTAGCTCAGTTGGATAGAGCGCTGGTTTCCTAAACCGGAGGTCTCAGGTTCGAATCCTGACGGGGGTAGTTCTTCGGTCAACGTCGAACGCGGTTTATCACGATTCCCCGGGGGAAACCTGCTTCAGAGATCCACCGGGAGCCGAGCGAGATCGCCGGAGCGTCCCCCTGGCATCTCCCTCTCTCTAAACGCGACAGAGAATCGGTGACCGAATTTACCACGGAATTTCCCGCAGACCGCCCGCGGGCCGCACAGCGGCCTGCGTGATAAATCGGCTTCTCTGCCATCGAAAGGTTTTCAGGAGAGAGCACCTCGGAAGTTCTGAGATGCTCTCTGTGCGCGAGTCATTCCCTTGGAGAAAAAGGGCGGAGTTCTCCTGAATATGTCCGACGGCCAGGCACATATGTCACCAGCATGGACGGCCTGCCTGCGCCGCGCGTCCGGACTGGGCGTCCAGTCGGCGCGGCGGGCAGGCATGGGGCCGCCCCGCGAAAGGAGGTCGGTGATGTCTGGCAAGAAAAAGGGAAAGAAGGCGAAGGGCGCCCCCGCCGCGGCAGAGGGTGCGCAGAAGGATAGGGAGCCGAAGCGGCTCAAAAAGGAGGCAAAAATCTCCCCGGAGGATCTCAAAGCCCTCCGGGCTCCGGTCGAGGAGGTCAAAGCGAAGCTCGAGGGGGTCCGGGAAGAGGCGAAGGCCCTTACCGAAAAGGCGCATGCGATAGTCGCCCAAGCCAAGGGGACCTATATGGAGGTGCTCGCACCCTACCGGGAGGCCTGCCGGCAGGCCGGCCGACCGTGCGAGTTCGAGGGCGGCCGCAGCTCGAACGTCTCGGAGAAGGTGTCCTTCCTCGTCGAGAAGCTGGAGAAGGGGATCCGGGTCGCCGTGAAGGGGAAGCCGGACACCGAAGAACTGATCCCGATGTCGGCCCTCCAGGAGTCGATCGGCAAGGCGGCCTACGCCTACACCGAAAAACACCTCGGCCCCCGCGAGGAGATCGGCAACAAGGGCGGGAGCCTCTCCAACCGCCTGCGAGCCGAGTTGAAGTCCTAGCCGTCCCGCAGAGCCCGGTCGCCGAAAGCGACCGGGCTTTTGCTTTGCCATGTCATCGTGTTCTACTGGTGGCGGGTACCCACGAGTCTGTACATGGGTACAATGCATGCTCTCACAGGAAGGGAGCGCGCATGGGCATCGCGGTCAACACAGGAGACCGGGTCCTTCTGCGAGACCGCCCTTGGCGGGTGCGGAAACCGCCGGTGGTCTCTGGGGACCATCATGTCATCGAGGTCGAGGCTCTCGACGCGCATGAACCCCGCTCCCTGACGATCGTCACGCCCCCCGAGGACGTCCTCCCGCTCTCTTCCGAGGACCTGCAGTTCGATCTGGGCGGTCTCGACTCGTTCCCCGCCTGGTCCCGCGCCCACCGCGCGATCGGCGCCACGCTGGTCCGGGAAACGGGACTGCTCACCGGCGCCAGGTTCGGGAGGGTCGCGCTCGAGGCGTACCAGATCGCGCCGACGCTGCGGCTCCTCGCCAAACCCCGCTCCAGCCTGCTAATTGCCGACGACGTCGGTCTTGGAAAAACGATCGAGGCGGGTCTGGCCCTTCTCGAACTCATGGCGAGGGGACGCGCCCAACGCATTCTGATCGTCGCACCGCCCGGGCTTCTGCGCCAATGGCAGGAGGAACTGAAAGAAAAGTTCGGGCTGGATTTCAAGCTCATCGAGAACGCCTCCGCCCTCTCCCAGGCCCAGAGCGAGATGCCCGCGGGGATCAATCCCTGGGATGTGCTTCCCCGCGTCCTCACATCGATCGACTTCATCAAGAAGGACACCGTTCGCGGGCGCGCCCTCCGGAAACGCTGGGGCCTGATCGTGGTAGACGAGGCCCACGCCCTGGCGGAATCCGGCACGGACAAGAACCCCTACGCCACACAGCGCGCGCGCCTGGGCCGCCACCTTCGGGACGCCTCGCGCGGCCTCGTCCTTCTCACCGCGACCCCGCACAACGGTTACTCGCATTCTTTCCGATCCCTCATCGAACTCGTCGAACCGACACACGCTACTTTCCACGGATCTCCCGAAACCATACGCCGGCGAATCGACACCGCCCGGATCAGGCGCATGAAGGCCCAGATCCATCGATTCTCGGAAGGGAAGCAAATCCCCTTCTTTCCCCAGCGCGAGGTCCAGGGGATCGAGATCAGCACGAAGGCCTTGGACCTGGAGCTTCTTCGGAAGGTTTCCTCCTATTGCTCAAAGACCGCTCGCCAGGCAGGTGGGCTGGAGGAAGAGGATCTCATCACCTTCGCCATGCAGATCGTCAAGAAGCGGGCGCTTTCCAGCCGTCGGGCCCTGGAGAAGACCCTGGAGCATCGCCTGGAGGCGCTCCGCAAGGAGGACGCCCGGGAAGAACCGCCCGACCCCAACGACATCCGCGAGTTGCAGTCCGAGCTCCCCCTGGGCGAGGCCAGGGCCGAGCGGACAGCGCGCCGGGTCCTTCGCTCGGCAATCCCCAAGGAAGAGCGGGTCCGGGATTTGACCGCCCAGGTTTCATAGTGGCTACCGACCGGGACGATCGCGTATGTCTCATGGTCCGGCGTGTGGAAGAACTCCACCTCCCGCGCCAGGGAAACGAGTCTGCTGGCATGGGATCTTTCCGAAGGTTCGATTGCTCCACCGTTCAACGGCAAAACTTTCCTGCTTTCCATCCCACTGACGGGTCCGTCCGGGCTGTCTTCGTGCCCTCGTCGGGATTTGGAAAGCCGCATCTGCAAGGGGTCCCTCGATCCGAAGGCCGCTCTTCCCCGCGTCCGTGTAGGTCCGGACGATCTCGTAACCTCGCTTCTTGGCGTACTCCCGGATGACATCGGACTGGTTTTCCGTGGAGTACTGCTGGTGCTCGGTCGACATCCGGATGTACTGAGCCGCACGGATCAAGGGGCGGCCGTCGCCTCCCGGCGGCCGCGAGGCCGCATCATCGCCCTGCGCGGGCTTGTCCCCGGGAACTCCCTGTGCTACTTCGGCTCGGTCCGGTCCTGTCATCGTTGTTCCTCCTAGGTTCCTATATCCCTAGGCCGGGTTTTCGGCGGGTCCCCGCATGAAATCCGAAATATTTTTTGGAGGCGCGTTCCCGCGCGCGCGTCGATACAAGCGCTCGACGACGATCTTGTATTTTTTTCGCCCGATCTTTCGAACCAGCTGAGAGGGGACCCAGCCCTCTCGCAGCCCGCGGAGAAGGAGCGAGACGGCCTTATCCCCTCGGGATCGCTCCATCAGGTCGCTGAACCATTTCTCGACGGCTTGGTGGTCTTCTTTATCCGCCAGACCTCGCCATGGCTCGGGATTGGTCCCCTCGATCTCTTCCGGCTTGACGGGAAGGGCGTTTTCGCCCAGGAGGGGTTCTGGATCCGCCCCAGGTTTGGATCTCCAGTGGCTCACTATGCTCCGCATGGTCCCGATGATGAGCTGCCGCATCGGACAGACACCCGGCCTCCAAACACGCTTGCCGGAAAGAACCAGGAGCATGGCATCGCCCAAGAGATCCTCGGCCGTCCGGCTGTCCCGGCGCCGATCCAGGCTCTCCACCAGGTACCTCGCCTTACGCAGGAGTCGCTGCTGGTCCGCCGGGGTGAGGGCCAAGATGGCAGACCTGACCTCAAGGGGCGAAGCTCCCACTCTGGCAGGCGGGGGCAGAGGATTTGAGCTTGGCGTCTACTGACTGTGGCAGTGGGATCTGACATTTTTCGATCTCTAGCCCCTCGATCCATATGGAAAAATAGTTCCGGTGAAATCATCGTCCGCATCGTCCGGACCGTCCGCCTCATGGGGGGAATGGTTGAGCGCAGCTTGTCCTGGCTCCATCAACACAGAAGGCTCCGGATTCGATACGAGCGATCTGCCGAAATTCATCAGGCTTTCGTGTCCTTGGCCTGCGCTCTCATCTGCCTCAATCACCTATGAAGCTCATTCCCGGACACGCTCTAAATATCGCAAATAGGTAAAGTACACATTACATACAGGACGATTCTTGTGCTGTTATAGGTGTCTTCCAGGCCCGCTCCCGCCCGTGGCCAATCCTTACAAAACAGAAATCGTTTTCTATTCGGTAAGGCCCACCCACCCGGCCGGCCGGGTAAACAATTAAGGAAACAATTAGTTGACAATTATTGGGGCTCTTCTAGGGTGGTTTAGATGAGGGATGTCGTCTATCGCCCCCACTACAACCGGTCCGCGACGCTCGTCAGGCATCTGACGCGGGCGGCGGAATTGCGCGCCTGGTACCGCGAACAACTCGTGGATGTGAGCTGGGTCGGCCCGACCCAACGCAACGCCCTCGTGCGGCTCGCCCACTACTCCACGCGCATCGAGGGGAACCCCCTGACGCTCTCCGAAGTGGAGGCGCTCGCCCAAGGGAAGGACCTCTCCGTGGAAGAGAAGGCAAAGCGCGAGGTCCTGAACTACTTCGCCGCCCTCCGCTGGATCTGGCAGAAAAGCCCCGTCCGGATCGACGAAAAGGGGCTCCTGCACCTTCATGAGCTTCTGACCCGGGGGGTCCTGTCGCGTGACCAGGTCGGGACCTACAAGAACCGTCCCAACGCCGTCTTCAGCCAGGGGCGGATCATCTACAAGCCCCCGCCCCCCGAGGCGGCCCCCATCCTGACGCAGGCCCTTTTGCGGTGGCTCCACTCCAAGGAGACCAGAGCGGAAGATCCCGTCATCGTCTCGGCCGTGGCGCACCACCGTCTGGTATCCATCCACCCCTTCATGGACGGAAACGGCCGCGCGGCCCGCTCCCTCGCCTCCTGGATCCTCTACCGGCGGAAGTTCGACACGCACCACATCTTCGCCCTGGACGAATTCTTCGAGACCGATCGGCCGCGCTATTACGCCGAGATCCAGAAGGTGCGCGAGGGCAAGCAGGATCTGACCTCGTGGCTCGAGTACGTCGGCGAGGGGATCGTGGCCACCCTCGAGAAGACCCGGAGCCGCGTACAGACCCTGCGCGTCAAGCCCGCCGCCAAGCGGATCACCCTGAACCGCCAACAGGAGCGGATCCTCCAGATCCTGGGAGAGGTCCCTCGGATGCCGGGCGGAGAGCTTTCCCGTACGATGAAGCTGTCGAGGGCCGGGGTTTCGAAGCTGATGCGCCCGCTTCTGGCGGCAGGCCTCGTGATGAAAGAGGGCTCGACCAAGGCGGCTCTATACCGGCTTCCCTGAGCGGCCCGGCACACCTACGTGTGCCGAGGCAAGCGGAAGCGAGCCGAGAGGGCCGCGACCCGGGGTCGCGCGAGCCGCCGGGAGGCGGCGAGCGTGACCGAATCCTGACGGGGGTACCGGTTCAAGCGTCGCGGACCGTAGAATCCTTCCATGGACGCCGCCTGGATGATCGGCAGGCTCGAGCGGTTTCCGGACGTCCTCGCGGCGGTCCTCTCCGGGCTCGATCCCGAAGAGGCCCGGTACAGGCCCGCAGAGCGCGACTGGTCGGTGATCGAGATCGCGGGGCATCTTGTCGACGAGGAGCGCGACGATTTCCGGACGCGCCTGGCCCTGACGCTCGAAGACCCCTCCCGCGAGTGGCCCCCGATCGATCCGGAGCGCCGGGTCGCCGAACGCGACTTCCGGAATGCCTCCGTTGAAGGACTTCTGTCGGAGTTCGCCGCTTGCCGGAGGGAATCGGTCGCGTTCCTGCGGGGACTCCGCCGGCCGGACTGGTCCCGCGCGCACGTTCATGCCCGGCTGGGAACCCTGCGTGCGGGGGATCTCCTGGCCGCGTGGACCGACCACGACCTCCTGCACCTGCGCCAGATCACGAGGCGCCTGCACGCTCTCGCCGTCCGGAAGGCCGGGACATTCTCTCCCGGCTACGCAGGAGATTGGCCCGAGGATCGGCGCTAGAAACCCAGCGCGCAGCCGTCCTTGCGGCGCTCGGTCGCCCCTTCCCAGACGCCCGTCGCCGGATCGCGGCGGATCGCCTGGTAGCCGCCGAAGTGGACGGGATCGGCGACGCGGACGTCGTGCCCCCGCGCGCGCAATTCCTTCACGACCGCGGCCGGAAAATCCTCCTCCACCAGGAGGACGCCCCCTGCCTTCATGCGCGTCCCGGTCGGCTCGCTCGACCCGGCGTGGTGGACGCGCGGGGCGTCCCCCGCCGCCTGGAGATCCATCCCGAAATCGACCAGGTTCGCCAGGACCTGGACGTGCCCCTGCGGCTGCATGTCCCCCCCCATGACGCCGAACGCCATCCAGGCCTTCCCGCCGCGCGTCACGAGGGCCGGGATGATCGTGTGGAACGGGCGCTTTTTCGGGGCGAGCGCGTTCGGGTGCGCGGGATCGAGCGCGAAGAGCGCGCCGCGGTTCTGCAGGCCGAACCCCAGCTCCGGGATCGCGTATCCCGATCCGAATCCGGTGTAGTTGCTCTGGATCAGGGACACCAGGCGCCCGTCGCTGTCGGCGGCGCAGAGGTACGTCGTCTCGGCCCGCGCCAGGGCCGCGTCGTCTCCCGGCGGGTCGTCCCGGGCGGCTCGCGCCATGTCGATCCGCTTCGCGCGTTCCCGGGCGTACCCCTTCGACAGGAGCCGCTCCACGGGAACGTCCGCGAAGGCAGGATCGGCGTAGTATCGGGCCCGGTCGGAAAACGCCAGTTTCTTCGCCTCGACGAGGGGGTGCCAGTAATCGGGGCTCTCCCGCCCCATCGCCGCGAGGTCGGACCCCTCCAGGATATTCAGGATCTGCAGGGCCGCGAGCCCCTGGCCGTTCGGGGGAAGTTCCCAGACGTCATGCCCCCGGTAAGTGGTCGAGATCGGCGCGTCCCAGGTGGACCGGTGTCCCGCAAGGTCCTCCGGCGCGAAGAATCCCCCGTGCGCCTCCGAAAACACCACGATCGCGTCGGCGATCTCCCCTGCGTAGAAGGGGTCGCGCCCTTTTTCGGCGAGGACCGAGAGCGTCCGCGCGAGCGCGGGGTTGGCGAACGTCTCTCCCGCGCGCGGGGCCCGCCCGCCGGGAAGGAACACGTCGGCGAACCCGGGCACCCCCCCGACACCCTTCACGGCGTTCCCCCAGTCGCGGGCGATCACCGGGGTGACGGCGAATCCCCTCTTCGCGTGGCGGATCGCGGGGGCCAGGACGTCCCGCATCGGCAGGCGGCCGTACCGCCCGTGCAGGACGAACCACCCGTCGACGCACCCGGGGACCGTCCAGCTTTCGGGGGAGCGCAGGGGGATCGTCCCGTCGGGGGCGCGGCGCTCCGGCGGGATCCTGTCGATCGCGAGCCCCGCCGGCGCGCGGCCGGAGCCGTTCAGGCCGACGACCTCCTTCTTTCCGGGGTCCCAGAGGATCGCGAAGAGATCCCCGCCGAGGCCGCAGGCGGTCGGTTCCATGACCGCGAGGCAGGCGTTCATGGCGATCGCGGCGTCGACGGCGTTCCCGCCGCGCGCGAGGATGTCGAGCCCCGCCGTGGACGCCAGCGGGTGGGCGCAGGCGACCATGCCGTTCTCGCCGCGGACCGGACGGGTCACGACATCCTACATCCGCATCCAGACGGTGACGCCAACGCCGATCAGGGTTCCCAGAAGGACCGCCCAGGCGACGATCCCGGCGCGGCGCTTGTGGCGGGCCAGCCCCCGCGCGACGACCCAGGCGTCGAAGCGCGCCAGAAGCGACGGCCCCTTCGGCTTCACCATGGCGAGGAGCTCCGCCCCGGCGGCCGCCGCCGCGGCGCGCCCCGCCTTGTCCTCGTCTTCCTTTTCCTTCTTCGACTCCTCGACGTACGCCTCCATGTGCATCTTGATCAGGTCCTCGACCTCCGCCATGGCGTCATCGCTCTCCACGGGGACGGGGATCATCTTCTGCATCTGGGGCTGCGTGAACCCGGCGCCCGGGGCGTCCGCCGGCAGCATCTTCTGGAGGGCGTCCGGGGAGACCCAGACGCCCGACCCGGTCTCCCCCGAAACGGACGCGGAAGCCTGGACGGCCGGAGAGTCCGGCGCGTTCGAGCCGTGAAGCGCCATGAGGGCGTCGAGCCCGCCGGTCTCGTCCTTCGCGAGGGCGTCTCCCTCCCCGGAACCCGGGATGGCGAACCCCCCCATCGGCAGGTCGTCATCGACGGCCACCCCCGGCGGGGCGAGCGACACGCGGGGCGGGGTCTCCCGAAGGATGTCGGAGAGGGCCTTGCGCTCCTCGGCGGTCAGGACCTCCTCGAGAAGGCGCCCCGGCGGCGGCCCGGAAGCGTCCGGACCGGCGGGGGACCCGGCGGGAGCGGCCCCTCCCGGCGGGGCCTTCAGGGCCTCGCCGATCCGCTGGATCTCCTGCGAGATCTCGGTGATCACTTCCTTGAGGACGTCGTCAAGGAGGCGCTTCTCGTTCTCGTAACGCGCGTACCGGCCGTCCGGCGCGGAGGCGGGAGCGGACGGCGTCCCCCCGGAAGGCCGGGGAGGGGGCGGCGGGACGGCCGCCGCCGGTCCGGGCGGGGCGTCCTTCAGGATCTCGGAGAACGAGAGCGGCATTCCTCTGATTGTATCGGCCGTTTCAACCCGGGCCGCCAGCGGCGCCGGCCCATCCGGAGGCGGCTTCCCGGACGGTCTCTTCCCCGACCGTCTTCGTTCCCCGGCCGTACGCCACGAAAAGCGCGAGGTCCGCCAGCTGGTTCACGCGCCGGCAGACCCCGCGCGTGGCGGCATGGAGGGTCACAAGGGCCGCCGGGTCGAAGAGCCCGTCCGGCCCCTTCGCCGCGGCTACGCGCCCGGCGACATAGCGGGCGGTTTCGGGGGCGTCCAGGGGCGCGAGGACCGACGTCAGGACCGCGCGCGGGGCGAAGGACCCGGCCCAGGCGAGGTCGTCCGCGGGCCCCACGAGCGCCACCCCCACCCGGCCGGCCGGCCCCGGCTCACGCTCCACGAGCCACCGGATCGACTCCCAGACGCCGGGTTCCGCGATCCGGTCGGCGTTGTCCACCACCAGGACCGCTCCCGAAGGCTTCCCGGCCGCCGCGCGAAGGGCCGCCATGAGATCGACCGGGTCCGTGGGGGCCGGGGCGTCGGGGACGATCTGGCGGACCGCCTCCCGCAGGAACTCCCATGTCGAGAGCCCGGGGTGCGCGATGAACGCCGCGGGGATCCCGGCCGCCGCGAGCCCCGCCGCGAAGCGGCGCGCGACGGCCGTCTTTCCCGTCCCCTCGGGCCCTCCCAGGACCGCCGCCCCGCGGCGGTCGCGGACGGCGTACCCCAACCGCGCCAGCGCCTCGCGGGCGCACGCCGTCTCGACGAAAAAGCGCGGATCGTGGTCGTCCAGGAAGGGAAGGGCCGAGAACCCCCAATGCGTTTCGTACACCTGGCGCTGATTCTACGAGGGCGCCGCGACGATGTTGACCCGAAAAATACCCGGGATAGACTCAAGGGGTGACTGCCGACCTCCCCGGCCAGATGGGGTTCCTGATCATCTACGACCGGAACGGCAAGGAGGCCGGCCGCTTCCTGATCCGCGACGGCGAGAACTGGGCGGGGATCGAGGACGGCGAATTCACGCCGCAGATCGACCTGGAGCCGTTCGACCTGCACCACTTCGTGTCGCGTCGGCACGCCGTGATCCGGAAGTCCGGGGCCGCCTACACGATCGAGCACATGGGGAAGACCAACCCGACGGCCGTGAACGACAAGGTCCTGAAGAACGGCGAGAAGCAGCCCCTCGCCGCCAACGACCGGATCGTCTTCGCCAACCGGATCCGGGCGCGGTTCGTGCTCGAGCAGTTCCCCGCTACAGACGCTTGATCTTCTTCAGGAAGAGGCTCGTCGAGACTTCCTGCTTCGACAGGATGCTCTTGTCGAGGAGGTGCTTGAGACAGGCGGCGTCCCCGTCGCCGAGCTTCAGGATCGCGAACCCCACGCGCCAGGCCTCGTCGGTGCCGGATTTCCGGACCCAGGCGACCTTCCCCTTGCACGACCAGGATTTCGAGAGATTCGGCGTCTCGACCTGGACCTTGAGGAGGTCCCCCTCCTTCAGGGGCTCCCCGCACATGAATCCCATGCCGCTCTCCGAGAGGTCCGTCAGGATGTAGCGTCCCGAATACGGCTTCAGGAAGGAGAGCGCGCTGCCCGGCGCGAACCGCACCGTGCTCTCGGAAACGGCGTACCGCTTCTTCCCGCGACGCTCCTGCCCGTTCCATCCCATGGTTCAGTCCTCCTCGCTGTAGGTCCCGGCGTCCGCCCAGGTCGGGACGATCCGGGCCAGGATGCGGTCGATCTCCCGCGCGAGCTCATTGTCGGCGGCCGCCCGCACGCGGCGCAAGGACGCGACCGCGGCCAGGCCGTGCTCCACCAGGAGGGCCCTGGCCGTCGCCGCCGTATCGGCGTCCCCGGACCCGACCTCGCGCGACGCCCGCTCGAGCGCGGCGCGGAGCGCCTGGTCCGGTCCCGGACCGCGGGGCCCCTTCGCGCGCACCAGCAGGAACTCCTCCCGGTCGTCCCCCGCGGAGAACGCCCGGAAAAGGAGATGCACCCGCCCTCCGGGCGCGAGCGCGACGCGGATCCCGTCGGCCGTGCCGGCAAGCCCCGCGAAGGCAGGGTCGCGCGAAACCTTCCCTTCCGGGTCCAGCGCGAAAAGCGCCGGTATCTCGTCGATCCCGGCGTCGAGCGACGCGGCGAAGACGAAACGGTCGGCGTCGCCCGCGGCGTCCCAGACATGACAGGGCTGCTCCCACCGGGCGGGAAGCGGGACCCATCGCCCCTGCCGCCGGGCGAAGGCGGCCGCGCGGGGCGCCTTCCCGTCCAGGAAGGCCGCCAGGCGAAAGGCGGGATCGCGGGCCCACCGGTGGCAGGCGACCACCGGGGCCACGGAGGCGCGGTACGCCTCGAGGGGATCCTCGACGACGCGGCTCCCCTTCGTCTCGACGACCCATCCCCCTTCGGCCAGGTCGTACCCCTCCACGACGGGCGCCGCGCCGGGCGGAAGCTCCACGGACAGGGTGTCGGTCACCCACCCCCTCGCCGACGGCTGCCAGGGGGAAAGCGGCGCGAAGGCCGGGGTCGCCCCGTCCGCGACCGGCGTCATGAGAAACGGCTGGAGCTCGATCGACTTCCCGTGGACCTGGCGGCCCCGGACTCCCCAGACCGCCTCGCCGGCAAGCCCCAGGCGGTGGACCCAGACCGCCTCGCCCGACTCCTCCGGCGGACAGGGGAACTCCCGCAGGACCTCGACGCGGTCGGGGGACACCCGGTGCAGGCGGATCGTCTGCGGCGCGCGCGGGTCCTCGGGGCGCTCGACGTCTTCCCAGGCCCCGATCACCGCCAGGGTCCCGCCGGACCGGACCAGGCGCGGCGACAGGGTCATGGAAACACCCGTCGAGACCCAGGTGGTCTGCCCCAGGAGCTTCCGGTCCTGCCAGGTGGCGCCGCCGTCGCGGCTCCACCGGACGTAGACGGCGTAGCGCTGGAAGTCGTCGGTCCGGATCCCGTACAGGATCGCGAGGTCCTCTCCCTCCGCAACCGCGATCCCGAGCGGCATGGCATACGGGGCGTCGGTGAAGCCGGTCCCCGCCTCGAGCTGCACCGGGCGGCGCCAGGCCGGGGAGGCCTCTCCGGCGGCGGCGCCGATCGCGGCCAGGAACGCCAGCGCGCATGCACATGGTCCCGGAAACAGGGTCGCGGCGCGTCTCATCGCGGGATCTTGCCCCGATAGAACAACGCCTGCTCGTCGACGGTTCCCTCGATGCTCCACCCGGTGAGGCGCCGGAGCGCCGCCACGGCGGCCTTGCGCACATGCAGGGGGATCCCCACGTCGGCGACCGCCGCCGCGAGGGGCGCGGCCCCCTCCGGGGCGCGCTGCTCGCCCAGGGCCAGGCACGCCTCGCGGCGCACCAGGGGATCCTCGGACGTCCCGGCGACCGCCGCCGCGAGGCTCTCGGTCGCGCGCGGATCGTGCATCCGGCCGAGGGCGCGCGCGGCGAAGACGCGCACCGCCTGCGAAGCCCCGCGCGCCGGTTCCCCGCCCCGCAGGATCGCGGCCAGGGCCGGCACCGCCTGCGCGTCGGCGAGTTTCGCCGTTCCCACGAGCGCCATCACCCGGACGCTGTCGGACGCGGACGCGTCCTGCGCCACCTCGCGGAAGACCGGGGCGGCCGACGGGTCCCCCAGGACCGCGAGCGCGTGGCAGGCGGCGAGCCTCGCCGGATCCCCCGGGTCGCGCGCGGCGGCCACCAGGAGCGGAAGCGCCGGCTCGACCCGGAGCCGCCCCAGCCAGTAGAGCGCCCGGTCCCGCGAGGGGTTCGCGGGCTCCCGCGCGACCGCCAGGAGGAGCCGGGCCGTTTCCGGAAGCGGGATCCGCGCGGCGAGCTCCAGCGCCACCGAACGGAGCTGGGGATCGACCCCGGCGTCCCGGACGAAACGCCGCAGGACCGGGAACGCCTCGCGCGTCCGGGGAAGATCCAGGAGCGCGTCGAAGCGGGTCTTGAGGTCCTCCGAACGGAGGCGCGCGGCGATCCCGGGAACCCCGACGGCGCTCTCCGTGAAGTCGAGCTCGGTCTCCTCCAGGATCATCCGGGCGCGCTCCCGTACCTCGAGGTCGGCATGCGCCAGCGCCGCCTGCCGGAGCGCCTCGCGCGCGCCCGCATGACGCCGGGCCCAGGCGGAGAGCGTCTCGAAAGCCTCCTCGCGGATCCTGTAGAGGGGGCTCGACATCCGGTCGATCTCACCCGAGACCCGTTCGGCCCCGGGCGGGGGCTCCGGATCGGCCGCGGCGACGGACGGGCCGGCGACCAGGACCAGGAACAAAAGCGGCAGGGCCGGACGCCTCACGGGACCCTTCTCCCCGCCATCCGGGCGGCCCGGCGCTCGCGGCGGTCGATCACCCAGCGCCGGGTGGTGACGTAGACGGGGACGGCGAGCGCCCCCGACGTCACGAAGCCGCCGAGCGTCATCGGGACGAAGATGTCCCAGCCGATCGAGGCGATCTGGCGCGTCACCTGGCCGAAGGTCTCGCACGCCTGGAAGATCCGCCAGAGCTCCGCGGGCGACGGGGAATCCCACCCGATCGTGAACTTGAGGAACGGGAGCCCCACCACGTAATTGATGAGATAGATGTAGAAAGTCAGGGGGTTCGTGATGAAGGTCGCCGCCGCCGCCGCGAAGCGGTTGGCGCCGAGGAGCCAGGCGACGCCGAAGGCGGCGAGCGACTGGAAGAAGAACGGCGGCGGGATCATGGCGACGACGAGGCCGATCACGACGCCGCGCGCGATCGATTCGGGGGAATCGCCCCGCAGCCGGAGGAGTTTCCGGAGGATGACGCGCGACCAGGCCATGAAGCGGTCTATCTTAGCGCGAAAGGACGAATTCCGGCGCGCCGAGCCTGAAGGGGCTGATACAGTCGTCCGCGTGACGTCCGCATCCCGGCCTCGCTTCGGCTTCCCCCGGCGCGTCCGCCTCACGCGCCGCGCCGGCTTCACCCGCGTGTTCGAGGCCGGGTCGGCGGCCCGGGGGGCGCTCTTCACGGTGCGCGCCGCCCCCAACACCCTGGGGTTCCCGCGCCTGGGGATCTCGGTGTCGCGCGCGGCCGGGATCAGCGTGGCCCGGAACCGTATGAAGCGGCTCCTCCGGGAGGCGTTCCGGCTGGGGCAAGGCGCGCTCCCGCGCGGGTTCGACCTCGTCGTGGTCGTCTCCCGGAAGCCCCCCCGGGAGGCGCTGACGCTGGCGCGGTTTTCCGGGGAGCTCGCGCGCCTCGCCCGGGAAGCGGCGGGAAAAGCCCCATGAGGACCCTCCTCGTGGGGCTCATCCGCCTCTACCAATGGGGGATCTCCCCGCTCCTGGGGCCAAACTGCCGCTTCGATCCGTCCTGCTCCGAGGCGACCCGCCTGGCGATCCTCGCGGAGGGCCCCTGGCGCGGGATCCGGCGGGGCCTGCGGCAGATCGTCCGGTGCCATCCCTGGGGGGGATGATGCCGGACGACGACGGCCCGGACCGGTCGTTCCCGGCCGGGATCCTGAAACTCGCCTGGCCCGCGGCGCTCCAGAACCTCCTGCAGAGCGCGATGTTCTTCGTCGACACCGCGATCATCGGGAGGCTTCCCGCGGAGCCGGGCGGGGCGCAGCCCCTCGCGGCGATGCAGCTCGTGGGCCCCGTCGTCTGGTCCGCGGCCACGATCGCCAGCTTCTTCGCCGTCGGGACGACCGCGATCGTGGCGCGCGCGGCCGGCGAGCGGGATCTCGCCAAGGCCCGACGGGCGACGTCGGTCTCGCTGCGCCTGGCGCTCGCCGTCGGCGCCGCCGCCGGGGTGATCGGGATCCTGGCCGCGCCGTGGCTCGCCGCCTTCTACGGCGGGAGCGCCGCCCGTCCGGAGACGCGCGCGGACGCCGCGCTCTTCCTCCAGATCTTCGCCGCCGGGTTCCCGGTGCACCTCGCGGTCCTGGTCATGATGAGCGCGCTCCGGGGCGCCGGGGACACCCGGGGCCCCATGGCGGCAGGGATCCTCGCGAACGCGGTGAACGCGGCGGGAAATCTCGTCCTCATCCACGGCTGGGGGCCGTTCCCGCGGATGGGCGTCCCGGGGGCGGCGGCGGCGACCCTCGTGGCGCTCTGCCTCGAGGCGGTCTGGCTCTTCTGGATCCTCTCGCGCGCTCCCGCGCGTTCCGGAACGGCAGGGTCCTTCACGTTGACCCTGTCGGCGCGCGACAGCCTGCGGTGGGACCCCGCGACCGCGCGCGCGGTCATGACCGTGAGCCTCCCGTCGCTCGCGGAGGCGGCGATCAGCCATTCGGCGTTCCTGACGTACCAGTACGCCATCAACGCGCTTTCGGAGACGGCGATGGCGGCCCAGCGGATCGCGATCACCTGGGAGTCGCTGGCGTTCATGCCGGCCTGGGGGCTCTACGTCGGGGCGGCCACCTTCTGCGGCCAGAAGCTGGGCGAGAAGCGCCCCGATCTCGCCGAGCGCGGCGTGCGGCGCGCCGCCGCCTGGGGGGCCGGGATCTTCCTCCTTCTCTCGGTCCCCTTCGTGACGGTGCCGGGGTTCCTCGCCCGGCTCGTCGCCGACGTCCCCGGGGCCGGCGGCGCGGAGGTGATCGACCTGGCGGCGACGTGCCTCGCGATCGGCGCGCTGGAGGTCCCCCTTATCGGCGCGTCGATGGCGCTCTACGGAGGGCTGCGCGGGGCCGGCGAGACGAAGGGACCGCTCCTCGTCTCCTTCATCGGGGGATGGTGCGTGCGCGTCCCCCTGGCCTGGCTGTTCGGGCACACGCTCGGCTGGGGACTCGCGGGGATCTGGCTCTGCACCGTCATCGACTGGGGGACCCGGACGGCCCTCTACGCCTGGCTTCTCGCGCGCGGCCGCTGGAAACAGATAAAGCTGTAGATCAGTCCTGGAGGCCCGCGAGGACCTCGCGGGACTTCCTCTCCTCGTAGGAGCCGGGTTCCGCGATGGCGAGCGCCTCGCCGGCGAGTTTCCGGGCCCCCGCCCGGTCGCCGGCCTGGGCCAACCGCATCGCCTCGTTCCGGAGGGTCCGCGCGCGCGTCTGGTACGACTTCGCCTCCTCCTCGCCCCACTTCCCCTCGGGGTCCTCCTTCCGGGCGCGGCTCCACCAGGCGTACGCCCCCTGGACGTCGCCGGCCGCCTGGCGTGTGCGCCCCTCGTCGTACAGGCGCTGGGCGCGCCGGGCGGGCAGGTCCCAGACGTCGCGCATCGCCTGCGCCTTGACGCGGTAATCGTTCGCCTCCCAGGAGGGGTCGGCAAGCAGGTTCAGGATCTCCCCGGCCTTCAGGATCGTCCCGTCGAAATCAAGCTTCCCCTCCGCGACGAGGGCGGCCTTCATGGCGCCGTCGACCCGACGTATCGTCTGCGCGAGGGCGTCGTCGACATACGGCCCCTCGATCAGCCGCTCGATCGCGGAGAGCCCCTCCCCCCGGTTGAAGAGCGCCAGGACCTCCTGGCGGGCCTTTCGCCGCGCGAGATCCTCCCGCATTTCCCGCGCCTCGGCCGCGAAACGGGAATCGTCAGGGACCGCCGCGGCATGCCTTCCGGCGGCCTCGTCCTGGCCCTCCGCAAGCGCCGCGCGCGCCGCCGCGAGCGACCCGGACGCCGCCTTCTCCCGCCCGATCGCCGCGCGCAACGCTTCCGTCAGGCCCTCCCCGCCCCAGCGGCCGGCCGCGTCGAGGGCCGCCGACGCCGCGTCCCAGTCTCCCTGGTCGAACGCCCTCCGGGCCTGCGCGAGGTGCGCCTCCCGGATCCGCCCGGCGAGCTCGTCGAGTTTCGGCTCGTAGGAGGGCCAGGCGATGCATTTCCGGTCCGCCGCCAGAAGCGCCGCGTGCGCCTCCTGCCACCGGGCGAGCCCCGCCGCGGGGGCCATCAGGGGCTCGATCTTGAGGAGCTTCTCCCGCGCGACGGCCTCGCGCGTCAGCCAGTCGGCCCAGGCGCGCGCGATCTCCGCAACGCGCGGCGGCGCCTTCCGCTCCGCCTCGAGGTCCGTGAGGATGTCCACGATCCGCCGGTAGGAGTCCCAGTCGAAATTCCCGTAATCGGGGCGCACCGGCTCCCACCAGTCGACGATCGCGACGAGGCGCGAGACGGTCCCGTCATGCCCCTTGCCGCGGAGCGCCGCGAGGTCCGCCCGGGCCCCGGCCCAGAGCTTCCGCGCCCCGTCCGGGTCCTTCCGGACGGCGTCGCGCGCCCGCTCCATCCGGAGCGCGATCTCCTCGAGCGCCGCGCCGTCCGTCCGGCTGCGGGGCGGCTCGGCAGGGGCCTCCCCTTTCGCGCCGTTCCGGAGGGCCACGAAGGCACCGATCGCCAGGAGATCGAACACGACGAAGCCGGCCGCCGCCAGCTTCCACCGCCGCCCGAGCCAGAGCAGGAGGCCGTTCCCGCTGCCCCCGCCGCCCCCGGGTGACTGCGCCGCCGGGCGCACCCCTCCCGCCGGCGGCGGGGCCGGGGAACGCCCGATCTCCTGCGGCGAGAACGCGAGATCGACCGGCGTGGGATTGTTGTCCGCTCCCGCCGGCGCGTCTCCCACCTGGAGCGGAACCTGCGGCGCTTCCGCGGGAGCCGACGGGGAAAAACCGGTCGGGACCTGCGGGACCGCGCCGGCCTCGTACCGGACAACGATCTTCCCCAGGCGCAGCTCGTCCCCCGAGCGGAGCCGCGCCTCGCCCACCCGGGCGCCGTTCACGAAGACGCCGTTCCGGCTTCCGAGGTCCTTCACCACGAGGTCGTCCCCTTCCCGGCGCAGTTGCGCGTGGAAGCGCGAGATGGTCGAGGTGGGAAGCGAGATATCGCACTGCGGGTCGCGCCCGAGCGTGGTGATCTCCTTCCTCACGTCGTAGGTGTAGACCGTTCCCTCATGGGCCAGCGTTAAGCGCATGGAACGATTCTACCTTCTACCGCGGAGAGACGAGCGTGCGCCCGCCGTCGAGCACCAGGGTCACCCCCGTGATCCAGCGGCCCGACGGCCCCGCGAGGTAGAGCGCCGCCTCGGCGATGTCGGCGGGGTCCCCGTTGAATCCCAGGGGATGGAGCGTCGCCGAGCGCTCGAGGAATGCCGCGTAGTCCCCCTCGGACATCCCGCCGGCGCGGTGGAGGTCGGTCGGAACGACCCCCGGCGCGATCGCGTTCACCCGGATCCCTTTCGGCGCCAGTTCCAGCGCCACGCACTTCGTGAACATCTCGACGGCGGCCTTCGAGACGCAATAGGGCATCACGGAGGGGAACGGACGCACCCCGCCGGCGGTGGAGGAGAGATTCACGACCGCTCCCCTCCCGCGACGCGCGATCGCCGGGACGGCCGCGCGCGTCATCAGGAACATCGCGCGCACGTTCGTCTCCATGAGACGGTCCCATTCGGCCGGAGGCGTCTCGAGCCCCCCCATCCCGAAGACGCCCGCGGCGTTCACCAGGATGTCGAGCCCCCCGAACGACCCCACGGCCTTTTCGACCGCCCAGCGGCAGTCGTTCTCGCCACGCGTGTCCCCGGCGGTCACGACCCCCTTGCCTCCCGCCTTCGCCACGAGCGCGAGGGTTTCCTGCAGGCGCTCCGCCCGGCGCCCCATGAGGGCGACGCGGGCCCCCGCCCGGACGAACCGGAGGGCGATCGCGCGCCCCAGGCCGCTCCCGGCGCCGGTGACGAGCGCCACCTTCCCGGCCAGGGGCTGGCCGGCCGCTTTCCCCTTCCCCTTCGCGGCAGGGGGCCGGACCGCCTTTCCCTTTCTCCCTTTGGCCACGTTCATCTCCCCATGGGATGGCTCGACGCGTACGACAGGACGAACCGGAGCTGGCCGCCGGTCTTGTCGACCACGGGCACCACGGCCTTCCGGGTCCGCTTCGCGAGGAGCGACTTCCGCTCGATCGAGAGCGCCACCCGAACGCCTCCGGAAAGCGCGAACCGGCAGAGCCATCCGTCGTTCGCGGCTTTCTCGTCCTCGTGATCCTTCAGGATGCCGGCCGAACGCGCGAACGACTCGTGGCCCCTGAAAAAGGCGTCCATGTCGGGGTCGGCCACCGCGACGTGGAGATCCAGGGGGCCGGCCGGAGCCCGCGCCGCGGCGGCGGACTCCCCCTCGAGCCAGAGCGCCGCCACCGCGGGGGAATCCCCCGCGGCGAGGGCCAGCTTGTCGAGGAGGACCGCCAGATCCTTGCGCGCGGGCATCACGCGTACTCTATCAAATCGCCCCGCGCTCGCCGATACTGTCGAAATGCCGGCGGTCCGAGCGGTCCTCTTCGACATGGACGGGGTGCTTCTCGACAGCTTCGAGGCGTGGCTGGCGACCGTCCGGGACGCCTGCCTCCACTTCGGGACGCCCCCGGTCGAGCGGGACGTCTTCGAGCGGGTGTTCGGAGCGGGGTCCGACACCGACGTCGCCACCTTCCTGAAAGGGGCGACCCCGCAGGCCGTCGACCGTTTCTATCACGCCGCCTTCCCGAAATACATCCCGCTCATCCGGGCGGTCCCGGAGGCGCCGAAGGTCCTGCGCGCCCTGAAACTCGTGGGGATCCGCACCGCCTGCGTCACGAACACCACCCGCCCCCTGGCGAAGACGCTCCTCGAGAGGAACGGGCTTCTCGGCGACCTCGAGACGCTCGTCACAGCGGACGACGTCCCCCGGCCGAAACCCGCCCCCGACATGGTCGTGAAGGCGCTTGCCGACCTCGGGACGCCGGCCCCCGAGGGGCTCATGGTGGGAGACACGATCTACGACATCGAGGCGGCCCGTTCGGCCCTGTGCCGGGTCGCCGGGGTGCGCCGGGACGGCGGGACGTTCCGGATCGAGCGGCTCGACGAGATCCTTTCCCTCGTCGGAAACTGAAAGCGGCCTTCCCCGGTCAGGGGAAGGCCGCCCGTGCGTCGACCGGAAAGTCCCTTACTTGACGTTCTTGACCGGCAGGGTGTCAGGCGTGGTCCCGGCCGGCGCGGCGCCATCCGGGGTTCCCGCCATCTGCGAATCCCCGGATGCGGACGCGCTCCCCGCCGGAAGCACGTTGGCGACCAGGCTCGGGGTCCCCATCCCGACGATCATGCCGATATTCCGGTTCACGGCCCCTCCGGAGGCGCCGGCCTCGGCGTAAAGGCTCCCGTTCGGCGGGGTCGCGCCAGGCGTCGGGACGCTCGCCAGCTTCGGGGAGAGTTTCCCCACGTCTGCGAGCGCCCTCTCTGTCAGCTTCTTTCGAATGGCCTGGTTCGAGGCCCTCGCCTGCGCGGAAAGCCGGGCCGCCTGGGCCGCAGCCGCCTGCTGGGCCGCAAAGCCGTTGGGTCCCCCGTCAAAGCTGGCATCCGGAGCCGGCGGAGGAGGAACATTGAACGTGTCGGACGCGGGATCGAATCCGGAGCCACCACCCCCTGCCCCGCCGCTTCCGCCGCCGCCAGAACCCCCACCGCCGCCCCCACCCGGACCACCCCCCGGCTTGATCGCCTTGGCATGGCCAAGCGCAGTGGCATCTCCCACAGAGACGTCCGGACCGGCGCAGGCCGTCCCGATGGACAGGACACCGCACAGGACCGCGACAAGACCGATTTCGTGTTTCATGGTCATATCCCCTCTATCGGCTCCCTCGCCGATTTCCAGTATACACCCATGAAAGGGAAATGTTGAAAAATCGGTTAATTTTTAAATTCATGTGAATCAACGTCTTACATCTTCACCTCAATGCCGAAACTCGCAATGTACTGGTTGTAGTTGTATGCCGACACGTTGGAATCGTTGTCGGTGGCCCCGTACCGGACGAATCCCCGGACCCCCTCCCCGCCCAGGGGCATGGACAGCTGGATGTCATAGACATCCCCCGTGTCCCGGCGGCGCGTCCCGGCGACGTCCGCCCGGCTGTTGACGTGATCGTACCGCTCCCGCAAGCGGGCACAGGACAGCTCCAGCGCGACCTCCCCGGGCAGGGGAAACGTGAGACCCGCCCAGTAGTCGGTCCCTTCCGAGTCGAAATCGTCCCCATCGGTGTGATGCCGGGAGAGGGTCGCCCCGAGCCGCCCCTTGAGCTTCCGGTCTCCCCAGGGCCAGGCCTCCTCCAGCGTCCAGTAGTCGGCCAGGGTCCATGTCCCCGACGAGCCGTCCCGGTTGAAGACCCGCGACACGGAGGGAAAGTAATAGACCTGGGCTTCCTCGTAGGAAAGCTCCGCCACGGAGGTCCTGGCGTGCCACCAGGAGACCGAGGGGCGGACGCCGACCCGGTTCCAGTACCCCTTCTTCCCGACCTGCGTGTACCGGTCGGTCCCGCCGACCGCGAGACCGATCCGGGACGTGACGTATCTCCGGAAGCCGACCGAGACGAGATTGTCGTCCTGCTCCAGCTCCTCGAAGGTGTCGAACACCGTCTTCGTATAGGAATACCCCGCCGAGACCGTCGTCAGGGGATCGATCTTCCGCTCGGCCCGGAACCCCGCCGATCCCCGGACGTACGCCGCGTGCTTCTGCGTCACCCCCTGGGGGAGCTCCCGCCCGAACCCCAGGATGATGGCGTTCGAGTTGTATCCCGCGTCGAACCGGGCGGTGAGAGTCAGCGTGTCCGCCGGCTTCTCGTCCGGCTCTGGCTCGACCTCCAGGCGCTCCGGTTCGGGGTCCGGCGCCTCGACCTGCCGCTCCGGGGGAGGAAGCCCGGACCGCCCCGCCTCCACGCGGCGCATCTCCTCCAGGACCGCGCGCGACCCCTTCGGATCGATCCGGTACTGCGCGACGACCGCGAGAAGCCCCGCCAGGTCCGGCTCCAGGGAAGCGTCCCGGCGGATCGCCTCGCGCAAGGAGGTCTCGGCCTTCCCGATCTCCCCCAGGAAGAGATAGGTCCGCCCCAGCCAGACGCTCGTGGCGGCCTGCCCGGGGGATCCCCGCTCGTACGCCTCGAACTCGCGCGCCGCGTCGAACCACCGCTCGAGCCGGAAATATGCCCGTCCCTTCTCGTACGGCATCTGGGGGTGGCGCCCTCCCAGGGCGTACGACCGTTCGATCGCCTCGATCGCATCGGCAGGACGATCAAGCTCGTTCAGCGCGAACCCCCGGAAGAAATGCGCCTCGGCATCCCGGGAATCGATCGCGAGCGCCCTTTCGAAGCACGACAGCGCCTCGGCGTTCCGCTTCTTCTCCAGCGCCTCGACCCCGGCGATCACCAGCTTGTCCGACTCCGGCGTGGCGGCGGAGGCCGCACCCGCAACAACAAGGAGACAACAAAAGACGGTTACACCGGTTTTGAGCATATGAACCGGTATTTTCCCCTTCCCGGCGCCCGTTATGTACCGTTTTCCTCGATCCCGAAAAGTGACTTCCCCTCCCTCCGGACGAATGGAGAATGGCGCACGGGCGGCACAGCGGGCACTTGCCAGTCTTGGATCACGTGGTGATCGGGGACAGGTACTACTCTTTCAAGGAACGTGGTCTGATCCAGGAAGGAAGATAGAATGCGCCCCAATATGAAATCCCGATCGCTTGTGCCGTCCGAATTCCATGGGGAAGGTGCCGAACGCCGCATCCTTTTGCTCCGAGGCCACAAAGTCATGCTGGACCGGGACCTCGCGGAACTGTACGGGGTCCCTACGGGCGCCCTGAACCAAGCCGTCTCGCGGAACATCCGTCGCTTCCCGCCCGACTTCATGTTTCAGCTTACGCGCCAAGAACTTGCGAACTTGAAATCACAATTTGTGACATCAAGTTGGGGTGGGGTCCGGAAGCTTCCCCGGGCCTTCACCGAGCACGGAGTCGCCATGCTCTCCAGTGTCCTCCGGAGCGAACGGGCCATCCAAGTCAACATCGGCATCATGCGGGCCTTCGCCCGCTTGCGGGAGATGTTGGTCGCCCACAAGGAGCTGGGCCGGAAGCTGGAGGAATTGGAGAAGCGGTACGACGCCCAGTTCAAGGTGGTCTTCGACGCCATCCGGGAGTTGATGGAGCCGCCGGAGGGCCCGCCCGGGGGCCGGATCGGGTTCCGGAAGGGGTAGTTGTGCCCTACAAAGATCCCGGTGCTGCCCGGGACTACCAGCGCGAATACCGCCGCATCGCCCGCACTCCGTACGATCGAGGCGGGGGAGATGGCGGCCCGCATCGAGGCCTTGGAGGGAGTGCTCAAGTAACGGGACCCTACAGGAGGTGGAGAATGCCACACAGATGCCACACGCCAAAGCCCAATAAACGTAAACCCTTTACCGGGCCCTTAGCTCAATGGTCAGAGCAGGGGACTCATAATCCCTTGGTTCCTGGTTCGAATCCAGGAGGGCCCACCGTTTTTACCGCGTGTCGAACTGGTAGATCCGGCCGTCCTGTGTCGTGTAGTAGACGAGGGAGTTCGTGCTGTCGATCGCGACCCCCACCACGGCGGACCCCGAAGGCACCCGAAACGCGTTCTCGCCGCCGGGCGCATCCGGATCAGTCGTGGAAAGCGCGTAGATGTAGCCCGAGCTCGTGCCGAAGTAGATCCAGTTCCCCTTGCTCACGATTTCAGTGTTCACCGATCCTGTCAGGGTTTGGGGATAGTTGTTCTCGTTCACCCCCGTGCTCCCGGACAGGCGGTTGATCTGCGTGCCGTCGCCGATGTAGACCGGCACCGGAAACGCGGACTGGAACGGCGGGGAGTAAGGACCGCTCGTCAGGCCGTTGGAGTTGGCGATGTCCTGGCTCTCTCCATTGAAATTGTTCGAGGCCCAAAAGGAAAGACCCCTCATGTCGGCGTCGTTCAGCCGCACGGCCCCCTCGTCATCGTTGGCGATGAGCATCCCCACGTTGTATCCCTGCTGCCCGAACAGGATCCGCCCGCCGGTCGTGATCGTGTCCCGGGTGTAGAAGGGGCCAAAACCCGCGATGCTCGAGAAATTGACCGTGTTCCCGGAGCTGTCCGTGCAGACGGTCGGCGTCGTCCCGCCCGATTGCGGGATCTTGTAGGGGCCCACGGCACTGGCTCCCAGAGCGTACGCCGTCCCATCGACCCACAGCGGATACAGGCCGGCGGTGACGCGCAGACCTGGATGCACCCCGATCGTCTGCGCCTTCTGGGAGTAGTTCCCGTCCGTCACGATCGTGCTGTCCGCGGCGCGCAGCTTGTAGAGGGTCGAGGTGTTCCCCTGGAAGCTCGTCACGAGCATCATGAGGTAGTTCTGCTTGTCGCCGTCGAAGACGCGCACGGGACGCCCGATCAGGTTCGTGAAGGAGAGGGGATTCGACGCCCAGGATCCGTTCGTCGTGATCGTGCCGCCGTCGTCCTTCAGGGCCAGGATCGAGGAGTTCCCCTGCCGAAAGAAAAGGTTGTAACGGCTGTTCGTGCTGTCCCAGTAGAGGTTCCCGTGCTCCAAGGTCCCCGAGGCCGAAAAGCTCCGCACCAGGCCCCCGTCCGTGCGGGAGATCGCGAACAGCTGGTCCCCCGATCCTCCCTGGGTGGCGACGTAGACCACCTTGAAGGGATCCCCGTTCCCGCCGGCGGCGACCGCCGGGTTCACCATCGGCCGGCTGAACCTGCCCAGCTCCGGACGCGTGTAGACGTAGTTATGTGTCGTGTCGTCCGTTGTCCGGACCGAAGGGTAGGCGACCCCCGGCTTCGGCAGCGCGCGGTGGCCGTTGTTCCGGGCCTCGAAATAATAGATCGTCCCGGCCGCCGCCGCCGTCGACTGGATCGCGAAATCCATCTCGGCCTCGGTAAACGGCTCCTGCTTGAAGCCGTTCTGCGCCGTGTGCCTCTCCACCCGGATCCCCAGCGTGTCCACGCCGGGCAGTGACGCCCCGCTCACCGCGCTTCCCGACGCCCCCTGCCCGTTGTAGAGGAACCAGACGGAGGACGAGGTCGTCAGCTGCGTCCAGCTCGCCTGGTCGGTCGAGTACCAGAGCGTCCAGCCGGAGTCTCCCGTCGCAGACGCCATCCAGCCGCCGTTCGTCTCATCGATCCGCACGCGCAGGCGGAGCCGTTCCCCGTTGGGGGAAACATCGGTCAGCCGGCCCCCCGGCTCCTTGATGATCGTCGGCTCCGCCGCGTCGTCCTTGCACCAGCGCCAGTTGCCGATGCGGGGACGGTAGTGCCCGACACGATACTTCCATGAAATGCCGGCCAAATCGGTAGAGCTCCCCCCGGCCTTGACATGGATCGCCGTTTCGATCTCCTCGCCCTGCCGGAAACCGGCGTCGAACAAGTGCCAGACTTCCCAGGTGAGCCATCCTGAATTCGCCGTGACGGTTGTATCCTCCGCCGCATTAGCCCAGGAGAGGCTGTCGAGATCCACCGGCGAGGAGGTTGCCCGCCCGTCCGTCTCACCCCAGACGTCGGCCGGCAGGGCCCCCCCGGCATCGCCGTGGACATTCCCCGCCTCCACCAGCCTGATCCCCGTTGATGCGTTGTTGTTGTGCGGGCTCTCCGAGAAGCCGTCCCACAAGCCTACTGTATCCTCCCAAATAAACGTGTCGGGATTGTTCACAACACCCAATGACAGAGACCCGGTCGTCACAACGATCTGGCGACCGCTGGCGGTCGTTTCATTCTCCTTGGCAAACTCATAGGAATTTCCATCCTTGTTGAGCACCCCGAAGTAGGAATTGGTATCAGATGATGCCCCCACCCAGTCCCAGTCGCTGTCCGTCGGAAGGACCTGCACGACGGTCCTGTACACCGTGCCCCCCCATGACGAGGAAGGGGGGGTCCCGATCCCGATGGCGTCATCCCGGACGTTGACCATCTGCCGACTGACCAGGTTCTTCCGGAGCCCTCCGACAATGGTGAGCGTTTCGCCCACGGTATCAACAGAGTTCCAACCAAAAGACGTCTCAAGATCGCTCGCGGGAACAAGAACCCAGCTTGTTCCACGCCACGACCAGAGAACCGCGTTGGTCGAAGCCGTCACAAGGGCATAATCAGTCCGTACGGCGCTCACGCTATTGAACAGGGAAGAGGACGAAAGAATGTGAGAGACCCACGATGTTCCGGTCCATTGCCAGACATTTCCTAATGAACCGACAATCCAGGCATGATCTGTCTGGACAATGGCGATATCGTTGAAATTGGAGGCCGTTAGCTGTTCATACAACCAGCTCGTCCCCATCCATCGCCAGACGGATCCATTGATACTGGCCGCGAGGGCAAAGTCACGCTCTCCCGGGATCGCATCGACGATCACCCGACCGTCCGCCGTGTTGATTCCGGAGAAGACCTGCCAGCTGGTCCCCCCCCACTGGTAGATCGAAGGCGTGCCAACGGTGGGGGAGTGGCTGAAGTACCAGCCGAACGCCGTGTCGACCATGGCGCCGGAACCGCGGGAATTTCCCGGATGGGTCAGATGCACCCTCCACGTCGTGCCGCGCCAATGCAGGACAGCGCGCTCTTCCGAAAGCGCGCTCACGTCGCTGTCTCCGAAGGCGACGGCAAAATCGGTCGCCAGGACGTTGACGTTCTGGAAAGAGGCGTTGGCGGCGCTGCCGTCCACGGGATGGAGCCACGAGGTCCCGGACCACTGCCAGAGATCCTGCGATCCCTGGCCAACGACCGCAAACCTGTCATTGAAGACATCCATGCAGGAAAGGATCCCGGTATTGAACGACTGGAGGGTGTCGAAAAGCCACGTCGTCCCGGTGAACCTGCCGAAATCGCTCTCCCCGGAAGAGAACGCGTAGGCGGGATTCTGCTTCCATATCCTCACGACGCGCACGTCGTCTGAAATGCCGCCGATCGTGGTGTGGGTCATCCAGGGACTGGAATGCTGGTTCGCGAAGGTCCGCCCCTTGAAGTTCCAGACGCCGATCAGGCTTCCGACGGAGCGGTTCGTGTCGCCCTCTTGCCTGAACACCGAAATCCGGGCGGTCCCGACCGACGCGGCATCGAGGCGAAGGGCATAACCCCAAAAGAATAAAATCAAAAGGACAAACGACATCCGTCCCAAGAGACGTTCGGCCTTCACCGCCTCTTCTTTTCTGAAGGCGCGGTCGCCTTACTCAAGAACGTGGCGACTTTCTCGCGAAACGCTTCCCGGGTCATACGACCGATCCGGCGACGAACCTCGTCGTAATGGTCGTACGGTATCGCCCGCACGTCACACTGTAGCCGCATGAAAGCGTTGTCGGCGGCGGATCGAGGGATTTTTCCCTGCGCGAAAAGGAGCCCCCGCGCCACCAAGGACCGGAAGGTCGCCGCATCCATCCCGGCGACCCCCGCTCCGCCCGCAAGCCAGGTGTCGGGAAACGCCTTTTCCTTCGCATCCGTCCACATGAAAAGAACTCCCGCCCGGTCCCGCTCTCCCCATCGCAAGTCTACCCTCCGGACGGGCAGGCGCAAGGACGGCAGATCGAGCGTCGCGGGCCCGAGGGACGTCCGTTGACGGTTGCCGACATCCACCCATGTGGCGAACAGGATCGCCGCGGCATGGTTGTCCGGATCATGAAAGTCGCCGAACGGGACGGACAGCAAGGGGAGGTCGCCTGCCAGCGCTTCCTCATGCGGAACCGCCGGGTCCTTCTGTTGACCAATCCCGGCAGGGAGCTTGAGGTTTTTCGGCCGGAAGGGCCCCGAAACAGCCCAGCGCCAGGCAAACGGATCAACGGCGGCCCGCGAAAGCCAGTCGCTGGCGGGGCGCGCCAGCACGGCGAGCCCCTCCGATGTCCCCACGCCCGTCGAACAGACAGACGCCCGGTCTCCCGCCCCCTCCAATGAGAGACGGCCACTCCATTCCTGGGGAAAGGCGCCTTTGAGCCGCACGAGATCCCCGTCCGCCAGGTGTTCCGCCAGACCCGAGAAAGACCATCGGGGGTTCCGCAGGTCTTCCACGAAAATAAAGCCATCCGCCTGTTCCGTCCGGAGCGGCGGAAGACGGGGAATCGGCCCTGAAGCCCCGTCTTCGACCTGCGGCACCCGAAGGATCACCGTCCCGGCCCGCAAGACCTTCTCCTCCGTTCCAGGGCCATCGCTCTGCACGATCACGCGGTCGGCGGAGGAGAAGACGCGGCGGGCAAGCGCCGCCGCGTCTTCAGGAGAGAGCCTTCGCAATCGCTCATACTCCCTCCAGGGGGTGGAACCCGACCAGCCCAAAGGCTCGCTCTGGATCGCCAGCGGCCAACTCAACCAATAGGGATCGGTGAACCGGCGCGAAAGATCCTGCTCCAAGGCCGCGACGGCGCGCCGCAAGGGAGCGGCGTCGACTCGGCCCGAAAGGGCCTCCGCTTCCGCATCGACGGCGGCAAGCGCTCCCGGCCCCGGGTTGTCGATCCCGAGCCGCAAAAGACGAGCGCCCAAATGGAGGTCGACCCGCGTCATGGCGGGAAATCCGCGCGATTTGACTCCGTCAGCCAGGAGACGCGCCAGGACGAGCGCTTCGACGGGCGGGACGTCCTGGGGCAACGGAAAACCGACCCGGAGCAGGGATTCATCGCACCGGACGGCAACGTGCCGTCCGGCCAGAAGGCGCTCGAGACGGACAGGAGGACGTGCCTCGGGGGCGGGCGGGATGCCCTCCAGCGCTGTCCGGAGCCGTTTGATCAGCGTTTCCGGCTCGAAGGGGCCGACGACGGCGACCGTGGCGCGCTGCGGAACGAGATGCATGGCCCGAAACGCGAGAAATTCCTCCTCCGTGATCCTTTCGGCGTGGGCGCGCACCGCCTGAAGGCTGGCCATCCGGCATGGATCCTCGTACCCCTCCTGCGCCAGGAGGTCCGGCGCGGAGTCGTGCCCGCACTGCCCCAGGACGCCCGGCTTGACCCGGTCGAAGAAACCTTTCAGGCGGGGATCCTCCCTGCGAGTCGATTCGACGATCTCCTTCAGGATTTCCACCCCCAGATCCATCTCATCGGCGTGGAGGGTGAAGTCGAGGGCGGTCACTTCCGGATAGAAATTCGGCGGATCCCACCACCCCCCCGCCGCCTCGATCCGGGCACGCCAGGACGGATCGAGATAGGTGAAGGAAAAAAGCGCGAAAAGACGGATCCCTTCCCGTCCGGGCGGCTCATCGCGGCAGGTCAGATCGAACGACACCTTGAATGCGGCAATCCGGGTGGAAGGATCGGGACACACGACGACGCGAACGCCGTTCTTGAGGCGCTCCTGATAGACGGGGAGCCCCCGGATGCCGTCGTCCGCCCGGGACCAGCCCGCGGGAACCCAGGACAGGATCCCGAAGAAGACGGCGGCAAACCTGCTCACCGAGGGGCCTTGGCGCGACGCTCCCGATCCTTCCACCAATGCTTGGCCGTTTCAATGCCCGGAAAACCCTGGGGCCAGCCGCGCGCCTCCTCGCCGGCGACTTCCCGGAGCGCATCGAGCGCGACCCCTTGATGAACGGGTTGGACCAGGTAAGGGACGATGTGCCTGCCGACGATATCATCCGCCTCGCCCAGCCTGGACAGGGCGGCGGCGGCCGCGATCTCGACATGCACGTTCTTCCTGGAAAGAAGGGGCGCAAGGCTCCCGACATGCGAGCGGCCCCCCCACTTCTTGACGACCGAAATCGCCTGCAAGACCACGATCGGGCTCGAATCGTCCAGGGACTTGACCGCCGCAGGCAGGCTTCCGGATCCCAGGACGTTCACGAGCCCCATCATCGCCTCCCGGCGGACAAACGGGTCCTTGTCGGACAGGAGGCGCTCCAGAGGGGACGCTGGCGCGCCCGGTCCAAGCCGTCCAAGACAGCACGCCAGTTCCCCCCGCACCTTCGGATCCGGATCCTCCACGAGAGCGGCTGCCGCGTCGAGCCACGACGGGGCGCCATCCTCCCGACGGGCGGACTCCGCCGACAGCGCGCAGAGGACCCGACGCCGGATCAAGGGATCAGAGTCCGCCAAGAGCGTCGTGATCTTCCCGGCGCAAGCGACGCCTTCGATCTGCGGAACGGCCTGGAGAACCGCCTTCCGGACATCCGGACTATCGTGGTCCAGAAGACGCTCCACGAGGGGCGTCGGGTCGACGCCTCGGCTGGCCGCCTTGCCTATGGCCTCGCACAAGCGGCTTGAGGCGTCGAAAAGACCGGCCTCCGGCGTCTTATGCATGCCCCCGATGGACTGGACGATCTCGGAATCCGCCCCCGCCAAACCGACCAGGTCGCGCCGCAGTCGCTCGCGGCGCGCCATGCGCGGAAGCTCTTCCAAGCGCTCCCGGATTTGCAGATCGTTGTCGGGAACAGGAACCGCATGCAGGCGCCTCGAAAGCCCGTCCGGGTCTTGTGCCCCGATATCCAGGAGCTGTTCGAACGCCTTGTCGCGGATCTCGATATCAGCCGATCCCAGGGATGCAACAAGATGCGCGAGCGTATCCGGCGAAACCGTCCCCGCACAAGCAACCGACAAGAGTACGGAAGACGGAAGAAAGGACGCGAACAAAAACCGCCTTAATACCGGGCGGACGACGCACATCACTGGCCCCCGGCCCCATCAGGTCGACCGTCTCCGTCCGCATCGACGTCCTGATCATCCGGGATGCCGTCTCCGTCGGTGTCCTGGTTGTCCGGGATCCCACTTCCGTCCGCATCCGGATCCTGGTCGTCCGGGATGCCGTCCCCGTCAGTATCCGGAACCTGGCCGTCAGGAATACCATCCCCGTCCGCATCCGGATCCTGGTCGTCTGGAATACCATCACCATCGGCATCCGGATTGTCCGCCACTCCATCGCCATCCGCATCCGGATCCTGATTGTCCGGAATGCCGTCTCCATCAGTGTCCGGGGGGAGACTGCCAGACAACTCACGGGAAGGGCCCGGCTCCGCCCCCCAAAAGGACCACCGGGGGGCCCGCCCCGGCTGCCGGACGGTAAACCAGATCGACTCGAAGACAGGCGTGTCCAGAAGCGGGGACGGCGCATAGGAGCAGTCGAAATAGACCTTGTACCGGAACGACCGGACACCCTGGAACTCTTGCGGCAGGTCGTAGACCACGCCGCTTTGATCGAGCGGAAATGGACCCGCCGCGAGAACCGTTCCGTCCGGGTCGCCGTAGCCGAACGCCTCGACCCGCAAGACCTGTGCCGGAAACCCGTGCGGAACGATGCCGGTCCATTGGGACCGGATGACTCCCCCCGCCTGGTCAAGCACGTAAAGAGGGGACGTGTAGGTTCCCGTCCGGACATACCTCCCCTGACCGAAGTGGTCGGCCACCTCGCCCGCGGACAAGGCGCGCCCATACAGGCGCGGCTCGTCGCACGATCCCGTCAACTCGCCGGAGGAAAGCCATGGTGTCTGGCTGCCGTTCGACATGTTGGTCAACGGGAGAAGGCCCGGGACGGTGAGCGCGAGAGACTCGGATCCATTCACGTACAGGCGGACCTCCGTATCTGCCCCGACCGTATCGACAGTCAGGGCCACATGAACGATCCGGGTCGGGGTGTCCGACCAATCCGGGACGCGCACGGAGGCCTGCCGGGTCACGGTCTGCAAGCTTTGCCCTTGCATGATCGTCGAGGGACATTGAGCCCATTGCACATCCACCACGTACTCCGTGCTGTGGACCTCCAACCCGGAGGCTACCGTCAGCCGCTTGTTCGTCCGGACCCGGATCCAGTTCTCTGTCCCGGTATACGTGTAGATCCGGGAGTACGGAGCCCGGGTCATATTCCGACCGGTGTCGATCCTGATGGTTCGGTCCGCGCTTATCATCACCCCACTCTCACTTGCGCCCCCGGGAACTGCCCACCCCTCCACGGAACATGCCTGGAGATGCTCGAAGTCCGGCGTGAGGCCGGTAAACCCGAACGAAGCGGGCGAAATGCCGGACCGGAACATGAAATGTGGAGGGTTTCCCGGGGAGGGAATCCAGTGCGCCGAGGCATAGGAGTCGGACGGGACCCAGGCGCGCGGCGGGGACGAACCGAAATCGAACGGCTCGATGAAAACGCCGTGGAGATCGGGAATTCCGATGGATGCGGCGGCAGGGATCAAGGTGGCAAGGGTCAAGGCCCCGCCATCGACCGAAGGCACGCTCCACCCTGTCGAACGCGGATGAAACCCCGGCACCGAGTCCACCTGCGGATAGGTTTCATCACCGTTCAACCGGGAATCCCGGCGCATGGCCGGCGAAAACCCGCCATCCCGGATCGAGACCCCCCGGCCCGGCACGCGCGCGGGCATGTTCCCGTAACGTGCCGTGTCGATCACGCATGCCTCGAAATCCTCCTGGGTGGCGAAAGCAACCGTCTCGTGCGCGCACAAACGCCCGTCCAGCTGGAAGGTGCCCCCTTGCGCCGCCTTCCCGATACTGAAAACCTCGAAACGGGCGGGAGGAGCCGTCGACAGGTGCATGCGTTCGTACCCACCAAGAAAAACCGGGGGCCCGTTGTCGTAACCCGGCCCTTCCAGGACCGAACCGATGCTGCACGCGTGAAGGAATTCAGGCGCGGTCCTGCCTTGGGACCAACCCGAATAGGCGGGAGACGCGCAAGGGCTCGAACCCGTATGGCGATCGAGGACGACCGCGCGGAACGCCATCTCTGCCTGGGCCATCGCCTGATGCCGGGCATTGAAGCCGCCCCCCAGGGCACCGAAGTCTTCCTGGAAAATATCGAGGGCGTTGTCGCAAAAAGCCTCAAAAAGGGATTCCTGCGTCACCAGCCCCGCCTGGCGCAAGTCGATGACATGCTGAGCCAAGCGACGCGCCTCATCCAAGGTGAGAATGTGATATGCGCGGCTCGGCTCGGAAGACAACCTGTAGCTGGGATAGCCTGCAACGTCCCAGTCATGGCTGATCGGCAATACGAGATTCAGCCAGACGGCCTCCAGGACCGGTCGCGACGCCACGAAAAGATTGACGAAAACGCGCTTCTGCGGATCGCCGCCGCCGTATCTCGGAAGCTCGACCATTTCGGGCACATCCACGCTCACATTGGGCAGGATCAGGTCCCTGTCCTGTTGCGTATAACCCGCGATTCCCAGGGCGGCGTCCACCTCATCAAGCGTCCGGTATCCGCCCGGCGGGGAGAGGGTCTTCAAGTCGTACCCGATCGGGATCCACTCGATCCTGCCGCCTGGCGCCCAACCGCAGGCCACGCTTTTCAAGCGGGTCGTGATCCCCAAGGCGAGGCCCAACTGGTCCAGGACCCTCCCACTGGCCGCATTCACGAAGATCTTCCCCTCGGTGGCACCCACCTTGAGGGAAAACAGGTCCGGGGTCCGCGCGTCCCCGCCTCTCAAACGCCCGCTCCAGGCGGAAAACTTCCCGTCCCCGTCCAGGTCCATCCAGTGCGACCCCGAGATGTCGTCGGCTCCCGGATCGTAGGCGCCCGGCCGCCCCCCACCTCCGAAATCCGTCCAATGCTCGCCGTGGCTCCAGGACGGATTCAGCGCCGAAGAAAGCCCCGCCTCCCAGGGATCGCGGAACGTCCAATCGTCCCCCCGCGCGGATATGGTCGAGGATCGGAAAGGGTAGGTGGACTCCCGGGAGAGCCTCGCCGCCGCGTACGCCATGCCGGCTTCGGCCGAGACGCGCGACCGCACGGCATCCATCGCGACCCGGCCCGTCCGCGACTGGTGGAGGCTCGACGTCAAGAACAGGCTCGCCAGGAGGATAAGCGCCGTGAGGAAGCCGCTCACCAGGATCAAGACGAAACCGGAGGCGCTTCCGTGCCGCTCCTGCCGTTCCGGAAGAATCGCTCGCATGACCCATCTATTGTCTACCCCCGTCCAAGCTCCCCGTAAAGCCCTCCCGCGCGGGGACCGCGGCCGGGCATGCAGAGTTTGCACGTCCCCCGGGGTCACTCGGCGATCCCCCGCTTTTCCTGCGCTTCCCGGGCCTTTTTCTGGCGCTGCTCGCGCTGGAACTTGCCGGGTTTCCGGATCTTCGTTTTCAGGGCCTCGTCCATCTGATCGAGAACCCGATCGGCCTTGCGTCCGTCCAGCTTCAGGATCACCGCCTCGTTTTCCGGATTGACGAAAAGGACCGTCGGGTAGCTCCGGACCTTGTACTGATCCATGACCTCTTCGCTCTCCCGGGCCATTTCCTGCACAAGGACTGTCACGAATTTATTCGATTTTTCCGAAACCTCCGGATCGCTGAAGGCGCCGTCGTCCAGCTTGTTGCAATGGGGGCAGTTGACTGCCGTGAAATAGATCATGAGGGGGCGTCCTTCGTTGCGGGCCTTCTCGAGCGCCTGCCGGTAGTTTCGGTTCCAGGTGATCCGCCCCCCTTTGGCGGCGAGAAGCGGGGAATCCGCCAAGACGACGAACAGGACCGCCGCAATCAGGAAACGAGCCGCGCGGGCCAGGGCCGCGTTCATGCCATGTATGATGCCGGACGCAAGGCGAGACTGATCAGTGAAAACGATCGCGGATCGACTCCAGGGCGTCCGCCTGCTCCGCCTCCGTCGCCCAGGGATCGCAGGAAAGGGGTTCCCCGGAAAGCGCCGCCAGGGCTTCAACGGCGGCGTCCCGGACCTTGCGGACCCGCTTGCCGCACGCCTCCTCCGGCGCGCAACGGTGTTCGACCTCTCCCGTCTCCGACGCGTCGTCCAGGAACTTCAGCAGGACGGGAAGGTATTCCCGACGGCCCGCCTGCCCGACCAGAAGGACCGCCCGCGCCCGGACGGCGGGCGAGGGAGAGGCCAGCCGATCCATCATCTCCCGTTCCGCCTCCCGGTCGGCGAGCATGAACAGGGAGATGAAAAGGTGCTCGCGCTCCAACGGATGGACCGAGACCTTTTCAATGGCCGTTTTCAGGGAATCCAGGGAGCCCAGGTCCCGCAGGCGCCCCAAGGCGACGGCGGCCGCGCCGCGGACGAACGGGTCCGGATCCTCCAGGGCAGTGCGGAGGGCGGTCGCTTCCGAGGCTGTTCCCAGGACGCCGAGGCATTCTGCTGCCGCGCGCCGGTTGCGCGGGTCGGGATCCTCCGCCAGGGCCCTTCTGAAAGAAGCCAAGTCCCCCCCCGCGCACCTCTTCGTCAGATGGTAGAGGTTCCAGAGGTCCAGATGACGCTCATGCCAGTCCTTCGATCCGCTGTCGGGAAGGCCGGTTGTTTCCTGGACGTCCCGACGGCGGAAAGGGATTTCCCGCACTATCTCTTCTGTTCCATCCAGCTCGCGCCGTTCCGGAACGGACGGCGCGGTGGAAGCGCGGTCAACGCTTGAGGAGACAACTCCCGGCTGCGGGACGGAGCCGGAAAGGACAAAGTGCAGGGCAAGGAGGCAGGCGGGACCTCCCAGCCAGAACAGCCTTCCCGCCGCCCCCTTCCGTTCAGGAGCCCGCGGCATAGGCTTCAAGGACCAGCAGGACGTCCGAGACGTCGACGAGACCGTCCCCGTTGATGTCCGCGCAGGAATTGTCCTGCATCCCGCCCTGGTAGGCCTCAAGAACCAGCAAGAGATCGTTCAAGTCGCAGATGCCGCTCCCGTCCACGTCGGATGGCGAAGACGGCGACAATCCGATCCCGCGGACGGCCCGGTTGTTGGATTCGCTCCCCTCGGCCACGATGCCGTCCGGGTCGACCTCGGCCACGACGTACAGGACCGGCGCGATCCAGTCGCCGGGGACAGGAACTGGAAAATCGAACACCGCCTGCGCCCCGGGAGCCAATGACGGAACCGTCCGTTCGAGAATCAGCTCATCGGAGGCGTCCGCCATCGCGTCGGGTGAACGATGAACCTTCAGAAGGGTCGGCGGGGTCGCCTGGAAACCCTGGTTCGCGACCAGCACCCTTTGGGTCCGCGACTCTCCCGGCCAGCCCCGGGTATCCCCGTAGAGCGCCGCCGACAGGTCCCAACGCGGCTGGACCGAGACGTTGACGGCCCTTGTCGCGCTCAATCCCGTCGAATCGACCGCCGTGAAGCGGAACCGGTAGTTGCCGCCGAACCCGGCGGTCGGGGTCACGCTCAAGGCCCCGCTGGCCCCGCCTCCCCGCTCCTGGTTCCAGGCCCACGCGATGGCGCCGCCCAGGCCGTCCAGGTTCTCCATTTGAAGGAACAGGGGGTCCCCGTTCGCATCCAGGGCGCGCACCACGATCTCGACGGATTCCCCCTCCCGGACCGCCCGGTTATCGCACGGGGAGATCGTCGGCGCCTGCGGGACAGCCGACCGTGGTTGGGCCGACCGGACCGGCGATGGGGCGCTCTCGTTCCCCCAGGCATCCCGGACCGTCAGGTAATACTCGTAGACGCACCCGTTCACCACCAGGTCGTCAACGAAGGAGCCGGGAGGAGGCGTATACGGGTCCGGAGACTGGACAAGAACGGCGCGCGGACTGTAGGTCCCTGAAGGGGAGCTCCTCCTGTGAACCACATAGGACAGGGGCATGGAAATATCCGTCACGGATCCCCACTGGAGGCGGACGCTTCCGTCCGCCGGTGTGGCGATAAAACCGTCCGGGACGGGGGGCGGCGCAAGATCCGGTTGGGCCATCACACGGACCCGGCAGGAGGGGACCCCGTTCACATGACCGATCTTGTAATCGATGCCGCCCGCCTCGTCTCCGACCATCACGGTGGGGTGATAGTCGAACGACGTCGATCCCGCCGGCAAATGATAGGCGTGCGTCACGCTCGGACTGGTCGTGACCAGGTTCGTCCCGTCGCCGAAGTCGAAACGGTACACGAGGGGTCCCTCCTCGGGGTCCCGGCTTGCGCTGGCATCCAGCGTCACGAACAAGGGGGAGGCACCGGCGGACGGGGACGCCGCAAGCCGCGCGACGGGCCGCCGGTTACCTTGGGGGTGGAGCGCCGAGGCGGCCAGGACGTCCGCCGGACCAAGGACGTGCTCGGAGCCGTTATAGTCCATGACCGAGTCTCCCAAGGATCGGTTCAGACCGTTTCCGTGTCCGACGGACAACCCATGTCCGATCTCATGCAGATGCAGATGCTTTTCCTGGAGATAGTTGGATCGCGTATGGATCGTGATCCGAAAGCCGGTCAGTGCGGGATTTCCCGTTTCCCAGCCGACGGCAAGCGGCATGCCCGTCCCCGCCGAACCGCTCTGCCGGCGATACAAGACGACCCCCGCGCACGAGGTGAAGGGCCCCAGACTGAACCCCTGATAGGCGAAGGCGATCCGCGACGGGGGGATGTCGGTCCAGTCGCGCGCCGCGTCCTGGAGGGCGCTGACCTGGGTGGAGGTTGGCATCAAGCCGTTGGCATCAATGAAATACGCGATCGGAAGATTTCCAGGCAACGCCTCGATCCCTTGACTGATGAATTCCCAGGCCGTGCTGGCGGGCCGGTTGTCCGTCGGATCCCAGTCATGCGCCCGGGAAGGGACGGCCCACAAGACCATGCAGGCAGCAAGACCCATCCATCCCGGCCCGCGCTGCCTTCTTGTCATGTCACGTTGGATGCCAGGCGGATGCGGTTCTTATCGGGCGTGCCGTCCTTTTCCGAGTGCGCCGCCGTCCTGCTTGTCTTTCTTCGTCAACCTGTCCGGCGACTCCCGCCGGCGCGTGGAGTAGTCGCAGGCCGCGGCCACATCGCGCCCGATCCTTTGAGCCATTTTCCTCTCTGCGCCAGGGATCTCTTTTTTCATGCTGGCGGCCGCCTCACAAACCGCGTGGACCCACTCCAGGACCTCCGGCGCATCCACAAGCTTCCAGGCATGGGACCCCTTTTCCGTCGCGAGCGCCTGCAGCAGCGCCATCATGCGCAAGGAGAACGGGGCCAGCGGGCCGTCCTCCTCCCGCTCGTCGGCCGGGGACGGCGGGTCTCCAGTCCGATACCCGGGAGATCGACGCCCGGCCGCCTCGTTTCGGCCTTCCGGAAAGGGCAGAGGCACCAGCGCCCGGAGGCGCGCCAGGGCTCCGTCCCGGATTCCGGGGACGTCATCGCGCAGAAGACGCGCCAGCTCGCGAATCTGCATCTCCGCCGGATAGCGCGCCAGGTATTCCAGGCTGACCATGCGCAAGCGGACGGAAGGACTGCGCAATCCCAGGACGATATCGGAGCTCCGGCCGAAGACCTGCGGATCGATCTCGCCTGCTTCCCCGCGAACCCGTTGGCCCAGGCTGGGCGTGAGGGGCCGGTCTGCGATCTCCAGGCTGAACGTCCTTTTATCGGAAGAGTCCCCGTCTCGGACCTGGATCTCGATCCCCGGAAACGTCCCGGACTGTGTCAGGGACGGTATCCATTCGAACTCCCCCGTATTCGGGTCGAGACGGGCTCCCGCCGGGAGGCTCTTCGCCTCGAACAGGAGATGATCCCCGTCCGGATCGTGCGCCAGGATCCTGAAAGACAGGAGTTCCCCCTCGCGGCCGTCCGGCAGTTCCTGAAAGACGATGCGCGGCGGTCGATTCGACGCCTTTTCCGGACGGGCAACGTCGATCCGCACGCTTTCACAATGCAGGATTTCCAGGACATTGCCGTCGCGGTACTGGCGTTCGGCCCACTCGCTCCCCCAATGGCGCATGGCATCGATTTCCGCCTGAAGCGCCTCGACCAGCCGGATTCCCGTCAACCGGTCGACGCGTGGCAGGCGCGCTACAGCGAATGAAAGCTGGTAGGCGCCATGCTGTCCGTCTCCCGGGACCCAGGAAAACGTCCCGTCCCGGAACGAGGCACCCGGAGGAAGCCCCATCGCCTCGAAAACGAGCCCGCTTCCATCAGGCAAGGCCGGGGACGCGACGGAAAAGACCAGAGGTTCGCCGGGTTTCGCCTCGAACCGGCGAGCGGGGATCTCGATCTTCGGGCGACGACACGGCAGGACATCGATCTCCCACGTGGCGCTCCCCGTCAGGAGCCCCCCATCCCTCCGGACCCGCGGGTTGACATGATCCAATTGACAGGTGACGGTATGCACCCCCGCGGAAAGACGGGATCCATGAACGACCAGAGCGGCTTTCCCTTCCTGGCCCGTCCTGCCATCCCCTGCGCGGCGGCCGTCAAGGTACCACTCCATCTCCCAGGCATCACCCTTGCTCCGCGCGTCGAGGCGGGCCAACGCCTGGGGTTCGACCGTCATCGGGCGGACCGAAAGCTGGATCTTCTCATCGGCGAACAACGTGTTGCGAAAAGTTCCCGGAGAGATGTCGTCCAGGACGGGCACGAAATAGAAGAGCCGCTTTTCCATCGCCTCCGCGCAGACTTCACAGAACGGATGGCCGCTGGTTTTCATCCTGCAGACAGCCCTGGGGCGCCAGACCCCCTTTTCCTGATAGGCCCCCCCTTCGAAAAGGCCCAATCGCTTCTCCGGAACGACCCCCTCCCTTTCCCGGGAAGGGGAACGCCCCCTGAAGATTTCCTCGGGGATGTTCCAGTAGTGCCACTTCATGTTGCGGGGGTCCGGATCGACGGTCAGGTTGGCGATCCGCTCGATATCGGACAGGTCCCGTTCCGCTTCCTGCGATTTGTCCGAGTATTCGTCGCCCAGCGCCGCGAAAGCGTGCCCCATTTCATGAAAGACCGTTTCGTTGACGCCCGACTTGGCAAGGGTAATGAACCCTCCTCCGCCGGTGGATCGCCCGCCCCCGTGGTTCACCACGTTGATCACCAGGTCGGCGTCCCGCGCCAGGATGATCCGATCCAGGATCGCCTGTCCGTTTCCGGTCGTCAGGATGTTGTTGTCATTGACGCTGGAGCCGAAAACGGTGCGGACGGGCTTGCCCGGCGTCGAGATCCCGGACTCCTCGGACAGGACGTCGATCCGGTGGAAATTGATGCGGGAAGCAAACAGATTGAACGGATGGAACTTGTCGGACAGCCCTTTTACGACCGCCGCGCAGGCCTGGCGATATTGCGGAATATCCTTCTCGGTCCAGCCGTCCCCCACCATGACGATATCCAGGCACTTGACCGAGTCGCCCCGATCGACGACCGTTTCGACCCCCACGACGCCCAACTCTTCCCGGAGGCGCTTGTTCTCGCGGAATTTTTTGTCCTCCCGCGATTTCTTCTCTTGCCGCTCCAGCCTGGCGCGCTCCTTGGCAAGACGCTCCACCTCCTCCGGGGAGAGGGTGACGCTTCCTGCGATCTTGGATCGGCGCGCCTCTTCAATGAGTTCCTCGCGCTCGGCCTTGAGCCGTTTGATCACCGCCTCGATTTCCTCCGGCGACTGTTCCTCGAGAGGGCGGTACGCCTGCGCGATCAGGTCGAATTCCCCGTCCTCCATGTCCCGTGCCCCCGGCGAATGGGCCATTAAGGGGACCAAGTGGAAAACGCAGGCGGCCAGGAAGGCAGCCCCGAGGAAACGGAGGGTTCCCGTCACCCCTCGATAGATGCCAGCGCTGCCCTCGGAGTGATCAGTACGGACCGGCGTTGGCATCTTTAAGACAGTGATCAGCATGACGAGATCCTGGCGGCTTGCCTGCCTCATCGCGGCGAGTCTTTCCGCCCTCGCCTCTCCGGAAGAGCACCGCAAGTGGCTCCTGGAGCTTTCCCATGAGAAGTTGGCGGTCCGACAGGCGGCTTACGACGGCCTGGCGGCCTTGGGGGCGGAAGATCCCGATGCCCTCTTGTCTCTCCTTCCGAAGGCGGGTGCGGATCCGGAAGCCGAGGCGCGAATCCAGAGATTGCGGGAATTGGCGACCGAGGAACGCAGCCTGCGGCGCTCTCTTCGGACAATGGAGGGGAACAAAACACTCCAAGGAGCGGTCCTTCTTTTTTTCCGGGAACCCTCCACGGATACCCTGTGCGCGCTGGAAGAGTCGTTCCGCCAGGAATCCCAGGAAGGGAAGATCAGCCAGATCCTGATGTCCTTCCTGGAGTGCATCCGGCTCTCGGAACTGCCCGCCTACTCCGACCAGCAAATGCAGGACATGTGGAGCGAGCAGGCCCTTTTCTGGCTGGACGGGCCTCCGAATGTTCCGATGCGCGCGATCGCGATCGAAGCGTTGGGCCGCACCCGGGATCCGGCCGCGGCCGAGGTGGCCGCCCGTTTCCTGGACGACCCGTCCTTCGCGGTCCAAAGGGCAGCTTGCCGGCTTGCGGACGGAAAACGGAATGCCGACGTGATCACACGACTGTTGATGTCCCCAGATGCCCGGGTGAGAGAGGCCGCCCTTCGCGCCCTGGTATCGGCGGGATGTCAGGAGCGCGTTCCCCAAATCCGTCCGCTGCTCAACGATCCGGACACGACCGTCCAGCGGGATGCGATCAAAGCATTGGTCGGCGCGTTCCGGGATCCGGAGGCGATACGATCCGTATCGGAAAGCCTTCCGGCATTGAAAGATGGCTTGTTGATCGAGGCCTTGAGGAGTTTACCGGCTGATCCTGGCTTGGCGGAACAGGTCATTTCCCTTCTCGACCGGCCCCATCCGTCAGTCCGGCGGGAGGCGGGCCGGTTTCTCGAACGGTGTCGGGTCCCGTGCCCCACGGACCGGATCATCGCGCTCCTCGAAAAGGATCCGCACCTGGGAGCGCAGCTGGCCGGTCTTTCCAGGGACCAGTCGCTTGTGGCGCCCCTCAAAAAGAGCCTGAAAAACCAGAGGGGGATTCCGCGCTTCCTGTCGGCCGTCGCCTTGGTCCGCCTGGGAGAGCTATGGGCGACCGGCGAGATCGCGTGTCTCCTCGACGACAAGACGGACCCCCCCCTGCGCGATCGGGCCGTCTCGGCCCTCGCCGAGATCGCGGGACGCGATCCGGCGGACCCGATATGGAATCTCGCGGCCGCCGCCGCCTGGTGGGAAATGAACAAGAACGATCCGAGATTCTCGGATGCGGGAAGGTAGCGCACGCCTCGCGTTCCCGCTATTCCAGACTCGTCCGCAATCGGGAAGCCTCGCGACGAACCGTCTCGGAGGGATCCGCGGCGGCCGTCTTTTCCAGGAAATCGGCGGCCTGCTCCCCGAGAAGCCGGATCACATGACCGACAAAGGCCAGACGGACCGCCTCGTCGGGATGGCGCATGAGCTGATCACGAAGACGGTCCGAAAAATCCGGTTCGGCCGCCAGACACACAAGCTCCGCCACGCGACGCCGGTATGCCCCGGCCTCCGGCGAGGGGTCGTCCAATGCCTCCTCCCACGCATCGATCCCCTCCCAGGTCGCTCCGAACAGGAAGGCGGCATTCCAAATCCCCTTGGCCGCCCCAAACCCCCCGTATTGCCCGATCCCCACCTTCCAGTCGACGGGAACCGCCTCTTGAAGCAGGGGGTTGTGATCCTTTATCAAGACCCCTCGGCGCCCGGAAGCGACAACGACTTCACCTGACGATCCGCCCAAGAGAACCGTCCCTTCGCGCACCTCCACGGTCAAGACGGAAACCGGACGCGGCGTGCTGTCATCCGCGATCGGGATATGGAGCGCGAACGCGCGTGCCCGGAAAGCGGTTCCCAGGACAGTGATCTCGCCCGCCCGGGAGAAAAGCCGGACGGCTCCTTCCCCCTTTGCGATCTCGGCGTCAACCCCTCCATGCTCGATCTCCAGGACGACGCGCTCGCCGCCGGTCGGCTCTCGAAGCGAGACCCGCGCGCCTGAAAGCAGATGCAAGCGAGACTGATCGGGCAACAGGAGATTCAACCCTTCGTGACCTCCGACAAAGGTTTGAGGCGGATTTGCGACCGGAATTCCCTCTGGCAATCGATGGAAACGGTGTGGATGCGTGGATTCCCGGAAAAGCAGCCCCCAGGCAATACCAGCGACCACCAACGAAGCGGCCGCGACAAGCGCCGGCCGCGCGAGAAAACGGGCCCTCCACGAGGTCTTCAAGGTAGCAGGCTCGGTCTGGGCATAGGAGGCCGCGACCTTCTCCAGGATCCGGCCAGGATCTGGCGGCGCCCTCCCGCCTTCCGACGGGATCTCCGTTTCCGCCCGGCCCCAGCGGCCCCGGCAGTCTGCGCAATCGACGAGATGGCGCACCAAGGCCTCTTGCCTGGAAGGCGCAATGGCCCCCTCGATAAATCCGGCCAGTTCCTCATCGGAGCAGCAAAGGGGCGCTTTTCCCATGTCCGGCCTGTTTGATGCATCCACGGGGTCGCTCATGATCGGGGGGTTTCCAGTTTTTTTCGAAGCTTCTCCAGGGCGCGCTTCAGGATGACCCACACATAAGCAGGGGTCGTCCCAAGGGTCCGGGCGATCCGGGAGGGGGGAACCCCCTCCCAAAAGTACATCATGACGACGAGCTGATCGCGCCGCGGCAGGCCCTGGACAGCCTCGTGGATCTCGCGGGCCGATTCGATCTGGAGCACCTCCTCACCCGGAGAAGGCGCTCCATCCGCCGGAAACTCGGAAAGCGCCTCCAGCCTCAAGGGAACGGCATGACGCGTCCGCTTGCGCGCCTCGTCGCGAATCCGCCACAATGCCGCCGTGGAAGCCACGACGCCGATGTAGGTCGCAAGGGAACATTTCCACTGGAAGCCGCGCAGGGCCCTGGCTTGATGTCGGAATAGGGATGTAAAGACAACCTGCGACACTTCCTGGATCTCGTCATCCGTGGCCGGGCGTCCAACCCTGGTGCGGTAGACATGGGCGATGCGGGAGGCAACAGCCCCTCCGAAACGCCCGACAAAGCCGCTCCAGGCCAGAGAGTCGCCGGCGACACACCGGGCGACCAAGTCCCTGTCGCTGTCACGCGAGACATCATCCGGCATTCGGAAGCCCCCTTTTGCGGAAACGCGAGAGGGATGTTAATCGGGGTGCGTTTGACGATTCCAGCGCTTTGATGAGTCTGATGACCTGAAGAGCATCTGACGAGACATGCCTGTCGCGAGACCAGGTCGGCCGCTTCTGCCCCTTCTGGTTCTGGCATCATTTCTCGACGCCTCGGCAGGCCCCGGCATGAACTTCCAGGGAATCCTTCAAAAAGCCCGTTCGGCAGACAAGCCCGTCCTGCTCTACTTCCGGAGTGGATGCTGAAGCGGCCCCAGGGACGCCGCCCGGTGGGCGGAGGTCAGGCCTGAAATCACCGCCCGGTTCCAGTATGTCGAATTCCCGGCCGGGGAGCATCCGGTCCTGATGACGACCTTGGGGCTGACCGTCTCAAAAGATCCGAAGAAGCCGTCGCACGGAATGGTTGCCTTGGGATCCCGTGGAAAGATCGTTGACCGCGTTGCCGGTGCCCCTGACAGCAAGGAAGACCGTCTACGATGGCTCACGCAGGCAACGGAAAAAGCTCGTCTGGACGACCAGGAGTACGCGGGGCATTCACGGCCCAAAGCAGATCCATTGTCCATGGAGGAATTCGACGATTTGATCAGTCGGTTCTTCCTTGACGAAGCCGAACGGGCATCAAAGACCGTGTTCCAGCGCGGCGGAGTGGCGCCCCAGGAAGGATCATTGCGAATCGCCCTCAGATATTGCCAAATCGAAGAATTCGACCGCGCACATTCCATCCTGACAAGACTGGTCCGCCACAAAAGCACGATCGGCCCACGAGCCGCTACGGCGCTAGTCGGCATCGCCTACTACAGCCGCGGCAAGCGGGCGGCGCTGGATGCTGTCGAGGAATTTTTTCCGGGCGATCGGAAGGCCACAGGCTTGTGGGCGACCCATAAAGCCACGCTTCGCCAATTGATCAACGAAACCAGAGAAAACGACCCGACTTGCCTTCTGGACGCATTTCGCCATTGATCAGTTTTACCGCTTTCCCGGCATCTAAAGCCCCGGAATGCCCCGGTCACTTGTAACGCCTGCCTGGTCTCCGACAGGCACTGCCCTCAAAGCAAGAACCGGCGAGCGCTCCGGCATCACCCTGATCGTGATCAGCGGCTTGATGGCGCTCCTGGTTCTTCTCGGCGCCTCGTTCTTGAACATGGCTGGCCACCAAGCCGTCTTTGGAGCGTCCAGGACGGGACTGACTCTCTTGGGGATCGCGGCCGAAAGCGGATTGCAATATGCGGGTGCCAGATTGACGCGGGACGCGGCTCGGAACCCATTCCAACAGACCCCCGAAACGCGCTCGGACGACTGGCGGTCGCGAGATGACCCTCAACGGCCTCTCGACGCAAACCTCAATCCTTCTTACAACCACGGAGAGCCCTGGAAAGACAGCTTGGGCGGTCGACAGGGCGCTTTCGATGTCGGTGAAACGCCCCTCCAGGACCTGGACAACAACGGGCGGTTCTCCGCATGGAGCGGACGCCTGCGTGGAGGAAGCAATGCGTTTGACTTGAAATTCTCCCTCAAGATCGAAGCGGTCGACGGAAAGATACCGATCAATTTCCGTTCCCTGCTCCCGGCGACAGCCGGAGGAGAAACGCGTTGGACACCGGTTCAAACGGGCGGAACGATTCTCCCCCCGTTCTCGACCAGTACCCTCCCGTACCTTCTGGAGAACCTGCTATTGATCCTGGCTGTCGAGCCATGGAGCGAGGCAGACCCCTCAACGGGCCACCTGCCGGATGCACCACCGCTCGCATCGCGATGCCTTCCCCCCTACGGTGCGGAGGACGAAATCTACGGTTGTCTTGATCGGGTCGACAACGTCCTCAAGGAATACGGCTGGACATCTCCGGAGCGAAAAAGGTTCCTGTCGCTCATCAATGTAGGCCCCTATGACATCTGCACGGGATATCGGCCAGGCGAACAGTCGGCAGCCCTGGCGCTCCCCGTTTCTGAAGCCCCGCGGGAGGTTTTGGAGGCGTTTTGGACAGGGATGATCGGCTTTTGGGACAGTGGCCTGTACGCGCGGTTCAACGGTCCGGAATTCCAGGACGCCTTGCTTAATCGTTGCAGCGATTTCCCGTGCGATGAAAGCGGTGCTTTCATCCATCTGGGAGAAGCGCGTGACTTGACGGATCTCGTGGTGAAGAAACGACAGAACCAGAACCTGGGCTGGAAAGATCTCTACGGCGAGATTGTCGGAAAGGCTTCGACCATCTTCGGGATGCAGGCGGCGGAGGTGGGAGGGGGACGCACCGGACACTGGTGGGCCCAGACCCTTGCTGATGTCGCTTTTCGCGGGGTCTCGCCCGACCAATACTCCCTGGCCTCCGGAACGGATGGTTCCGTGGCGTGGGCCTCGTGGGGGATCAATCGTGGCCCCCCCTCCCAGGATGCGGAATACCTGCACCCCCTCCCCTTCACCGAAACGATCATGACGCAATGGCGCCAATTCCCCTCCACGACAGCATGGCCGCACGCGGAAACGGCGCATCCGCCGGCCGGATACGGGCAGACCGCGTTTCCGAACATCATCCTGACGACCGCGCCGCCAGCGTGGTTCAGCATGGAGTCCGTCGGGTTATCCAATCGGCATAGGACGACGCCCCCGGCGAGAACCCGCTTCCGCCGCCTGGAGGTGATCGACTTCACAAGCCAGGAGGATTTCGAGAACCTCGACGGAAATCCCCGATTGGTGTCTCGCGGTATCAAAGCCGTTGATGGCGGGATGACGCCGGAGGTCCGGCACGGGCAAACGACGCCGGGCGTATTCCCGATCACAAGCCTCCCCGATTTCAACAAGCTGAACTACGCCCGCGACCCCGCCATGGATCGCTATTCAAGCCAGTGGGGAGCGCTCGGCCTCTCTCCGCAAACCGGAGGGCGCCGAACAGCCCACTACTACTGGGCGTTCTCGGACGAGTACGATCGGGCTGGGGAATTATCGTGCGTCCCTGAAATCGACCCCGCCTTGTTCATTCCCGCGCCGGCACGGATCAGCGGGGGAACCGCCTATTTTCCGAGCGGCAGCGTGGCTGGCTTCGACGTCATCAAATGGCCTATTGGAAGCAGTAGTCCCCTGAAGTCGTTCTCGATCGACTGCTGGATGGCGGCTTCCAGCAGTATCCGCGTTTACAAAACCTCCTCGCGGGACAGTCACTACTTCGATATCAAGTCCTCCAGAAGCATCGGAACTTCAGGCAACCTCGGAACCACGTTCGACGTCAAAATGCGGTGGGGCGGATCGACCATCCGGGCCGGTCAGATACTCATCCCGGACGCGACCGATGACCCGGATTTCTCGTGGCATTATCACGTTGTCCTTGCGGTCAGATTGCTCTCCACGGGCAACACGGTCACCCTTTTCATCAATGGCCAGCCACAAACCTTGTCTGACGCCCCTCCCGCCCTTCCGATATCCAGCTTCACGGGAGCCCTGACCGGGACAACGGGACTCCAGATGGATTTCGCGGCTTGCGATGAAATCCGGCTTCACATGCGGGATCTGTCGGGGACGGATGCCCAAGCGTGCCACGACCAGGGCCGCTTCCATCGGGAGGGAACCTACATCTCTCCTCTCTACGTCCTAAATCGTGCCGGTTCCATTCTGCAGGCCCAGTGGACCGGGGCCTGCCCTCCCCACTTCCCGCCGGAGGCCCTCCGCGTGCGGGTACACGGCTTTTCGGACGACTTGGGGCAGATCGTTCTGGGGACATGGGACCTCGACAAGGGCGGCTTGACCTACAGCGCCCCTCCTTACCTGTCGGCGGTCAAATCCTTCCGCTATGAGGTCCGATTCGACTGCAGGCGGATGGTGGACGGCGGGCCGATGCGTGATACGGCGACGGCGATTTATGACACTCCCATCTTCGAATCGATCTGGTTCGCGCTTGCCCGACCGGGCCAGGCGCCCTTGTGGCATTCCTATGAATAAGCATCTCCTGATGGCGGGGGTGTCCCTCGCGACATTCCTTGCCCCGAGCGTCCGGTCGGCCCCCTGTGACATCACTCCAACTGACAAGAAAAGAATCGAGGAGGCGATACGTAAGGGGTCCGATTTCCTTCTCGATTATTACAGCCGGCATTCCCCAGCGGATCTCGACCATCTGGTCGAGGAAAAAAATGCCGTACTTCTCAAGCTGAGGAGCAAATCGCTCGGACGGAATGACCGCACAGCACTGGAAAAGGAGCTCGGCCGGATCCGCAATGTCGACGATGAATTCGCAACTCGGGCCGTCCATCTGGCGGTCTACGCGCTCGTCACCGCCGGCGTTCCACGAAACAACGACACCGTGAGGAAGTTGACTGATCTGTCGCTCGCACGCCTTGATAAAGGGGAGGAAAGAACCTACGACTTGGCCCTGACGATTCTCGCCCTGACAGCCCGCCCTCTCGCACAAGAAAAAGACGCGCGATATACCGACATGGAACGGCGCAAGCAGGTCAAGCCCAAGATTGCCAAGGCCGTCAGGCGCCTGGTGGACAATCAGCTCGACAGCGGCTGCTGGACATACGAAAACGAAAAGATGACGCGGAAGGCGCTGTCCGGGGGCGATTTGTCAAACGCACAGTTCGCCGTTTTGGGCCTGGGTGCTGCCCACGAAGCGGGGATTCAGGTCCCGCAGCAGACCTGGAAGCGGATCTGGGAGGGATTCCATGACTGGTTCCAGCCTTATCAGAGAAGCGACAACCCGAAAGAGAACGTCAAGCAATTCAAGAAGGGAAAGCGTCCCCTTCCGGATGGCCCAGGAGGATGGCCTTACCTGCCCAGCAACGACGACAAGATCACTGGCACGATGACGTGCGCCGGGATCTGCTCTATGGTTCTTGCCAAATCGGCATTGGATGAAAAGCACCTTTCGACTGTCGACATAGACAAGATCGACCTCGTCAGCCCGGCTTTATCGTTAATCGAGAAATACGACCTTCCTGATTTTTTCTCTCCTTTCCCCAGCCATACGCTTACCAGCATCCTCGCCTCGCGGGACCCTTTTTATCACTTGTACTCGCTGGAAAGAGTGGGAGCCTTGACGCGTCTGGAAAAGATCGGAGAGTGGGATTGGTACGCTCACGGGGCCGCCAAACTCCTGCCCATGCAGAATCCGGATGGCTCCTGGAACAGTTCGAATGGGCAGGTGGTCGGGACATCGTTTGCCCTTTTGTTTCTGGCTCGCGCGACTGAAGCAACGTTCGACATCGGCTTGCGGTATACCGTCGGGGAGTCAGACGAATAGTCCGGCCATCGCTCCGAGCTACGGGCTTTCTCGTGCAATAGTCTCGGACCTCCTGATGCCCGGATTCTCCAGGCCCCGCTCCGTATAATCCCGTCCATGCCGATCCGGCCCCCGAAAAAGCCACGGCGCCTCGCGCGCCGCGTCGCCTATGACAACCCCTGGATGAAGCTGTTTGTAGACCGGGTGGAGCAGCCCGGCGGGCGGATCGTGCCGGAGTTCCACGTCATCAAGTATCCCCGCGACTCGACCGCCGCGATCGTGACGGACGCGCGGGGCCGGATCCTGATGGTGCGGACCTACCGGTACCCCACCGACACGATCGAATGGGAGATCCCGGTCGGGATGATGGAGCCGGGGGAGACGGCGATCGAGGCCGCCCGCCGCGAGGCGTTCGAGGAGGGGGGCGTCGAGACGACGGGGCACCGGCTGATCCACGCGTTCCACCCCTTCATCGGCGTCTGCGACATCGTCTTCCACGTCGTCGCCTGCCGGCTCGCGCGGCAGGCCGGGACCATCGACGCGAACGAGATCGAGCGGCGCGCGTGGATCGCGCCGGCACGCGTGCGCTCCATGATCGCGCGCCGGACCATCCGGGACGGATTCACCCTCACGGCGCTCCTCTACCATTTCTTCATGGAAGGAAGGGAACGATGAACATCCTCTTCCTCTGCGTCGCCAACTCCGCCCGGAGCCAGATGGCCGAAGGGCTGGCGCGCGAGATCCTGGGCCCGCGCGCGACCGTCCGGAGCGCCGGGTCACGCCCGTCGCGCGTGAACCCCGTCGCCGTGGCGGCGATGGCCGAGATCGGGATCGATATTTCAAGCCACCGTTCGAAAGGGGTCGACGAGATCGACCCCGCGTCGGTCGACCTCGTCGTGACGTTGTGCGCGGAGGAAGTCTGTCCGGTCTTCCCGGCGCGCGCGCGGCGGCTCCATTGGCCGTTTCCGGACCCGGCCCTTCCCGCCGAGGGGCCCGAAAAACGGCTCGCCCTCTTCCGCGAGGTACGCGACGGGATCAGGCGGCGGATCGAGGAGTTCGCCGCCGCGCTTCCCTGAAAGCGTGTTCGGGAATATTTTTTGCCGTCAGCCGCCCGCGAAGCGAGTGGCCCGGAGGCGGGCGCATTTGCGGGGGCCTGATGGAGCCGGGCCGGTCAGGACGTGCAAGGCCTGGCGACATCGGAGCGACCGAGCGGCACGGACGCCGCAAGGGAGCGTCCCCCGCCAAATGCGACCGCCGAAAGGGCAGGCGAGCGAGCCTTGCGAGAGCCGAATACTTCTTCGACACCTTTCTGAAAACCGCGCATCCTTCCGGTGCCGCGGGTCGATAAAAAGGGGATGCATCGCCTGCTTCCGGCCTGCGCCGCCTGGCTCCTGGCGGCAAGCCTCTCCGCCGCCCCGGGAGGGATCGAAGCCGCCTTCCGCCGACCGCGCTGGGACGGTCCCGAGGCGACCGTCCGCGGCGGCGGGCGCGCCGATACCGCGATCCGCTTCGGGTTTGACACGGGGCTCTGGTTCGCGAACTGGAGCGTCCGGGTCGATACTCCGAGTTCTCCCCACAAGACCTCTTCGGGCCCGGTCTTCTTCGTGGCCCCCCGGATCGACATGGATTTCGGATCACGCTGGACGGCGTCTCTCCGGATCGAGGTGGGCCAGGCGTCCGACATCGACACCCGCGCGATCGCCTTCCGCTTCCGCCACCCCGTCTGGGACACGGGAGACGGTGTCGTCGGGATCCTCGCGGGGCCCGTGGCCGGCAGCCTCGACGCCCACCGCTTCCCCGGGACCTTCCGGGACGCCGTCGGGTTCGACCTGGGGGCAGACCTCGACCAGCCTCTCGCGCGGGGCTGGGTCCTCCGCGCGGACGCCACGGTCCGCTACCTGAAGTTCGACTACAGCCGGGACGCCGCCGTGATCTCGGCGAACGACCACAGCGCGGGCCCGGTGGGGCTCGTCCTCTCGGTCGGCGCGACCTACGACTTCTGACCCGACTCCGGTACCGCCTCGAAGATCTCGGTCCCATCAGGTTCGGGAGGCGGAAAGGGCGCCCCGCACTGTCCGCATCTCTCCCGCGTCACGACACGCCACTGGCCGCATCCCTTGCAGGAGACACGCGCCGGCCAGTCGCACACCGCGAGCATCGTGAAGAACCCCGCCAGGCCGAAGACGGCACAGACGCCTCCCCATCCCGCAAGCGCCCCCGTCCCGAAGGCATGACGCCGGCCGAACCAGAGGGACAAGACAAGGCTCAACGCCCCGAGCCCCGCCGCAACCGGCAAGTGGACAAGCCCTCGTCCGCCGGATTGCTCGGTCGCGCAAACCGGGCAGCTCCAGAAGCCGAAGGGGAGACCCCATTCCCCGCGCCTGGACCGGCCCAGGGCGGCTGCCAGCGGCGGGGAAAAACCTCCCGCGACCGGTCGGAACTCCCGGTAGAGACCGGCCGCCTCGTCCTGATCCATTTCCTGGCGAGAAAGTTCGAAAGAGGCAACCCTCCCTTTTCCCGGCTCGAAATACGCGGCATGGCCGGGCGCGCCCGACCAGCCACAGGCAAAACAACCGTGGTAGCGGGCGAAAAAACCCCCTGTTTCGGCGGGATAGGACACCCGGACCAGCCGGTGCTGCAGAAACGCGATCTCCGGGGGATGCTCGACGAAAGCGGGGTCCGCGCCGCCAGTCTCCGCCCGCACGATCCCCTGCTCGGTGAGGACCGCCACCCAGGGTACCCCATCGGACCCCAATGCTTCCGGCGTGTCCCCGACTACAAGGCCGGCCACCTTTCCGCGCTCCCCTCCGTACAGAAGACGCGGAAGGTCGGTATATGAACCCGCCCCGTACAGAAAAACGCGATCAGGAAAGGTGAGCAGGATCCCGCCCGCGCCGACAGAGGTCGTGTGGACAAGCCCTCGCGGGAACCTTTCGGGAGGTGCGCCCCCCGCGGGGGCAAATCCTGAGACCCCCACAGCCCCCAGATACGTCCGATCGGACCAACGTCCGCGTTGGTCGCGTGAATAAGCGTAGACGTAGAACAATCCCTCATCCCGGACGTAGTAGCATCCCGTGACCCGCTTCTCCTGTTCCGAACGACCCTCTTCCCGCGTCAAATCGATGTCTCGATTGGCCCGTCGGTAACCGCCCGACCGGCCCGAAAAACTCCAGGCCCATCCGTAGTCGGAAACATTCCGGCCCCAAGGAAGCTGATCCCGTTCCAAGTCTCCCATCGTCTCCGGCTTCCCTTCCTGAAAGGGGGGTCCGAACAGGAGTTCCCGGGAGAGAAGTTTCATCGACGCGTAGTCGAACCCCTCTTGCGCCAGCGTGGCCATGAAAAAGCGCCCTTCCCGATCAATCCGCTCCGCCTGCCAGACGGCCGGATCCTTCCGGGGGGGGACGATTTTTCTCGTACTCTCCTCGCGCCTCGAACCAGCGCGCCATGTCGATCACAAGGCCGACTCCCCCGAAAAGAATCGAGAAAACAAGCAGCTGGCACATGACCAGCGCCAGGCGCGACGGGGCCGGTTGACCCGCGAACGTCCCGCCGCGCAGGAAGCTCCCGTGCGCGACCGGAGCCAGCAGGGCGCCCGTCAGGACCGCCCAAGCGAGCGCCCAGGGAAACGTCGGGGCGAGGCAGATCGCCAGCGTCCCCGGGAGGGCAATCACGAGGCCGATCAGCCGCCCGACCTGCAGTCTCCGGTCGCGTGTCCCGGCGATAAGCCCGGCGAAGTAATACGGAACCCCTCCCAGGATGTCGACGGCTCCCGGAAGCGCCATCCCCTGATGTAGATGTCCGACGGCATTTCCCGACGTGGCGAACCAGAAGAGCGCCGCCAGGAAGGGAGGCACGACCGCCGCGACATAGAGCGCGAGCCCCGCCATGACTTTCCCCCGGAAGATCCGCTTCCGGTCGACCGGGCGGTGGATCAGGAACTCCCATCGCCCCAGGAGACGCTCCGGGACGGTCTGGAAGATTCCCAGGAGAAGTCCGTACACGGCGCAGACGCAGATCATCCCAGCCTGAAACTCGTCGGAGAACAGGATCCGGATATCCCGCTCCAGGATCGCAAGGATCGCCGCGATCGACATTGCCACGAACCCGCCAAGCGCCAGGAGACGCTGTTCCCGGATTTCCTTCCAGAAGATATCGATCATGCCTCACCTCCGATCCGCGAGAGGAGCGAACCGGAATGTCCGTTTCGCTCCAGGAACTGGATGATCCCGTCCGAGAGGGGCAGGGGGAGCGGCTGGACCGCGTCGGGGTTCAGCGCAGCCAGGATCCGGTCCGTCTCCTCCGTGTGGTTGGCGATGGTGAGCGTGATCCCGTCCCCGTCCGGATCGGCGAGCAGGAGTCCCGGGATCGCCGGAAGCTCCGGTCGTCCGGCCCGTCCCCCCTTGAAGACGAGCCGAACCCGACGGACGCGCCAGCGGAATGTCTCGACCGCGCACTGGGCCCGCAGGACCCCCCGGTCGATGATCGCGATATGGTCCGCCACCCGCTCGACCTCCTCCAGAAGATGGGAGGAAAAGAGGATCGTCCGCCCCTCCTTGCGGGTGAAGTAGAGCATCGCCTCCAGAAGCGACCGCCTCACGACCGGATCAAGCCCCAGGACAGGGTCGTCGAGAATCAAAAGCTCCGCGTCCTGCGCCAGGGTCAATGCCAGGACCAAGCCTCCGCGCTGGCCCCGCGAGAGCTCCCGGATCTTTTGAGTCGGATCGAGGCGGAAGTGCTCGATTACCGCCTTGAAGGTCTCGGCCTTCCAGCCGGGGAAAAAGCCGGACTGGAACCGCTCGCACTCGCGGATCCGCATCCAGCCGTAGAGGCGGTTCCCCTCGGCCATGTATCCGACGCGCGCGCGGATCTCCGGGGTGATCTCCCGACTGTCGCACCCCAGGATCCGGGCGCTTCCCCGCGTGGGGTCCAGAAGCCCCAGGATCATCCGGATCGTGGTGCTCTTCCCGGAGCCGTTCCGCCCCACGAAAGCGAAGACCCCGCCGCGGGGAACCTTGAGATCCACCTGGTTCACCACGCACCGGGCCCCGAAGCAACGGGTCAGCCGGTCCGTCTCGATGGCGTGATCGGTCATTGTCCCTCCCTCCATCCCTTCAGTTTCCGTTCGATCGCCTCGCGGATCCGCCCCGCATCCAGGTCCAGGAGGGCCGCCTCCCCCAGGAACGTCTCGATCGCCTTCTCGAGCCGGCGGCTCCGCTCGGCCGCGGAAAACACCTGGCGCCGTTCCCCCACGAACACCCCCCGCCCGTGCCGGGACTCGAGAACGCCGTCCTTGACCAGGTCCGAATAGGCACGGGCGACCGTGTTCGGGTTCACGAGGAGCCTTTCCGCGAGGGCGCGGACGCTCGGCATCTGCTCGCCCGGAGCGAGATCCCCCGAGGCGATCCCGCGCACCACCTGCTCGTGGATCTGCCGGTAGATCGGCGTATCGCTTCCCGTCGCGATCTGGAGCGGGATCATCCGCGCGACCCTTCTTCCCTTGGAAATCCCATGTGTACTAATAGTATTAGTACACTATGACACTCTTGTCAAATGTGTTTCCGGCCGATTGCGCTGAAAGAACGCGACAGCGCGCGCCCCGTGGCGGGAGCCTGGCCGCGGGGCTGATCCGGCAAGGCGAGGTGCGGACTGATGTAACCAGGGAAGGACCGGCGCAGGCTCCGCCTCGCTGCCGCCGGATCGCAGTGAGGCGTGCGTTCGGCGGGTCTTACCGCGCGCCGAGCGTCCCGCGGATCAGGCGAACCGCCGGAAGGGGCGCAGAGCGGAGCTGGAGCGCCATCCGCTTATTTCTGAACGGTCCCTCATCTATCCGCCGAAGGTGAATTCCCGGCCGACCTTGAAGGGGGCGTCGGGGGCGTCCTCGCGCCAGACATAGCTGACGCGGTCGACGGTGAAGGAAAGCGGACGCCAGGAGGAATCGACGTCGGCCCGGAGCGCCCCGTCCCGCGACTGCCCCACGCTCAAGTGCGGCACGAACCCCCGCGCGTAGCGGGCGGAATCGTCGCAGTCGGGAAACGCCTGCATGAGCCCCGACTGCAGGTCCAGGATCGGCTCCGCCGGCTCGGGGTCGAGCCAGACGGTGCGGCTCTCGGGAAAATAGGCGGCCCCTCCCAGCGTCACCTCGAACGGAGCGATCTTCCCGCAGACCTCTTCGACGAGCGCGGCGTCGCCGTCGAATCCGGCCCGCGGCCGGAAAGGATAGAGAAGCGTGATATGCGGCATCCAGCGGCGGATGTTCCGGTCGTGGACCGTGCGGATCTTCTGGATCGGTTCCCAGACCGTCTCCGGCGGGATGAGGACCAGGGCGGCGGTGGTCGACTTGGCGGGCATCGCTAGACCACCATGTTATCGATCAGGCGCGTCTTTCCAAGGCGGACGGCGAGCGCGAGGAGCGCCCTCCCCCGGACGGTCCGGAGCGGCGCGAGCGTCGCGGGATCGGCCACCGCGGCGTAGTCGATCCGCGCCCCCGGCGCGTGCGCGAGGACTTTTGCGCGCATCGCGATCGAAACCCTCGACGCCCGGCGCTCGCCGGCCCGGATGAGGCGCCTTCCCGCCCGGAGCGCCGCCACGAGTCCCAGCGCCTGCCGGCGCTCCTCCGGGGAGAGGTACCGGTTCCGGCTCGACATGGCGAGACCGTCCCGCTCGCGCACCGTCGGGCATTTCACGATCCGGACGGGAAAATCGAGGTCGCGCGCCATCCGGTCGATCACGACCGCCTGCTGGTAATCCTTGAGACCGAAGAAGGCCGCGTCGGGCCGGACCATGTTGAACAGCTTCGCGACGACTGTCAGCACCCCGCGGAAATGCCCCGGCCGGAAGGGCCCGCAGAGATGCCGCGTCAGGCCGGACTGGTCCACGACCGTGTCCGCCCCGGGCCGGTAGACCTCCCGGACGGACGGGACGAAGACGACGTCCGCCCCCGCCTTCCAGCAGAGCGCGAGATCCGCGGGTATGGTCCGCGGATAACGCGAAAGGTCCTCTTTCGGGCCGAACTGCGCGGGATTCACGAAGATGCTGACGACGACGACGTCGCAGGTCCGTCGCGCGCGCGCGACAAGCGACGCATGCCCCGCGTGCAGGGCCCCCATCGTCGGGACGAACCCGATCTCGCGTCCTTTCCGGCGCGCGGGCGCGAGAACCTTCCGCAGGGCCGCCACCGTCCGGACGACCTTCACAGGAGGCGCACGCCCCCGGAGCCGACGGACTCCGCCAGGTCCCGCATGGAGCGCCCCAGGCGCGGATGGACGAGGTCGGGGGCGATCTGGGCCATCGGCGCCAGGACAAACGAGCGTTCGTGGAGACGCGGATGCGGGATCTCGAGCCCCTCCTCGGCATGCACGAGGTCCCCCCAGAGGAGGATGTCCAGGTCCAGCGTCCGCGGCCCCCAGCGGACCTCGCGGGCGCGATTACGGCCCAGGCTCATCTCGATCGCCTGGAGCACCTTCAGGAACGGCCCCGGCAGGGTGCGCGAGGCCAGCTCGCAGGCGGCGTTGAGGTACTTCCCCTGGGGAACGTCCCCCACGGGATCGGTTTCATACAGGCTCGAGAGGCGGACCACCCTTGTTTCCGGGATCCGCTTCATGCAGTCGACGGCGGCGCGGACGCTTTTCTCGCGGTCGCCGAGATTCGCACCCAGGCCGATGAAGACGCGGACTTCCTTCTTCTGTTCCACGGGACGATCCGCGTCAGGAGCTCGCCAGATCAAGCCGCACGGCCTTCCCGTCGACGTCCGCCGCGATCCCGCCCGACGGCGGTTCAGCCCACAAGATCCCGGCCGCGAGGCACTCCTCGCGGAGATACGTCTCGTGCGCCCGGCAGGCGGCAACGACCTCCGGGTCGCCGGCGATCCAGAGCCGGATCCGCGCCTCGTACGGCAGGTCCCGGGCCTTCCGGAGCGCCTGGACATGGTGGACCACCTCGCGTGCCCGGCCTTCCGAAACGAGTTCCGGCGTCAGTTTCGTGTCCAGAAGCACGACGAACCCGTCCCCCTCGGCCGCCGGGACGTCCCCCGTCTGGACGGTCTCGATCAGGAGGTCATCCGCCGACAGCACGACCGGCTCTCCCGGCAACCCGGGGACCGTCCAGCCGCCGGCGCGCGCGGCCCGGACCACCCCGGCATGGTCGGCCGCCGAAAGCGCCTTCTGCAAGAGCCCGACGCGGTTCCCGAGGCGCGGTCCCAGACGCGGAAGGTTCGGCCGCACCTTGTAGCCGACAAGCCCCATGGCGTCGGCGAGGACATCGATCCGCTTCACGTTCAGCTCCCCGGAGACGATTTCCGCGTGCCTCATCGCGCGGTCGAGCTGCCTCTTGTCCGCCGCCGCGACGCGACAGGCGGCGAGCGGCTGGCGGACCCGCAGCTTCGCCGCTGCGCGCGCGGCGTGCCCCAGGCGCACCACCGCCTGGGCCGCGGACATCTCCGCCACCAGTCCGTCGTTCTTCCACATCCCCGTCGACGTCGGGAAATCGCACAGATGGACCGACTCCGGAAGTCGCGCGTCCCCGGCCCGCAGGTTCCGGTACATCTCTTCCATGGTGAACGGGAGCACGGGCGCCAGGACCCTCGCCGTCGCAAGGAGCACGTGATAGAGCGTCTTGTAGGCGGCCCGCTTGTCGTTTTCCATATCCCTCCCCCCCTCGGTCCCCCTCCAGAACCGGGAGCGGCTCCGGCGCAGGTACCAGTTCGAGAGGTCATCGAAAAACCGCTCCGCCTCCTCGGTCAGCGGCCCGGTCAGGAAGGCGTCGTACTGGCGCGCGGCGAGCGCGGCGAACTGGTCGGTGCGCGCCAGGATCCACCGGTCGAGCTCGGCAAGCCCCGGCGTCCCCGGAACGAGGTCCCCCGAGAGGTCCGGCTTGTCGATATTCGCGTACTCGACGAAAAACGCGTAGACGTTCCAGAGCGTGAGGAGCTTCCGGCGCACCTCGGTCGCCGGCCCGTAGCCGAACCGCAGGTTCGCGTCGACGTTGGCGCCGGCGTACATCCAGCGCATGCAGTCGGCCCCCATCTTCGCGGCCGCGTCGTCGAACCAGATGGCGTTCCCGGCGCTCTTGTGCATCGCCTTCCCCTTCTCGTCGTACACCTTCTCGTACGAGAGGACCGTCCGGTAGGGGGCCCTGTTCTCGAGCGTCACCCCCATGAACAGGGTCGAATAGAACCAGAGCCGCACCTGCTCGCGCATCTCGCAGATGAAGTCGGCCGGGAACCACGCCTTCCACTCCTTCCGTTCCGGATCCTCGAGATACCCCAGGGTTGAGAACGGCACGATCCCGGCGTCGAGCCAGCAGTCCCCCACCTCGGGAAGGCGGCCGGCCGGCTTGCCGCATTTCTCGCACCGGACCTGCACGTCGTCGATCCAGGGGCGGTGGAGCTCCGGAAGCGCCTCGGCTTTCTTGCGATCCACGGCCCGGTCGAGCAGGTCCTTCCGCGACCCCAGGATCGTCATATGCCCGCAGCCGCAGGGGTAGAAAGGCAGGGGCAATCCCCAGAAGCGCTTCCGGGAGATGCACCAGTCCCCCATGTTCGCGAGCCAGTCGTCCATGCGCTTCCCGATGTGCTCCGGGATCCAGGTGACGGTCTTCGCCGCCGCGCGCATGGGCGCGCGGATCTCGTCGCACCGGATGAACCACTCGTCCACGACGCGGAACACCAGCTCCTCGTGGCACCGCCAGCAGACGGGGTAACGGTGGTGCACGTCCTGGATCCGGAAGAGGACGCCGCGGGCCTTCAGGTCCTCGAAAACGGCCGGGGCGACCTCCGCGACGTTCCGGCCGGTCAAAAAGCCGTATCCGGGGCCGTAGATCCCGTTCTCGTCGATCGGCACGAGGACGGCGAGATCATGGGTTTTCGACAGCTCGAAGTCTTCGGCGCCGCACCCGGGGGCGATGTGGACGATCCCGGTCCCGTCCGCCTCGCCGACGGCGTCCCACGGGATCACGCGGCGGGCGGACCCCTTCTGGGCCTCGAAGGCGTCGAACGGGCCGGCGTAGGTCAGGCCGACCAGGTCCTTCCCCTTGACGGTCCCCGTCACCTCCGGCTTCTTCCCGGCGACCGCCAGCGTCCCCTTCGACAGGATCAGCGTCTCGTCCTTGTCGGGCGCCTTCACGAAAACGTAATCGAGCTCCGGGTGGACGGCGAGGGCGACGTTCGCGGCCAGGGTCCAGGGGGTCGTCGTCCAGACCAGGAAGAAGTGGCCCGGCTTCTCGCGCACCGGGAGCCTGATGAAAACCGACCGGTGCGTCACGTCCTTGTAGGAATCGATGAGCTCGTGCTGCGAGAGCGACGTCCCGCACCGGATGCACCAGGGCATCGAGCGGTGCCCCTTGTAGAGCCAGCCCTTCGCGTGGCAGGTCTTGAGGAAGTGCCAGATGTACTCGATGTTCGTGTCGGTGTGGGTGTAGTAGGAATTCTCCCAGTCCATCCACTGGCCGAGCCTTTTCGACTGCTCCGTCTGGATGGCGGCGTATTTGTCGATCCGTTCGCGGCACGCCTTGCTGAACTTGTCGAGGCCGTGCGCCAGGATCTCCCGCTTGGAATTGAGCCCCAGCGATTTTTCCACCTCCACCTCGACCCAGAGCCCCTGGCAATCGAATCCGTTCTGGTACCGCTGGCGGAACCCCCGCATCGCCTTGTAGCGCTGGAAGATGTCCTTGTAGGTGCGCCCCCAGGCGTGATGCACCCCCATGGGGTTGTTGGCGGTGATCGGGCCGTCGGTGAACGACCAGCAAGGGCCGCCGGCGTTCTTCCCGACGAGCTTCTCGAAGACGCGCTCTTTTTCCCAGATCGCGAGGATCCGGGGCTCGATCTCCGTCAGGTTCAGCGACTTGTCGACCCGCGCGAACATGGAGGGGGCATTCTACAGGCAACGAAAGGAGTCAGAAGTCAGGAGACAGGAGACAGAAGAAAAACGGCGGCAGTCAGCGCAACCGGCGCAGTTCCGTCTCGGCGCGGCCGAGGCGTTCCGGATCGTCGGCCGACTCCGTCCGGATCGTCTCCCAGAGCCGTTTCGCCTTCGCCTTGTCGGCCAAGGGCGTCTCGGTATAGATCCGCGCGAGGAAATAGCGGGCATCGGTGAAGCGGGGGTCGATCGCGAGCGCCTTCTCGAAGGCCGCGGCGGCGAGCGCATACTCCTTCACCTGGAAGCGGGCGCGTCCGATGTTGACGTGCGCCTCGGGGGTGTGCCCGGCGCCCAGGGCCTCCTCGAAGTAGGCCAGGGCCTGCCGCACGTCCCCTTCCTCGATCAGGTAGTAGAGCCCCAAGTCGTTCAGGATCCGCGCGTTGTGCGGCGAGATGGCGAGCGCCCGGCGGTAGAGGTCGACGATCTCCGCCCCTTTCCTCCCCTGGAAGCGGAGCGCCTGGACCTGCAGGAGGTGGGCGTCCACCGAGTCGGGCAGCTTGGCGAGAAAGACCCGCAGGTACTGCTCGGCCTCCTCGGCGCGGCCGGCAAGAAGCATCTCGCGGGCCGGCTTCAGGGGATCCGCGGGCGGCGCGACCGGGACCGCCGACCCGGCCGGGGTCGGCTCGTGGCCCGGCGTCCAGACGGCGCGGGCCGACGGCCGGCGCCCGGTCCCCGTTCCCGGCCGGTGCGGCGCGGTCCCTTCCGGCGCGGCGTCGAGCGCCACCGTCTCGACGGCGCTCGCGGTCTTGCCGTCCGCCGTGACGACGCGGATCTCGACGGCCCCCGTCCAGTCGGCGGGCGCCTCCCAGGAGAGGTTTCCGGCGGCGTCCGGGGCGGCCGGCACGCGGATCCAGTCCCCCCCGGCGCGGCGGTACTCGATCGCGGCGGGGGAGGCCCCCTCGGCGGCGTCGCATCCCACGACGATCCGGCGCCCCTCCCGGACGATCCGGCGGATCCGGATCCCCTCGGCGGGCGCGCCCGATCCGCCCGAAAGGACGACGAAGACGACCGTCTCCCGCTCGCGTCCCTTGTTGTCGGTGCAGACGCCGCGGATCTTCAGGGACTGGCGCTTCCCCATGGGAATCTCGAGGTCCCATTCCCCGGCCGGCGGAAGCCCCGTGCGCGCCAGCGAGACGCCCTCCTCGCCGCTGCATTCGATCGAGACCGCCTTCTCGCCGATGTCGATCCCGGTCGCCTCCCAGCCGACCCGGAGCTTCCCCTTCTCCTCGGCGACGCGCGTGATCCGGATCTCGGGGTATTCCTTCACCGGGCGCGCGAGCTCCAGCGTCGCCGACTGGAACTGGCGCGCGCCCCACTGGTTGCGGCACCCCACCTCGACCTGGATCTGGCTGGCGGGAAGGTCCCTGGGAAGGGAGATCGAAAGGGAATCGGCCACGGGAAGCTGCGTCCTCTGGAACAGGGTCTCCGTCTCCCCTCCCCGCCAGAAGAAGACCTTGAGATCGACGGGGTTCTCGGCCAGGTTCTTCCCGGCGGACTCCCATTCAATGAGAAGCTTCATCACGTCGACAAAGCGCGCCTGCTTCAGGCGGACCGTCGGGACGTCCCCCGTCACGCGCAGGGCGACGACATGCGCGGCGGACTTCCCCGAAAGGTCCGCGGCCGACACCCGCAGCGAGATCCCCATCCCCTCGTTGGTGCCGGCGGGGAGCGCCCCTTCCCAGGACCCCTTGGCGGGAAGCGCTTCCTTGAGGGGGATCCAGGCGGCGTTCCCCTCCTGCTGGACATGGATCGCGACCGGCCCTTCGCCGAGGTTCGGGTCCATCGCCTCCCAGGAGACCGCGATCCCTTCGGGCTTGGCGGAGACCGCGTCCACCTTCACGTGGGGCTCGGTGCGGTCGACGACAAGCCGGTGCTTGCGCGCGGCATCGATCAAGAGCCGGTTCCCCGCCCGGTCGGCCGCCTCGATCGCCAGCTCATACACACCGTCCTCGAGCATCTTCCGGGCCATCCCGCCGGCCGGCGGCAGGTCCGCGAAGGGAGTCCAGGCCCCTTCCGGAGGGATCCGGTACGACATCTTCGCCCTCTCGATCCCGGACCCCGTCTCGTTGATCCGGTACTGGACCTCGACCTCTCCCTCCTTGTCCCAGACCGCGGGGCCCAGGATCTCGGCGACGGGGGTGTCGGCGTCGATCCAGCAGGAGACCCGGGCCGTCTTTTCCCCGACGTTCCCGCGGACGTCCCGGACGCGGACCCGCAGGTCCGAGATCGCCATCGAGACGGAAGGGAGCTTCCAGACGTGGCTCCCCTCGGCGGGGCCCCCCTTCAGGATCTCGACCCACCGGCCGTCCGTGGTGCGGTACTCGGCGGTGACGGGGTTCTCGGGCAGGTCGTCGTCGATCACCTGCCACTCGAAGGTGACGGCGTCCCCCGCCTTGGGGAACCGCCCGACATACCCCACCTGGAGCTTGACCATCGGCTCGTCGGGGGCGATCTCGATCTCGGCCTCGGGCTTGTCGCCGGGGACCGGATGGGGCTCCACGAGCTTCGACCCCCCGACGGCGGTGACCGAGAACCCGTAGCGCCCCTTCTCCCCCTTGAAGGTGAACGGCTTCGTCGCGTCGCGCGAGGAGCCGGCGTACTCCCACCGGCGCCCGCCGTCGCGCGTCATCCAGAGCTGGAGGAGCGCCAGGCCCGACGGCCCCTCGGTCCTCACCTTGACGTTCACGAAGATATCGCGGTCCTTTGAGATCGGCGCCGTCTCGGCTGCCGCCTCCGGCTGGATATCGTCGATCACGACCCCCCGGATCTCGTCCCCGGCGGCGATCGAGCCGTCGGCGTTCACGAGCTCCACGCGCAGGAGCCCTTCCTTCGTGGACTCCTCGCCGTGGAGCGACCAGATGTGCGAGGGCTCGCCGCCGGTGTGGACCGTCCGCCAGGTCTTCCCGGCATCGGGAGAGTAGGTGATCCGGTACGCCTGGTCCTTTGCCTTGACGCCGTTCTCGAGCCACCAGCCGAGGCTCAACGAGTCCTTCGTCTGATGGGGGCGCTTCAGGGTGTCGGCCGTCAGGTGCAGGAGGACGCGCGAGGCGGGCGCCGGCTCCGGAGTTCCCGCCTCCCCCTCGGCCCGGACCGCGCCGATCCCCAATCCCCCTCCCAGCGCGGCGAGGACCAAGAACGTGCGGACCATGAGGCCTCCTTACGGGGGGCGGCTATCGCAGGAGCCGCTCGACCTTGCTCACCAGGTCCGCCTGGCGGACGGGTTTGGTGAGGTACTCGTGGGCGCCGGAAAAGAACCCCTTGAGGAGGTCCGCGGGCTCGCGCTTCGCGGAGACGAAGAGGACGGGGACGTTGAAGGTCGCCCGCTCCACCTTGAGCCGTTCGCAGATCTGGTATCCGTCCATGCTGGGCATGGCGACGTCCAGGATGATGAGGTCGAACCGCTCGGAGATCGCCTTCGAGAGGCCCGCCTGGGGATCCGATTCGGTCACGACGTCGTAGCCGGCGCCGGTCAGGACCGGCTTGATGGCCGCCAGGAATTCCGGCTCGTCGTCGATGGCAAGGATCCGCTTCGCTTTCGCTTCCTTCACGACCCCTCCGTTCCAGGGGCGGCAGGCCCCGGGATCATCTTACTGTATCGACGGCATTGCGGAAAACCTGTAGGCCTTCCGCCGGCGAGAAAGCGGTCGTGGCGGCGCCGGGGGCGGACCACCGGTCCCGGGCGGCGGCCGGATGCTGGTGGCGCGCCACGTGCCGCTCGGGGTGGGGCATCATCCCCAGGATCCGGCCCGTGGGATCCGTGATCCCGGCGATCCCTTCCGTCGTGCCGCTGGGATTCTCGGGGTAGGCGGCAGGCCCGCCGCCGGACCCTGCGTAGCGGAAGGCGACCTGCCGCCCTTCCTTCAGGCGGGCGAGGACCCCTGCGTCGGCCGGGACGAACCGCCCTTCGCCGTGCGCGACCGGAAGCTCGAGCCCCGTCATTCCTTTCGTGAAGACGCAGACGGACGGGGGACACTCAAGGCGGACCCAGCGCCCCTCGAACCGCCCGGAATCGTTGGCGGCCAAGGTCGCCTCCACCTTCCAGGGGCGCGAGAGCCCCGGGAGGATCCCGGCCTTCACGAGCGCCTGGAACCCGTTGCAGATCCCCAGGACGAGCCCCCCGCCGTCGACGAACCGCAGGATCTCCTGCTGGAGGAAGACCGAGAGCTGGTTCGCCACGATCTTCCCGGCCGAAAGGTCGTCCCCGTGGCTGAACCCTCCCGGAAGGCACGCAATCCGGTACCCCGACAGGAGCGAGGGCTTCTCGAGGAGCCGCGCGATGTGGACCTTTTCGGGGTCCCCCCCGGCGCGCTCGAACGCCCAGACCGTCTCCTCGTCGCAGTTGGTGCCGGCGGTGCGCAGGACCAGGACCTTCGGCTTCATGCCGGCCCCTCCCCCATCGCGCGCGGCAGCGCCTCGCGCCAGGCGGCGAGAAGCCCCTCCACCGGCTCGTCGAGCGCGGCGGCGCCGTCCGCGCCGCGCGCGACGACGCGGCGTGCCGCCGTCACCGTTCCGATCCGCTGGCACGGGACCTTCAGCATCCCGAACACCATCTCGACCGCCCCTTCCTTTCCGGACGGGATCTCGAGCAGGAACCGGCCGTTCGACTCCGAAAAGAGGATCGCGGCATCGTCCGCCACGCCGGGCGCGACCGGGACCAGGCCCAGGTCCGCCTCGACCCCGAGGCGGCCGGCCATCGCCATCTCGGCGAGTGCGGCGGCAAGCCCCCCCTCCGAGAGGTCGTGGCAGGCGGCGATGCAATCCTTCTGGATCGCCGCGAAGACCGCGGCGAAGGTCCGCGCGGAAAGGTCCCCGTCCACGGCCGGAACCTCGCCGCCGGAGCCGCCGCAGGCGACGTGGTAGAGCGACCCGCCCATCTCGCGGCGCGTGAGCCCGGCGAGGTAGAGGGCGTTCCCCGCGCACTTCGCGTCCATCGAGACGGTCTTCCCGGCGTCAGGGACCACCGACACCGCCGAGACGAGAAGCGTCGGCGGGATCGAGCGCCGTTTCCCGCCGGCATCGTAGGTGTTGTTGAGACTGTCCTTGCCGGAGATGAACGGCGTCCCGAAGGCGGTCGCGACGTCCCGGCACGCCTCGGAGGCCGCAAGGAGCGCCCCTGCCTCGTGCGGATCCCGGACGTCCCCCCAGCAGAAGTTGTCGAGGATCGCGGTCCGCGCCGGGTCTCCCCCGACGGCGACGACGTTCCGGAGTGCCTCGTCGATGGCGCTTGCGGCCATGCGGTAGGGATCCAGTTCCCCGTAGTGGACCTTGAGCCCGAGCCCGACCGCCGCCCCCCGGACGCCGCCCCGCACCGGGATCACCACCGCGGCGTCCCCGCACGCCTCGTGCGCGGGCCCGACGAAAGGCTGCGCGGCCGACATCCCCTGCACCTCGTGGTCGTACTGCCGGACGATCCACTCCTTGCTGGCGACGTCGAGCGTCGCGAGGATTTTCTTGAGCGCATCCCCGGGGGAAACATTCGCGGGCTTCCGCTCCGGGGGCGGCGGCGGCGGGGGGTTGACGCGGAGCTCCGTCCGGGGGCATCCGCCATGGAGGAACGCGAGGTCGATCTCGGCCACGACTTCCCCCCGGTGACGCAGGACCAGTCTTTTGCCGCCGGTAAAGCGGCCGATCGCGGCGGCCTCGGTCCCCTCCGCGGCGCACAGGGACGAGAACGCGGGCCATTTTTCCGGTGGGACCGCGAGGACCATCCGCTCCTGCGACTCCGAGATCCAGATCTCCCGGTAGGAAAGCCCCGCGTACTTGAGGGGAACCTTGTCGAGATCCACCTCGGCCCCCAGCTCCGCCGCCATCTCCCCGACGGCGCTCGAAAGTCCTCCAGCGCCGCAGTCGGTGATGCATGTGAAAAGCTCCCGGTCCCGCGCCGCCAGGATCGCGTCCATCGCGCGCTTCTCGGTGATCGGGTCGCCGATCTGGACCGCCCCGATCGAGACGGTCTCCGACTCCTCCGTCAGGGTCTCCGACGAGAAGGTCGCCCCGTGGATCCCGTCGCGCCCGGTGCGCCCCCCCACGACCACGACGAGGTCCCCGGCGCGCGCGGCTTTCCTCACCTTCGCGAGCGGGATCAGCCCCAGCGTGCCGCAGAAGACGAGGGGGTTCGCGGTGTACCCCGGGTGCGCCGAGACGGCGCCGGCGACCGTCGGGATCCCCATGCGGTTCCCGTAGTCGCGCACCCCGGCGACGACGCCGGCGAGGATCCGGCGCGGCGGAAGGGTGCCGGCCGGAAGGTTCGCGTCCGGGGTCGAAAGCGGCCCCACGCAGAAGATGTCCACGTTCAGGAGAGGCTTCGCCCCCAGGCCGCATCCGATCACGTCCCGGATCACCCCGCCCACGCCGGTCCCCGCCCCGCCGTACGGCTCGATGGCGCTGGGGTGGTTGTGCGTCTCGACCTTGAAGGCGAGCCCCCATGTGTCGTCGAACCGGATGACGCCGGCGTTGTCCTCGAAGACCGAGACGCAGAAGTCGCGGGCGAGGTCCTTCGTGGCCTTCGCGATCGTGGACTTGAGGAGATTGTCGACGACGCGCGCCTTGCCCCCCGTCTCGACAAAGCGCCCCTTGAACGCCTTGTGGGAACAATGCTCCGACCAGGTCTGCGCGAAGGTCTCGAGCTCCGCGTCCGTGGGCTCGCGCCCCAGCTCCCGGTAGTGCGCCTGGATCGCCTGCATCTCGGCGCGGGAAAGCGCGTACGAACCGGCGCGGGAAAGCGCGTCGAGCCCCTCGGGCGCGAGATTCCGGATCGGGAGCTCGGTGCGGGACACGGAGGACGCGGGAAAGGCCCAGACCGCGTCGAGAAGGGGGGCGTCGACCTGCACGAGATCGACCACGGGATTTGCGAGCGCCTTTTCCGCCGCGCGCCTCACGGCCTCGGCGGGCTCCTTCGTGGCGAGCCAGATCCCCCGGAGGCACTTGACCCCCGCGAGCTCCACCCCGAGGTCCTTCGCGGCACGGCGGAGCGACCCTTCCACCGGGTCCATGACGCCGGGCTGGCGGATGATCTCGACCGTCCGGGAAAACCCGGCCGGGGCGGCAAGCCGCCGGTCGATCGCGAAGACGTCGAGCACCGGATCGGTGAGAAGCCCGCGCGCGAGCCGATCGGCCTGCGCCGGATCGAGCGTCTTCTCGAACAGGTACGCCCGGTAGGCGCGCCCTCCCGTCACCGCAAGCCCCGCCGCCGCGAGCGCGCGACGGATCCGCCCCCCCTCGGGGTCCGGAAGATCGGCGCGGACGGCGACGTCGATGCGGGTGGTCAGGCTACTTTCCCCTTCGTGGAGCGGGCGGGATCCCCTCGACGTCCTCCTCCAACAACACGGGAGGCTCCATCCCTCCAGGCCCCCCCATCCCCCCCTGCATCGCCGCCCCCATGAGCGGCATCATCAGCTGCTGGGCGAGGCCGAACGTCTCGGCGGGGATCGCGATCCCGAACTCGAGGCTGGTCTTCCCGGACAGTCCATAAAAACCGATCCCGGAATCCTGGAGCGCCATCTTCCCGATCATCGCCATCGGGTTCATCTGCCCCTGCGCCTCCATGGCGGCCCCCACGACCTTCAGGAGTCCCAGGAGCGACACGCCACCGCGCCCCTGCGCGCCGGCCGGGAGGCTTTCCAGGAGCCTGCCGTACCAGGCGGGCGTCATTCCGTTCTGACCCGCCGCGCGCGCCGCGACGATCTCCTCGACGCGCCCGACGCCGTTGGCCCCCATCGCGAACACGATCTCCAGTCCGTTCTGGGATGCGGCGAACTGCGCGCCCTTGCCGAACATCGCCTCCTGCATCCGGACCGCCATCTGCTGCTCGGGCGTGGCGCCGGCGGGAGCCGAAAGGACCATGTCAAAGCACTGCATGGGGCATTTGGCGCTCACGGTCTTGGGCTTGTAGGAAACGCCGGACCCCTTCATCGACGGCATCAGCTTGAAGAACTCGTTCCATCGGGCCGCCGCCGCGGCGTTGGCGCAGACGGTGACGCCGGTCATCTCGAAGATCGCGCCCCCGCCCGCACGTTGTGCGTAAGCGGCGACGGACGGCCCCGCGAACATCTCCCCCTGCGCGCGCCGCAGGTCGGGGTCCAGGGAAACGCCGGCCGCGATCATGTAGCGGGCCCAGAGGCTCCCGAAGGTCTTCGCGCAGGGCGTGGGATCCATCGAGAACTCCGACAGCCACCAGGCATCCTTGCCCGCGACGGAGCCCAGCGGGGACTTCGCGACCCCGGGGACCTGGGCCGTCACGAACTTCTCGATCGTGGAACCCTTCTTGGGGGCCAGATTCACCTTGAGCCCGAGCCCCTTGTCCGACAGGTCCAGCGCCGCCTCGAACCGGCTCGTCTGGCGCAGGAGACTCTTGACGATCCCCATCGAGAATTCGGCCATCTTCGCATCCTGTTGGCCGGCATTCCCGGCGGCCATCGCCTGGGTCATCCCGCCCATCATCTCCGCGAATCCCTGCTCGATCTCCCTGGCGAACACCTGCTGGGCGCTCGCCACGTCGGCGGAGAAGACAAGAAGCCCTTTCGAGGCGACCGGCCAGGCCGCGCCGCCCGGCGCGGCCCCCCCGAGGGTCCCGGGCTCCCCGGAAACGACGTACCCCCCTTCAAGCGCCTTCATCTCGGCGGTCAGGAGCGCCGTGGAAGGCCCGGACGGCGGCATCCCCGTCTGCTCCATGTCCGTCTTTTCCTGCTTCACGGCGGCGGCGAGCGCCCCGGGCGCTGCCTCCGGCCAGTAGATGTAGGCGCGCGGCTCGTCCCCGGGCTTCGCGGGCGGCAGGATCGCGACCCCGATCGGGCGCTCCGGATCCAGGGCCTGGCCCACCGGCGACATGAAGAACTGCTGGACCTGGGCCCCCGCCATCATCCAGACCATCCCGAGGCAGGCGTTCCCGAACGCGTCGAGGTCTTCCTGGATCTTCCCGACGGGAGCGGTCTGGACGACCGCGAGGGTCCCCTTCGGGTAGAGCGTCGCCGGGGTCGCGAGCTTTCCGCCCCCCTTGGCCGGGTCGGCCGCCAGCGCGCCCGCTCCGAGGACCAACGACACCAGGACCGCCGCCGCCTTTCGCATGCGCATGGATTCTCCTTGATTGGGGACCCGCCAACGCCTCGCCATCAGGAAGGGCCAGTGTAGCGGGATCAGGAGGCTCTCGCCACGGCCGCGGCGACGACGCGCGAGGCCCCGGCCCCCTTCAGGATCCGCGCGCAGGCATCGACGGTGGCGCCGGTCGTGATGACATCGTCCACGAGCAGGATCCGGCTCCCCTTCGCGGGGCGCGCCTTCCCGGGCCGGAACGTCCGGGCCGCGCGCGCGAAACGGGCCGCGCGGTCGAGGTCCGTCTGCTTGCGGCCGGATTCCGCGCGGCACCGGAGGAGCCCCCCGAGAAAGGGGAGGCCCGCCGCACGCGCCACCGCGCGGGCGACGAGCTCCGCCGGGTTGAACCCCCGCGCGAGGCGCGCGCCGAGGCGCGACGGAACGCACGCGACGACGTCGAGTTCCCGCGCGACCCCCTCTGCCCCGAGGCGCCGCGCGAGCCAGGCGGCGAGCGGCTCCGCCCAGAACGCCTCCCGGCGCATCTTCATCCGGAGGACGAGGTCCACGACAGGCCCCTCGTAGGCGGCGGCGGCGAGACCCCTCGAGAAGGCGAAAGACCGGCTGCGGCAGTCGGGACAGCGGTCCCTTTCGGCGTGCGGCCCCAGGACGCGCCCGCACCGCAGGCAGTCGCGCCCCGCGGCCCATCGGACCGTCCCCAGGCACGCCGGACCGAGCGGCGAGGCCGGCGCCAGCTCCTCGTCGCCGCAGGACGGGCAGACGGGCGGGTAGACCAGGTCCAGGAGCGCGCCTCCCGCCACGGGCAACCCGGCCAGCCCGACCAGGGAAAGGCTCATTCGGACGGCTCGTCCCCCTGTCCGGCCTCCACCTGGAGGAAGGTGCCGCCGTTCGCCGCGGCGAGCTCCTTCAGGAAATCGACCCGGCAATTCCCGCCGAGCGCGATCGTGTGGACCTTGATCCCCCGCTTCCTGTTCAGCTTCCCGACCGTCTCGAGGATCACCTTGGGGTCGGACCGGACGGAATCCTTCCTGCCGTGGGCGGGAGGCCTGTCGTCCTTGTCCTTCTTCTTCCCTTCCTTCGCCAGCGTGTAGGGAGCGCCGTCCGTCAACAGGATGATCGTGTCCACCTTGCCGTACTTCCCATACTCGAATGCCTCCTCCAGGGCCCCGATGATGTCGGTCCCGAAGACGAGCTCCTTCCTTTCGATCGCCCCGATCGCGTCCTTCTTGTTCTCGCCGGTGGCGGGCTTGAGTTTGCGCCCCTTGGGCCATCCGCAGACGTCGCCGTCGAAGAAGACGACCGCGAATTCCGTGTCGGCCGGAAGCTCCCGGATCGTCCGGATCAGCTCCTCGCGGGCCAAGTCGATCCGCCGCAAGGGCGCCTTCCCGTCCTTCCGGGGAGCGTACTTCCCGCCGGAGGGGACCGGATTCTGCATGCTGTTGGATGTGTCGAGGCAGAAGACGACCCGCTTCAGGGAGAATGCCTTGCCGTAATAGAGGACCTCCTCGGCCCCCTCCGTCCAGCTTTCCGCCTGCTTCGCCGGCTCCGGCGCGGGGGATTCCGGGGGTTCCGCCGCAGGGGGGGGCTCCGCGCCGGGGAGGCTTCCGGCAAGGGCGACCAGGGCCAGGAAGATCGGGTTAAGCGCCCTCACCCCTTCATCTTACCCCCTCTTCCGGTTGTGATTTTCGGCGCACCCCTTATTGTGCCCCGGTGACTGTCGTCTACCTGTTCCTGGCGGCGCTCTTCCTGGCCCTGAACGCCTTCTTCGTCCTGGCGGAGTTCGCGATCGTCAAGGTGCGCGCGACGCGCCTGGCGGAGCTCGCCGCGGCCGGGCACCGGCGGGCGCAGCTCGCGCAGCGGATCGTGGAACAGCTCGACGCGTATCTTTCCGTCTGCCAGCTGGGGATCACCATCGCGAGCCTGGGGCTCGGGTGGCTGGGGGAACCGGCGTTCGCGCGGCTCATCCGCGCGTTTCTCCCCGGGGAGGCCCTCTGGGGGCCGGCCGTCTCCCACACGATCGCGGTGGGACTGGCGTTCCTCCTGATCACCTTCCTCCACATCCTCCTCGGGGAGCTCGTCCCGAAGGCCGTGGCGATCCGGGCTTCGGAGAAGTCGACCCTGCGGATCGCCTGGCCCCTCCACTTCTTCCGGCAGGTCCTCCACGCCCCGATGACGGTGCTGAACGCCGCTCAGAACGGGATCCTGCGGCTCCTGGGGATCGACGTGGCGCACGGCGGGGAGGGGGACTACTCCGAGCAGGAGCTCCGGCTCATCTTGAGCCTCTCGGAGGAGCGGGGCGCCCTGCCGCTCGGGCGGCTCCTCCTCTTCGAGAACCTCTTCGACTTCGGGAAGCTCAAGGTCGCCGACGCCATGATCCCGATCGACCGGGCCGAGCGGATCCGTCTCGCCGACGGATGGGAGAGGATTTCCGCGGCCCTGAAGCAGTCGTCGCGCACCCGGCTCCTCGTCTATGCGGAGGACCCGTCGCGGCCCGCCGGCGTCCTCCACGTCAAGGACCTGTGGCGCCGGGGGATCAATGAGCCCGCCCCGCCCGACATCCGGGGGCTCATGCGCCCGGTCCTGACGCTCCAGGACAGGATGCCGCTCGAGACCGCCCTGCGCGAATTCCAGAAACGGAGAACGCACCTGATGGTCGTCGTCGACGAGAAGGGGAAGCCCGTCGGGATCCTCACGATGGAGGACGTCCTCGAGGAGCTCGTGGGCTCGATCGAGGACGAGTTCGAGCGCCACGCCCCCCACTATCTCGCGGACATCATTCCCCCGTCCGCCGTGGTCCTGGACCTCGCCGCCACGACGCCGGAGGAGGCGGTGCGCGAGCTCGCGGTCCCGCTCGCCGGCTCCTTCGCGGCGGGGCTTGCCCCGCGGCAGATCGTCGACGCCGTCTGGGCGCGCGCCCAGGGGATCCTCGCCG
>CAYVXZ010000003.1:0-45472 GCA_964455625.1 uncultured Planctomycetales bacterium | reverse complement strand
GCCCCGCGGCAGATCGTCGACGCCGTCTGGGCGCGCGCCCAGGGGATCCTCGCCGACCTCGGGAACGGCGTCGCGATCCCCCACGCCCGGCTTCCGGGGCTCAAGGCCCCGGTCGTGGCGCTGGGACGCTCGACCGCCGGCGTCCGGTTCGACGCCCGGCGCGAGGAGACGGCGCGCCTCGTGTTCCTGATCCTGACCCCCGAGGAGCAGCCCCGGACGCACGTGCAGGTGCTGGCGCGCGTGGCGGGACTGGTGGAAAGCGCCTACGTCCGGGAGAGGCTTCTCGCGGCCGCGAGCCCGTCCGAGGCGCTCGAGATCATCCGCTCGAGCGACCCCATCACGCACACCGAATGATTTTTGCTATGATCCCGCCCGTGAAGCGCGCCGCGACGCCGCTCCTTGCCGCGATCCTGGTCCTCGCCGGCTGCGGCGGCGGCGCGCCGGAGATCACGGATCTCTCGCGCCGGCTCGCCGATGCCGACCTCGAGACGCGGGAACTGACGCTCCGGCAGATCCTCGCGGGCGGCCCCCAGGACGCCCATACCCTCTCGACGCACCTCTGGAAGAACGAGCGTTCGATCATCCCCGAGGAGGCGGCGGGGCTCGCGGACGCGCTCTCGGTCCTGCGCCGCCAGGATTTCGCCCGGCGCGGGGGGTTCTCCCCGTCGATGGCGCGCGTCATTTCCTGGGAGATGGACTCCCACTACCGGGCCTGGCTCCTCCTCAAGGACCGGGTGGCCCGGGACGAGCCGATCGAGTTCACGGTTCTCCTGCAGCAGCGCTTCGCGGGGGTCCCCGACCTCTGGATCCACCACTACGACGCCGAGTGGACCACGGCGGAGATCCCCGGCGCCTCTCCCGACGTTCCGTTCCGGGCGGTCTCCGAGCAGGTCCCGTGCCGTTTCTCGGCCGCCGCCGCGGTGAACGCCGCCAACGGCGAGTCGGTCTTCCACGGGCGGATCCACGAGTCCGAGCGGGCGCGCCTCTTCGAGGGGACCCCGGCGCGGTCGCTCGCCGAGGGGTCTCCCGTCGAATCGCGCGTCGTCCGGATCCAGTTCCGCTTCTTCGCGCAGACCACGCGCCCCGACGCGCGGACCCTCGACTCGGGATACAGGAAGACCGGCTTCATCCCCCTCACCATCGTCAACACGACGCGCGCGCTCCTGGAGAGCGACGAGGGGCGCTACGTCGCCCTTTTCGAGGAGGACATCGCGAAGGACCCGGCCCGGCAGACGCTCCAGGCGCGGCTCGACCGGTCCGTCCCGCCGCTCCTCACGCCCGAGCAGCTCCTGCGGGCGCTGACGCGCGCGCGGAGCCCCACGACAGAAGAAGCGGTCCTCGCCGAGATGCGTCTCTCGCCGCTCCCCGACGGGACGCTCGCGCTTCTCGCCGAGCGGGCGAATGCCGGAAACCCCCGCGCCATCCGCTTCCTCGCCGAGACCCTCCCCCTGCACGCGTCAGGGCTCACCCATCCGCAGATTCCGACGCCCGACGCCTGGCGGAAGCTCTCGGAGAAATCCCTGAAGAAGGCGCTCCGGCAGGGGGATCCGGCGACGGCCCTCGCCGCGGCGCGGCTTCTCGCCCGCGTCGGGAGCGCCGACAAGGAGATGTCCGAATCGTTCTGGATCCGCTTCGACGAGTTCCGCACCGATCCCGCGCTCGCGGGGCACGCGGACGCCCTCCTGGCGCTCGCCCCCGCGCTGATCGTGGAAAAGCATGCCGGGCGGCTGGCGGCGCTCCTCGCGGACGGCCGGGTCCTCGCCCCGGCGGAGCTCCCGCCGCTCCATCCGCTTCTCGCGCGCCCCCCGCTTCCCCACGACCTCCGGGTCCGTGACGCCGCGGCTATCGCCCTCGCGGAACTCACCGGCCGGAAGCTCGCCGGTTTCTTCAGGGACCCCAAGACGCGCACCCGCTTCGCCCCCGCCGCCGCCCGCGACGCCGCGATCGCGGAACTCTCGGCCTGGTGGGAAAAGAACAAGAAGAAGTACGCGTCGTAGACTTCAAAAACGCACGAAAGTGAACAGCGGACGGGGGACGGTGCTCCCCCATCTGTTTTCGACGGCTATCGGGGGGCCCGCTCGGCGGATGGCGCTCAAGCTCCGCTTTGCGCCCCTTCCGACGGTTCGCCTTTGTCGGGGGACGCTCCTCCGCGGCATCCGTGCCACCTCGTCGCTCCGATGGCGCCGGGTCTAGCACGTCCTGATCGGCCCGGCGCCATCAGGCCCCCGAAAAGGCTCCCGCCGCGGGGCGCGTGCTGTCGCATTCGTTCGGCTCGGACGGAAAGTCCCAAAAACAGGGATCGACGCCCTTCGGGCGTCTTTTCTCCACCGACCCCCTGCCGCCAACAACGGAACGGAAGGCGGGGGCCTATAGAGAAAGAGCCGAGCGTCTGCGAGGCGGTTCCCTGCGGGGGTGGGCGGGCTAGACCAAACTTATAAAAGAAGAGAGGCCGGCATGAAAAGTCTGGCGCCAAATGAAACGCGCCCCGTGGCGGGAGCCTGGCCGCGGGGCTGAAGCGGCAAGGCGAGGTGCGATCTGGCGTTCCCGGGAAAGGATGGCGAAGGCTTCACCTCGCTGCCGCCGCTTCGCAGTGAGGCGCGCGTCCGGCCGGTCTTGCCGCGCGCCGATCGTCCCGCGGAGCAGGCGAACCGCCAGAAGGGGCGCAAAGCGGAGCAACCGGCCGTCCGCCGCTTCCTTCACGAGAGTTCTGTCTGAAAGCCTTTTCTTCAACCATTACACCCTCGCGCGCCAGTCGGCCAGGACGTCGGCGAGGGTCTGTTCGAGAGGGATCGCGGGCTTCCAGCCGGTGGCGCGCGCGAAGGCGGACGGGTCGGCGACGTATCGGGAGGGCTGGCCGGATCTCTTCCTCGAGGCGTCCTCGACGACGACGACCGGGACGCGCGAGAGACCCGCGAGGATTTCCACCACCCGGCGCATCGGGACGGCCCGGCCGGATCCCACGTTGTAGACGGCGCCGCTCTCCCCCTTTTCCGCGGCGAGCACGTAGGCGCGCGCCATGTCCCGGACGTCGGTGAAATCCTTCTCGGGGGCCAGGTCTCCCACCCGGATCTCGCGGGGACCCGTCCCCCTTTCGGCCCGGACGATCTGGGAGGCGACGTCGGTGGCGATGAATCCCGCCGACTGCCCCGGCCCCGCATGGTTGAAGGAACGCACCCGGACGACCGGCAGGCCATAGGCGCGCACGTATTGGGCCGAGAGATCGTCCGCGGCCGCCTTCGAGCTCGCGTACAGGTTCACGGGAGCGATCCTCTCGTCCTCCCGGATCGGCATGCGCTCGGGCGGGACCTGGCCGTACACCTCGCTGCTTCCGATGAACACGATCCGCGGAAACGGCCGTTCCGACCGGCGCACGGCCTCGTAGAGGGAGAGCGTCCCCATCACGTTCACCTGCCAGGTCTGGACCGGCATCCCGGCTGACGCCCCCACCACGCTCTGGGCGGCGAGATGGATCACGGCGTCGGGTCGCGCCAGGGCGAGGACCTCCCCCACCGCGCGGTCGTCGAGAAGGTCCGCCGTCTCCACGCGGATCTTCCCCTTCAGGGGATCAAGGCGGGCGGTATGGGCCCCCGCCCGGTCGAACCCACACACCGCGTGACCGGCCGCGACGCAGGCGGCCGCCACGTGGGCCCCCGCGAATCCCGCGATGCCGGAAATCAGGATCTTCACGCCGGATCAGCGGGCATTGCGCGCCCGGGGGACGGGCTTCCCGCCGAGGCGCTCGAGATCCGCGTCGACCATCATCCGCACGAGATTGTCGAAATCGACCCGGGGCTTCCACTTGAGGACGCGGCGGGCCCGGGCGGAATCCCCCACCAGGTGGTCCACCTCGGCGGGCCGGAAGAAGCGCTTCGAGACGACGACATGCCGCTTCCAGTCGAGCCCCACGTGGTCGAAGGCGCATGTCACGAAGTCGCGCACCGACCGCGACTCCCCCGTCGCGATCACGAAATCGGAGGGCCTCCTCTGCTGGAGCATCATCCAGATCGCCGAGACGTAGTCCCCGGCGAACCCCCAGTCGCGCTTGGCATCCAGGTTCCCGAGCGTGAGGGTGCGGGCGAGCCCCAGCCGGATGCGGGCCACGCCGTCGGAGATCTTCCGCGTCACGAACTCGAGACCCCTCCGGGGGGACTCGTGGTTGAACAGGATCCCGGAGCAGGCGTAAAGGCCGTAGCTCTCCCGGTAGTTCACGGTGATCCAGTGGCCGTACACCTTCGCGACGCCGTAAGGGCTCCGGGGATGGAACGGCGTCGTCTCGCGCTGGGGGAACTCGGCGGCCTGCCCGAACATCTCGCTCGACCCCGCGAAATAGAAGCGGATCGCCGGATCCGTCCGGCGGATCGCGTCCAGGAGGCGCGTCGTCCCCAGGGCCGTCACGTCCCCCGTGAAGACGGGCTGGGCGAACGACGTGGCGACGAACGACTGCGCCGCGAGGTGATAGACCTCCTGCGGCCGGACCGTCCGCAGGACGGCCGCGAGCGACCCCTCGTCGCACATGTCCCCGCTGTGGAGCGCCAGACGCGGCAGGAGATGCGCGATCCGCTCGAGATTCGGGGTGCTCGCGCGCCGCACGAGGCCGTGCACCGCGTACCCCCTGGCCAGAAGCAGCTCCGCCAGGTACGAGCCGTCCTGACCGGTGATGCCGGTGACAAGCGCGCGCTTCTTCATAGGAGGGGGCGAGACTAGCGGATCAGATGACGCCGCACAACTACGTGCCGGGGTTGCGCTTCTTCCAGCGGTTCTTCTCTCGCATCGCGAGGAAATGTTCCTTGATCGTGCCACGGTCGGAGCCGCGCGCGAGCCGGTGGCGCGGAGGCTCCTCGGGTTCCTCGATCCTTGTCGCGAGCTCGCCGGTGGCCTTGTCCATCTCCTCGGCGACGGCCTTGGCGACCGCATCGAGAAACGGCTCGGAATGGAGGAGCTGGCTTCCCCAGTCGGCCCCCTGCCGCTCGACGATCCCCTCGAGCGCATGCTGGATCTCGACCGGGAGCGCCGACAGGAGCGCCTCCTTGAGCGGGCGGATCTCCTCCTTCAGGAGGCGGCGGGAGATCTCCTCGATCGTGACGGCAAGCTTCACCGGGTCCATGCCGCCACCGGGCGCGGCCCTGGCGACCGCCTCCTCGGCGCGACGGGCGACCCCCTCGTCGATCTTCCGCAGGAGCGCCTGGGTCTCGTTCCTCACCGCGTCGGCGACGACGGACTGCATCGAGGCCTTCAGTTCCTTCTGGACCCCTTCCGAAAGGACGATCGCGCGCACCGCCTCGGCTGTGAGCCCGGCGGAAGCGGAAGCCGGGGCTTGCGCGGCGGCAGTCGCGATCTCGTCCCGGGCGATCTTCCGGGCGGCGTCCTCCGACAGGAGTCCGGCCCCTTCAAGGACCCGGGCGGCCTCGGCGGCAGCGAGAGAGCGCGCCGCGTCCTCCGTCAAACCGGCCTTCTGTCCGCCGAGATCCTTCTCGAAACGGGTGACCGATTCCTGGAAGTCCTTCTGAAGGCGAAGAACCGCCTCCTGGAGGTGCGCCGTCGCCGCCTCGCGGGCGGCCGCCTCGTGCTGGACGGAACCGGCGAGATCCTTCCGGAGCATCTCGGCCGAATCGGTGATCACCTTCTTGAGGGAGGCCGCAAGGACATCCGGTTTCAGGTTCGGGTGCGCCGCGATCGCCTCCTCGACGGACTTCCGGGCGGCGGCGGCGACCTGCTTCTCCAGGTCTTCCCCGGAGCTCCAGGCGCGGACCTCCCCCTTCACGGTCTCGGCGAGGGCCGCCGGCGTCGGGACCGCCTGTGCCACGGCGGCCCGGATCGTCTTGTCGAGGATCTCCTTCCCTTCGGGAGTCTCGAGCTGCCGCAGGCCCTCGGCGCCGACGGCCCGCTTCAGGCGCGCCGCGTCCTCCTGGAGGCGCTTCGCATGCTCTCCCGCCACCCGCTCCGCCTCGGCGGCGGCGATCCGGGCGACCTCGGCGGTCCAGAGGGGGCTCACCAGCGCCTTCTGGACGGTCGTCTCGGCCTGGACCTTGGCGACGTTCGCGATCTCCTCGGGGGTCAGTTTCGCACCGTCGGCGAACACCTCGCGGACGGTCTGGACGATGATCCCGGAAAGCTCGCGCGGCGTCGGGTGCGGCTGCTTCTTCTCGTGGTCGGCGACGTGCCCCCGGACGACCTCCGCCACGCGGTCGAAGAAGGCGGACGAGGCAAGGGCGTCCTCGATCGAGCGCGCGAGCGACCGCTGGGCCCGCTCCAGGGATTCCGCGGAGGCGAGGTCCTTCCGGAGCGCCTGCTCGGCCCGGGCGATCTCCTGCCCCGCGACCGCCGCGACGCGCGCGGCGAGATCCTCGGACTTCACCCATCCGCGCTCGAGATCGTTCGAGAGACCCTCGAGCTTCTTCTCCAGTTCCTCCTTCAGGAGCTTGTAGCGCGCCTCCCCCGCGACGGCGTTCAACACCGCCTGGAACCGCTGCGTGCGGGAGACGAAGGATTTCCGGATCGCGTCCTGCAGGGGGTCTGCCATATCCCTATCCAGTATCGTCCACGGCCGGGGGGGGCTCCACCGAAATATCGCCCGCGGGCGGGGGCGGGACGGGGAGGAGCCGGGGGAGTATCTCCTCGCGGCGGATCCCCTCCCGCCAGGGAAGGGCCCCGGCGACCGCGAAATCCCCGACGCGCGTCCGGCGCAGGCGCGCGAGGTGCCCCGCGGTGCCGAGCGCGCGCGCGATGTCCGCGGCGAGGCTCCGGATGTAGGTCCCCGAGGAACAGTCGACCCCGATGTCGAACGCCCCCTCCGCGGGGCGCCAGTCCGCAAGCGTCAGCCGGGTGATCCGGACGGTCCGCTCCGCGAGGGCCACCGGCTTCCCCTTCCGGGCGTACCAGTAGGCCGGACGCCCCCCCACCTTCACGGCGGAATGTTGCGGCGGGGTCTGCCGGATCTCGCCCGTGAAACCCCGGAGCGCATCCCGGATCGCCGCCGCGTCGAGCGGCGGAACGGGCCTTTCCTCGACCGTCTTCCCCTCCGCGTCCGCCGTGTCGGTGGCCCGGCCCAGGGAGACGGTCGCCGCGTACGACTTGTCGAGCCCCGCGAAGCGCGACGCCGCGCGCGTCGCCGGTCCCACGAGGAGGACGAGAAGCCCCGAGGCGGCCGGGTCCAGGGTCCCCGTATGCCCCGTCCGGACTCCGCCCAGGACACGGCGGACCCCCGCTACCACATCGTGCGAGGTGGGGCCCGTCGGCTTGTCCACGAGAAGCACGCCTTCCATAACCACGCCATCCTGTCATAAAATCCGCCGCTCCCGATGAAAAAGATCCTGATCCGTCGCGGGCTCGTGATCGACCCCGCCTCCGGGCGCGAGGAGACCGCGGACGTCCTTCTCGCGGACGGGAAGATCGCCCAGGTCGGCCGGACCGGGAAGAAGGAGGCCGCCGGAGAGATCACGGAGATCGACGCCGCCGGGCTCGTCGTGGCGCCGGGCCTCGTGGACATGCACGTCCACCTGCGGGAACCGGGAAACGAGGAGAAGGAGACCATCGCCACCGGCTCCGCCGCCGCCGTCGCGGGGGGCGTCACCACGGTCGCCGCGATGCCAAACACCTCCCCTCCCGTCGACAACGTCGCCTCGGCCGAATTCGTGATCCTGCAGGGACGGCGCGCCGGCAAGGCGAACATCTTTCCCATCGGCGCCATCACGAAAGGGCGGGCCGGCGTGGAGCTCGCCGAGATCGGGCGCCTCGCGGCGGTCGGCGCCGTCGCCTTCTCCGACGACGGGGCCCCCGTCCAGAACGCCGAGGTGATGCGCCGCGCCCTCTCCTACGCGCGGATGTTCGGAAAGCCCGTCATCGACCACTGCGAGGACAAGGATCTCTTCGGGGAAGGGGTCATGCACGAGGGGGCGGTCTCGACGCGCCTGGGCCTTCCCGGGATTCCCGCCGTCGCCGAGGAGATCATGGTCGAGCGCAACATCGCGCTCGCCGAGGCGACCGGGGGGCATATCCACCTCGCACACCTCTCCACGGCCCGCGCGGCCGACGCCGTCCGGCGCGCGAAGGCGCGCGGGGTGGCCGTCACGGCCGAAGTGACCCCCCACCACCTCGCGCTCACCGACGACGCGGTCGCCGGGTACGACGCCGTCTACAAGATGAACCCGCCCCTCCGGACCCGCGCCGACGTCGAGGCGATGGCGGCGGGGCTGGCCGACGGCACGATCGATTGCGTCGCCTCCGACCACGCCCCCCACACCCGCGAGGAGAAGGAACAGGAGTTCATCCGGGCTCCGTTCGGCGTGATCGGGATGGAGACGATGCTCGGGGTCGTCTGGACGGCGCTCGGGAAGACGCGCCGCATGGACTGGCAGGCGCTCCTCATGCGGATGTCCGCGGCGCCGGCCGCCATCCTGGGACTCGCCGGCAAGGGACGAATCGAACCGGGGGCGGACGCCGACATCGTCCTGATCGATCCGAAAAAGGAATGGACCGTGGACCCCATGAAATTCCTCTCCAGGAGCCGCAACTGCCCGTTCGCCGGGCAGACGCTCACCGCGAAGGCGGTCCTCACGATCGTGGGTGGCGACGTGAAGCATCGGGAGACGTAGTGGCTCTCATCGTCCAGAAATACGGCGGGGCCTGTCTCGCCACGATCGAGCGGATCGGCCTCGCCGCCGACCGGGTCGTCGCGCAGGCGAAATCGGGCGACCGCGTCGTGGCGGTCGTCTCGGCGCGCGGCAAGACCACCGACGAGCTTCTGGGCGAGGCTGCCGCGCTGACCAAAAGTGCCCCGCCGCGCGAGGTGGACGCGCTTCTCGCCACCGGCGAGCAGGAGTCGGCGGCGCTTCTGGCGATCGCGATCGCGGCGCGCGGCGTGCCCGCGGTTTCCATGGGCCCCTACCAGTGCGGGATCTTCACCACCGCGGACCACGGACACGCGCGCGTGCGCGGCGTCGACGGCAGCGCGATCAGGAAGCACCTCGATGCGGGCAAGGTCGTGGTGGTCGCCGGATTCGTCGGTGTGAACGAGGCAGGGGACCTGGCGACCCTGGGACGGGGCGGCACCGACAAGACGGCGGTCGTGATCAGTCATGTCCTCGCCGCCGACCGGTGCGAGGTCTACAAGGACGTGGACGGCCTGTCGACCGCGGATCCCAAGGTGGTCCCGGACGCGCGGAAGATCGACCATGCCTCCTTCGAGGAGATGCTCGAGCTCTCGGCGACGGGCGCCAAGATCCTCCAGGCGGATGCCGTCGAGATCGCGAAGCGTTTTTCGATCCCGATCCATATCCGGCCGCAGTTCACGAGCGGCGCGGGAACGAAGGTCGATGACGCGTCGGACCTCGAGCGCGCCGAGGTGGCCGGGTGCACCCTCTCCCGGAACGAATCCATCGTCACGCTGACCGGCGTTCCCGACATGCCGGGAAAACTCACCGCGATCTTCGCCGGGATCGCGGCGCGCTCCGTGAACGTCGACACGATCATCGTGAACCCGTCGCTGGACGGAACGGCGCAGATCTCCTTCTCGATCCCGCTGGCGGACCTCGAGAAGACCCTGGCCGAATGCCGGGTCCTCCAGAAGGGCGTCGGCTATACCGGGATCACGCACCACGAGCCGGTCTCGAAGATCTCGATCGTGGGGGTCGGGATGCAGCACCACCACGGCGTGGCGGCCCGGATGTTCCGCGCGCTTTCCGATGCCGGGATCAACATCCTGGCGGTCACCACCTCCGAGATCAAGATCACCTGCGCCGTCTCCGCCGCCGAGGGGGAGAAGGGGATGCGCGCCGTCCATGCCGCCTTCGGCCTGGAGAAATCCTGACTTCCTAGTCTTTCTCCTGACTCCTCTCTCCTGACTCCTGTCTCCTTTTGTAGATCGTGAAATCGCGGTTGGCCATCGCGAAGCGGTCCCTGAAGGGAAGCGCCGGCAGGAAGGGGGCCGACTTCTCCACCGTGATCCACGGCTCGAAGTCGCGTTCGATCCGGGTTCTCCAGGCGTGCGGGCAGGTCTCCGATACCACCCAGTATCGCACGTCCGGCGCGTCGAGGGCGCCCGGCGCGAACCTCACGTCGAACCGCCCGGGGTCGACCACGGGAGTGTCGGCCGGATTCGGGATCGCGTCGAAGGCGATCGCGGCCCCCTCGGGGACGTGCTCCGCGATCTCGCGCGCGGCGCGCACGGCCGTCGAGACGGGCCCCGCCGCTTCCCGGAAGTTCCCGACGTAGGCCAGGCACAGGGGAAGCTGGAACAGGACCGCGCCAGTCCCCACGAGGACGGACGCCCGGCGCGCGTTGCGGGCGATATCAACCGCCCAGACGGCCGCCCAGACCGCGCCCAAGGGGACCAGGATCAGGCCGAACCGCGCGTAGGCGAAATCCTCGGGCGTGTGCCCCCGGCGAAGGAGCATCCCCCCGAGGGCCGGGACAAAGGCGGCGAGCACCACCCAGTGGGCGGGGCGCCAGGCGACAGCGAAGGCCCCCGCGCAGGCGGCCAGGAACCCCGCCGGCCCCATCGCCTGCGGCAGGATCCCCAGGAAAAGCCGGACGGCCGCGGCGGGATCGAACCCGAAGACACGGTTCCCCGCATGGTCGAGACCGTGGTCGGCCCACTCCATCGCGAGAAGCCCCCCCGAGAAAACAAGGCTCGGGTTGGTGATGACGAAGACGGCCGCGAAGGCCGCGAGCCCCGCCGCGACCTGGCGCCCCTTCTCCTTCCAGTGCGGCCCGTGGCCGTGCGCCACCAGGAAAGGAAGAAGGAGCGCCGCATGATAGAGGACGCTTCCGGCCGCAAGCCCCGCCAGGGCCCCCGCCGCGAGCGACTTCCTCCAGCCCGGATCCTCCCGCAGGCGGACTATCCGGACGAGCGCCCAGAGGGCCCAGGGGAGCGCGAAGAGATGCGAGCGCATCATGTGGGCGTGCGCGACAAGGATCGGGGAGAGCGCGACGAGAAGCGCCGCCAGGGCCCCCGCCCCGCCCCCCGCGAGGGCCACGGCAAGGTGGAATGTCGCCAGGACGACGAGGACGCCGCAGACGGCGGACACCATGCGGCCCACGCGGTAGAGCCGGGCCATCTCCCCGGGCCGTTCAAGGTAGAAGCGGACGTCCGGAACGAGACACGCGTACCCGGCGAGCTGGGCCCCTTTCAGGGCCGCCGCCACCGCATAAAGATGCGCCCCGCCGTACTGGAGGACGCCCGGGTCGAGATCCCCCGACATCGGATCGAGGGAGCTGACGGCCGCGAGGACCAGCGCCTCCTCGAAGGAACCGGATGCGAGAAGGAAGCTCCGCGCGACCCGCGACTCCAGGGGCCCGTCCAGGACGCCGGTCCGGCGGGATTCCGCTTCCTCGGCGCGCCGGGCGATGTTGAAGGCGATCCAGTTGCCGTCTCCGGGAGTCGGGCGGCTTTCCGCGAGGCGCGCGACGAAAGCGGATCGACTCGCCTGGTCGGGCGCCAGTGTCTCGAGGGTCTTCGCCGAGGGGAGCCCCCACCCGAGCCCCGAGAAAGAGAAAACCGCCGACATGAAAAGGGATCCGGCGAGAACGGCCTTGCAGGAAAACGACACCCCGGCCCGGTTCATGCGTCCCCCGTTTTCAGCCTTCGCCGGATCGCGACGGCGTTTCCCAGCAGGAAGAGAATCTCCGCCCCCACCACCGTCCAGCAGGCCCCCCAGAGCCCGAGACGCGGGATCATCACGAGATTCGCGGCCAGGCTCGCTCCGGCCACCGCCGCCGCGATCGCCAGCGCCGCGCGTTCCCCGTCCAGGGCGTACAGGATATCCCCCAGGATCACGTTGAGACAGGTGACCGGGATCACCCAGGCGAGGACCGCCAGCATCGTGTCCATCTCCCGGAAGGCCGGCTGCCTCCAGTAGAGGACCGCGAGCGCCTCGCGGGAGAAAAGCGAGAGAAGGACGGCCCCCGCGAGCCCGAGGGCGAGAAGGACACCGGCGGTCTTCCGCCCGCGCGCGAGAAGTCCCGCGACCCCCTCCCCGCCGCCGCCGCCCAGGCGCGAGAAGACGGGAAAGGCGGCTGCCCCGAGAATCGCCGGAAGGACCTGGAATTCGAGCACCATGCGGTACGGCGCGCTGAATAGCCCCGTCGCCTCGGGGCCCAGGACCGTCCGGAGGATCAGCGTGTTCCCGTAGGCGTAGACGAGGCCGCAGACGACACCCAGCGCGATCGGGGTCCCCGCCCGGCGAATCTTCTCCGCGCGCGAAAGATCCGCCGGCGCGGGCGCGATCCCGAGCCCCGCGAGGATCCTCCCGGTGACGAGAAACCCGACGGCCTCGCCGGCCAGGACCCCCAACCCCACCGCGGGAAGCCCGAATCCCGCGAGGATCAGCCCCACGGACACCGCAAGCATCGTCCCCTGCCGGGCGGCCAGGGAGCGCGTCTCGAGATCCATCCGCTCGAGACCGTTGAAGAGGTATCCGCGCGCGGCGTTGACGGCCGCGAGGACCTGCGCCCCGCCCAGGAGCGCGAGGAAAAGCGCCATCCCCCCCGGCGTTTCCGAAAGCGACGCGAACCAGGCGCAGACGCAGGCGTATGCAGGAAGCCCGGTTCGCCACAGGAGGCGTTTCGAGGCGACCGCCGCCGACAGGAAGGCCGCCGCGTCGGCCGGGTCGCGCGACACGTGGCGCACCGCGATCTTCCCCAGCCCCCAGTCGAGGAAGTTCCGCAGGAACGTGGCGAGCGTGAACCCCGTCATCGCCTCCCCCAGGGTCGCCGCCCCCAGGAGGTTCGCGACGGCGAGCACAAGGAGAAGAAGCGCCGATTTCGCGGCAAATTGCCCCACCCCGGCGAAAAAGGCGTTCTTCGCGACACGCTTCACGCCGGCCTCCCGGACGCCAGAAGCGCCCGCGCGGCCGCGAGGACCGCCTCGGGATCAAGCTCGTCAAGACAGGCCCTTTCCCGCTCAAACCGGCAAGCGAATGGCTCTTTCCGTGGCGCGACGTGGCAGGGGCGGCAGGGAAGGTCCGATGCGACGACGCGGACAGGGCCTGAACCCGCGGGGGCATAGCGCGCGTCGCTCGTCGGCCCGAAGACCGCGACGACCGGGGTCCCGACGGCGGCGGCGACATGCGCGAGACCCGAATCGTTGGCGACCAGCAACCGTGCCCGGGCAAGAACCCGGGCGGTCGCCGCGAGCGTGAGCCTCCCGGAAAGGTCCATCGCCCCCGCCCCGATCGCCGAGACGACGCGCGCGCACAGCTCCTCCTCGCCGGGGCCGCCGACAAGAACGACGGGCATCCCGTCTTCCGCGAGGCGCCGCCCGAGCGCCGCGAACGATGCCGCAGGCCACCGCTTGAATGTCTCGTTCGCGCCCCCGCCGGGTGCGAGCGCGACGAACACCGGGGGACATTCCGGCAGGGCGCCCCCCTCCGGAAGCGCCACGGAAACGGCCGGAGCCGCGGGCGCCGGAGATCCGGCCAGTGCCTCGGCGAGCGCCAGGTTCCTCGCCGCGATCCCTTCCCTGTCGCAGGCGACCGGCCGGGTCAGCCCCCAGTCCGACCGCACTGGAGCCCCTTCCGGATAGGGAAAGCCGATCCGGACGGGAGCGCCGGAGGCGATCGCGAGGGCGGCCGTCGCACGGTGCCCGGAGGGGAAGGTCACGACCGCGGCGGCGTACGGCCCGGCCCGCAGGATCGCCGCGGCCGTCGCGGCGAACGCCGCGAGGAGACGCCCCGGGGAGGACATCCACCCCGGATCGAGCGCGATGACGCGCGACAGATGCCCTTCGAAGAGGAACGCCACCTCCGGACAGGTCGTCACGAGATCGATCGGGCTTGAGGGAATGCCCGCGCGCAGGAACCGGACCGCCGGAAGGAGCGAGACCGTGTCGCCGATCCCCGACGTGGCGACGAGGAGGATCCGCCCCGTCACCGCGCCGTCTCCCGGTAGACCGCGGCATAGCGGGCCGCGATCGCCGTCCAGCCGAAATCCCCCTCCAGTCTTTCCCGCGCGCGCGAGGCCAGCACCGCGCCGCGCACGGGACACGCAAGCGCCGCCCGGAGCGCCGCCGCGAGCGTCCCGGGATCCCGCGCGTCGGCCGGAAAGACCCCCTCGACGCCGTCCAGGAACTCCGCGCATCCGGCGGCGCGGCTCACGACGACGGGCACGCCGGCGGCCAGGGCCTCGAGGGGCACCAGACCGAAGGCGTCATAGCGCGACGGGACGGCGACCGCCCCCGCCCGGGCAATCGCCTGCGCCTTGGCCTCCCCCTCCAGAAATCCCGCAAAACGGACGCGCGGAGCCACCCCGAGCGCGCCGGCCTCTTTCCGCAGGACTTCCGCATACCCGCCGTTGTCGTTCCCGGCGACGACGAGGCGCGCCTCCGGTGTTTTCGCGAGCGCCTTCATCAGCTCCTCGAGCCCTTTCAGCGGAGTCACTTTCCCGAGGTACAGGATTTCCCCTGTCTCTCCCCCGCCGTTTGCGGGGGCGCCTGTCCAATCGACGCCGTGGGGGATCACGGAGACACGTGCCGGATCGGCACCGGCGGCCAGGAGCCCGGCGCGCTCGGAATCCGACAGGGCGAAGAGACGGCGAGCCCCCCGCAGGAAGGCGTCCCCCGCCAGGAGATCGTAGAGACGCTTCCGGAGCATGCGCCCCTCGACCCGCGAGGCGCTCCCGCGGGGTGACAGGAGATACGGCTTCCCGCCCAGAAGCGCCTTCAGGGGATGGAAGAAGAGGATCCGGTGGCAGTGGAAATGGACGACATCGGCCCAACTGATCCAGTCGCGGGCGACGCCCCACCCGGAGCGCGGGAAATAGAGCTGGGCGCGTTGGGCCGCTCGGTTCGACACGTTCGGCATGTAAAACGCCTCGACCCCCTCCTCCGTCCGGAGGCGGGGCCCGGTGTCGCGGCGCGCCTCGTCCAGGACGTCCGTCGTGAGGACGCGGACCGCGTCACCCGAGGCGGCCTGCGCCCGCGCGAGCCCCCACAGGGAGTGGACCACCCCGCCGTAGAGCCGCGCCGGATGGAAGTACGGGGTGACATGGAGGATCTTCATCGCGCCGCGCGTTCCTGCCAGAGCATGAAGGCGAGCGCCGCGTACAGCGGGTGCGCCGCGTGGTCGTCTCCCCGGACGAGGCGCTCCCGGAGCGCGCGGAGCGGACGCTTCTGCAGGATCCCCCCCGCGGCCGCTCCTTCCCCCTCGCACAGCTCGTCGAGCATCCCCTTCCAGGAGTCGCGCATCCAGCCCGCGACCGGCACCTCGAACCCGTGCTTGGGACGCAGGACGATCTCCGGCGGAAGGACGGTCCACGCGAGCTCCCGCAGGACGGCCTTCGTCTGGCGCCCCCGCACCTTCAGCACCGGGTCGATCGCGCGGGCCGCTTCCCAGACCGCGCGGGACAGGAAGGGGACGCGCAGCTCCAGGCCGTGCGCCATGCTCATCCGGTCGGACTTCGCCAGCATGTCGGACGGCAGCGTGACGGCGAGATCGGCCGCCATGAGGCGGTGCACGGCCGCGTCCTTCGCCGACGCGGCGAACGCGCCGGCGAAGGGATTCCCGACGGACCGGTAATGCGCCCCCAGCATCTCCCGCCGCGCGCCGTCGGGAAACAGCGCGAACCAGTGGAGATACCGGTCGGCATCCGGGAGGCGCGCGCCGGACAGGAGCTTGTTCCAGCGCCGCCGGACATTCTTCCCGCGCGCCCCCGGCCAGGCGGCCAGAAGTCCGCTGCCGGCCATGCGCGCGGCCGAGACGAGCGGCGCCGGAATTCCCCCGATCCGGGCCGCGCGTCCGTCCCACACGTACCGCTCGGCGTACCCGCCGAAGAGCTCGTCCCCCCCCTCGCCGGAGAGGACGACCGTCACCTCCTCGCCCGCGAGACGCGACACCTCGTGCATCGCGATCGCCGAGGAATCGGCGAACGGCTCGCCGAAGCGCGCGAGGATCGCCGAGAGCGCCTCCCGGTCCGGCGGGGCGACGCAACCTTCCCGATGGACGGTCCCGAGCGCCGCCGCCACGGCGCGCGCGTGAGGCGTCTCGTCGTGGACAGGGGCGTCCGCGAACCCGACCGAGAAGGTCTTGAGTCCCTTCCGGGACTTCGCCGCCGCCGCGGCGAGAAGCCCCGAATCGATCCCTCCGGAAAGAAGAACCCCCACCGGAACGTCGGCCGCCATCTGCGCGGCGACGCTTTCCGCGAGCGCGGCGCGCGTCACCTCGACGGCCTGCTTCATCTCCGTGATCCTGGGGCGCGAGAAACGCGGCAACGGGGATTCGACAAGGCGCCCCCGCCCTTCTTCCCAGGAATAGGAGGCGCCCGGTGGAAGCTTCCGGACCCCCTTCCGGATGGAGTGCGGATGCGGGATATGCCCCAGGAGGAAATAGAGCTGGAGCGCCTCCATGTCGATCGCGGACGGCCCGGCGCACGGGGAAAGCGGGGCCGGTTCGGACGCGAAGACAACACCATCCCCGGCCTCGACGTAATAGAGCGGCTTCACGCCGAACGGGTCCCGGGCCAGGAACAGCCGCCGCTTCGGCGCGTCCCAGATCGCGAAGGCGTACATCCCGTCGAGGTGGGCGGTCATCTCCGTCCCTTCCTCTTCGTAGAGATGGACCAGGACCTCGGTGTCGGTGCGCGTCGCGAAGCGGTGGGCCTTCCGCGCGAGGCGTTTCCTCAATTCCTCGTGGTTGTAGATCTCGCCGTTGGCGACCACGGCAACGGTGCGTGTCTCGTTCCAGACCGGCTGCGGCCCCGCGGAAGGATCGATCACCGAGAGGCGGCAGGCGGCGAGCCCGATCCCCGGCCCGGCCCAGGCGCCGTCAGCGTCCGGTCCCCGATGGCGCAGGAGGTCGAGCGCCCGGCGCAGGTCCGCCTCCTCCACGGGACGGGCGTCGGAAAAAGCGGCCCCGTAGATCCCGCACATGGAAAGCTAGAGGGCTGCAGCGCGGCCGGGCAGGAGATCGCGCGCGGCGCGGGCGTACTTGAGGAGGTTGTCCCCCCGGAACATGTACGGCAGGTACTTGATGACCATCTTCGGCCGGAAATAGAAGCGGCGGGACGCCTCCTTGACCTTGGCGACGAGCTGTTCCCCGGTCCAGTCGGGGGACCGCAGGGGCGGATCGCATTCGGCAAAGCCGGGGTTGTACATGGCGTAGCGGCTGTGGACGAGATACCCCTTCCGGATCGCCTCGTCGCGGAGTTCGGTGCCCGGAAACGGGATCACGATCCCGAAGCTGGCGCTGTCGAGGGGCAGCGAGAGCGCCAGGCGGATCGTCTCGTCCATGTGGGCGATGGTCTCTCCCGGCGTCCCGAAGATGAAGGTGGCCGTGACCTCGAACCCCATCCTGTGGGCCAGCTCCACCTGGCGGACGATGTCTTCCACCTTCTTGTCCTTGTGCATGAGGTCGAGCGTCTCCTGGCACCCGGACTCGAGGCCGAAGTCGAGGTGGTAGCACCCGACGTCGCGCAGGGCCTCGAGCATCTCGACGTCAAGCCGGTCCTCGCGGACGCCGTTGGGGAAACGGAGCTTCACCCCGAGGTCGCGCCGCTGGATCGCCTCGCAGACCCCGATCGCCCATTTCTTGTGGACCGTGAAATTGTCGTCGAGGAAATTGAACTCGCGGACCCCCCAGGCGCCGACGTTCTTCTGGATCTCGTCCGCGATGTTTTCGGGGCTCCGCGTCCGGAATTTCCGGCCGAGATAGAGCTGGCAGAAGGTGCATCGCGACGGGCATCCGCGCGAGGTGATGATCGGGAGGTTCCGGCTCGAGCGCTGGACCACCCCGTAGTTGTGCCCCACCTTGAAGTAGCGCGGGACGTCCACCTTCGAGAAATCGGGGAAGGGAAGCGAGTCGAGCTCGGCGATGTACCCGCCCGGCCCCTCCTTCCGGACCGCGCCGGCGGCGTCGCGCCAGGCAACCCCGGAAAGCCCTTCGAGCGTCTCGCCCGCACTGATCCGGCCGGCCAGCTCCGGGACGATGTGCTCGCATTCCCCCATCCCGATCGAGTCGACCTGGGGGCAGGCGGCGAGCGTTTCCTCGACCGTGACCGACGGATGCGGCCCCCCCAGGCAGACGTGGATCGACGGATCGACCGATTTCACGAGCCGCGCCATCCGGTATGCCGCGTCGATCATCGGGGTCGAGGCATAGATCCCGACGAGGCGGTATCCGCGCTCGCGGACCTGCCGGGCGATTCCCTCGTCAGCCCAGCCCAGAAGCGTGTTGTCAAGGATGTCGACCTCGAACCCCGCCTTCTCGACAAGCGGCGCGAGGTAGCAGAGCCCCATCGGCGGCATCACCGCGATATCGTTGAATTCCGGCTTCAGGAGCAAGACCCGCATCAGCGGCAGTATACCCCGTCTCGCGCCTGACTCCCGGCCCCCGCCCCGGTATGATTCCCCCGTGAGCGAGATCCACGACAACGTCCTCTCGATCGTCGGGCGGACCCCGATCGTCAGGCTCGCCAAGATCGGGCGCGACGTCCCGCCGACGATCCTCGCCAAGCTCGAGTTCCTGAATCCCGGCGGCTCCGTCAAGGACCGGATCGGGATCACGATGATCGAGGACGCCGAGAGGAAGGGCTTGCTGAAGCCCGGCGGCACGATCATCGAGGGGACGAGCGGCAACACCGGCGTGGGACTCGCGATCGCCGCCGCGATCAAGGGGTACAAGTGCATCTTCACGATGCCGGACAAGATGAGCCAGGAGAAGATCAATCTCCTGCGCGCGTTCGGGGCGGAAGTGATCATCACCCCCACCGCGGTGCCGGCGGACGACCCGCGGAGCTATTACTCGGTCGCGAAACGCCTGGCGCGTGAAATCCCGAACTCCCACTACCCGAACCAGTACGACAACCTCGCCAACCCCGAGACGCACTACCGGACGACGGGCCCCGAGATCTGGGAACAGACGGAGGGGAAGATCGACGTCGCCGTCATCTCGATGGGGACCGGCGGCACCATCACGGGGATCGGAAAGTACCTGAAGGAGAAGAACCCGAAGATCCGCGTCGTCGGGATCGACCCGGTCGGGTCCGTCTATACGGAGTACTTCCGGAACGGCCTCAAGGTCCCCAAGGAAATGTATTTCAAGACCTATAAGGTCGAGGGGATCGGCGAGGACATCATCCCGAAGGCGATCGATTTCGCGTACATCGATGACGTCGTCCAGGTCTCCGACAAGGACTCGTTCCTCGCGGCGCGGAAGCTCTGCCGCGAGGAAGGGCTCTTCGCCGGGGGGTCCTCGGGGACGGTCCTCCACGGCGCGCTCGAGGTCGCGCGCTCCATGAAGAAGGGCCAGACGCTCCTTACGCTCCTCCCCGACTCGGGGAGCCGGTACCTTTCCACTTTTTATCGGGACGAGTGGATGCGCCAGCACCAGTTCCTCGACGAGCAGGTGACGCTGACCGCGGCGGACCTCCTGAAGGCGAAACCCGCGGGCCGGCGCGAGATCGTCTCGGTGCGCTCGACCGACAAGATCCTGTTCGTGATCGGACGCCTGAAGGAGCTCGACTTCTCCCAGCTCCCCGTGATCGACGAGGGGCAGGTGGTGGGGACGATCATGGAAGACCAGATGATCGACGTCCTGATCAACAACCCCCGGGTCGGCGACCTCATCGTGGGACAGGTGATGCAGCCGGCCCTCCCCGTCGTCGAGGAGACGACGGGCGTGAGCGAGATCTACGACAAGCTCCGCAAGGGGTCGCCCGCGGTCCTGGTGAAGGCCGGAAAGACGCTCGGGATCGTCACGAAGTCGGACCTCATCCGGACCGCGTCGGAGGCGCGATGAGAGAATCGCCTGCGTTCGCCCCCTCACCCTGCCCTCTCCCCCCGCCAGGGGGAGAGGGATACAAGAACCGCTCATGCCGGTCCCCTCTCCCTCCCAGGAGGGAGAGGGTCGGGGTGAGGGCGGGGATTCTCGGAGCATTGGTGACACTTTGCATCGGGAACGCCCGGGCCGATCTCATCCACCTCAACCAGGGAGGAACGGTCTCGGGCACGATCCTGAAGCAGGACGACGCGGAGATCCAGGTGCGGCTCACGGACGGCTCGACCGTTCATATCCCCCGGGAACGGATCTACAAGATCTCCCCGGAGGAGCCCGCGAGGCCGCAGGAGGAGTTCCCCCAGGCGTTCGAGGACCCCCAGAAGCGGTTCACGATCCGTTTTCCCAAAGGCTGGTCTTTGGGCGTTCCGGTGAGGGATTTCGTCGAGACCGACCCGGACCTCCTGGTGGCGGCGATCGCCAGTCGCACGAAGCAGAACGAGCCGGTGGTCCTCGTGGCGGTGGATCCGACCACGAAGGAGGACTTCCTCGCGGGAGGGCTCGCGCTCCCGATGATCCCCCTCTTCGAGAAGATGGGCGCCCTCGGCAAGGGGAAGGGCACTCGGGAGAAACTCGCCTACTCGCACCTCAAGACCGCGATCGGTCACGTGCACAAGGTGACCACCCATGTCGACGGCGGGACCGCCGTCGCCGTCTACTTCGCCTACCTGGACAACGTCACGGTCGTGCGCGTCACCTGCATCGGGCCGCGCTTCCGCGAGAAGGAGCTTTCGCCCCTTTTCGACCGGATCGTGGGGACCCTCGCCATGCCGGAGCGGGAGCTTCCCGCCCAGGGGAAATGACCATGAAACGGAAACCCGGGTTTTCCACGACGGCGATCCATGCGGGGCAGCCCCCCGACCCCTCGACCGGGGCCGTGGCGCCGCCGATCTTCGCGACCTCGACCTACGCCCAGGCCTCTCCCGGCGTCCACAAGGGGTTCGAGTACTCGCGCACGAAGAACCCGACGCGCCTGATGCTGGAGCGTAACCTTGCCGCGCTCGAGGGGGGCGCCCACGGCCTCGCGTTCGGAAGCGGCATGGCCGCCATGAACACGGTCCTGAACCTGCTTGCGGCCGGCGACCATGTCGTCTGCGGGAACGACGTCTACGGGGGGACCTACCGGATCCTGGTCCGGGTCTTCGCCCAATGGAAGCTCTCGGTCACCTTCGTCGACACGACCGACGCGGGGAACGTCGCCCGGGCCATCAGGAAAAACACGAAACTCGTCTGGATCGAGACCCCCACGAACCCGCTCCTGCGCGTCACCGACATCGCGCAGGTCGCCGCGATCACCCGCAAGAAGAGGATCCTTCTCGCCGTCGACAACACCTTCGCGACCCCCTATCTCCAGCGGCCGCTCGCGCTGGGGGCCGACATCGTCGCGCAGAGCACGACGAAATACCTGGGCGGGCACTCGGACGTCGTCGGCGGCGCCTTGATCGTGAACGACGAAGAGCTCGCGAAGCGCCTCGCCTTTTACCAGAATTCGGTCGGAGCAGTCCCGGGGCCGTTCGACAGCTTCCTGGTGCTGCGGGGCACGAAGACGCTCGCCGTCCGGATGCAAAGGCATTGCGAGAACGGGCTCGCGATCGCGCGCTTTCTCGCCAAGCACCCCAGAGTCGCGAAGGTGATCTATCCGGGCCTGCCGTCGCATCCCCAGCACGCGCTCGCGAGCCGCCAGATGCGCGGCTTCGGCGGGATGATCTCGTTCGAGCTGAAGGGAAGCTCCGTCAAGGACGCGGAAAAATTCGTCTCGTCGACGCGCCTCTTCACGCTGGGGGAATCGCTGGGCGGCGTCGAGTCGCTGGTCATCCTCCCCTGCCAGGCGACGCATGTCTCGGTGCCGCCCGCCGAGCGGAAACGCACGGGGCTTGTCGACCATCTCATCCGCCTCTCCGTCGGGATCGAGGAGGCGGACGACCTCATCGCGGACCTCGAGCAGGCGTTCTCGGCGACCTTCGCGAAGTCCCGCGCCGCGCGCGCCTAGACGATGCCTCGCCTTTCCGATTCGCACCTTCCGCTCGCCGGAATCACGGTCCTGCGCGGGGCGCCCGCCCCGGGCGGACGCCGCATCGTGAGGGTTCTCGTCGCGACAAAACCCCTTTCCGACGCCCGCGACGGCGCGTTGCGCCTGCGCCTGGCGATCGAGGACGCCGCGAAACGCCTCCCGGCGGCGCACGTCGTCGCCGTCGGGATCGGCGACCCGGGAAGGCCGGCCTTCCTCGCCGCGGAGGCGGCCCTCGCGCCCGGGACCTACCGGATCCGGCCGGACGGCCACCAGGCGCCGGATGCCCGCTTCGTCCTCCCGGGATCCGGAAGCGCCCCCCTCGAGGTCCTCTGCGAGCATGAGACCCTTTCCCCCTCGCGTTCGAGCCGCCAGGCGCTCTTCTCGCCCCGGGGGGAGACGCTCGCCGGAATCGTCGTCCGGCGGATCGAGCCGTGCTGCCGGGGATTCGTGCGGCAGAGGCAGATCCCCTGGGGAAACCAGGGGTTCCTGGTGGTCACACGCCCGCTGGGGAACCCCGTCCATATCGAGATCGACGCGCGCGTCCACGTCGTGCGCCCGGGCCAGTATCTCGTCTCACCCCCCGGACAGGCGGACCGCTTCTCGCCGAAAATCCCCTACCCGGTCCACATGCGCCAGTATTTCGTCTTCCCGATGGGGCTTGCGGCGTTCGCTGCGGCCCTGGACGCGGGAAAGGGGGACGACATCTTCGGCCTGGACCCGGCCCCCCGGACGATGCCGCCCGCGCTCGCGCAGGCCCTCGACGCGTTCGAGCAGGCGCTCGCGTCATCCGACACCCCGCTCCGCGACCTCGACGCGCGCTCGCTCCTCCACCACGCCCTCTGCCTGCTCCTGCAGTCGGGCGCGGACCGGGACGCCCCCGCAGCGACCCGCCGGGAGGACGCCACGTCCCTCGACCCGCGCCTGAAGCTCGCGATGGATCACCTGTCCGCGCATCTGGCGGAGCCGTACGACCGGATCGCGCTCGCCCGCGCCGCGCGCACGAGCGACCAGCACCTGCGCTGGCTCTTCCAGACGCGCCTCGGGATGCCGCCGGTCGAGTACCTGCAGGCCCTGCGCGTCGAACGGGCGAAAAAGCTCCTCGCCGACCCCGCAAAGAAGCTCCAGGCCGTGGCCTGGGAGGTCGGCTACACCGACGCGCGCACCTTCCGGCGCGTCTTCAGGAAGTTTGCCGAGAAGGAGATCCGGGCGTTCCGGGGATAGCTACTGCCGCCGGGTGACGAGCCAGGCGCGCGCCTCTTTCATGAGCGCCGGCTGCGCCGGCCACCAGGGGAGCGCCGCCCCGGGCTCCGGGGCCTCCCGGCCCATACGGGCCGACAGGTCCCCCGGCTCCTGCGACAGCTCCTGGAGCCCCATCGCCATCTCGAGGAGCGACATCGGATCGAGCGCCTCCGCGAACCGGCGGAAGGAGGGAGAGGCCTCCTCCCCCGCGATGTGGCAGAGCGCCAGGGCCCCGGCCGTCGCGAGGAACGGATCCCCGGCGTCAAGAAGGCCCGCGAACCAGGCCGATTCCCGGTCGCCCGCCGCGAACGCCGCGGCATAGGCCGCCATCCCCGCCAGAAGCGCGTTTTCCTCCCGCCCGGACACGCCCTTGAGCCAGGCCGCGAGGGCGGGGTCCTCCATGTATCCGAGCGCCACAAGGGCCCGCGCGCGCGCCTCGCGGCGCGGTTCGCGCCGATAGACGCCCATGAGCCGTGCCGCCGCCGGGGAAGGCGCGGCGTCCGTCCCTTCCGCCCCGAGCAGCTCCGGCCACCCGTTTTCCTCGACGGGAAACCGGCCGATCATGGCGACGGACGTGGCGGGATCGAGGATCGCCGCCGCCATCCGGACCGCGAGCCGGCGGACGGACGGATCCGGGTCGTCGGCGCGAGAGAGGACGAGATGCGCCCCCCGTATCCCGGCGGTCTCCGCCACCCCCCGAACGGCGGCCAGCCGGACGGCCGGTTCGGCGTGATCCAGCAGGTAAAGGGAAACTCCCCGGAACCGTGGCGCACGCTCCCCCAGGTCCCGATAGAGCGCGGCGACGGTGCTTCCCGTGGCCGGACCGTCGAAAAAGGCTGAAAGCGCCGCGGTCAGCTTCCCGTCCCCTTTCGCCAGGGCGATCGCCTCGGCGCGCACCGTGGATGACCTGATCCGCTCCCGGAGCTCGCGGCACCGGATCATCACCTCCGGGTCGTCGTGCGCCTCGGGAAGCGCCCGAAGGACGGCCCGGGGCTCCCGCTCGGCCAGGACGACAAGGTCCCGAAAGGCCGCGTCACGCACGGCGGCATCGGGATCTCCCAGGCGCCCGACGCGGATCGCCGGGTCCTCCCCGGCAGGCGCCGACAGGGCGGCGAGCAGCATGAAAAAGGGGCCGCGCGCGGTCATCGCCACTCCGGGGCGGCGAAGCGCCGGGGCGAGCGCCCTCCCCCCTTGAGGACAAGCCAGACCCCCTCGAAGTACGGGGCCCGCTGGACCGGGTTCACCTCGTCGTGCATCGCGTTCTCGAGCTCCACCTTGTACCGGAACGACTTCACCTCTCCCGTTCCTCCGAACCCCTTCGGACGCGTCTCCCAGCCGCACGCCAGGGGATCGTCCAGGGGGACGGGAAAGCCGGGCGCCAGGATGTTGCCGGCGGCGTCCAGATACCCGTGGACCGAGACCCGGATCCCGACACGGTCCAGGGAGACCCCGTTCGCGTCGATCGGCGCACCCTCCGGAATCCCCGTCCAGCCCGCCATGTCGATCCGGGCGGGACGCTCCAGGACGTAGAGAGGCGACGTGAACGACGGCGTGTCGTTCGCGCGGGGCATGACGAACCGGCCCAGCTCGTACCGCTTCTGGATGTCGTCCGGCGTGAGCGGATCAGCATCTCCCTGCAGGGCCTTGTTGTAGAGGCGCACGTCGTCCCCCTTGAAGTTGAGGGCCAGGCTCCGGTCCGTGAAGAGCAATCCCTTCATGGGGGTCGTCGGGGGGTTCGGCATCTTCTTCGCTCCCCTCAAGAGGCCGTTCACGTACAGGGAGGCGGTCGCCGTCACGCAATCGACGGTCACAACGACATGGTTCATGTCGGCCAGGACCGACCCGGTGTTGATGTCGACCAGCGGAACGAACACGTTGAGATCGACCTTCCAGGACTCGGGGGCCTGTCCGACGCCCCCGCCTCCCATTCCACCGCCCCCACCACCGCCTCCACCACCGCCTCCACCACCACCGCCCCCACCGCCGAATTCGCCTTCCCACGAATCGACCGATTCCCAGTTCCAGAAGATGTGGTAGGCGACCCCCTCCCCTCCCTGGGCCGGGTCGTAGGCGGCCCCGGCAGAGACCCAGATGCCGCCCGCCTTCTTGAAGAAGCCCAGGTCGCTCCCGCCCCACCCTTCCAGCCGGATCCGGGTCTCCCCGCCGGTCGTCACGCCCTTGAGGACGGGGGCGGTCCAGAGTTCCAGGGACATCGACCGGAAGGTGTCCGCATCCGTTATTCCGGGAAGGTCGAACCCGACCAGCGTCTGGTCGGTGGAGGACGGCTCCACCGTCACCGACTTCAGGTAGTACGGTGTCAGCACGTCCTCATCCGAGAGGAGCCGCGGCCGCTCGAAACGCGCGAGTGTGTCGAACTGTCCGGTCGCCGGATCGAACGTGCGCGAGAAAAACTCGTGCCCGGCATCGCCGATCCCGTCCCCGTCGACGTCGGCCGCCTGCCATTCCGTGAAGGCGGCGTACTGGCAGGCACCCTGGTTCCCGGCCGCGCGACTGGCGAGCGACAGGGCGCCCAAGGGGCCGTCGTACGTGTCCCAGGAAGGATCCCCCAGGGGAAGCCACCGGATGTTCCGGTGCGGAAGGGAGACGACCCCCGGAAAGTCAGGCTCGTCCCGAAGGATCCCCGTCGCGAGATCCGTCGCGAATTCGTTGTACGGCTCGCGGCGCGTCTGGGGCCCGGGGTCCACGACCGTGATCCCGCGCCGTCCCGGCAGATGGACCGCCCCGGTCAGGTTCTCGAAATCCTCCTGGCTCGAGAACTCGATCCGTTCGGCGACCCGGAAGACACCGGAGGCGGTCGCCACGGCGCCCGACCCGAGCCCCGACGACTCGATCTCGAAGATGGTCGGCACACCCAAGGTCCCCGTCATGGGCCAATAGTCGCTGTTCGGCGTCGTGCAATACGGTGCGGTCTTCGGAGGGGGGTACTGGTTGCTCATGGGCTGCGCGACGTACTGCAGGGGGGGCATCCCCTGCGAACTCGTCTGGGAATTGAGCCCCCAGAAAGGGATGACCGGAACCCCTGCCGCCTGGTATCCGTGCGGAACGCCCCAGGAGCACCAGTTCGAGGCGGCGTCCAGGGCGCCCGGCTTTTCGGAGGAGACGACATAGAAGGCGAGATCCGCCTTGGCCCGGACCCAGGCCTCGGCCATCCGGGGGTCGGCCGCCGCGAGCGGACCCCTTTCGACCGAAAAGAAGTCCTCCGGCCCGAACGCCCCCTGGACAAGAGCCCGGCGGAGCGCCATCCAGGAGGCCCGGCCCGGGTTCCCCGCGACGCGGAACGTCCCGATCATCCAGTCGGCAAGCTTCGCCGCCTCGTCCGGATAGAGCATCAGCTTGTCGGTTCCCTTCTGGATGAATGACTTCGTGGCGTACCGGAGGACACTCCCCGACCGGGGGAAGACGACATGCTTGAGCCCCGTCAACTGGCCCGCGTTGACCGGATCGGGATACTCCTCGAACGCGGCGACCTGGGCCGACCACCCGATCCCATGGTGGAGCCAGAGCGCCTGCAGGACCTCGCGGGGAGCCGTCAGGAGCTCGATCGGAACGACCCGGACGTCGCGAAGCGGCTCCGTCAGGTAGAACTCGCTCTGGACAGACCCGTCCAGCGTCTCGTAGGGGCCGATGTTCAGGTACGGCAGGATCTTGCCGCACGCCGCGGGGGAATACCCTTTCGCGAGCAGGACCTGCCGGACCTGCGCGAGGGACCGGTACCCCTCCTCCGGCCGCCCCTCGATGAGGTGCGTTCCCAGATGGGAAAGCGGGACCGGGTCCGGCCCCGCCGCATCGGCATCGTCGCGACCCGGGACCTCCTGATGGGCGAACACCACCGCCCCCAGGGTATTGAGGACGTGGCGCACCCCCCTGTTAGACCAGATGTCGACCCAATTCTTGCTGAAGAGCTTTTTCAGGACGCCGGCATTCACGGGAAATTTCCCGCCGGCGGAGATGATCTTGAGGGAGAAGCGGCTCCCGAAGTTCCTCCCGCCGGAGCGGACGCGGCCGCTCCAGGCGGAGAACCGTCCGTCCCCGTCCAGATCCGATGCCGGCATCTCGCCCGCCTCCCGCACGCCGTCCCCGTCGTCCGACCAGGGTTCGCCGCGGCCGTACGAGGGATTGTCCGCCCCGGCGGGGGACGCCCCGAACCCGTCACGGAATGTCCAGTCGTCCGCGCGGCTTTCCGCCGTCCCCGGGTTCCGGGCGTACCCGCCGTCGGCCAGGAGCCGCCCCTCGGCGTAGCTCATGCCGCTTTCCGCCGCGAGCGCCGCCTGCGCGGCATGGATCCGGGCCGCCCCGGCGGGCGCCCCCCAGCGGGCGGCCTGCGCGAAAAGGATCGCCAGGAGCGAGAGCCCCACGAGAAGCCCGCTCACCACCACCAGCGCGATCCCCCGGTTCCCTTTCGCCATGGCCACCTCCCTTGACCTGATCCTGTCCCCGGATCCGGGAAGGGGCAAAAAAACGGAGGGGGGCGGGATGCGGATTCCCGCCCGGGTGCCGGCGTCAGCGCCCCGGCGGGGAAGGGATCTCCGCGAGTGCCTTCCGGACCGCCTTATAAAAGGGCAGGGAATCCACCTCGGCGTCGGTGGCGGGCCGCTCCTCGCCGGCCAGGCCCCGGACCGGGAAACCCACCGTGGCGTCGAGGATCTTCCCGTCAGGCCCGATCAGGTAGTTCGCGGGTTTCGCGATGACGCGATAGAGATCCTGGGGGCGGGCCTCCCCCTCCTTGGGAAGAAGGGCCCGGAAGGCATGCCTCTCCTTCTCCATCAGGGACCTGATCTTCCCGGGGCTGTCTCCCGTGTTCACGGCCAGGATCTCGAGCCTTCCGCTTGCCTCCTTCAGGAGCCTGTCGAGGTGTGGAAACTCCACACGGCAGGGGCCTCACCCGGCGTCCCAGAAATTGAGAAGGACCAGCTTTCCGCGGAAGTCCGAGAGGCGCACGGGACGCCCTTCGAGGTCCACACAGGTGATGTCGGGGGCGGCCCCGCCCTTGGGAAGGAGCAGCCTGGCCGGGTCCATCATGTCTTCCTCCGTGAGGACCTTCCCCCCCTTCGGCGGCGTGAAGGTGAAGAGCGTATCGGGCGCCTCGACGCCGCCCTTGACCGACGTGAACCGCGTGTCGCTTGCAACACGATTGAGGCGATTCTCGACGTCGTCCTGCCGGTCGTCCTCGTAGAGGCACCGCACGGGCGCGCCGTCCGGGCCGATCCAGAGGCGGGCCCGCTCGCTGCTCCCGCTGCGCCTGGTTCCGAGCCCCTTGAACGCGATCACACGGCAGGGAACGCCGGAGAGATCTTCGGTGTCCACCGACACCGCCAGCCTCTTCAGGGAGGCGCGCCGCTTCGCGAGGTCCGGCGAGAGCGCGTAGAGATACGGATAGTACATGAACGGCAGCGAGTCCTTCTCTGCCTCCCTCCCATTCAGGGGGCCCTTGCTCCGCTCCTGGACGAAGGTCTCGCCCGACCGGAACGAGTGATCGACGTTCCGGCCGCTTGGGCCATAGACGTTCACATTGCGCAGGCGCCCGTCACTCCCGAACGATTCCTCGCGCATCAGATCCGGCTTCTTGAGCGTCAGGACACCCAGATTCCCTTCCCGCATGAGCTCCTTCCCGTCCGGTGTCGTTTCGGTCCACGCCGATGCATACTCCAGCCGGACAGTGTCAAACGACGTGAGGTAGCCGATATACGCGTCGAGCGCGTCGTCGATCGCCTTCTCCTGCTCGGGCGAGAGCGGCGGGCGCGGCTCCTTCGGCGCGCCGTTTCCGGCGAGAAACCACCCCCCACTGACCGCCGCCAGGACGGATGCCGCGATGAAAAGCCGTTTCATGATCTCCCCTTTCCTTTCCGTCACCTGCAAGCGGGACAGCGCGTGATTTCGCGCGGACACAGGGTGGGGGTCCGGGGACATCTCGTCGCGTCCCGCGGACAAGCCGTCCACTCGGTCGGACACTGGGTGAGGATCCGGGGGCATCTCGTCTCCTCCCTCGGACACTCCGTCCACCCGACCGGACACTCCGTCGGCAGCGACGGGCAATACGTCTCGACTTCGGGACACTGCGTCTCGCTGGGATGCGTCGGACAGACCGTCTCGTAAGCCGGACAGGTCGTCCAGGTATCCGGACACTGGGTCGGAATCGCATTGCAGCGGGTGTAATCGCATTTCGTCCACTCGACCGGGCAGTGCGTAGACCTTGGCGGACATTCGGTCGGCACTGACGGACACAACGTCTGCTTGTACGGGCACTCCGTCGTAAAGCAGATCGTGAAGCTCCGGGGACACTCCGTGGGAACATCCGGGCACCTCGTCCGATCTTCCGGACACGAGGTGTCGTTTGCTGGACAGAATGTCTCCAGGGGAGACTTCGTCCAATCCCTGCGAATCGGCGTGCACGGCGGAAGGTGGGTCCATTCGAGCTCCCCACCCGACAAGCGGCCCGGCATCAGGATGAACGCCACGACCAGGATCATGAGCAGACCCTTCTTTTTCATCGCCGAATGCCTCCTTCAGACCGCTTTTGTCCGCAGTCCTTCTTGTGCGTCTCCCACCAGGCGCGGGCCGCCTCGAGGCCGGCGTCGTCCTGCTTCCTGGCCCAGATCTGCGCTTCCCCCTGTTTCATTTCCTTCCGATCGTCGGGGTACCAGGCCTGACCCAGAAGCGTCCCCATGGCGCGGGCGGCGACCTTCCGGATCTCGCCCGCCTCGGCCCAGAGGAACGGCCCGAGGTACGCGAGGTGCTCCCGGTCCCCCGACCACCCCATCCCCTGGATGACGCGGATGAGATCGCGCTCGTCCTTCTCCGCCTTCCTCAAGAGAGATTTCAGGAGGGGAGGCTCGAGCCGGATTCCCCATCGGAGGAGCAGGCATCCCGCCTCGATCCTGTCGAGAAGGTAGGGCTGCTGCAGGAACCTCCCTCCCAGGTCGATCGGCTGGCGCGGGGGAGGCTCGTTGACCCGCTCGGTCAGCATCCGCAGGACGTCAGGCGCGGCCTCGCGGGCCTCGAAAAAGCGGATCGCCTTGACGGCGGTCCAGCGGACGCCCCATCCCTCGTCGTCGAGGCATGCGACGACCTCGGAGGGCGCCTTTCCGGACCCGGCCCCTTTCTCCTTCATGAGCCGCGTGATCATGAGGATCTTGTCGGTCTGCGTTCTTTTAGGGGCCTGCGTGACAGGCTCCCGGAGGAGCTCCAGGATCCCCTGCGCCTCGGCGTCCGGGTTCTCCTCCGGATCCGGAAGCAGGCGGAGCGTCTCCTCCGGCCAGGCGCGGCGCCAGCCGGCGAGCGTCTCGCGGGCCGCCTCGCGGGCGGAAAGATCCCCGTCCGAAAGCCGCCGGACCTCGCGCGCGACGTCCGCCGGGCCGGGAGGCCCTTCTTGCCCCCCTTGCCCCCCCTGCCCGGACGCCGTCCAAGACGCGCACAGTAGAAGAACGCCAGCCCGAAGCACCTGTTTCATTCCATGCCCCTTTCCGGCTTCCGCTTCGCGTCGGGAAGCCAGAGGACTCCCGCCTTCGCCCCCCGGTATTCCCGCACGCGCTTTCCCGTCCGGTCGAACTCGACCGCGTGGAGCCCTCACCCCGCCCCCACGAGGGTCATTCCGTCGGGGAGCTCCTGGAGCGAACGCGGGCATCCGTGGATTCCTTCCCACACCTTCCGTCCGTCGGCGTCGAACTCGGCGACGCGGCCCGACTTCGTCTCCCCCGGCCCTGCGGGGAGGGCCGGCGTCTGGGCCCCCACGACGTAATGGCCGCCCTCAAGGCGGATCATGTCGGTGCACGACTTGTATTCCCTCGGCAAGGGGATCTCCCGGACCGTCTTCCCCTCCCAGGTGATCTCGACGATACGCCCGTCCGGTGTCAGGGCGGAAAAAGCACCCTCTCCCGCAAGTCGCGCCGAGCGCAAGACGGAAGGGAACGTGACCTGCCGAAGGATCATTCCTTCCCGGTCGACGAGCGCGACGAGCCCTTTCGGACCGTCGGGCGCGACCGATGCCACGAGAAGCCCCCCGTCCGCGAGCGGCTCCACCGACCGGATCCCCCTGAAGGAAATCCCCTCCACCCGGCTCCAGGGGAACTCCCGCAGGACGGTTCCCGCCCCGTCCAGCTCGACCGCCTTCGACTCGTCCCAGAGCAGGATCGTCCCGGCCGGCGTGGGGACCATCTTCCGGAGCACCGGGGCAGGAAGCCTTTCCCCATCGGCGGCGCCGCGCGGGGCGGTCTTCAGGAAGGACGCCCCTTTCTCGCGGCATTCCCAGACGACCTGGCCGGAGGGGAGAGCATTCGCCTGGCCCCCGGCGAAAACCCCCGGGAGGCACGCCAGCCCGGCAAGAACGAGGAAAGGACGCATGACGGATTCAACACGACGGACCGGGGCCGCGGGGCGAGGCAAAGGGGGCCGGGATGCGGATTCGTGGACAACGTTCGTCAGGCGGCGCCGAGGCGGTCGCCCGACGCGAGGGGATAGCCGCGAAGGAAGGAGGCGGCGTCCATGGTCCCCTTCGCCCCCTCGGGATGCAGGGCGAGGATCTCGATGGCGCCGCGCCCGGCCCCGGCATGGAGCCGTCCCGCCGCGACGCGGACCTCGCCGGGGGCGAGCCCCGGCTCTTCCGACAAGGCGACCCGGTCGAGAACGAGCGTCACCCGCCCCCGCTTCGGATGGGTCCAGGTAGTGAAGAGCCCCGGCCAGGGCTTGAGCGCCCGGGACCTCCGCTCGATCGCGTCGGCGGGCTCGTTCCAGTCGACGCGGCCGTCCTCCTTGACGAGCTTCCTCGCGACCGTCGCGGCCGCCTCGTCCTGCGGCGTCTCGACAAGCGACCCCGCCGCGAGGCGCGCCACCCCCTCGATCGCCGTCGCCGCCGCGATTCCCGAGAGGCGCGCGTGGAGCGAGACGGCGTCGTCCGCGGGCCGCACCGCCTCGCGGTACCGGATCAGGACCGGGCCCGCATCCATCCGCTCCACGATCCGGAAGAGGGTGACCCCCGTCTCGGCGTCGCCCGCGAGGATCGTCCAGGGGATGGGCGCCGCCCCCCGGTATTTCGGGAGGAGCGAGGGATGGAGGTTCCAGATCCCCGCCCTCGGGAGATCAAAAAGAACGCGCGGTACTTTCTTGCCGTAATCGACCGCGAACCCGACGGGAAACGCCCGCGCGCGGACCGACTCCAGGAAGGCGGGATCCGAAAGGTTTTCCGGCTGGCGGAACGGGATCCCGTTCTCGCGCGCCCAGGCGGCGACGGGGGATTCGACCGCCTCGCCCCTGCGGCGTTTCGGCGGATCGGGCTGGACCACGAGATCGAGCCGGTGGCCCGCCGCATGGAGCGCCGTGAGCGCGGGGACCGCGAAGGCGCCGTTCGCGAGAAACAGGATTTCCACGGGACGATTCTACCGTCTGCTACAATCGGCGCATCCGATGACCTCCGCGCCCGTCCGCGTGGTCCCGCTCGCCGACACCCATCTGGCCCGGGCTCTCGACACCTACAACCACTACATCCTGCATTCGACCGCGAACTTCCACGAGGAGCCGCTCTCCCCGGACGCCTTCCGGGGTACCCTGCCGGCGGAAAGGCCCGGGCACGGCGCGTACGCGGCCCTGGCCGGAGAGACGTTCCTCGGCCTCGGCTACGTCGGCCCCTACAAGGCGCGGTGCGCCTACCGGTTCGCCGCCGAGGTGACGATCTACCTGGCGCCGGACGCCCTCCGGCGCGGGGTCGGCTCGGCTCTCCTCGCGGCGCTCGAGGCCCGGGCCCGCGCGGGCGGCATCCGGACCCTCATCGCGGGAATCTGCGCCGAAAACGAGGCCAGCATCCGCTTCTTCGAGAAGCACGGCTACGAACGGTGCGCCCGTTTCCGGAAGGTCGGCTACAAGTTCGGCCGGACGCTCGACACCGTCTACGCGCAGAAGTTCCTGGACGGGGACGAACCTACCCCTTGAACCGCCGCTCCAGCTCCTTGAGCTGGGCCTTCACGGCGGATTTCCCGGTCGGGCTCAAGAGGTCGACGAAGAGGACCCCGTCCAGGTGGTCGATCTCGTGCTGGATCGCGCGGGAGAGGAGCGCGTCCGCCTCGAGCGTCTGCGTCTTCCCGGCAAGATCCATGTACTCGAGCGTGATCCGCTCGTCGCGCGGGACGGTGATCCGGATCCCCGGAAACGAGAGGCACCCCTCGTCGGAGTCGATCGTCCCGGCGCGTTTCACGATGCGGGGGTTCAGGGTGACGCGCTCGCCCGACGGCTCTCCCGTGGTATTGAGGACCATCATCCGGATCGAGAGCCCCACCTGGGGCGCGGCGAGCCCCACCCCGTCCTCGCGGTACATGACCTCCAGCATCTTTTTCGCCAGGTCCTTGAGCTCCGGGGTGATCTTCTCCACCGGGAGCGCCTTCCGGCGGAGGACCGGGTCGGGGTAATACCGGAGGGAAAGCTCCTCCGAGAGCCCCTGCGCAACGATCGACGCGACGGTCAGTACCTCCATGCCCGAATTATAGCAGCCTGCAAGAGCGTCCCGCCGCCAGCCAAACAGAAAGCGGCGCCGGGAGGTTCCCCGGCGCCGCCCGTGAATGCCGCAACAAGAACCCGGACGCTACTTCTCCTTCGGCCGCTTCGTCCCGTACTTCGAGCGCGACCGCCGGCGGTTCTCGACGCCGATCGCGTCCAGGGTCCCGCGCACGATGTGGTAGCGCACCCCGGGAAGGTCGCGGACGCGGCCGCCGCGCACGAGGACGATCGAGTGCTCCTGCAGGTTGTGCCCCTCGCCGGGGATGTAGGCGGTGACCTCCCGGCCGTTCGAGAGCCGGACGCGCGCGACCTTCCGGAGCGCCGAGTTCGGCTTCTTGGGCGTGCGCGTGAAGACCGCCAGGCACACCCCCTTCTTCTGGGGGTTCTTCTCGAGGTCGGGGCGCTTCGAGACCGCCCGCTGGAGCTTCCGGCCGAATCGCACAAGCTGGTTCATCGTGGGCATCTTCGTCTCCTACGCGGTCTTCGCCGCCTGCTGCTGCTCCTGTTGCTTGGCCGCGGCGATCGCCGCCTGCTCCTGCGCGATGATCTCCTGGGCGCGCTTCAGCTCCGCCTGGCTCACGTTGAGCTTCAGCTCCCCCTCGCGGTATTTCCAGAAGCCGGTCCCGGCCGGGATCATGTGGCCCAGGATCACGTTCTCCTTCAGGCCCTGGAGCCGGTCGATCTTCCCGGAGAGCGCCGCCTCGGTAAGGACCTTCGTCGTGTCCTGGAACGAGGCCGCCGACAGGAACGAATCCGAGTGGAGCGCCGCCTTCGTGATCCCCAGAAGCAGGGGCTTCGCGGTCGCCGGCTTCCCCTTGGCTTTCCGGACCTTCTCGTTCCCGGTGCGGAAGGCGGCCTTCGTGACGACGGTGCCGGGGAGGAAGTCGGAATCCCCCTGCTCCTCCACCTTCACGCGCAGCATCATCTGCCCGATGATCACCTCGATGTGCTTGTCGTCGATCTGCACGTTCTGCGACCGATAGACCCCCTGCACCTCGCGGATCAGGTACTGCTGGACGACTTCCTCGCCGGAGATCCGCAGCACGTCCTGCGGGACGACCGGGCCGTCCACCAGGCGGTCCCCCGCCCGGACGTAATCGCCGGTGTTGACGGTGAGGTGCTTCCCGCGCGGGACGAGGTGCTCGACCTCCATCCCGGACTTGTTCTTCACGATGACGGGGCGCTTCCCGCGCTTCAGGTCGCGGAACTCGACCGCCCCCTCGATCTCGCTGATGACGGCGGGATCCTTGGGTTTCCTGGCCTCGAGGAGCTCGGTGACGCGCGGAAGACCCCCGGTGATGTCCTGCGTGCCGGAGATCTCGCGCGGGGTCTTCGCGAGCAGGCTCCCCGCGTCGACCGTCTCGCCCTCTTCCACCTCGATGTGGGCCTTCTCGGGAAGCGGATAGATCCCGAGGATCTCCTTGTCGTTGCGGGGACTCACGACCTGGATCTGCGGATGGAGGTCCCCCTTGTGGTCGACGATGACCTTGCGCTTCCGGCCGGACCCCTTGTCGATCTCCTCGCGGTAGGTGGCCCCCTCCTCGATGTCCTCGAAGCGGATCTTCCCCGCCTTCTCGGTCAGGATCGGGACCATGTGGGGATCCCAGACGGCCATCGACGTCCGCTCGGAGATCTTGTCTCCGTCCCGGACCTTCAGGATCGCGCCGACCGGGACAGGGAACCGCTCGAGCTCGAGGCCCGAGTCGTCCTTGGCGTCGTAGATCACGATCTCGCCGTTGCGGTTCAGGACCACGCGCGTCCCGTCGCGCTTCTCGGCGACGTTCAGGTTGTGGTACTTGACGAGCCCCGCCTTCTTGGCGCGGGCCTCGGACTCCTTCCCGGAGACGAACCCGATGCCGCCGATGTGGAACGTCTTCATCGTGAGCTGCGTTCCGGGTTCTCCGATCGACTGCGCCGCCACGATCCCGACCGCGGTCCCCAGCTCGATCATCTTGCCGCTGGAGAGGTCCATCCCGTAGCACTTGGCGCAGATCGCCTCGCTGTCGCAGGTCATGGGAGAGCGGACCTTCATGCTCTCGTACCCCAGGGCCTCGATCGCCTTGGCGATCTCCTGCGTGACGAGCTCACCTTCCTTGATGATCGTCTTCTTCGTCTTCTTGTCGATGATCGTCTCGGCGGAAACGCGCCCGTAGACGGCGCGCCACATGGCGACGACCACCTTCTCGCCCTGCGTGACGATGCTCTTGGTGATGCCGTTCGGGGTACCGCAGTCCTCCTCGCAGATGACGACATTCTGCGCGACGTCGGCCATCTTGCGGGTGAGGTACCCGGACTCCGCGGTCTTGAGCGCGGTATCCGCGAGGCCCTTCCGGCTTCCGTGCGTCGAGGAGAAGTACTCGAGGACGGAAAGACCCTCGCGGAAGTTCGCCTTGATGGGGTTCTCGATGATGCGTCCCGAAGGCTTGGCCATGAGTCCCCGCATCCCGGCGAGCTGGCCGATCTGCTGGATGCCGCCGCGCGCGCCGGAGATCGTCATCATGTAGATCGGGTTCAGGTAGCGCTTGCCGCCCCGGACGTCGTTCTTGAGGTCGCCCATGACCTCTTCCCACACCTGCTCGCGCGCGTGGGTCCAGCAATCGACGATCTGGTTGTAGCGCTCGCCTTCCGTGACGATCCCGCGCTCGTACGACTTCTCGATCTTCGCGACCTCGCCCTCCGCCTTCTTGAGGATCTCGATCTTCTTCTTGGGCTTCTTGAGGTCATGGATCGAGAACGAGAGCCCGCCGCGCGTCGCGCTCTTGAACCCCATCTCCTTGATGGAGTCGAGGAGCTGGAGGGTCTTGTCGCGCCCGAGGTAGGCATGGCACTCCGCGATCACGCGCGAGAGCGTCTTCGACCCCAGGGTCAGGTTGTAGAACGGCAGCCCCTCCGGGAGGATGTCGTTGAAGAGGATCCGTCCCGCCGTCGTGACGTAACGGTTCCCCTTCTCGGCGGCCTGGATGCCGTGGTCGTCGACCACGACCTTGCCGTCGGGCATCCGGACCCGGATCCGCGTGTGCATCGCGATCTTTTTCGCGGAATACGCGGCGATCGCCTCCTGGAAGCTCCCGAACGCCTTCCCCTCCCCCTTCTCGTGCTCGACCTCGGAGGTGAGGTAGTGCGACCCCAGAACCATCTCCTGCGACGGGGTCATGATCGGGTTGCCGTTCGCGGGCGAGAAGATGTTGTGGACCGAGAGCATCAGCGTCGACGCCTCGATCTGCGCCTCCACCGAAAGCGGCAGGTGCACCGACATCGTGTCGCCGTCGAAGTCGGCGTTGAAGCCGTGGCAGACGAGGGGGTGGATCCGGATCGCGTTTCCCTCGACGAGGACCGGCTCGAACGCCTGGATCCCCATCCGGTGCAGGGTCGGCGCGCGGTTGAGAAGCACGGGGTGGTGCTGGATCACCTCGTCGAGGACGTCCCACACCACGTCGTCGCGGCGCTCCAGCATGCGCTTGGCGGACTTGATCGTGTCGACGAGCCCCTTCTCCTTCAGGCGCCGGATGATGAACGGCTGGAAGAGCTCGAGCGCGATCTTCTTCGGAAGGCCGCACTGGTGGAGCTTGAGCTCCGGCCCCACGACGATGACCGAGCGCGCGGAGTAGTCGACGCGCTTCCCGAGCAGGTTCTCGCGGAACCGCCCCTGCTTCCCCTTGATCATGTCGGTGAGCGACTTCAGGGGGCGGTTGTTGGAGCCGATGAGGGGGCGCTTGGAGCGCGTGTTGTCGAAGAGCGCGTCCACCGCCTGCTGGAGCATCCGCTTCTCGTTCCGGATGATGACTTCCGGAGCGTTGAGGTCGATCAGCTTCTTGAGGCGGTTGTTCCGGTTGATGACGCGCCGGTAGAGGTCGTTGAGATCGGACGTCGCGAAGTTCCCGCTCTCGAGGAACACCAGGGGACGCAGGTCCGGCGGGATCACGGGAACGACGTCCATCACCATCCAGTCGGTCTGGTTCTCGGAGCTCACGATCGAATCGACGAGCTTGAGGCGGTTCACGATGTCGCGGATCTTCTGCTTCGAGGAGGTCTTCGTGAGCGCCGTCCGGAGGTCCTTGGCGAGCTTCTTGAGGTCAAGGCGCCGGAGGAGCTGGCGCACCGCCTCGGCCCCCATGTCGGCGCGGAACCGCGTGGCCCCGTACTTCTCCTGGGCCTGGCGGTATTCCTCCTCGGTCAGGAGCTGGCAGGCCTTGAGGGGGGTCTCGCCGGGGTCCGTCACCACGAAATCCTGGTAGTAGATGATCCGCTCGAGATCCGACATCTTCATGGCGAGAAGCGTCCCCATGCGGCTCGGGACCGACTTGAAGAACCAGATGTGGATGATCGGGGCGGCGAGCGTGATGTGCCCCATGCGCTTCCGGCGGACGCGCGAGTGCGTCACCTTCACGCCGCAGCGGTCGCAGATGATCCCCTTGTGCTTGATCCCCTTGTACTTGCCGCAGAAGCACTCCCAGTCCTTCTCCGGCCCGAAGATCCGCTCGCAGAAGAGGCCGTCGCGCTCGGCGCGGTAGGTGCGGTAGTTGATCGTCTCGGGCTTCTTGACCTCGCCGTACGACCAGCTCCGGATCACTTCCGGGGACGCCAGGCGGATCTGGACGCTCGAGTACTCGTTGATCCGCTCGAATGTTTCCTGCTGTTGGAGCATGAATCCTCCTTAATGTGACCTAGTCGTCGTCCCGGCGCGGCCGGACAGGTGCCCCCGGCGTGCGCTCGAGACGGATGTCGAGCCCCAACCCCTTGATCTCGTTCATGAGGACGTCGAACGTGACGGGCGTGCCCGGCTCGAGGGTGTTCTCCCCCTTCACCATCGCCTCGTAGATGCGCGTCCGGCCCTCGACGTCGTCGGATTTCACCGTCATCATCTCCTGCAGGATGTGCGCGGCGCCGTACGACTCGAGCGCCCACACTTCCATTTCCCCGTAGCGCTGTCCGCCGAACCGGGCCTTTCCGCCCAGCGGCTGCTGGGTGATGAGCGAGTACGGCCCCGTCGCGCGCGCGTGGATCTTGTCGTCCACCAGGTGGTGCAGTTTCAGCATGTAGATGTAGCCGACGGTCGTCTTCTGGTCGAAGGGCTCGCCGGAGCGGCCGTCATAGAGCTGGACCTTCCCGTCCTCGGGAAGCCCGGCGTCCTTCATGACAGCCTGGATGTCTTCCTCGCTCACGCCGGAGAAGACCGGGACCACGGCCTGGAAGCCGAGAAGCTTCGCGGCCCACCCCAGGTGCGTCTCCAGGATCTGCCCGACGTTCATGCGCGAGGGCACGCCCAGCGGGTTCAGGACGATGTCGACCGGCGTCCCGTCCTCGAGGTGAGGCATGTCCTCGACCGGGACGACCTTGGAGACGACGCCCTTGTTTCCGTGGCGGCCGGCCATCTTGTCGCCGACCGAGATGCGGCGCTTCGTGGCGATGTAGACCTTCACCATCTCGAGGACGCCGGTGGGAAGCTCGTCCCCCCGCTTGATGTGGCCGACCTTGCGGTTGCGCTCGTCCTCGAGCTCGTTGATCTTCACGCGATAGCGGGAGTAGACCCCCCAGACGGCGTCGCGCTGGTCGCGGTCCTTGAAGTCCAGGGCCAGCGGATCGAACTGCTCCCACCAGAGGACCGTCTCGGCGTCCGTCATCCCGCGCTTGAGGCCCACCCGCTCCTTCGTCTCGTGGTGCACCAGGCGCCCGTGCATGATCTTGCCGATGTCCTCGAGGAGCTGGTTCACGTGCCCGATGATCCGCGCGTTGTAGTCACCCTCGATCTTCTTGACGGCCCGGTCGCCCGAGCGCTTCTCGACGTCCGAGAGATACGCCTTCCGGGAGAAGCGCTTCGCGTCGATCACCACGCCGTAGACCCCCGACGGGACCACCAGGGAGTCGTCCTTGATGTCCTCCCCCGCCTTGCCGAAGATCGCGTGCAGGAGCTTCTCCTCGGGGGAGAGCTCCGTCTTCGTCTTCGGGGCGATCTTCCCGGTCAGGATGTCGCCGGGGCCGACGCGGGTCCCGATCCGCACGATCCCGTGCTCGTCGAGGTTCCGGAGCGCCTTCTCGGAGACGTTCGGGATGTCGCGCGTGAACTCCTCGCGCCCGAGTTTCGTTTCCCGGATCTCGACCTCGAACTCCTCGATGTGGATCGAGGTGTAGACGTCGTCCTTCACGAGGCGCTGGCTAAGAATGATCGCGTCCTCGAAGTTGTGCCCGTCCCAGGGCATGAACGCCGCCAGGATGTTGCTCCCCAGCGCAAGCTCCCCGTCCTTCGTGGCGGCGCCGTCGGCGATGATCTGGCCGGCCTTCACGCGCTGCCCTTCCTGGACGACCGGCTTGTGGTTGAGGCAGGTCCGCTCGTTGAGGCCGACGTACTTCCGCAGGGTGTAGGTGTCGAGCTCGCCCGGCTCGCTTCCCGTGATCACCACCTCGTCGGCGGTGACCTTCCGGACGGTGCCGCCGCGCTTGGCGCAGACAAGCATCCCGGAATTCTCCGCGACCGCCTTCTCCATCCCGGTGGCCACCAGGGGCGGCTGCGCGAGCATCAGCGGAACGGCCTGGCGCTGCATGTTCGAGCCCATGAGGGCGCGGTTGGCGTCGTCATGCTCGAGGAAGGGGATGAGCCCCGCCGACACCCCGACGATCTGCTTCGGGGAGACGTCGATGTACTCGACCTCCTCAAGCGGAACCTTGACGAAGTCCCCCCGGAACCGCACGAGCACCATGTCATCGACGAGCCGGTTCCCCTCGCGCGGCGCGTCGGCGGGGGCGAGCTTGGCGTGCTGCTCCTCGTCGGCGCGCAGGTAGACGATCTCCTCGGAGATCTTCCCCTTCGTGACCTTCCGGTACGGCGTCACGAGGAAGCCGTGCTCGTCGACCGTCCCGTAGATCCCCAGCGACGTGATAAGACCGATGTTGGCGCCTTCCGGCGTCTCGATCGGGCAGACCCGCCCGTAGTGGGAGTGGTGGACGTCGCGCACCTCGAAGCCGGCGCGCTTGCGGTTCAAGCCCCCCGGCCCGAGGGCCGAAAGGCGCCGCTCGTTCGTGAGCTGGGAAAGCGGGTTCGTCTGGTCGACGACGTGCGACAGCTCCCCGCGCCCGAAGAAGTAGTCGATGGCCGAGGAGACCGTCTTCGCGTTGATGAGCGTGCGCGGCGTGACCTTCCCCTCGATGTCGAGGGCCATCCGCTCCTGGACGGACCGCTTGAGCTTGAGGAACCCCTTGCGGAACTCCTCGCCGGCGAGCTCGCCGATCGTTCGCACGCGGCGGTTCCCCAGGTGGTCGATGTCGTCGATCTCCCCCTCGCCCCCGCGCAGCTTCAGGAAGTAGCTCACGACCTGGACGAAATCGTCGGCGGTGAGCACCATCTCGGTGAGCGGCAGGCTGAGGCCGAGCTTGCGGTTGACGCGGAAGCGTCCCACGCGGCCCAGGCGGTACCGGCTCGTGTCGAGGAACCGCTCCTTGAAGAGCGCCCGCGCCTTCTCCAGGTTCGCGGGGTTCCCCGGGCGGAGCTTCGAGTAGATCTTGAGGAGCCCTTCCTCGTGGGTGCGCGCGGTGTCCTCCGCCATCGTGTTCAGGATCAGCGGATCGACCGTCGCCGAGATGATCTCGATCTGCTTGACGTCGAGCTTGTCGATCTCCTTGAGGAGGTCCTCCGTCAGGACCGCGCCGCTCTCGGCGACCGTCTCCTTCTTCTCCTTGTTGACGAGGGCCGTGACGAGGATCGCCCCCTTGAACTTCGTGAGGCTCCCCTCGAGCTTCACCTTCTCGGTGGGGTAGAAGGCGCGCAGGATGTCGGCATTCGTGGAGTACCGGTCCGACATCGAGCGGATCAGCGTCGTGATCGGGAACTTGCTGGATTGATCCACCCGGACGGTGGCGACATCCTTGCGGGTCACCTCGATCTCGAGCCACGAGCCCCGCTCCGGGATGATCCGGCAGGAGTGGAGGCGCTTTCCGGTGGCGTGGACCTCGACCGAATAGTCGATCCCGGGCGACCGGTGCAGCTGTGTCACGATCACGCGCTCGGCGCCGTTGATGATGAACTCGCCGCCGCCGATCATGATCGGGACCTCGCCGAGGTAGACGTCCTCCTCGACCGTGTCCCCCTTGCCCGTCAGGCGCAGGCGGACCTTGAAGGGCATCCCGTAGGTCAGGCGCAGGTCACGGCACTCCTCGGGGGAGTACCGGGGCCGGCCCAGCTCGTACCGGATGAACTCCATCGACACCTTCCCGTCGTGGCTGACGATCGGGAAGATCTCCCGCAGGATCCCTTCGAGGCCGGAGAGCTTCCGCTTCGTGGGCGGGATCTCCTCCTGGAGGAACTCCCGGTAGGCATCGGTCTGGATGCAGACGAGGTCCGGTACCTTGACGTCGTCCTTGACGCGTCCGAAAGAGCGGATTTCCATTCGGTCGATCCCCCCCCTAAAAGCCCGTGGTCAGGCCCCGCCGCACGTGCGGCAGGGACTACTTGACCGAGACCTTGGCGCCGGCGGCCTCAAGATCCTTCTTGATCTTGTCCGCCTCTTCCTTCGTCGCGCCTTCCTTCACGGGCTTGGGGGCGCCCTCGACCAGGTCCTTCGCTTCCTTCAGGCCGAGGTTCGTGTACTGCCGGACGACCTTGATGACGTTGATCTTGTTCGCGCCGCCGTTCTCGAGGATGACGTCGAACGCCGTCTTCTCCTCCTTCGCGGCCGCCGCGCCGCCGCCGGCCGCACCGCCCGCCGCGGCCATCGCCACGGGAGCCGCCGCGGTCACGCCGAAGCGCGTCTCGTAGGCCTCCTTGAATTCCTTGAGGTCGAGGATCGTCCAGCCGGCGATCTCGTCGACCACCTTCACGACCTTGTCGGAAAACTTCCGGTCCGCCACCGCTTGATCGGCCATACATCCCTCCTTTTGGGTCTACTGCGCCGGCGCGGCCTGCGCGGCCGGCCCTTCCTGTTCCTTTTTCGCGATATGCGCGTTCGCCAGATACGCCGTTTGAGCCAGGGTCGCCTGCAGAAGCCCGGCGATCTGCGTCGCCGGGGCCATGACGGTCGCGAGGACCATCGCCTGCATCGTCTTCTTGTCGGGGAGCCCCGCGAGCTCCGTCACCTCCGCCGGCGAGATCTTCTTGCGGGCCAGGGCGCCGCCCCGGAATTTCACCTTCTTCGCCGTCTCGTCGCCGGCCTCCTTCACCCACTCGGTGAGGGCCTTCGCCACCGCGACGCCGTCCTCGCCGTAGGCGACCGCCGTCGGTCCCTGGATCAGGTCATCGAGGCACGAGAGCCCGACCTCGGCGAACGCCTTCCGCGCGAGCGCGTTGCGGATCACCTTCATCGAACCCCGGTCCTTCCGCAGGCGGTTCCGGAGGGAACGGACCTGCTCGGACGGGACCCCCTGGTAGGTGAGCACGACGCAGTCGGAGACGTTGCGGAACGACTCCGTCCACTCCGACACGATCGCCTTCTTGATGGCCTTCGACATGGTTCGCTCCGCTCCTATTGCGCCGTCGCCAGCTGGACGCCCGGGCTCATCGTCGCCGACAGGACCGCCTTCAGGACGAACTGCCCCTTCACCGCCGCCGGACGGACCGACTGGATGTGGTCGAGGACCGCCGTCACGTTCTCCTTCAGGGCCGCGTCGTCGAACGAGCGCTTCCCGACCGGGATGTGCAGGTTCCCCGTGTCGTCCGCGCGGTACTCGACTTTCCCCGCCCGGAACGCCGTCACGGCCTCCGCGACATCCGCGGTCACCGTCCCGGCCTTCGGGGTCGGCATCTTCCCCTGGGGCCCGAGGACGCGGCCGAGGCGCCCGACCTTGCCCATCATGTCGGGGGTCGCGATCGCGACGTCGAACTCGAGCCAGCCGTCCCCCACCTTCTTGATCAGATCGTCCCCGCCCGCCTCGATGGCGCCCGCCTTCTTCCCCTCGGCCGCCAGGGCGTCCGGCGCGAAGACGATGACGCGGACCTCCTTCCCGAGCCCCTTGGGAAGCGAGATCGTCCCGCGCACCATCTGGTCGGCCTGCTTGGGGTCGATCCCCAGATGCAGCGACAGGTTCACCGTCTCGTCGAACTTCGTCGGCTTGAACTTCTTGAGGGTGGTCACCGCCTGGTCGATCGGGTAGCGCTTCCCCTCCTCGACGAGCTTCACCGACTCGTTGTACCGCTTGCCGTGGCGCTTCATTTGGCGGCTCCCTCCACCTTGATCCCCATGCTGCGGGCGGTCCCCTCGATCTGCCGCATCGCCCCTTCGAGGGACTTCGCGTTCAGGTCCTTGAGCTTGGTTTCCGCGATCTTCTTCACCTGGTCGCGCGTCACCGTGCCGACCGTCGCCTCGCGGCCCGGGGCGGCGGCGCCCTTGGCGATCCCGGCGGCCTGCTTCAGGAGCACCGACGCCGGCGGCGTCTTGAACAGGAGCTCCATCGACTTGTCCTTGTAGATCGTGATCACGACCGGAATGATCAGGCCCGCCTGCGACTTCGTCGCAGCGTTGAACTTGTTCACGAACTCGCCGATGTTGACGCCGTGCTGGCCGAGCGCGGGCCCGACGGGCGGGGCGGGCGTGGCCTGCCCCGCGGGGCACTGCAGCTTGACCTTGGCGATCACTTCCTTTTTGGGCGCGGCCATGGGCTCTCCTAGATCGGTTCAACCTTCCAGTACTCGAGCTCGACGGGCGTGGTGCGGCCGAAGATGGCGACCTGCACCCGCACGAGCCCCTTGGCCGGGAAGATCTCCTCGACGCGGCCGTCCATGTTCTGGAACGGGCCTTCCTTGATCTTCACCATGTCGTTCACCTTGAAATCCAGCTTGATCTGGGGGGCGTCCTCCTTGCCCTGCGACTCCTGCCCCAAGAGGCGGTCCACCTCGTGCTGCTGCATCGGGACCGGCTTCTGCTCGGTTCCGATGAAGTCCCCGAGGCCCGGGGTCTCCCGCACCATGAACCAGGTCTCGTCGTCGAGATCCATCTCGATCATGAGATAGCCCGGGTAGATCTTCTTCTCGCGGACCGACCGCTTCCCCTCGCGGATCTGCGAGACCTTCTCGGTCGGCACGACGATCCGCCCGAAGCGGTCGGCGACCGGACTCGCCTTGACGCGCCGCTCGAGGCCGTCGCGGACCTTGTTCTCGCGGCCCGTCTGGACCCGCACCACGTACCAGCGTTTCGTCATCGTTGCCTTATCCGCCATGGACCAGCCATGAAAGGGACTGTTGGAGGACGGCGTCGAAGGCGAACAGGACCCCCGCCACCACGAAGACGCCGATGATCACCACCAGGGAATTATTGAAAAGCTCCCGGCCCTTGTTCGGGAGGAATCCCCAGTAGGACCCTTGCGCAGCCGGATCCCAGGGCCAGGAGACCTTCCGCATCTCCTCGCCCGTCTCGATCAGGAAATCCGCCGCCTTCGGATGGTTCAGGAGGAACCAGGCCCCCGCCAGGCAGGCAGTGAAGACCGCCCCGCAGATGACGAGTCCCCAGGTCGCGGCGACGCGCATCTCGATGAACGGGATCGTGGCCGCCGCGAGCTCCCGGTTGAGGGAGACCGAGCGCGACAGCGCCCCGTGAAGCTCCGAGACGCCGAAGACGGCGACAAGCGCCAGGGCCCCGGCCGCGAGACCCCGCGACCATGCCCCCTGCCCTTTCCGGTACATCTCGATCGCCATGCGCCCTTTCACTCCCCCTTTGTGGCAGGCCAGGAGGGACTTGAACCCCCAACCCCCGGTTTTGGAAACCGGTGCTCTGCCAATTGAGCTACTGGCCTCCGGAACCGCTCCCTCCCGGAATCTTCCCGCCTACTTCTTCTTCTCCTTGTGCGCCGTGTGCTTGCGGCAGCGCGGACAGTACTTGGACAACTCCACCTTGGGGATGTTGGGCCCCCCGGGCTTCGTGGTCCGGTAGTTGCGGTTCGCGCAATCCGGGCACTCCAGGAAAATCCATTCGCGCGCCATGTCCGCTCCTAGTCAAGGATCTTGGTGACGACGCCGGCGCCGACGGTCTTGCCGCCCTCGCGG
>CAYVXZ010000002.1:0-321535 GCA_964455625.1 uncultured Planctomycetales bacterium | reverse complement strand
ATCAAACCCTAGCATCGGTTTTGGATGTCATGCCCCCTTTCTTGATGTAGAGCCTGGGGCGATCGCCGGGAGGCGATCGAGGCGGGACGAGAAGGGAGCGGTCCGGCGTCCAGTGGACGCCGAGGAGGCCGGGAGGCCGACGAGAGGACCGCGACCCGGGGCCGCGCGAGGAAGCGGGAGCGACCGAGTGTGGCCGAGTCCCACCGCCCCCACCCGTTTCGCGCATCGCGGGCCGTCTCCGGCGTTGCTTCGCCGCGCCGGGTGTCACACGGTAGACACGACGGCACGGCTTGCACCTTGGATCCGGCCCACGCTTCGCGAAACGGGAAGAAAATGCCGAGGACTCGAACGGGCGGCGGCCGGCATCGGCGATGCCGAGCGAGCGCTTGGGCCGAGTCCCACCGCCCCCATGCCGTTTCGCGTATAGCGGCCGGTCTCCGCGAAGTGACGAAACCGGCGCCGTTCCGGCCCCCCGGAAATCCGTTCAGGCCCCTTCGCCCCCGCCTCCATCGGGGTAACGTCCGGTTGTCGACGGTTGCCGTTCACCAACGCGGAGGTGCCGGATGGGCTACGGAAACGGACGGAGTGCGGCGGCGGTCCTGGCGGCGGTTCTCTTCCTGGGAGCGGCTGCGGCCAGGGGTGACGGGCCAGCGGAGAAGGAGGCCGCAAACCGGGACTGGCTGACGATCAAGCCGATCCACACGGTCTGCATGGTGCCCAGCACGGTCACGCAGTGCGCCGCGCGCACGATGTGCCCTGCGGTTCCGACCACGTGCCTCCACACCGTCTGCCCCGTGCGCGACACGTTCTGCCCGACGACCCCTACCCTCTGCCCCCCGAAGCCCACGGAATGTCCGGTCAACCAGACGGCCTGCGCGCCCGACAAGACGCAATGCCCGGCCACATCGACCACTTGCCCCCAGGCCGACACGGTCTGCCCCGCGTCGCCGACGAAGTGTCCGCTTTCCGCCTCGCAATGCCCGCAGACGCCGACCTACTGCCCCGTCAACCCGACGACCTGCCCCCTTTCCGGAACGTCATGTCCGGTAGCGGCCACATCGTGCCCCACTTCCCGGACGGCATGTCCTGTCGAATCGACCGTATGTCCGGAGGTGGCCACACAGTGCCCTCCCAGCTATACGGCATGCCAGGCATACCACACCGTTTGCCCGGCCTGCCTGCAGATGTCCCGAGAGGCCCAGGCCCCTCCCTGTCCGCTCCGGTCTGAAAGCGAAGAGAACCGGAAGTAATCCGCACGCCGGCAAAGATGGGGTCCGATAACCGGACCTGATGGATTCGCCCCGGCCCTCCACGCCCCTACCATCTCCGGTCGGTCAGGGTGCCGTGGAGTCCGAAAAGGGGGATCCGGAACATGCGCGCGATCAGGATACTGGCGTTCTGTGGAACCGTTGCCGTCTCGACCGGCCTGTGGGCACGGCCCCAAGACCGGCCCGCCGCGTCGATCGATGCGGACTCGCAGGACGAGCTGGTGGTGTTCGTTACCTACGATCCGGCGACAGGAAAGATGACGCTCGGACCCGGCGAGCCGTCCAAGGAGGGGCCCCGACGGACCAAGCTCGTCAAAGCACGGAGGAACAAGAGTCCCTGGGAAGGGCGCTGCTACGACATCGGCAAGGGGCTCAAGCCCGGCAAACCCCACCCGATCAATATCCCGCTCAAGGGACGCACGTACACCGGGACGCTGGAGCTGGGAGGACAGCTTCCCGACGGGCTGAATGCCGGCATCGTGATCGCAAGGCGCGTTTGAACGGGAATCCGGAGCGGCAAGCGGCTACGATCCGGCGACCGGCATGTTCTACATCTGGACGCAGCCGGTGAAATTCGCGCGGAACGGCCGCTCTTCTTTCAACCTGCCGGGAGAGCTGACGGGACCCGTCTCGATATCGATAAGGGTCTGAAGCCTGGAGAGAGCCGCTCCGGAACCACCGACCACAACGGACGCCGCTACGACTACGAAGTGAGACTGGGCGATCGTGTCATTCCCGGCGGGCAGGTCCCCGGCACGATCAAGGCGCGGCGGGCCGGCTAGCGCCCGGCGTCCCGGACGATCCGGCGGAGCTCCCTTTCTACGGTCGCCGGCGCGGGGCCACCCGGGAGTTTCCGCCCCTCGACCGCCTTCCAGACCGAGAGGGACCGCGCGAGATCCGTCGTCAGCTCCGGGGCCACCTTCTTGAGCTCGGCAGCGGAAAAGCCCGAGAGGGGCTTCCCCAGGTCGCGGGCGGCGTCCACCCAGGCCTTCACGATCCCGTGGGCCTTGCGGAACGGGACCCCCTTGCGGACAAGGGCGTCCGCCGCTTCGGTGGCGAGGATCCAGCCGGAGGCCCCCTCCACGGCGGCGCGCAGGGCCTTCTCGTCGAAGCGAAGCCCCGCGACGAGCCGCGTCGCCAGCGGCAGCGCCAGATCGAGCGTGTCGACGGTGTCGAACACCCCCTCCTTGTCCTCCTGGAGGTCCTTGTTGTAGGCGAGGGGAAGTCCCTTCATGACGGTCAGGATCCGGACGAGGTTCCCGAAGACCCGGCCCGATTTTCCGCGCAGGAGTTCCGCCCCGTCGGGATTCCGCTTGTTGGGCATCATGGAGCTTCCGCTCGTGAGCGTGTCCGGAAGGCGCGCGAAGGAAAACTCGCTTGTGGTCCAGAGGACGATCTCCTCGCCGAGGCGCGAGAGGTGCACCGCGAGGATGGCGGCCGCCGCCTGGTACTCCATCACGAAGTCGCGGTCGCTCACGGCGTCCAGGCTGTTTTCCGTGACGCCTGAAAACCCCAAGGCGCGGGCGACCCCCTCGCGATCGATCGGGAAGGTGGTTCCGGTGCAGGCGCCCGAGCCCAGCGGAGAGACGTTCATGCGGACAAGAAGGTCACGAAAACGTCCCATGTCGCGCAGGAACATCTCCGCATAGGCGGCCAGATGGTGCCCCACGGTCGTCGCCTGCCCCCTCTGAAGATGGGTGTAGGCCGGGATCAGCGTCTTGACGTGCCGGCCCCCCTGGACGGCGAGCGCCTTCACGAGCGCCGACAACCCCGCGAGGGTCTTTCCGGCCTCGTCGCGCAGGTAGAGCCGGAGGTCGAGCGCCACCTGGTCGTTGCGGCTCCGGGCGGTGTGGAGCCGCCCCCCCGCGGGGCCGACCCCGTCGATCAGGGCGCGCTCCACCGCCATATGGACATCCTCGTCGGCCGGCTTGAAGCGGAACCGTCCCATCTCCATCAGGCGCAGGATGTGCGTCAGCTCGCGCTCGATCCGGCGGGCATCCCGCGCCGGAATGATCCGGCGGCGGGCGAGCATCCGGACATGCGCGCGGGACCCGGCGATGTCCTGGCGGAAGAGGCGCCTGTCGAAATCGACCGACCGGTTCAGCTTCCAGAACACGAGATCCTTCTTCGCGCCCGCCCCTGCCACAGGGCGGAGAATAGCAGAAATGCCCGGCGGGAGGCGCCTGCTTCTGGCGCCGCCGGCGCCGCGGGACTGAAAAACCGGTGCCGGAATGCCGATATAGGGACATGGGGGGAACCGCGGCGTTTCCGGGCATTCACTCTTCGCCGACGCCTGATTCCTACCTCCCGGCGGGCTCCAGGGCCGCCGAGTCGGTCTACCTTCCCTGCGAACTGTGCGGGATCCCCAAAAGCGACGTCCTCTTCCACCTGCCGGACACCTTCGTCGCCCATCGCCGCGGGGTGACCTTCGTCCAGTGCCGGGGATGCGGCCTCATCTCCCGCAACCCCCGCCCTTGGGGACAAGACGCCCTGCGCGACATGAACCCGGCCGGGTCGATCCAGGAGAAACCGGGGCTCCTCCGCCGCGCCGCCGCCGGATGGATCCGGAAGCTCGCCGGCGCCCAGGTCCTTGTGGTCGGCTGCGGGAACGGGAAGTTCATGCGGCGCCTGGCGCGCCTGGGGTTCCGCCCCTCCGGGATCGACCGCGACCCGACCGGCGTCGACCAGGCGTTCCACGGCCATCCGGCCAAGCCCCCCGTCCACCGGAAGCCCGTCGAGGCGCTCGCGCTCGCGGACGAGTCGTTCCACGGGGCGGCCCTGCCCGATTCCCTCGGGTGCCTCCCGAACCCCTCACGGACGCTGGTCGAGATCCAGCGGCTTCTCAAGCCCGGCGGGACGTGCCTTGTGACCGTCCCGAACGCCGGAGGGCTCGGGTTCTCCCTCTTCCGGGAACGATGGGAGCTCCTCGCGCCGGCGGAGATCCTGTTCCATTTCAACCCGAAGACGCTCGCGGTCCTGTCGGAAGAGGCCGGCTTCCGGATCCGCGCCAGACGCCAGATGCCGGACGCCGCCGGATGGATGCGGACGCTGACGCGCCTCCTGGAAGCGCCGGTCCTGGCACGGCTCGGCTCGATGCGGGTCCTCGCGGTTCCCTTCCTGTGGGCCGCCGCCTGGGCCGTCTCCCGTTCCGCGGCCCTGGCGGGGCGTGGGGACAGGCTCGTCGTCACCCTCGAGAAAAGATAGCCGCCGCGAAGGCGCGCTCGAGGCGCGCCGCCACGGCGTCCCAGGAAAGGCGCGCGACCGCCCTGTCCCGTCCCGCGCGCCCAAGTCCCTCCCGGCGCGGCGCGTCCCGCAGGAGCCCCAGGATCGCCCCGGCCAGCCCCGCCGCGTCGTCCTGCGGGACGTAGACAGCCGCGTCCCCGGCGATCTCCCGATGCCCCGGCGTGCCGGTCGTCACCACGCCCAGCCCCGCCGCGAGGTAGTCGGCCAGCTTCCCGTTCCCCTCGGTGACGTCCCGCTTGGCGCTGACCGCGATCCGGCCGAGGCGCAGGTGCCGGGGCGCCTCCGCGTAATCGACGCGCCCCGTGAACCGGACGGCCGGACCGATCCCCAGACGGCGCGCCATCTCCCGGTATTCCCCGACGCGCGGATACCCCATCACGAGGAAGCGGGTTTCAGGCGCCTCGCGCGCCACGCGCGCGGCAGCCGCCAGAAAGAGATCAACCCCCTGGTAGGCGCTCAAGTGCCCCAGATAGAGCACGACCTTCTCCGGATCCGGCAGTTCGAGCCGCGCGGCGAGATCCGCGGGAGGCGGCCCCGGGGAAAAGGCCGACGCGTCGACGCCGGGGCCCGCCACGAAGACGCGCGCGGGGTCCGCCCCCTGGCGGCGCACGAGCGCGCCGGCAAAATCCTCCGTCTGGGCGACAACCGCGCCGGCCGCGCGCACCAGGAACGCCTCGACCGGGCGCGCCATGTCCGCCGCGGCCCGCCATCCGTGATGCGCGAGCTCCGCCGCGAGGCTCCCCTGGAACTCCGCCGCGAAGGGAATCCCGGTCGCCTGCCGGACGAGGAGCGCGATCGCCGCCCCCTCATGGAGATGGGCGTGCACGACGTCCGGCCGGAAGTTCCGCGCCTCGCGCACGGCAAGCGCTGCGAGCATCGGATCGGCAAGCGCCTTCCAGGGGCTGGGTCCCGCGGACACCTTCGCGTATCCCGGAATGCGGGCGATGCGCGCGAGCGGGACGTCGCCGGGATCGTCCCCGTGGCCGTAGGTGACGATCCGGACGTCGTGCCCGCGCGCGGCAAGCGCGCGCGCCTCCCCCCGGATCTGGACGTGGCATCCCCGGTCGGCGAAGTACGGGGTCGGGGCGATCGCGAGGATCTTCACGCCCGGCGGGCTATTGCGGCGGCAGGAGGCGAAGCATCGGCTCGACCAGCGAGTACGGCCATTCCCTCCCCTTCGACTGGTCGCGCGCCTGGTTGAGCTGGGCCGCCGCCGCCTGGCTATTCTTGTCGTTCAGCGAGCGCATCGCCAGCCAGAACGGGACGTCGTTCTTCAGGAGCGGCTCCGAAAGCTCCCCCGTCGCCGCCAGGAATTCCTGGGGGGATTCGCTGCGAAGCATGAGATGCGCCACGTGCGCGTGAAAAGGCTCCTTGAGGGAATCCTGGCGTCCGACCACCTCCTTGAAGGCGGCCTCGCCGCTTCCCGCCTCCCCCAGCAGGTACAGGATGAGCCCCGTCTTCGCCTTGATCGACGCCCACAGGTCCTGCTCCCGGGCCAGGTCGGCGTACCGGAACGCCTGCGTATAGCTCCAGACGGCCTCCCGGTAGGCGGGAACGTCGCCGGGCTTGGCGGTCTGGAGCCCCTTCAGGAACCCCACGTTCCCGATCTCGTCGAACGCCTCCGCGAGGAACCGGAAGTTCTCGGGCGTCTGCGCGTGCCCCATGAGCCAGCCGTCCAGGTTCTCCTGGAGGCGCTTCGTCCGGAGCTGGGCCTTGTCGGTGTTTCCCATCTCGACCTGCGTGGTCAGGAGGAGCAGGTCGATGCGCGCCTGGTGCCACCGGTCCCAGTCCTGCACCAGGTCCGTCAGCCGCCTGTAGCAGGCGATCGCCTCCTCCAGGCGCCCCAGGTTCTTGAGGGCCCGCGTCAGGATCCCCCCCGCCTCGACGCGCAGGGCATTGTACCGGTTGATCCGGAGCAGGCCGTTCTCGTAGTCGGCGACGTCCTTGCCGTTGGCCCGCTGCCACTCGCCGTACCTGCGGTTCCAGACCTGCAGGGCGGCCCGATGCTGGACAGCGTTCGCGAAATCCTTCGGCTCCGGCCTCGGGTTCTCCTTCAGGAACCGCTCGCCCGGGTTCCCCTCCGGAAACCGCGACCGGAAGCCCGGCTCCGGAAAGGGGAACCGGTCGTCCCACGTTCCCAGGAGGTCCGCGACCATTTGATCCTGCTCGAGATAGGCGAAGGCGCGCGCGCGGCGGAGCTCAACCAGCATCGGGAAGAAAGGATCGGCGCGCCGGAGCGGCTCGTATTCCTTGCGGGCCAGGAACGCCTCGGTCCAGGCGAGCGTCTCCCGGTGCAGATGCTGGCTGAACCCCAGGTTCAATAGCGCCTGCACCTTCTCGCGCGCCTGCTGGTCCCGCTTCATGATCACGAAGGTCTCGATCTCCCGCAGGAGATCCTCCGGGGTCTGGCTCGGATGGACCTGGCTCCTCTGGATGAACCACTGCTCGAAGCCGGTCAGGACGCGGCGGGAGGCGCTGCGGCTCATGTCGTTCCAGAGGGCGACGCGGCTCGCGCCGTTCTTCCCGGAAAGCTCCGTGAAGCGCGCGTCGAACGCCTCGTAGTTCCCTTCCCACAGGTAGCTCTTCGCCACCCAGAGCGGGGCGTCCTGCGCCTCCCCGCTCGCCGGGAATCTCCCCGCGATCCCGTCGAACACCTCGCGCGCCGCCGCGAACATCGCGGCGACAGACTGCCTTCCCTCGGCGGTCCTGTTCTCCCCGGCCTCGTTCCGCTCGTCCCCCCGCCGCATCAGGGCAACCCCCTTCTGGAAGAGGGCCCTGGGAAGCTCCGGGGCATCCGGCCAGGTCCTGCAAAACGTGTCAAGAAGCCCCACCGCGTCGTCGAAGCGCTCTTCGGTGATCGCCGCCATCGCGGCGTCGAGCGCGTCCCGGCGCTCCCGCTCCTTCCGCTCGACCGCCAGCCGCTCCCGCTCCGTGGCGTCGGCCACCCGCCTTTTCTCCCCGTCCTGCCATTCCTTGTAGGCGAGTATCCCGCCGGACGCGACGAGCCCCAGCGCGGCGGCGGCGGCGGCGGCCCGGTGCTTCCGGATCTTCTTCGCGGCGGTGTAGGCGAGGCTTGCGGGGCGCGCGCGGATCGGCTCTCCCGCGAGATACGCCTCGAGATCCGCCGCCAGGTCCCGGGCGCTCGCGTAGCGGCGCTCCCGGTTCTTCTCGATGGCGGCCATGCAGATCGTCTGGAGATCCTTTGGGACCTTCGGATCGCGCCGTGCCGGCGGGACCGGCTCCTCGTGGATCACCTTCAGCAGGATGTCCACCTCGCGCTCGGAGACGAACGGCGGCACCCCCGTCAGCATCTCGTAGAAGACGGCGCCCAGCGAGTAGACGTCGCTCCGGGCGTCCACGAGGTTCACGTCCCCCTGCGCCTGCTCGGGGGACATGTAGTGCGGGGTCCCCATGGTGGTCCCGGAGCGCGTGTGGAGCGTCTCGGAGTCGAGCGTGCGCGCCAGGCCGAAATCCGTGAGGAGAGCCCGCCCCTCCTTGTCGATCAGGATGTTCCCCGGCTTGATGTCGCGGTGGATGACGCCGTTCTCGTGGGCGTACTGCACCGCCGCCGCCACCTGCTTCAGGATCGCGACCGACTCCCGGTACGGGAGCCGCCCCTTGCGCAGCCGCTCGTGGAGCGACTCCCCCTCGATGAGGTCCATCGTGAAATAGACCTTCCCGGCGGTGCTGCCGACGTCATGGATCGAGACGATGTTCGGGTGCCGGAGGCGTGCGGCGGCGCGCGCCTCGCGCAGGAAGCGCTTGATCTGCTCGCCGGAGGCGTCGCGCCCGGCGATCAGGACCTTCATGGCGACGATGCGCTTCAGGTGCTTCTGACGGACCCGGTAGATCACCCCCATGCCGCCCCGGGTGATCTCGCCCAGGACCTCGTACTGGCCGAACTCCCGGGACAGGGGCTCCGGGGAACCGGGCGGCACGTCCGGCTTTCCCAGCTCCCAGGTCTCGGGCTCGCGGGCCGGGTCCTGCGCCGTCAGGCAGGACGGGCAGCGGAAAATGCCGGTGGCGGCATCCTGTTCGAGCGGCAGGCGGCAGGTGGAACAGGTGTCTGCCATAAGCAGGGGTATTCTAGCCCTGTTTGGACAACGGGCCCCGCTCTAACGGCGTCTGGATTTCGCCTTGGCAGGCCTGGACTTGCGCGCGGGGGCGGACCGCGGGGCCGCCTTGGCGGACACCGAGGCCGCACGGGACCCGGGAGCGCCCGCGAGGAGCCCGCCCGCCGCGACGGTGCGCGCCGCCTCGGGGCCGATCGCCGTCTTCACGTTGATCTTGAGCTTGCGGGCGGGGACGGCGATGAAGAACGGCTTTCCCGTCTCGAGCGACTTCCGGAAATTGGGGATCCGGATGACGTCCCCCTGGACCAGCTTGTCGTAGGAGGCGCGTTCCTCGAAGGAGAGCGGGGCGATCCCGAAATTCACGAGATCCGCCAGATGCTCCGGCCCGAAGAAGCGGGCCACCACCGCGCGCACCCCCAGGTGCCGCAGCACCAGCGCCGCCATCGGCCAGGAGGCCCCCGTGCCGTAACGCTCGCCGGCCAGGATGATCCCGGACTTCGCCTCCATCGCGCGCCGGACGAACATCGGATCCACCAGGGCCATCGCGTGCTGGGCCGCGCCGGGGATGTTGTGGCGGTTCGCGTCGGCCCGCTCGTCGCGGGCCAGGATCCGGTCGACCGGAAGGTCATCCGCCGACTTCAGGAGGACCGTCGCCTGCCACTCGGACGGCGCCGGATCGAACGCGGGAAGGGGCCGTACGGCGGGTCCCCGGTGGACCTCGACCTTCGACGGGTCCGAGAGGGGTCGGGCCACGCCGGCATCCTCCGCGTCGGGAGGACGCGGAAGCTCGATCCGCGCGGGTTTCCCCAGGGTCCGGGGATCGGCCAGGGCCCCCTTGAGGGCGGTCGCGGCGGCGGTCGCGGCGCCGGCGACATAGACCATCGCCTCGGGGGTTCCGGCGGTCCCCTTGGCGCTCGTGCCGAAGGTCCTCACCGAGACGGTCTGCGGCCCCGGAAGGTGGCAGGGCGCGTCCGACAGCCCGGAGACGGTCTCGACGAGGCGCGCCCCGGCCGCCAGAAGCGTCTCGACCTGCCCCCCCGCCAGGAGCGCACGCAAGGCGGAGCGGGATCCCGGCACGACGAACAGCGTCACGTCCGGAGGAACGCGCTTCCCCTTCAGGACCGAGGCGGCAACGGCAATCTCCCGGACCGACGCGCCGCAGTCGGACCCGATCACCACCTGGTTGACGCGGGTCCCCTCCACCTCGCGGATCGAGGCGACATTGTCGAGCGCATGCGGCTTGGCGACGAGCGGCTCCAGCATCGCCAGGTCGATCTCCAGGTATTCGTCGTAGACGGCGTCCGGATCGGGCGCGAGAGCGGCCCAGTCGTCCCTCCGATGGCGGGCCGCCAGGTGATCGCGCGCCTGGTCGTCGGAAGGGAAGATGCCTGCAAGCGCCCCGAACCGCGAGGCGAACCAGGCGATCGCCATCCGGTCGGCCGCGGAAAGGGACCGGATCCCGTCGCCGACGAACTCGAAGACCCGCCCGGCCCCGCCCTTGGCGGTGAGGCGGCGGAGCAGGTCGAGCCCGATGTCCCGCCCCGAGATCCAGGGGGCCGGAACGCCCGACAGCCTCACCTGGACCACCTTCGGAAACGGGACCGTGAAACTCCCGCGGACGGCGAGGCGTGCCGCCTCGAGCGGATCGAGCGAGAAGGCGAGCGACCCAAGGGCCCCGGCGGCCGCGGCCGCGCGGTTCACCCCGACGACCACGTTCCCGGGACCGCCGAACAGGTCCGCGTGGACCTGGGCGGCATGCCCGTTCCCCGGGCCGGAGACGTGGAAGCGGTGCCGGAGCGAGAACGTCTGGAGAAAGCGATGGAGATCGACCTCGTCGGGCCGGGCGGCAAGCGCGGTCCGGTCGATCGCGCACAGGACCTGGAGATCCTTGTGACGCGGGGCGCCGAGCGCCTCGAAATACAGGCAGAACGACTCGGCCCCGTCGGCGTCGGCTACCAGGATCTGGTCGGCCCGGAGCGAGACCGGCTGCCCCGGAACGGCGTCCTTGAGATCCACCCCGTGCCTCGCCAGGATCTTGCGGGTCAGGTTCGTTCCCATGGGGTCCCCTCTTTCCTTGACACCCTGATCTGACGCCCGAGAATCAGCGGAAAGTATCGTTTTTCAGGCGGTTGTCAACGATCGGAAGGAGACTTTCCCCCTCACCAGCGTTATTCCAAAGAACATACAAACAAATTAAAATTATCATATCTTCAATATTTAAATGAATTATATTGAATCTATAGAATATTTAAACAGGTTTACCGATCTTGAAAAGATGCGGGACGCCAAGGTGGCCCAATTCGGTCTCGACCGTATCCGGCTTCTAGACAACCGGTTGGGATCGCCGCATGCCGCATCCGGAATAATCCACGTCGCCGGGACCAAGGGGAAAGGCTCGACAGCCGCCATGATCGCCGCCGGACTGTCGGCCAGCGGTTACCGGACAGGGCTCTACACCTCGCCGCACGTCACGGGGCTCCGGGAGCGGATCCAGATCGACGGCGTCCCGATCTCCCGGGAGGCGTTCGCCGCCTGCCTGACGCGGATCGCGGAATGCGTCCCGGACGGCACCCCGGACGCCGGGCGCCCCACCTTCTTCGAGATCCTGACGGAGACCGGTTTCCTGCATTTCGCGGCAGAGAAGGCCGACTGGGCGGTGATCGAGGTCGGGCTGGGCGGGCGCCTGGACGCCACGAACATCGTCGCGCCGCGCGCGGCGGTCCTCACGCCGATCGGCCTCGACCACCAGGAGATCCTCGGCGCGACGATCGGCCTTATCGCGGCGGAAAAGGCGGGAATCCTGAAACCGGGCGTTCCCGCCGTCTCGGCGCCGCAGCAGCCCGAGGCGGCGGCCGTCATCGCCGGCGCCGCCGGGCGTCTGGGCGTCCCGCTGCATCTGGCGCCGGACCGACCCCCGGGCGATCTTCCGCTCGCGATGCCGGGGCCTCATCAGCGGGTCAATGCCGCCACCGCCCTCGCGACACTCGACCTTCTCGAGCGCGCCGGAGAGATCCGGCTCCGCCCGGGCGCCGTCCGGGAGGCGCTCTCCCGGCTCCGGCTCCCGGGACGGATCGAGCGGATCGCCGGAAGCCCCGAGGTGATCGTCGACGGCGCGCACAACCGGGACTCGATCGACGCGCTTCTGGCCGCGCTCCGGGAAGGGTTTTCCGGACGGCGGATCGTCGGAATCTTTGCCTGCCAGAAAGACAAGGAGGCAAGCTGGATGCTCGGGCGGTTCGCCCCCGCCTGCGCCGCTCTCGTCGTCACGACGACCGGGAATCCCCGCGCGGTCCCGGCGGAAGAACTGTCGCGCCTGGCGCGCGCCGCGGCCCCGGACCTCCCCGTCGAGGCCGCGCCGACCCCCGCCGACGCGCTCGCGCGCGCGAAAACGCTCGCAGGCCCGGATGGGCTCGTCTGCGCGACCGGTTCCCTCTATCTGGCCGGCGCGATCCGCCGCGAGCTCCTGGGAGATTCAGGAACCGACTGACAGTTTCCAGACGGCGCCCGCGGCCGCGCACCCCGCGATGACGGCCAGCATGTTCCAGCGCCGCCAGGCGAGCGCCGCGAAGGCGGCCAGGGCCGCCCCGACCGCGAAGGGATCGAGCGCTCCGGAACCGCCCCACACCGTGTGCCCGGCGAAAAAAACGGACAGGTTCCCGATCACGCCGACCACCGCCGCCGTGATCGCCGACAGCACCGCCGTCAGCATCCTGTTCCCGCGCAGGCGTTCGATGTAAGGCGCCCCCAGGAAGATCCAGAGGAAGCAGGGGACGAACGTCACCCAGGTCGTGATCAAGGCCCCCAACGTCCCGGCGGCGACAGGCGCAAGGTCCCCGGGATGGCGCCATGCCGCAAGGAACCCGACGAACTGCGTCACCATGATGAGGGGGCCCGGCGTGCTCTCGGCCAGGCCCAGCCCGTCCACCATCTGGGGCGCGGTGATCCAGCCGTAATGCCCCACCGCCTGCTGGCCGACATACGCCAGGACCGCGTACGCCCCGCCGAAGGTGACCATCGCGGCCTTGCTGAAGAAGATCCCCAGTTCGACGAGGACATCCCCCCTTCCGCGCCAGAGCCAGAGCGCGGCGAGAGGCGCCGCCCAAAGCGCCGTACAGACGGCCAGCACCCGGGCGGCGCGCCCCCGGGACGGAGCGGCATGCGCGGGGGCGGCGCTGTCGTCACCGTGAAGCGCGCCCGCTTTACCGTCCCCGACCTTCGGCGGCGGAAGCATGAAGAGGCCGGGCGAGAAACGGTCCGCCAGGAAGCCGAGGATCCCCGCCCCCACGATGACGGCGGGAAACGGGACCCCCCAGAAGCGCAGGGCCGCGAACGCCCCGGCGGCGACGGCGACGCCGGCGGCGTTCCGCAGGGCCCGCTTCCCGATCCGGACGACCGCCTCCACCACCACCGCCAGGACCGCCGGCTTCACCCCGTAAAAGACGGCCGCCACCCAGGCGACCTCGCCGTGCGCCGCGTAGAGCCACGCCAACCCCCAAAGCAGAAACGCCGCCGGCAGGACGAAGAAAACCCCCGCCGCGATCCCCCCGGCGGTCCGGTGCAGCAGCCAGCCGATGTAGATCGCCAGCTGTTGCGCTTCGGGGCCCGGCAGGAGCATGCAGTAGTTCAGGGCGTGCAGGAACCGCCCCTCCGAGATCCACCGGCGCCTCTCCACGAGGTCACGGTGCATCATCGCGATCTGCCCCGCCGGCCCGCCGAAATTGACGAACCCCAGGCGGATCCAGTAGCGGAGCGCCTCGCGGAACGGGACGGATTCCGCGCGCGTTTCAGGACCGTCGGTTCCCGGTCGAACCAATCCACCCTCCGCCGAGGACCTCGTTTCCCTCGTAAAAGACGGCCGCCTGTCCGGGGGTGACGGAGCGCTGGGGGGCATCGAAGCGGACGGTCGCCGTCGCGCCGGGGCCGGGGGTCACTTCCGCCCCGGCCGGCTCGTGCGTGTAGCGGATTTTTACCCGCGCGCGGATCGGCCCGGGGGGCGCGTCATCTGACAGCCAGTTCACGTCCGCGAGCGTGCACCCGGACGAGAGAAGCGCCTCCTCCTCCCCCAGGACGACGCGGCGGGTATCCGGCTCGATCCGGACGACGTAGGCGGGCTTCCCGAGCGCGATCCCCAGCCCCTTGCGCTGGCCGACGGTGAAATTCTCGATCCCGTCGTGCCTGCCCAGGATGTTCCCGGCCGTATCGACGAATGTGCCCGGAGCGGGATCATTCTTCCGGTACCGGCCGATCACCTCCCGGTATCCCCCCTTCGGCGCGAAACAGAGATCCTGGCTGTCCGGCTTGTCCTTCACGGGAAGCCCGATCTCCGCGGCGATCTTCCGGACCTCCCCCTTTGACATTCCTCCGAGGGGGAAGCGGATCGCGGCGAGATCCCGGGCCCTCAAGGCGAAAAGGACATACGACTGGTCCTTCTCGGGATCGACCGCCCGGAGCAGACGGTGGCGCCCCGCGCGCTCCTCGATCCGGGCGTAATGCCCCGTGGCGATCGCTTCGCATCCCAAGGCCCGCGCCTCGTCCGCGAGCGCCCCGAACTTCAGCCACTGGTTGCACCGGACGCAGGGGTTCGGGGTCTTCCCCGCCTGATACGAATCGGCGAAGTCCTCAAGCACCTTCCGGAACCTCTCCTTGTAGTTCAGTGCATAAAAGCGGATCCCGATCTGATCCGCGACGCGCTGGGCGTCCCAGGCGTCGTCGAGCGAGCAGCACCGCCGGGGATTCTCTGCCCCTTCGCCGGATTCGACCCCGGTCTTCATGAAAAGCCCCGTCACCTCGTGTCCCTCGCGCGCGAGGAGCGCCGCGGCGACCGACGAATCGACCCCACCCGACATGGCAACCGCGATGCGCATGGGGTAATTATACGGAAACCACCCGACAGCCGGGGGTCTCTCGGCGGATAGCGCTCAAGCTCTGCTTTGCGCCCCTTCCGGCGGTTCGCGCTGGCCAGGGCCTCTCGGCGGGCTTTCTCGCGGGACGGTCGTCGCGGACATCCGGTCCGCTCCTCCCTCCCATGCGCGACGGCCTTCGCTTCCGTCCGCAAGGCGGACGGGAAGCGCGTGGCGTCCTGCCACCGGCCTGCGCATGAGGCCCTCTCGCAAGCCCGCCTGCGGCCCGGCCGCTGAATCTCCGGCCGCCCCACGAAACAAGAAAACTCTCATTCCCCGCCCACCCCCGTAGGGATCGACGCCCTTCGGGCGTCTTTTCCCCACCAGCCCCCTGCCTCCAAAAGGGCGTGTAGAATGCAACTTCGAATGCCCCTGACGCCCGAAGACCGCGCCCGTCGCATCATCGATGTCCTTCTGGAAAAGTGCGGCTGGACCGTGCAGGACAAGGCCGCCGTCAATCTCTCCGCCGCCCGCGGCGTCGCCGTCTGCGAACTCTCCTTCCAGACCGGCGAGCCGGACTACACCCTCTTCGTGGACGGCCGGGTCATCGGGACGGTCGAGGCCAAGAAGGAAGGCCATTCCCTGACCGGCGTCGAGGACCAGTCGGAAAAGTACGTTGCCGGCGTCCCGTCCGACCTCCCCCATTGGAGAACGCCGCTCCCGTTCAGCTACGAGACGACCGGCACCGAGACCCGCTTCACCAACCGCCTCGAACCGGATCCGCGTAGCCGGAACGTCTTCGCCTTCCATCGTCCGGAGACACTCCTGGCCTGGGTCCAGCAGGAAAAGCCGCTCGCCCGGCGCCTGCGCGACTTCCCGCCCCTCGCCGCCGACCGCCTCTGGCCCGCCCAGATCGAGGCGATCACGAACCTCGAAAAATCGTTCGCCGCCGGCCGCCCCCGCGCCCTGATCCAGATGGCGACCGGTTCCGGCAAGACCTTCACCGCCGTCAACTTTATCTACCGGCTGGTCAAGTACGCCGGGGCACGGCGCGTCCTCTTTCTGGTCGACCGCGGCAACCTGGGCGAACAGACCCTGAAGGAGTTCCAGCAGTTCGTCTCTCCGGCGAATAACTACAAATTCACCGAGGAGTACATCGTCCAGCATCTCGCCGGGAACACCCTCGACTCGTCCGCCCGCGTCGTGATTGGCACCATCCAGCGCCTTTATTCCATGCTCAAGGGGGAGAAATCCCCCGCGCCTGACCTTGACGACCTCCCACTGGAATCGACCGCCTTTCTCAAGGCACCCGAACCGCTCGAATACAATCCCGCCTTCCCCATCGAGGAATTCGACTTCATCGTCACCGACGAGTGCCACCGCTCCATCTACAACCTGTGGCGGCAGGTGCTCGAATACTTCGACGCCTCCCTAATCGGCCTCACCGCCACGCCGTCGAAGCAGACCTTCGGCTTCTTCAACCAGAACCTCGTCATGGAATACGGACATGAAAAAGCTGTCGCCGACGGCGTGAACGTCGGATGCGACATCTACCGAATCGACACCCGGATCAGCCAGAAAGGCTCCCAGGTGGACGCCGGCTTTTTTGTGGACAGGCGCGACCGCCAGACCCGCAAGGTCCGTTGGGAACAGCTCGACGAGCCGCTTGCCTATGATGCCGCGGACCTTGACCGCGAGGTGGTCGCCGTGGACCAGATCCGGACGGTCCTGGCCGCCTTCCGGGACAGGCTCTTCACGGAGATCTTTCCCGGCCGCACCGACGTCCCCAAGACACTCATCTTCGCCAAGGACGACTCCCACGCCGACGACGTCGTCCGGATCTGCAGGGAGGTGTTCGGCAAAGGGAACGACTTCTGCAAGAAGATCACCTACAAGACCACCGGCGAATCCCCCAAGGCCCTGATCGCCTCCTTCCGGAACAGCTACAACCCGCGCATCGCCGTCACCGTGGACATGATCGCCACCGGCACCGACATCAAGCCGCTGGAGATCGTCTTTTTCATGCGCTCGGTCGCCTCGCGGAACTTCTTCGAGCAGATGAAGGGGCGCGGCGTGCGGGTCGTCTCCGACGCCGAGATGGAACAGGTGAACCCCGGCATCAAGCGCAAGACCCGCTACGTGATCGTCGACGCCGTCGGCGTCTGCGAGCGCGTGCAGACCGACTCGCGCCCGCTGGAGAAGAAACCGTCGGTCGCCTTCGACAAGCTCTTGGACGCCGTCGCCCTGGGCGCGACGGAGCCGGCGGCGCTCGAATCGCTCGCCGGGCGCCTGATCCGCCTGGAGCGCCGGTTCGATCCCGACGTGGCCGCAGAAGTCGCCAAGACCGCCAAGGGGCAGACCCTCTCCCAGATCGCCCGGGGACTTCTCGACGCGGTCGACCCCGACCGAATCGCGGAGGCGGCCCAAGGCGCCGCGGCCCAGCCCCAGAAAACCGCCGCCGAGACGCTCGCCAGGCAGGCGCTCGCCCCGCTCGCCGCCAACCCGGAGCTCCGGAATCTCCTCAAGAAGATCCAGAAGGCGGCGGACCAGACGATCGACGTCATCTCGCAGGACGCGCTTCTCTACGCCGGTCCGGCCCAAAAAAGCGCGCAGACGAGCGCCGGCATGGCCGACTCCTTCCGCGACTACATCGAGGCGCACAAGGCGGAAATCACGGCCCTGCAGATCCTCTACAGCCGTCCCTACCGCCAGCGCCTCACCGAGCCGATGCTCAAGGAACTCGAAAAGAAACTCCGCGAAAACCACGCCGCCTGGACCGAGGACCGTCTCTGGGACGCCTTCGCCGCCATCGCCCCCCAAAAGGTGAAGGGGCGCTCGCAGACCGGGCGCTTCGCCGACCTCGTCTCGCTCGTCCGCTTCGCCCTGAAGCATCAGCCGGTCCTGGAGCCGTTCGCGCAGTCGGTCGCCGCGCGGTTCGACCGCTGGATGGCGGACAAGGCGAAGGCGGGTATCCACTTCACGCCGGACCAGCGGACCTGGCTCGGGCTGATCCGGGACCAGATCGCCACCAGCTTGAGCATCGAGCCGGACGATTTCGACAGCGTCCCCTTCAATCAATTGGGGGGCCTTGGAAAAGCACATCAACTCTTTGGAGACCGGCTCCCCCAACTACTTGAAGAACTGAACAGCGTCCTGGCCGCATGACGTAAAATAGGTATCGGCATGGATATCCGGAAGGTCATCGACACGGTCAACCGGATGCAGGCGGACGGCGTGATCGAACGGTACGCCATCGGCGGCGCGGTCGGGGCCACTTTTTACCTGGAACCGGTCGCCACGCTGGACGTGGACGTGTTCGTGATCTTTCAGCCCGGCCCGAAAAGTTCCCTCGTTGATCTGGAACCCATCTTTAAGTATCTCACCGCCCAAGGCCACGCGATCGAGAAAGAATATGTCGTCGTTGCCGGCTGGCCCGTCCAGTTCCTGCCCCCCACGAGCCCTCTTGTCGAGGAAGCGATCGACCAGGCCGTCGAGATCGACATCGACGGGACGCGGGCACACGTCTTCACCGCCGAACATCTCGCCGCCATCGCGCTGGAGACGGGCCGCCCTAAGGACAAAACCCGCCTTCTGCAGTTCATCGAAGAGGATGCGTTGGATCTGAAGAAATTCCAGGCGATCCTGGCCCGCCACGGTCTGACCCCTCGCTGGAAACAATTCAAACAGCAATTTCCAGGCGGCGCGCCATGATCTTCAACCTCCGGCGGATGCTGGACAATAAGCGTGCCTACCGGCGGGCGCTCGCCGCCAGGCCCATCGCGGAAAAACTGCTTCTGCTCGACGCCCTGCGCGAACGCTCGCTCGCTCTCCGTCCCGGGTCACGCGCCGTCAGGGAAACGCCGGGCGAATACCATCCACGGAAGAAAGGCGCGATACGCCGCACCATCGCTCCCGTGCAAGAAAAACTGTCGCCAACGGATGCCGCGTATTCCACCTCTGTTCACCCCCCCCCCACAGGCGCGCATATCCTGCCGGATGGCTGGCGATTGGTTCCGCTGGGCAAGATTGGTGACTGGTTCGGCGGGGGTACACCAAGTAAAGCGAATCCGAAATTCTGGACTAACGGCACCATTCCATGGGTTTCCCCCAAAGACATGAAGGTTGATCGGATTACAGATACGCAGGACTACATCACCCGAGATGCCATTGAGCAGTCGGCAACAAATCTTGTCCCTCCCGGCAACCTTCTTGTGGTTGTTCGCAGTGGCATCCTCAAACACACGTTGCCCGTGGCGATCACGGAACGCGAAGTCGCATTAAACCAAGATCTCAAAGCGGTGACGTTGCACGAAGGCATTTCATCAGCCTATCTCGCGTTGGCACTCAAAGCATTCGAACAGGACATCCTGAAAACCTGCACAAAATACGGAACAACAGTTCAAAACCTGAATCTTCCAACCTTTCTACGCTTCCCAATCCCTCTTGCGCCTCCCAACCAGCAACGCCAAATCGTAGCGGAGATCGAGAAGCAGTTCACCCGCCTCGCGGCGGGCGTGGCGGCCTTGAAGCGGGTCCAGGCGAATCTGAAGCGCTACCGCGCCGCCGTCCTGAAGGCCGCCTGCGAGGGGAAGCTCGTTCCCACCGAGGCGGAACTGGCGAAGGCGGAAGGGCGGGAGTACGAGACCGGTTCTCGACTCCTCGCCCGCATCCTCGCCGAACGCCGGCAGAAATGGCAGGGACGAGGCAAATATAAAGAGCCTGCCACCCACGCCACTACCGGGCTAGAAACGTTGCCGGAGGGGTGGATCTGGACGACAATTGGGGCCTGTTTTCACGTGGCCGTCGGCGCCACTCCCAATCGCAATGAGGCATCATATTGGGGAGGCGGTATTCCCTGGGTCAGTTCAGGCGAGGTTCACTTCACCGCAATCGTTGATACGCGCGAGACCATCACAAAAGCAGGGATTGAAAACTCAAGCACGCAGTTAAACCCTAGAGGCTCAGTTCTACTCGGAATGATTGGCGAAGGAAAGACACGGGGACAGACGGCGATTTTGAAGATCGATGCTTGCAACAACCAGAACTGTGCCGCCATCTGGGTGTCGCGCACACAGGTTCCCCCTGAGTACGTTTACTACTGGCTCTGGTCGCAATACGACAACACCCGTCGAACGAGTTCCGGAAATAACCAGCCCGCTTTGAACAAAGCGCGGATTGAGGCAATGCTCCTGCCACTCCCACCTCTCGCCGAACAGATCCGCATCGTCGCCGAGGTGGAGCGCCATTTGAGCGTGATCGAGGAACTGGAAACGACAGTGGCCGCCAACCTCCAGCGCGCCGGCCGCCTGCGGCAGGCGATCCTTCAACAGGCGTTCAGCGGCCGACTTCCTCTTCAGCGCAACTGACATGCCTGACAGCCTTCCATCCCATTTCATTGATCTGGTCCAGGATGCGCTCCTGAAATCCTTTTGGCGAAAAAATGCCCTGCTGAACTTCTTGAGAAGACACAAGATTTCCGAAACTTTTCTTGCGACCTGGCAAGAAACGGAAACCAAGCGGGTATTCATTGGCCGACTATGGCCAAAACTGGAATCCGCAGAGAAAGGCGACGTCGTTATTCAGCAGATCGCCGCATCGCTTGTGGACCAGGTCAAATTCCCTGACCTGGAAGGCTGGGAGGACACGCCCAAAAAAGTGAAATCAGCGAAAGAAGCTGTCCAAGCACTGCGCCAGTACGTTGAATCCCAGAAGCAAAAGGCAGAGGAGCAGAAGTCACGGGAGGAGGCCAAGAAAACCGCGCGCCAACGATCTGAAGCCACGATCGCAATGCGCCAAACGCTCTCCACCCTTGAAGAACGGCTGAATAGTCTTTCGAAGCAGATCGGAACGCAGTCTGCGGGGTACACGTTCCAGGATTGGTTCTACGACGTCGTTTCCTTTTTCGAAATGACGCATCGCCGCCCCTACACTTCAAACGGCCGTCAAATCGACGGCGCCGTGACCGTGGAGGGAACGACGTACCTGACCGAGTTGAAATTCACGCGTGAACAGGCGGACGCCCCGGATGTAGACACGTTTCTTGCCAAAGTTAACAACAATGCGGACAACACGATGGGGATCATGGTTTCAATCTCTGGCTATTCCAAGGTTGCAATCCAGCAAGCTTCGGGAAAAAAGACTCCCATCATCCTCATGGATCACAACCATATTTACCTTGCTCTCGGCGGCGTGTGGACCTTGCCCGAGATCGTGGGACGGCTACGACGGCATGCGTCTCAAACGGGAGAGGCCCTTCTTCCGGTTTCAGACTTCGGAGGGTAATCGGAATGTCGAATCATTCGGCCCAACTCATTCAAAAACTCTGGAACTATTGCAACATCCTGCGGGATGATGGCCTCTCCTACGGCGACTACGTCGAGCAGTTGACGTTCCTCTTGTTCCTCAAGATGGCGGACGAGCAGAGCCGTCCCCCCTTCAACAAGCCGTCGGCCGTCCCCAAAGGAAAAGACTGGCCGAGCCTATTGATGAAAGACGGCGACGAACTCGAGACCCACTACCGGCATGTCCTGGAAACGCTCGGGAAGCAGAAAGGGATGCTGGGGCTGATCTTCCGGAAGGCCCAGAACAAGATCCAGGATCCGGCGAAGCTCCGCAGGCTGATCGTGGATCTCATCGACAAGGAACAGTGGTCCAGCCTCTCCGCCGACGTGAAGGGGGACGCCTACGAGGGGCTCCTCCAGAAAAATGCCGAGGACGTGAAAGGCGGCGCGGGACAGTACTTCACCCCCCGGGCCTTGATCGCCGCGATCGTGGACGCCATGGCCCCCCGGCCGGGGCAGACGATCTGCGACCCCGCCTGCGGCACCGGCGGTTTTTTGCTCGCCGCGCACGATTACCTGTCGAAGCACCATTCCCTCGACCGCGAACAGAAGAAACGTCTGAAGAGCGGAACCCTTTTCGGCCTGGAGCTGGTGGACGGGGTGGCGCGCCTCTGCGCGATGAACCTGCTCCTGCACGGGATCGGAGCCGACACAGACGACGCCCCCCCGGTCGAGATCAAGGACGCCCTCGCCGCCAAGCACGGCGAGTTCGACCTGGTCCTCGCCAACCCCCCGTTCGGCAAGAAAAGCAGTGTCACGATCGTGAACGATGCCGGCGAACAGCAGAAGGAGTCGCTCGTCATCAACCGGGACGACTTCTGGGCCTCGACCAGCAACAAACAGCTCAACTTCCTCCAGCACATCTTCTCGATCCTGAAACAGCACGGCCGCGCGGCGGTGGTCCTGCCGGACAACGTCCTCTTCGAAGGGGGCGCCGGCGAGACGATCCGCCGCAAGCTCCTCACGCAGGCGGACGTCCACACCCTGTTGCGGCTCCCCACCGGGATCTTCTACGCACAGGGGGTGAAGGCGAACGTGCTCTTCTTTGACCGCAAGCCCGCGCAGGAAAAGCCCTGGACCGAGACGCTCTGGATCTACGACCTGCGCACCAACAAGCATTTCACCCTGAAGGAAAACACCCTCACACGCGCCGATCTCGACGATTTCGTGACGTGCTACAACCCGGCGAACCGCCACAAGCGCAAGGAAACGGAGCGGTTCAAGCCGTTCGCCTGCGCCGATCTCCTGAAGCGCGACAAGGCAAACCTCGATCTCTTCTGGCTCAAGGACGAGAGCCTGGAGGCGTCCGCCAACCTCCCCGCCCCCGGCGTCATCGCGCAAGAGATCGCCGACGACCTGGAGGCCGCCCTGGAACAGTTCTCGACGATCGCGGAAGACCTGAAGCGGTAACGCTACCGCGTGCGGCGGGGCCCGCGGCGGACGGGCGGGCGCTGGATGGCGGCCGCCACGCCGGCCTGGCTGTCGGTCAGGGGCTTGCCGTCAGGGGTGAAGCCGGGATAGGCCATCCGGGGGACCGCCTTGCCGATCTCCGCCTCGATCGCGGCGAGCATGTGCATCTCCTCGAGCGAGACGAGGCTCGCGGCCTCTCCCGAGGCCTCGGCCCTGCCCGTGCGCCCCACCCGGTGGACGTAGTCCTCCACCGACTGCGGCAGGTCGTAGTTGATGACATGGGAGATGTCGTCGATATCGAGCCCGCGCGCCGCGATGTCGGTCGCGACCAGGATCTGGACCTTGCGCGCGCGAAACGCCTCCAGGGCGGCGATCCGCTCGGCCTGGGAAAAATCGGAATGGATGCACTTCACGGTGTAGCCGGCGTGCTTGAGGTCGGCCGCCACCATGTCGGCCCGCTGCCGCGTGCGCGCGAAGACCAGGACGCACGGCATCGGGGAATCCTTCAGGATCCGGAGCAGAAGGTCCGTTTTCGCGTGCGTCGGGATCGGGTAGATCTTGTGGTCGATCCCCTCCGGGATCTTGGGGCGCGTGAGCGTCTCCCCCACCGACACCTTCACGGCGTCCTTCTGGATCGACTCGGCCAGGGCCTTGATCGCGTGGGGCATCGTCGCCGAGAAGAGCAGGGTCTGGCGCCCGGCCGGAAGCTTCTCCACGATCCGTCGGATATCGGGCATGAAACCGATGTCCAGCATCCGATCCCCTTCATCCAGCACCAGATAAGAAAGATGGTTCCATTTCGCGTTTCCCAGCCCCATGTGGTCGAGGAGCCGACCCGGCGTCGCCGCGACGATCTCGGCGCCGGCGCGGAGCGCCTTCGTCTGCGGCTCCATCCCGACGCCGCCGAAGACCGACACCACGCGGATCTTCGTGAATTGGGCGAGGCTCCTGGCGACCTCCTCCACCTGGAGCGCCAGCTCGCGCGTCGGAACCAGGACCAGGGCGCGCGACCCGGCCGGGCGCCCCCCCGCCGGGGTCTCGGTCAGCAGGCGGTGCAGGATCGGCAGGAGATAGGCGGCGGTCTTCCCGCTCCCGGTCTGGGCGGTCCCCACGATGTCGCGCCCGGCAAGGACCGCCGGGATCGCCTGCTGCTGGATCGGCGTGGGGCGTGTAAATCCCAGCGCCTCGATCGCCTTCAGGAGATCCGGATGGAGGTTGAACGCCGAAAAGGAGCCGACCGCCTCGTTGTCCGCCACGTGAAGCCCCTGATTATAGCGGGTCGGACGTGCGATTGCGACCCCGTCCCGCGCGAAGGGAGCGCTATGATCCCGCGGTGACGATCCCCCTCCGGTTCGACCGCAAGGAATGGTCCGGCGCCTTCGGCGACATCGGGGTCCTGGCGCCGCTCGCCATCACCCTCGTCTCGGCGAACGGCCTCTCCCCCACCGCCGTCTTCGGAGTCGCCGGACTCGCCTATATCGCCGCGGGGGCGTACTACCGCGTCCCGGTGCCGGTCCAGCCGCTGAAGTCGCTCTCGGCCCTCGCGATCGGCCTCGGCCTGGGACCGGAGGTGATCGGGGCCGCAGGGCTCTGGATGGGAATGATCCTCCTCGCCGTGGCCGTGACGGGCCTGGCCGACCGACTCGACCGCGTCTTCACCCGCGAGCTCGTGCGGGGAATCCAGCTGGGAGTGGGCCTGATCCTCGCGAGAAAAGGAATCGAGATGATCCTGGCTCCTGTTCCCCTTCCGGCCCTGGGGGATTTCCGGATCCCCGCGACAGGCGTCTCCCTCGCGGTCCTGACGGGCGGGATCCTTCTCGCCCTCGCCAGGAACGAGCGTGTCCCGGCAGGCCTGGCGGTCCTGGTGTTCGGCATCCTCTCGGGGCTCCTGATCCGCGGGGTTCCCGCGACGGGATGGGGACCCGCGCCCGTTCCCCTCTCGCTCCCGCCGGCTGAAATATTCTGGCAGGCTCTTGTCCTTCTTGTCCTCCCCCAGATCCCGCTCACCCTCACGAACTCGGTCGTGGCCGCCCGCGATACCGCGAAGGGGTACTACGGTGACGGCGCGCGGCGCGTCACCGGCAAGGCGATCGCGACGGGACTGGGCGTGGCGAACATCGCGGCGGGGCTCGCGGGAGGCGTTCCGCTCTGCCACGGTTCCGGGGGGTTCACCGCCCACCACCGGTTCGGCGCGCGCACGGGGGGTGCCTCGATCCTGATCGGAGCGGTCCTTCTCGTCCTGGCCTTCGCCTGCGGCCCGTCAGTGGCCGCGCTCTGCGGCCTCATTCCCGCGCCGGTCCTGGGGACGCTCCTCGTCTCTGTCGGGATCTCGCACGCCCTGCTGGCCCGCGACGTCTCCGGAACGTTCGACCGCATCGTCGTCATCGTCATGGGAACGACCAGCCTCTGCACCAGCCACAACGGATATGGCTTGGCGGCCGGCGCGGCCCTGCTGGGGGCGCGCTGGCTCTTCAGGAAATAGAGATCTCGCCCAGCCGCCGGATCGAGGCGACTTCCCCGATCGGGACGACGACGCGCTTCAGCTTCGGCCAGACACCCACCTGCGCGGCGCGCCGGATGAAGTCGTCCTTCGACTTCCCCCCGGCGCCCGTCTCGTGGCTTTCGGCGTCATTGAGGATGACGGCAACCGGGGTCACCTCCTCGCACCGGCCGATCACGACACGGGACCCCGTGGTGTCGACCACCACGGTGATCCCGTGAAGCTCCCCCTTGTCGTTGTGGAACGTCCCCACTATTTGGCCGCGCTCTTCGCGCAGTGCTTGTCGAAAGCGGCCGCGAGGTCGGCCGCCACCTGCTGGGGCGCCCGTCCCTCGATCCCGTGCCTCGGGACGAAGTGGACCACCTTGCCGTCCTTGAAGAGCGCCAGCGAGGGGCTCGACGGCGGGTAGTCGGCGAAATAGCCGCGGGCCTTGGCGACCGCCTCGGTGTCTTGTCCCGCGAACACGGTCGCGACGCGGTCGGGACGCGCGGCGTGCTGGAGCGCCAGTGTCACCCCCGGCCGCGCGGCGCCGGCGGCGCACCCGCAGACGGAATTGACGACGACGAGCGTCGTCCCCTTCTTGTCGCCCAGGAAGGCGTCCACCTCGGCGGCGTTCTTCAGTTCCTTGACGCCGATCCGGGTCAGTTCCTCGCGCATCGGCTTCACCAGTTCCTCGGGATAGGGCATGGGGCCTCCTTTCGCGGCATGTTACCACGGACCGCGGCTGGTTCCTCGACGATCTGTCCTCTCGAACCCGTGCGCGCCGAACCGGTCGCGCGCCAGCTGGACCAGGTCCTGCGGGAGCCGCCCCGCCCGCCAGGCGTCCCAGTACGAGAGCCCCGCGGCGATCGCCGCCGCAGGGATTCCGGAGGCGGCCGCCGCGGCGATGACCCGGCGGGCCCCCTTTTCCGCCCGGACGATCGACGACCGGATGGCGCCGTCCAGGAAGAGGTGCGGAAGCGCGGGGTTCCGGAGGGCCGCGCGGCGGATCTCCGCGAGAAACCCGCACCGGATGATGCACCCCGCTTCCCAGACGCGGGCCGTCTCGCTCCAGGCGGCCTCCCATCCGTACCGGTCGTTCGCGGCACGCAGGAGATCGAGCCCCTGCGCGAATGCCGCGAGGCGCGCCAGGAACAGCGCGTCCCGCAGGTCCTTCTCCGGGATCGGGCGTCCGGCGCGGCGGGCGGACGCCAGGCGCGCCCTCTCCGCACGGCGCGCCGAGAGGTTCCGCGCGTCCACGGCGGCGGCGACCGACGGGACCGGGATGCCCAGGTCGGCGGCCGCCCGGACCGTCCAGTTCCCGGTCCCTTTCTGCCCCGCGGCATCGACGACGCGGTCGACGAGAAAACCCCGGCCTTCCTCGTCCCGCGCGCCCAGGACCTCCGCCGATGTCGCCAGCAGGAACGATTCGAGAGGCCCCCTGTTCCATCGGCTGAAGACGCGCGACACCCGGCCGGCATCCAGGCCGTTCGCGGCGCGCAGGAGGTCCCGGATCTCGGCGATCGCCTGGAGCTCGGCGTACTCGATCCCGTTGTGGACCATCTTCACGAAGTGCCCCGCCCCGCCGGGGCCGAACCACCCCGCGCACGGGCCGTCCTTTCCCCGTGCGGCGATCTCCTCGAGAATCGGCCTGAACCAGGCCCAACCGCGCCGGCTCCCCCCCGCCATGATCGAGGGGCCGTGGCGCGCCCCGTCGGTGCCGCCCGAGATCCCGAGGCCCAGGTAGAGGATCCCCTGCGCCGCGAGGAGCCCCTCGCGCCGGGCGGTGTCGCTATACAGGGAATTCCCCCCGTCGGCGACGATGTCCCCCGCCGACAGCCGGTGCGCGAGGTTCCGGATCACGGCGTCCACCGCCTCGCCGGCGGTGACCATGAGCAGGATCCGCCGCGGACGGGGAAGGTTCGAGACGACCTGCTCGATCGTGCGGCACGCGACGAACCGCCCGCCGGGGTTCGCCGCCAGGAACCCCCCCGTCCAGTCCCGCTCCTTGTTCCAGACGGCGACGGAGAATTTCCGGTCTGACAGGTTCAGTGCGAGGTTCCGCCCAATCGCCCCGAGACCGATCAGGCCCACATGGCACGTGCCCTTCGGCATCCGACCGGAGTGTAGATTGCCGGGCGGGACGCTTCTACACTGGCCCGCCATGCCCGACCGTCACCACGATGTCCATTTCACGCTCGCCGAGGCCCGAAGGCTCCTTCCGAAAGTCCGGAAAAAGGTGGAGTCGATCATGCAGGCCGCCCGAGCGGCACGCGAGCACCAGGCGCATGCGGCCCCGCACGCCATGAACGGGAACGGCGCCAACGGAAACGGGAACGGAAAGCATGCCGATCCGGTGAAAACGCTCCAGGCGCTCGCCCGGGAGCTGGCCGAGGACGGGATCTTTCTCAAGGACGCGGACCAGGGGCTGATCGACTTCCCGCACGTACGGGATAACGGGGAAGAGGTCTACCTCTGCTGGATCGCCGGGGAGGACGACATCCTCTTCTGGCACCGCCTCGAGGACGGATTCGCCGGCCGCCAGCCGATCGAGGATTTGTAGCCGTCAGGATCCCTGGACGATCTCGTGGATGGTCACCTCGGAGGTCATCCGGGGCGCTTCCCCGGGTTTTCTCGCCTCGCGCGTCGCCGCGGCGTGGCGGTCGTGGGCCTTCTTGAAATCGTCGCTCGCGGTCCAGGTGTCGAACGCCTCGCGCGTCTCCCAGCGCGTGACGGACGACAGGACCAGCGGGTTCTCCGCGTCCTTCCAGAGCTCGAACGAGAGGAACCCCGGACGGCCGTCCACCGCCTTCATCCGGTCGCGGAAGCGCGCCTCGATGTGACGGGCGGTTTCGACGTCCTTCGCGGTCAGCTTGTTGATCACAACGATCATTACACCCCCACCCCAACCCTCCCCCATCAAGGGGGAGGGGGGCATTTCACTTCCCGATGGAACTGAAGTCTTTGTACTTTTTCGTGAACTCGAGTTTTTTCGCCCAGAGCGTGCCGGGGTATTCGTCCACGATCCGGCGGCAGGCGTCGTAGATCGCGTTCCCCCCCTTCATCTTCCGGAAGGTGCAGACGCCCTGCCAGTAGACCGCCTCGGGGGCGAAGCAGGTCTTTCCGAACCGCTCGACCACCCCGGCGAAACAGGCGGCCGCCTTCTCCATGCGCCCCAACTGGTAGTTCGCGAGCCCGACCCCCACCAGGACCTGCGCGGCGAATTCCTCCGGCGGCAGGTATCCGAGCCACCGGTGGAGGATCCGCCCCTCGCCGGCGGGATCCATATAGAGGACCATCGGCGTCCAGTAGGCGCCCAGCTTCTTCGCGGTCTCCCGCTCCGCGAGGACATCGAGACGCACCGGCACGACATGCTCCGCGAGGACCCGCTTCACCGTCTCGTGCGGATACGTGACCGTATCCAGCTCGACGCAGGCGGGTCAGTAGCGGCTCGCGAATTCGACCAGGAGGATCTTCTCCTCCTTCAGGGCCCGGGCCGCCGCGGCGGCATAACTCGTCTCGAACATGGCGCCTCCCTTTACGGAAGGACTCTAGACAAAAGAACCCGCACGGCGCAAGGCGCGCCGTGCGGGAACCGGAGAACCATGACGCGGAGAGTCCTACGACTCCCGGATCGTGATCTTGCGGGGCTTCACCGCCTCCGCCTTGTGGAGCGTCACGGTCAGGACGCCGTCCTTGAGCCCGGCCTCGATCCGGTCCGCGTCGATATCGACCGGGATCCGGAGGGAACGCGCGAAAGCGCCGGCGGAACGCCCCTGCCAGTGCCAGGCCGCCCCCTCGCGGGAAGCCGCTTTCCTTTCGCCGCGGATCGCGAGCTCGCCGTCGGAGAACGACACCTCGATGTCGCCCCGCGCGACGCCTGGAAGCTCCATTTCCACGTACACGCGGTCCGCATCCTCCCAGACGTCCATCGCTGGCGCCGCCGCGCCGCGGGCGCCCCCTTCCACCAGGTCTCCGAACAGCCGGTCGAAATCACCACGCAGGACCGGCACACCGCAATTCCCGTTCACCGGACTGAACATCGGACACCTCCTTTCGTTGATCCGGAAAAAAGCGAATGGCGTGCCAGAAATGCCGCAGGGAACAGGCGCGACGTGGTGTGCACGTTGCCGTTTTGACAACTACTTGGCGGAAGAAGCGGACTTCCTCGCGGGCTTTTCGTTCGCCGCGGCGCTCTCGAAGGTGAACGCGCCGCTGCGGAAATCGATCCGGACGCGCGACCCGGCCGGGTGCTTCCCGGCGAGGATTCCGGACGCCAGGGGGTTCGCGATCCGGTTCTGGATGACGCGCTTCAAGGGACGCGCGCCGTAGACCGGGTCGTACCCCTCGTCGGCGACCGCCTGGCGCGCGGCGTCGGTGAGATCCAGTTTCAGGTCCGCCTCGGCGAGCTGCCTCTCCAGGCGCTCCAGCTGTATCCCGACGATCCGGCCGATCTCCCCCTTCCCGAGGGGATGGAAGATGATCACGTCGTCGACGCGGTTCAGGAACTCGGGGAGGAATTCACCCTTGAGGGCCTCCATCACCTTGGCGCGCATCTGTTTCTCGTTCTCGGAACCAGCGAGTTCCTGGATGACGGCGCTGGCGATGTTCGAGGTCATGATGACGACCGCGTTCGTGAAGTCGACGGTGCGCCCCTGGCCGTCCGTGAGGCGGCCATCGTCCAGGACTTGAAGCAGGACATTGAAGACGTCCCGGTGCGCCTTCTCGATCTCGTCGAGAAGGATGACAGCGTACGGTCGCCGGCGGACCGCCTCGGTGAGACGCCCCCCCTCCTCGTACCCGACGTATCCCGGCGGGGCGCCGATGAGGCGCGCCACCGAGTGCTTCTCCATGAACTCGCTCATGTCGATCCGGACCATGGCCCCCTCGTCGTCGAACAGGAACTCCGCCAGGGCTTTCGAAAGCTCGGTCTTCCCGACGCCCGTGGGCCCCAGGAAGATGAAGCTCCCGATGGGACGCTTCGGGTCCTGCAGGCCGGCACGGGCGCGACGCACCGCGTCGGCGACGGCAGCCACCGCCTCTTTCTGTCCCACCACGCGGGCGCCGACGCGTTCTTCCATCTTGAGAAGCTTCTCGCGCTCGGTCTCGAGCATCCGGCTCACCGGGACCCCCGTCCAGGCGCTCACCACCTCGGCGATTTCCTCTTCATCGACGTCGCGCTTGAGAAGGGTCGGTTTTCCCTTCCCGGACGACTTCGCGTCGGCGCGGCTCTCCACCTGGGCGATTTTCTTCTCGAGGTCGCGCTTCTCGGCATCGAGCTTCGCCAATTCCCGGAATTTCTCCTCCGGCGGGACATGGCCTGCTCCCTGGGACTTCCGGATCTCGGCCCAGAGACGGTCACAGGCGACCGACTGCGCCGACAGCTTCTCCCGCATCGCGTGGACATCCCCGAGGCCGCCTTTCTCCAGCTCCCACTGGCGGCGCAGCTCCTGGCGGCGCTTCTCGACCTCGGTGATCTCCTTCTCGATCGCGGCGAGCCGGTCCCTCGCGTGGGATTCCGTCTCGTCGGCGAGCTGTTTCGCCGCAACCTTGAGGCCGACGAGCTTCCGCTCCGCCTGGTCGATCTCCTGGGGGACGCTCTGGAGCTCCATCGCGAGGCGGCTCGCGGCCTCATCCACCAGATCGATCGCCTTGTCGGGAAGGAAGCGCTCCGTGATGTATCGCTTCGAGAGCTTCGCCGCCGCAACCAGGGCCGAATCCCTGATCTTCACCTTGTGGAACACCTCGTAGCGCTCCTTCAGGCCCCGCAAGATCGCGATCGTGTCCTCGACGGAGGGCTCGGCGACATGCACCGGCTGGAAGCGCCTTTCGAGCGCCGGATCCTTCTCCACGTGCTCGCGGTACTCGTCGAGGGTCGTGGCCCCCACGCACCGGAGCTCCCCGCGCGCGAGAGCGGGCTTCAGGAGGTTCGCGGCGTCCATCGCCCCCTCGGCCGATCCCGCCCCCACGACGGTATGCAGTTCATCGATGAAGAGGACCACCTGCCCGTCCGAGGAAGTGACCTCCTTGAGGACGGCCTTGAGGCGGTCCTCGAACTCGCCGCGGTACTTGGCGCCGGCGACCAGGGCCCCCATGTCGAGCGCGACGACGCGCTTTCCCTTCAGGCTCTCCGGGACGTCTCCCGAGACGATCCGCTGGGCGAGCCCCTCCACGATCGCGGTCTTCCCGACGCCGGGTTCCCCGATCAGGACCGGGTTGTTCTTTGTCCGGCGCGACAGGACCTGGACGACGCGGCGCACCTCGTCGTCCCGCCCGATCACCGGGTCGATTTTTCCCGCCCGCGCCAATTCAACGAGATCGCGCCCGTACTTCTGGAGCGCCTGGAACTTCGCCTCCGGGTTCTGGTCGGTCACCGTCTGGCTGCCCCGGACGGTCGTGATCCCGCGGCGGATGTCTTCCGTCTCGACGGCGTTCAGCTTCAGGACCTCCTGCGCCTTCCCACCGGCCTGGGCGAGCGCCAGCAAGAGATGCTCCGTCGAGACGAACTGGTCCTTGAGCCGATCGGCCTCCTTTTGCGAGGCCCCGAGGACGCGGTTCGCGGCGGGCGACAGGTTCAGCTCCCCTCCTTGCGATTCCGGCAGGTGGGAGAGCTCCGCATCGACGATCTTTTTCAGTTGCGCCAGGTCCGTCCCGATCCGCCCCAGGACCGCCGGGACGATCTCCTCGTCCGGATCCAGCAGGGCCGACAGCAGGTGGATCGGCTCGAGCGCGGGATGCCCTTTCCTTTCGGCGAGGGCGCGCGCCCGCTCGACCGCCTCCTGGGCCTTGACCGTCAGCTTGTCAAACCGGAACGGCATGACCAACACGAGAGCGAAATCGATGCCACAGACCGTCCCGAAGAATGATTCGCAACCAATTTACTTTAATGGGTTGCGTTTAAACCTCTCAAGCGGACACAGGGGTTTTTTCCCGGAACCGCGTACTTTTGCCAATCTGGCAAGGACGCCAGATGTCAGCTCTTGTCGAATGTCGCCCGGTCGATCTCGGCCACATCGACCGGGGCCAGTTCGACCGACGCGGCGCAGGCGCTCGCGCGGGCGTTCTCGGGGCGGCTTGCCCCCGGGATCGGGATCGCGGCCGGGGATTTCGCAAGGACCCAGGCGAGGACCGCCTGGTGCGGCGTCACGCCGTGGCGTTTCGCCACCGCCTGCGCCACCGGGTGCGCGGGAAGCTTCTTGTTGAGACGCCCTCCGCCAAGGGGACTGTAGGCCAGGAAACCGATCCCCTCTTCCTCGCAGTACCGGAGCACGCCGTCCGTCTCCGCCTCGCGGAAAAACGGGTTGTAGCGATTCTGGACGGTCGAGACCGGGACGATCTTCCGGGTCCGGCGGATCTGGTCCACGGAGACGTTCGAGAGCCCCACGTGGCGGACCTTTCCGGCCGCCCGGAGCTCCGCGAGGGCCCCGGCCGTCTCCGCAAGCGGCACCTTCACGTCGAAGGCATGGAGCTGATACAGGTCGATCCTTTCGACACCGAGCGCCGCGAGCGACTTCTCGCACGACGCCTTCAGGGACGCCGGGCGCCCGTCCCGCTCCCAGCGCCCCTGCGGGCGGGTCAGCCCCCCTTTTGTCGCGACGACGACGCGCGACCGGTCGCCGCGCCATTCCCCGAGCGCCTTCGCGATCAGCCGCTCGTTGTGGCCGATGTCGCCGTCGTCGAGGCAATAGACGTTCGCGGTGTCGATCAGCGTCATCCCGGCGTCGAGCGCGGCATGGATCGTCGCGATCGACTGCTTCTCGTCCGGGCGCCCCGCGATCGACATCGGCATCCCGCCGAGGCCGACCGGAAACACCGCGGGGCCGTCGGGGCCCAGCTTCCGCGCATCCATCCCCACACGTTAAACATCCGTTCTCCCGCCGGCAAATGCCAATGAGGAGGACTCTTGTTTGGTGTTTGGTTTTTGGGTGTCTGGTGTTTAGCCTTTCCACATGGCCAGACCGCGCGTCGGCGCCGCAGGGGGTCTCGCCGCCACCCTTTACGTCCTGAAAAAAGGACGCGAGGCGGGCGGGCTCCTGAAGCTCTACAGGCGCCTGCGGTCGAAGAACGTCTGCAAGACCTGCGCCCTCGGGATGGGAGGCCAGAAGGGGGGGATGGTCAACGAGGCGGGCCATTTCCCGGAGGTGTGCAAGAAGTCGGTCCAGGCGCAGGCGGGCGACATGGCGGGGGCTGTCACCGAGGATTTTTTCCGGACCACTCACCTCTCGACCTTGGCCGGTTACACCTCGGCGCAGCTCGAAAGCCTGGGACGCCTGACCTTCCCCGTCGTCGCGGAAGGAAACGATTCGCATTTTCGCCGGATTTCGTGGGACGAGGCGTATTCCCGGCTCGTCCCGGCCTTCAAGCACGCGGCGAAGGAAAAGGCCTTCTTCTACATGTCGGGGCGCTCCAGCAACGAGGCGGCGTATCTCCTGCAGCTCGTGGCGCGCGCCTGGGGCACCAACAACGTCCACAACTGTTCCTTCTATTGCCATGCCGCCTCCGGCGTGGCGCTCGCCGAGGTGTACGGCTCCGGAACCGCCTCGATCGGCCTCGAGGACCTGGGGCAGGCGGATCTCGCCCTCATCGCGGGCGCGAACCCCGCCTCGAACCACCCCCGCCTCATCACCCAGCTCATGCAGATGCGCCGGCGCGGCGGGAAGGTGATCATCATCAACCCGCTCAAGGAACTGGGACTCGTCCGGTTCCGGGTCCCCTCGGACGTCCGGAGCATGCTGTTCGGCACCGAGGTGTCGGACCTCTACCTCCAGCCGCACATCGGCGGGGACGTGGCGCTCTACAAGGGCTTGCTCAAGGGGATCGTCGAGTCGGGAGCCGTGGACCACCCCTTCGTGGACGCCCACACGTCCGGCTGGACGGCGATCGAAAAGGACCTCCAGGCGGCCTCCTGGGACGACCTCGTCGCCGCGGGCGGCGTCGCGCGCGGCGAGATCCAGCGGGCGGTCGACATGCTGCGGACCTCCCGGCGCGGGATCTTCCTCTGGGCGATGGGGCTCACGCACCACGCCAACGGGGTGGAAAACATCCTGGCCCTGGCGAATGTCGCCCTCGCGCGCGGGTGGCTGGGGAAGCCGGGGTGCGGGCTCCTTCCGATCCGGGGGCACTCGAATGTCCAGGGGGTCGGCTCCGTCGGCGTCTCCCCCACGCTCAAGAAGGCATTCGCCGAAAAGCTTTCGGCGCGCTACGGGATCACGATCGCGGAGGGGACCGGGCAGGACACCTACGCCTCGATGGCGGCGGCGCGCGAGGGGAAGATCGAGGCGGCGTTCCTCCTGGGGGGCAACCTGTACGCCAGCAACCCCGACAGCCAGTGGGCGGCCGAGGCGATGCGGCGGATCCCGTTCGCGGCGCACGTGACGACAAAGCTCAACACGGGGCATGTCCACGCCCGCGGGCGGACGACCCTGCTCCTTCCCGCCCTCGCGCGCGACGAGGAGACGCAGACGACGACGCAGGAGTCGATGTTCAATTTCGTGCGTCTTTCGGACGGCGGCACGCCAGCCGTCGCGGGGGAGATGCGCTCCGAAGTCGAGATCATCGCGACCCTCGCCGAACAGATCCTCCCGGCCGGAAAGTACGACTGGTCGAGCCTCCGGTCTCACGAGGCGCTCCGGCGCGAGATCGCCGCGGTGGTGCCGGGTTTTTCCGCGATCGCCGGGATCGGAGAGACGAAGCGCGAGTTCGTGATCGAGGGGCGCGTCTTCCGGGAGCCGAAGTTCGCGACACCGGACGGGAAGGCGCGCTTTCACGCGACGCCCGTCCCCCCTGCTCCCGTCAAGGAGGGCGAATTCCGCCTCATGACGATCCGGTCCGAGGGGCAGTTCAATTCGGTGGTCTACGACGAGGAAGACCTCTACCGGGGGAATGCCCGGCGGGACGTCGTGATGATGGCCATCGCGGACGCGACGCGCCTCTCGCTCAAGGAAGGGGATCGCGTCGTCGTGGAGTCCGGCACGGGCCGGATGGAGGTCGTCGTCGCGATCACCGACATCCGCGCGGGAAACGTCGCGATGTACTATCCGGAGGCGAACGTCCTCGTGCCGCGGAAGCTCGATCCGCGTTCGAAGACGCCATCCTTCAAGATGGTCCCCGTCCGGATTTCCAAGGTCTCCTGACTCCTGGCTCCTGACTTCTGACCCCATGCGCATCATCCTCCACGCCGACATGGACGCCTTCTACGCGTCCGTGGAACAGCGCGACAATCCGGACCTGAAAGGAAAACCGGTGATCGTCGGCTGGGACCCGGGCCGTCGCGGGGTCGTGGCGACCTGCTCCTACGAGGCCCGCAAGTCCGGCGTCCGCTCGGCCATGCCCTCCGCGCGCGCGCGGAAGCTCTGCCCGACAGCGGCGTGGATCCACCCCCGGATGGAGGCGTACTCCGCCGAGGCGCGCCGGATCCGGGAGATCTTCGACCGCTTCACCCCGCTCGTGGAACCCCTGTCGCTCGACGAGGCGTTCCTGGACCTGACGCAACCCGGCCGGTCCTTCGAGGAGGGGATACGCCTGGCGCGGCGGATCAAGAAGGCCGTCCTCATCGAGAGGTCCCTGACCACCTCTGTCGGCATCGCCGGGACAAAGTTCGTGGCCAAGGTCGCCTCGGACCTCGAAAAGCCGGACGGGTTCGTGGCGGTGGAACCCGGCACCGAGAGGGCGTTTCTCGATCCGCTTCCCGTTTCCGTCCTCTGGGGGGCGGGGCCGGTCGCACAGAAGAAGTTCGCTTTGCTCGGGATCACGACGATCGGCGAGGTCCGGGCCATGCCGGAGGATCGCCTCGTCGCCGCCTTCGGAAAGGCGCTCGGGCGGCATTTCCATCTCCTGTCGCACGGAATCGACGAGCGGGTCGTGGCCCCCGAGTCCGAAACGAAGTCCGTCAGCCACGAGACGACCTTCGAAAAGGATGTCTCGTCGCGCGACGCGGCGCACGGGGCGCTCCTCGCGCTTTCCGAGGCGGTCGGACGACGCCTGCGCAAATACGATCTCTCCGGCCGCGTCGTCGCGATCCGGGTCCGCTTTCCCGATTTCACCACGCTTTCGCGCCAGACGACGCTCGACTCCCCCACCCACGACGACCTCGCGATCTGCCGGGCCGCGCAGGCGCTCTTCGACACCCTGCTTCCCCGGATGCGCCCGGTGCGGCTGCTGGGGGTCGCCGTGACGGGGCTCGCCGAGGGGGCCATCGAGGTCCAGCCGGACCTCTTCGACCGCCCCCCCGAGACGAGCGAGAAGCTGACGCGCGTCATCGACCGGATCCGGGCGCGTTACGGCACCGGATCCCTGCGCCGCGGACGTCAGCCCTGAAAAAGGCGGTCGGCCTTCGCCGCGAGGATGAAGTCGTTCTCGGTGAGACCGCCGGCGGCGTGGGTCCAGACCGAAAGCGTGACGCGCCCCCAGGCCAGGAAGACGTCGGGATGGTGGTATTCCCGTTCGGCGAGCGCGGCCACGCGCCTGACGAACGCGAACGCCCGACGGAAATCCGGAAAGAGGTAATCCTTCTCGAGCCGCTTCCCGGAGCGGATCCGCCACCCCCGGGGAAGCTCGACGAGGAGCCGGCGGGCCGCCGCGCGCGCCATCGGACGCGTCGAGCCCGAGCAGGGAACGCACCGCCGCGCGAGAATGGTGCCGGCGCGCCGTCTCCTTCCGTCTCCTGACTCCTGACTCCTGCCTCCTGACTTCTCCACGTTACTTCTTCACCCCTACCCAAAGCCCGTCCCCCACCGGAACGATGATGCTCTGCAGGCGCGTCTCCCGGGCCATCACCTCGTTGAACGCCTTCACGGCCGGCACCTCGCGGTCGGTCGGCCTCTCGTCGAGGAGCTGTCCGAACGCGAAGGCGTTGTCGGCCATGATGAGCCCGCCCGGACGCACGATCCGGAGGCATTCCTTGAGATAGAAGGAATACCCCGCCTTGTCGGCATCGAGAAAGGCGGCGTCGGCCGAGTTGTCGGCGAAGGTCGGGAGCACGACCTGGCCGGCGCCACGGATCACCTCGATCTTCTCGCCGACATCAGAGCGGGCAGCCCACTCCTCGGCGAAATCGGCGTGCTTCGGGAAGATCTCGACCGTGCGGACGCGCCCCCCCGCGGGGAGGGCGCGCGCCATCACGATGGCGGAATACCCCGCGAGCGTCCCCACCTCCACCACCTCGCGGGCCCGTACCAGCTTCAGGAGGATCTGCATGAAACTCGCCTGCTCGGCCGAGATCCAGATCGCCGGGATCCCCGCCGCGCGCGCCTTGTCCTTCAGGACCTTGAGGAAATCGTCCTCCCGGACGGTGCGCTCCGCGATGTACCGGAAGTGGGCGTCGGTGACCTGGACGGGGGTCTGGCCCATGTCAGCGCCCTCCCGGGCCGCCCGGCTGCAATTTCTCGAGGAGCTTCCCGGCGAGGTCCTCGTCGGGCAGGAACTCCGCGCCGACGAGGAACCGGTCCCCCTTCGGGACGCAGCGCCGCACTACGGCGGAGGTCGCAAGGGTCTCGCCGTAGAAGACGAGCGTGATCGCCATCGCCGTCCCCGGCGCGATCCCCTCGCGGGACAGGAAGCTGATCCCGCCGCCCGAGATGTCCTGGACGGCGACGTCCCCGAAGGCGTCCGACGAGGCGCGGAATTCCCCGGCGGCGAAGTCGTCCGCCGAGATCCGGATGTGGCTGCGGCGCTGGATCCAGAGCCCTTCGGGGCCGGTGCCGCGCACCTCGATCCGCTGCTCTTCCGGCGAGACGGCGTTCACGACGCCGGAGCGGAGGAAAAAACCCTGCTCGTTCCAGGTGGCGGCGATCACGGGAAGCCCGGGGCGCGCCGGAAACGGCGCGGACGACTCCTCCCGCACCGAGACGCAGATCCAGAGGTCCCCGGGCATCTCGTGGAGGCTCACGTCCAGGACCTCCGAAAGCCCCGCGAACGGCGGGACCATCTCCAGGAAAAGCCGGGCGTACCGCGTGGCGTACGGGTCCTGCCCGTGGAGATCGAACGTCTCGTGCGGTGCGGCGCGGCACTTCAGGTAGTCGGCCCGCAGGTGGTTCGGGTCGCGCTCCAGGGCGGCATCCGCCGCGTCGACCGCCGCGCCGGCGTGGCCGGCCGCCGCGAGGCATGCCGCGAGGTTCGTCCAGAGGCGCGGGTCCCGGGGGGCTCCCTCCAGGACGATCCGGCACCGGTCGGCGGCGGACACGGGATCACCCGATTCGTGCAGGAACACCGACCAGACGTCCGACAGGAGCGCCGCCTCGTGCGGGTCCGGGATGCGCCCGGCGAACGCGCGCAGGATCTCGTTCCCCTCCGCGATGCGGCCGTGCACGTACAGCGACGTCAGGAGCGGCAGGAAGGGGGAGCAGGCCAGGGACGCGGAGCCGGCGAGGATCTCCCGGACCGCGGCGATCGCCTCCGGCCACGCCTGCCGCCCGGCCGCGGCGTTGGCGCGGGCGATCCGGCGGTCGGTCGGCGCCGTCAGCGGGGCTCCCTCCACGCGATGATTCTATCCCGGAGCGCCGGGGACGGACAACCCGGCCGCCGCGAGCACCGCCCGGGCGGCGCGCTCCGCGGCCCCCTCCCCGCCCAGGGAGGCGACGGCGGCCGCCAGGTCCCGGCGCTGCCCGTCCGCGCTCGCGGGGTCGCAGACGGTCCGCTCCAGGGCGGTCGCGAGCGCTTCCGGCGTCGCCTCGTGCTGTTCCAGCTCCGGAACGATCTCGCGCCCGGCGAGGATGTTCGGCATCGTGAACAGGTCCGTCCGGATCATGCGTCGGGCGATCCGGTAGGTAAGCGGATTCACGCAGTAGGCCGCGACATGCGGACAGCCCAGGAGGGCCGCCTCCAGCGACACCGTCCCGGACGCGAGAAGCGCCCCCGCCACCGACCGCAGGATGTCGCGCCCGCCTCCCGCGACGTGCTGCAGGGGAAATGGCGGGGAACCCGGGTCGAACGGCCCCGCATGCGGAGGAACCGACAGGAAGAAGGAGGTCTCGGGGCGCCGCGCGTGGAGCCGCGCCGCCGCCTCCCGGAACAGCGGCCAGTGCCGCGCGAACTCGCCCGAACGGCTCCCGGGCAGGAGGCCGATCCAGAGCCGGCCCGGATCAAGGGGCAGGCGCGGGGTGGTGCGCTCCCGGGCCACGATCTCGACGAGGGGATGCCCCACGAAGGCGCAGTCGATCCCCCGGTCGCGGTAATACCCCTCCTCGAACGGGAAGATCGCGACCACCTTGCGCACGTGCTTCCGGATCGTCTCGACGCGACCCTCGCGCCAGGCCCAGACCTGCGGCGGGATGTAGTAGACGACGGGAACGCGGGACCCCACCCGGGCCGCAAGCCGCATGTTGAATTCCGGAAAATCGACCAGGACGACGGCGGCGGGGCGCTCGGCCAGGATCCGGCCGGCCGTGTCGGCGAGGAGCCGCCGGAAATACGGGAGCTTCCGGACGATCTCGACCACCCCCGTCGCGGCATGCGCCGTCGGGTCGGCGGCGAGGGCGACCCCCGTGTCGCGCATGCGCGCGCCCCCGAGCCCCGCAAGGCGGACGTCGGGACGGAGCGCCAGGATCGCGCGCGCCAAGGCCGCTCCCTGGAGGTCGCCGGACTCCTCCCCGGCCACGATCCAGACGGAAGGAGGGCTCACGCGTCGATGGTCTTCAGGGTCTCGCGCGCGATCACCAATCGCTGGATCTCGCTCGTCCCCTCGTAGATCTCGGTGGCGCGCACGTCGCGGAAGTATTTCTCGACCGGATAGTCACGCGTGTAGCCGTACCCGCCGAATACCTGGACGGCCTTCCGGCACGCCTCGCCGGCCGCCTCGGTCGCGAACAGCTTCGCCATTGCCGCCTCGCGCGTGAAGGGTTTCCCGGCCCCCTTGAGCGCGGCCGCGCGCCAGACGAGGAGCCGCGCCGCGTCGAGCTGGGTCGCCGTATCGGCGAGCATCCACTGGACTGACTGGAACTCGCTGATCGCCTTCCCGAACTGCTTGCGGATCCGCGCGTACTTGACGGCCGCCTCGAGCGCCGCCCGGCCGATCCCCACCGCCTGCGCGGCGATCCCGATCCGGCCCCCGTCGAGGAGCGCGAGCGCGATCTTGAACCCCTCCCCTTCCTTCCCCAGGAGGTTCGCGGGCGGCACGCGGAAATTCTCGAGATAGACGGCAACCGTCCGCGAGGCGTGGAGCCCCATCTTCTTCTCCGGCGGGCCGCACCGCCAGCCGGGCGCTTTCGTCTCCGCGATGAAGGCGCTGATCCCCTTCTTGCCGGCCGACGCGTCCGTCACGGCGAAGACGACCGCCAGGTCCGCCAGGCTCCCGGAGGTGATCCAGGACTTGGCGCCGTTCAGGACAAACGCATCCCCCTCCCGCCGCGCGGCGGTCCGCATCGCGGCCGCGTCGGATCCCGAATCCGGCTCCGAGATCGCGAAGCAGCCGAGCAGTTCGCCCGCCGCCAGGCGCGGGAGATATTTCTTCCGGAGCTCCTCGGTGCCGAAACGGATCAACGCGTCGCAGACGAGCGAATTGTGGACCGACACCATGACGGAGACCGAGGCGTCCGCGGCGGCGATCTCCTCGAGCGCCAGGGCCGCCGACAGAGGATCCATCCCCGCTCCGCCGTGCGCCTCGGGGACGAAGATCCCCATGAGGCCAGTCTCGCCGAGCTTGCGGACGATCTCCGGAGGGAACCCCTTCTCCGCGTCCCACCGGGAAACGTTCGGCAGGATCTCCCGCGCGGAAAAATCGCGGGCGGTCTTCTGCAGGAACGTCTGCTCTTCGGTCAGGTCGAACACGGACGTCATTTCGCGGGGACCGCCGCGATGCATTCCATCTCGATCCGCCAGTGGTTCTTCAGTCCCGAAAAGTCGGTCTGGACCGCTGCGCGGGCCGGCGGATCCTTCTTGAAGTATTCGGCGTAGACGACGTTCATCCGGGGCCACTCGGCGAGGTCCTGCAGGAACACCGTCACCTTGAGGACGTTGCCGAGGCTCGTCCCCTGCGACTCGAGGATCCCCTGGATGTTCCGGATCACCTGGTGCGTCTGCGCCTCGATGTCGCCGGCGCCGACGGGATTCCCGGCCAGATCCACCGGCACCTGCCCGGAGACGAAAAGGAGGTCGCCATAGCGCACCGCCTGCGAGTACGGCCCCCGCGCGGCCGGGGCCTTGTCCGTCCTCACGACCTGTCGTTGGCTCATCCGGCGGATGCTAACACAAAGCGACAGCCCCGCGAAAAGGTACCGGTCGGGGTATCGCTTCGCTCCCTTGTCCGGATCGCTCCCTCTCCGTTAGAATCCCGCCCCACTCGCCGAGGTGGTGGAACTGGCATACACGTACGTTTGAGGTGCGTATGGCGCAAGCCTTGCGGGTTCGAATCCCGCCCTCGGCACCACGACGCATATCGCGGGGCATCTCCGGCGTTGCAGGCCGCCGCGGGGTCCGGACAATTCAGCGGACGGTCACGGAAACCGGCTTCGAGACGACGTCGAACTTCGGGACATGCGTGGTCGGGCTCCGGCGGGAGCACCCGACGACGAGCGTGTAGCTTCCGGAGGCGAGGGGCGTGACGGCGCCCGTCCCGGACTTCCCGCCGGATTCCAGCGCGGGCTCGAGCGTCGTCACGACGACCGGCATCCCCTGCGCGTCCATGAGAAGCGCCCAGTGGCTGACGATCGCGGTAACCCCCTTTTTCACGTCCTGCGGGAAATCCCCCTCCACCTCCCAGGTGAAAGGGACCGGAGCGCCGGCGACAGCCTCCGGCTGCGCCAATGCGGCCTTCAACCCGAACGGGTCCCCCTCCCCGGGGCCAAGAAGCGCGGGAACCAGGGCCAGGGGAACGGCCGGGGAGCTCACGGCGAGATCCGTGGCGACCCAGGCGGGGAGCCCGCTCGGCCGGGGCTCGGACGAGCCGGCCATGCGCGAGCTGGTGCCGGTGGAAGCATAATGGACCGTCGCCTCGAAACGCCCTGGAAGGAAGCTGTCCGTGGCCAGCGACAGCTCGAGCTCAAGGGAAGCCCCGGGCGCCAGATGCACGAGCGTGTTGGCCGGACTGTTCCCTCCCGACGTGAAAAGCGGCTTCTGAGGACGGCGCATGTTGAGTTGCTCTCCCTCCGTCAGCCCCTTGTGGAGCGCGAACCCCTTGGTATTGACCCAGATCCCCTGGTCGCTCCCGTTCGTCATCGTCGCCCGGCAGGAAAAGGGCTCGCCCATCCGGGCGACCTTCTTCCCGAACGATGCAACGATCGTGAACGCCGCGGAATCGGGCTTCCGCGAGGGGAAGAGCGCCTCGAGCGCCTTGACGCCCGGTTTCCCCGCCTTCTCGATCTGGGTGAAAAGCCTCTGCGCCTCCCCCGGATCGCGACAGGCGGCGAGATCCCGCACCAGGCCGGCGATCCGGGCGCGTTCCTCGGGAGGGACCCAGGCGATCTCGTCGAGGATCTCCCGCGCGCGCTGGCGGACCTCCTGGTCAGGGCCATCGACCGCCTTCGCGAGAAGCCAGACGGCGTCGTCCCCGATCTGGCGGAGGCGCCCGGTCGCGGCCTCGCGCTTGCGGTATTCGCGCGCCCCCAGATCCCGGACGAGCGCCTCCACCTCGGCCCGGAGCGCCGGGTCGGCGGGAGGCTGCGGCTCCGAGGCGGACGCGCAAGCGGCCAGGAGCAGGACGGCGACAGGCCCCACGAACACGCGGATCCGCATGCCGCTATTTTACGGTGATGGTCCGCTCCGGAGCCACGGCATCTCCCTCAAGCAGGGGAACCTGGGCGGAGGCCACGGAATCCTGCTGGGCGTCGACCGCCTGGATGACGAGAACCCCTCCCCACGCGTTCCCAGGCGCCGTCTCCCCGCCGGAAAGGCCGCCCACCAGGCGATAGGTGCCGGGCTTCCCGGGGACGGGGACCGAAGCCCGGACGCGGAGGGTCTCCCCCTTCTTGAGGACGCGCATCGCCCCGAAGCCTCCCCCCCAGCGCACCATCTGGACCACCTCGCCGCGGTCGTCGAGGAACGCCGCCCAGGCGCCGGCCGGCGGACTGTCTTTCGCCGCCAGCTCGATCCCGACCCCGTCCGGCCGCGTCCCCTGGATCGTCATCTCGATCGGGACCGTCCCTCCCGCCGCGCAGGCTTCTTCCGCGGCGACGCGGTCCAGCGACACCGAAACGCCCGAATCCCCGCCCGCCCGCGGAAGGATATGGATCCGCTCCGCCGGCGATTGCACGAGGATCGGCGTGGGAACCGGAACGAAAGGCGTTTCGTCCCGGGACACTTCATCTGCCGCATCGCTTGCCTGTTCCAGGACGGCACGCTGGAGCGCCTGGGCGAGACCCAGACCGAACTGCGCCTCGGCGGCGTAATAACGGGCCATGACCGGCAGGGGCCCCACGACATTCGTGCAATCACCTTCCAGGCGCAGTTCCGCCTCGAACGTCTCGCCGGGGGCCAAGTGGACCAGATCAAAACCGGGTTCCTCGTCGAACAGGGTAGCTGCCTGGATGTTCAGGGCTGCCTGCCTGGGGAACGCGCGCGCCCGGACCGCGGTGCGCGCGCCCGGAGCGGTCGCCTTTTCCTCGATCACGGGCGCGCAGGAAAAGCCCAGCGCGGACGGCCTGAACCAGACCGGTTCCGCACCCGCGTTCTTCACGACCGCCTTCGAGACGACGGACTCCCCGCGGCGGATCGTCCGCCGGTCGAGTTTCATCTCGACGGAGAGCCTCGCGGAAGGGTGCTTCTCCGGAAAGAGCGCCCGCAACGCCTTCTGGCCCGGCTTCCCCATCCCCTGGAGCGCGCCGAACAGCTCCGCGCCGGCCTCGGGATCCCGGGTGGCCTTGAGTTTCCGGACAAGATCCTCGATGCGAACGCGGTCAGCCGGAGACGCCCAGCCGATCCGGTCGAGGATCTCGGCGGCGCGCATCCGGACCTCCGCATCGGGGCTTCCGGAGGCCGCGCGATGCAGATCCTCTCCGGCCGCCTCCCCCAGGGCCAGAAGCTCCTTCGTCGCCGCTTCCCGACGCGTGAAATCGGCGGATCCCAGATCAGCGACCAGGTCCCGGGCAGCGGAAGGGGCCGCCTCCCCCGCGGCAAGCGCCGCGGCCAGGAACGGAAACGCGAGAACGGAAAAGGCCGTACGTGTCATGGCACCCTCCCCCGTCTATATAACAGGGCCGGGCCCGTCCCGTTCACGGCTTTCGGGAACTATCCGCCCAGCAAGGTCAGGACCTGCTGGGCGTTCACCTGGTGGGTCCGGCGCAGGGTGGCGAGCTGCGACTGGAGGAGGATCCGCTCGCGCGTCAGTTCGGCCGTCGCCTGGGCAAAGTCGGTGTCTCCCAGGCGCGATCGGGCCTCGCTCACGTTCTCGAGCCGGTTCTGGAGGCTCCGCAGGCTCCCTTCGATCGACCCCTGCTGGATCCCCCCCAGGGCGCCCCGGGCGGACACCAGGTCTCCGCGGGCGGCGTCCAGGATCCGCGCGGCGGCATCCGGATTCGAGAGCAGGCTGTTCGCGCCGCCGGAAAAGAGGGTCGCCAGGCCCCCGGAGGCCGCCCCCGAACCCAGGGACGAAGGGCCGATCGCGGGAAAGGCGACCCGCAGGTTCCCGGGGGCGCCGGGGAGGTTGATCCCCCCTCCGGCGATCTCGAAGGTGAAACTCCCGGTCCCGGTCCCTTCCCGCAGGGTGATGCGTCCCGAGAGACCGTCGGGCGACCCCACGACGACGGTGTTCCCGTTCCCGGAGGCGGCGACGCCGTTCACGGTTGCCTGGACATCGGTTCCGTTGGTGGTCCCCTCGGTGACCCCTTCGAGCGTCCCCTCCAGGTTCCGGATCTCGACGGACGCGGCGGACCCCACGTCCTCGCTCGTGATGACGCCGGTCGTCTCGTCGGCGACGACGCCGGTGACGTCCGACACGGCGTTCACGGCCTGGGCCACCTCGGCGCGCGTCGCGCCGGCCGCGACCGTGACCGAGGTGGAGCCGTTGACGCCCGACACCTCGAAGGTGGCCGCGGCGGTCTGCGTCGCGGCGATCGCCCCTTGCGCCTGCGCTTCGGCCGCGGCGGCGGTCACCTCGACCGAAACCGCGAGGCCGCTCCCGTCCTCGGGGAGCCGGGCCTGCCGGATCTGGACCGACTGGAACTCGCTCGCCACGTCCTGGAGGTTGAAATCGCTCGCGCCCGAAAGGAGGTTCTGCCCGCCGAAATCGACGGCGTTCCCGACCCGGGAGAGCGACGAGAGGACGCCGTCCAGCTGCCCCTGCAGGGCGCCGCGCTCTTCGGACGACAACGTCCCGTCGGCCGCCTGGACGGCGAGCTCCCGCGCGCGGGTCACGAGATCCGTCGCCTGGGCGAGCCCTCCCTCGGCGGCCTGGAACAGGCTGATCCCCCGCTGGGCGCTCTCCACCGACTGGGAAAGAGACCGGACCTCGGCGTCCAGGCGTTCCAGGGCAACGACGGCGGAAGGATTGTCGGAGGCGCGGCCCACGCGCTGGCCGGTCGCGAGCTGCCTCTGGATGTCCGTGAGGCGCGTCAGGGTCTGCGACAGCGACCGGAGCGTGCCCAAGGACGACGGTTCGTTGCGGCCCACCAGCGGCATGATCCCCCCTCCTCAAGCTGTCCGGAGCCCCCCGGACGGAATTATGCCCTACTTCGCGGAAGACGCCGGGTTTTTCCGGCCGGAGAAGGTGTCCTTGAACGGGGCGTATTCCTTGACCCCGCCAAGGTCGAGCCCCGTCTTCCCGGCCAGCTCCACGATCGCCCGCTGAAGGGGCACGTCTTCCGCCAGGGGAAGCTCCAGCGGAAAGGGCTTTCCCGCCTCATCGGCGATCCGTTTCCTCAATTCCATCCGGAAGAGGCCGAAGAGGTCCGCCGGCGAGAGGCCCGGCGGGGCGTTCTCCCGGGCCCAGTCGGCATATCCGGGAAACTCCCCCTCGGGGGCCCCCGAAAAGAGCAGAGTCTCGTAACGTGCCTTGTCCTTCATGTACCAGGCGTCGAAGAACTTCTGGAACGCCTTGGCGTTCACCAGTTTCAGCCAGGCGGCGAACTTCCACCCTTCCATCGGGGGGATCTCCGACTCGATGTCGGGCTTGACCCCGGTCCCGTGGATCGAGACGCCGTCCTTCAGGAAATACTTCGCGATCGTGAACTTGATCCGGGCCTGCTCGGCGACGCCGTCCTTCACGCGGCGCGACGACGCGAGCGGGATCTCCCGCTGGACGCTCCCCTTGCCGTAGGAGGTGGTCCCCACGAGAACGGCCCGGCCGTGCGCCTGCATCGCCCCGGAAAGGATCTCCGAGGCGGACGCGCTCCCCTTGTCGATCAGGATCGCGATCGGGTAATCCGGCCGCATGCGGTGGGCCGGGGGGCGCGCGCCGCGCTTCCGGGCCTCGTCGGGATTGAGCCATTCGCGCACCTGCACGACCTGCCCCCCCTCGCGGGCGTGGTAGGTCCAGTAGCTCCCTCCCGCCTGGTACTCCTCGCGCCGGCCGTACTCGGGACTGCGCCCCTCCGTGTAGGTGACGACGGACCCGGCCGGAAGGAACTGGGCGGTGATCGCGACCGCGGCGTCGAGAAGCCCCCCGCCGTTCCCCCGGAGGTCGATCACGAGCCCCTTCATGCCGGCCCGCTCCATGGCGTCCAGGGCCCGGGCGAACTCCTCGTACGACTTCTCGCCGAACTGGACGAGACGCAGGTAACCCACGCCGGCCGGCAGCATCTCCCAGAAGACCGAGTCGCGATGGATCGTTCCCCGCGTCAGCGTGAACTTCTGCGGTTCCTGGAACCCGGCCCGGGCCACCTCGATCGTGACCGGGGAGCCGATCGGCCCCCGCAGGCGCTTCACCCCCTCGGTGAGCGAGAACTCCTGGACCGATTCCCCCTCGACCTTCACGATCCGGTCGCCGGTCCGCAGGCCCGCCTTGTGCGCGGGCCCCCCGTAGAAGGCGGATTCGATCAGGATGAAGCCCGCCTCGTCCTTGGCGACCTGCGCGCCGACCCCCGCGTACTCGCCGCGGAACATCTCCTCGCGGAGCTTCGCCTCCTCGGGGGTCAGGTACTCGCAGTGCTTGTCGAGGGCCTCGGCGATCCCGCGGCCGGCGGCGTCAAAGAGCGCCTCCACGGCGACGCGCCGGTCGTCGACGTAATGCTCCTGGACCTGCGCGATGATCTCCTCGAGCACCTTCTCGCGCCCCAGGAAAGCGGGATTGTCCTTCGCGGCCGCGAGATCCGCCGCGGCGTCGCGGGCGAGGAGCGCCCGCGCCAGGCGCCCTTCCAGGGTCGATTCCAGCGCGATCCGGTCGAGATCCTTCCGGACGAGCGAGATCCCGTCCGCCTCGGCCGCGCCGAGCACTGCCGCCCGCCGGACGGACGGCCCGGCGTCGGGGGCGTTCGCGAGATCGACCATCACCTGCCGGGCGCCCGGATGCCCCGTGACGCGCCACCAGGATGCCGCCGCCTCGATCCGGACCGCCGCGTCGAGCGACCCGTCGCGGGCGAGACCCGAGAGGGCCTGGACGGTCCCCGCCGCCCGGAACCGCTCGAGGACGGCGACGGCCAGCGATGCCTCGGCCCGCGCGTTACCCCGCGCCGCCTTCTCGAGCGACGCGACCGCGGCGGGGTCGTCCCCCGCCCTCTCCAGGAGCGCGCAGGCGCCGGCCAGGCGGTCGAACCCCCTTTCAGCGGAAAGGAGCTTCCGGACTGCCGGCTCCGCCCCCTTCCCGAGGGCCGCGAGACCCGCCGACCGGTTGAAGAGGTCGCCCAGGGTTCCCGGCTCGACCGACGTGTCGGCCGCCGCAAGGACCGCCGACACCGGATCGGCCTCCCCGGCCGCGGGCACGGAACCGAGAGCGGCGATCATCCACAGGAACGCGAGCAGGGTTCTTTTCATGATCCGGTCAGGCTACCACACGCGCATTTCCCACGGAAGGCGCATCCGCGCTCCGGGGCGTCGGGTTGCGCCTCCAGCGCCCATCGAATAAACTCGCGTGATGCCCGTTTCCGCCGACCCCGGGCGCGTCACGCCGCCGTCGCTCCGCGCCCGCAAGGGATCGCCGGAGCGGATCGCCTGCCTCACCGCCTACGACTTCCCGTTCGCCCGGATCGTGGACGAGGCGGGGATCGACGTGATCCTCGTCGGGGACTCGCTCGGGGTCGTCGTGCAGGGGCACGAGAACACCCTGCCGGTGACCCTGGACGAGATGCTCTACCACACGCGGATGGCGGCGCGCGCTGCGCGGCGCGCCCTTGTTGTCGGGGACATGCCGTTCCTCTCCTACCAGTGCGGGGCCGACCGGGCGGTGGAAAACGCCGGGCGCTTCCTGAAGGAATCAGGCGCCGCCGCGGTGAAACTGGAGGGGGGCGAGTCCGTCCGCCCCGTGATCGAGGCGCTGACCCGCTTCGACATCCCGGTCATGGGGCATGTCGGACTCACACCGCAGTCGGTCCACCGGATGGGCGGGTACAAGGTCCAGCGCGAGCGCAAGCGCCTCCTCGCCGACGCGCGCGCGGTCGAGGCGGCCGGCGCCTTCGCGATGGTGCTCGAGGGGATCCCCGCCGAGATCGCGGCCGAGATCACGAAAGCGGTCGCGATCCCCACGATCGGGATCGGGGCGGGCCCCCACTGCGACGGGCAGATCCTGGTCCTGCACGACATCCTGGGACTCTGCACCCGCTTTTCCCCCAAATTCGTGAAGCAGTACGCCGACCTGGGAACCGCCGCCCGTGACGCGGTCGCCGCCTACGCCCGCGAGGTGCGCGCGGGGGCCTTCCCCGACGCGCGCCACTCCTTCTCCAGCGCCCCCAAGCCCCTCCGCAAGGCGACTGGCTAGCCATGGGCCGGTTCCTCATCACCGGCGGGGCCGGCTTCATCGGCTCGCACCTGACGGAAACCCTGCTCGCCCGCGGGGACGACGTCCACATCCTCGACGACCTCTCGACGGGACAGATCGCGAATCTCGATGCCGCGCGCGCCAATCCGCGTCTCCACGTGGCGGTCGACACCTTCGCCAACGAGCCGCTCCTGGCGGAGCTGATCGACCGGTGCGACGCCGTCTTCCATCTCGCGGCGACCGTGGGGGTGATGCTCATCGTGCACGATCCGATCCGCACCATCGAGACCAACATCCGCGGGACCGAGCTCGTCCTGCGCCACGCCGCCAAGAAGAAGAAGCGTGTCCTCGTCGCCTCGACCTCGGAGGTCTACGGCAAGGGGGCAAAGATCCCGCTCGCCGAGGACGACGACATGCTGATGGGTCCCACCTCCAAGGCCCGCTGGTCGTACGCCTGCTCGAAAGCGGTGGACGAGTTCCTGGGGCTCGCCTACTGGAAGGCGAAGGACCTTCCGGTCGTGATCACGCGCCTCTTCAACACCGTCGGCCCCCGCCAGGTGGGCCAGTACGGGATGGTGGTCCCCCGCTTCGTGCAGCAGGCCCTGGCCGGGGGTCCGATCACCGTCTACGGCGACGGCCAGCAGAGCCGGTGCTTCGGATACGTCGGGGACGTCGTCCCGGCTCTCGTGAAGCTCATCGAGACCCCGGAAGCGGCGGGCCAGGTCTTCAACGTCGGTTCTGACCAGGAAATCACCATCCAGAAGCTCGCCGAAAAGGTGCGCGACAAGGTGAATCCCGCCCTCGCCATCGTGAACGTCCCCTACGACAAGGCGTACGAGGCGGGGTTCGAGGACCTGAAGCGGCGCGTCCCGGACCTCTCGAAGATCCGGCGCGTGATCGGCTATGCGCCGAGGCATTCGCTCGACCAGATCCTCGATCTCGTGATCGCTCATCAGAAACAGGGGAAAGGGGAGAGGGGAGAGGGGAGAAAAGGATCCTCCGTTCCCCCCTCACCCCTCACCCCTCACCCCTCAAAGGAGGCCGCTTTATGAAAGGTGTCATCCTCGCCGGAGGGCTCGGCTCGCGCCTGATGCCCCTTACCAAGATCACGAACAAGCACCTCCTTCCCATCTACGACAAGCCGATGATCTACTACCCGATCCAGACGCTCGTGGACGCGGGTGTGACCGACATCATGCTCGTCACGGGAGGAAACTCCGCCGGGGACTTCCTCCGGCTCCTCGAGAACGGCGGCGCCTTCGGCCTGGCGCGCCTCCACTATGCCTACCAGATGGGGGAAGGCGGGATCGCCGACGCCCTGAAACTCGCGGAGCCGTTCGCGGCGGGCGACCCGATCTGCGTCATCCTGGGGGACAACATCCTCGAGAAGGGGATCCGGAAGCCCGTCGCCGAGTTCCGGAAGCAGAAGCGGGGCGCGAAGATCCTCCTCAAGGAAGTCTCCGACCCCCAACGGTTCGGCGTCGCCACCCTCAAGGGGACGAAGGTGACCGAGATCGAGGAAAAGCCGAAAAGGCCCAAGTCGAACTTCGCCGTGACCGGGATCTACTTCTACGACAACAAGGTGTTCGACTACATCAAGACCCTGAAGCCGTCGGGACGCGGCGAGCTCGAGATCACCGACGTCAACAACCTCTACATCCGCGCGGGGACGATGACCTACGACGTCCTCGACGGCTGGTGGACCGATGCCGGGACGTTCGAGTCGCTCCAGCGGGCCGGAAACCTGGTGGCCAAGACCCGTTCCGGAAAGGCGGTCCGATGATCGACGGCGTCCGGGTCGTCCCCATCAGGAAATTCACCGACCCCCGCGGGTGGCTCTGCGAGATCTACCGGCACGACGAGATGGACGTCCTCCCGACGATGGCCTACATGTCCTGGACGAAGCCGGAGATCGCGCGCGGCCCCCACGAGCACATCTACCAGTCGGACGTGTTCGCCTTCGTGATCGGGACGTTCCGCCTCACGCTCTGGGACAACCGCCCCGAGAGCAAGACCTACAAGGAGAAGATGGTCCTCGACCTCGGCGAGGAAAAACCCGCCTACGTCCTGATCCCCCCCAAGGTGGTCCACGTCTACCGGTGCCTCACCCCGACCGGCGGACTCGTCATCAACCTTCCGGATCGCCTCTACAAGGGGCTCGGGAAGAAGGAACCGATCGACGAGATCCGGCACGAAGAGGACCCCAACTCGCCGTTCAAGCCCGAATGACGCGTTTCCTCGTCACGGGCGGCTGCGGCTTCATCGGCTCGAACTTCGTCCGCCTTCTTCTCGCGGAACGCCCCGACGTCCATGTCACGAACCTCGACGCCCTCACCTACGCGGGGAATCCCGAAAACCTCCGGGACATCGAAAAGAACCCCCGCTACCGGTTCGTGAAGGGGGATATCGCCGACGCCCCGCTTGTCGCCGGGCTCCTGAAGGACGGGATCGATGTCGTCTTCAACCTCGCGGCCGAAAGCCACGTCGATCGCTCGATCGCCGACGCCTCTCCCTTCATCCGGACCAACATCGTCGGGACACAGGTCCTTCTCGATGCGGCACGCGCCGCCAAGGTGCGCCGCTTCGTCCAGGTTTCGACCGATGAAGTGTACGGGAGCCTGGGGAAGACCGGGCTTTTCTCGGAGACGACGCCGCTCGCCCCCAACTCCCCCTACTCCGCCTCGAAGACGGCGGCGGATCTCCTCGTGCGCGCCTACCACCACACCTACGGGATGGACGCGGTCACGACGCGATGCTCCAACAACTACGGTCCGTACCAGTTCCCCGAGAAGCTCATCCCCCTCTTTGTCACGAACCTCATGGAAGGGAAGCCCGTCCCCGTCTACGGGAAAGGGGAGAACGTCCGCGACTGGATCTACGTCGAGGATCACTGCCGCGGGATCCTGGCCGCGGCCGAGAAGGGAAAACCGGGCGAGATCTATAACTTCGGCGGTAACGCCGAGCGGATGAACATCGAGATCACGAAGCTGGTCCTGAAGGAACTGAAAAAGCCCGAGACGCTCATCACCTACGTCGCCGACCGGCCAGGGCACGACCTCCGCTACGCGATCGACGCGACGAAGGCGAAGCGCGAACTCGGCTGGACGCCCGCGACCCCTTTCGAGACGGGGATCCGCCGGACGATCGCCTGGTACCTCGACAACGCCGCCTGGTGGCGGCCGCTCAAGAAAAAATAGCCTCCTTGCAGAATGCGGTCCCGCCCCCCTGAAATGCGGGGGGCGCCACGATCCCCGCCGGATCCCCGGGGCACAGTAGTATCGTGGACAAGGCGAAAACCGGCGGCATCGCCCTTCTCGCCGTCGCCGGGATCGTGGCGCTTCTCGCCATCCTGGCGGGGGCCTTCTTGCAGGCGGGCGGGGCCCAGGCCCGGCAGGTCCGCTCTGTCCTCGACCAGCGCCTCGCGGAAGGCGCGGCCGAAAGCGGCCTCGCCTACGCCGCAGCGCGCCTGTGGGAAGACCCCCGGTCGGCTGCCGACCGCGCGCAGGCGCCGGACACGGCCAACCGGTGCGACGACTGGACGTGCCGGGCCCCCGCCGCCTCCCGCGCCAATCCCTCATACGCCCGGGGGGACGGATGGCAAGAGCGCGGGACCCCGGACGGCCTCTACACGCCGGGGCAGGACTGGCCGATCCCTCGCCCGGAGATGGACCTCGGCGGCGACGGGCGACTGGACGCCTGGAGCGGCCGGGTACGAGGCGGCGACTCCCCGTTCGCATCCCGCTTCTCGCTCGAGATCCGTCCCGCCACGGGGCTCGTCTGCATCAACAGCGGGGAACTCGGGAATCCGGACGGCGATCACGACCTCGACGGCATCCCGAACCGGCTCGATACCGCGTCCACGCCCTACGCGACCGATTCCGACCTGAACGGGGCCGACGACTGGCGCGACCCGAATTTTTCCGGGAACGCGCATCTCGTGAATCTCCTCAACAACCTGGGCGCGGTCCTGGGGCTCCCGACACACACCGAACCGTTCGTGCCGGCCCCCGTCGGGAACACGGCCCCGTTCGCCCCGATGATGGGGACGATCGACATCTCCGACATCGGACGGCAGATCGTCGCCCGCCGCCCGCGCGGCGGGTACGGCTCGATCAGCGACCTGGCGGGGTTCCTGCCCCGCGCCGAGTACGAGACGATCGCCCCGTTCCTGGCCCTGGACGGACGGATCGCCCCGGTCGCCGTCAGCGACATCACTCCCACCGGCGCCTCGGCGCTCTGGAACCTCCCGGCCCCCGAGGCGCGCTACGAGTTCCAGGCCCGGCTCTCCTTTCCCGACGCCCCCGTCGAGATCCTCGCGGCCTCCCTCCGGCACCTGACCGCGGGCGGCCTGGGTTTCGTGCGCCTGGGACAGGGCGAGGCGGACCGGATCGCCGCCCACCTGGATGCCATGCGCAAGACGACCCCCGTCAGGTCCCGGCGCGATCTCCTCGCCGCCCTGCAGTCTCCGTCCCTGTACGACCCCGATCCGTTCATCGTCGCCTACAACCAGCTTCCTCCCGGGCTGATTCCCCTCCAACTGCTGTGGTCCCTCCCGATGGACGCCGTCCAGGTCCTGCCCAAGCAGGACCTGATCATGGTCCAGTGGGACGCGAACTGGTACGGGAACGACCTGTTCCACCGGTTCCCCAGGACGCTCGACGTCCCCCGGGAGCCGGCCACCGGGTTTGACGGGCCGGACAGCGCGCGACCGATCTCCTTCACGCGGGAGGCGATCACGGGGATCACGGACGGCGATCCGTTCCTGATCAAGACCGGATCCGGGCCGCAGGGGACCAAGCCGATCCGGCCGATCCCCTGCCGCCCCACGACGGGATTCACCTTCTCTCCCGGAAGGGACAACTTCGCGGTCGCCTGCCACGGAAACGCCTCCTCGGCGGCGGCGGACCGGACGGGTCGCCTGTCCCTGGCGGAAAATACCCTTCTCCTCACTTCCCAGCAGGACTTCACCCCGCTTCTGGCGACCGGCAGCGCGGGCGATCCGAACCCCGCGCGCTGGACGTATGCCGGCGGGGACGCCTTTCATGACGGGGCCCGGCCCGCGACGCGAGCGGGCGTCCAGGCGCTCCCCCGCTTCCCCCTCGTCGCGCCGGACGGCGTCACCCCGAACGGGACGATCGCCTCCTTCCTGGATCCGGCCCAGTACCGCCTTCCGCGCGCGATCGGCGCCCTGGCGCTTTCCGCGCGACAGTGGCCCGAGCTCCCCGATCCGGCGGAAGGGCTTCCCGGAGCGCTCGCGTGGCTCCGGCATCCCGACGCGACGTTCGCCCTCCCGTTCAACGAGGACGGCGCCCCGGCGCCCGGCAACCGCTACGGTCCGGGCGGCTGGCTCGACAACATCTCCGACCCCGTCCTCCGGAGCCCCGCGCCGGCGGAAAACATCGTCGTCGGCCCCTTCGTCGAGCGGGGAATCTCCCTCTCCCCGGACGGGCCGAGGATCCCCCCGGGGACCCACACCATTCCCGGAAACCCGCCCGTCCAGCTGTCCGAGACGTTCGAGATCGAGTGGCCCGATCCCCCGTTCGCGAATGCCCCCGGATTCCCGAGTAATTACGGCGCCAACGGCGTTCCGACGGGATTCATGAACTGGATCCGGGAGGGGACGATCGTCGCCTGGTTCCCGACCGAATCGCTTGCAACCGGCGGCGGTCTCGTGTTCCGGTACGCCACGAACGCCCCTCCTCCCGTGGCGCCCTGGCCCGACCTCCTGCGCGTCGAGATCACGGCGGTCCCCGGATTTCCCGAGCAGACGGACCCGTTCCGGATCGTGACACAGCATGGATACCACACGGTCGCGACCCCGCTCGCGGCGAGCCCCGCGCGGGAACTTTCCGGCACCGGCTGGCGGTGCCTCGCCGTCACCCTGACACGGGTCACGCTCCCGAACGGGCATCCGGGACTCGACGCCGAGCTGTACCTGGACGGGGTCCCGACCGGATCGATACCCGCCCCGTTCGCCCCCGCGGCCCCTCCGGCAGGGCCGCGGCTGCGGTTCTCCGGCTCCGGCCTGCGGGCGGTTGACGACGTCGTCCTCTACAAGCGCGTCCTGACGCCGGGGGAGATCCACGACCTCGCGCTTCTTCCCAAGTACGCCCGCCAGGGGACCTATGCCTCGCCGCGCATCACGTTCGACCCGGCGCGCTTCCCGGACGGCGTCCTCCTGACAGGCGCCGACCAGGACGCCCTGATCCCGCCCGGGTCGGGCGGAACATTCGATTTCATGGTCACCGGATACGACGACGCGGGGATTCCGGTCGGGACGGACGCTTTCACTGACGACGGAAGCGGGCCCCAGCGAAGCCCGATCCGCCTGGGCGGGAAGATCCGCTCCTTCGATGTCACGGTCGACATCCGGACGACCCCTCCCCTGCAGATCGCCGACAGCGCCGGGAACCCCGTCCCGATCCTGCGCGACACGCCGGTCCTCGAGGAGATCTCGTTCCGGTACGGCGACGGCCGTCCACGATGGACAGACCTCTCGGACCGTTGAACGGATATACGGGCCTGCCCCCCCGGAATGCGGTCGGTGCCCCAACACGCGCCGCGTGCGACGGTTCTACACGCATGAAAAGGAAAAATCGTATCCTGACCGGCTCGCCCTGTCTTCTGCTCTCGGCATGCGCGCTGTCGGTGGCGCCGCTCGCCGCCCTCCGGTGCGAGGAACCGGAAGACGGGCTGGAGAAAGCGCGGATCGAGCGCCTGATCCAGAACCTCGCGAGCGACCGGGAAATCCTCCGGAAAGCGGGAGAGGAGCAGCTCCTCCAGATCGGCGCGCCGGCGATCCCCGCGCTCCGGCGGCTCCTCGAGCATCCGCGGGAGGAGGTGCGCGAGCATGGCCGACAAATCCTTCGCGCGCTGGGTGAAGCCGTCCCTCTCCGTCAAAAACCGGAAGCCGGGGGTGTGGAGGAGGCGAAAAGGCTGGCCGAAGTCCTCCGGACGACCCGCAAGAGCCCCGAGGGAGGCGTGGCGCTTCGCAAACTCCGCCGGCTGGGCCGGGCGGGACTCTCCGCCTGGATGGAGCTCTACCCGGCGCGGGACCTGCCGCCGAACGCCCTCGAGGTCAGGCCGGCTGCCATCCCCCCTTCCTTGCGCCCGGGCGAATCCTTCCAGCTGACCGCCCTCCTCACCAACCGTTCGGCCGCGCCCGTCTGGGTCTCGACTTGCCATGCCCTGACGACCAGCGTCGGAAACGCTGCCTGGGGCGCCGGGGGACTGGCCGCCTTCGCCGATGACGACCTTTACGACCTCGTGCTCCTGAAACCGGGCGAATCCCATTCCTGCACGATCGACGCCAAGGCCCCTGATACGCCCGGGACGCATCCCCTTCGGGCCGTATACAAGGTGGAAAAGAACGTCATGCGCGAATGGAACCTTCAAAGGGCCCGGCAACTCCTCGACGCACCGGGGGAGATCCCGTTCAATCTGGACATGGAGAACATCATTCAAGGCTATCCGGATCCGTTCATCCGGTGTTTCGACTGGGGAACCCTCCAGATAAAGGAGGCCGGTCATGATCCGGAATAAGACGTTGTCCTGCGCGCTTTCAGGGCTCCTCGCCTCGTCCGCCTTCTGCGGTCCTGCGGCGCCCCCTTCGGCGGCAGCTGCGGAGGAAGTCGCCGCGCTTGTCCGGGACCTCGGATGTGACGCCGTCGGACAACGGAATGCCGCGGCTGCGCGCCTTCTGGAGATCGGCGAACCGGCGCAGGAAGCGCTGATCGCCGCGAGCCGGGGAGACAACCTTGAAGCGGCCGCGCAGGCCGCGCGGATCCTGAAGGCCTTCGGGTACGTCCCTCCCGAGACGCAAAAGCGGATCTCCCGGCTCACGTCCGCCATGAAGGAAGCCCGCGACCCCGAGGAAGGACTGAAAGCCTGGAGGGAACTGCAGTCCCTGGGGTGGATGGCCGCGGAGGCGATCCGGGAGATGTTCCCGATCCAGGACTACGAGGAGTTCCTCAAGGCCCCCCTCACCCGGGCGTGCTGTTCCATCACGTTCATGACACCGGCCCTTTCGGGCTCGGACGTGAACAGTGCCTTCTCGATACGCGTCACGAACAGCGGCCCGGAACCCCTCTGGATCACCCCGTACAAGTTCCGCATGCAGATCAAGGGAGGGGTCAGGTACATGAACCCCCATCTCGTGCCGACCGACCAGAAAATGGGGGTTCGCCTGGATGAAAACTTCCACGTGCGCCATCTCAAGCCGGGAGAGTCCCTGGAGTTGTCCTTTCACGGCGCCGGCTGGTTCCAGGACACGACGCCGGGCTCGACCGTCGAGGTCGTCGTCGAATACGACACCCTCCCGCGACAAGAGGAAGTCGACTTGGCCCAGGACGACGCCGAATTGGCGGGTGTTGCCGGACTTCCCAGACCCCTGGCGATGGTCCCGACGCTGGGCGTGAAGGCCTCCTGCACCGCGCGCGTCCTCGTGAAACCCTGACGGGACCGGGACCGGAATATGCGTTCCCGCCCCCCTGAAATGCGGTTCCGGCCCCCTCGTGTCCGGGGATCCGGGGACACAGTGCCCTCATGAGAGGCGACAAGGACGGCATCGCGCTCCTGGCCGTTTCGGGGATTCTCGCCCTGCTCGCCTTCCTGGGCCTGGCGGTCCTCCGGGCCGGCGGGATCTCCGGACGCCACGGGAACGCCCTGCTCGACAGGCGTCTCGCCTCCCGCGCGTCCGAGGACGCCCTGGAATACGCCGCGGCGCGCCTTGTCGAGGATCCGCGGTCGTGCGCCGACCGCGGTCAGGCCCCGACCGTGGCCAACCGCCCGGACGACTGGACCCGGCGACAGGGGCCGGAAAACCCGTCCTATGCGCGCGGGGACGCGTGGGACGACACGACCGGAACCCTTCCCGGCATCCATGAACCCGGCATCGAAAGCGTGACGCGCGATCTGGACGGGAACGGCCGGTTCGACGCCTGGAGCGGGCGCCTCCGCGACGGGGCGAATGCCCCGTTCGAAGGGCGCTTCTCCCTCGCGATCCGTTCCGCCGATGAGTGCGTCTGCGTCAACAGCGGCGAGACCGGATCGGAAACGGACGACCACGACCAGGACGGGACGCTCAACGGGGACGATCCGGACTATGCCCCGGACGTCCCGCCGGATGCCTTCCGCGATCCCGCGTATTCCGGAAACATCCATCTCGTGAACCTCCTGAACAACCTCGGCGCGATCGCCGGCCTTCCGGTCACGACCCGGCCGTACGCGCCCGGCGGCGGCACCGGGAGCACCCCTCCCTGTCCGGCCCTGGGAACCATCGACGTGTCGGACCTCGGGACGATCGTCGTCGCGAACCGGCCGCGGGGCGGCTACCGCTCGCTCGGAAGGATCGCGGAGCTTCTCGGCCCCCAGCAGTTCGGGAAGGTCGAGCCTTTCCTGTCGCTGAACGGTGACGTCGTCCCGGTCCTGGCGGGAGGCGATCCGAAGAAGGAACTGGCCCTCGAGACGCTCAAGCACTCCATCGACAAGGCCAGGTACGAGTTTCACGCGCGGATCGCCCTCAACAAGGTTCCGGTGGAGATCCTGATGGCGTCCTTGCGCCATCTGGCCGCGTCGGGCACCTACGAGGTCCAGGCCGTGAACGGCAGCGGCGGCGGTGCCGGAAGCGGAGGTACGGGAAGCGGGGGCACCGGCGGAGGCGGATCCGGAGGAGGAGGCGCAGGTGGTGGTGGTCTTGGCGGCGGCCTGGGAGGAGGCGGTGGCCTTGGTGGCGGAGGCTGGAGCGGCGGTGGCCTGGGAGGAGGCACCGGAACCGGCGCGGGACAGAGCTACTGGGCCGCGCAGAGCGACTTCGTCCGGCTTCTCCCGCAGGAGGCGGACGCGATCGCCCGGGAACTGGTCCAGGCCCGCCCGGTCCATGACTGGAAAAGCCTCCTCGAGATCCTCCACACCCGGTGCCGCCCGCACTTCACCGACGACCCGTTCACGGCGGGGCACGACGAGGGAAACGGAGGCGACGAGCACCGGCTGCTCGCCAAGGAAGACCTGATCCTGGCGCAGGCGATGCCGTCCGGCTTCTTCAACGACCCCCACTCCTGGCGGATCGACACGCTCGAGGTCCCGCGCGAATCGGGGGCCGGAGCGACACCGGATTCCACGCGCGTCCGCCGGATCATGAAGCAGGCGCTCCACGGAAAACTCGTCAGCGTCCCCTACGACATCCTGGGCGTGCCGGATTCCTTCCAGGGGCTCGGCGTCGATCCGGCGGGGACCGGGGCCGCCACCGGAATCCCCTCTTATGCGACGGCCGAGTTCAGCCTGATCAGCGGGATGCCGGGCGCGGGGGCCTTCATCGTCCGGGGCGAAGGGCTTGCAGGACGGGCGAGCGGGACCTTCCGCGCCCGATCCCGGCGCGACGGCGAATTGCGGACCCTGGAATCCCTGCGTCTCGACGGCCAGCAGGATTTCGAGATGTGGCCGACCGCCCTGCGCCCCATCGACCCGTCCCGCCCCTGGCGCCATTCCGGAGGGAAATTCCGCGTGGACCAGCCCGGCTGCGCCAAGGCCGGTGTCGACTCGTGGCCCAAGTTCCCGATCGCGTCCTATGGCGCCTTCCAGGTCACACCGACCCCGATGAACCCTTCCGCCGCGCCCGCCCAGAAAAAGAATCTCCGTTATTCCCCCGTCGAGGGTGGGCTCCAGCTGGCCGCCAGGCCACAGGAATCGATCGATCTCCCCGTATGCCGGTTCGCGGCCCCGCACAACCAGGACCCCCCGGCGGGAACGACCCTCCCGAACCGCATGTACGAGGCCTACTCTTACGACGAGAACCTGTCTGACCCGGTCGGCATCCCCTACGTGGATCCCGTCTGGGGAATCCCCGGCTGGCTGTACCGAAGCGACACCAACATGGTCCAGCCTTCTCCCGGGCTCCCGTTCATCGGGTATGCCTGGGGCCCGTCCGGCCCGCGAATCCTGGCTCTCGATTACCAGTGGTCGGGATACTCCTCGACCCCGTCATCACCCAACTGCTGCCCGTTCGGCGGAAGCCAGCAAGGGTTCGACGAGGGCCGTGTCACAAACACCACGATCGAAATGTGGTGCTCCGCCTCGAGCGGAGAGCTCCCGTGGCAGGCACGGGGGACCCCGTTCGCCAGGAGGATCTCCTTGAGATTCGGTTCGCTTGCCGGAACCGGCGGAGGAAGCAGCATCCCCGTCGAGATCCGCTTCGAGCCGGACGGGACGATCGCGGTCGATGTCTGCACCGACCCCGGCGATCCCCTGGGGACGCCGCCTGCCCAGGCCGTCTACTCGCGGCAGACGGTCACCCCCTGGTGGCTGACGGCCCCCCCGAATGAACCGGCCCGGAAGGCCGGGTGGCACCACTACGCGATCTGCTTCGACCAGAACGGCGCCGTCTCCTTCTACACGCACGGCAGGCAGGCCATCCCTCCGGTCACGGTCAATCACGTCCCCCCCTCCACGCCTTTCACGCTCTGCTCGCTCTCCGCTTCCGGCGCGATCGACGACATCCGCGTCCTCTCGCCCGCATTGACGCCGGCGGAGGTCCAGTTCAACGCCGGGACGCTGGACCGCTTCGTGCGGAGCGGCACCTACCTGTCCCCCTCCTTCGTCCTCGAGGCGGACAGGTTTCCCGGAGGGAGCCGGATCCAGGCCCTCTCGTGGGACGCGTTCATCCCGGAGGGATCCGGTGGTTTTTTCGTCTTCAACGCCCTGGGCCAGGCGGGAGGCTCCATCGTGAATCCGGGTCTTGCCGACCCCGGACGCGACATCCCCTACGACGGCACCGGACCGCAGGAGTCGTTCTTCCGGACGGCCCCGTGCGAAGCGGTCCGGATCGAGACATCCATCGGGACCCGGCTGCATCCGACCGCGCTTCTGACCGATACCCCGCGCGTGAGTTCCATGACGGTCCACCTTTCCCGGCGGCCGCTCTGGAGCGAGATCACGGAATAGCCCGGAGGCAGACCATGAAAAGGCCGCTTCTACGGACCGGATGCCTCCTCGTCGCGCTCGCCTGCTCCCTTCCGGCCGCGGCCGCCGAAGGCGCGACATCAACGGAACAGGCCGCGATCGAACGGCTCGTCAAGAATCTCGCGAGCGACAGCAAGACGAAGCAGAAGGCTGGCGAGGAAGGCCTGGTCGAGATCGGCCAGGCGGTGATCCCGGAGGTCAGGAAACTCCTCGAGCACCCGAAAAAGGAGGTGCGCGCGCGGGCCGAGAGGATTCTCGAGAAGCTGGGAGCGCCGGAGGAACCCGTCCCCCCTCCCGGGGCCGCGCGGACGGAAGAAAGGGAACCGACTGATCGCCAACAGGAGGCGGCCGACCTCGCGGCGCTCATCCGGGAGACCCGCAGCCCGGCCGAAGGGGCCGAGGCGCTCCTCGCGCTGCGGCGCCTGGGGCGCGCGGGGCTCTCGGCATGGGTCGATCTCTTCCCGGCGCGGACGCTCGCCCCGGAGGATCTCGAGATCGCGCCCGCCGCCCTTCCCCGTCCCCTGCGCCCCGGAGAGCCGTTCTGGATCGTGATGATCGTCACGAACCGCTCGAAAGGGCCGGTCTGGATCTCCACCATGCACGCCTTGACGGTGCGGGCGTCTCCCGAAGGGCCGGGGAAGAAGATCGTCGATCTCGGCATGGCGGGCGTTCCGGATGACATGGACGACTCCGTCTTCATGATGTCCGATCTCTACGATCAGGTGCTTCTGCCCCCGGGCGGGACGCTCTCGCGGCAGATCGCCTGCAAGGCGCCCGCCGGGCCCGGCACCTACCGGATCTCGGGGCGGTACGACGTGACGCCGGATTTCGCGAAACTGCTGGAACAGAACCGCGCGCGTGCGAAGGAGCTTCTCGCGGCCCCCGAACACGTCACCTTCAAGCAGAACGACGGCCTCATGCGGGGCTCCCCCGACGTCCTTGCACGGGACTTCAACTGGGGAACGATCACGGTAAGGGGGGACACCGATGCACAACGCGAGTGAAATCCCCCCTCACCCCGCGCGCAGACACATGCGTTCGCCCCTCTCCCCCCAAAGGGGGAGAGGGAAGGGTGAGGGGGTGCTCATGGCGCTCGCCTGTTTTCTCGCCGCGGGGGCAGGCTCCGCTTCTCCCGGACTGGCCGAGATCGATTCCCTCGTCGCCGATCTCGGGGATCCCGAGGCCTCCCGGCGGGACGCCGCCCACGCACGGCTCCTGGCCATCGGGGATGCGGCAGGCCCCTCCCTTGCGCGGGCCCTGTCGGGAGACGACGCCGAGACGCGCCACCGCGCGGCCGGGATCCTGAAGATGCTGGGGACCGTCCCGGACGACGCGGCGCGGCGGATCCGGGAGCTCGTGGCCGACATGGAAAGCGCCCGCGATCCGAAAAAGGCGGCATGGGCCTGGTCGGAGCTCCTCTCGTTCGGCTGGATGTCCGCGGACGCCCTCGAGACGGCGTTTCCGGAACAGGCGCCCCCCGGCGTTTCCTGTGCCGCCGTGCTGGTGACCCGCGAAGTCTCCTCCTCGGGCCTCAAGGACGGGCGGGGCGGGCTGGAACTGCGCGTCGAGAACACCGGAAAGACACCGGTCTGGATCTCGACCTCCTGCTTCCGGATCCGGATCGGCCGGGAGGGGGCCGACCAGCCGCTCATGTTCCTGCAGGACATCGGACTCGGATTCGATCACGGAAGCGTGTCGTTCGACCTCATACGGCTGGCGCCGGAAGAACGGATCGATCTCCTGTTCCTCGCGCCGGACAGGATGCTCGCCGCTCCGCCCGGGTCATGCCTGGACATCGCCGTCCTCTATCGGGCCGGGTCCCGGTCGCGGGCGGGGGCCGTCCGGATCGACATGGACGCCTACATGAGGGACATCTCGGAGGACCGGCCGCACGACGCGGATCCCGCCCCCCTTCCGCCTCCTCCCACGCCGCTTCCGGACTTCTCCTGCACGGCGCGCGTCCTCGTCAAACCGTGAGATCCGGTCCCCCCACGGGCGGGAACAGGCCCTTTACAGGGTCCTTCGCGTGACACAGACTCCTGCATGCGTTTGAACAGACCCTGTGAAAACGGCCTCGCCCTCGTCCTCGCCGCGGGGGTCCTGGCGCTGACCCTGATCCTCGCGGCCGGGCTCGTCCAGATGGCGGCGTTCGCCCGGTCGGGCGCCCGGGCGGGCACGGGAAGGGCGTTGTCGCAGCTTGCCGCCGGAAGCGGCCTCGACTATGCGGCGGCGCGCCTCTGGGAGGAGCCGCGCGCGACGCGGGACCTCGCCGGCGTCCCGTCCCGGACCAACCGCCCCGACGACTGGACCGCCAGAAGCCAGGGGTCAGGGATGGCGGGTCAGGGGTCAGACAACCCGTCGTATGCGCGGGGGGACGGCTTCAAGGATGTCGACGATGACGGCGCCTGCACGGCCGGGATCGACGTGCCGATCCCGCGGCCGCCGATGGATCTAGACGCGGATGGCCGGTTCGACGCCTGGACCGGCAGGCTCCGGAGCGGGCAGGATCCTTTTTCCGGCCGGTTCTCCCTCCGGATCGAGTCGAGCGGCGGCTTCGTCTGCGTCAACAGCGGGGAACTGGGCTCCCCGCGGGACGACCATGACCTCGACGGCATCCTGAACAAAGACGATCCCAATTATTCGACCGACCGGGACACGGACGGGATCGCCGTCAACGGAATCGTCCCGAACGGGATCCCCGACTGGCGGGACCCCGATTTCTACGGGAACCGGCACCTGGTGAACACCCTGAACAACCTGGGGGCGATCCTGGGGGTCTCCTCCACGCACGTCGCCCCGTACTGCGCGATGGCCCCCGCGATGGGCGGCATCACGACCTCGGACCTCGGACGGATCGTCGTGTCGAACCGCCCGCGGGGCGGATACGGCTCGGTTACCGAGGCGGTCGCGTTCCTGCCGCCCGCGGACCGCGACAAGGTCCTTTCCTTTCTCACCGTCCAGGGAACGCCCGAACCGGTCGCCTGGGTCCAGCCGGGGATGTGCCAGTCCGAGGATCCCCCGTTCTACGACATCTACAGCCTGGACCCCTCCGCCCCCCTGACCTCCCCCCTCGACGCGCCGGCCATCGAGTTCCACGTCCCGATTGATTTCCAGCGTGCCCCCGTCGAGGTGCTCCGGGCGCTCCTGCGGCACGTCGCGGCCGGAGGGTGCGACACGCACACGCTCGACTGGGCCTTCGTGCGGCTCGGCGAGGCGGAGGCGGACGACATCGCCCAGAGGCTGGCGGCCGTCCGCGCGACACGGCGGATCATGGCCTGGAGCGACCTCCTCGATGTCCTGCACGCCGACTGCGGGGCGCTCTTCCGGGACGACCCGTTCACCTGCTTCGACGAGACCGCCGATCCGCTCCTGGCGCGCCGCAAGGAGGACCTGGTCATGGCGCAGCTCGGCCCGGCCGGCTACTTCGACGATCCCCGCGCCTGGCGGCACAACACTCTCGAGGTCGTGCGCGACACCGGGCCCGTCGGGACGGACGCCACCTCCCCGCGACGGGTCCCCAAGACGTTCCTGTTCGGATCACCCTGCACGTGCCCCTACGACGTGAACGGCGGGGCGTACGCGGACATCCTGCAGTCGTTCAGCGTCCCCTGCTACGCGACGACCGAGGTGACGCTGTGCGGCCGCCCGCCGGGGGGATTCAGGATCTCCTCCGAAGGATGGCGGGAGGATGCCGGAACGCCGGCGGCCCTCTGCTCCCTCTCCGCCGATCTGGCGATCGAGACGGGCCGGATCCCGATCCGGTCGCAGCAGGAATTCGAGCAGCGGGGGACCTCTCCCGCCTCCCCCTGGCGGCTCGTCGGCGGAGACGTCCGAACGGAAGGCCCCTGCCAGGGGAAATCGGCGGTCCAGACGACGCCCAAGTTCCCCCTCGAGTCCCTCGACGCCGCCGCGCTTCCGGGGTATCCGGGCGTAGGCGGCTGGATGCCGGCCAACGCGGCCTATCCCCGCGTCGACGGCGGGGTGCGCCTCGCCAGCCGCCCGGCGGTCCTCGCGGAGCTGGCCCCGCCCTGCGTCTTCGCGCTTCCGTTCGACGCCGATCCGCCGTTTCCCGTTCCCGTCCCCCCGACGCTGTACGACCCCGCGGATTTCCGCGACAACGCAGCCGACCCGATCGAAGACACCCTGCCCCCCCTCGCGCCCGACCTGCGCCGGTGCCAGCTCACGGCCGGCTGGGAATCAGCGTTTCATGGCTATCTCCTCGACACGCAGGGGCCCCGCCTCCATTTTCCGTTCGCGCGATGGCAGGCCCCCACGCACCCGTTTCCGCTCCCCCTGTCAGCGCTGGACCGGATCCAGGGCGCGGCGATCACGGCCTGGTTCGCCTGGCAGGGGGGTGAGCCCGGGATCTCCCTGCGGATCGGCCGGCACGCGGGCCCCACTGTCAAATGGCTGGACGTACTCCTCCTCCCGGACGGCTCGTTCACGGTGCGCCCCTTCACGGCCGTTTCCTATCCCCGCCCAGCAAGCTGGACCGCCACGCCCGAGGGGCTCCGGGCGGGATGGCACCATCTGGCGGTCGTCTTCGACGCGACCGGCGCGAACCTCTCCCTGTTCGTGGACGGAAAGGCCGAAGGGGCGCCCGTCCCGGTCTGGGTGCCGGGCCCCCCGGACCCGACCGCGGCCTGGACGCTGGTACTGTCCGGGCATTTCGACGATGTCCGGTTTCACGCTCCGGCGCCGGCGACACCCGTGCTCATGACGATGGCGCAGGAGGACCGCTACGCCGCCCGCACCGGGACGTACACCTCCCCCCGCTTCCTTCTCGACCCGGCGCGTTTCCCCGACGGGGTGACGATCCGCGGCGTCGAGCGGGACGGCTTCGTCCCGGCCGCCACGCGGGGCTCCATCGAGGTCACGGTCCGCGGGTTCGACGCCGCGGGCGCCCTTCTCGGGCAGGCCTCGGCCCCGCCCTGGACCGGCACGGAGCCGTCGGGCGCCCCCTGCCGGCTTGCGGGATGCTTCCAGGCGGACGTCGTCGCCGTCCTCAAGGCGACGGATCCCGAGCCGCTCCCGGTGGGCGACCCCCCGGTCTTCCCGAACGTCCTGCGCGACACGCCGATCCTGGACACGCTCGCCGTCGTCTACTCCGGACGGCCGCGCTTCGTCGATTTCCGGCGCTGATTTTCGCCCCTCCCGGAAAAGAGGAACCGCCCTTACGGACCCCCCCGGCGCGGGGTACACCACAACGTGATCCCCAGGGGTTCCCGTGGCGTCACGCTGGTCCTCGTGAGCGGGATTCTCCTTCTGATGGCGCTGCTGGGGCTGGCCCTCGTCTCCTCGGGACGGATCGGATCGGCCGTCTCCGGCGCGCGGGGCGAGGCGGTCCTCTCGCGCGTCGCCTCCCTCTCGGGGCTCGAGTACGCGGCGGCGCGCCTCCGCGAGGACGACGGCAAGGGGCTTCCCGTCCCGACGGCGGCGAACGCCGGGGACGACCGGACCTGCCGGGATCCGTCCGCCTTCCTGGCCGCGACGCCCGCGACCCTCGCCAATCCCTCGTACGCGCACGGCGACCGCTGGACCGACGACGCCTCCCACGCGACGGACGGCGCGGACAACGACGCCGACGGCATCGCCGACGAGCCCGGCGAGGGAACGGGCCTCTGGACCGCCGGGGACATCCTGTCGGGGGACCGCGACGGCGACGGCCGCTTCGACGCCGCCTCCGGCCGCCTGCGCGCCGGGACGGCCGGGCGGGATCTCCTCTTCTCCCTGCGGATCGCGGCAAGCTCGGCCCTGGCGTGCGTCAACAGCGGGGAGCTGGGCGCCCCCGACGGGGACCACGACCTGGACGGCCTCCTGAACCGGGACGACCCGGATTACGGGACCGACCTGGACGGGGCCCTGTTCGACGCGGACGCCGACGGGATCCCGGACATCGCCGACGGCGTCGCCGGGCCGTTCGGAAACGGCGTCCCCGACTGGCGAGACCCCGATTTCGAGGGGAACGTCCACATCGTGAACCTCCTCGACAACCTGGGCGCGGTGCTGGGACTTCCCGCGGCGCCCCGCCTCTACGCCCCGGCCGAGCCGGCCGCCGACCCGGTCAACGCCGCCTGCCCGATGGCCATCCCGGACATCGGGCGCCGGATCGTCTCCGGACGCCCGCGCGGCGGATACACCGCGATCAGCCAGATCCGGCCTTTCCTGTCCGCGGCCGAATTCGCGGCGGTCGCTCCCTATCTCGCGCTCTCCGGAGAGATCGTCCCGGTCGGATGCCCCGGACAGACCTCGCGCCTCAACGCCTACCGGAACCTCCTCGCCGCCCCCGAGACCCGCTGGGAGTTCCACGCCCGGATCGACTTCAACGAGGCGCCGCTCCGGATCCTCATGGCCTCGCTCCGCTACCTCTCGGCGTCCGGGACCTTCTACCAGACGAACATGGGCGCCATGTTCGGCGCCACGCCGGTCGGGCCGGGAAACCCGTTCGTACGGCTCCTGCCGGGCGAGGCGGACCGGATCGCCCGGCGCCTCGCCGCCGCACGCCCCCTTCACGACGCCCGGGGGCTTCTCGCGGCCCTCGTCGCCGTCCCGGACGGGGATCTCGAGGACGACCCGTTCACCGCCGACAACGACGCCGTCGCGCCGCGCCGCCACTTCAAGGAAGACCTCGTCCTCGCGCAGGCATGCGCCGACGGCTACTTCTACGACACGCTCTCGGTGGCCGCCTGCTCCCTGGAGGTGCCGCGCCCGGGATGGCCGGCCGGAAAGCCCCGCGGGATCATGAAGGCGTTCCTGTCGGGGCCGCTCTCCTCGTCCCCCTACAGGCGGGACGGGACCTTTCCCGCCCTGGTGACGAGCGACATGATCAACGGGATCCCGTGCCGGCAGACGGCCGAATGGAACCTCGCCGCGCGTCCGGACCGCTTTTCCGTGGAGTGCGCGGGATGGCAGGGATCGCCCGCGGGAGAGGCGGCTTCCGCGCGATCGCTCCACGCGGGGGAGATCGCGCTCCCCTGCCGGCCGTTCCTGGCGACCGGCCAGCAGGATTTCGAGCCGGTCTCGACCCCCCTGCGCCCCGTTTCCGCCTCTTCGCCATGGCGGCTCGCCGGCGGAGACCTGTCGTACGACCTGTCACACCTCCCCGCGCGCGCAGGGACGCAGAGCGGGCCGCGCGCACCGCTCCTGTCGGGTTCGACGGGCGCTCCCAACTGCACCGCCGCCTGCACGCATGGCGGCATGCCTCCAGTCCCTCCGGAACTGGAGGCGCAATTCCGCCATTGCCGCGCCCTGGGAAACCTGCGCCTCTCGGCGCGCCAGTGGGACGACCGCCAGCTCCTGGACCTGGCCCCAGGGAACGCCGCGATGTCCGCCCCCGTCGTCTACGCCGCCCCTTTCAACGAGGACCGGACCGCCAGCCCCGTGAACCTGTACGACCCGAACGGCTGGATCGACAACCTGGCGGACCCGATCGCCGGGACCGGACCGGGCGGCAAGCGGAGCCCGGACCCTGTCGCCGACACGACCTCGGCCCCCTGGCGCTATTTCTTCTGCGGCGTGCAGTCGGGGCCCGCGGGCCTCCGCGCGGCGGCGCCCAACCAGCCTTGGGTGAATCCGGCCCCCGCCGTCTTCCGGACGGCCTGGAACCCCGGCTCCGGCGGTTTCCCGTTCCCCCTTCCCCGCGCCGACCACGCGGCCCCGTTCGGAACACAGGACGGCGAGATCGTGGAAGGAACGATCGCCTTCACGGCCCCCGCGCGCGGTGGCGAGAACCACGGCCATAACCGGGTGCGCGGGGATATCAACCTCTGGATCAGCTACACCTCGCCCGCGGGTCTCGTCCAGCGCCGCTCCTATGTCCGAATCCAGGTGGCCGACGACGGGTCGCTCCTCGTGAAGACGAACACCCTTCCGTTCGTCGCGATCGCCCCGCCGCCCGGATTCCCGGCCGGGGCTGCCTGGCACCACTACGCGATCTCCTTCGAGGATCACGGCGCGCCGGGAGACGGCCAGGGCACGGCGCATGTCTTCTACGACGGGATCGAAAGCCCGACGACCGCGTCGTCTCCCTTCATCCTGACGATGCCGTCCCCGTCGAGCGCCGTCATGACCATGGACTGGCACACCGCCCCGTTCGACGACCTCGTCTTCTACCGGGACTCCCTGCATCTGGCGCCGGAGAAGATCCGGTTCGCCGCCGCGCAGTCGTGTTTCGATCCCGCGGGGACCTTCCGCACCACGCGCTTCGCCTTCGACCCGGAGCGGTTCCCGGACGGGGCGGTCCTCGCCGGCGCCGCCTGGGAGACGCTCATCCCGGCCGAGACCGGCGGGCGTTTCACGTTCGACGTGAAGGCGTATGACGCGCCGTCGGGCGGGACGCTCCTCAACCCGGGCACGTCCGACCCGGGGCGCGGCCTCGTCTGGGACGGGTCGTCCGCCGGTGCCCCCATGCGAGCCTTCAGGACACCGAGGTGCCGCTCCTTCGAGATCGAGATCCGGATCGACACCGACGCACAGCTTCTTCTCGACAACGGCTCGGGCGGCACCGCGAAGAGCCTGCGGGATTCCCCCGTCCTCGAGGAGTTCCGCGTCTTCTACGGAGACCCGAAGGGACGTGCCTGGACGACCGGGATCGAGGAACGTTAGAGCCCTTTACAAGCCATCCCGCCTCGGGCAGTCTTTCCCCGTGGAAAGACACCTGCGTCGCGGGATCATCCTGATCCTGGTCTCCGGGATCCTCGTCGTCACGACGCTGACGGCCCTCCTCCTCCTCCAGCTGGTCCTGTCGTCGCGCGCACTGCAGCGGACCACGACGGGGCGACGCCAGGCGGAGATCGCCGCGGCGAGCGGCCTCGACTACGCCGCGGCGCGGCTGTGGGAATCCCCCTTCACGCCGGCCGACGACGGGGCCCCTCTCACGAAGGAGAACCGTCCCGATGACTGGACGCGGCGGCAGGGACCGGAAAATCCCTCCTGGGCGCGCGGCGACGGCTGGAAGGACGCCGACGGGAACGGAGCCTGGACGGCCGGGATCGACGCGCCGGATCCCGCTTCGGACCTCGAGGCGAACGGGCGGTTCGACGCCTGGAGCGGACGCCTGCGGGGCGGAGCGGCCCCCTACGCACTCCGGTTCGCGCTCGCGGTCCGGGCCGCCGCGGCCGGGATCTCTGTAAACGGCGGGGAGCTGAACTCCCCTGTCGGGGACCACGACCTCGACGGCGTCCTGAACGGAACCGACCCCGACTACCTGTCCAATGTTCCGGCGGCGGCCCATCGGGACCCGGCCTGGCCCGGAAACGTCCATCTCGTGAACCTCCTCGACAACCTGGGGGCGGTCCTGGGGCTGTCCGACACGTCGCCGCGCCCGTTCGCCCCGGGGTATCCCGCGCTCGGGACGATCGCGCAGTCAGGCCTGGGAACGCTTGTCATCACGCACCGTCCCCCGGGCGGGTACGTCTCGATCGACCAGCTGAAACCCCACCTTCCGCCGGACGACTACGGGAAGGTCGCCCCGCATCTCTGCGTCTCCGCCGCGGCCGTCCCGGTCGCCCTTCCCGTCCCGAACGACAAGATGAACGCCTTCTGGCGCAAGGTCGCTTATCCCGAGGAGCGCTACGAGTTCCACGTGCCGGTCGATTTCAACCGCTGCGACGTCGCGGTGCTCCAGGCGTGCCTGCGGAACATCGCCGCCGCGGGGCACTACGGATCCGCGGGGACCATCCCTTATGTCCTCTACGCGCCGTACGTCCGGCTCGGAGAGGGAGAGGCGGACGCGGTCGCGCAGAAGCTGGCCGAAAACAGGCCGATCCGCACCTGGAGGCGGTTTCTCGAGGTCCTCCACGCCCAAGGGGCCCCCCTCTTCACGGACGACCTGTTCACGCAGGGGACCGACGAGTCGCTCCCCGTGAACCACCCCCTCAAGGAAGACCTGATCCTCGCGCAGGCGATGCCGGGCGGCTTTCTCGGGGACCCCGCCTCCTGGCGCCAGAACGCCCTCGAGGTCCCGCGCGAGAACCCCGCCTCCCTCTTCGGAACGGACGACACGTCCACCCGCCGGATCCTGAAGGAATTCCTGGCGCCGCACCTCTCGAGCGCCCCCTACGACCAGACCGGAACGCCCATCCTCACCCTCGACGCGGCCGCGCTGACGACGACGGCGCGGATCCCCTGCCGGATGACGACGGAGCTGGATCTCGCCGCGATCCCGGACGCCTTCGCCGTCGATGCCGAGGGACAGGCCTCCCCGGGCGACGGGCAGGCGTCTGCCATCCGGCAAGCGGCAGCCGGCCTCTCGTTCGGCCGGGGCGCGATCCGCCTCTCGTCGCAGCAGGATTTCGAGATGTTCTCCACCCCCTGGCGTCCGGTGGCCCCGGCGACCCCCTGGCATCTTCCGGGCGGAGAGGCGCGCGCCGAGGGTCCCTGCCAGGCCAAGAACGGGGTCCAGACGACGCCGCGGTTCCCCCTCGATTCCTACGAGGTCCAGGGAGGCCTCTGGACCGGCCTCCCGCCCGCCGCCGGCTGGATGATCGCCAACGACGGGTACCCCCGGGTGGACGGGGCGCTGACGCTGCAGAACCGCCCGATGACGAACGAGGAGCTGGGCGTCGACATCGGGAACGGGACGAACCGGTGCGTCTTCTCCCTCCCCTGGAACGCCGATCGCGTCGGGGAAATCCTGACCCGCTACGATCCGGTCGCGTTCAGGGACAACATCGAGGACCCGATCCTGTCGCCCGCGACCGGAGCGCCCCGGTCCCCCCCGTCGGGGGCGCTGTTGTTCGGGATCGCGCGTCACCTTCACGAGGGGTATCGCGGCGGCCCGAACGGCCCCCGCTTCTGGCTCGACTCGATCGTCATGGATGACCTGGTCTACAGGTGGGAAGCCCCCTCCGACCCGACCGGCTGGCCCTTTCCCCTGCCGCGCGGGAACAATCCCTCGGCCGGTTCCGGGGAACTGCGGAACGCCACGATCGCCGGCTGGTTCTGCGCGCCGGGCGGCGAGAGGATCGGAGGGGACGGCAACATCACCGCCCTGTTTCACCTCGAATACCGGTGGAGCGGCGCGAGCTCGGCGACTTATTTCCAGGTGATCGCCCGCAAGGACGGCTCGGTCGACATCCACACCCCGTACAACGGCGGCACGACGACCCTGACGCCGGCCTGGACCGGTGATCCGGTCCTGGCGAGGTCCCCCTGGCACCACTTGGCGCTCGTCTTCGACGGCGGCGGCGCCGACGACCAGATGACCGACATCCGCGCCTACATCGACGGGATGCCGACCGTCCCCCCGGTCGTCCCGCTCGGCTTCAGCGCAGGGTATATCCCCGCAGGGCCCGAGATGACCCTGCGCATCGGCGGGGCCCCCTACGACGACCTCCGCTTCTTCGACACGGCGCTCACCCAGATCCAGATCGTCCGGTTCATGCTCGCGCCCCCTTTCGGCGACCGGTACACGCTCGCGGGGACCTGGACCTCCCCCCGGTTCCATTTCGACGCCGCGCGCCTCCCCGACGGGGTGCGCCCGTGGGGCGTTTCCTGGGACGCCTTCCTTCCCGAGAATACGCGAGGGACGGTCGCGATCACGCTCACGGGATATGACGCCGGCGGGGCCGCTATCGGAAGCCGGTCCGCCCCGCCCTGGAACGGCACGTCCCCCCCGATCGCCCGGCTTTACCCGGGGCCGTCGCGCGCCGTGGACGTGAGGATCGATCTCGCCGCGACGCACGCGGCGACCACGCTCGTCCCGATCCACCGGGACACCCCTGTCGTCGAATCGGTCACCGTCCACTACGCGGGGCGCCCCCGCTGGACGCCAATCCGCTGACGCCGCTCCGGCCCCTCCCGCATGCGCTCCGCGTCCTGGACCCTCTGACAGACGGTCCCGACCCTTACCGGCTCCTTCCGGATGTGCAGAATGCCGCATGGTTTCCACGCCTGACTCACGCCGGAAGCAGAGCGGAATCGCCCTCGTCCTGATCACGGGGTTGCTGACCCTGTTCGCGTTCCTGGGGTTGGCGACGATCGGAACCGCCCGCTTCTCGGCCGCCGCGGCCCGCGCCGTCCTGTCCGGACGCTCCGCGATGTGCGCGGCAGAAAGCGGCCTCGAATACGCTGCCGCGCGCCTCTGGGAAGACCCCTCCACCCCCGCCGACACGGGCCAGGCCGCGTCGGCGACGAACCGGTGCGACGACTGGACCCAGCGGACCCACGGACCCCACAACCCCTCCTACGGCCGGGGGGACGGATGGAAAGACGACGGAGACGGCGCCTACATTCCCGGAACGCAGGACTCCGCCATTCCCCGCTCTCCGATGGACCTCGACCGGGACGGAAAATTCGACGCGTGGAGCGGACGGCTCCGCGGAAACGAGGGGGCTTTTTCGAACACGTTTTCGTTGCGGATCGTCTGCGCGCAGGCCCTGGTCTGCCTCAACAGCGGCGAGCTGGGACTTCCTTCCGGCGACCAGGATATGGACGGCTTGCCGAACGGGAGCGACCCCGATTACCTGCCGGATTCCGACGCCAACGGGCTGCCGGACCATTGCGACCCCGCTTTTCACGGCAACCTCCATCTCGTGAATCTCCTGAACAATCTCGGCGCCGTCTTGAAGCTGTCCGACGTCCACCCGGAACCGTACGCCCCTCCCCCGGCGAGCCCGCAGGCGGAGGCAGCCCTTCTCGGGACCGTGGCCGTCTCCGATTTGGGAAAAAAAGTGGTCACCAACCGCCCCCCCGGAGGCTATCGCTCCGTGGAGGACCTGAGGGCCTTCCTTCCCGCCGCCGATTACGACGCGGTCGCCCTCTTCCTGGGGACCGTGGGAGAAACCGCCCCTATCTCCGCAGGGCCCTCCTTCTCCGCCCCCGAGGGAGCCTTCATCCGGATGAGCCGCCTCGACTTCAACCATGTCTCCGTCGAGATTCTCGAGGCCGCCCTGCGGTACATCTCGGCGGGAGACCCTTTCGTGCGGCTCCTGCCCGACGAAGCGCACGACGTCGCGTTGCATCTGGACGCGGAAAGAAAGAAGAGCCCCGTGTTTTCCTGGAAGCAGTTCCTGAAGGCTCTCCATGCGGGAGGGGCCGGTCTCTATGAGCCGGATCCGTTCATCACCGCCTACAACGCCGCCTATCCGAGCCAGCAAGGGGTGCCGTTCGACCCCCTCCAGCCGCTCCTCAAGGAGGACCTGATCCTCGCGCAGTTCGACGCCAGCTGGTGCGGCGCGGACCTCTTCCACGCCCGGCGCGATTCATTAGAGGTGGACCGGGACCCCGACGCACAGAGTCCCCCCGACCTCGCCAAGCCACGCGTTATCCTCCAGCGGAACATAATCACAACCTCTTTCGGAACAGCTCCTTACGTCTTTCCTTCGAGCTCGTCGGGCGGCAGCTCGTCGGGCGGCGGTTCGTCCGGCGGCGGTTCGTCCGGCGGCTCGTGGAGCGGCGGCGGCAGCCAGTCAGGAGGGACTGGCCAGGGCTCCGGGCAGCCCGCTCCCATAACGGGGATTCCCTCCCGCCAGACGGTCCCTTTTTCCCTCATCCCGAGACGGGACGCGTTCCAGGTCCAGACCCTGGACGGCCGCGCACGGGGCGACCTTTCGATCGGCGGGGAATCGCTCCTCCTGACCTCCCAGCAAGACTTCACCCCGCTCTTGGCGTCGGGGTTCGCCGGGGATCCGAACCCCGCTGCCTGGCGTTACGCCGAGGGGAAGGCCTTCTGCGATGCATCCGGCTCTCCCGCGACGCGCTCCGGCATCCAGTGCGGGCCGCGCTTTTCGCTCGTCCGCCCCGATGGAACGGGCCCGAACCACGCGATCGCCACCTTCGAAAAGGGGCCGCTGACTTCCCCTCAAACGAATTATCACCAATACCGGCATCCCAAAGCCCAGGGATGGCTGGAGCTGGCGGCACGGCAGTGGCCGGAAAGCGCCGACGGGACGCTCTCCTGGCTGAACCGCGGGGACATCACGTTCGCGCTCCCGAACAACGAAGACGATCCGGCAAGCCCGCTCTACGAGGGGACCCAACCGCCGAAAGCCTGGATGGACAACGTCTTCGATCCGGTGAATCCCCGCCCCGCGGCCCCCACGAGCACCGTCCACCTGAGCACCGGTCTTTCCGGAAGCGGGATGATGTCCATGAGCAAAAGCCCCCTCTCGACCCATTTCCAGGACGGCATCCGGTTCTCCCCTTGGGGGTTCCGGGCGCACAAGCCACAAACCGAGGCGTTCGTCGTCGACTGGGCGGAGCCTCCCTTTACCAATTCCCCGTATCAAGGCGGCCACCGCTGGGTCGACCAGGGAGCGGTCGCCTTCTGGTATCAAGCCGAGTCCGACCAAAAAGCGGCGATGCTGTTCCAGTTCCGCACGGTGGGGACGCTGGGAACGGGCATGACATGGGTTGACTATTTAACGCTCGAAGTCAACGGCGTCGTCAACACCGTTCCGACCTCCGACACGGTTGTCCTGACCTATAAGGACGACACCTACCAGACGACCGCCGCGGCGGTCAGTTCCTTCCCTTATCCGTCCGGCCAGACCCCCCTCGCTTCCACCGGATGGCGTTGCGTCGTCCTCAATCTTTCCAGTCAAGGACCGTATGTCGCCATCGATCTCTTCGTGGACGGGAAGCTGATGACTTCCTCCCCGCTGAAGATGTACTTCCCCGGTGCCCTGGCAGACTCCGGCATGCGCGCCTATTTTGACCCGGCTGGGCTCGACGACGTCACGTTCTATAACCGGCCGCTGTCGGTCCCCGAGATCCAGGACTTGGCGCTCACCCCCCGTCACGCCCCGACGGGGACCTACTCTTCCCCCCGCATCCGGTTCGACCAGGCCCTTTATCCCAAGGGCGTCACTCTTCGGGACCTCTCCTGGGACGGCTTCATCCCTCAAACAACGGGAGTAGCCTGCGATTTCACCGTCAACGGCTACGACGCGGCCGGCGCAAAGGTCGGCGGCGCCAGCTTCTCTTGGGACAGCGCAAGCGGATCCCTCCCCGGAGGCCCGATCGACCTCGGGAGCGCCGTCCATTCCTTCGATTTCCAGGTGACGATCACCGCCAAGCCGGCCCTCATGGTCCCCGACGGCTCCGGCGCCCCGACTCCGGTCCTGCGCGACTCCCCCACGATTGAGGAGATCCGCTTCTCCTACGGCGACGCCCGCCCGAGCTGGTCCGGCATCCGATAGCCTCACCAGACACGGAACGCCCGGACCTTCTTGCCCGTGTGCGCCTTGAAGACGCGCCGGAAGTGGCGCACGTCCCGGTAGCCGACCGCCCCGGCCACCGAGGCGATCGTGCGCGATCGGTCCGCGAGAAGCCCCTTCGCCCGTGCGACCCGCACCGACTGGAGATGGTTGTTCGGTGTCGTCTGGAGCCGTTCCTTGAAGAGCGTGATGAGCCGCGTCGAGCTGACTCCCGCCGCCGCCGCGACCTCCCGGAGGCGACAGGGCCCCGCATGATGGTCCTGGATGTACGCCACCGCCCGGCGGAGCCTTTCCTCGGCGGACCGGGGAGAGGCGGGCGCCGCCGCCTCCGTCCGCGCAAGCCGCCCGGGGTGCTCGCGGACGAGGAACAGGAGCAGGTTCTGACAGGCGGCGGCCACCGCCAGGGCATGCCCGGGGGCGCGCGGGGCCGCCAGGGCCCGGACCGCCTGGTTCAGCGCCTCGCGCAGGGGGACCGTCATACGGCGGGGAGACGGGTCGAACCCGAACGGGTCCGTCTCGCCTCCCAGGCCCAGGAGCTCCCGGACGCTCCGCAGGATCGGTGTCCCGATCCGGACGACGCTCACCCCGGCCGGGAACAGCTGCCGGGGCGCCAGGAAAGTCCTGTCCGCCGGACCGATCACGGCGTACTCCCCGCGGCGGATCACGAGCGGCTTCCCTTCCAGGATCTCCCGGCGGATCGGGGCGACATCGTACAGGAGCGCGAGGGTCTCGGCATTGGGCCGCAGGCGCGACACCTGCAGGGCCCCGCGGGCGCAGCAGCGCCGGGTGAGGGTCCGGCCGGCGATCGCCAGGATCTCGCCGTGCGGGGCGTAGGCGATGTGGCGCTCCATGCGGGACGGCTCCGCCTTCCCTCGGCCGTGGCCGCAGAACACCGGGAGCGCCCCCCCCGCCTTACGTGGCACCTCGAACCGCATGAGATGCCCCGAACCCGCATCAGCCCGGTAGCGGCCCGGAAGGAGCGCCGCCTCGGCGAGGCACCAGACGCCGCCCCCCCTGTCCCGCGGGACGCCGATCGCCGACAGGACGACGGAGGGTCCCGCCTCCCCGCCGTCCGGAGCCACCGACAGGGGAAAGCGGAGCGCCGCGCGCGGCTCTCCGGCGCGCACGAGGAGGCCGAACCGGACCAGGGTCCGCCCGTCGCCGAGCTCGCCCGCCGACGAGATATTCAGGGCCAGGCGCGTCGTCCGGGCCATGGCGCCAGTCTATCCGATGCCGGCCGCCCTGTCATTTTCGCCCCCTCATAATGCCGTTACACCCCCCCTTCCCTTCCCGGCGGAGGGGAAAAATCCGGCCTACAGTCCGGCATGCGACCCCGGTGCGGACCCTCGATCATGCGGACGAGCCCCCCCGGTATCCCCGGCGACGGGCGCCCCTCGGGGCTATACTCCCCCGTGGTCGCGCGCCCCCGCGGAGCCGCCCTCCTTCTCGTCACGGGTTTCCTCTCGCTCCTGGCGCTCCTGGCGGTGTCATTCCTCTTCGCCCGGAATCTCCTCGCGACCCACGCCCGGGCCGCCGCCGCGGCGGAACGGGCGGATCTCGCCGTGCGGTCTGGCCTGGACTACGCCGCCGCGCGCCTCTGGGCCGACGCGCGGAGCGTCACCGGAACGGGAAACGTCCCGTCGGCCGCGAACCGGTGCGACGACCGGATCCCGCGCGGGGGCGAGCCCGTGACGCTCGCCCCGCGCCGCCGGCAGAATCCGTCGTACGCCCGGGGGGACGGGTGGACCGACGCGGACGGGGACGGGGCCTGGACGCCCGGCGTTGACGCGCCTCTCCCGGCGGCCGACCTCGACGCCGACGGACGCCTGGACGCCTGGAGCGGACGCCTGCGCGGCGGCTCCGCGGACGCCTGCCGCTTCTCGCTCGACATCCGCTGCGCCGGAGGGCTCGTCTCGGTCAACAGCGGAGAGATCGGCTCCGTCTCGGACGACCACGACCTGGACGGGATCCCGAACGGCGATCCGGCCTCCGGATACGCGGCCGCGGTCCCCGCCGGGGCCTGGTGCGACCCCGCCTGGCCCGGGAACGTCCACCTCGTGAACCTCCTCGACAACCTGGGGGCGGTCCTGGATCTCTCGATCCGGCAGACGGGGGTCCCCTTCCACCCCGGGGCGGGGGCCCTCGGCCCGATCGAGACTTCTCCCCTCGGGTCTCTCGTGGTGTCGAACCGGCCGCAGGGGGGATACACGTCCCTGGAACCGCTCCACGCTGCCCTCTCCGCGGCGGATTTCGAGAAGGTCGCGCCGTTCCTGACCGTCCGGCGGGAGACGATCGCGGTCTCGCGGATGGCCAGCGGCTCGAAGAAGGACCTGGCCTGGCTGCGGATCTTCGACACGATCTGGCAGAGCGCCTACGAGTTCCACGTCCCGATCCGCTTCAACGAGGCCCCCGTCGAGGTGCTCGCGGCGTCGCTGCGCCACATCACCGCCTCCGGCTCGTATTACCAGCTGATCGTCGGCGGCCCGCTCGAGCCGCAGACGCCTTTCGTCCGCCTCTACCCGGAGGCGGAGGCGGACGACGTCGCCGCGGCGCTGGCCGCCCGGCGTCCGATCCACGATTGGCGGGACTTCCTGCAGGAACTCCACGCCTCGGCGGCCCCGTTCTTCCGGGATGACCCCTTCACGGCCGTCAACGAATCGGTCGATCCGGGCCGGCGGCTCCTGAAGGAGGACCTGATCCTGGCGCAAGTGGGTCCCGACGGCTATTTCGGGGACACCCACGCCTGGCGGATGAACACCCTCGAGGTCGCGCGGGACACGGGAATCGGGATCGACGCCACGTCCACGCGGCGGATCCTCAAGGAGAGCCTCTTCGGCCTCCTCAACACGGCGCCGTTCGACCAGTCGGGAAACTCCCAGACCTCGCTCAACGCGGCCGCGATGTTCTCCAACATCGCCCCCCGCGTCACGACGGAATACGACCTGGCCGACGACGCGCCGGGTGCGTTCGTCGTCCGCGCGTCCGGATGGATGGAACGGGAAGGACAGGAGACCGCGTCGGCCGACCTGCGGGGAGAGATCGTCATCCTGGACAGCGTCCGCCTCGACGGCCAGCAGGAATTCGAGATGTTCTCCACGGCGGCGCGCCCCGTCACGGCGACCAATCCCTGGCGGCTCGCCGGTGGCGCGGTCCTGGCGGAAGGGGCGTGCCAGAAGAAGCTGTTCATCGACAGCGATCCCAAATTCCCCCTCGACTCCTATTGTGAGGCGAGCCTTCCGACAACCGGTCAGGGATGGGCGGTCGGTAACTACGCCTATTGTCCCGTCGAGGGAGGACTGCGGCTCCAGGCGCGTCCCGAAGAAGGGATCGACGCCCCCTGCGTCTTCGCGCTGCCGTTCAACCCGGACCCTCTTCCACCCCCGCCGAACCGGTGGTACGGAAGCGCCTCGGGAACGCAGGACGACTGGCTGGACAACGTGGGCGATCCGGCCGGTTCCGCCGGGGCGCACCGTTCGCCCGACCCCGCCTATGGAGGCGCGACCAACCCGCTTCCCCCGCTCCACCGGGGGTTCCACGCGGGTTCGCAGGGGATCCGTTTCAATCCCATACCGGCCGGGAATCTCTTCAATCTCTCATGGGACGCCGCGACCCCCTTCCCCCTCCCGCTGGGGGCGCAGGGCCGGATCGCCGACGCCACGATCTCCCTCTGGTACCCGTCCCACGGCGGTGAGTCCCTCATCCTCGATGTCACCCCCCCCCACTTCAACGCGCCGTACCTGGAACTGCAGTACCGGGATCTTTCCACGAGCAACACGTGGCGCACCTACCTGCGCTGGCAGTTCCCGGGCGTTCCCTCCGAGACGTTCCGGGTGGACGTCCTGTCCCAGACCCGGACGATCACCCCCTGGTGGACGGCCGATCCCGTCGTCGCCGCCTGCGGCTGGCACCACCTGGCCTTCGCCTTCAGCCCAGCGGGCGACTTCCTGACGGTCCATGTCGACGGGCGTCCGGATGCGCAGGGCCCGATCGCCATCGGCTTCCCGACAGGCAGCGTGGGCCAGGACCAGTGGCGCCTGTCCTTGCGCTTCCCGATGGACGACCTTCGCTTTTTCGCCGCCGACCTCGGCTCCCCGACGATCGAGGCGCAGGCGCTCGACACCGACCGGTTCGCGGACCGCCGCGGGACCTACCTGTCGTCGCGGTTCCGGCCGGATCCGGCCCGGTTTCCGGACGGCGTCACGCTCCGGGGAATCTCCTGGGACGCCTTCATTCCGGAACAGACGGCCGGCCGGTTCACGTTCGACGCCGTCGGATACAAGGGGGGCGTCCCGCTCAACCCGAACGCGCTGTCCGATCCGGGGCGCGCCATTCCGTGGAACGGGACCACCCCCCCGGGCGCCGTCTTTTCCGTGCCGGGATGCGACGCGTTCGAGATCGGGGTCACGATCAACGCCGCCTCACCGACCCTCACCATTCCCGGTCCCAACGGCCTGCACGCCCCCCTCCGGGACACGCCGTACCTCGACAGCGTGACCCTCCGGCTCGCGGGACGGCGCCCCCGGTGGACGGGCGTCTCCTCCCGCTGACCGGCATCCTGTAGCATGCCGCCATGCGGATCCTCGTTCTCGGGGCGCGCGGCATGCTGGGGCAGGCCCTTGCCGCGCGCCTCGCGGAAACCTCCCATGAAGCGCTCCTCTGGGGGCGCGCGGAGCTTGACGTCACCGCCTACGGTTCGACCGGACGTTTCGCGCCCCTGCGGGACGCCCGGCCCGACGCGATCGTCAACTGTGCGGCATGGACCGACGTCGACGGGGCCGAGACGCATATGCCGGAGGCGATGGACGCCAACGCCAACGCCCCCTCGGCCCTCGCGGCCGTCACGAGGGAGATCGGGGCGCATCTCGTGCACGTCAGCACCGACTACGTCTTCGACGGGACGAAAGCAGGCCCCTACGTCGAGACCGATCCGACGGCGCCGATCAACGTCTACGGACAGTCGAAATGCGAGGGGGAAAAGGGGCTTCTGAAGCGGAACCCCGCCGCCTGCGTGGCGCGCACCGCCTGGCTCTACGGCGCGGGCGGAAAGAACTTCGTCGACACGATCCTGAAAAAGGCCGCCGAGGGTTCTCCCCTGCGCGTCGTGAATGACCAGCGGGGATCCCCCACCTGGACGCGTGACCTCGCCGGCGCTCTCCTCATTCTCGCCGAGAAGCGCGCGGCCGGGATCTTCCACGTCACCAACTCGGGAAACGGCACCTGGTTCGACCTCGCGCGCGCGATCGTGGAAGAGGGGGTCCGGCTCGGCCGGATCCCGAAGGCGGTCCCGGTGACCCCGGTGACGAGCGCCGAGTTCCCCCGCCCCGCGAGGCGCCCCGCCAACTCCGTCCTCGACACGGGACGGTTCGCCGCGCTCGCCGGCGGGCCCCTCCCCCCCTGGCGGGACGCGCTCGTCCGTTATCTCGCCGCGCCCGGACGCGATCCCGGTCCCGGAAACCGTCATTTCCCCCCTCTCTAATTGCTTTTTTGACCCTGTCCCGGAAGACCCCGGACCTCCCGACGGGGATAGAGTGACCTCATGAAAGACACCTTTCCTTCCCGCGCGCGCCGGACCGCGATCGCCGCGGCGCTCTCCCTGCAGGCGTTCTGGCTGGCCTTCTCCCCCCCCGCCATCCAGGGAGGACAGGGAGGCCCGGGACAGGGAGGAGGCCACGGACTGGCGACATGGGAGCCGATCGAAACGATGTGCGCCACGTCGACGCTGACCAAATGCCCGGGCAGCCCCACCGTGTGCCCCGTCGATCCCACCTATTGCCAATGGACCGTCTGCCCGGCCGACCCGACCCGGTGTCCCGCCTCGCAGACGCAGTGCCCCACGACCTCCTGCCCGGATACCCCGACGGTCTGCCCGTCGTCGGTGACCGCCTGTCCGCCGAAGCCGACCAAATGCCCGGTCAACACGACCCAATGCCCCTATGTCACCACGCAGTGCCCGGGAGGCCCGACCAATTGCCCGGTCAACACGACCCAATGTCCACCGGTCCATACCCAATGCCCGCAGAGCCAGACGACCTGTCCGGTCATCCCGACGGTGTGCGACGGCGGGAACTTCCCGACGCAGTGCCCTCCGGTCAACACCCACTGCCCCGTCACCTTCACGACCTGCCCCGCCAACGTCGCGACCTACTGTCCCGCCACGTCCACCGTCTGTCCGGTGCAACCCACGCAGTGCCCCACCTTTCATCCGACGGTCTGCCCGGTGGTGACGACGGTCTGCCCCGCCTGTCCGGCCCCGAGCAGGTAGAAGCTATCCTCTAATCCGGTCAGACGAGCGCCGCGCTGATCTCGTCGGCGAACAGGAACCCCCGGTCGGTCGGCGCGACGCGCCCCCGGGACGCCGCGAGCAATCCGTCCGCCGCGAGACGCCCGACCTCGGCCGAAAGCCCGGCCTGCCGGATGTCCGTTTCCGCGACCCCTTCGGCCAGGCGGAGACCGAGGACCACGCGCTCCCGCAGGCGCTCCGCGGCATCAAGCACCCGCTCCGTCCGGAAGGCACTTCCGGTCTCCCGGATCGCCTTCCGGTAGGTCCCCTCGCCGCGCGCGTTCGCGCCGCGCGTCCCGCCGACGAACGAAGCCGCAGAGGAGCCGATCCCCAGGTACTCCCCCCCGCGCCAGGCGTGGAGGTTGTGCCGGCACTCCTTCCCGGCGCGCGAAAAATTGGACACCTCGTAGCGCGCGAGCCCCGCCGCCGCGAGACGCTCCACCGCCTCCTGGTAGAGCGCCGCGGAAAGCTCCTCGGAAACAGGAACGGTCTTCCCGCGCCGCACGGCGAGCCCCAGCGGAGTCTTCTCCTCGACCGTCAGGGCATAGACCGAGACATGATCGGGCCCGAGGGCGACTGCCGCGGAAAGATCCGCGCGCCACTCGGCGAGCCCTGTCCCGGGGACGCCGTAGATGAGATCGAGATTCAGGTTGTCGAATCCCGCGCCGCGGAGGGTATCCCAGGCCCGGTTCGTGTCGGCAGGATCGGCGCCGCGACCGAGCGCGGCGAGGCGCCCGTCGGAAAATGCCTGCGCCCCGAGGCTGATGCGCGTGACGCCGAGCCCCTTCCAGACCCGCGCCTTCTCCGGTGTCACCGTCTCGGGATTCGCCTCGATCGTCCATTCCGACATGCCATCCAGGGAGATCGCGACGCGCAGGAAATCCGCCATCTCCGCGAATCGTCCTTCCGCCAGGAAAGACGGCGTCCCGCCGCCGAAAAAGACCGTCCGGGGCCGCGCCATCCCGCCCGCCGCCTCCGCCTCCCGCGCCAGCGCCGCAAGGTACGCGCCGACCGTTCCGGCGCGCGTGGTGAAATCGAAGTCGCAGTAGGAACAACGCGACGGGCAGAACGGCACGTGGACGTACAGGGACGGAAGCGCCGCCCCGCCTCCCGCGCGGAAGGGTTCCCAGCGGGGATCCGTCCAGCGCGAAGCGTCCAGCGTCGAGCGTCCTCTTAGGCCTTGCGCTTTGCGCCCGGCGCTTCGCGCTTCGCGCTTCGCGCCTCATCGAGCTTCCCGCTCTGGGCGTAGAAGGAGACGGGATTCTCCCAGGCGAGCTTCTCGAGATCCTTGCGGGCCATCCCCTGGCGCTTGAGCTCGAGAAGCGTCTTCGGGACCGACAGGGCGTCCGACGGACCCCAGTCGGCCGAGGAATTGATCATCATCCGCTCCACCCCGTGCGTCATCATGATCGAGGCGGCGCGCTCCGGCGAGAGCTTCGTCACCGGATAGACCGTGTGCCCGCTCCAGGCGCCGGATTCCCGGCTCATGGCAATCGTCTCCTCCGTGTTGTGGTCGATGAGGACCTTCTTCATGTCATACTTCATCTTCTTCAGGATCTCGATGTTGCGCTTCGTCCCCTCGTACTTGCGCTTGTGGGGCGTGTGGATCATGACCGGCAGCTTGTGGTGGGCCGCGATCTCCAGCTGCTCGATGTAGACGGCTTCCTCGGCCGGCGTGAGGTCGTCGAAACCGATCTCCCCCACGGCCACGACCGACGGGTCCTTGAGGTAGGCGGGGATCTTCTTCAGGACCTCCCGGGCAAGCTTCGTGTTATTGGCCTCGCGCGGGTTCACCGAGATCGTGCAGTAGTGCCGGATCCCGTAGCGCGCGGCGCGCTCCCGCTCGAAGTGCACGAGGCTGTCGAAGTAGTCGAGGAACGTCCCGACGTGCTTCCGGGGCTCCCCCATCCAGAAGGCGGGCTCCACCACCATCTCGATCCCGGCGACCGCCATCTTCTCGTAGTCGTCGGTGACGCGGGACACCATGTGGATATGCGGGTCGCAGATGCGCATGGGGACATCCTATAGCCGCCCGTCCCCGGCCGCCAGCCGCCATGACCGGGGGCCGGCGAGCGACCCGGCAATCGCGATGGCCTGGCGTCCTGCCTGGTTTCCTTCCGGAAACAACGTCCTAAAGTGGACGGAGTGGCCCGCTTAAAAAAGCAGAGGAGAGCCGGTTTCGCGCTGGTCGCCGTGTGCGGGATCCTGGCGCTCCTGGTCGCCCTCGGCGCATGGTTCCTTCTCACGGCCCGGATCGCCCGCCGCCAGGGAGAACTCCTCGGGGAACGCGCCTCCCTGAGATTGGGCGCCTTCTCCGGCCTCGAATACGCCTTCGCGCGGCTCGATCAGGACGCTGTCCCGCCCGCGATGCGGGAAGTGGCCAACCGCGGCGACGACTGGAGGTTCCGGGACGACCCTTCCGCGCCCCTGACGCACGGCATCCTGAATCCCTCCTACAGCCATGGCCCTTCCTGGAAAGAAGCGGAGGACGACGAGGAACCCGGCGTCCGGGAACCCGGCGAGTCCGCGGCCCGGCCGCACGCGCCGTGCACCGCCCGCCTCCGGGGACAGGCGACGGCCGACGGGCTGCGGTTCTCCCTCCGGGTGGAGGCCCTGGGAGGCCGCCTCCCCGTCAATGCGGGTCTCCTGGACACCCTGGACCGTCCACAGGTCATCCGGGTCGCGGGAGACAGCTTCACGCCGGACCCGGCCTCGGCGAACGGCATCCCGGACCACAGGGACCTGTCATGGGGAACGAACGCCGGGATCGCCAGGGCCCTCAACAATCTCGGGGCCATCCTGGGGATCGGCGTCGACCGGACATGCGGCGCGGGGGTGCCGATCTCCCGACTCGGGCTCGACATCATCCTGGCGCGCCCGGCCGGGGGATACCCCTCTCTCGAGGCGGTCCGCCAGACGCTCCGGCGCCAGGGATACGGCGAGGAGCAGATCCGCGTCCTGCAGCCTCTCCTGACGGTCCGCCACGATTCGACGCTCCAGAACGGCCCCCCGGACCTCTGGTGGTTCTCCGTCAAGGAGAAACACTCCCTCCAGTTCCCGTTCTACTGGTGGCGGGACGCTCCACAGTCAACCAGCACGGACGAGGTGTACGTGGGCCGCTCGCTGCACTGGGTTCCCCAGGCCCGGGTCGACTTCTCCCTCGCCCCGCCGCATGTCCTCCAGGCGTTGATGCACAAGTCCTGCCCTCACGTCAATCCCGACGCCGTGCGCGAGTCGGCTTCCTGCGCCCGCGCGGCGGTCGCCTGGAGGGAGGCGCAAGGGACGCTTCCCCCGATGTGGGGCCTTTTCTACCGGTTCCTGGCCGACGGCCTGCCGGATCCCCGCGAGGCCCGCCGGGTCTTCTACGCGCTGTTCCCCGAAGTCCCCTCGCGGCGGTATTTGCTCCACCGGGCCTGGGGACCGCCCGGTGCGGCCGGCGATTGGGTCCTTGCGGACTGGCTTTCCGACCACGCGCAATGGGAAGGGAACTGGAGCTGGACCTTCGGACTCCAGGCCGCCATGGCCTGGAAGCGCTCCTATCCGGTCACGCTCGCGCCCCATCCCCCGGCCCTCTTTTCGGTCGAGGCGATCGGGGAGAACGGATCCGGGCGGGACAGGCGCGCCTCGCGGATCCTGACGGCCTCGGTCCGGCTCCGGGATTTTCTGACCCTCTCGTCCCAGGAGGATTTCGAGAACGCCTCCGGAAACCCCGCACTTTCGGCGATCGGCGTCGCCGCGCGCGGAAGGGGGGTCCGGCCCGCCTCCGTTTCCCACGGGCGCCGCTACCCCCACGCGGTGACGCTCCCGCGATGGAACCAGAGGAGCTACACGGGACATCCCTCCCTCGCCGGATACCCCCGGGCGTATGGCGCGATCTCCCTGGCCTGTCTCGAGGCAGGCCCCCGGGATGCGGCCTGCTATTGGCCTGTCTCGGAAGCGGAGCCAGGAGGAAAGGAGACTTTCTTTCCATGCGAGACCATTCCCCACGCGAAGGAAGCCGGGATCCACCAGCCCTGGCCGTCCTTCCGCGACGAAGTCCCCCTTCTCACCCCCTGGTGGGTCACCTCCTGGTCCCCCGCCGATCCCCAGGACGACCGTCGGTGCCGGATCAGCCGCCCGCCGGGAGGACATCTGGCCGGTCTCTCGATCGAGGGGTGGTGTCTCGGCTTCAGCCTCGCGCAGTGGATGCCCCTCCCGCTCTCCAAGGTGCCCGACTTCATTTTCGGCGCCTCCCTTTTCCCATCGGCCCCCCACCCGGAACATGAGCCGAAGCTGGCTGCCCAGGGAATGTTCCGCTGGATCCTCGAGGTGGCGGAAGCCGGTCAACCCCCGCGCCAGGAGCAGGTGGAGCTTCATTTCACCGGTTCCTTCGCCCCCCCGGACGGGTTCGGGGGATGGTCCCATCTGGCCGCCGTCATCGAACCGCGCGAGCGGGAGACAGCCGTACGGATCCTCGTCGACGGCCAGAGGATCGCCGACCTGACCTGGACGTCCGCCACTCCCGGGGGATCGTCCGGAAGCGGCCCGGAGATTGTCGTGCCGGGCCGGCCCCTGGACCCGGGAGACCTGACCCCTTGGTTCCTCGAAGGGAAGGACATGCGCATCCACGAGCGGGCCATCCCCGACGCCGAGGCGGATGCCGCCTACCAGCTGGGCCATTTCGTGGCGGGGGGGAATTACGTCTCTCCCCTCTACATCTTCGACCGGCCCGCGCGCATCGAGGAGATCGACTGGATCGGCATGGTCCCCGATCCGCTCCGGAGGAAGCTGGGCGCGGCGCCGCTCCGGGTCCAGGTGGTCGGCTACCTGGACGAGAAAGGGGAAGACGAGGCCTGGCGGGAGATCCTGCCTCCCTCCGAGCTCCCCCCTTCGGCGCCAACCGGCCATTCCGCCGTCCGCTCGCTCCGCTACCACGTCGCGTTCGATTGCCGCGGGGCCGAGCCGCTCGTGGAGCCGCCCGTCTTCGAACAGATCTCCTTCGCCTTCAGCCGGCCCGGAGACCCCAGGCTTCTGGATTTCGATTCCGTTTCCCCCGACCGGCCGCGCCGCTTCGAGAGACCCCCCTCCCTGTCGCCGGAGGAGAAGGAAAAATGGGAGCGCCACCTGGGGCTCCACGACGAGTGATGCCGGAAAAGTCAGGCCTTCGCGACGACGAGCGTCACGTTGTGGCCGCCGAACCCGAAGGAGTTCGAGATGGCGACCTTGAGGGGGAGCTTGCGGGACCGGTTCGGGACGTAGTCGAGGTCGCATTCGGGGTCCGGCGTCGTGTAGTTGATCGTCGGGTGGACCACCCCCTCGGCGACCGAGAGCGCCGTCACGACGAGTTCCACCGCGCCCGAGGCCCCCAGGGTGTGCCCCACCATCGACTTCGTGGAGCTGACGGCGAGCTTTTTCGCGTGCGCGCCGAACACCGCCTTGATCGCGGCGGTCTCCGCCTTGTCCCCGAGCGGGGTCGAGGTCCCGTGGGCGTTCACGTACCCGACGTCCTCGGGGTTCACGCCCGCGTCCGCGAGCGCCTTGCGCATGCAGAGGCCGGCCCCCTTCCCCTCGGGCTCGGGCGCCGTCACGTGATAGGCGTCCGCCCCCATGCCGCACCCCTTGAGCTCCCCGTAGATCCGGGCGCCGCGCTTCCTGGCCCGTTCCATCTCCTCGAGCACCAGGATCCCGGCCCCTTCCCCCATCACGAAGCCGTCACGGTCCTTGTCGAACGGGCGGCTCGCGGTCTGGGGCGTCTCGTTCTTGAAGGAGAGCGCCCCCATGTTGGCGAACCCCGAAAGGCCGGTGGGAGACACGGCCGCCTCCGCCCCGCCGGCGAGCATCACGTCCGCCTCGCCGTGCTGGATGAACCGGAGGGCGTTCGCGATGGCGTGGCTCGAGGCCGCGCAGGCCGAGGCGGTGGCGTAGGTGGGCCCCCGCAGGCCGAACCGGATCGAGACGAGGCCTGAAGCGGCGTTCAGCATGAGCTTCGGGACCAAAAAGGGAGAAACCTTCTCGGGCCCCTTCGTGAGACGCCGCTCGGTCTGCTCCTCGATCTCGAGGATCCCCCCGATCCCGGAGCCGATGACGGTGCCGCACCGGTCGCCGGGCTCCTTCGCGAAGTCGAGCCCGGCGTCCTTCACCGCCTCGCAGGCGGCGGCCAGGCCCAGCTGGGCGAACCGGTCGATCCGGCGCGTCTCCTTCTTCTCGATCCATTTCTCGGCATTGAACTCCCGGACCTCGGCCGCGAAGCGGACGGGATACTTCGACGCGTCCCAGAGCGTGATGGGCCCCACGCCGCTCTTCCCCTCGAGGGCGAGCGCCCATTGGGTCTTGAGATCGGTCCCGAGTCCCGTGAGGAGCCCGAGGCCGGTGATCGCGACGCGACGCCGTTCCACGTCCGGGCCCCGGTTACTTCGCGTTCTTCTCGACGTAGGCGATCGCCTGGCCCACGGTCTGGATCTTCTCGGCCTCGTCGTCCGGGATCGTGACCGAGAACTCGTCCTCGAGACCCATCACGAGCTCCACGGTGTCGAGCGAGTCCGCCCCCAGGTCGTTCACGAAGGACGTCTCCGGGGTGATCTTCTCCTTGTCGACCCCCATCTGCTCGGCAATCACCTTGATCACGCGTTCGGAAACCGTTGCCATGGCAAGTTCTCCTTTCTCGTCTCGCGTCAGGGGACGCTCAAGGCGTCCCGGAATCGCTATCAATAACCGCTCCTAGATGAAAAGTCCACCATCCACTTGTATCACCTGCCCGGTGATATAGGAGGCGTCGTCCGAGAGGAGAAACGAGACGATCCCCGCCACATCCTCCGGTTTTCCAAGCCTTTCCGACGGAATCATCGCCGAAAGCTGTTTCGCCGCGTCCTCCGTCATCCCCCTGGTCATGTCGGTCTCGATGTAGCCGGGGGCGACGGCGTTCACGGTGACGTTGCGGGACGCGAGCTCCCGGGCCGCGCTCTTCGTGAGCCCGATGATTCCGGCCTTCGAGGCGGCGTAGTTCGCCTGACCGGCGTTCCCGTGCAGGCCGATCACCGAGCTCACGCTCACGATCCGCCCGTATTTCTTCTTCAGCATCCCGCGGGTGACGGCCTTGAGGCAGTTGAAGCAACCGGTCAGGTTCGCGGCGATCACCGCGTTCCAGTCGGCCGCGCTCATCCGCATGATCAGGTTGTCCCGCGTGACCCCGGCATTGTTGACGAGAAGGTCCACCCCGCCGTGGCGCTTCGCCACGTCCGCCACCGCGGCGTCCACGGCGGCGGCATCCGCGACGTCCGCCCGGATCGCGTCGCAGGCCCCCCCGTTCCTCGTGATCGCCTCGACCGCCGCGTCAGCCGATCCCGGCTGGGCATGGAAGATGACGACCTTCGCCCCTTCGGCGGCGAGGCGTCCGGCCACCGCCCGGCCGATTCCGCGGGACCCCCCGGTGACGATGGCGACCTTTCCCTCATGACGCGGCATATTCGATTCTCCCCAGGTCCGCGACCTTGTCGATCCCGATCACCTCCGCCTCGGGGTTGATCTTCCGCATGAGCCCGGCGAGGACAGACCCCGCCCCGATCTCGTAGAAGCGCGTGACCCCCGCCGCCGCCGCCTTCTCCATCGAGGGGGACCAGCGGACCGTGGCCAGGACCTGGCGCACGAGGAGATCCTTGATCTCGCCCGGGGCGCGGACGTAGTCGGCCGTGACGTTCGAGATGACGGGAATCTGGGGGACGTTCACGGCGACGCCCGCGAGCGCCTCCGCGAGCTTCCTGTCGGCCGGAGACATGAGCGGAGAGTGATACGCCCCCGCCACCTTGAGGGGGATCGCGCGGCGCGCCCCGCGGGCCTTCGCGAGCTCGATCGCCTTGGCGAGCCCCGCCTCCGTCCCGGCGAAGACGATCTGCTCCGGCGAGTTGATGTTCGAGACGACGACGGTCCCGGCCGCGGAGGCCTGGCGGCAGACCGCCTCGCCGTCGGCGGCCGGGAGCCCCAGGATGGAGGCCATCCCGGAGGGTCCCGCGTCGCACGCCTCCTGCATGTATTGGCCCCGCCTGGCGACCACGGTCACGGCATCGTCGAAACCGATCGCCCCGGCGAAGTAAAGCGCGGTGTATTCCCCGAGCGAGAGCCCCGCGGCGAGCGCGCAGGAGCGGCGCGTGAACCCCTTCTCTTCCAGAACGGAAAGAATGGCCGCGCTCGTCACAAGAAGCGCCGGCTGGCTGATTTTCGTGGAATTGAGCTCGCTCTCCGGTCCCGTAAAGCAGATCCGGCTCAAGGGGAACCCCAGGAGCGCGTCGGCCCTCTCGTAGACGGCGCGCGCCGCCGGAAACGCCTCGAACCAGTCCTTCCCCATCCCGACGTACTGCGCCCCCTGCCCCGGAAAGAGCGCCCCCGATTTCACCATTTGAGCACCATGGTTCCCCAGGTGAATCCGCCCCCGAAGGTGACGAGCACCACCGTGTTCCCCTTCTTCAGGCGCCCCGTGCGGCGCGCCTCGTCCATCGCGAGCGGGATCGACGCCGCCGACGTGTTGCCGTACTTCTCGATGTTGACCATGATCCGCTCCATCGGGATCCCCAGGCGGTCGGAGCACGCCTCGATGATCCGCCGGTTCATCTGGTGCGGGATCAGGAGATCGACCGTGTCGACCGTCAGGCCGTTCTTCCGGAGCGTCTCGTCCAGGACCTCGAGCATCCGGGTCAACGCCAGCTTGAACACCTCGCGCCCCTTGAGCTGGATGAAATGCTTCCGCTCGCGCACCGTCGCCTCGGAGGCCGGCATCGCCGAACCCCCGGCCGGGAGGCACAGGGTGTCCCAGCGGTCGGAATCCCCGGCGTGCAGGATCGTGTCCAGGATCTCGGGGCCGTTTCCTTCCGTCCCCAGGACCGCCGCCCCTGCGCCGTCCCCGAACAGGATGCAACTCCCGCGGTCGTTCATGTCGGTGATCCGCGAGAGAACCTCGCTCCCGATCGCCATCCCGTAGCGGCACTTTCCCGACACGACAAACTGCTGGACGACGGTTGCGGCATACACGAACCCCGAGCAGGCGGCGGTGAGGTCGAAGGCCGGCACCGTCCCGGCGCCCAGTTTCCCCGCCACGAAGCAGGCCGTCGCGGGAAACGGCATGTCCGGGGTGGCGGTCCCGACGGCGATGAGCCCCAGATCCGCCGGGGCCACCTTCGCGTCCGCGAGCGCCAGGCGCGCCGCCTCGACGGCGAGGTCTGAGTTGCGCCCCTCCGGGGACATGATCCGGCGCTCCTTGATCCCGGTTCGCTCGGTGATCCAGGCGTCGGACGTGTCGACGATCTTCGAGAGCTCCTCGTTCGTGAGGGCGCGCTCCGGGACGACCGTCCCGAGCCCCATCAGGCGAACGGTCTTCGACACGGCTAGCGGACCCCCTGGCCGACCTTCTCGAGCGCCTGGACAATCTTGGCATTCACGTCGTGCTTCGCCCAGTCGCGCGCCACGCCGACGGCGTTCCGGACGGCGCGGGCGTTCGAGCGGCCGTGCGCGATGATCGTGACACCGTTGGCGCCCAGGAGCGGCGCGCCGCCGTACTCGGCGTAGTCCATCTTCTTCTTGAGCTTCCGGAAGGCGGGTTTGGCCATGAGGGCCCCGAGAAGCGTGAGGGGGTTATCCGACAGGTTCTTCCGGATCTCGAGCATGAGGCACTCCGCCAGCCCCTCGCTCACCTTGAGGATGGTGTTCCCGACGAACCCCTCGCAGACGATCACGTCGAAGGCGCCGTGGTAGATGTCGATCCCCTCGGCGAAACCGCCGTAGTTGAGCGGGGCGCCTTTCAGCATGCCGGCGGCCTCCGAGACGAGCGGCGTCCCCTTCTCGTCCTCGGATCCCACGTTCAGGAGCCCTACCTTGGGCCGGTGCTTTCCCAGGACCTGCTCGCAGAAGACCGAGGCCATGAGCGCGTACTGGTAGAGGTGTTCCGGCTTGCAATAGATGTTCGCGCCGGCATCGAGCAGCAGGCACCGCCCGGTCTGCGTGGGAAGCGTCACCGCGATCCCCGGACGCTTGACCCCGGGAAGGAGACGCAGGAAGAGCGTCGCCGCCGCCACCATGGCGCCGGTGTTCCCGGCCGAGACGACGGCGTCCGCCTTCCCGTCGGCGACAAGGCGTGTCGCGACGTTGATCGACGAGTGGCGCTTGCGACGCACCGCCTCGGCGGCATGCTCTCCCATCCCGATCACCTCGGGGGCGTGGACGATCTCGATCTGCGCGGGGAACGACCTCTTCTGGGACTTGGCCTCGTGGCGGAGCTTCCCCTCGTCCCCCACGAGGATCACCTGGATGTCGCGCCAGTCGGCGGCGGCGTCCAGCGCCCCGGCGATCGTCTCGCGGGGGGCATGGTCCCCCCCCATGGCATCGAGAGCGATGCGAATCAAGGAGTTATGTCGCCGGCTCGATCTCGACCCGGGCCTGTCCGCCGTAGTGGCCGCAGACGGGGCAGACGCGGTGCGGGAGCTTCGCCGTGCGGCACCGGGGGCAGGCGGTCTTCCCGGCGGCTCGAAGGGCCTGATGCGCCCTGCGCATGCCGCGGCGGGACAAGGACGGCTTTCGTTTCGGGACACCCATAGCGTTCTCCTTAAATGCTTGGAAAGGAAGGCGTTTGTATACCCGATGCGTCCGCGCCCGACAAGGAAAAACACCGCGTGACGGGAGGCCGGGCATCCTCGTCACGTGAATTTTGGTATTTGGCGTTCGGTACCGGGGTCCTAGAATCGTCTTCCGTACATGGACACCCTTCTCACTCCCGCGCAGCTCGAGATCCGTCGCAAGGCCCGTCACATCGCCGAGACGTTCGCCCGCCCCAAGGCGGCCGAGTACGACCGGACCGGCGCCTACCCCCACGACGTCATGAAGGAGATCGCCAGGGCCGGCTTCATGGGGATCTGGATCCCGAAGGAGTACGGCGGCGGCGGGTGCGGTGTCTTCGAGACGTGCCTGGTGGTCGAGGAATTGAGCCGCGCCTGCGGCGGGCTCGGGGTCGCCTACTCGGTGAACGCGCTGGGCTCCTTTCCGATCATCCTCGGCGGCAACGCCGAGCAGAAGAAGAAGTACCTCCCGCGGATCGTCTCCGGCTCCGACTACATCGCCTTCGCCCTCTCGGAAAAGGGGGCCGGGAGCGACGCCGGCGCCATGAAGACCGGCGCGAAGGCCATCGGGGACGGCTACGAGATCAACGGCGACAAGAAATGGACCACGAACGCCGGCGTGGCGAACCTCTTCACGGTCTTCGCGACGACCGACCCCGCCAAGGGGACCCGCGGCATCACCGCCTTCGAGGTGGAGCGCGGCACCCCCGGCTTCACGATCGGCCGCCGGGAAGACACCACCGGGATCCGGTGCGTCCCGATCCACGAGACACACTTCAAGGAATGCCGCATCCCGGCCGCGCAGCGCCTCGGCGAGGAAGGAAAGGGATTCCACCTCGCGATGGCGACCCTGGACCGCGCCCGCCCCTCGGTCGCGGCGCAGGCGCTGGGCCTGGCGCAGGGGGCCCTGGATCTCGCCGCGCAGTTCGTCTCCCAGCGCCGCCAGTTCGGGACGACGATCTCCCAGATGCAGGCGATCCAGTTCATGCTCGCGGACATGGACGTCCAGGTGCAGGCGGCGCGCCAGCTCGTCTACGCCGCGGCCATCGCGGTCGACCGCCAGGAAAAGGACTATTCGCGCCTCGCCGCCATGGCGAAGGTGTTCGCCTCCGACACCGCCATGAAGGTCACCACCGACGCCGTCCAGCTCTTCGGCGGCTACGGCTATGTCCGCGACTTCCCGATCGAGAAGTACATGCGCGACGCCAAGATCACCCAGATCTACGAAGGGACGAACCAGGTGCAGCGGATCGTCATCGCGCGCGCGCTCCTCAAGGAGACCGAGGCGACGCTCGCCGATCCCGCGAAGGTCCTCGTCCGGCCTCCGGAATAACCGACTCCCGTGGATACCCCCTTCCTCGCGCGCGGGCGGGAGCACGCGGTGCGATGGCGAGATTGGGGCGACGAGGCGTTCGCGGAAGCGAAGCGGGCGGGAAAACCCCTTTTCGTCCTGTCGGGGGCGTCGTGGTGCACGGCCTCGGCCCTGCTTGACGCCGAGGCGTTTTCCGATCCCGGGATCGCGAAGCGGCTGAACGAGGGGTTCATCCCGGTCCGCGTCGACCGGGAGGCGCGCCCCGACATCGACGACCGGCTCCAGGCGCTGACCCAGGCCGCCACGAACCAGGCGGGATGGCCCCTCGCCGCCTTCCTGACCCCGGACGGCGGGCTTTTTCACGCCGGGACGCGTTTCTCGAGAAACACCGTCGGCGGCAGGCCCCCTCTCGCCGAGATCCTCGACCGGACGTCGGCGGCCTTTTCGGACAACCCGTCCCGTGCGGCCGCCTTCGCCGGGAGGATCATGGAAGAGGTCCGGACCGCCGCGGAGGCCCCGCGCGGGACCACGAAGGAACGGTCGGGACGCAAGACCGCCCGCGTCGATCTCGCCCCCTTCCTCGCGGCGCACGACGCCCGGCACGGGGGGTTCGCGGGAGCGCCAAAATTCCCCCTGCCGCTCGCGTTCGAGGCGCTTGCCGCCTGCGGGACCACCGACAAGGCGGTGCGGCAGGCGGTCCACGCCGGAATCACCTCCCTCGCGCGGAGCCCGCTTCACGACCATGTCGGCGGCGGCTTCTACCGGCTGTCCCGGAACGAGGACTGGGAAGAGCCGGTCTGCGAAAAGCGCCTCGGGGACAACGCGGATCTTCTTTCCCTCTTCACGATCGCCTTCCGCGAACAAAGGGAGCCGGCCTTCCGGAGCGCCGCGCTCGGCATCCTTCGCTGGGGCGAGGAAACGCACGGCACCTCACAGCCGGCGGGCGAGGCGGGTCGACCCTGGACCGGCGCGGAACTGAACCGTGTCCTTTCCAGGGACGAGCGGGTGCTCCTGTGCGAGACGGTCGGCGCCAGGCGCAACGCCGACGACAGGATCACCGCGCGCGACATCACGATGGCGATCAGGACCGATCCCGCGATCATCTCGAAGAGGCTCCGCAAACCTCCCGCCCAGATCGAATCGGATCTCGCGCGGGTGTTCGCGAAGCTCGCCGACGTCCGAAAAAAAAGCCGTCCAGCGCCATCCCCGGACGCCACACCCCTGACATCGCCCCTGGCCCGTATGGGACGGGCCCTCATCACGTCCGGCGGGCTTCTGGGGCAACCCGAGGTTCTGGCCGCTGGGGTCTCTGTCATCGACCGCCTCACCCGCGAAACGATCACGGCGGACGGGACCGTCCTGCACGCGGCGGGTGACCTCATGCCGGTGGCGACCCCTATCTTCGCCGCCGACCACGCCCAGCTGGGACTGGCGCTTCTGGCGGCCCACGCCGCCAGCCACGAGGCGCGCCATCTCGCGACAGCCTGCCGGATCGCCGAGCGCATGGTCCGGACCTTCCGGAACGGCGAGCGCGGCGGCTTCCACGACATCGACCCGGCGTCGGCCGACTCGTTCTGCCGGCGGTTTCCCCTGCATCCCGTCGTCGACCTCCCCGACCCGTCGGCAAATGGAATCGCGGCCCTGTTCCTCGCGCGCCTGGGAAAGGCGTCCGGCGCCGCCGGCGACCCCTTCCTGGAACGGGCGCGGGAAACCGTGGCCGCCTTCCCGAAGGCGGTCGAGCTCTACGGCCCTTTTGCGGGAAGCCTGGCCCTGGCGGCATTGGAGACGGCCCACCCGGGGCGATAGAATCCCCTCCTCCTTATGAAGGCGATCCTGAAGCGGGATGCGGCGCCGGGACTGACGATCGGCGACGTCCCGAAGCCGTCCCCCGGCCCCGGAGAGGTCCTGATCCGGGTCCTGCGGGGCGCGATCTGCGGGACCGACCTCCACATCTACAAGTGGGATGCCTGGGCGCAAGGGAGGGTCAGGCCGCCCCTCGTCCTGGGGCACGAGTTCTCCGGGCGCGTGGACACGCTCGGGGCAGGGGTGACCGGCTTCAAGGCCGGCGAGCTCGTCTCGGCCGAGGGGCACATCGTCTGCGGCGCCTGCACTCCCTGCCGGACGAACCGCGCCCATATCTGCGGAAACACGAAGATCATCGGGGTCGACGTCGCCGGCGCCTTCGCCGAATGGATCGTCATGCCCGCGACGAACGTCTGGCGGATCGACTACGACATCACCCCCGATGTCGCCGCGATCCACGACCCCCTGGGGAACGCCTTTCACACGACGCTCGTCGAGCCGGTCGAGGGGAAATCGGTTCTCGTCGAGGGGTGCGGACCCATCGGCCTCTTCGCCGTCCAGATCGCGAGAGCCAGCGGCGCGTCCGCGATCTTCGCCGTGGACGTGAACGCGAAGCGCCTGGCGCTGGCCCGGTCGTTCGGGGCGACGCACGTCCTCGATGCCGCGCGCGACAACGTGGAGGCGGTCGTCCGGGAAAAGACCGGTGGCGCGGGGGCGGACGTGGTGCTCGAGATGTCGGGAAACCCCGCCGCGGTCCGCCAGGGGCTCCAGCTCGCCGCCAACGGCGCGAGCGTGCGCCTCCTCGGGATCCCTTCTTCCGACGTGCCGATCGACCTCGCCGGAACCGTCATCTTCAAGGGGATCACGATCCACGGGATCATCGGACGCCGCATGTACGAAACCTGGCACCAGATGCGCGCGTACCTGAAGGAAAAGCGCATCGACCCCTCCCCCGCCATCACCCACCGCCTTCACTACACCGAGATCGAGAAGGCGATGTCCCTGATCCAGGGCGGGGACGCCGGAAAGATCGTCCTGCAATTCGGAGATTAGCGCATGGGAAAGAAATTCACGGAGTCGGTGGCCGCGGAGCTCGAGCAGTTCAGGAAGGACGGCGTCTACAAGACGTTCAATCATCTCGAGTCGCCCCAATCGGCCCGGGTGAAGATGCGCGGCCGCGGCGAGGTGATCGTCCTCTCCTCGAACAACTACCTGGGGCTCTGCGACGTCCCGGAGGTGGTCGCGGCGGGCAAGAAGGCGCTCGACACATACGGGGCCGGCACGGGTTCCGTCCGCTTCATCTGCGGAACCTTCGCGGTCCACGAGGAACTGGAAAAGGCGCTCGCGGCGCTTGTCGGCACCGAGGCGGCGGCGACCTACGTCTCCTGCTGGACGGCGAACACAGGCCTCATGGCCACCTTCTTCGACGAGCAGGACCTCGTCGTGAGCGACGAGCTGAACCACGCCTCGATCATCGACGGGATCCGGATCTGCAAGGCGCCGCGGAAGGTGTACCGGCATTCGGACATGAAGGAGCTGGAAACGATCCTCAAGGAAGGGGCCAGGGCGCGGCGGAGGTTCGTGATTTCCGACGGCGTTTTCAGCATGGAGGGGGACATCTGCCGGCTTCCGGACCTCGTGGAGATCTGCCGCCGGCACGACGCCATCCTCGCGGTGGACGACTCGCACGCGACCGGGGTGCTGGGGAAGACCGGCCGGGGGACCGCGGAGCACTATGGCATGGTGGGCCAGGTGGACATCATCACGAGCACGCTCGGGAAGGCGCTCGGGGGGGCGGCCGGCGGCTTCACGGCGGCCGAAAAACCCGTCGTCGAGTACCTGGAACAGCGGTCCCGCCCCCTCCTCTTCTCGAACGCCCTCCCCCCCACGGTGGCGGCGAGCGCGCTCGCGTCCGTCCGGTACCTGCAGGAGCATCCCGAGCGGGTGACGAGGCTCCATGAGAACGCCCGCTACTTCCGGGGACGGCTGAAGGAACTGGGATTCAAGCCGCTCGAAGGTGACACCCCGATCATTCCGGTCGTGGTCGGCGAGACCTCCGCGGCGATCCGCATGAGCCGGGAGCTCCTCGCCGAGGGGATCTTCGTCACGGGGTTCGGCTACCCGGTCGTGCCGGAGGGGAAGGCCCGGATCCGGTGCCAGATCTCGGCGGCGCACTCCCGCGCGGATCTTGATGCGGTCCTCGAGGCCCTGTCGAAGGTCGGCAAGCGGATGAAACTCATCTAGGCCTCTTGGACCTTTCCTCCTTTTTCGCTGTCTGTCCCAAGGGGGTCGAGGAGGCGCTCGCCGCCGAACTCGCGGCGCTCGGCGTCAGCGCAGTCAACAAGAAAACCGGCGGCGTCTCCTTCACGGGAGACCGACGCGACCTCTATCGGGCGAACCTGTGGCTCCGGACCGCGACGCGGGTCCTCGTCCCCGTCGCTACGTTCGAGGCGCACACCCCCGAGGAGCTTTACGCCGGGGCGCGTGAGATCCCGTGGGAGGACTGGCTCCCGCCAGACGGGACCCTGGCCGTCGACGCCAACACGCATCACTCCATGATCCGCGATCCGCGCTACGCGGCCCTGAAAGCGAAGGATGCCGCCTGCGACAGGTTCCGGGAGAGAACCGGGCAAAGGCCCTCCGTGAACGTCGATGCGCCTGATCTCCGGATCAACATCCACATCGCCAACGACCGGTGCACGGCGAGCCTCGACAGCTCGGGACGCAGCCTCAACCGGCGCGGCTACCGGGCGGAGACCGCGCGCGCGCCCCTCCGGGAGACGCTCGCGGCGGCGCTCGTCGCGCTTTCCGGCTGGGACGGGAAGATCCCGTTCGTGGATCCGATGTGCGGCACCGGGACGATCGCGATCGAGGCGGCGCTCCTGGCGACGCGCACGGCCCCGGGGCTCCTCGCTCCCTCTTTCGGCTTCCTCCGCTGGTGTGATTTCGACCGGAAGACATGGCTCGAGCTTCTCGCGGAGGCGCAGGAGGCACGCCGCGAGAAGATCCCGGGGATCATCGTCGCCAACGACATCTCCCCGGGCGCCATCGGCACGGCGCGCAGGAACGCGCGCGCCGCGAAAGTCGAGGAGCTGATCCGCTGGTCGACGGGGGACGCGCGGAGCCTCGCCCCCCCCGCCCCGCCCCCCGGCGTGATCGTCGCCAATCCCCCCTACGGCGAGCGGATCGGTGACGTCCGGGAGCTGGAGAGACTCTACAAGGAGCTCGGCGACATCTGGCAGGAGCGCTGGAAGGGGTGGACCGCCTTCCTCTTCACGGGTGACCCCCAGCTCGCCAAGAAGATCTGGCTCAAGCCGGCCCGCCGACTCCCTCTCTGGAACGGCCCGATCGAGTGCCGGTTCCTGACCTACCGCCTCTACCGGCCGCCCGAGAACCCTTCGGTGAAATAGTCGTACGCCTTGCCGAGATCGTCGACGAGGGTCGCCGGATCGGCGAGCCAAGGATGCGTCTTCTCGTCCACCGGCGGCATCCCGCCGAACGCGAGCCCCAGCTCCGGGACCTCGCGCGGGGCGACGTGGCGCGGCGTCGTGATCTCGGCATACCGGACATTGGCGGTCCACTGCAGCGCCCCGCCGCGCGCGGCGGGGTAATAGGCGGGCCCCCGGAAATCGCGGATGGCCGCGTGCTCGTGCCGGCAGTCACGGGACTCCGTGATCTCGATCCAGGCGGGGTCCGCCCCGTCGTTCACGAACCCCTGCGCGAAATCCGGAAGCAGGAGGGCGCATTCCCCAGCCTTCAGGCGGCAGGCGAGGAAGTCGGAGACCGCCTCCGGGGCCAGGGACGCGCGCTGCTGCCAGAGGACCGCCTCTCCCGTCACGACCCGGGCCAGGGCCGGCCAGGTCATCCGGGCGGGCCCGCACAGGGAGCGCGCGTGTCCCCTCGTCCTGTGAAATTCCCCGGCCACGACCCCCGGCAGGATCTCGATGGTCCGGCGCACGAGCGGACCCGGCGTGTCGACCCGGAAGACGCGCGCCACGTGAACGGACGGGTCGGGCGGGGATTCACGCAGGAAGGGCGCGAGATCCCCCGCCGTCACCGTCTTGAAAAGGACGTATCCCGAAGGGACCTGCATGGGCCCAGTGTACACGTCTGATCAGCGGGAAAGCTGCTGCGCGATATGCCCCAGTTCCGGCAGGAGAAGCCCTTTCAGGGCCAGCTCCGCCGCGCGGGGAGACCCGGGCAGGCAAATGACGATCTTCCGGCCGACCGTCCCTGCCAGGGCCCGGCTCATGATGGCGGCGGAACCGATCTCACGGTAGCTCAACGCGCGAAAAATCTCGCCGAACCCGTCGAGTCTCTTCTCCAGGAGAGGTTCCACCGCCTCGAACGTGACATCGCGCGAGGTGATCCCCGTCCCGCCGTTCGTGATGACGGCCGTGACGCGCCGGTCGGCGAGCCCCCTTTTCACCGCGCGCCGGATCCGCGCGGCGTCGTCCGTCACGACGGCGCGCCAATGAACGCGGTGTCCCCCCTTCGCAAGCCCCGTCTCGAGGATCCTTCCGGTCAGATCTGTCGCAAGGGTCTTCGAATCGCTGACGGTGACGACGGCGCACCCGACGGAAACGGGCGCGAGCGACTTGTGATCCCGGTGGGGCCTAATGGCCTTGCGCTTCAAGGAACCGCTCGGCGTCGATCGCGGCGGCGCACCCGGAGCCGGCCGAGGTGACCGCCTGCCGGTAGACATGGTCCTGGACGTCGCCGCCGGCGAAGACGCCCGGGACGCTCGTGGCCGAGACGTGCCGCTTCCAGAAGGCGAGCGTCTCCGGATCGGCCTTCCGCTTTCCGGCGGCCGCCTCCGCGAGAAGCGCCGGGGCCGTGAGCAGGTACCCCGTCTCCTCGCAGGCGAGGAACTCCCGGACGATCTGGGTGTTCGGGACGTGCCCGATCGCCACGAAGGCGCCGTCCACCTTCAGCTCTTCATCTTTCCTGGTGGCGACGTCGGTGAGCAGGATCCCGGAAAGTTTCTTGTCCCCCAGGAACTCCTTCACGACACGGTTCGTCTTCCAGCTGATCTTCGGGTTCTTGCGGGCCCGTTCGACCATGATCTTCGAGGCGCGGAAGGTGTCGCTCCGGTGGATCACCGTCACCTTCGTGCAGAGGCGCGTCAGGAAGTTCGCCTCTTCCATGGCGGAGTCGCCGCCCCCCATCACGGCGACCTCCTTCCCCTTGAAGAAGGCGCCGTCGCAGGTGGCGCAGGAGGAAACCCCCCGGTTGAAAAGGCGCTTCTCGGATTCGAGCCCCAGGAGGCGCGGCGACGCGCCGGTCGAGAGGATCACGGTATGCGCCTCGTGCCAGACGCCGTCGCTCTCGACCCGGAAGGGGCGCCGCGAGAAATCGACCTTCTCCACCGTCTGGTCGAGGATCTCGGCGCCGAACCGCTCGGCCTGCTTCCGGAAGCGGTCCATCAGCTCCGGCCCGTGGACCCCCTCGGGGAAGCCGGGGTAGTTCTCCACCTCGGTCGTGAGCATGAGCTGCCCCCCCGGGGGAAGCGGCGGGCTCGAGAGGCTCGGCCCCGCGAACACCAGCGGCTTCAGATTCGCGCGCCCCGTATAGAGCGCGGCGGTAAGCCCCGCAGGGCCGGACCCGACGATGATGACGCGGCGCGGATCGGCCATGACGCGCCCATCTTAACTCTTATTCCCCCGCTTCCAAGGGGAGGGGAAGGGCGCGCGCACGGCGTATCTGGATCCATCCCATCCCGACCGCCCCCGCCATGATCACGGCGCCCCCGGCAAGCTCTCGCGCCGTCGGCCTCTCCCCCAGGAAAATCGCCGTCCAGACGATCGCCCAGACCGGGTGCAGGATCGAGACGAACGACGCCCGCGAGAGGTCGAGATACCGGTACGAGCGGAAGGTCAGGAGGAAGCTCAAGCAGGGCCCGATGAACCCGCCCAGGAACGTCATCGCCCAGGAAAGCACGGGGGCCGCCGGCTCCAGACGGCCCAGGAGCAGGACCCAGGCCAGCAGGAAGACCGTCGAGATCGAGGCCCGGTAGAAGACGAGCGCGTTCGGATGGACCTGGGCCACCTCGCTCTTGGCGGAGAGCATCTGGACGCTGTTCGCGAGGCACGCAAGAAGCGTGTAAAGGGTCCCCGCCCCCACCGCCTCCCACTTTCCCTCGACGCAAGCGACCCCGCCGGCCACCATCACGCCGGCGCAGGCGCACTCTCCCCACGACAGCCGGTCCTTGAGGAAGATCACCCCGAGGGCGATCGTCATGACCGGCGCGAAGCGCCAGAGGAGCGCCGAATAGGACGGCGTCAGGAGCGCGAGCCCCGCCCACCCCAGGATCATTCCCACGGCGGTGGCGAACCCCATGAAGAGGATCCGGGGGACCGAGCTGCGCGGGATCGCGAGATCCCCCAGGCGCCCCATCGCGGCGAGGATCCCCGCGGTGTAGACGGTCGCGGCGGCGCCCCAGAGGAGGCTGAACGTCTCGACGTTGAACCCCGTGAGGCCGATCTTCGCCGTGACGAAGTTCGTCGCGACGAGGGCATTCCCGGCCAGGGCCAGGAGATACCCCTTCTTTTCACCGGGCGTCACCCGCCCATTATCGGCGAAACGGGTCAGCCGGCGCAGGGCGCCAGCGGGCCGGAATGCGGATCTACCTGTCCGGGCGGCCGGGGCGCTTCCCCTCGAGGAGCTCGATCACCTCTTCCTGGGCGCGCACCGAGCGGCCGGTGAGGCGGACGATCCCGGAAAAGTCCTCCCATTCGAGGAAGAGCGTCCGGACGGCCGCGAGGCGCGCGAGGACCCCCTCCGAGGCGGCTTTCCGCGCGGCAACGGGCGACTCGCGCATCGCGGCCGGGATGGCGTCCCTGGCGAGAACCGAAAGCCCCTCGCGGATCGCCGCGAACAGGGCCGGCGGATACTGGTCGGCGAGGGCATTCTCCTCGACACGCAGGAGCGTCTCCAGGGTCCCCTCGAGCGACGCTTGCGTGTTCCGCGCCGCCTCGCGCTGGCGCGCGGCGACCGTCGCCTGGTCGGCGCCGCCGAGGATCCCGGCGCGCGCGGCGCCGTCCAGGACGAGATCCGCGAGCAACCATTTCTCATACGCCTCGTCGGCCGCCTCCCGGGCGCGACTGATCAGCGCGTCGATCTCGCTCACCATCTCGGCCGCGGAAACGACACGGATCCGGAGCGGTCGCGAGGAGGTCAGGTTCGGTGTCGGCTCACGCTCGTCGGCCGCCTCGACGGTGCACGCGACGAGATCCCCCTCCCGGACATCCAGGGACGCGAGCGCGATCCCGACCGGGACCTCCGGGAGCCCGTCGAGGGAAAGGGGCGCCTCGCGCCGCTCCCCTTCCGGGAGCTTGCGCGCGGCGAGGACCGCCCGCGTCACCCGGGTGTCGTCGGTGAGGCGCGCCGAGAAGCGCAGGGCCGCCCCGGCCACCGCCTTCACCTCGGTCCGCGCCGGGCGGACCCATTCCACGACCGGGGGACGGTCCGGGACCGCGCGGATCCGGTATTGCGGCGGGGGATCGTTCGCCAGGCCGTCGGTCCCCGTCAGGACCGCCGAATAGGCGTTCTCGGTGTCCGACACGGTGAATTCCCCCGACGCCCCGAGACCGTCCGCGTCGGGTGTCATCGGAACGCGCGCCCCTCCCGAGAGCGCGATCTGCCCCGAGGCGAGAGGCCGGTCGGCGCGGCAGGAGAAGCGGACGCGCGTCCCGACGAGCGCCGTGATGTCGCCGTGGTCCTGGACGGCGGAGGGCTTGCGGGTGTAGGCGGGCGGGACCAGCTCCACGCGGACCGAGAGAATGGAGGGCTTCCGGAGGACCCGCACCGCGTGCGGGCCGCTCGCGTCGTCCCCCGCCTCGACGACGATCCGGAAGGAGACGTTCATCCCCTCGACAAGATGCCGGAAGGAGCCGTCGGCGACCGGGACGCGCCGGACCGGGACGGGCGCGGCGCCTTCCCCGTCGATCCGGAGGAACACCTCCGATGGGACGCGCCCGGAGACGGTCCCCGAAACGAGGACCGGCTCGCTCTCGCCGACCACCGACGGGACGGGATCGAGCGCAAGACGCGTCCAGCGGGCTCCGGAACCCGGCATCCACCGCGCGAGCCCTGTCCGGAAGAGCGGGCTCGTGACGGCGAGGACAAAAAACCCCGCCCCGAGCGCCGCGCAGGCGAGGACCGGGGCCGCCAGGGCCCGGCGCGAGAAGATGCGCCCGTATCTTCCGGCGTCCGCCGCGAGGTCGCTCTCGACAAGCGCCCGGCGGAGACGCTCCCGCGCCCCGTCGCTTCCGACCCCCGACGCCCCCTCCCACATCTGGAAGGCGGTCGCCAGGCGTTCGTCCAGCTCCGGAAGGCGTTCCTCGATCAGGAAGACCAGGTCCATGTCTGAAAGCGGCGCCGTGATCGGGCGCCAGAGGGCGCCGCCCATTCCGGCCGCGAAGGCGGCGGCGGCCACCGCGGCGTAGGCGAGGCGGCTTTCGGCCGTCCACATGAAGAGAAAATCCAGCCCCATCCCGAGCCCTACCAGAAGCCCGGCGGCCAGGGCCCCCAGGACCGCCAGCCGCCCGAACGCCCGGGCGCGCAGGCCCCGGCGGAGGGAGGAAAGGACGTCCCGCGTCGAGAAGGCTTCGTGGTCCATAAGGTCTAGGCCGCCCGGTTCAGGCGCCTCGCGAGCCATTCGAACACCAGCAGTCCCACCAGAAGCGCGTATGCGGGAAGGGTGTTCCAGAGGGAGGTTTCCCGCCGCCCCGTCACCGCGAAGGCCCGTCCCTCGCGGATCGCGGGAGACCGGGCCGCGGGGTCGTCGATCCGCCAGTAGGCCCCCTGCCCGGCGGCCGCCACCTGGCGCAGGAACGCCTCGTCGAGGTCGGTGCGCGAAAGCTCGATCCTCGGGGCCGTCACCTCGCACTGTCCCTCCGCGCGCGCGACGCCGTCCACCATCAGCGAGAAGACGCAGGTCCCCGGTTCCGTCGGGGTATGGCTCCCGGTGAAGGCGCCGGGGGTCGACGGGTCGCGTTCCAGGCGGATCCGGTCCGGCTCCCGCTCGCCGCGGGGAAGGACCGCCTCGGCCGATTCCCAGGCCACGGGCTCCCCCGACTCCTCGAAGGCAAGGGCCCGGAGCGGGATCGTCTCCCCCACGGCGTACTCCCGGCGCCCCCCCGTTTCGAGACGGAACCGGCTTTCCTTGCCGTAGAAGCGGTTCCGGCTCACGTCCCGCAGGAGCGCCCCCCAGAACCGGTAGAAGTGCGTGTCGTCCATCCCCGCGCGCCAGCGCCAGGTCTCGTCGGTGGCGAGGAACGCCGTCCGGCCCGACCCGGCATACTGGAAGGCGAGCATCGGGAACGACTCCTCCGAATCCCGCGCCGCCCCCTCGAGGACCGTCGCGGCGAGCGGCTTCACGCGCGGCGCCGGGAAGCGCCAGAAGAATCCCGGAAGCCCCTCCCAGATCCCTTCCTCGCCGTCCCCCCCGATCCGGGCGACGCCGAGCGCCGCCCCCTCGCGCGCGCGGCGCCAGAGGAACTCGCGCGTGTGCCCCCCCGCGGGAGGGGCGAAGGCGGCCGGCTCCTCGGCGGACTCGACCAGGGAGACGGGAAGGATCTTCTCCACCGCCGTGTCGCGGAACACCTGCGGGGAGCGGTTCCGCGCGCCCGCCTGGAAGATGACGCCGCCAGAGCGGTCCTGGACGAACCGGACCAGGGACTCGCAGAAATCGTTCGTGAGATACCCGACCGAGATGTCCCCCAGGATCACGACGTCGTAGTCGGCGAGTTCCCGCAGGGTCCCGGGGAGGCCCCGCACGGGAAGCGTCCCCTCCGGGAAGAAATCGGGATCGGCATCCTCCTGCAGCACGCTCACCGCCACCACGGGGTCGCGCTTCATGGCGTTCCGGAGGTACTGGAAATCCCAGCGGGGATAGCCGTCGACCTGCAGCACCCGGATCTTCGCGTCCACCACCTCCACCGAACGGGAGACGGCATTGTTGGCGACCGTGATCTCTCCCTCGAACGGCTCCACGCGCGCGCCGATGACCCGGCGCCCCGGGCGCGTCATCTTGTGGTCGAAGCGCGCCTCCCGGATCGCCCCGTCGGCGGCGAGGACGACCTCGCTTTCGGCGACGTCGGCGCCGTCCTCGGACAAGATCACCCGCGCCGCGCGCCCCGCGAGCCCGCGGGCGCGGACCTTCACGGAGACCGGCGCCGTGTCATTCACGAGAACGACATCCGCCAGGTCGACCGACACCGCCTCGATGTCGCGCGCACCGGCCGGATCCCCCGCGCCGAAGGCGTAGACCCGCACCCCGCGCCCCGCCGCCGCGCGGGCGGCGGCAACGGCGTCGGCGCCGCGGTTGGCGCACCCGTCCGTGAACAGGAAAACGGCGGCCAGGGTCCCGTCGGACTCGGCGAGGACGGCCTCGATCGCGTCGCCGGGGGCGGTGGCGGGGCCGCTCGAGCCGGCATGGGCCGCCCCCCCTTCCCCGAGCGGACGCAGGCGGTCCGAGAACCCCCAGCAGGCGACGCGCGGCGACCCGGGAAGCGTCTTTCCCCAGGCGTCCCCTCCGAGGAAGGCCCGGACCGCCTCGGCGCGCGGGACGCGCCCGGGTCGCTCCGGAGCGGAAGAGGCCGCGTCGGGAAGCGACATGCTCTCCGACTCGTCGACGAGGATCGCGACCGTCCGGCTTCCGGGGGCGGCCTCTTCCACCACCCAGACCGGCCCCGAGAGGAACGCCGCGAGGAGCGCCAGGACCGCCAGGCGCGCCGCCATGAGGGAGCGCCGGATCCAGGGGGAGACGATCCCCTCGCGACGGTAGAGCGCGGCGACGAAGACGAGGGAAAGCGCGGCCCAGACGATCGTCACCCAGCCGGGCCATGGGGTGAGGAACTCGAGCGCGGCGGTCATGCGGGGCTCCTCTCGCGGACGATATGCCCCGCTCGCCAGGCGAGCCACGACTCGACGTAGAAAAGCGCCAGAAGGACGAAAAGGAGCGCGCGGGAAAGGTCGGCGCCTTTCGCGCCGGCCGCCGGGGCTCCCCAGTCCGCCCCGAACGAGACGGGGACATTGCCCGCGAGGGCGGAGACCTCCGGCCGGGCGATGCGCGCGAGATCGAGCTCCTCCCGCGGATACCCCACGCTGATCGGCGTCTCGGGCTCCCCCTCGATCTGGAGGCTCCAGAGACCGGCCCGGTCGAAAGGCCCCAGCGGAAGTTCCCAGATCCCCTCTTCCTGGACGGGCGCGAGCGCCAGGCGCCGGCCGTCCGGCGAGACGAGGTCGGCCTTCTTCCCGACCGCCGCGACGGGAAGCTCCCAACGGGACGACTCCCCCCAGAGGCGGTTCGCGCGCTCGGCCTGGCGTCCCACAAGGGTCCGCGCCAGCTGATGCGTCCAGGGGACGAAAAGCGGGCGTGCGGCGAGATTCGTCCAGCCGGCGGAGATGCCCCCCGTCCAGAGGACCGCGGTCCCGCGACCGAACGATCTTTCCAGGAGCGCCGGGGCGCCGTCCTCGAAGGCCATCAGGGTCCGCCGGAACGCCGCGTCACCGCCGATCGCCCATCTTTTCCAGACAGCCGTGCGCGCCCAATCCCCGCGCGCCGCGGAAAACGGCTCCGTGAACGGATGCGACCCGGACCCCGCGGCCAGGCGGAAGGGGTTTCTGGCGTCCGGGGGCTCCTCGACCCGCTCCAGGCGCGCCGGCAGGAGGCCGCTCCCGTCGCGGTGCAGGGCGTCGTTCCAGGCGGCGGCGTCCGCGGCCGCGCCCGGCAGGAAGGCGACCCCCCTCCCGCGCCGCACGGCGCTCTCGAGCGCGGCGATCTCCCTCGCCTCGAGCCGCGGAAGGTCCGCCAGGATGAAGGCGTCCGCCTCCTCCGCGCGGGCGGCCAGTTCCCCCGCGGCCGCGGGCTCGGGGACGAAGGGTGTCATCCCCGGTGCGGGCGCGAGCGCGAACTCGAGGAGGGACGTCGCGCGGGCGAGATCCGACGGCACCGCGGGATCGTGGACACAAAGGACCCGGATCGCGGCGCGCGCGCGCGCGACCGCATGGGCCCGGTTGTCCTCCTCCAGGGCGTCTGCCGGGAGCGTGGCGGTCACGACGTGGTGCCCTTCCGAACCGAAAACGACCGTCGCCTCGCAGGAGGCCGTCCCGCCGGCCGGCGGATCCACGAGCCGGCTTTCCTTCTTCACGCCGTCCACCCAGAAGGTGACCGGCACCGGCTCGGTCCTCCCCGCGGCGCCCGAGCGGACCACCGTGGCCCGGACCCGCGCGGGCTGGTTCACCCCCGCGAGCCCTCCCACGAGCTCGAGCCGGACGATCCCGGCGTCCATCGGGCGTTCGGGGCCCAGGACCACCACCGTGACAGCCGCGGACGATCCCGCCCGCCGGGCGAACTCCTTCCAGGCCGCCTTCGCGTCCTCCCGGAAAGAGACGCGCTGGAGGTCGGTCACGACGACGAACTGCAGGTCCGGAACGGCCGCCTCCGCGGCGGCGGCGCAGCCGGCAAGCAGGGCCGACACGATGTCGGCCGGCCCGTCCGAAAGCGCCATCTCCTCCACTTCCGCGGCCGCGCGTTCCATGTCTCCCGTGAACGAGAGCGACCGGGCGGCCCCGCCCTGCGGGGTCGCGACCACGAGCAGGCGGTCGGCGCCGGAGAGCGTCCGGATCCAGGCGGCGGCCCGGGCGCGGGCGCTCTCCCAGAGCGTCGAGCCTCCTTCCCGTCCCTCCCCGCCCTCCCCGGCCCGGTACGCCATGCTCAAGGAGCGGTCGAGGACCAGGCAGTAGTGCCGGGGCGCGAGCGTTGCCGCGACCCCCGAGGCGTCGGCGAGATACGGCCGCGCGAAGGCCGCGGCGAGGAGCGCGAGGACCAGCATCCGCGCCGCCATGAGGAGGATCTGCGTGAGCTTCTGCCTGCGCGAGCTTTTCTGGACCGCCTGCGCCAGGAAGCGCATCGCGGCCCACCGGACGACGGTGAAACGCCGCCGGAAGAAGAGATGCAGGACCACCGGGATCGCGACCGCAGCGAACCCCCAGAGCCACGCCGGATTCAGGAAGGCGTTCATCGGAAGAGCGCCCTCAATTCGGGATGGCGGCGCACCGGATCGGCATCCCAGGCCGCCTCCTCGACGGTGGAACGGATCACGGCGTCGACGTCGATCCCCTCGGCCCGCGCCGCCCACGCGAGAAGCACCCGGTGGCGAAGGACCGCCGGGGCGACCGCCGCGACGTCGCGCGTCGTGACGAACGCCCGCCCCGCCAGGGCCGCGCGCGCCTGCGCCGCCAGCAGCAGGTCGCGCCCCGCCCGCGGGCTCGCGCCGCAGGCGACGGCCCGACGCGCCATGACGGACGCGAAGGCGTCCTGCGGACGCGTTCCCCGGACGATCCGGCAGACCCGGTCGATCACGTAGGGGGCGGCCGGGACGTCGCGCACCGCCTCCTGCGCGCGGCGGACGTCCGCGGCCCGGACCGTCGGCGCCGGGGCGATTTTCGCGGGCTCCAGCACCGCGATGCGGCGCTCCTCGTCCTCCTCGGGATAGTCGATCTCGATCTTCATGAGGAACCGGTCGCACTGCGCCTGCGGCAGGGGGTAGGTCCCCTCCTGCTCGATCGGGTTCTCGGTCGCGAGCACCACGAAGGGGTCCGGCAGCGGATGCGTGATCCCGCCCACCGTGACCTGCCGCTCCTCCATCGCCTCCAGGAGCGCCGCCTGGGTCTTGGGCGGCGCGCGGTTGATCTCGTCGGCGAGGATCAGGTTCGCGAAGAGCGGTCCCGCCATGAACTTCTCCCGCCGGTCCCCGGTCGCGGGATCCGCCTGGATCACCTCGTTCCCGGTGATGTCGCTCGGCAGGAGGTCCGGCGTGAACTGGATCCGGCGGAAGGAGAGCGACATCGCCCCCGCGACCGTGCGCGCCAGAAGCGTCTTCCCCAGCCCCGGCACCCCCTCGATCAGGACGTGGCCTCCCGCCAGGACGCACGACACCAGGTCCTCGACCGCCCGTTCCTGACCGACGAGCACCCGCCCGACCTCGGCGCGCAGGGACGCCGCGACGGCGCGGACCGGATCCTGGCCGTGCGTGTCGTCCGCGTCCGCGCTCATCTCTGGAAGATCGGCAGGTACCGGTACGGGATCTGGAGGATGAGGCACGCCATCGAGGTCGCGTAGACCGGATCGACGTCGTCGACCCAGAGCCCGTCGGCGCGCTGGAGGGAGACGATCTCGTCGCGCGCGCCCGCGAACCACCGCTCCCACCGCTCGCCCCCGGCCTGGAACATCGCCTGGGCGGCGTAGTAGTGGCCGTAGAAATAGTCGAACTTGAGCCCCGCGCCGCGGGGGAAGCCGCGCCGGCCCGAGAACTCGTTCCGGTTCTGGGGCCGCTCGAGGAAGGCGAGCCCCTCCTCGAGAACCGGATCATGGTAGACCCCGAGCCCGTAAAGGGCCGTGACGCCCGCCGCCGTGAGCGGATAGGTGATCCGGTTGTAGCTGGTGTCGGCGTCGGCCGGCTGGTACTTGAAGCCGCCTGCGAGCCACGGCGCCCCGGGGAGGCGCTTCACGTGGCTGCGGCGGATGTAGCGCATCGCGCGGTCGATCGTCTCGGCCGGGATGTGGATCCCGTTGTTGCGCGCGACGCGCAGGGCCTGGACGACGCAGACGGTGACCGAGATGTCGGAATCCCGGTCCATCGGGAGATAGCGCCACCCGCCCTCCTCGTTCTGGGCGCGCACGAGGAGCGTCACCGCGCGCCGGAGCTTCTCGCGGATCTCCGGGCGCGGCGTCTCGCCGTACACCTCGCCCAGGAACAGCACCGCGAAGGAGCAGTCGTACATCCGGGTGTTGGGGCTCCCGATCCAGCCGTCCGGCCCCACGCAGGAAAGGACGTAGTCGAGCCCCTTCTCGACCGCGTCGCCGTAACGCCCGCGGCCGGGCGTGTTCCCCCCCGCCATCAGGGCCAGGCACGCGATCGCGCTCACGCCGACATGAGGCCCCCGCCACTGGACGGAATAGCTCTCCCCCACCTTGGCCCCGACGCGCGCCGACCAGGACCCTTCGGGGTTCTGGAGGCGCGCGATCGCCTCGAGGCCGCGCGCGACCGCCTCGCGGGAGGCGGGCGTCATCTCTTCCGCGAAACACCAATCACCAAACGACAAACTCCAAACAAACGCCAAACAGACAAACCGAAATGACCCAAACGCCTTTTCGTTTGGCATTTTCCTTTTCTGCTTTTGTTTGGTGTTTGGAGCTTGGCGTTTGGCGTTTTTCATCGATCCGGCTTCCTCCCCGGAGACTCCTCCACCAGCTCCCAGGCGGCGAGCGTGTTCATCGAAAGCGTCACGCCGAAGCGGCCGTCCACCGCGACCGGCCCCGCGCATGGCAGGTCCTCCACGAGGCATGTCACGCGGCCAGACGCCGCATCGAACCCGGTGAGCCGGCCGTCCGCCACCACATAGAACCGCCCCCCCGAGGCGTTCCCGGGATGGACCGACCGGGCGCGCAGGACCGAGCGCCATTTCAGGGTCCCGTCGGCCGCGGAAAGCCCCGTCCCGCGCTCACGCCCCCAGACGAAGACGGTCCCCGAGGCGGCATCGACCTGGAAGCCGTTCGCCCCCTGGCCCTCGTGCCGCCAGAGCATCCTCCCGGTCGCGGCGTCCAGCGCGTACAGGTACGGCGAGTCGGTCGGCGCCACGAGGAGCGTCCGCCCCAGGCAGACGGGCGGAACCGCCTTCCAGCCGGAAAGCCGCGGCTCGATGTCGAACATCCGCGTCTCCTGGTTCTTCTGGGGAACCTGGTCGTACTGGAAGAGCCACAGGGGGTCTCCCGTCCGGGGGTCGAGCGCCGCCACCGCCCCGAGGTTCGTGGAGACGAACAGGCGCCCCCCCGCCAGGGCCGGCGCCGACGGGACCGCTTCCCGCACGGGCCGGCCGAAGTAGTTCATCTCCTGCTGGCCCGAGCAGAGGAAGGTCCGCCAGCGCGGCGTCCCGTCCGCCGCCGCCAGGCACGCGACCGACACGCTGAAGAGTCCCTTGAACGCCACCACCGGGGCGTAGACGGAATCGCCCGCAGCGCACGGAAGGGCGGGAAACGACTCTTCCGGACGGATCGACGGCTCCTTGCCGGCGGACGCGTCCTTCGCGCGCCAGAGGAGCTTTCCCGTCGCGGCATCGAAGGCATGGAGATCCTGCGTGGGGAGCGATACTACCGCGCTGATCTTGTGGTCATAGACCGGCGAGGCGTCGGGAAGCGTCACCAGGACGCGCGCGCCCCCCGGGACGGCGGAATGGAGCACCTGGGGGCCGTAGTCGATGACGTACGGCTTCTCGGACGCGCCGCTCTGGGCCATCAGGCGCCCCGTCGCCCGCTCGACGATCGTGAGGCGCCGGCCGCCCTGCAGGAACACCGCCTCCGTCCCCAGGACGGGGACCGAGGGGACCGGACGCGCGGATTCCAGGTGCATGAGCTCCGGCCCGACCCGGTATTCCCAGAGGGGTTTCACGCCGAGGACCGGTCCCCGGGGATGGTCCGCGAGAAGGGCCTTGCGCGCCTCGGCCTCGAGCCGCGCGATCCGGGCCTCCGCCTCCTTCCCCAGGGCGCCGCATCCGGCCGCCGCGGCGCGAAGCCATGCCGTCATCGCCGGATCCCCCGAGCGGGCCGTCTCCTCGATGAGGGAAAGCCAGACCGGCTCCTTGACGCCGGCCGGGGACGCCGTCTCCGAGAGGACCCGCAGGGCGCCCGGGACGTCGCCGGACGCGGCGAGGATCTTCACCAGGAGGGCCCGCGCCTCCTCTCCCGCCGCCGCCGCCCCCCACCGGCGGGCCGCCTCCGCCAGGCGCGCCATGTCGCGCTTCTTCAGGGCCTCCTGGACAAGCCGCCGGGCGGGCGCTTCCTGCTCCGCGCGCCAGGCCGCCAGGAGTTCCGGGGGTCCCGCGCGCAGCATCCGCTCCGCGGCGCGGTGCGCGGGAATCACGACGCGTGGATCCCCCGGATCGACGACAAGCGATCCGGCCGGACGGTCGCAGAGTTTCTGGAGAAGCGCCGCCGCGTCGCGCCAGGCCGACTGCCTCGCGGCCGCCGTCGCGGCCGCGAGCTCCTCCTGGGCGGCCGGGTCGCGGTTCACGATCAGCGTCGAGCCCCAGCTCCGGGCGTGCTCCCCGGCCTCCTCGGACAGGCGATCGCGCAGGTCGCGCAGGTGGCTCGCCACGTCCGCCTCCTGCTCCCGCCAGGCATCGTCCCGCCTGGGGCCCGGCGCGGGGGAATCCTCGCCCCGCAGGGCGAAGGCCGCCAGGCACAGGACCGTCCCGGAAACGGAGGCCCGGCGCGCAGCGGTCACTTTCCCTTCGGCTCCCTCCGCGCCTCTTCCTGGACGCGCTTGTAGTACTCGCGGGTGAGCCCCTCGTACTCGGGCACGAATTCCTCCTGGGCCCCCCCCGACATGTCGTCACGGAGCTTGTCCGGAAGGTTTCCCCAGGGACGCGAGGTCCCGCCCGGCGGGCGCAGGCGCTCGAGCAGCCTGTGGCGGTAGTGCGCGCTGTAGATGTCGCGCGCCGGGTCGGCACCGGGATTGTCCTCCGGCTTCGGACCCGGTACAGGCTTCTCCCCGCCCTGCTCCTGGGGATTCTCCTGCTGCTTCCCGTCCTTGCCATCGGGGGTCTGCTGGGGCTCGGAGCCCCCCTGGCCACCGGAAGGCTGCGGCGGCGCGTCGCTGTTCGGATCCCCGCCGGGGATCGGGAGGGGCGTCCCGCTCTCTCACCCCTTCTGCAGCTTCAGGACGAGCCGCGAGAGGTCCTCGGCGAGCTCCTTCTGGCGCGTCTCGATCCCCGCCAGGAGCCGGGGCGCGGTCTCCGCTTCTTCCTTCTTCTCGAGCCAGGCCTTCGCCGATTCCTCGACCCGGCTCATCTTCCGGAGCGCCTTGCGGAGGCTCTCGGCGGGCGTCTCTCCCTCGTCCTTGGCGAAGGGTTCCTCTTCCCCTCGCGCTGCCCCCAGAACGAGCGCCAAGGCACAGATCGAGCCGAGCGCCGAGCGGCGGACATCATCTCTGCTCTTGATAGACATTGAGCCTCCAGTCGTTCCCCAGCTCCCGTATCTTCGCCTGATCCCGCATCAGGCGCTCGAGGTTCTCGCGCTGCGCCGCCGCCAGCGTCCCGTCCGCACCGACCTCCTTCGCGAGACGCGCCACGCGGGCGTTCAGTTCCTTCTGCATGCCCAGGATCATCCGGATCTCGTCGACGTCGCGGACGAACGGCAGCGCCATGTCCCCGCCCGGGGCCATGGGCCGGGGTTTCCGGCCGCTTTTTTTCTCCTCTTCGAGGCGTCCCAGGAGCCCCTTCAGCCCCCCACGCATCTCCTTGAGGAGGAACAGCGCCTCGTCCTGCAGTTCCGTCACTGTCGGGGAGATCTCCTTGCGCGTCAGGCGCATCCCCGCCTCGGTCATCTTGTCCAGCGCCTCGCCGGCCGCCCAGAGATAGACCACCGACTTGAGCTCCGGATCCGAAAGCCCCTCCTTGAGCGAGGCGGCGAATCCCGCGAGCCGCATCTGTTCCTCGGCCAGGGGAGCCACCGATTCCTCTCCCCAGACCCCCAACCCTCCCTCCTTCACGGCCTGCGCCAGGAGCGCCGCGGTCCCCTTCCGTGTCTCCTCCTGGCCGGCGATCAGCCGGTCGAGCTCCTTCTGGAGCCCCGAGAGGGTCACCTTCATCTGCTCGGAGGCGTACTCCCGCTGCTTGTCGCGGACGCTGGCGGCGGCGCGCGCGAGGTATTTGCGCGCCTCGTCGGCCTCCCAGATCCCGGAATCCAGGAACTCCTCGCGGAACATCCCCTCGACGATCGCCATGAGATCCGCCGCCTTCTGCGCTTCGGCCGCGGCCTTTTTCGAGAGATCCTTGTCGAGCTTCATGGCGTCGGCGATCTTCTGCGTCTCTTCCCGGATCTCCTCCTGCTTCTTCCGCAGGCGCTCGAGGGCCAGGCGGTCGTCCTTCGCGAGCCGCGTCCGCGCCAGCTCGTCCAGCGCCTCGCGCGCGGCGGCCAGGGACTCGATCGCCTGCCGCTGGTACCCTGGCGCGTCGACCTGCATCTGCGGCTGGTCCATGGCGGACCTGGCCTTTTCCATCTGCTGCGACGCGGATTGCATCCGGGACGCGGCCGACTCGGCCGCCTTCTTCGCGGCCGCCCCGGAAGGGTCCTTCGGGTCATTCCCGGCAGGCCCCGCGGGCTTTTCTCCCGCCTCGGCGGTCTTCTTCGCGAGTTCCCCGGTCTTCCGGGCGAGCGCCTCCTGGATCTTCCCGGCATCCGGCTTCCCCGCGGCGCCGGGCGGGGGCGGGATCCCCGCCTTGGCGGCCTCCCGCGACGCCGAAGAGAGGGCCTCGGCGATCCCCTTGTCGAGCTCCGCGATCGTCCGATCGAGCGCCTGTTCGGCCTTCTTCCCCTCCGCGGCGGCGGACGAGCCTTCCTTCGCCGCCTTGCCCATGCTCTCCGCGGCGGCGGACGCCGCCTTCGCCGCCGCCTGGCGGGACGACGGGGCCGCGGGCGGGCTTCCGGCCTGCGCCTCTCCCGACTCCGGCATCCGGGCGATCTCGCCCGCCAGATCCCTCGCCTCGCCGGCAAGCGCTTCCTGCCGCGCCTGCCGCCCGGCGGGAACAGTCGAAGAAGGAGAAGCGGCGGCGTTCATCTCCTTCTGCTTTCCGAGAAGCTCCGCCGCCTTCGCGCGCGCCTCGCCCAATTCCCCGGCGGCCAGAAGCGCCGCCTGCGCGGCGGCCGTGCTGTCGAGCGCGGCGCGGATCGCCTTGAGATCGGGGGAGGCCCTTTCCGCGATCCGCCGGGCCTCGTCGGCGAGATCCTGCTGCTTGCGGGCGGCGTCCTCGAGCGCGCGGGCGGCGTCTTCGAGCGTCCGCTGGCGCTCCTCGATCGCGGCGCGCTTCGCCTCCATCGTCAGAGCGTCAAGGATCTGCCGGAGCGCCTCGCGCGCCTTTGACGCGCGTGCCTTCGCCTCATCGACATCGCTCGACTCGAGGGCCCGGAGCACCTCCTCCATCTCGGACGAGATCCCGGCGCCGTCCAGGCGCGCCAGGGCCTCCTCCAGGCGTTTCTTCTTTTCCGCCTCTTCCGGACGGGACGCGTATTTCGCGATCAGGCGCCGGAGCGCGTCGGTGAGGTGCGCCAGCCGCTCCTTCGCGGCGGCCTGGCGCCGTGCCGCGTCGGCGGCATCAGACGCCGGCGCGGAAAGCGCCAGGCACCAGACGCCAAGAATCACGCAGAGAAGGTGTCTCATGCCGTCACCTCGCCGGAGACGCCCCCGCGGCGGCCAGCCGTTTCTTCACCGCCAGCGCCCGCGCGCATCCGGCGTCCAGCATCAGCGCCCCGTCCGCCGCGCGAAGCGCCTCCTCCGGGCGGCCCGCGGCGGCATAGAGCTCCGCCGAGACGACTCCGAGGTCGCGCTCGACCGCCTCCGCCTCGTCGGCCCCCGGCGCGTAGTCCGGAAGGTACTTGAGCGCCCGGATCCCCGATTCGGCCGAACGGAGGGCGCGCCCCGCCTCCCCCAGCGCGACGTACGACTCGGCCATCGCGAGGTGCGTCCGCGCGTCCAGCGGGTCGAACCAGACGAGCCCGAGCCCCGTGTCGATCGCCTCGGCATGGCGCCCCGCCGCGCGATACCGGTTCATCAGCCACCGGCGCGACCGGTCGTCCTCGTGGACGATCCGGATCCGCCCCTCGACGGCGCCGGCCATCCGCTTCTCGTCGGCCAGCTCCTTCGCGATCTCGTACACCTTCCGGTAGGTGTCGAACCCGCCGTACACCTGGCGGGGAAAGCTCGCGCGCGCGCGGTCGAAATACCGGATCGCCTCCTCCGCGCGGCCGTCCTCGTCGGCGGCGATCGTGCCGAGGGCATGGAGGAGGTAGAAATCCTCGCATCCCAGGCGGTCCGCCTCCTCGAAATGGGCCCGCGCCCCCTTGAAGTCGTCCCGGTCGAACGCGAGATGCCCCAGCACCACGTACGCATCGGCGAGGCGCGCGCGGTCGGGACCCTCCTTCCAGGAAGCCGTCTTCTCCGCGACGCGCCGGGCCTGTTTCTCCGCCTCGTCCAGGAGGCCGTTCTGGAAGCACCCTCGCGCGAGGCGCACCGCCAGCAGGAGGTCTCCCGGCGCGGCGGCGGCCTGTGCGGCGAGATTCTCCGTCTGCGCGCGGGAGATCTTCGGCTGGATCCGGATCCGCGCGAGGCGCTCCCCGAGCCAGGTCCGGAACCCTGCATCGAGTTCGTCGATCGTGATCCCGAGCGCCTCTTTCACGACCTGCGGGTCGCGTGCGCCGGTCCAGCCGCGCATCATCTCCTGGGCGGGGGTCTTCGCGCCCGACCCCTTCCGGTAGGCGGCCATGATCCGCGCCAGGCCCGCCCCGCCCCACTTCCCGTCGATGTACTCGCATGCGAGGCTCGAGACGTAGTAGTACATCCGGACCTTGGGGCCGCGGAACCCCTCCCCGAGCCGGGAGACGGGGAGCAGCGTCCCGTCGTGGAAGGCGTCGAAGATTTCCTCGTCGATCCCCTCTTCCCAGTCCCACTCCGGGCGGAAGCGGCGTTCCTCGTAGGTGGAGAGCCCTTCGGTGAACCACTGCGAGACGAGCCCTCCCGCCGCCTGGACCGAGAAGATGTGCGTCAGCTCGTGCCGCAGGACCTGCGCCCAGCACCGCTTCTGCGGCGCCAGGGCCGAAGGCGACTGGTTCACCACCACGCGGCCAAGGCAGACCCCCAGGTACGGCGCCCCCGGCGTTCCGAAACCGCGCACGGCGAAATCCTGCCGATCGTCGTAGATCTCGACGTGGATCGGCAGCTCCGGCTCGAAGGCGTAGCGTGCGGCGAGATCGGCGTACCAGGTCTCGAGGCACTCGTGGACCCAGGGACGCAGGAGATCCGCCTCCCCCTTGGCAAGCCGCACCGTGAAATGCTCCGTCTTCGAGAGATCGAAGTGGTTCGGGAGGTCCTCGAGGAGCGTCAGGCAGTTCTTCGCGGTCACGTTGAACCGGTCCATCGCGCGGACCTTCCGCATGGCGGCCGTCGCCTCGTCGAGGTATCCCTCGTCCATGCAGTGCCGCCCGAGGAGAAGCCAGGCCTGCTTCAGGAACGGGTCGAACGCCACGGCCTTCCGGAGCCACCGGATCGCCTCGCGGTGGTCGCGGGGATTCTCCGACAGGGCGGCCACCCACAGCTCCGGAAGGCCGCAGGCAGGATTTGTCGCGCGCGCCAGGGCCGCCGACGCCTCGAAGCCGGGGACATCCCCGTCAAAGTAGTGCCACGCGGCGGCCGCGGCATGGGCGTCGGCCGATCGTGGATTCACCTTCAAGGCGTGCGCGAGATGAGTCAGCGCCTCCCGCCGCGCCGCCTCCTTGGGCACGTAGGCGCCCCCGCCCCCCTGGTAGCCGGATTCCCCCTGCGACTCCTCTTCCTCGTCCGCGAGAAGGCCCGTCGTCTTCCCGAAGAGAAGCTCCAGGGCATGCTCGACACGCGCCGCGACGTGGTCCGGGTTCCGGGTGAGGACCTCCGCCGGCCGGCCGATCGCCAGGAGGAGGTCCGGGTCCTCCGGGGCCTTGGTCCACGCCGCCTTCGCCTCCGCCTTGGCGTCGTGCTTCTGGCCCGCCGCGAGGAACATCCGGAGTTTCAGGACATGCGGGCGCGGGCTCGCCGGAAGCGCCTCTTCCAGCACCGGCAGCTCGTCCTCCACGACGCGCTTCGCGAGATCCGCGTCCCCCGTGAGATCCGCCAGGAGCAGACGCCCCTCGGCGCGCCAGAGGCGGTCTTCGGGGGAGCCTTCCTCGGCCACCGGGACGGCCGCCCCCGCGAGCGGCTTCAGGGCCTCGACCGCCGCGTCGCGCTGCCCTGTTCCGAGGAAGGAGCGCGCGGCGAGACACCGCGCGCGGCCATCGAATGCGTCTTTCTTGACCTGCGTCAGGGCGATCTCGCGCCCCTTCTCGTACTCGCCGCGGGCAAGGAACGACTCCGCCTCGTCGAGCCCGTGCCCCAACGCCGCGATCGGCGCAAGACACGCGGCTCCCAGACCGAGAGCAAGACGACGTATCAAGGGCATGCCGTTTTCCCTATGAACTATAACGGGCGAACCGGAACAAGGTTGGCCTTCTCCTCGTAAAAACCTTGAAAATACGGATGTTGCGTCAAAACCGCTCGCGCACGTCCCGGACGATCCCGTCGGGGGAGATCCGGACGATGCGGGGGACGACGGAGGTCCGGAACTGGAGCCAGGTCTTCGGATCGACGTTCAGGACCGGAAAGGCGATCTTGTGGAGTTCGATGAAACGGCGCGTCGAGGCGCCGTCGCTGGCGCAGATCCCGACGAAAGGGGTCGCGGCGCCGTCCCGGGCGAACCGTTCGTTCCAGACCGGGGCCGACTGCGCGCAGGCGGTGCAGGAGGCCGAAAAGAGGACGACGATCCGGTCGGGTCCCCCCGCGCCGAAATCGACCCGGAACGGCTCGACCGCCCCCCCCTCCGCGCTGATCCTCCCCCCCGAAAAGGACTCGAGCCGGGTCCCGATTTCCAGCGCCTGCCGGTTCGCGAAAGGCCCCCCCGGCCCGACGCCGTAGTCGCGCAGGATCTTGGCGTTGATCCCCCTCTGGTGGAGCGTCGTCACGATGAGTCCCAGGATCAGCGCGGCCTCGCCGATCCGGAGGCGGTTCTCCCAGAGGGCCGCCCCCGCCCGCGCGAGCGGCGCCGCGCGGCGGCTCCCCGTGTGCCGGTAGAGGAGAAAACCGAGCCAGGAGGCGAGGACGAGGTTCCGGAACATCAGGTGCGGCCCGACGGTCGTTCCCTGCAGGAAGGGAAGCGCGCACCCGCATTCGTGGAACTGGCCGTGGTAGAGGGCGTTCCCCGCGGCGGCGGTGAAGGCCGAGAGCAACCCCAGGGCAAGGGCGCACCCGGCGGCGCGCGTCCGGGGGACCGCGACCAGGATCCCGGCCAGGATCTCGGCCCCGGCGACGGCCCGGGCGAACGGGTCCACCCATCCGTCCGGCAGGATCTGGTAGGCCGAAATCGAGATCGCGAAGCGCTCGAGGTCGACGGCCTTCCCCGCTCCGGCCGCCGCCCAGAAGGCGGCCTGGAGGAGCCAGAGCAGGAAATCAAGCGCGCCGATCCGCATGAAGCAGGCGATTATACGCCCTCCGATTGGGATGGACTTCCCGCCCTTTCCGGCGTAGAAAGAATGCGTACCTGAAAGGAGCGTTCCATGCGCGTCGCCAAGCAGCTTTCGGTCTTCCTGATCAACCAGCCCGGACGCCTCGCGTCGGTCTCCGCGGCCCTCGCGAAGGACAAGGTCAACATCACCGCGCTCACCCTGATGGACTCGACCGAGCACGGCGTGTTGCGCCTGGTGACCGACGAGGCCGACAAGGCCCGGAAGTCCCTCGAAAAGAGCGGTTGCTCGGTGACCGAGACCGATGTCCTGCTCCTCGAGCTCCCGAACCGCCCCGGCGCCTTCGCGTCGGTGGCGAAGACCCTGGCCGAGTCGCATCTCAACATCGACTACGCCTACTGCACCGCCGGGGCGCCGGGCGGAAAGACCACCGCGATCTTCAAGGTCCCCTTCATCGAGAAGGCGCTCAAGGTGCTGGACGGCTCCGGGCGGCGCGCCGAGCACGACGCGAAGGTCCCCAAGACCCAGCGCGCGATGCACCGGTAGAACCGGCCCGGAAATCGTCTCCTGGCTTCGGCCGGCTGCGAACGCGCCATGCGGCGTCGGGTCTGCCTGCGACCCCCGCCGCATCGAGCAACACCGCAGATGGCCCGCTATACGCGAAACGGTAGCGGGGGCCGGAATCGAGTCACACTCGGTCGCTCCCGCTCCCTCGCGCGACCCCGGGTCGGCCGCCTCTCGTCGCCCTCCCGGGCTCCTCGGCCCGTGGCCGGCGGCCTCCCGTCCGATTCCGGCAAGCCGCCTCCCGGCGGCTTTTTCCCGTTTCGCGGAGAGTGGGCCAGATTCAAGACGCGATCTAGAATGCCTAGTGTCTGTTTCGCGAAGCGCGGCCCGGATTCAAGGAGCGGGAGCGAAGTCTGGGTCTGTCCTGCGACCCAACGAGCGAACCGCGACGCCGAAGACGGGCTGCGATGCGCGAAACAGTAGCGGGGGCCGGAATCGAACCGGCGACCTAGGGCTTATGAAACCCTCGCTCTAACCGACTGAGCTACCCCGCCAAAGGGAGGGGATTATAGCGAAAAGCCCCAAGCCGCAAGATCGCGCACCGGACGTAGAATGGAGGCATGTCGATCCCTTCCGACCGCCAGCGCGAACGCACGCGCATGGTCGAGCTACAGATCGCCGCGCGTGGCGTGAAGGATCCCCGGGTCCTGGCGGCCATGGAGCGGATCCCGCGCGAGGCGTTCCTCCCCTCCGAGGAGGCGGGGCGCGCCTACGAGGACCGGGCGGTCCCGATCGGCCCGGGGCAGACCATCTCCCAGCCTTACATGGTGGCGCGGATGACCGAGGAGCTGCGTCTGACGGGCGCCGAGAAAGTCCTCGAGATCGGGACCGGTTCCGGCTACCAGACGGCCGTGCTGGCCGAACTCGCCCGGGAGGTGTTCACGATCGAGCGTGTCCCGGCCTCCGCCGGGCGGGCCCGTGACGTGCTGGCCCGCCTGGGCCACACGAACGTCCGCCTGAAGACAGGAGACGGTTCCCTGGGATGGCCCGAGCACGCCCCGTTCGACCGGATCCTCGTGACCGCCGGGGCACCCGACATCCCCCCCTCCCTCGTGGCGCAACTCGCGCCGGGGGGGATCCTGGTAGTCCCGGTGGGGGACGAACGCTCGCAGATGCTGGTCTCCGTCTCGAAGGCCGCCGACGGGCGGCTCCTGAAATCACGCTCGACCCCCTGCACCTTCGTGAAGCTGGTGGGACAGGAGGGGTGGGCAGCAGAAAGATAGCCGGGAGTCCCCGCCCCGCGCAGGTTCACCCCTCCGAAAAAAGAGGAACGCCCCTTCCTCGTCATCAGGCCCAGCGCCATGCTCATGTGAAGCGTGGGCAATCGTCGACGATGGATCGGAGGGGCCGGTCTTCTCTTGGCGACATGCGCCTTCGCCCCCACGTATCTCCTGGACGGCCCGGCGACGGTCACCAACTTCGGACAGCGAGTCTCGAACGCCGGCGACATCGATCAGGACGGGATCGACGACTGGTTCGTCTACGCCTCCAACGTCATCCAGGGCTCCACCGTATTTTACTGGGGAAAGTCCTTCCTGTATTCGGGCAGGACGCGCGCGCTCCTTTGGGAACAGCAAGGGTCCACTCCCACTTCCTTTCTCGGATTTTCCTCGGGCGGGACCGGCGACCTGAATGCGGACGGCCTCAACGACTGGTTCGTCGGGGAACCGGGGCTGCCCCCGCTTGTGGCGCCATCCAGTCCATTCACCCCACGCCCTTCCGGCGGCATGCACTTCGTCCTCGGACCCGCCAGCAACCCCACCGACATCCTGGTCCGCGCCCCCGCAGGCTGCATGTCTTTCGGAAGCGCGGCCGCGCGAGTCGGGGATATCAATGGGGACGGGCACGACGAGATCGCGGTCTGCTCGCCCGGGTTGAGTTACTACTACTTCCCCGAATATCCGGGACGCGTCCATCTGTACTCGTATCTGGGGGGGACATTCCGGCCGCTGTGGACGCGCGCCGAGACGGTCCACCCCTCGCTCGCCAGCTACTTCGGATACTGCGTTGCGGGAATCGGCGACGTCAACGGCGACGGGTGCCCGGATGTCGCCGTTGGGGCCCCCACCGAACGGAACTCCGCGGGATCGCCCGGCGGGGCGGTCCACGTGCTCTCCGGACGGAACGGCAACACGATCTACTCCCTTTACTCCCCTCCGACTCCTCCTTTTCCCAGCCAGATCGCCTATTTCGGGGCGTCGATCGCCGGAGTCGGGGATTTCGACGGGGACGGTTTTCCCGATCTCCTCGTCGGTTCTCCCCGTTACTCCGGCTCCAGTAGCGCGTTCAACGCAGGAAGGGCCTGCCTTTTCTCGGGTCGAACGGGAACCCTGCTCAAGACCTGGTACGGCGAAGCATACGAGGATAGTTTCGGGGAATCGGTCGCCTCCGTGGGGGACTACGACGGGGACGGCCTCCCGGACTTCGCGATCGGGGCCCCCGGTCACGGAGATCACCGGCAGGGCAGGATCTCGATCTATTCCATCAGGACCGGCAACCGCCTGGATGCCTACACCGGAGGGGCACACGGAAGCAGCCTCGGACACTCCATCGCGGGGGCCGGGGACCCCGACCAGAACGGGCTTTCCAACCTGATCTACGGGGCCCGGGAAAACGGAGAGTTCGGGCGCGCCTACATCTCCGGGCAGTGACCCCGCCGGACAAGCGACCAGACGGCCATGGGCAGGACCGCGGGATTTGCGTTGCTCATGGCCGCGGCGCTTCTGTCCCTCCTGGCCCTGGTCGCGGCGGCGTTCGGGCGGGACATCTGGCTGAACCACCTCTCGATCAGATCGAAGTCCGAAAAAATCCGCCTCCGCCTGGCCGTCGAAAGCGGGCTGGCCTACGGAGCGGCCCGCCTGGTCCAGGAGACGTATCCGCTTTACGGCAGCACGCGATCGAGCCGCGCCGACAGCTGGATGCCCCGGGAGCCGTTCGGTACATCTCCCCATCGCGCGTTGAACCCCTCGTATGCCCGCGGGGAACCCTGGCGGGACACGCTCCCGGCCTCCTCCGACTCGATCGACAATAACGCGGACGGCCTGACGGACGAGCCCGACGAGGGGCAGGGACTCTATACACCAGGGGAACCTTTCGCCGATCTGGACGGAGACGGCAAATACACCGCCTGGAGCGGACGATTAAGGGGCGGTCCCGACCCCTTCGAGCATCGCTTCGCCTTGATGATCGACGCCCTGGACGGCCGGATCCCGGTCAATGCCGGCTACCTGGACGATTCTGACCGGGCGATTCGGGATACCTCGCTCCTGTTTCCGTACCTCCCGGTCCCCAACGGGGTCCCGGACCATCGGGATCCGGAGGCCGACCCCTATCACACCTCGCTGATCCATGTCCTCAACAACCTGGGGAGCATCGTGCGGCCGGGCACGGGCTGGACGCGCCGCCTGGATTACCAGACCGGCTCTCCCCCGGGTTCCGGCCATACCTTCGAACTCTCCTGGCTTGGCCAGGACATCCTGGCCCACCGCCCGCACGGCGGGTACCGGTCCCTGGACGATCTGCGCCTGACCCTCTTGTCCCTCGGCTACACCTCCCAGGAATGGGACCGCTTCGAGCCGTTCCTGGACGCAGGCCCCTACGACGGCCCGGCCGAATACGGCCGCATCTCGACCCCGGTCTACCAGATGAGCGGCCTCGGAACCGATCCGGACGATTTCCCGCCATATGTCCCGATCCATCTCCACACGGCCCGTTCCGAGACGTTCCAGGCCGTCTGGCGCTATCTGTGTTGCCGACACAGCACCGCAATCGACATCTACGGCGAATCCACCGTGTGGCCGATCCCCTGCTCGCGGACCGGAGGGACCCCCATCCCGTTCTTCGCGATGCCGTTCGAGATCTTTTCGGACGAGGCCCGGGCCCTGGCCGATGCCGCGGCGAAGGTCCGCCGGACGGGAATCGTCTCCTGGCAGGCCCTGCATCAGGCGCTCGCCGACGAAGCCCCCTCCCTTTTCGGGACGGACCTGGCGGATCTCGCCGTCGCCCCGGTATACGGACATCATTGGGTCCAGGCCAAGGCGGATCTGGCGTTCCAGGCGGTTGCCCTCGATTTCTGCCCCTGGGGGGACCTGGGCCAGGGGGCCGCCCTCTGGGCGAGCGGCGGGGTCGACCGCGACCGCGACCTCCCGGGCCTCCAGGAGGCTGCCGCAGTCAACTTCTACGACATCTACCGCGTCCACCATCCCGCCTCTCCGGGGGATGCCCTCGCAGGGTACGAAAACCCTTTTTCCAACACCTTCATTCCCAACATCCACCGCCTGCGGCCCCAGGGGATGACGCTCGCCCCCTCCAACCGCTTCCGGATCGCCTCGCTGGGTCGAGCAGGATCGACCGCGTCGACCTGCCGAGGGACATTCAAGGTCCGGGAATCCCTGCTCTTCGCCAGCCAGGAGGACTTCGAGAACCTCGCCGGCGGGGCGCGCTGGCGCGACCGCGGAATCACCGTGGTCGACGACGATCCGTCTCCCCCGGAAAGGCGCGACTGGCGTTCCGGATCAGACGGCCGTTTCCAGACCCACGTCGCGACACTCCCGCGCCCCAGCCGGCGCGCCTACGCCTCGCCGGCCGCCGCCCGGGCGCCCGGATTCTGGGGATATTCGAGGCTTTTCGGCGCGATCTGCCTGGCGCCGCGGCAGGGCGGACTTCGCGACGCCTCCCTCTACTGGTCCATGAAGGAGGATTTCGACCATCGGCTGAACAATGACCTCGACGGAAGCGGGTCGTCCGCTCCCGGGGAATGGACGCCGGGAGAGAACGGGGATTTCTGGCATGAGGCGTCCCTGTCGTTTCTGCCCAGCGCCCCCCTGGCTCCCCTGCCGTTTGCCATCGCGGGTTTTCCGAGCATCGCCGGAGCACCCGAATCCGGCATCCCTGTCCCTGCCACCCCCTTGCGCCTCTCGACCTCGAGCCTCTCGCTCCAGTTTCAATGTCCGGGAATCGAGGCCCCTCCCGGCGGGATCATCCGGGCCCTCTCCATGGAAACGTGGGTCCCGCGCTGCGGGGGCTTGTCGCATCGGGAGATCCCGATCGAACTCGGCCGGCATGTCTCCGGCGGAATCGACAGCGACTGCCTCGCGATATCCCTGGAACAGGGGGATCACGTCCATTTTCCGGCGGCCGCCGGCTCAACCCCGGAACACACCACCGTCTCCATCAGATCGCAATGGAAAAACCCGGGTGGAACGCCGGTGCCCCCGATGGGCTCCCTGGAGACGAAATGGGTGATCCCCCCTCCGGCGGGACGCGCGCCTCCCAATTTCCATCTCGTCCTGACGCTCGCAGCCGACCCGATCACGAGCACCACACAGATCCGGCTTTACGTCAACGGCTCCAACACCTCGATGGACGGCGAGATGCTCCACACACATACGGACTACATGCAGGCCTCCGACATCGAGCGACTGAACCTCCGCCAATGCGGAAGCCTGCGCCTTTTCAACCGCCGACTCGACGCGGACGAGGTCCTGGGGCTGTACCAGCTTGGCCGGTTCGTCGAGACGGGGACCTATTCCTCTCCGTTGTACGTCTTCGACGAGCCTGCCGCGCTCGACCGTGTCCAGTGGACCGGCCTGATCCCGCCGGGCTTTCCTGCGGACTGCCTCACGGTCACCGTCTTCGGTTATTCGAGCACCGGGAGCCCCGGGACGGCTGCCTGGCCTCCGGTGACGACGAGAAAACCGGGCACGGTCGACCGCCTGCCGGCGACGCCCGTCAAGTCGTTCCGCTACGAGGTCCATTTCGATTGCACGAGCCATCCGGGGACGCTCCTGGACACGCCCGTGTTCGAATCGATCTGGTTCACGGAAAGCCGTCCTGGACGTTCGTTCCGCTGGCTGGACCTGGAGGAATGACCATGCGCGCACGCACCACCACCGTCCTTTTCCTGCTGTGGAGCCTTGCCGCCGGTGCCGCGGAGGAAAGGACCCCCGCTTCCCCCTCCCGCGAAGAGATCCGGACGGCGATCGTCCGCCTGGAAGACGCGGAACATGCGATCCGCCAGGCCGCCTCCGACGCCCTGCTGGCTTGGGGAATCTCCGATCCGGACCGGATCCTTCGGGAACTCCCGACCGAGGCGGCGGACGCCGAGGTTCTTGCCCGTCTCGACGACCTCCGCTGGAAGATCTCGCTCGGGGTCGCCCGCGCCCGCGCCCTGAAGCTCGCCGGGGACGATCCCCTCCTCGCCGAGGCGGTCCGGAACGTCTTCGACGATCCCAAGATCGTCACGTTCTCCCTGCTTCGCCTCCGTGCCGGCGACCGGATGCGGGAATTTGCCGCGCCCCTGTCGATCTTCCTCGCGGACCGAAGCGTCATGGTGCGTTCGACCACGATCGACTTCATCGGCAAGTGCAAAACCGATGTCTGCGCGCCCCAGCTGATGCGGCTGCTTTCCTCCGACCCGGATGGCAACGTCCGCGTCGCCGCCGCTCTCGTCCTGGCCGATCTCGGAAAACCGGAAGCGATTCCCGACATTCTCCCCCTCCTGACGCACCCGGACCACTCCGTCCGGATGATGACCGGCATCGCCCTGGAACGTTTCAAGGACAAGGTGACCTCCGCACAGCTCATTCCCCTCCTTTCGCACGATGACGCCGGCATCCAGATGTCGGTACTCGGCATCCTCGGGATCGTGGCGACAAAGGATGACGCCCGGGAGATCATCCCGTTCCTGTCTCATGGCGAATTCGGCGTCCGGCGCGCGGCGATGAGCGCCCTGATGGGGATCGGCGATCCCGCCGTGATTCCCGAGATCATGAAGCGTCTTTTTGACGCCGACCATGCCATCCGCGACGGCGCGGCCCGGTTCATCGCCCAGCACGGGGATTCCTCGCTTCTGCCGACACTCGCGGGTTTTCTTGACCTTGGCGCGTACAAGGGCGACGTCGATAAATTCGCGGCGAAGGCGATGGCGGGGATCGCGGGCGAGGATTGGCATTACGACGTCGACCAGGCCCGCGCCTGGTGGGAAAGGCACAAGAGCGACCCGCCGCGCGGGAAGGTTCCGGACTAACCCAGAATCAATCGCGCCAGGAGCGCGGGCCCCAGGGCCATCGCCTGTTCGTCGATCCGGAATTTCGGCGAGTGGCACGGCTCCGTGACCCCGCCTTCCGGGTTCCCGCATCCCAGGAACACGAAGGCCCCCGGAACCTTCTGGAGGTAATAGGCGAAGTCTTCCCCGTACATCGTCGGCTCCGCCTCGACGAACCGGACCCCGCCCCTCCCCTCTTCTTTACCGAGATCGGCGCAGGCCGCCTCGACCCGTGCCACACCCGAGGCGTGGTTCACGACAGGGGGATAGCCGCTCGCGTACTGGACGCGCGCGACGGCGCCGCTCGCCGCGGCGATGCTTTCCGCCATCTGCCGGAGCCACGCCGGGACCTGCCGCGCCGTCTCGGGGCGCATCGTCCGGACGGTGCCGGCGAGTTCCGCCCGGGGCGGGATGACGTTGAAGGTGTCACCCGCGCGGAAGCGGCAGACCGAGAGGACGATGGGGTCCGCCGGGCCGCTCTTCCGGGACGGAATGGTCTGGAGCGCCGTGACGAGACTCGCCGCCACCGGGATCGGGTCGATGGCGCCCGCCGGCATCGAGCCATGTCCCCCGCGCCCCTCGATCACGATGTCAAACCGGTCGGATTGCGCGAGCATGGGGCCGACGCGGCTCGCCGCGACGCCGACAGGAAACCGCGGATCGACATGCAGGCCGTAAACGGCCTCGACGCCGTCGAGGGCCCCCGCCTTGATCATCTCCGGCGCGCCTCCCGGCGGCTTCTCCTCGGAAGGCTGGAACAGGAACCGGACATTCTTGCGCAACGTGCCTTTCCGTTCCGCCAGGATCCGGGCGGCCGCGACAAGCATCGCCATGTGCGAATCGTGTCCGCACATGTGCGCCTTTCCCGGAATGCGCGAAGCGTAATCGGCGTCGTTTTCCTCCTGGATCGGGAGCGCGTCCATGTCGGCCCGGAGCGCGATGAACGGCCCCTTCGGGTCGACGACGAGATCCGCCAGGATCCCGGTCCCGGCGACCCCGCTCCGGACCGAGAGCCCCAGCGGGGCCAGGGCCGCCAGGATCTTCACGGCGGTCTTCTCCTCCTCGAACGCCAGCTCCGGCTCGCGGTGGATGGCGCGGCGCAGCCGCACCGTCTCGGGCAGAAGCTCCTTCGCCGAATCCAGGAGACCCTTGCTCATAGACAACACTCGGCGCCAACGCCCGGCTTTGTAGCCCCTGCGGCCGGGGTCGATTGGGCGAGACGCTCGGCAATCGGAAATCGGCGCCGATGGCCGCTCCATGAGGCGGCCCTGATCGTCGGGCACGTTCTCCGGGGCCGTTCGGCCCGCTGGAAACCAGCCCTCGCGGGCCTCACTCGGGGTCCGGCGACGGGCGCGGTGGAGCCAGCCAGGTCTTTCCCGGGAACGACAGTCCGCACCGCGCCCTGCCGGACACGCCCCGTCGAACGCGCCCGCCGCGGGCCGCCGGAGCGGCCGAGCTTTTGGGTGCCTATCTCATTAAATTCCCCCGTTTCGTCGGGGATCTGCCCGACGAAGCGGGGGTCTATCAAAAACGGCCGGCTATCGACGAGTACGCGCCGAACGAACGCGACAGCGCGCGGCCCGGCCGGAAGCGGTCGTCCGGGGCGTGTGGAGCAGGGCCGGAGCATGGATGCGGAGGCCGGTAGCCGCTCCCGCGCTCCGCGGGCGGCGGCGCAACCCGAGTGACGAACGGCAGGATGCCGTGAGGAACGTCCCCGGCGACCCGCTGCCGGCATCAGGGCCGCATAAGCCGAGCATCGGCACCGCATGCGCCCCTTCACAGCCGCCCCTCCAGGAAATTCGCCAGGATCCCCTTCCCGTCCGGCGTCATGAACGACTCCGGATGGAACTGGACGCCGACGACGGGAAGGGTCTTGTGCCGCAATCCCATGATGACCCTGACCCCTCCCCCCTCAACCCTCCCCCCTTCTTCCGTCCAGGCGGTCACCTCGAGACGTTCCGGCAGGGTCGTCCCGTCCACGGCCAGCGAATGATACCGCGCCGCCTCGAACGGGTCCGGGATTCCCGAAAAAATCCCCCTTCCATCGTGCCGGATGGGGCTCGACTTCCCGTGGACCAGGGTCGGCGCATGGACCCATCGCCCTCCCCAGGCGACCGCCATCGCCTGGTGCCCCAGACACACCCCCAGGATCGGGATCCTGCCCGCCAGATCCCGGATGAGCGGAACGGAGATTCCGGCCCGCTCGGGGGTCCCGGGACCGGGGGAGATCACGAGATGCGTGGGCCCGCGCGCCGCGATCCCCTCCACGGTGTCGGCGTCGTTCCGGACCACCTCGACCGCGGCCCCGAGCTCTTCAAGGTATTGCAGGAGGTTGTAGGTGAACGAGTCGTAGTTGTCGACCAGGACGACGCGCGGGGCCGGCGACATCAGGCGGCCGGCTCCGCCTTCTTGCGCAGGCGCAACTGCCCGCAGGCGGCATCGATGTCGCCCCCCTTCCGGACGCGGAGCGTCGTCGCGATCCCGCCTGCGCGCACGCGCGCCGCGAACGCCGAGCACCGCTCGCGCGGCGGCGTCCCGTAGGGGGTCCCGGAAACGGGATTGAAGGGAATGAGATTCACCTTGCAGTCGAGGCCGGACCCCTTGAGAAGTGCGACCAGCTCGTCCGATTCCCGCGACGAATCGTTCACGCCGTCGAGGAGGATGTACTCGAAGGTCACGAGGCGCCCCGTCTTCTCCTGGTATTCCTTCAAGGCCGTCATCAGCGCCGCGATCGGATATTTCTTGTTGATCGGCATGAGGCGGGTCCGCAGGTCATCGCGCGGGGCGTGAAGTGACACGGAAAGGCGCACCTGCCCTTCCATGCCGGCCATCTTCGCGATCCCGGGGACGATCCCCGACGTCGAGATCGTGACGCGCCGCGACGAAAGGCCGCCCCCTTCCCCCTCGGGCGCGCACAGCCGGTCGATCGCCCGCTTCACGTTGTCGAAGTTCAGGAGAGGTTCCCCCATCCCCATGAAAACGACATTGGTGACGGGGGCGTCCGAGACCCCCTTCAAGGCCAGGAACTGGTCGAGGATCTCGCCCGCGGTGAGGTTGCGTTCGACCCCGTCCAGCCCCGACGCGCAGAACCCGCAGGCGATGGGACACCCCACCTGGGTGGACAGGCAGACCGTGCGCCGGCCGTCCTCGGCGGGAATGAGCACGCACTCGACGAATTTCCCGTCGGCGAGCTCCAGGAGGTATTTCTGCGTCGTGTCCTTCGATTTCGGGGTCTCCGCCACGCGCGACCCCAAGACCGGGTACCCGGCCGCGAGCTTCCCCCGCAGGTCCTTGGGGAGGTCGGTCATCGCGTCGTAGGCGAGGGCCCCCTTCTGCCAGACCCAGGTCATCACCTGGCGGGCCCGGAAGCCGGGAAGACCCGACTCCTTGAAGGCCGTCTCGAGCTCGGCCGGGGTGTGCTCCGTCAGCGCTTTCATGGAAAGGGCGCGCTCAAGGCGCGCGGAAGCTCATCGCGATACCGAGACCGCCGGAGACGCACAAGGTGGCAAGCCCCAGCTTCGCCTTGCGTTTGGCCATCTCGTGAAGGAGCGTCACGGCGACGCGCGCCCCCGTGCAGCCGATCGGGTGCCCGAGCGCGATCGCGCCTCCGTTCACGTTAAGGCGATCGCGCGGGAATTCCAGTTCCCGGTCGCAGGCGAGAACCTGCGCGGCAAACGCCTCGTTCAGCTCGACGAGGTCGTAGTCGTCGACCTTCCGCCCGAGCCGTTCCATCAGCTTGCGCACGGCCGGGACCGGGCCGATCCCCATGACCTTCGGGTCCACCCCGACCGTCACCCAGTCCTCGACGTACGCCAGGATCGGCAGCCCCTTCTTTCTCGCCTTGTCCTCGCAGACGACGAGAAGCGCCGCGCCGCCGTCGGTGATGCCGCTCGCGTTCCCCGGGTGGATCGTCCCTCCCTCCTTGCGGAAGACGGGAGACAGCTTCGCCATGTCGGCCATCGTCGCCCCGTCGCGCGGGTGCTCGTCCACGGCGGGCGCGGGGACCGGCTTTCCCTTCACCTTCAGTTCGAACGGGACGGTCTCGTCGGCGAATCGGCCCGACTTCCGGGCCGCCTCGCACCGTCTTTGCGTCTCGACGGCGTAGGCGTCCTGCTCTTCGCGCGGGATCCTGTACTGGTCCGCGAGGTTCTCGGCCGTCTCCCCCATGACCAGATTCGAGAGCGGGCACAAGAAACCGTCCCGGTACATGGCATCAATGATCTCGGCGTTCCCGAGGCGGTACCCGCCGCGGGCGCGGTCGAGGAGGAACGGCACCCGCGTCATGTTCTCCATCCCCCCGGCCACCACGGCGTGGGCGCGTCCGAGCTGGATCTCCTGCGCGGCCATGGCCACAGCCGCAAGGCCCGACGCGCACGCCTGGTTCAGCGTGAACGCCGGCACCTCGTGCGGAAGGCCGGCCCTGGCCGCCGCCTGCCGGGCGGGGTTCGGGCCGCACCCGGCCTGCCGGGCGTGCCCGAAGACGGCGAGATCCACGGAAGAAGGCTTCGTATCGGTTTGCGCGAGAACCGCCCGGGCGGCGGCAGCCCCGAGCTCCACCGCGGGGACGTCGGAAAACTGCCCCATGAACTTCCCGATCGGGGTGCGCCGGGCGGCGACGATCACCGGCCTTTCCATCGCGGAAGTATAACAAAACGGGGGGCACGCCCTCGCGGGCGCTCCCCCCATGGGGGGAGCGGGTATTACCGGCGGAACGCCTGGTCGATCATCTCCGCGAGGCGCGAGAAGAGCGTCTCCGCCTTCTCGACATCGCCCCGGGCGTAGTGGCGGACCGCCTCCTCGTGCAGGAGCGACGCCGCGCTCATCGTGAGGGTATCGGGCCCGCGGCGGATCAGGATGCTCGACGGCTGGCTCACGGGGATCAAACCGGCGGGGGCGCCCGCGGTTCGCCTTTTTCCGGAAAAATCAGCGGGCGACGGAACCGCCGGGCCGGACACCCGACGGGGGGAATTCGGGCGGACGGACCTTCATCCGCCAGAAGCGGCGCTGCCCCCCCAGCTCGACGACCGTGACCGAGGCCCCCGGGACGAGCGCCTCCGGCGAAAAGCGGTGGACGGCATGCGCCTTGGCGCCGGGCTGGACCGTCCCCAGATGCGTCCACCGGTCCTCGCGCCCGGGAAGCGTGAGGACGCTGGCGAGGACCATCGGTTCGGCGGACGTCGAAACCACCTCATGGAACAGCTCCGCCAGCCCTCCCTTTCCCTCCGGCAGGATGACGGTGTGGCGGGCGCTGAACCCCACCGGCGCGAGGGAAAGGACATGGCTCCATTTCAGGATCCGCTCGCGGCCCCGGTCGAACAGCCGGAAGGAGACCTCGACCGGATGGACCTGCTCATGCCCCACGAGGGGCGCGCTCGGGGCGACGGTGAAGTTCCCCGACCACCGCTCCCCCGGCGCGAGAGAAAAAAGGCGCCGCCCGTCCTCGACGCGCCACCCCGGCCCCAGGTCCACCAGGATCTCCCCCTGCAGGGAACCCGTGAAATGGCTGGTGAACGCGAGCGTCAGCGGGATCCCCCCCTCGCAGGACGGGATCGTGTCGGGAGAGACACGGATCGTGAGCAGGGTCTTCACCACCTCCGGATCGACCCCCTGGATGAAAAGCGGCACCGGCGTCAGGCGGAAGACGCTCCCCCCCTTCGAGGCCCCCACGTCGACGCGGTTCCCCATCAGGTCCTCGGCCACGACATCCGCCCCCAGGTTGATCTGCCAGGTGGCGTCGGTGTCGCTCCAGGCGACGATCGCCAGGCGCCCGTCCCGCTCGAAGATCTGCCCGTCCACCCCCGCGGGGAGGATCGGCTGGGCCTCGCGCCAGGCGCGCGCCCGCGAGAGGCGCGACTGGAGCTGGTGCCAGGCGGCCAGGTACGGCGTCGGGATCCCGCGGGCGTCCCACGCGCCGCCGGCGCCCGCGAGCGGCAATGCCAGCCGCTCCACCCCCTGGTGCTTGAGGGCGACGGCGGTCTTCACGAACTCCGACACCTCCCGGGAACGCCCCGTCTCCAGGTCAAAGGGCGCGGCGCTCCCCTCGATCGTGACGAATCGACCGCCCGAGGCCCGGGGCTTTCCCGCCTGGGCCGGCGGCAGCGACCAGTGGTCCACGGGAGCCAGGTATGGCCAGAAGGTCCCCACCTGGACGTTCCCTCCCTGCAGGGCGAGGATCCGCTCCATCCGGGACTTGAGCGACTTCCACCGCTCGTCGTTGGGATCGGCCCCCGGCTTCTCGTCCAGGAACCATCCGTCCACCCACCGGAAGGTCCGCAGGAAGACGTTGTCCTGCTCCGGATCGACGCGGTCGATCCAGTCGAGGAGCGTGGCGGCCCCCGCCGGCGCCCGGACGCGCGCGAACGTCTCGACGTTGAGAAGCTTCATCCACTTGAGGAACGCCAGCAGGGGCGAGGCCTCGGTGTCGTCCTGCGTCATGTCCACCCGCACGAACGCCGGGCGGATCTGCGCGATCCGGTCGCCGACCCCCTCGCCGACGGGCCTGGCGCAGTCGATCCCGAACCCCTCGTGGGAATGCTCGCCCGATTCCAGCACCACCAGGCCCGCCTGGCGCTCCACCAGAAGCGTCTTCCCCACATGGAACCGCGCGCGCCACAGGAACCATCCCGTGCCCAGCCCCGGCGGACGCCAGACCCGTTCGACCATCCCGGCCGCCGGGACGTCCGAGAGGACGTCGGAGGCGACGACGCGCCCCCGGAAATCGAGCACCTCCTGGCGCACGACGTAGGTGGACGCGGGAAGCCCCCAGAAGCGGACCGTGAAGACGGGCGGGTCTCCCGCCGTCCAGAAAAGGCCCGCGCGGCTCCCGGTCTCGTACTCCGAGCGCGGCCGGCGCGAGAAGCGGATGTCGTCCCAGGCGACGCGCCCCTCGATCGACGGGCCCACGCCCGCCTTCGGGGTCTGGACGATCTCGAGGCGCAGCCGCGCCGACTTCGTCCCGCGCGGGATGTCGTGGACCTCGACGACGACCCCCCGCTCTCCCTCGCGCGACTCGCGGTGGACCTTCTCCGCGGCGAGGACGCGCCCGTCGGCGTCAAGCCATTCGATCGTGATCCCGGCCTCGCCGCCGCGGGACGCCGTTCTCGCCAGATCCATCTTTCCCTCGAGAAGGTACGAGAACGACGCGTCGATCGGGATCGGATCGCGCGTCTGAAGCCCCACGCTCGCGCCGTTGGTGACAAGCGCCACGCGCTGGCCGCCACCGGGGGCGGGCTCCAGCATCACCTGGCCATAGTGCATGAACCCGGCCGCGAGGTCCTGGTGCTGGAGCCACCGGTCGGGCTTCCGGTCGAGATCCAGGTCGCGCTCGAACGCGCCGTCCTGCCCCCCCTGCGCGAGGAGATCCAGCCAGGGGCTTTCGGAGGCCGCCCGGAGCGGACCTGTCCCCAAGCAGAAAAGGACCATAAGAGCTGACGGGAAAAACTGGGCTCTGGCGCGGCGCGCGAGATTGCGGCCGATGGCAAGGCGCGGTGAGGAGGCAACCCTGGCAGAACGGGTTTCCGACGAGCCGCAACGCCGCCACGCGGCCGCAAGATCCGCGCCCCTCCAGGGTTGCGGCGGGGCATGCCCGTCTCCGGCGTCGCTCCTCCTCACCGTATCTCCCCTCAATACGCTTCGTCCTCGCTCCTGGGATCCGGGCACGCCGCGCACGCAACGCGCCGAGATCCAGTTTTTTCCGTCAGCTCTAACGACGGAGAGCCTCTTCATCGCATCCCTCATATCGGCAAGCGGGTTGCGTAAAAAGAGCGCTATGCGGAGATGTCGAGCGAGAGCCCCAGCTCGGGAAGGCGGTCCGTCCAGGGGGAACGGCGGACCATGCGGAGCTTGCGGCGTCGCTGGCGCCTGTCGGGGTCGTTCTCGGCGGGATTCGCCAGCGGCGTGCGGGCCCGCTCGGCGACGATGAGGGGGAGCGTCGCGCGCTCGGAACCGGGTGGCGGGAGGGCGCGGTCCGGCTCCGGCGTCGCCGGGGACTCGATCCGGAGTTGCCGGGCCGAGGCATGGGGCGCGGCGACGACCGTCGCCGCGTCGGCCCCCGCGACGGGGGCAATCGGCGTGACCGCGAGGATCGCCTCGCGCATCCCGACGGGGCCGAATTCGGAAGACACGATCCTACCCCAGCCGGTCGGTGACGCCCCCGATGGCGGAGGCCTGGAAGTGCTTCGCGAAGATTCCGTCGAGGAGCCGGGCGAGATCGCGTTCCGACTCGGGATCGTCCTTGAGCCGCTCTCCCAGGAGCTTCAGGCGCCCCGTCTCCGGATCGGTCGAGAGCGCGAGGGTCTCCGCGATCCCGGTCGCCGCGCCATCCTCGCCGACGAGGAGCGCCGTCACCTCCCCGCGACGGGACCCGAGCGCCGCGCGGAACGCGGCGGGGTCGAACGAGATCGCCCCGTCGTCGACGCGGGTGATCCCGAGGCTCGCGATCGAGTTCGCCGCCGTGCGCGGGAAGGTCGCCCGGTCGAACGCGCGCGAGACCCCCTGGCGCAGGTGCGTCACGAGGACGTCCAGCTCCAGCTCGTGGACCGAGAGCCGTCCGGGACCCCGGGCGGCCGAAATCCCCGCCGACGCGAGCCCCTCGTTCCCCTCCACGTGGTTCCCCACCTCCTGGCGGATGCCGCTCACGACCGGCTCCGCGTCGAAAAGCCCCCCCTTCAGGAGGAAGCCGTTCAGGAAACCGATCGTCTCGTTGTACTGCGCGACGAACCGCCCGGCCGCCTCGACCACCGGGTCGAACGAGCGGTCCACGGTCACGGTCGCCTCCCCCTCGTTCTTCAGGACCAGCCTCGCCGACGGGACCGCCCCCGTGACGGTGTTCGAGGGGCTCGTCACCGCGCGCCCGTCGACGGCAAGCGACGCGTCGCGGGAGGAGTCCAGGCGTGTCTTCGGGACAAGCTGGAGATTGGCGTCCTGCGTCAGCAGGCCGATCGATTCCAGGATCCCGTCCGGGTCCTCGAAGCGCAGCGGGATGTCGGCCGAAGGGGCCGTGACGACGAGGCGGTTCCCCTCGATCCGGGCGCGGATCCCGAGATGCGCGACACCCAGGTCGAGTTCGAAATCGAAATCGCGGTCCTCCGAGACGTCGAGCCGCCCGTTGTAGTTGGCGTCCTCGCCCTTGTCGAGGACGCCATCCCCGTCGGCGTCCTCCCCCGTGTCGAGGACGCCGTTGCCGTTGGCGTCCTCGCCGTGGTTCAGGGTGCCGCTGAAATTCCGGTCCTCGGCGTTGTCGAGCCGACCGTTCTCGTTCGTGTCCTCGCCGTGGTTGATCCGGCGCATGATCGCGCCCAGGCCGTCCGATTCCTCGATCCTGATCCTCACATCGTTCACGTAGATGTCGCCTGCAAGACCGAGGGGGGTCGCGGCATTGGAGACCGGATCCGACGCGATCGACTCGCCGGCGGCGAGGGCGAGGACCGAAAGCGATGCGGTCCCCTCGACAAGAGGCCCCGGCGCCGGCGTCCCGGAGGCGACGTCCGGATCGGAGACCGTGACGCGCGCCCCGTCGAAAAGCCCCGGGGCGGCCAGCTCCCGCGCGCGCGCCAGGAGCGCCTTCAGGCCCTCCTCGAGGCGCGAGAGCTGCCCCCGGCGGCCGTCGGCGAGACCGCCCGAAAGCGCGCTCGCCGCCTCCAGGATCCCCGCGCGGTTCGCCTCGGCCACCTCGGCCGCCGCCTGCTCCACGCGCAGGCGCGAGGCGAAGGCGTCGAAGACGTCGAACTGCGGCAGGATCCGCCGCCCCTGCCCGAAGAAGAGCCCAGAGCTCGAGAGGAAGGCCTTCCGGAGGTCGCTCACGAACGCCAGCTCCCGCAGGAGGGTCGTCCGCCCCTCGGCGTTCGTGAGGACGGTCGTCGTCTCGCCGGCGGTCGCCACCACGCGGCCGTCGGGGCCGATCGCGGTGCGGATCGAGACGCGTTGCGCAGTGACGTCGAAATCCTCCCCGCGGCGTTTCGCGGCGATCCGCTGGAAGGCGGTGTGCTGGCGCTCGAAGGCGTAGACGCGGACGATGCTGTCGGTGCGGCGCGCGGACAGTTTCGACGAGGACCCCGACTCCCCCACGGGAACGCGGTAGCCGATCGGACCGCCCGGGGCGGAAAGCCCCGTCTTTTCCTCCTCCCGGTCCCGCTTCCGCCGCACGCGCATGTTTTTTTCCCTTTTCCGTTAAAGCCCGGGGGGAATCAGGCCGATGGAGGGGGGAATTCGGGCAAAAAACCGGCCTTGCCCCGCATCGAAACCTCTGTGAGCCCCCCTCACAGACCTTCCAGCGGACCAAACCCCGCCCTCGATGCGGGTTTTTTGTTTTCCCCCCGAATGGACTCTAGGGCCAGGGGGGCCGTTGTCAAGGAAGGCGGATCACATTTCAACCCTTTCACATATTGAAGTTACATATCTCCATCCGGGCCAGGCTGAAGTTTCCCCTGCCGGCGGCCGATACAGCGGATAGACCCATGAAGACCTCCCCCGCGAAAAACCTGACCGATTCCCAGATCCTCACCCTGCGGGAGATCCTGGGCGCCGAATCCAGGGCTTGCCTCGATCGCCTGCGCCATGCCGCGCACGCCGAGCTCAAGATCCAGCTGGTGCGCGCCCTGTCCGACGGGATCCTGGCACGGGAGGAGATCCACACCCTCTGCCGCGGTTTCCAGGGATTCGCCCAGATCTACGCCGGGACGATCCCCCCGGAGGCGGACGGCGGACGCAACACCCTCCCGCCCGCCCAGTTCGCCGAGGAGATCACCCGCTTCGCCCTGGCCCGTTTCGAGCGGGAGCCCCGGATCCTGGCCGACGACCCGGCCTGCCGCCGCGCCTACGCCGACCGGGTCCGGACGCTGATGGACGCCGGGTTCGCCCGGACCCTCGCGGTCCTCGCCGAGAGCCCCGCCGACGTGCTCGCCGAGATCCGCCGGATCCGCAAGGCGATCGTTCTCGCGATCGACACCTTCGTCCGCGAGGGGCTCCACGCCCCCGCGGCCCCTGTCCCGCTGGCCGGATAGCTTCGCTCGCTTGCCCTTCCGGCGGTCGCATTTGGCGGGGGACTCTCCCTCGCGGCATCCGTGCCGCTCGGTCGCTCCGATGTCGCCGGGCCTTTCACATCCTGACCGGCCCGGCTCCATCAGGCCCCCGCAAACGCTCCCGCCTCCGGGCCGCTCGCTTCGCCGGGCAGATCCCCGGCGAAGCGAGACTCATTCATAGTGGCTGACCCGTAATTGCCTCACGCACGCGACAGCGCGCGGCCCGGGACGGGGACGTTTTTGCGGGCGTGTGCCGCAGGACGAGGTGCGATCGGACGTTCCCGGGGAAAGCTCGGCCGGGTTCACCTCGGCCGTCGCGGCACCCGAGCGAGCCGGACGTTGGCGATTCCCCGGTCCGGCGAGCGTCCCGCAAAAAAGGCCCCGGCCGCAAGGGCCTCAAGCGAAGCAACAGCGCCGAATGCCCGCTGACTTCTGTCTCCTGACTCCTGTATTCTTGATGTTCCATGCGCCGAGCGCGGATCGTTGTCGCATCCTTCCTCGGGCTCCTGGCCGCGTCCCTGGGGCTCCTGGCCGGGGATTACGGCCCCGCCCCGGAAAGGCCGGTCGTCCTCCTCACGGGGTTCGCGCCGTTCGGCGGGCGGCCCCGGAACGCCTCCTGGGACGCCATCAAGCCCCTGAACGAGAGGAAGATCGACGGCGCCGAGATCCGGTGCATCGAGCTTCCGGTGGAATGGGGCCGGGTGCGCGCCCCCCTCGCGGACGCGATCGACGCCCTGAAACCGAAAGCGGTGATCTGCCTCGGGGAGGGGCGCCTGGGGACCTTCTCGATCGAGTCGGTCGCGAGAAACGCCGTCGCCCCCCATCCGGACAACGCGAAAAAACTCCCCGGACGGACCTTCGTCATCGAGGACGCGCCGAAAAGCTACATCTCGAAACTGCCGATCGCAAAGATCCTCGATGCGCTGACTCTGAAACCCGGCGGATTCCGGATCCAGAAGTCGGAAAATGCCGGAAAGTACCTCTGCGAGGAATGCTTCTTCACACTCATGCACCTGGGGACGGAACGCCTGAAGGAGAGCGAGCCGCACGGATTCGTCCACGTCCCGCCCCACCCCGCCCCCGAGGATCCCGCCGCGAGCGACGCGCACGCGGCGAAGATCCGCGAGACCGTCCTCTCGATCGTGAATCTCGTTGTCCGCGAGAACCCGGCGCTTTTTCCCGTCGGGCCGGCCGAATCGGCCGCCGCGGGCACGGCGCGCTGACCGTGCCGAAACTGCCTCTCGCCCCCGCGGAGTTCCGGAAAAGGCTCTCGCACTACGACCAGGCGACCGAGCGGCGGATCCGTGACACGAACGCCGCGCGCGGGGAGCCGGCGACGCGCGCCGAGGCGAATGCCTTCTTCAAACGGGAACTGGCGCGCCTCGGGAGGCGCTTCGGGAAGGCGATCGACCTGGGATGCAACACCGGGACCTTCGCGAAGGCGATCCTCGCCCCCCGATGCCGGGAGCTGGTCCTCGTCGATTTCTCGGAGAAGGCGCTCGCCAAGGCGCGCCAGACCCTTTCTCTTGCCGCCCCCCCCTCATCCCGACCTTCTCCCCCACGGGGGAGAAGGAGCCTCTTGTTTCTTCGGGCCGACCTGACGCGCGACTGGAAAAAAATCGCCGCCCCGGGAACGTTCGACCTCGTGGCGCTCTGCGAGGTGATCCAGCACGTCCCCTCGGCCGCGGCGCGCCGGCGGATCTTCCGGCGGGCGGCGCGGCTCGTCGCGCCGGGCGGCCTCTTCCTCTTCTCGCATTACGCGCGCGTCCGGGGGGAGCCAGCGGAAGGGTTCTTCCACTCTCCCCGCTACCCGGAGCTCCTCTATTTCTCGTGCCTCGCCGTCCGGGAGGTCCATGCGATGGCGCGCACGGCGGGGCTCGCGGTCCTGCGCCGCGCGCGGACGGACCCGGTGAACGCCTTCGTGATGCGCCGGCGGCGCTGACCCGTCACGAGCCGCTAGTCCCTCTTCTTCCGGAGCGCGGAGAGCGCCTCTGGAATCTCCTTCCCCGCGGATTCCAGGGCGAGCGCCATCGCCTCGGCGAGCGCCGCGCGCGACCAGTCGCTGCGGACAGGTTCCACGAGATCCTTGCCAGTATCAGGCGCAATGACCCGGACAACCGGATTGTTCCAGGGAGACTCCCTGAACCGCTTCAGGACCTCGACGTCGTGCCCGCCTCGGGCGTTGTTGTAGATGCAGAGCGGCACGAAAGATTCCTCGACCGCCTTGACCACCTCGGGGTCGCCCAGCACCTGGGCGCCGAATTTCTGGCAGGGCCCTCACCCCGGGACCTCCTGGAAAAGGATCAGCAAGGGCTTTCCCGCCCGCTTCGCCTCCGCAGCCGCCTCGTCGTAATTGCGACGCCAGTTGACCATTCCCAATTCGACAGGCTGCTTCGGAAGGGTCTCGTCTCCGAGCGCCGCCATGGCCACAATTCCCGCCGCAAGCGCCACCTTCACCGTTCCCATTGCCCCTCCCTTCAACTACCGGTGGAATGATATCGCCGGATCCCGGCGCGCCAGAGGAGTCCCGCGGCAAGGGCCGTCGCGGCGGCGACAACCGGCGTCATCCAGGCGACGCGGTACGTTTCGGGCCCCCATCGGTCTCCCGCCACGAAGAGGCCGGCGGGGTAATACCCGATGAACGCGAACGGGATCACGAACCGGAGGAAAAAGCGGATCGCCGGATGGAAGATCTCGATCGGGTAGCGCCCGAAGACCACGCAGTTGAAGACCGGCGGCTGAAGGCCCAGGCGGTCCTCGAACCAGAAGTTGACGCAGGTCAGCACGAGGAAGACCGACACCAGGATCACGCCGCCCGACACGGCGAGCACGGCCGCCGACGCCCATTCGAACGGCCCCCACGAGAGCCCGAGGCGCGACCCGGCCCAAACCATCGCCGTGCCCCCGGCCAGCATGTTCGCCGTCCCGAACAGGTTGAAGTCGGCGAGGACCACCTGCGCCAGAGCCGAGAAGGGGCGCAGCAGCACCTGGTCGAGCCGCCCCTCGATCAGATACTGCTCGCTGAAATGGTAGAGGCTCTCGGCCACGAGTTCGTACACCCCGAACGAGACCATCGAGAACCCGTAGATGAAGAGGATCGTCTCCCGGGGCCATCCCCCGATCTCGAGGACCCCGGTCCCGGCGAAGACCCCGGCGAGGAACGCGAACGAGACGGCCGACCCCACCAGCTCTCCGAAGAACTGCGTCAGGAAATCCCACCGGTAGGCGAGCCGGCTTTTCAGGATCTGCATCACGTACAGCCAGGCGACCCTCATCTACCCCCCCTGGATCGTGAGCCGCCGGATCGCGCGCCCCCAGAGGAGCGCCCCCGCCCCCCACAGCCCCGCCGCCCAGGCCGCCTGGAAGAGGAGCTCGCGCGCGAGCGCCTCCCCGGAGATCTTCCCCAGATAGATGAGGACGGGCGACTGGCTGATCGCCGCGAACGGGAGCGCCTCGAGGATCCGCGCCGCGGCGGGCGGAAAGAAGGAAAGCGGGATCAGGAGCCCCGAGAGGACCTGGATCGCGCCGTGCTTCGTCCAGATGAGGCCGTCGATGTTCTTCAGGGGGAAGGCGGCCAAGGCCACGAGGAAATTGAGCCCCGACATCACGCCCAGGGCCAGCACCGCGCTCGCGGCGGTGCCGGCGGCCGCCTGCCAGCCGGCCGGGAGCGGGACGTCGAACAGGAACCCCACGGCGAGCGCGATCGGCCCGGTGAAGAAGGCGAGCCGGAAGAACGACTCGCCGACCGCCCCCACCAGCTTCGCCAGCGGATAGCTCACGGGAAGGAGCAGCCGCGAGCCGATCTTCCCCTGTCTCACCTCTTCGGCGATCTCGCGGTCCACATTGTTGAAGTAGAACGACCGCAGGATCCACCCCACCGCGATGAACCGGACCATCTCCTCCACGTGGAACGCCCCCAGGCGCTCGGCCTGGCCATAGATCCCCCGCCACAGGAAGGAATACGCCGCGACGTAGACCGTGTAGGTGAGGATCCCGGTGACGTACCGCAGCCGGTAGGCGAGGATCTGGAGGAAAGCCACGCGCGCGAAGGCGCCGTAGACCGCCAGGCCCGCCGTCATGCCCCTTTCCCCTCCAGGTAGATCCCCCGGATGATCGCCTCGATCGGGCTCGGCGCGATCCCGAGGTCCGCCACGGGGAAGCGCGCGAGAAGCGCCCGCGTCAGCTCGACCGGGGAGACGGCGCGGCGGTCCACTGCCGCGCGCCAGCGGTTCTCCCCCAGGCTCTCCCAGTCCACGCCCGCGGCGGCGGCGGCGAGGTCTTCCCGGGAAACACCCTGCGCGAAATCGACCGTGACATGCGCCAGGTGGTCGTGCCGGCGGCGGATGGCGGCAAGGTCCCCGTCGTAGAGGAGCCGTCCCCGGTCGATGATCATGACGCGCGGGCAGATCTCCTCGATATCCACGAGGTCATGCGTCGTCAGGATCATCGTGGTCCCCAGCGTGCGGTTCGCCTCCTTCAGGAAGCGCCGCACCGCGGCCTTCGCCACGACATCGAGGCCGATCGTCGGCTCGTCGAGGAACAGGATCTTCGGCTCGTGGATCAGGGCCGCGGCGAGATCGCACCGCATCCGCTCCCCCAGGGAGAGCTTCCGCACGGGCGTGTGGAGGTATTTCGCCAGCCCCAGCGCCCCGTCGAAGAAGGTGAGGCGCCTCTCGAAGTCGGCCCGCGGGACGCGATACATCTCGGCCACGAGCCGGAGCGATTCGACCACCGCGAGATCCCACCAGAGCCCCGAGCGCTGGCCGAACACCGCCCCGATCGACGCCACGTAGCGGCGCCGGTCGCGCCAGGGGACGAATCCGGCGACCGTCACCTCCCCCGACGCGGGGACGAGGATCCCGGTCAGGATCTTCATCGTGGTCGACTTCCCGGCGCCGTTGGGGCCGATGTAGCCGACCATCTCGCCCGGCGCGATCGAGAACGAGATCCCGTCCACCGCGCGAACGGCCTTGTACTCCCGGTGGAAGAGGTCCCGCACCGCCCCCATCACCCCTTCGCGGCGCTCGAACGACCGGAACTCCTTGACGAGGTTCTCCACCCGGATCATGCGGGGCCCCCCGGGGGGACGGGACCGGCCGGAAGGAAGGCCCTCACGCCTCGACGTGGATGTCGTTCCCCTCGACCTTTACCGGATAGGTCGAGACGCGGGCGCGGGGATTCAGGGTCATGGTGCCCGTCTTGATGCTGAACTGCCAGCCATGCCAGCCGCAGACGACGTTCTCGCCCTTGATCTCGCCTTCGGCGAGAGGCCCCCCGGCGTGCGGGCAGGCGTTGTCGATCGCGTAGAACTGCCCGGCGAGATTGAAGAGGGCGATCTCGTTCCCGTTCACGGTGACGGCCTTCGAGGCACCCGGGGCGATCTCGGAAACGGCGGCCACTCTGACATAGGAAGGCATGGGAACCCCTTTCTGGCGGAGGTCAGCCGTTGAATGCCGAGATTCCGGTGATGTTCTCCCCGATCACGAGCGTGTGGATGTCGTGCGTCCCCTCGTAGGTGTAGACCGACTCGAGGTTCGCCATGTGCCGGAATGACTGGTATTCGTCGGCGACGCCGTTGGCCCCCAGGACGTCCCGCGCCATGCGCGCGATATGAAGCGCGATCGAGACATTGTTCATCTTCGCCATCGAGATGTGGTGGGGCTTCGCCTCCCCCTTGTCCTTCATGCGGCCGACCCGGAGCGCCAGGAGCTGGCCTTTCGTGATCTCGGTCACCATCTCGACGAGCTTCTTCTGCACGAGCTGGAACCCGGCGATGGGACGCTTGAACTGGATGCGGGTCTTCGCGTACTCGAGCGCCTCGCTGTAGCAGGCCATCGCGGCCCCCAGCGCCCCCCAGCTGATCCCGTAGCGCGCCTGGTTCAGGCACATGAGCGGGGACTTCAGTCCCCCGGTCCCCGGCAGGAGGTTTCCGGCCGGTATGCGGCACCCGTCAAAGGAGAGTTCCGACGTCACGGAGGCGCGCAGCGAGAACTTCCCCTCGATGTCGGCGGTCTTGTAGCCGGGCGTTCCGGTCTCGACGAGAAACCCCCGCACGACGCCGTCGAGCTTCGCCCAGACGACGGCGACGTCGGAGATGCCGCCGTTCGTGATCCACATCTTGGTGCCGTCGAGGACGTAGTGGTCCCCGTCCTTGCGGGCGGTCGTGAGCATCCCGCCGGGATCGGACCCGAAATCGGGCTCGGTGAGGCCGAAGCAGCCGATCTTCCGGCCCGCGGCCATCTCCGGAAGCCACTTCTTCTTCTGCTCCTCGCTGCCGAACGCATGGATGGGATACATGACGAGCCCCCCCTGCACGGAAACGAAGGAGCGGAGCCCCGAGTCGCCGCGCTCCAGCTCCTGCATCGCGATCCCGTAGGCGACGTTCGAGAGCCCGGCGCAGCCGTACCCCTGGAGGCTCGCCCCCAGGAGCCCCATCTCGGCCACCTGCGGGGTCCATTCCTTGCGGAACGTCCCCTCGCGGAAATGCCTGGCGACCACGGGGATCACTTCCTTCGTGACCCATCCGCGCACGGTGTCGCGGATCATCCTTTCCTCTTCGGACAGCTCCCCGTCCAGATTCAGGTAGTCCGCGCCCTTGAACGGCAATGCCATGGAGACGGGATCGTAGGACCTTGTCCCGGACGATTCAACGGATAGACTCTCTCCATGAAAATTGCCGTCTGTATCAAGCGCGTCCCCTCCACCGAGGCGCGGATCAAGGTCGCCGCCGACGGAAGGTCGGCCGATCCGACGGGGCTCGAGTACGTCGTTTCCCCGTATGACGAGTACGGGATCGAGGAGGCGCTCTCGCTCCGGGATGCCAAGGGGGGCGGCGAAGTCGTCGTGGTCTCCGTGGGCCCGAAGGAGGCCGAGACCCAGATCCGGACCGCGCTCGCCATGGGGGCCGACCGCGGGATCCTCGTGAAGACCGACGCCGCGCTCGACCCCTTCTCGACCGGACAGGCGATCGCGGCGGCACTCAAGGACGAGAAGCCCGACCTCGTCTTCTTCGGGATCAAGGCGGTGGACGACGACGCGGCGCAGGTGCCGGCCTACGCCTGCCACGCCCTGGGGATCCCGCTCGTCTCTGTCGTGGTGAAGCTGGAAGTCGGCGACGGAAAACTGACCGCCCGCCGGCAGATCGAGGGGGGGACCGAGGTGATGGAATGCCCCCTTCCCGCCGGGATCACCGCCCAAAAGGGGCTCAACACCCCCCGCTTCGCGTCGCTCCCGAACATCATGAAGGCGAAGAAGAAACCGATCGCGGAACTCGCCGCGCCGGCCGCCGCGCCGAAGACCGAGACCGCGAAACTGGAGCTCCCGCCGCCGCGCGCGCCGGGAAAGATCGTCGGGACCGGCGTCGAGGCGGTGCCGGAACTGGTCCGTCTCCTGCGGGAAGAGGCGAAGGTCATCTGACCACGGAGGTTTCATCCATGCGCAAGGCAACCCGCGTCGCCGCGATCCTGTCGCTCCTGGTCGCTTCCTGCACCTGCCCGTTCGCGAAGTGCAAGAAGACGGAGGTGCTGCATCCCGGGATGACCCCCGCGGCGGGTTCCCCCGAGAAGCCGGCCGCCGCGGTCGGCGAGACCCCGGCCGAGCCCTGGAGCGCCACCACGATCGAGGCGGCCGTGGCCGGAAAGCCCAACCCGGGGAAGGTGGTCACCCTCACCGGCGAGATCATCGATTGCTCCTGCTACTGGCAGCTGGGGAAGCACGGCGCCAAGCACAAGGAGTGCGGCCAGAAGTGCGCGCGCGCCGGCGAGCCGATCGGCCTTCTCGCCGCCGACGGGACCGTGCATCTCCTCATGGCCGAGGAGCACCATCCCCGGCGCGACGGACAGACGACGCTCCGGGAGAAGCTCATCGAGCACATGGCCGACATCGTCTCCGTCACGGGGACCGAATCGACCCTGAACGGCCAGAAGGCGCTTTTCGTCTCCGGATTCGTGAAAAAGTAGTCCCTTTTCTCCCGCCAGCCCTTACGGCTCCTGCGCCGACCGTTTTCCCGCAAAGCGAGCGGCCCGGAGGCGGGAGCGTTTGCGGGGGCCTGATGGAGCCGGGCCGGTCAGGACGTGCAAGGCCCGGCGACATCGGAGAGATCGAGCGGCACGGACGCCGCGAGAGAGCGTCCCCCGCCAAATGCGACCGCCGGAAGGGCAAGCGAGCGCTCGGCCCTAATCCGACTTCTTCGCCTCGATCCGGAAGACCTGCTTCCCGTTGAAGGCGATCACGTAGAGCTCGCCTTCGGCGTCCTCCCCGAAGGACGACACCGCCAGGCGCGTCTCGAGGAGCAGGCGGTTCCCGACCGCCTTCCGGGTCTCCCGGTCGTAGCGCGTTCCCCAGAGCTTCCCCGACACGTAGTCGGCGTAGAAGTAGACCCCGGAGAGCCCCTGAAAGCGCTTCCCGCGGTAGACGTACCCTCCCGTGATGCTCCGGCCGCCGTCCTGCTGGAGGTACTCGACGACCGGGAAGGCGTATTCCGCCTCCTGGCGGACGCGGGCCGGCTGATGGAACTTCAGGGTCCCCTCGTAATGGTTCCAGCCGTAGTTGCGCCCCTTCTCGATGATGTCGACTTCCTCCATCTTGTTCTGTCCCACGTCCGCAGCCCACAGATCCCCGGTGGCGCGATCGAAAGAAAAGCGCCAGGGATTCCGCAGGCCCCATGCCCAGATCTCGGGGCAGAACCCTTTCTCGTTCCCCACATACGGGTTGTCCGGCGGGATCCCGTACTCCTTTCCGGCGGCCGGACGGTCCACGTCGATCCGGAGCATGTCGCCGAGCAGGGTCTTCCGGTTCTGGCCATGCCCGTGGGGGTCCCCCCCGGCGCCGCCGTCCCCGAGACCGATATAGAGGAATCCGTCCGGTCCGAAGAGGAGGCACCCGCCGTTGTGGTTGGCGTAGGGTTGCTCGATCCGCATCAGGACCTTCTCGGACCCGGGGTCGAGCCGGTCCGGGTCCTTCGGGTCGACCGAAAACCGCGCCACGATCGAATCGTGCTTCCGGATCACGGGCCCCGCCACGGGCGGCTTTTCCGAGTAGTAGACGTAAACGAAGCGGTTCTCGGCGAACCGCGGATGGAACGCCATCCCGAGGAGCCCCATCTCGATGAAGGTGGAGGTCCGCGCCGAGACGTCGAGAAACGGCTTCCGGTCGGCCGGCTTCGCGTCCGCGCGCTTCGGGAAGACCCAGGCCCGCCCCCCCTGCTCGAGGACGACGACCCGACCGCTTCCATCGGGGATCTCGCAGAGGAAAAGCGGTTTCTCGAACTTCAGCTCCGGAAAGGCGGGGACAAGCGCGATCTCCGGGACCGCGGCCGGCTCTCCGGCGGCGGCGCGCGTCATTGCCGCGATCACCAGTCCGGCCAGCGCTAGTCGCCCCAAAACCGCTCTTCCTTCCAGGGGTCGCCGTGGATGTGGTAGCCGTTCTGTTCCCAGAAGCCGGGGGCGTCCTCGGCCAGGAACTCGATCCCGCGCACCCACTTGGCGGACTTCCAGGCATAGAGGCGCGGGACGACGAGGCGCAGGGGGTACCCGTGCTCGGCGGAGATCGTCTCCCCGTTGTTCTTCATCGCGAGGAGGACGTCGGCCTGGTCGAGCTCGGCGAGGGGGATGTTCGCCGTGAAGCCGTTCTCGGCATGGACCATCGCGAAGCGCGCCTCCGGCTTCGGCCGCGCACGGGAAAGGATCTCCCGGATCGACACCCCCTCCCACAGGTTGTCGAGGCGGCTCCAGCGGGTCACGCAGTGCATGTCGGCCCGGACGCGCGTCACTGGAAGCGCCTGGAACGCGTCGAAACCGAGACGGAAGGGGCTCGCGCACAGACCGCGCGCGAAAAAATCCCAGGACGCGGCATCGAAGGCCGGGACCTCCCCGTGATGCAGGACCGGCCATTTTTCCGTGCGCGCCTGCCCGGGCGGGATCCGCCCGGCGCGCAGGACGTCGGGACTGACGACCGGATCAGGCAGGTTTGGCATCGACGGGGCCGGCGTAGTAGACGACGCCTTCCTCGACCGCGATCGGGAGCGGGTCGAGCCCTTTCCCGCGGCACGGGCCGGCGAAACACTTCCCCGTCGTCGGCTCATAGGCGGCGCCGTGCGACTGGCACCGGAGGCTCTTCTTGTTGGCGGTGAAGAAGTGGTTCTTCACGAGATCGAGCGGCATCGGCATGTGCTTGCAGCGGTTCACGTAGGCGTAGAACTTCCCCTCGAAGCGGATCAGGACGCCGTCCACGCGCCGGGGCCCCTTCCCCGCCTCGAAGCGGATCCCGTGGCCGTCGGCGAGCTCCGACTCCTTCGTGATCGCCAGGCGCGGCGTCCCCGCCGGGTCGCTCATGCCGCAGCCTCCGATACGAGGCGCGCGATCCCGCCTCCCGCGAGATCCGCGAGGGAACGGACCGTCGCCACGCCGGCGGGGACCGGATGCGCCCCGCGCGCGATCAGGACCGGACGGATCCCCGCCCGACGCGCCCCCTCCACGTCGTCGTGGAAGGAATCGCCGACATGGACGGCCTCGCCCGGTTCCACCCCGGCCCGCCGGCATGCCTCGTGAAAGATCGCCGGATGGGGCTTCCGGAACCCCACGCGCGCCGAGACGACGATGTCGTCCACCAGGGCGTCCAGGCCGTGTCCGGCGAGGATGGGGAGGAGTCGTGAATCCCAGTTCGACAGGATCCCCACGCGAAACCCCTCGTCCTTGAGCGCCCGGATCGTCCCGACGGCGTCGGGGTAGGGATTCCAGACCCCCGCCTCCCCGAACCGGGCATAGAGGGCGTCAAACCACATCTCGAAGGGGACGCGCCCCCGCAGCTCCGGGAGCTCCCCCAGGATCTGGCGCGTGAGATCCACCCACATCGCCCGGTGCTCCACATCCGTCTCCCTGAAATCATCGTCGACCCGGGCTCGAGCGTTATACCGGTCGAAAACCGGGCCGAACGCCGCCTCGAAGCGCGCGGGCCCCACCTCGGCACCGAAACGTCGCGTCACCTCGGCGTAGATGCCTCCCAGCGAGGGGACGGCATGCAGGAGGGTGTATCCGGCATCGAGAAAGACCGCCCGGGTCCGCATCGGGGCGGATGATACAGGAGACGCACGGAAGGAGACAGCAGACAGGAGACAAGGGACAGAATAGAATCGGCTCCCGTGACTGGAACGACCCCGGCCGATCCGGGAAAAACGCCTTCCGCGGGCGACATCGAGAGCCGGGTCCGGGATCACATGGCGGCCTGCGACCGGCACGCCGAGCGCGGCGCATGGGGCCAGGCGCTCCAGGCCGCGCGCCAGGCGGTGAAGCTCGCGCACGTCGACCCCCAGCGCCTCGCGGGATGCATCGGCTTCGCCTTCAGCCACGGGTTCCTGCAGGACGGGATCGACCTCATCGAGGAACTCCGGAAACGCGACGAGAAGACCGACCCGGCCCTGATCAACACCCTGGGGGTCCTCTACCACTGCTCGGGGAAACCGGCAAAGGCCTTGAACCTCTTCGATCTCGCCGTCGAGAAGGAACCCGCCAACCCGCTTTTCCTCTGCAACCTGGGGAGCGTCGAGCGCGAGACGGGACGCCTGCGCCAGGCGGCCGACTGCTGGACGCGGGCCCTCTCCGCCGACGTCGAATACCAGCGGGCCGACTACCTCCTGCAGTACCTCCAGGCGGCGCATGCGAAGGAGACCGTCAGCCTCCCCGTATCGGGTCCGCGGGAAGGGAAGATCGTCCTCCCCTACCTGCCGTCGATCCCCCAGGCGCTCCCGGTCTACACGGTGCTGATCAAACCAGGACGCGTCACCGGCGAGATCGAGGTCCAGTTCCCCGCCATCAAGTCGGACCGGATGTTCGTCTTCACGAAGGGACGGACCGCGATCCTCGCTTCCTGGGACCCGAACGGCCTCTACCTCGACGAGGTGACGGTCTCGAGCACCGACGCCGGCAAGAACATCGTCCACTTCGCCCTGCGGGAGGCCTCTCTCCGGCTCCAGCGGAGGCGCCTCATCCGGGTCCTCGCCTACGACGAGACCGCGGGCCAGGTACGGGCCGCCCCTGACCAGCCGTTCTCGCGGATCGAGATCCTGACCCTCTCCGCCGGAGGATTCTCGTTCCGGGCCCCCTGGTTCATGTCCCGCAACCAGAAGGTGGACGTCTCGCTGCAGCTGGGCGCCAAGATCCACGACCTGCCGGCGCGCGTGGTCTGGGCGCGCCCCGTGGCGCGCCGGTTCGTCTACGGGGCGGAGTTCCTCGTCACCGAACAGGCCAAGGACGGGATCGCGCGGTTCATCCACCAGCGCCAGATGGAACTCCGGAAGATCGAGCGGAAATAATGTCCACTCTCGACCACCAGTCCGTGGGGACCGCCTACGCGAAACTCTCCTCCTGCTACGACTTCCTGTTCCGGAAGATCTTCGACGGCGGGCGCAGGCGCCTCTTCGACGGCCTGCCGGCCGGAAAGCCCCTCCGGATCCTCGAGGTCGGGGTCGGGACCGGCCTCTCCTTTCCGTGTTATTCGGCCCGCTGGCACGTCATCGGCGTCGACTATTCCGCCGCCATGCTGGCCAAGGCCGTCGAGCGCCTCGCGGAAGATCCCCCCCGCGCCCGGGTGGACCTCCTCCGGATGGACGCGGGGCGCCTTGGATTCCCGGACGACGCGTTCGACGTCTGCGTCGCCGCCTACGTCGTGAGCGCCCTCCCCGAGCCGGAACGGGCGCTCCTCGAGATGAAGCGGGTCACCCGCCCCGGCGGCCGCATCGTCCTCCTCAACCATTTCATGTCGGAGCACGCGGTCGTGGGCCGGATCGACCGGTGGATCTCCCCCTGGTGCGTCCCGATGGGGTGGCGGACCGACCTTCCGATGGGCGTGGTCCTCGCGTCGGCGGGGCTCGTCCCCGACAGCGTCCAGAAGGTGAACGCCTTCGGCTACTGGAGCCTGGTCGACTGCCGCGTCGGAGCGAAGGACCCGAAAAAGGAAGCGGCGGCCGCCCCCGGAAGGACGGCCGCCGCGACATTCGCTTCCGGACGCTGACCGGAGACTAGCCGCCCGCCTTCTTCTTGGCGGCCTTCTTCTCCTGTTTCTCCTGGCAGGCGGGGCACTTCTTGCCGCCGTCGACCTGCGCCTTCACGCAATCCTGGCACTTCGCGACATGCACCTGTCCGTCGGCGCCGACGCCGCAGTACTTCTTGCAGTCGGCGCACTGGACGACCGCCGTCTTCCCCTCCGCGGCGCCAGCGAGCTTCTTCGCCTCGTCCTTGGCCGTCGCGCATCCCTCGCACGCCTTCCTGTCGCCGCCGGGCCCCATCGGCTCGCCCTTCTTGTTCACGGCCCCCTTGATGTTCGACTTGTCGATCTTCCCCAGGTTCTCCCAGGTCACGCCGGCCGGGGCCTTCCCCGTCCCCCCGCCGAACCCGCCTCCATCCTGCTCCTGCGCCGGCTCGCCGCCCGGGGCCTCGTCCTCCGCCCAGGCCCCGCCCGCCGCAAGACCGACCGCGAACACCGCCGCGAGAATCTCCTTCATGGGTCTCCCTCCCTATTTCCCTATTATTGCGGGGTCCGCTCCCGGCCCCGTCCCCCTATCTAACCGCCGAGCCCCCGGAAAGTCCAAGCGGAACAGGGGGCGGATCGGCTCTTTCCGGGAGGGCCGGACGGTCATGCCCCCGTTTTCCGGACCTGACCGTTCCGCCCCGAAAAAAGAGCCGATCCGCCCCCCTCTCCGTTCGGGCCCCGCCCGGGGTACGATGGTTCAACTGGCATGTCCAAGCGAATGAACCTGCTGTTGCCGGCCCTCGCGGTCTTCCTTTCCTTCATCCCGTCCCCGGGCCGCGCCCTGGAGATCGACTGGCAGGGGACGGTCGACCGGCTCGGCGCCGACTCCTTCGAGGATCGCGAGGCGGCCGAGGCCCGGCTCCGGGAGGCCCTCGCGGCCATCGAGAAGGCCGGGACGCCCGCCGCCCTGGGAGACGCGATCCGCGAGATCGAGCGCGCGGTGACCGCCTCGGGAGAGGAAGGGGTCCGGATCGCCGCGCGCCGCGTCGTCGCCTCTTTCCGCCCGGGAGGATGCCTGTGGCGCACGGAACCCGAGTCCGTTCCGGGACAGCTGGTCTCGCTCGAGTTCACGCCGAAGGGGATCCTGGCCGCCGGGACGGACGAGGGGGCCGGCTGGCTGGCGCTGCACGACGCGAAAAACGGCAAGCTCCTGTGGCGCCGCTCCACGTCGAACGTCGAGAACATCGCGAACCTGCTCGCCGGCGGAATGACCATTCCCCCTCCCGCCGTTTCCGGCGAGACGGTGTTCGTCCGCGGCACCCGGCCGGGTCGTGACCATGTCGACGCGTTCCGCCTGGCGGACGGGATCCCCCTCTGGTCGCAGGCCGTCCCCGCGGGGAGCAGCTTCACGGGGATCGCCCGCGAAGGGGTGATCGCCGCCGGATGGATCGCCGTCGAGGCCCCGCCGGGCCCGTTCACCAAGCCGAAGCCGGCCGGTTCCGCCGTGCAGGGCGGGATCTGGATGCGGCTCCTCGACCCCAGGGACGGGCGGACGGTCTGGGCGAAGGAGTTCCCGCACGCGGCCCTGGGCGGCATCCCGGGCGAGTTCAGGATCTCCGCCGACGGCGCGACGGTCCTCGCCTGGGAAGGGATCACCATGGCGCTGATCGGAGAGAAGTCCGCGGGGCTTCCCCTGGCCGCCGTCCGCACGCGGGACGGGAGCCTGGCCTGGCGCGAGGAGCGCCTGCCGGGCGGCGCCACCGCCTCCGGCCGGGGCCCCGGCGGCGTCATCGTCCTGGGCGGGCTCCAGTCGTCGGACTTCGTGGAGATGTCCGGAAAGCTCGGGGGGATGGCCAACGCGCCCGAAGACATCCTGAACGCCGCGGCCTGGATCGCGGCGTACGATCCCGCGAGCGGCCGGAAGACGCTCTCCCTCACACTGCCCGTCCGGGAGACCCCCGCCTTCTTCGTGTCCGGCGCGGACGGCGTGATCGCGGTCACGACGATCCTGGACGAGATGGCCGCGGACCGCTGCCGGATGCGCCGCCTCGGCGCCGACGGCAAGACGGCCTGGGACCTCCCCCTGAAGGGATTCGACGGGATCCGCCAGGTCTGGGAGACGCCGGAAGGATTTTTCGTCCTCGGCGCGGACGAAGGCGGGGCCTTGCGAATCGAGTTGCGGAGCTTCTCGGACGGAAGCCGCCTATCGACGATCGACCTTCCGGACCTGACGGGCGTCGGGGCCGTCTCGCCCGTTCCCGGCGGGATCCTCCTTGGGATGTCCGACGAGGCGGAGGCGGGGATCGCGCTCTACCGGACGGCGGATCCCGCGCGGGAAAAGCGGGAATAAAGGCGGGAGTAGAGGAAAAGAAGCGCCTTCTCCGCCGCGCGCGACTGGATCGTCGCGCGGTCCCCCTTGAGGAGAAGCCTTTCCGCGACGGTCCCCCTCGCCCCCGCACAACTGATCCAGACGAGCCCGACCGGTTTTTCGGGGGTCCCCCCGTCGGGCCCGGCGATGCCGGTGGCCGCAAGGCCCCAATCCGTCCCGCCCGTCTTCCGCGCGCCGCGCGCCATGGCCAGGGCCGTCTCGCGGCTCACGGCGCCGCGCGCGGCAAGGAGGCGCGCCGGGACGCCCAGGCGCCGGACCTTCGACCGGTTGGCATAGGTCACGAGCGATTCGACGAAAACGCGGGAGGAACCCGACACGGCCGTGATGAGGGAAGCGATCCTTCCGCCGGTGCACGACTCGGCCACCGCCAGGGTCCGTCCCCGCCCCCCGAGCCGCCGGACGATCTCCGTCGCGAGATCGACGTCCCCCTCCAGGACGAAAGCCCCCTGCCGCCGCAATGACCGCGCCAGGCGGGCGATGAACCGCCGCGCCGTCGCGCCGCTCCGCGGCCGCCAGGAGAACGACAGCTGGACCCGGATCCCGCGCACGGTGATCCCGTACCGCGCCCCCGCGGGAAGCCGCTTCACGGACGCGTCGACAACCGACTCCGGGAGGCCGAAGACCGTGAGAAGCCTGTTCCCGTCCGCGCGGCGCGCCCGCCCGCCGAAACCCCGGCGAAGACGGGGCAGGATCCCCTCCTCCACCATGCGGCGCATCTCGTGGGGAACGCCCGGGACCGAGGCGAGCGCCTTCCCCCCGGGGAGCGCGAGCCAGATCCCGGGGGCGGTGCCGGAGGGATTCTCGAGCACCTCCGCCCCGCGCGGCAGGAGCGCCTGGCGGCGGTTTGCCCCCGGCATCTTCCTGCCCGAGAACCAGCGTGTCAGATGCGCCAGCGCCTCCGGATGCACCGCGAGAGGCCTGCGCACCGCGCGTGAAATCGCCTCGCGCGTCACGTCGTCCCGTGTGGGGCCGAGGCCTCCCGAAATCACCACAAGCGGTACGCGTAAAAGCGCCGCGCGGATCTCGTCGGCGATCGCGCCGGCGTCATCGGGAAGCACCGCGTAGCGGGAAAGGACCAGTCCTTCCCGGGCGAGGAAACGCCCGATCCAGGCGGCATTCGACTCGACCGTGCGGCCCTGCACGAGCTCGCTGCCCGTGCAGAGGATCTCGAACCTCATACCCTGCTATTCGGTCTTCTTCCGCGCGCCCCGGCTTTCCTTGAGCGCCTTGCGCTCCTTGCGTGCGGCGCGGCCGGTGGCGGCGATGCGCGACTCCATGCTCCAGAAGTGGGCGAAGCCGCGCGCGGCGGCGTGCGGGAAGACGTCCTCGGCCGTGTAGGTGGCGAGCGCCTTGTTGTAGAGCGAGAAGGGGGACTCGCGCCCCGCCACGCGGCAGGTGCCGGGCGCGACCTCGACGGTGACGGACCCCGTGACGTGCCTCTGCGAGACCTCCACGAAGGCGTCGAGCGCCTCCCGGAGGGGCGAGAACCAGAACCCGTCGTAGATGAGCTGGCCGTACCGGAGCCCCGCCGACTCCTTGAACTCCCGCATCTGGCGCGTGAGCACGATCTCCTCCAGGGCCTGGTGCGCGGTCGAGAGGATCGTCGCGCCGGGGATCTCGTACACCTCGCGCGTCTTGATCCCGACGGCGCGGTCCTCGACCACGTCGACGCGCCCCACCCCGTAGCGCCCCCCGACCTGGTTCAGCGCCTCGACCAGCTCCGGGAGCTCCATGGCCTCGCCGTCGAGGGCCGTCGGCTCCCCCTTCCTGAAATCGATCCGGATCCGCACCGGTTTCGCCGGGGCCTTCGAGGGGTCCTTCGTGATGAAGAAGAGGTCGTCCGGCGGGGGCATCGAGAGGTCCTCCAGGCAGGGCGCCTCGATCGAGATCCCCCAGACGTTCCCGTCCACCGACCGCTTGAGGCGGTCGGGCGGCGGCAACTTGATGTTATTGCGCCTGGCGTAGATGAGCCGCTCCTCCGGAGTCCGGTAGGGCCACTCGCGCACCGGGGCCACCACCCGGATGTCGGGGGCCAGCGCCGCCACCGACGCCTCGAACCGGAGCTGGTCGTTCCCCTTCCCGGTGCATCCGTGCGCGATGAAGGCGGCGGAATTCTCCCGGGCAAGCTTCACGAGCTTCTCCACGATCAGCGGCCGGCTCAACGCCGACGACAGGAGGTACCCCGAGCCGTAGCGCGCCCCCGCCTTGAACGCCGGGAGCACGTAGTGGTCCACGAAGCGGCCGCGCAGGTTCTCGACATGCGCCGACGAGGCCCCGGCCGCGAGCGCCATCTCGCCCAGGCTCTCGAACGACTCGCCGAACCCCAGGTTCGCGGCGAACGTGACGACCTCGAGATTCTTGTATTGCCGGAGCCAGTGGATCGCGAGCGTCGTGTTGATGCCGCCGGAATAGGCGAGAATGACCTTGTCCATGGGAGCGTGCGCAGTATACAGGCGCGGGAGCGCCCCGTCCCGGGTGTGCTATACTCGGCCCTCTTCCATGGGCGTCTCTCCGGAAAAACCGGTCCGCGTCTTCCTGGGCAAGGTCGGCCTCGACGGCCACGACCGGGGGCTCCTCACGGTCGCGCGCGCCCTCCAGGAGGCTGGGATGGAAGTGATCTACGGCGGGGTCCGCAAGACCGCCGAGCAGGTGGCCCGCGCCGCCGTCCAGGAGGACGCCGAGGCGGTGGGATTGAGCTCGCTCTCGGGCGCCCACAGCACGCACTTCGCGAAGGCCGCCCGGCTCCTCGCGAAGCTGGGCCGGAAGGACATGCTTCTTTTCTGCGGCGGGGTGATCCCGGACGAGGACCATGCCGCCCTGAAGCGCGCCGGGTTCTCGCGGATCTTCACCCCCGGAACACGGCTCGACGAGATCGTCGACTTCATCAAGAATGAACTGCGCCCGACCCGGCCCGTGGCGCTGGGATCGCTCGACCATATCGCGCTCGCCGTGGGCGACCTCGCGAAGGCCCTGCATCTCTTCCGCGACACCCTGGGGATGCGCGAGACCGGCCGCGAGGAGGTCCTCTCCCAGAAGGTCCGCACCACCTTCCTGGAAATGAAGGGGGTCCACCTGGAGATCCTGGAGCCGACCTCGGACGACTCCCCTGTCGCCAATTTCCTCGCGACCCGCGGCGGCGGGGTCCATCACGTCGCCTTCGGGGTCAAGGAGGTCGCCGGCGCCATCGCCGCCGCCGAGGCGCTCGGGATCCGGATGATCGACCGCACGCCCCGCCCCGGCGCGCGCGGGACGGAGGTCGCGTTCCTCCATCCCGCCTCCACCCACAAGGTCCTGACCGAATTCACGGCCCCCCGGAGAAAGAAAAAATGACCAAACCCGTCGATCATCTCCGGCAGTTGCGGAAAAAGGCCCTGGAAGGGGGCGGCCCGGAGCGCGTCAAGGCCCAGCATGAAAAGGGAAAACTCACCGCCCGCGAGCGGATCGACCGGCTCCTCGACCCCGGCACCTTCGTGGAGATCGACGCCCTGGTCCTGAACCGCGGCGTCGACCCCGCCGCCGGGACCCCCGCCTTCCTGGGAGACGGCGTCGTCACCGGCCACGGAAAGATCGACGGGCGGGACGTCTGCGTCTTCTCGCAGGATTTCACCGTCTTCGGGGGGTCGCTCGGGAAGGGGCACGCCGAGAAGATCTGCAAGGTGATGGACCTCGCCATGAAGACCGGCTTTCCCGTGATCGGCCTCAACGACTCGGGCGGCGCCCGGATCCAGGAGGGGGTCGTCTCCCTGGGGGGATACGCCGACATCTTCCTCCGGAACACCCTCGCCTCCGGCGTCGTCCCGCAGATCAGCGCGATCCTGGGCCCCTGCGCCGGCGGCGCCGTCTACTCCCCCGCCATCACCGACTTCGTCCTGATGGCCGACCACACGGGCACCATGTACGTCACCGGCCCGAACGTCGTGAAGACCGTCACCAACGAGGAGGTGAGCCACGACGACCTTGGCGGCGCCCACGTCCACAACGAGAAATCGGGCGTCGCCCACTTCCTCGCCGAATCCGACGACGAATGCCTCGACATGATCCGGAAGCTCGTGAGCTACCTCCCCCTGAACAACCTCTCGGAGCCCCCGCGCGCGGCCACCAGCGACCCCGACGACCGGGCCGATGCCGAGCTCGACGCCGCTATCCCCGACTCCCCCAACAAGCCCTACGACGTGAAGGAGGTCATCCGCCGCGTCGTGGACGCCGACAGCTTCTTCGAGGTCCACGCCCGCTTCGCCATGAACATCGTGGTCGGCTTCGCCCGCCTCTCGGGCCATCCTGTCGGCGTGATCGCGAACCAGCCCGCCGTCATGGCCGGCGTCCTCGACATCAACGCCTCCGTGAAGGCGGCCCGCTTCATCCGGTTCTGCGACGCCTTCAATATCCCGCTCGTCACCTTCGAGGACGTCCCCGGCTTCATGCCCGGGGTGACGCAAGAGCACGGCGGGATCATCCGCCACGGCGCGAAGCTCCTCTACGCCTACTGCGAGGCGACCGTCCCGAAGCTGACCGTCATCCTCCGGAAGGCCTACGGCGGCGCCTACGACGTCATGTCCTCGAAGCACATCCGGGGTGACCTCAACCTCGCCTGGCCCACCGCCGAGATCGCCGTCATGGGCCCCCAAGGCGCGGTCGAGATTATCTACAAGAAGGAGATCGCCGCCTCCAAGGACCCCAAGGCCAAGGAGGCGGAGCTCGTGAAGGAGTACACCGAGAAATTCGCCAACCCCTACGTCGCCGCCGCGCGCGGCTATCTGGATGACGTCATCGAGCCCCGCGAGACGAGGAAGCGCCTCATCGCCGGCCTGAATCTTCTGCGCGGAAAACGCGACAAGAACCCGCCCAAGAAGCACGGAAATATTCCGCTTTGAATTACTGACGGGATGCAAACAAATCCCATGAAAGACTCGCAGCCAGACTTCGGCGCCGCATTCAACCGAAAGTCACCATCTAAGCTAACTTGGACAATTCGCTCGGCTTCCAACAGACTTCACGATTTAATCTATTTTGAAAGTTACCTGCACGATGCACGATTAAAAACCGCTCAAACAACACTTCTTCGAAAAGCGCTCTCCATACAAGTGAACCGCGATTGTTGGGAGCTCCCCATAAAAAAACATAAACGGTCACAGGAACTCTACATCGCGAATTCTCTCATCACTCTTACAAATGTCTCGTCGTACTCATGGGAGTTTTCTGAAGAGCAGCGACTTTCTGCTCAGCGAGGAGAAGATCTCTGGATTTCCGCTGTGTTTTTTGATGAAGGACTTCGTCACGCCGAGGAGATCGAATGCCTCATCTTCTCTGGGTGGCGGAAGACATGGAGGCTCAAGGTGTTCCTCAATGAGTCCTCTACTATCAAGCTCAGAGACTTAGAAATTCCGTACCTTTGGTCTGAGAAACACGGCGAAAAGGGAAAATAGGGTCCTTGATGCTGGGGACGTTCGCTGGAAAATATGCGGCCCTTCCGGCGGTCGCGTTTGTCGAGGGACGCTCCTCGTCGGCGTCCGTGCCGCCTCGTCGCTCCGATAGAGCCGGGCCTTGCACATCCTGACCGGCCCGACTCCATCAGGCCCCCGAAAACGCTCCCGCCGCGGGCCGCCTGCCGTCGACGCCGTCGATGAACCAATAAATAACAGGACTTTCCCCGCCCTCCCCCATGTGGAGTGCCTCCGCCTGTCGGCGTCGGCTTTTCTCCACCGGCCCCCTACCTCCAAAAACAGAAACGACGTCTTGCCGTCAGACGGATCGAGGAAAAGCCGCGAGCCGGGCAGGTCCCCGGCGAAGCGGCATTCCATGGGGGGCGGGTGGCCGGGGGGACGCTCCGAGGCGGCCCGGCATCCCTCACGGCGAGCAGGCCCGCCGGGGGCGCGAGCCCTCCGGGCACGCCGGGCGGACGAGGAGCGGCGGCGGGTCCTGACTCTTTTTTAAACGGGGTGCCGTCCCGGGGCGGGAGCGTTTTCGCGGGCGTGTGCCGCAGGCCGAGGTGCGGTTCGGCGTCCTTGGAGCGGACTTACGCCGGCTTCACCTCGGCCGTCGCGGCACCCGAGCGAGCCGGATGTTGGCAGGCCGTCCGTCCGGCGAGCGTCCCGCGAAAAGGGTCCCGCCCGCAAGGGACGGCTAATCTGGCCATCAGGATCAGGCGAACCGCCGACAGGGGCGCATGAACGAACCGCCAGCAGGGCGCGTCTTTACCGTGCGCCCGGGACCCCTTATCCTGAACCGTCCGTTCCGGGGGAATACCCTTACAAGGCCGAAAGGAGGCTTCTGATGAGATTCGCAAGCGTGGTGCTGGGTCTGGCGGGCGTGGCGGTCGGCGCGGGGCTTGTCGTCGCCGGCGAGGGGTGCGGGTCGTGCGAGGCGAAGAAGATGACGCCCGAGCAGGAAGCGATGATGGCCAAGTGCATGGAGGCCGGAAAACCCGGCGCCGGGCACCAGGTCCTCGCGGGGATGGTCGGGACGTGGAACCACACGATCAAGGGCTGGATGGAGCCGGGCGGCGAGCCGTGCGTCTCCGCGGGAACGAGCGAGATCCGCTGGATCCTGGGCGGGCGCTTCATCGAGCAGAGGGTGACGGGGAAATGCCCGATGGGCCAGCCGTTCGAGGGGCTCGGGATCGTCGGGTTCGACAACGTGACGCAGGAGTACCAGGGGATCTGGACCGACTCGATGTCGACGGCCATGATGACGGGAACGGGGACGTACGACGCCGCGACGAAGACGATCACCGATCGCGGCACGTTCTCCTGCCCGATGATGGGAAAGAAGTGCGCCTACCGCTCGACGACGCGCTTCGTCGACAAGGACCACTTCACCTTCGAGTTCTTCTGTGCCGGGCCGGACGGGAAGGAATTCCGGATGATGGAGATCCAGTACGTCCGGAGCGCGGCGAAGCCGTCCCGGTAAACGCACCGTCTTGAACACTCCCCCCTTCCCCGCCCCCTAGGCAGGGAAGGGGGGATTTTTTTCCTACTCCTCGCGGACGAGCCAGTGCGGCGCGCGCCCCGGACGCTTCACGGTGAACCAGATCGACTCGAAGACCGGCGTGTCGTCGAGGGGCGGCGTCCAGCTTGTGCAGTCGATCGCGACGACGTAGCGGAACGACCGCACCGGCCCCGGCGGGAGCGCGTCCACGGTCCCCGAGGGCCCCAGCGTCACGGCCGGCCAGGCCGCGGCCGGATGCCCCGGATCGCCCGGCGCCGTGGAATACCCCTCCACCCGGACCGTGAAGGGGTCGGCCGCGTCGCCCGGGGCGTTCCGTGGCGGGGCGACCCCCGTCCACTGGACGAACTCGAGCGGCGCCGGCGCGTCGAGGGCATAGGTCGGCGAGACGAAGGTGCCGCGCGGGACAAAGCGGTTCTCCAGGACGAAGGCCCCGGGAAGGGAACCGGGAGCGCTGTTGTAATGGACCCGGATCTCGTCGACCCCCTTCACGAGAAACCGCTCGGGGCCGTCCGTACACATGGCGCAGGGATGGTCGTGGACCATGGGGCCGGACCCGAGATCGTCCCGCCCGTTCACGCGCACATGGATCCGGGTGTGCGTGCTCATGTCCTCGAACAGCATCAGGACGTGGAAGTTCGGAGGGGTGCGCGGGAAGGGGCCCGGCCCGGAAGGAAGGAACCAGCGGCTCTCCGCGGCGGGAAGGGAACCGGTGATCCCGGGGGTATCGGCCCATCCGGTGTACAGGTGGAACTGGGTCCCGTAGGGGTCGGGGACCGGCAGGGTCCGGTTGTCGCCGGACACGAGCGAGAACTGCAAGGTGCCGCACCCCCCCTCGATCTGGAAGGTCGGCGGGTCGCCGTTGGGGGAGACAGACGACATCCAGAACCCGATCACGGTCTTTCCCGGGGGGACGGGCTGGTCGAAGCCGGGGAGCTCCATGGATCCGGTCCCCTTGGCGCCGCGCCAGGGGTTGACCTCCCGTCCCATGTCGCCGGGGCTGCCGTCGAACGGCCCCGTCGGGGCCAGGACGAGATGCGCCGACGGGTCCGCCTCGTGCCAGTAGTCGGTCCCGGGGAGGTTCAGCGCGGCGTCCCAGGTCTCGGTCATCGGCCAGTAGAGCCAGGCGCCCCGCAGCCCCCCTTCCCGCGAGGCGAGCCCGACCGCGCCGTAGGTCCGCGAGTAGCCGTAGCAGGGGAACCCGGTCTGCTCCGCCGGGGCGGCGTACGCCCGGCGGTTCACGCGCGGCAGCGTCACGATCCGGGTGTAGAGCCGGTCGTCGGAAGGGTCGGCCGGCGTCCCGACGTCGTCGATCCAGGGGTCGTGGCGGGCGCGCGGATCCGGATCGTGGAGGCCGATCCCCGCCCGCGCCAGCCCCGTCCCCCCGCAGAGGCCCTCGAAATCCTCCTGGCTGGTGAAGGAGAGGCATTCGCGCGTGACGAGCGTCCCGGACGCCTCCGCGACGGCCTCCCCCGGCCGCGCGCGCCCCGCGCACGCCACGTGGAACCGGGCCGGCGGCGCGATCGTCCCCCCCTGCGGGCAGACCGTGTCGTTCACGAACCAGTTCCCCGGCGGCTCGTTGTCGAACGGCGACATCGGGTCGAACGCGCCCCCGGGCGCGGCGGGCTGGACCACCCGGAAGGCGTACTCCATTCCGAAGGCGCCTGTCTGCTGGATCCCCGGCCGCGCCGGATCGCGGTCGATCCCCCAGCCGGCCCAGACGGCCGAGCCGTGGCCGATCCCGGCCCAGGGGAGCGGATCGAGGCAGACGGAGCGGAAGGCGAGATCCGCCTTGGCGTTCACCCAGGCGCGCCGGTAGAGCGGCGTCGCGACCGGCGTCCCGGTCGGGTCGGACACGAGGGAGGCCGCGGGACCCAGATCGGCCCAGTCCCGGGCGAAGACGGTATCGGCATGCGACACGAAATCGGCATAGAGCGCCTGCCAGGAGAACGCCCCCCCGACGCGCAAGGCCTCCACCCGCCCCGCGAGGGCCGCGGCGTCGTCCGGGTAGAGGAGATAGGGGGTCGTCTCGTCCTGCGTGTTGAGGCCGTACGGAAGCGGGTCCGTCCCGGTCCGCGAGCACGCCTTCCAGCGCCCCTCGTCCTCGGCGTAGATCCCCTGCCCCTCCTTGTCGTGGGGCGTTCCCAGATACGTCCAGAGGGACTCGAGCGTCTCCCGGCGCGCGCCGTGCAGGTTCACCGGGGCGTACTCGGGCCAGTCGTGGACGTCGAACGCCCCCGCCCGGCCCCACTCGGGCGCGATCCCGTAGGGGCCGAGGTCCAGGAACGGCTCGAAGAGGCGGCACTCGTCGGCGCGGTAGCCCATTCCCAAGAGGGCGCCCCGGACCGCGGCGAGCGACGGATACCCGCCGGCGGGACGGCCCGCCAGGAGATCCGCGCCCAGCCACGAGAACCGGAAGGCGTGTCCCGTCCCGACCGGATCCCCCGAGGCCCGGTCCTCGCGCCGGGTCCAGCCGGTTCCGGGACGCAGGATCGCGCCGAGGTTGTTCAGGACATGGACCAGCCCCCGGTGGCACGGAAACCCGCTTGCGTCCCGGTGATCCGGGATTCCGTTGGCGGGAGTGACCGGGTCCCCCCGGTCCTGGAGATCGAGATACCCGGCGTTCACGGGGATCTTCCCGTCGGCCGCCTCGACCTTGAGCGAGAACCGCCCTCCGCGCAGGCGCCCGGTCGCGGCGGAAAACCGGCTGTCGCCGTCGGCGTCGGTCCACGCCTCGCCCGGCGTCCGGACGCCGTTCCCGTCGGCGTCATCCCACGGCTCGCCGTGGCTCCAGGACGGGTTCTCCGTGGCCGCGACGCCGGTCCAGGGGGCGTCCCGGAACGCCTGGTCGTCTCCCCGCTCGGCGGGCGGACGGCCATGCCGGGGCCAGGCCTCGGCGGCGAGGCGCCGCCCGGCGTACTCCAACCCGCTTCCCGCCGCAAGCGCGGCCGCCGCGCGGGCCGACCGGGTCTCCGCCTGCCGGCCGGAGGCGGCGGCGACCGCCGAGAACGAGGAGACCAGGATCACGAGAAGCGCGAGGACCCCCGCCACGGACAGGAGGACAAACCCCGGACGCCTGGACCCGCCGGAATGCATGGACGCCCCCCCGCGGGGCGCCGTCAGGCTACACCGCCCCGGGCGGATCCGCGGGGGTCAAGCCTGTATTCCGAAGGGGCTGAAACCCGCCGGCTACCGGATCCGCTTCAGGACGACCGGATCCGCGAAAAGCTCCGGGTCCCCGGAATGCTTCACGAGGAAGGCCTGGATCTCGGCGGGTCTCGCCGTGAGCAGGATCCCCCCCTCGACGCGCGCGTGCGGCAGGGCCAGCTCCCCCGCGTCCGAGAGCGCCTTCAGCCGCTCCCCGTCCAGGGTGGCGTAGCGGACGGTCTCCCCCTCGACCCAGACGCGGTTCACCGTGTGCGCCGGGACGGTGTGGACCTTCGCGAGGTCGCCCAGCCCCTCGTATTCCTTCTCCTCCGGAAAGAGATCCATCACCAGCATCCCGCCGAGGCGCACGAGATGCCCGCGGCAGGCCCCCGTCTTCCCGTTCCCGGTGAAGCGGACCGTGTAGGCGTTTTCTCCCTTTTTTTCGACGGCCCAGGCGCCGTCTTCGGGCTTTCCCGCGGACCAGGTCCCGACCAGGGCCGGCTCGAAGACAAGGTCCTTTTCCGTGTAGACCGGATGGAGGGACGGGGCGCAACCGGAAAGAAGGAGGCCTGCACAGAAGGCGGCGAACCGGCGCATGAAACCTCCCTGAAGGCTACTTGGCGGGGGATCCGTCGGCGGCGGAGTGGGCGCGGTCCGTCTCCCACTCGGCGAGGATCTCGGGGGTGATGTCCTTCGTGGGATAGTCCCCGGAGAAGCAGGCGTTGCAGAACTCCTTGAGATCGGGGTTCCCCTGGCGGACCGCCTCGATCATCCCCTCCATCGACTGGTAGATGACCGTGTCGGCGCCGATGATCCTCGCGATCTCGTCGGGCGATTTCTCGCGCGCGATGAACTCGTTCTTCGTCGACATGTCGATCCCGTAGACGCAGGGGTACTTGATCGGCGGCGAGTAGGACGCCAGGTGCACCGTGCGGGCCCCGACGCCGCGCGCGAGCTTCACCAGGGCCTTCGCGGTGTTCCCGCGGACGATCGAGTCGTCCACGAGCAGGACGTCCTTCCCCTCGAACTCCACCTGGATGGGGTTCAGCTTGTAGCGGATCGAGCGCTTGCGGGCCTCCTGGCCCGGCATGATGAAGGTCCGCCCGATGTAGCGGTTCTTCACAAGCCCCTCGCGGTACGGCAGCGAGAGCGCCTTCGCCATCGCCATCGCGGCGGGGCGCGCGGACTCCGGCACCGGGATCACGACGTCGGCGTGCTTTCCCGTCTCCTGCCAGATGCGGGCGAGCGCCTCCCCCATCCGGAGGCGGCTCTTGTAGACGGAGACCTTGTCGAGGAACGAGTCGGGCCGCGCGAAGTAGACCCACTCGAAGACGCACGGATGATGCGGCTCGTCCGCCACCTTCGCGGTGTGGACCCGGCGCTGGTTGTCGATGAAGACGGCCTCCCCCGGCTCGAGGCACCGCGTGTTGTGGTAGTCCAGCAGGTCCAGGGTCACGCTCTCGGACGCGATGCAGTACGCCTTCTGGCCGTTCCCGATCTCGCGCTCCCCCATGATGACCGGCTTGATCCCGAGGGGATCCCGGAACGCGAAAAGCCCCTGCCCGGCGATCATGCCGACCACGGAGTACGCCCCCTTGGCGCGGGCGAAGACCCCCTTCACGGCGGCGAAGACGTCGTCGGGCGTCAGGAGGCGCTGGCCGCGCTTCAGGAGCTCGAGGCCGAAGACGTGCAGCAGCGCCTCGACGTCGCAGTTGGAGTCGATGTGGCAGAAATCCTTCGTGATGAGCTCGCGTTTCAGGTCGTGGTAGTTGGTGAGGTTCCCGTTGTGGACCATCGCCACGCCGAACGGCGACGGGATCATGAACGGCTGGGCATCCTGGACCCCGCCGCAGCCGACCGTCGGATAGCGCACGTGGCCGATCCCGATGGAGCCGGTGAGCCCCGCCATCGTCTGGGGGGTGAAGATCTCCTGGACGAGCCCTTCGGCCTTGTGGAGATGGAACTGGTTGTCGAAGGTGGAGATCCCGGCGGCGTCCTGCCCCCGGTGCTGGATCGCGATCAGGCCGTCATAGATCTCGCTGGCGACGTTGCCCGACCCGAACAGGCCCACGATCCCGCACATGCGGCGTCATTTTACCGCGCCGCCGCCGCCGGCCCAAGCGATTTGCCCGCCTGGCCCGCCGCGTACCGCGCGATCACCTCCGCCGGCGACCCGTCCGCCGCGACCCGTCCGCCGTCGAGCCAGAGGGCGCGGCGGGCGACCTCCGCCGCCAGGGGCAGGTCGTGCGTGGCGAAGAGGACCGCTGTCCCGTCGGCCCGGAATCCGGCGATCCGGTCGAGGCACTTCCGCCGGAAGGCGGCGTCCCCCACCCCCAGCACCTCGTCGACCAGGAAGACGTCCGGCCGCCGGCAGGTGGCGAGCGAAAAGGCCAGCCGAAACGCCATGCCGCTCGAGTAGGTCCGCGTCGGGCGGTCGAAGGCGTCCGCGAGTTCCGAGAATTCCCGGACGTCGCGTTCGATCCGGCTGATCTCGCGGCCTGAAAATCCCTGGAGGCGCGCCCCGATCCGGACGCTCTCGCGGCCGGTCTCCTCGCGCGCGAGGAAGGAGCCGATCTCGAGGACGGATGCCGTCCGTCCTTCCGCCCGGACGCGCCCCTCCGCGGGGACCGTGACGCCCGCGAGGAGCCGCAGGAGGGTGCTTTTCCCGGAGCCGTTCGCGCCCACCAGCGCCACGCTGTCGCCCGGGGGGACGTCGAGCGTCGCCCCGCGCACGGCCCAGATCCCGTCCCCTTCCGTCCTCCCGCCGAGCGCCAGCGCCAGGCGCCGCCACGGCCGGCGGTCGAACGAATACCACTTGGAGACCCCCTCCGCCGCGAGCGCCGCCGTCACAGCTCGTCCGCGATCCGGGGCCCGAGCCGCCCGAGAAGCCACCCGCCGGCAAGCATCGCCGCCGCCGCCCAGGCGGCGAGGGCCGCCAGATCCGCGCCGCGCGGGAACGTCCCGAGCCAGAGGGCGCTCCGGTACGCCTCGGCGAGCGGCGTCACGGGATTCGCCGCCGCGAGCCAGGCCAGCGAGGCCGGCACGTGCTCGCGCGCGTAAAGGACCGGGCTCGCGTAGAACCAGGCGGGAAGCGCCAGCGCGATCATGGACGCCAGGTCCCTCAAGTAGACCTGGAGGACCGAGGCGGCGGCCGCCGCCCCCCAGGCGAAGGCGGCCTGCAAGGGCAGGATCGCGAGGAGTCCGAGAAGGCCCCAAGGCCACGCGACCGCGGCGGTCCAGGGAAGGAGGACCGCCAGCAGGATCCCCTCCAGCAGGAACCCCCACAGGACCGACTGGGCGGGAAGGGCCGCCATCGGAAAGCGGAGCCCCCGGATCCAGGCGGCGTTCTCCGCGAGCGACCAGACCCCCCGGCGGACCGACTCGTGCACCTGGATCCACGGCAGGAGCCCGCAGAGGACCGGCAGCCAGACGGCGCCCTCCGTCCCGTCCGGCCCCGAAAAGCGCATCCGGAAAACGGATCCCAGGATCCCGATCGAGACGAGGGCCGCGGCCAGGGGGAGCAACAGGCTCCAGCCGGGAAAGACCGAGCCGCGGGCGCGCAGGGCAAGGTCCCGGCGCGCGAGTGCTGCCGCCAGGGCCATCCCCCGCGCCCAGACGGCCCCGCCCGGCGGGCTCATGCGGACGGGCGGTCCGGCGGCAGGCGCCGCGACGGCAACGGAAACCGGGCGACCGCCCAGGCGCGCATCCCTCCCCGGGCGTTGAACTCGCCGCGGACGACCGCCCATTCGGGGCGCGCGGCGCGGACGACGTCGGCGAGGATGCGGTTCACGGCATTCTCGTAGAAGATGCCGAGGTTCCGGTAGGCGTGGAGGTACTCCTTGTAGCTCTTGAGCTCGAGGCAGTCCTTGCGCGGCATGTAGATGAGCGTGATGACGCCGAAGTCGGGAAGCCCCGTCTTCGGGCAGATCGAGGTGAACTCCGGCGTCTCGATCGCGATCTCGTAGCGCGGGAACTGGTTCTCCCAGACCTCGATCGGGGGAAGCTTCGCCGCGACGCCGGCGCCGGCATGGACGTCGGTGTAGCCGTGGCGTGTCGAACGTGCGCGTCTCCCCATGCTCAACCCATTCTAACCGGACAGCACCCGCGATCTCCTGCCTGGTTGCCCGGCCAGGATTCGAACCTGGAATCTGAGGACCAAAACCTCATGTGTTACCGTTACACCACCGGGCAATCCTCCGGATTATACTCCGGGGGCGTGACCGACCCCTGGAATCCCGCACAGTACGAGCGTTTCAAGGCCGAGCGGAGCCAGCCGTTCTTCGACCTTCTCGCGCTGGTGCGTCCGGAACCGGGGATGCGCGTCGTCGATCTCGGGTGCGGCACGGGGGAACTGACCCGCGCGCTCCACGAGAGGCTCGCGCCCGCCGGGACCCTCGGGGTCGATAACTCCGACGCGATGCTCGCGAAGGCGGCCGCGTTCACCGTGAAGGGCCTGACGTTTCAAAAGGGGGATATCGCCGCATTTCCGGCAGAGCCCCCCTGGGACCTGGTCTTCTCGAACGCCGCGCTCCAATGGATCGATGACCAGGAAGGGATCCTCCAACGGCTCACGGCCGCGGTCGCGCCGGGAGGGCAGCTCGCCTTCCAGGTGCCGGCCAGTTTCGACCACGTCTCCCACGCCACGGCCGCCGAGGTCGCCCGCATGGAACCGTTCCGGACGGCGCTTGGCGGCCACACGCGCGGCGCGCCGGTCCTGGCGCCGGATGCCTACTCCCTTCTTCTCCACCGCCTGGGATACGCCGAACAGCATGTCCGGCTCCAGGTGTACGGCCACCGTCTGGCGTCGCGCGACGAGATGATCGAGTGGGTCAAGGGAACGCTCCTCACCGACTACGCGCGCCGGATGCCGAAGGAGCTTTTCCCGGAGTTCCTGGAACGATACCGGGAGACGCTCCTGCCGCGCCTCCCGGACACCCGCCCCTTCTTCTACCCGTTCAAGCGGATCCTGGCCTGGGCCCGGAAATGACGGAAGGCGGCATCGACCTGGAAAAGGCCCTCGGGACGGCCCGGCGGGCGGCGGCGGAAGCGGCGAGGATCGCCCTGCGCTATCACCGGGGCGCGATCCCGACGGAGACGAAGCCGGACGGATCGCCGGTCACGGCCGCCGACAAGGAGTGCGACGCCGCGATCATCGCGGTGATCCGCGAGGCGTTCCCGGACCACGCGGTCCTCACCGAGGAAAGCGGTCTCATCGGGGACCCGGGAGCCCCCTTCCGCTGGATCGTCGATCCGATCGACGGGACCCAGCAATTCATTGAAGGGCAGACGGTCTGGGGAAACCTGGTCGCGCTCGCGCGCGGGTCCGACACACTCGCCGGGGCGATCCGGCTGCCGGCCCTGGGAAGCGAGCTCTGGGCGGCACGGGGAACCGGCGCCTTCCGCGACGGGAAGCGCCTCTCCGTCACCGGGACCGGCGACTGGAAGGACGCGCGCGCCGTCTACCGTTCCCGGAGGCGTCTCCTGGAAACGCCTCACGCCCCCGTGATCCGGCGGCTCTTCGACACGGCGGCGCGGGCCGACTACGTCGTGGGACTCGGCTCCCCCCTGGAGGTGATCCAGGGAACCGCGGACGCCTGGATCGACGCGGGTTCCAGGATCTGGGATCTCGCCGCCCCGAAAATCGTGCTCGAGGAGGCCGGCGGACGCATGACCGGCTTCGACGGCTCGGCGCGCCTCGACGCCGGGCTCGCCGTCGCCACCAACGGCCGCCTCCACGCGCACGTCCTGGCGGAGATCGCGAAAACCTAGAGCACTTTTACCATTCGTGTACAGACGGTCGGGGGCGGCCGTCGGGAGCCTCTCGACGGGCGGGGATTCGAGGGGACGCTCACCGCGTGGCACACCCTCCCACGGCGCGGTTCGCTCCGCTCCGGCCGCGCCTTCGGTGAAGCCGGCGGCGGTCTTTTCCCGTCACGCAAGACCGCACCTCGGCCGGCCGGAGAGGCCCCTCTCACCCGCCCGCCTGCGGCTCCTATCGCCGGCCGCCCCCTCGCAAAGCGAGCGCGCGGCTCCTGCAGGGACATCATTTCCACGAAACTGCACAGTAATTCTAAAAGCGCTCTAGCGTCGGCGCTCCGCGCGCCGGCCTGACCGCGAACCTTTCCACCTCCTGCCGGTTCCACACGTGTGGGTGCTTCCCGTCGAACGGCGGTCGCATTCCTGGCCGGGGCCCTCCTTCTCCTTCTTGCACGCGCAGCGGAGGCGACCCCCACCCCACTGCCGGGAAACCATGCGGACGAGATCGCCCGCCACGCCCGTGAATTGGGACATGACGATGTCGAGATTCGCGATGCAGCCGAAAGGCACCTTCTGGAGATCGGACGGACGGATCCGGTCTCCGTCCTGCTTGACCTTCCCGACGACGCCGAGGATCCGGAAATCCGGTCGCGCGTCCGCATCATCCGGGACGCGTTGACCGATGAATTCTGGAGATGGGAGTGTCTTCTCGCGGAGACAGACAGTCCCCGCCTCCTGCGCATGACGGGACATGAAAAACCGGATCTCCGCAGGGCGGCGCTGCGGCATCTCGGTCTCCGGGGCGAAGCGGTGAACCGGCCAGCCATCGAACGGGCGGTCTTAGACGAAGACACCGACGTCGCCGAGGCGGCCCGATGCGCCCTTCAGCTGATGGATCCGGCCATGTTCGAACACCTCCACGCCGCGGAGGAGCCGTCACGGCGCCTTGATTTTGTCCTGGCCGTCCGGACGCGTCGCGACACGCGCCAGATCTCCAGGCTCGTGAATCTCGCCCTTGACCCGACCCCTTCCGTTCGTGCCATCGCGGAGGAGACCCTGCATGCGTTTGGCGCGGATGAAGCCGGACATGCCCTGTGCGAAGCCGCCGCGCACAAGCTTGGAAATCCGGATGCCGCGACGCGCCGGAATGCCGTCCAGCTCATCGCCCGATGGAAACCGGAAGGGGGCCGCGCGAGCGTGACTCCCCTCCTGGCGGATCCCCACCCGACGGTCCGGCGGGCCGCTGTCGAAGCGCTTGTCGCCTTGAACGGCCCCGCCGCGGGCGAAGCGATCACGCCGCTCCTGGCGGACGCCAGCCCCATGGTCCAATCCGCAGCCTCCGAAGCGATCGCGCGGCTGGAAAGACCGCGTACCGGCCGGGATCCGGAGTAGGTTCCGGTTACAACCGCCGTTCGGCGGCGCGGGCGTGCCCCTCGAGCCCCTCGAGGCGGGCCAGCCGGGCGGCGTCCCGGGCAAGCTCCGCAGCCCCGGCCGGATCGTCGATCGCGAGCCACGTCCGCGCGCGCAGGAAGGTCAGGACCGAAAGCCCGCCGGAGAAGCGCGCCGTCCCCCCCGTGGGAAGGACGTGGTTCGGGCCGGCGCCGTAGTCCCCCAGGACCTCGGCGGAGAGCGGGCCCGTGAAGAGCGTCCCGTACCCCGAGAAACGCGGGGCAGCCGCCCCGGCATCACGGACCACCAGTTCCAGGTGCTCGGGCGCGAGCCGGTCGCAGAGCGCGGCGGCCGCGTCGAGACCGTCAACGACGACCGAAAAGCCGTTGGCAATGGCCTTCCGGGCGGTCGGCGCCGTCGGGAGCGTCTCGAGCTGGCGGTTGATCTCCGCCTCGACGCGGTCCGCGAGCCCCGCGTCGAGCGCCACGAGAATCGGGAGCGCGTCGTCGTCGTGCTCCGCCTGCGCGAGGAGGTCCGCCGCCAGGACGGCCGGATCGGCGGAGCCGTCGGCCACCACCACGAGCTCCGAGGGCCCCGCCAGCATGTCGATCGCGACGTCCCCCGAGACGGTCTTCTTCGCGGCCGTCACCCAGCGGTTCCCGGGCCCGCAGACGACGTCGCAGGCGGGGACGGGACCCGCCCCGTAGGCAAGCGCGGCCACGGCCTGCGCCCCGCCGCAGGCCAGAAATCCGTCCGCCCCGGCAACGGCGGCCGCGGCGAGCGTGACGGCCGCCGGACGCGGAGAGGCGACCCAGACGGACGCCACCCCGGCAACGCGCGCGGTGACCGCCGTCATCAGGACGGAGGAAGGAAGGGGAAAGCGCCCTCCCGGTGCGTAGCATCCGGCCGAACGGACGGGCGCCACCCGGTGCCCCGCGCGCCCTCCCGGGACGTCGAGGGACGCGTCCCGGAGCGCCTGTTTCTGGGCCCCGGCGAAGGCGCGGATCCGGGCAGCGGTCCGCTCGAGGAGCTCCCGGTCCGCTTCCGGAAGCGCGTTGAACGCGGCGAGAAGCTCCAGCTTGCCGCGAACGAGCGGCTCGCCGGGCGCGAGATCCCCCAGGCGCTCGCCATGCCGGCGGAGCGCGGTTTCCCCCTCGCGGCGGACGTCCGCCACGATCGACGCGACGGCGGCCAGCGCGTCCGGGGAGACCGCCTCCCGCCGCGGAAGCGCCGCCGCATCGGCGGCCGATATCCTTTTCAGCAGGCCCATTCCGGCTTTTGACCCCTGTCCCCTCACCCCTGTCCCCTTCATTTCGCGTCGCCCGGGCGGCGCGTCACCTTGAGCGCCCTGCGGTCGAGTTCCGCCTCGACCTTCTCGAGCGGCACCCCGGCACGCGCCATCGCGACCAGCGAGAAATAGACGAGATCGGCCGCCTCGGCCGCGACGTGGTCCGGCCCCCTGGCGTCCGCAAGCTCCCCCGCCTCCTCCCGGAGCTTCGCGGCGAGAAGCGGGGGGTCCTCCATGAGACGCCGGGTGTACGATCCGTCCGGCGCCGCCGTCGCGCGCGCGAGGAGCCTCCGCGCCAGCTCGCCGATCCCGGCGGCCTCCCCCCAGCAGGTGCGCGTCCCCGTGTGGCAGAACCCGCCCCCGGCCTGCCGCACCGTGAAGCGCAGGGCGTCGCGGTCGCAGTCGAGGTCCACCCGCAAGAGCTCCTGCGCGTCCCCCGAGGTCTCCCCCTTCACCCAGATGCCGCGCTTGCGGGAGAAATAGACGCCGCGCCGCATGCTGACGGCCATCCCCAGGCTTTCCCGGCTGGACCAGGCCAGGCCCAGCGCCTTCCCGGACTCGTCCACAACCACCGTGGGCCAGAGGCCGTCGGGCCTGTCAGAGACGAGCGGCGCGCAAAAGGCGTCCACGAGATCGAGCTTCCCGGTGTAGATCGCCATCCCGACCTGGGCGTCGGCGCCATGGCGGTCCAGCTCCGCCACCTCCGCGGCCGTGGTGACGCCGCCGGCGATCGTGACGCGCGCCTTGCCCGCCATGTGGACAAGCGCCGCCACCCGCGTGAGGTCCGTTCCCCCCATCTTCCCCTCGCGCTCGACGAAAGTGACGAGGAACCCCCCGACGAGCCCCTCGAGCTCCTTCATCCGGGAGAGGATTCCCTTCCCCGTTCCCTTGCGCCACCCCTCGACCACCACCTCGCCGTCCCTGGAATCGAGCGCCGCGATCACGCGTTCCGGCGGGAGCTCCTTCAGGATCTCGGGTCGCGCGGCGGTGCCGAGGATGATCTTTTCGGCGCCCGCGTCGAGCCAGGCGCGCGCCGTCGCCACGTCGCGGATCCCGCCTCCCACGCGGCACCGGGCGACCGGCAGGAGCTTCCGGATCAGCTCCGCGTTCGATCCGGTCCCGCGGGCGGCGTCGACGTCGATCACCGCGATCTCGCCCACGAGGCCGAACCGTCCGGCGATCGGCAGGGGGTCGCCGGCGTCGAGCGCCTTCTCCTCGCCCCCCACCAGCTGGACGGTGGTGCCCCCTTCGAGATCGATGGACGGAACGATCATGATTTCCCCTCCGGATCGAGTCTGACCGGCAGTCCGGCCTCCCGCAAGTTCTCCTTCACCGTGCGCACCGTGACGTCGCCGTCGTGGAAGATCGAGGCGGCGAGGACCGCGTCCGCCCCCGCGGCGACGGCCTCCGCGAGGTGCGCGGGGGTCGCCGCCCCCCCGGACGCGATCACAGGCACGGAAACGGCGCGCGCCACCGCAGCGACAAGCGCGAGGTCGTAGCCGGAGCGCGTCCCGTCCCGGTCCCAACTCGTGAGCAGGATCTCCCCCGCCCCGTGCAGGACCGCTTCCCGGGCCCAGGCGACGGCGTCCTTCCCCGTTCCCGTCTTTCCCGATTCGATCACGACTTCCCAACCCTCCCCTTTACGGCGGGCATCGATCGCGAGGACGCAGCACTGGCACCCGAAGCGCGCGGCGATCCGGGCGAGAAGCGACGGGTCGCGGACCGCCGCGGTGTTCACCGACACCTTGTCGGCCCCGGCCTCCAGAAGCGCCGCGGCGTCCTCGGGGCTCCGCACCCCGCCCCCCACGGTCAGGGGGATCGAGAGCGCCTTCCGGACGCGCCTCACCGTCTCGAGACGCGTGCCGCGCCCCTCCGTCGTGGCGGAGACGTCGAGGATCACGATCTCGTCGGCCCCCTGCCGCTCGTACGCGGCGGCGAGCTCCGCCGGGTCCCCGGCATCGCGCAGCCCCTGGAACCGGACCCCCTTCACGACCCGGCCGTCCTTCACGTCCAGGCACGGGATCACGCGGCGCGTCAGCATGCGAGCCACCTCTCCAGGAGCGCCAGGCCCCATCCGCCCGACAGCTCCGGGTGGAACTGGCAGGCGAGGACAGGTCCCCTCTCGAGCGCAGCGACGAACGGCCCGGCGTGGTCGCTCATCGCGGGCTCCCACCCCGGCGGCGGATCGACCAGCCTGTAGGAGTTCGCGAAGAAGGCGAAGCCGGCCTCGAGAAGCCGGCACCCCGAAGACGGCTCCACCCGGTTCCAGCCGAGCTGCGGCACGCGCACGGTCTCCGGAAAGCGCGTGACCTTCCCGGAAAGAAGGCCCAATCCCGCGACGCCCGGGCTCTCCTCGCTCGACTCGGCGAGAAGCTGGAGCCCCAGGCAAACCGCCAGGGTGGGGCGCCCCGCGCGGACCCGCTCCGAAACGGCCGCGTCCATCCCGCGCTCCCGGAGCCGCTCCATCGCGGCCGAGAAGGCCCCGACCCCCGGCAGGACGACCCGGTCCGCGGCCGCGGCCTCCGCCGGATCGTCCGTCAGGCGCGCGACGGCGCCGGCCCGCCCGAGCCCGGCGAGGACCGAGGCAAGATTGGCCGTCCCTGTCCGCACCACAAGAACACCGGAATGGCTCACCGAACGCGCCCTCCACAGCCCCCCTCACCCTTCCCCTCTCCCCCCTCCGGGGGGAGAGGGTCACGCATTCCTGGATCCGGGCGGGTGAGGGGGAAGTTCATCATCCCTACATTCTTCCCTTCGTGCTCGGGACGCGGCTTGAGCCGTCGGCACGCACCGCCTCCCGGAGCGCCAGCGCCAGCGCCTTGAACGCCGCCTCCGTCCGGTGGTGGTCGTTCTCCCCCTTGAGAACGTCGACATGGACCGTCGAGCGCGCGGCCATGGCGAAGGAACGGATCACGTGCGGAATGTTCTCGCAGGAGAGGGTTCCCAGTCTCTCGCGCTTGAGTCCCATCTCCACGCAGGAAAAGGGGCGTCCCACGAGGTCCACGACGGCGCGCGCCAGGGCCTCGTCCAGCGGGGCATAGGCGGATCCGAACCTCACGATCCCCCGCCTTTCCTCACCGAGCGCCTTGTCGAGCGCCTCCCCCAGCGCGAGGGCGCAGTCCTCGGCGGTGTGGTGGTCGTCGACCTGGAGGTCCCCCTTGCACTTGATCTCGAGGTCGAACCGCGCGTGGCACGCCAGGGCCGCGAGCATGTGGTCGAGGAACGGGATTCCGGTATCCACCGACGAACGCCCCTCACCGTCGAGCGACAGGGAGACCGTCACCTCCGTCTCGGACGTCTTGCGGTACACCTCGGCACGCCTTCTGGCCATGTTCATCGCAGGATCCCCTCCAGTTCGCCGAACGACGCCACCACCCGCCCCGCCCCGGCGCGCGCCAGGGCGTCCCTCCCCTCGTCCGCCGCCTCGCCGGGGGCCAGAAATCCCACCGGCACGACCCCGGCCGCGCGCGCCGCGCGCATGTCGTCGGGGGTGTCCCCCAGATACCAGCCGCGCGACACCTTCAGGCGCCGCATCGCGAGACGCACCGGCGCCGGATCGGGTTTCAGCGGCGCGTCCTCCATCGCGACACAGGTCGCGATGAAACGGCCGATCCCCGTCTCCGCGAGGAAACGCCGGGCATCCGCCCGGGGGCGCCCCGTCACGACCCCTAGCTTCACGCGCCGCGCGAGGCGGGACAAGACCTTCCGGTCCGGGATGAGCTGCTCCGTCGCGCGGAGCCCCGGAGCCCCGTCCGTCCCCTGGTACAGCGCCTCGAAGCGGCGCGTCACCTCCGCGATGGTCGCCCGGACACCCGCGCGGCGGACAAGCTTCAGGGTCACCTCCCAGTCGTTGTTGGAGCCGGGTTCCTTCTTGGCCGCCGAGATCTCCCGCTTGCCGACGGCGACGCCGTACGACGCAGCGGTCCGGCGGATCGCCTCGCGGTAGGAACCCGAGACGTCGGCGAGGACCCCGTCCATGTCGAGAAGGATCGCCTGCGGGGCCAGGGCCGCCGCGAGGGCGCCCGACAGGCGCGCGAACCCCTCCTCCGTGCCGGGACAGGTGATCCGGAGGCACCCGGAAAGCTCCGGTTTTCCCGGAAATGCCCGGACCGCGATCCCGAGCCCCGCGAGCGCCTCGCGCACCCGGACGGACGTCTCGCCCGGGAAGCGCGCCATGACGAAATTCGCCTGCGACGGGAACGTCTCCGCCGTCCGTCCGCCGAACCGGCGTATCGTCCGGACGAGCCCCTCGCGCTCCTTCCGGATCCGCGCCGCGAACCGCCGCACGTCGGCGTCGGCCCCGGGCATCGCCAGGCGCGACGCGGCGAGGGCCAGGGAAGGGCGCGAGACCGCGTAGGGAGAGCCCGCCACGCGCATCCAGTCGATGAGGCGCCGCGGCCCCGCGGCGTACCCGACGCGCAGTCCCGCCATCCCCCACGCCTTCGAGAGGCTCCGCGTCACGATCGCGTTCGGGAATTCCAGGGCCGCCGCCGTGAGATCCCGCTCCGCGAACTCCGCGTAGGCGAGGTCCACGATAATGAGCGCCTGCGGGAGCGCCCGGGCGATCCGCTCGACGTCGCGGGGGCCGGCCACCGCCCCCGTGGGGTTGTTGGGGCTGACGACCGGCACCAGCCCTGTCCGCGGGCCCGCCGCGCCCAGGACATTCGCGAGAGGCCAGGGACCGGAGAGCCAGGGAACGGTCCTCACCGTGGCGCCGACCATCGCCGCATAGCGCGGGAACATCTCGAAAGTGGGGATCGGGAGGATCATCTCGCGCCCGGGCCCGAGCGCCATCCGGCAGGCGCGGTCAAGCGCGTCGTCGGCGCCGGCCGTGACGATCACCTGCTCCGGAGAGACTCCCAGGCGACCGGCAAGCAGGGCCTCCAGCGCCCGCGCGTCGGGATAGCGGCGCATCAGGTCCGGCCCGCGGCCCGCGAGGTCCGCCAGAAGCGAGGCCGGCGGAACCGCCCCCTCGTTCCCGTCGAGAAAGAGATCGACCGGCGTCGGCAGACGCGGCACCGCGTACGGCGCGAACGCCCGCACTCCGGCCGACGGGATGAATTCCCCCGTCTTCATGGAACGATCTGGGCGAGCGCCGTCACGACGACGTCCGTCCCTCCCCGCTTCTTGATCTCCGGGATCAGCGCCGGCAGGTCCTTCCGCGGGACCGCCGCCTTCACGGCGAACCCGGCCGACCCGTGCAGGGTCGAGATCGTCGGCTCCCGCATGCAGGGGAGCGCCCCCACGACCGCCTCGAGCCTGTCTTTCGGGACGTTCACCTCGAGCATCACGCGCCCCCTCGCCTCGAGGACCGACCGCACCAGCATCGCGAGGCGGTCGACCGCCTCCTTCCCCTCCCGCGCCGCGAGGAACCGCGGGTTCGCGTAGAGGCGCGTCGAGGAGCGCATCACCTCGTCGACGACGACAAGGCCGTTCGCGGCGAGGGTCGACCCCGTCGCGGTGTTGTCGACGATCACGTCGGCGTCCTCCGGGGGAAACACCTCCGTCGCCCCGTAGGACCGGACGAAGGTCGCCTTGAGTTTCCTGCGGCGGATCCACTGGCGGGAGAGTTTTTCGTATTCGGAGGCGACGACGAGCGAACGCCGGGGGAGCCGGTCGCCGGCGAGAAGCCCCTCCGGCGCCGCGGCCACCAGGCGCACCGGGTCGAGTCCCGTGTCGAGGATCTCGACGACGCGCGCGCCGAACTCGGCCACCCAGTCCGCCCCGGCGAAACCGATGTCGCGCGACCCCAGTTCCACCATCTCGATGATGTTCTGGGGCTTCAGGATCTTCGCCTCGAATCCCGGGATCGAGAGGCTCGGCCGGTACGCCCGCCCGCCTGTCGAGACCCGGATCCCGGCATCCGCGAGAAGCGCGAACACCCCTTCCTGCATCCGTCCCTTCGGAAGCGCCAGTCTCACGACCTTCGGATCCCGAACCGGTGTCATCTTTCTTCCCTCTCTTTCTCCTGACTCCTGTCTCCTGACTTCTGACTCCGGCCGGCCGTATCACAAAAAGAATACGCCGGCCTCTTTGGGCCGGCGTCGATGGTTTCTATTCCCTGTGCGTCAGTCTAAACCATCAGCCGGCCACGCGGCGCGTGGTGGTGATGGTGGTGATGCGTGAAGGCGTTCGGCGACATCGGGAAGACTTTATCCCGGAAAACCGGCGCTGTCAAGAAAAGGGGGCCGGACCGGTTTTCATGAACCTTCCCCCCACGTGCGCGGTATGAGACTCCGTGAGGCCATCGACAGTTCTCCTGGGATGCCTTTCCCTGCTTCCGGTTCCCGGCACCGGTGAGGGTTCGGAGCCGGACGTCCGGAGGCTGGTCTCGGATCTCGGCGACCGGTCGTTCGCGGTGCGGGAGGCGGCCCAAAAGCGCCTCGCGGAAGATCAAGGCGTCCAGCTGGGAGAACTGCTCGCTGGACTCGAAACGACCCGGGATGAAGAAATCCGCCTGCGCCTGGCGGAGGTCGTCGCGGTGCGGCGGTTCCCGGCGGCCCTGGTCGAGATCGTGACCCTCTCCGACGGGCCGGAGCCGGCGATCGTCCTGGGGCAAAAGCTCCTGACACCGGAGACGGAGCGCCTGGACGATGGGAAACTGGTCGAGTTGAACGCGAGAGGATGGGAGCTGGCGGAACAGCAGGAAAAGGATTTCCCTTCGGGCGCCCCCCCGCCGCCGTCGGACCACCGTTTCCGCGCCTACGGGATCGGGAAGCGGGGAGAATTGCGGTTCCTCCCCTCTCTGGTGAAGCGTGCCCAGGAAATGGACCCTCTTCTCCCTCCCTTTCCGCCGGCGCCGCGCGTGGAAACCCATGCGGTCCGTGCCGAGCGGGGCCCGACCGGCATCGAATCGGTTGACGTCCGGTCCGTTTCCGGAAGCTGGACGTGCGGGCACCATGCGGTCCTCTCGCTGTCTCCTCCGCGACGAGGGCCGGTCTATGCGGCGCTTGACGGCATCCTGATCCGCGCCGAAGGGGTGTCGCTTGAACAGGCGGTGGCCGTGAAACCTCTCGTCTGCGATCCCGCCTGGCATGCCCGGCGCACGAAGGAGCTGAAATCGGAAATCGCGGCGTGTCTCAAGAAAGGCTCCATCCCCGTCCAGCCGCCCGGCCTGGAGGATTCGGGCCATGTCGACTACTCCTTCGCGACGGTCCTCGCGACCGCCGCCCGGATCCTCAAGGAGCCGTTCCTGGCGGACGCGGCCCGGAAATCCGTGTCCGAGCTCCTCGCGATCGGGGCGGCGGAGGATGCGGCCTTCCGGCGCCGGTGGGAACGGGACCTTCTCGCCCTGGCGGAGGTGCTGTGCGACCTGGGCGATCCCCGAGACGCGCCGCTTCTGGCGGAGCTTCCGGACGCCTCCCCCGCGATGGGCGGGCTCGCCGCGGACGCCGCGGCGCGGTATCTCGCCCGGATCGGGCTCAAGGACGGAAACGTCCTCGCCGCGGCCTTCCTGCAGTGCCGCCATCCGGCGGGGCCCCATCTGCAACGGAGCGCCACCCTCGCGCAGCGCGCAAAAGTGCCTCTCCCGGAACCGCTCGTCTGCGACCAGATGGCGGCCGCGCTCTGCGACGCCCTGGGGATTCCCCATGCCGACTACCACCTCGCGCGCTTCGAGGAGGCCCTCCTCAAGGAGGCGCAGGCGGTCCCGGACGATGCGTGGCCCGCGATCGAGGCGGCACGTGTCCGCCGCGACCGGGGGGACATCACCTGGATTTACGCGAACGAAACCGACCGGACCGAAGGAATCGCACGGATGCTGAAGCGGATCGAATCAGGCACGCGCTAAAGCGTTTCTACCATTCGCGTACAAGCGTCTGGACAAGCGGGTATGTGAGAGGACGGCCGCCCCCGCGAAGCGAGCGGCCCGGAGGCGGGAGTGTTTTCGGGGGCCTGATGGAGCCGGGCCGGTCAGGACGTGCAAGGCCCGGCGACATCGGAGCGACGAGGCGGCACGGATGCCGCAAAGGAAGCGTCCCCCGACAAACGCGACCGCCGGAAGGGCAAGCGAGCGAGCGCTCCTGCTGACGTGTTACTTGGGTGCCGGGGCCGGCGAGGCCGGCTTCTCGCCCAGCTTATGGAAGTTGAGGAGGAAGGCGAGCATGTCCTCCTCGTTGAAGCCGTACTTCGCCTCCATCTCCTTCCAGTCGAAGGTGGGCATGTTGGTGCCCGGGCGGATCTTGGTGGGGTCCTTGATCCAGGCGAGGATCCAGTCGGGGCGAAGGCGCCTGTCCATCTTCTCGAAGTCCGGCGCCCACGCCTTCTTGTCGATCAGCGTCTTCGCGTCCTCGGGGGGCGGCGTGTGGACCTTCCCGTCCCCCACGATGTGGCACTTCACGCAGTAGTTGGCGTTGGCGTCGGTCTGCCCCCAGAAGAAGCGGCGGACCTTCTCGATCCGGTCGGCATGCGCGGCCAGGTACTCCGCGGTCCCCGCCGGGTGGACCGCGACCGGCGGCAGGGGATGCCCCAGCCCTTCCTTGTAGGCGAAATACTGCGAGAGGACATTCTGCTCGCGCGCGGTCAGGGGGAAGGTGGGCATCCGGACCCAGACGTTCGGCCGGATCACGTAGGGCGCCTTGAGAAATTCCTGGAGCCACTCGGTCCTGACCTTGCGCCCCTCCCCCTCAAGGACCGGGGGACCCTGGTTCACGACGTCGAACTTGCCGTCCCCGTCGGGGTAGAGCGCGGCGATGTTCTTTCCCAGCCCGCCCCCGCGCGGCGCCGCGAGATCGACAAAGCGGGGATTCCCGGAAAGAGCCTTCAGCTCGGCGAGCGCGCGCGACCCGGACAGCTCGAAATCCCCCAGGCGCACGCCGGAGACCGGCTTGAACTCCTCGATGATCTTTTCCTCGTCGTCCTCGTCGGCGTAAGAGATGACGTCCCCGGGGACCCTCACCCGATGCGTGAGGAGGCGTCCCGTCGCGGGATCCTTCTCGTCGAAGTCCAGGACCAGGCTCGCCTGCTCGAGGACGTGGCACCCGGCGCAGTTGAAGCGGTTCACGAGCTTCTCCCCCTCCTCCACGACCGACGCCGCGGCGTCAAGGCGATGGAGATACCGCTCCGGGACCGGATCCTTCACCATACCCGTGAGGAAGGTCGCGATCGCGCGAGCCTCGGCTTCGGTCATCTGGAAGTTCGGCATCCGGAGCTTGTCGAGGAACTTCTTCTCGCGCACCCCGGTCGGCCTCTCCGTCACGGGCGGGACGCCCCCCTCGCCGTGCGCGAGGCCGTGCTTCGCCTCGAACACGAGGTCGTAGATCCGGGGGTCCGCGAGCTTCTGGACGAAGAAGTTCCACCGGCGGTGCTCGATCGGGACGAAGCCGAAATCGATCCGGTGGATGTCCTTCGACCCGATCGCCTGGGATCCGGTGAGCTCCACCCCGATCCCGAAGCCGCGCGGCACACCGGGGATCGTGTGGCATCCGGCGCACCCGTAGTGGTTCAGGGTCCGTTCCCCCAGGAACAGCCGCTCCCGGAACGCGGCGTCGCGGGCGGAGAGGCGCGCGACCTCCTCGCGATAGCGTCGCGCGATCTGCCCCACGACCCCCTCCACGGCCGGCGTCCAGAGCCCCGCCGCGCCCCAGGCGCGCTGGGACTCCTCGACGACCCGCTCGAAATCCTGCGTGACCACGAGATCCAGCATTCCCCGCGCCAGGGCCGCCCCCTCGTAATGCCGGTACGGGCTCCGTTTCGCGTCGGCAAGCAGGGCCACCAGACGCGCATGCAGGGACTCGTCCGCCAGGTGAGCCAGGTGCGCCAGCTGCTGCCCGGCACGGATCCGGTGCGTGTCGTGACGACGGCGATCCCCCTCCGTCATGCGCGACTCGTACTCGGAGGCGATCTCCTCGAACATCCGCTCCTTCAGGGACTCGATCTGGGCGAGCCGCGCCTCGCCGAGCGCGAAGGCCAGCATCCCCTCGGATTCCTCGATCGCGACCCGGGCAGCCGTTTTCACGAGCGCCGCCAGGACGATCGCGTCGTAGCGCGTCTCGAGGTCCTCGGACGTGAAGCGGCCCGACAGGAACTCGCGCGCCGCCGCGCGGACGTCCGGCGCCGTCGGCGCGGGAACCGAGGGGACGGCCGACTCCTTCAGGGTCATGAGGTACGCCGTGATGTCGGCGGCCTCGCCATCGGTGAGCCGGAGGTTCGGCATGCGGCTTTCCGGGTAGTGCCCGCGGGGGTCCTTGATCCAGTGGAAGAGCCACTCCGGCGTCGTCTTGTCGCCGATGCGGGAAAGGTCCGGCACGTAGAGCTTCGAGGGGGTCGCCGGCTTCAGGTCCCCCGCCGCGTGGCAGGCGAGGCAGCCCAGCGTCCGGAAGGCGTGCTTCCCGCGCTCGGCATCCCCCCCCGACGGGACATGCATGTGGTCGTGCGCCCCCGAGAAATGGAACAGGTAATCGACCGCCGACGCGACAGCCGCATGGTCGCGCTTCCGGTCGGATTCGGTGGCGGAGTTCGAGAGGCCGAAGAAGCGCGGCATCGTCGTCTCCGGACGGAACGCCTTCGGGTCACTGATCCACGCGTGGGCCCAGTCGGGGCCGGTCTTGGCGGCGATCTGCGTGAGATCGGGACCGACCGGGGCCGGATCCTCGAACCCTTCCGTCTTGTGGCACCCGTAGCATCCGAACCGCTGGAAGGTGGCGCGCCCGGTGTTGAGGACGGCCGCGCCCGGAATCTCGTCCACCTGCTTGTGGCACTTGTAGCAGCTCGCCTCGACCATGGTGGACGGCAGCATCGGATGCGTCCACTCGTGCCCCGCGAGATCCGCGTGCCAGCCGTACTTCGCCTTCCATTCGGCCGCCTGCGCCTCGGTGGACGGCGTGTGGTTTGCCCGCGTGAACTCGACCGCGCGCGGGCGCCCGCCGTGGCAGACCGTGCAGCCGAATTCCTTCACGGGGTGCTTCGAGCCGTCGGAGAGGTAGAGGTCCAGCCGCGGATGCGTGCGGAACGGATGGGGCTGGTCTTCAAATCCTTTCCTGTCAATGGCCAGGTGGCAGGTCGTGCACCGGTCGACCTTCGGGACGTTCGTGAAATGATAGTCGTCCCCGAGGTCCGAGAGGACCACCTGCTTGATCTTGATGGTCGGCGCGACCGCGTCCAGCGGCGGCGTGTTGAAGGCGCGGTTCAGTGGCGTGTCGGCCACGCGCGCCAGGGCGCGATCGATCTTGTCGAGGTCCATGAACAGCGCCTTCTGTTCCTTCTCGATCGTCGCGACGTCGGCCACCAGCGCCTGTTGCCGGGCGGCGGCGGCCCGATGCGCCTTCTCGATCCCCTCGAGCTCGACCTTGAAGGCGTCGGCCCGCCTTTCGGTGGCCTCGAGCTTCGCCTTCAGGGCCGCCGCGTCCCCCTTGGCATGCCCCCGGCGGACCTCCTCGTAGTCGTACCGGACGCTGTCGATCTCCGCGCGGGTGAACTTGTAGAACTGGTCGACCTTGTAGCGCTTCGCCTCGACCGCCTGGTATTCGGCGCGGGCCGCCTCGAGCTCCGCCCGGCGCCCCTTCAGGGCCTTGAGAGCGGCCTTCTCCCGTTCGGCCAGATCCGCGCGGCGGGCCGGGTCGATCCGCGACTCCGCCTCGGCGCGGGCCGCGGCGAGCCGCCCCGCCTCGATCCGGCTGAACTCCTCCTGGTAGTCTTTCCAGTCGCGGAACCCCTTCCAGTCAAGCCAGATCATCCAGAAGACGAGCCCGAGAAGCGCGAGACTCACCCCGAAGAACGCCCAGTTGATGGCGTCGGTGGCGTAGAAGTAACCGGGCGGGTTGCGCTCTTCGTTCGCCATGTCAGATGTTGAAGAAGTATTCCGGGATCGCCACGATGTACTTCAGGTTGAAGGTCCAGCGCAGGACCATTTTGATGGGAAGCAGCATCATCATGAGCGTGAGGTTCATCACGAGGTTGTACCGGATGAACCCGAGCTCCGCGTAGAAGCGCTTGAGGAACGTCTTCGCGAAGAGGGGCGGCAGGATCGCGAGGTATCCGCCGACGAGGGCCAGGCCCACGCTCTCCCGCGCGACGGCGTTCACGATCCGGACCACGTCCCCGCTCCCCTCGAGGATCACCGGGAAGCCCGTCTCGAGCCACCGGATCCAGAAGAACTCCGACAGGTTCACGTTGTTGAGGACGAGCACCTTGTGGACGTCCCACACCTCGAACGGGCCGAAGAAGTTCCAGTTGGGGCCGCGCAGGAAGGTCCCGAGCACCACGAGAAGCACCCACAGGATCAGGAAGCCGAACAGGAAGAACGTGATGGCAAACGGCCTCTCCTTGAGGGTGTAGTACCCCATCCCCTTGGGGTTGCGGTCCACGTAGGGGATCGCGCAGAGCCCGGCGACGATCATCCCGGGAAAGACGACGCCGGCAAGCCATGGATCGAAATAGACGAGCTGTTCCTGCAAGCCCAGGAAGTACCACGGCGCCTTCGAGGGGTTCGGCGGCCCCCCGGGGTTGGCGGGCGGCTCCAGGGGCGCCCGCACCGCGATCGACCAGAGGAGAAGGAGCACGAGGCACCCGACGAGGGCGATCAGCTCCGAGTAGACCAGGTCCGGCCAGACCAGCACCCGCGTGTTCGACTCCTCCTTCTCCCTCGGCGGAAGCCCCTTCTCCATCCGCTCGTCGTTCACGGCGGCCTGGCGCAGGGAGAGCCACAGGAAGAACCCCAGGAGGAGCATCATCCCGACGATCGGGATGTTGTCCCCCTTCTGGACGATCGAACGGAAGTGCGCGTCCGAAAGCGACATGACGAACAGGACCGTCACCGCGGCGAACACGGTGAGGGCGAACGCCGGCTTCGTGACGACCCGGTAGAAGCGGAGCGCCAGGAAGAACCCGATGATCGAGAGCGAGATCAGGATCTCCGGCCCGCAGAGGACGTTGATCCAGTGCTTGAGGAAGTCGGGCATGGGCTTGCTAGAGCGGCCCCGAGATGCCGCCGTCCTTGCGGACGCGCCAGAAGTGCACCGCCATCAGGATCGTCGCCGCGAACGGGATCGCCACGCAGTGGAGCACGTAGAACCGGAGCAGGGCCGCCGGCCCCACGTAGGTCCCCGCGATGAGACCGAACCGCGCGTCGTCCCCGGCATGCACCAGCGGGATCCCCCCCAGGGTCAGGAAGGAGGTCCCCGGCCCCTCGCGGCCCAAAAACGGCGTGGCGGCGGCCATGTTGCTTCCCACGGTGACCGCCCACATCGCGAGCTGATCCCAAGGGAGCAGGTACCCGGTGAAAGAGAGGAGAAGCGTCAGCACCAGGAGGATGACGCCCACGTTCCAGTTGAACTCGCGGGGCGGCTTGTAGGAGCCGGTCATGAAGACGCGCAGCATGTGGAGCCACACCGTGATCACCATGGCATGGGCCCCCCACCGGTGCATCTCGCGCACGATGATCCCGAGCGCCACGTCTCCTTCCCGGAGGAACTCGATGTCCTGGTGGGCGTACTGGGCGACCGGCCGGTAGTAGAACATGAGCAGGATCCCGGTGATCACCTCGACGAGGAACAGGAAGAAGGTGAGCCCGCCCATGCACCAGGTGTAGCGCACCCGGAGCCCCGACTGCCTCACGCGGATCGGGTGCAGGTGCAGGAAGACGTTCGAGAGGACCGCGAGGCCGCGGTTCCGGGTGTTGTCGGGATATCCGTGACGGAAGACCGATTTCCAGACCTGCGTCTCGGTGAGATCGTCGAACCAGGTGTTCTTCTTGTTCGCGGCCATGGACTACGCCTTCAGGAACGCCTCCGGGTCCTCCCACTGTCCCAGCTCGTGCTGGAACTTCTTCGACTTGTCGACCACGATCTGCCCGTCTCCGGGATCGACCGCGATCCGGTACCGCTCCAGAGGCCTCGGCGCCGGCCCCTCGAAATTGACGCCGGTCTGGTAGAAGCCGCTCCCGTGGCAGGGGCACTTGAACTTGAGCTCGTTCTTGAGCCAGTTCGGGATGCACCCCAAGTGCGTGCAGGTGGTGGAAAGCGCGTACATCCCGTCGGTGGTGCGCACGAGCCACACGCCGAACTTGTCCTTCCAGCGCTCGTCCACCTCCCCCACCACGTACTCGAAGGGATAGCCCGCCTTGAAGGAGCTCGGCGGCTCGAACAGGACGTTCGGCAGGAGATAGCGGAGCGCCGTGGACATCCCGACCCCGAACGCCACCGAGAACGTGGCCCAGGCGACCCCCGCCGAGGAGAGGAGGAAGGTGCGGCGGGTCGTCCCGTACGGCGGGTAGCTCTCGACGACGACGGACTCGTCCTTGATCGGAACGCCGGACATCTTAGGTGTTTACCCTCATTGAAGCCGCGGCATTGTCCGGAGGGGTTTTGGCACCGTCAAGGCGAAAATCCCCGAACCGGACGCCGGCCCGGCGTGTTGAACGGCCAGGGGGCATGCGGGAGGTTCCATGAAGCGAATAACCGGCGTCCACCCTGTCCGCGCGACCCTGCCGGCGCTCCTTCTCTTGGGGCTCGCCGGGACGATCCCTGCCCCGGCGGGCGACGAGCGGATCGACTTCGACGAGATCATCCCGGAACAGGAGCGGGCGATCGAGAGGGGCCTCGCGTACCTCGCGAAAGGCCAGAACGAGAGGGACGGTTCCTGGGGAGCGGGCAGCCAGGAGTCATCCCACCAGGTGGCGACGACGGCCCTGGCGGGCCTGGCGATGCTCGCGCACGGCGACACCCCCACCCGGGGAAAGTACGCCCCGAACCTCCGGAAGGCCGTCGATTTCCTGGTGAAGCAGGCCGATCCCACGGGCGTCATCCGGTGCCGCAGCGGAAGCCGCAGCATCATGCACGAGCACGGCTACGCGATGCTGTTCCTCGGCCAGGTGTACGGGATGTGCCCCAGCGTGAAGACCAACGAAGAGATCAGGAGCGTCCTCCGGAACGGGGTCCGGCTCACCACCCGTTCGCAGTCGAAGCTCGGGGGCTGGAACTACATCCCGGACGCGAGCGACCACGAAGGTTCGATCACCGTGACGCAGATCGAGGGGCTCCGCTCGGCCCGCAACGCCGGGATCGAAGTCGGCAAGGAGACGATCTCCCGGGCGATCGGTTTCATGAAGGCCTCCCAGAATCCGGACGGCAGCATCATGTACAAGCCCGGCATGAACAACCAGTCGATCACGCTCACGGCGGCCGGCGTCGCCGTCATGTACAACGCCGGCGAGTTCAACCAGGAAACAAACGAGATCGTCCGCAAGTGCCTCGCGATCCTCGACCGGACCTTGAAGGGCGAGAGCGGGATCCGGATGTTCGGGGGCCACGGCTCCTACGGGCATTTCTACATGTCCCAGGCGGCCTTCCTCGCGGGCCCCCGCTACTGGAACGCCTACTTCCCCCGGATCCGCAGGCACCTGGTCGAGACGCAGGCCGGCGACGGTTCGTGGGGCTCGCAGACCTGGGGAGGCCAGATCGGCCCGTATTTCGACACCGCGGTCGCCTGTTTCATCCTGGAGATGCCGTATCGGTTCCTGCCGATCCTGCAGAAGTAGAAGGTGCGGGGACGGAACCTTTTCGCGTGACGCCGGTTCAAACAGCATGTACAAACACGCCATGAGCGCGCGCCTGCCCGTTGTTGCCGCCACCGTCCTCGCCCTGGCCGCTTCCTTCGCCCCGCGCGCCCGCGCCGACGACGAGCGGATCAACTTCGACGAGATCATCCCGGAGCAGGAGCGGGCGATCGAGAGGGCGCTTGACTACCTCGCCAAAAGCCAGAACGACAAGGAAGGGTCCTGGGGAGCGGCCGGGCAGGAGTCGGCCCACAAGGTGGCGACGACGGCGCTGGCGGGACTCGCGATCCTCGCACACGGCGACACCCCCACCCAGGGGAAGTACGCCCCGAACCTCCGGAAGGCCGTCGACTTCCTCATCAAGCAGTCGGACCACAGCGGGCTCATCCGGTTCCGGGGCGCCGGGCACAGCCCGATGCACGAGCACGGCTACGCGATGCTGTTCCTGGGCCAGGTGTACGGGATGTACCCCAGCATCAAGACCAACGAGGAGATCCGCAACGTCCTCCGGAAGGGGGTCACGCTCACCGCCCGCTCCCAGTCGAACCTGGGCGGCTGGCTCTACACCCCGAACTCGCAGGGGCACGAGGGGTCGGTCACGGTCACGCAGGTCGAGGGGCTCCGCTCGGCCCGCAACGCCGGGATCGAGGTCTCGAAGGACGTGATCTCGAAGGCGATCAGTTTCATGAAGATCTCCCAGAACCCGGACGGCAGCATCATGTACATGCCGGGCCAGGGCGGGCGCGGGTCGATCGCGCTCACGGCAGCCGGGGTCGCCGTGATGTACAACGCCGGGGAGTTCAACAAGGAAACGAACGAGATCGTCCGCAAGTCCCTCGGGCTGCTCGAGACGACGCTCAAGTCCGGCGGCGCCGCCGCCATGAACACGGGACACTACTCCTACACGCATCTCTACATGTCCCAGGCGGCGTTCCTCGCCGGCCCGCGCTACTGGAACATCTACTTTCCCCAGATCCGCAAGCACCTGATCGACACCCAGAACCCGAACGGCTCCTGGCAGGGGAACGTCGGCCCGGACTTCGACACGGCCGTCGCCTGCTTCATCCTCGAGATGCCGTACCGGTACCTGCCGATCCTCCAGAAGTAGGCCGCGCGTTCCTGTTATAGTGGCGCCGTGAAGACGGCCTATCTCGACGCGCAGAACGGCGCCAGCGGCGACATGTTCCTCGCGGCGCTCGTCGACGGCGGATGCCCCGTCGAGCGGATCGCGGCGGCTCTCGCGGACGTCGTCCCGGCCCCGTTCCGCCTCGACGCGCGCCCCGTCGAACGGGCCGGCGCCCGATGCACCCGGATCGAGGTCGAGATCCGGCCCGAGGCGGGACGCTATCCGGACGGGACGACGCTCGCGGGCGTCCGCGACCACGTCGCGGCGAGCCCGCTCGCCGGGCCTCTCAAGGCCCCGAGCCTCCGGGTGCTCGACCGCCTGAACGAGGCCGAGTCGCGCGCGCGCGGGAAAGCGCCGGACGCGATCCGCCTCCCGGGCGAGGGCGCGGCCGATCTCGTGATCGATGTCGTCGGCACGGTCGCCGGGCTCGACGCCCTCGGCATCACGACCCTCCACGCCTCCCCCCTCAGGCCGGGCCAGGGTCCCGCCGTGCCCCCCTCGGTCCTGGAGCTCGCCCGGGGATGGACGGTCCTCTCCGGCGGCCCCGCGAGAGAGATCACGACGCCGACCGGAGCGGCGCTGGTGACGACGCTGGCCGGGCCGGCGGCGCACCCGCCGATGGTCCTCGACCGGGCCGGGTACGGCGCGGGCACCTGGGAAGGACGGGACGGGGACGAGGCGCCCTGGCCCAATTACCTGCGCCTCTGGATCGGGGAGGTCGCTCCCTGGGAACGGGACGCGGTCTGGGAGCTCTCGACCAACCTCGACTCGTTCAATCCGGAGGGGACCGACCTCCTGTTCGAAAGGCTCTTCGCCGCCGGGGCGGTCGACGTCTGGCTGACGCCCGTGCAGATGAAGAAATCACGGCCCGGGATCCTGCTCACGGCGCTCGCCGACGGCGCCGCGGTGGAGGCGGTCGAGCGCGTCCTCTTCGCCGAGACCCCCACGCTCGGGATCCGGCGGACGCTCGCGCAGCGGGAGAAGCTCCCCCGCCGCTTCGAGACGGTGGACACCCCGCACGGCCCGGTGCGATTCAAGATCGCCGGGGAGGCCCGCGAGGAAAAGGCCGCCCCCGAGTTCGAGGACCTCCGGCGGATCGCCGTCGCGCGCGGCCTCCCGCTCCCCGGGGTCCGCGAGGCGGCGGAGGCGGCGTGGCGCGCAAGAAATCACGCGGCACGCGGCACACGGGACGCGGGATCCGGGCCCCGGGATCCATAGCATGCTCTGCGAATTCCCCGCCATCGACAACTTCCAGGTCCTCTGCGCCGGCGGGATCCTCTTCCTGCTCGCGCTCCTCGTGGTGGCGCGCACCCAGCGCAGGCTCGACGCGAAAGGCCCGCCACAGGGGGCCCTGCCGCCGGACGGAAAGGACGGAAGGCGCGGCCCGGGGATCGATCCCGCGATCCGCAACGACCTCTCGGACATCCTGCTCCGCCTCGAGGAGACGAGCCGCCGGGTGAACGGGCAGCTCGAGACCCGCTTCCAGACGCTCAACCGCCTCCTCGCCGACGCCGACGCGAGGATCAGCGAGCTGAAGGCGCTTGCGGACAGGCGTCTCCCGCCCGCGCCGCCCGGGGGGCTCCCCGCCGATCCCCAGATCGCGGAGATCTGCCGGCATGCCGATGCCGGGATGGACCCCGGCGAGATCGCGCGGAAGACGGGCCGCCAGCGCGGCGAGATCGACCTGATCCTGTCCTTGAGAAAAGCCGCACGCTGAAATCGCCCGCGGCCCGCCGGAAGCCGCCGCTACGCGTGATACTGGTCCGGCCGGCGGTCGGCGAAGATGTCGTTCCGGTCCGTGAGCCGTTTTTTCCGGGCGAGCGAGAGATCCAGTTCCGCAATGGCAAGTCCTTCCTGACCCGCCCCGATCGCCGCGACGGTCTTCCCGAACGGATCCGTCACGAAGCTCTGGCCGACGAACGCCAGGGGTTCCCGTCCGGGCCGGCGATCCTCCCCTGTCCGATCGGCGACCAGGATGTGGACGCGGTTCTCGTAGGCGCGGACCGGCGTCACGCGCGGGCAGTCCGTGTAGACGAGGTTCGAGGGTTGCGCCACGACGTCGGCGCCCGCGAGGGCCATCGCGCGGCACGCCTCGGGGAAGCGCCAGTCGTAACAGATCATGACGCCGAGCTTTCCCCAAGGAAGCGTCCAGACCGGGAACCCCCTGTCGCCGGGGGTGAAAAACAGCTTCTCCTCGTCAAAGAGATGCACCTTCCGGTAGGTCCCCAGATGCCCGTCAGGGCTGAAGACGGCCGCGGCGTTGTAGAAGGCGTTTCCGGCGCGCTCGGCGATCCCGGCGACGACCGTCCCCCTGATGCTCCGCGCCAGACCCGCCAGGAAATCCGACGTCGGCCCGCCCGGGACGGGCTCCGCCAAGCGCGCGAGGTCGTCCCCGGACACGAAACGGTACCCGGTCGCGAAGAGCTCCGGCAGGACCACCAGATCGAGACGCCCGGCCCCGTCGAGAAGCCGCGCCGCGCGCGCGTGGTTCGCTTCCTTCTCGCCGAAGACGGGCGCCACCTGCAGGATGCCGGCGCGGATCACGCTCATGGACGTCGCTCCGCGAGCGCCCCGGCGTAGGCGCCCAGAAGCGCGTCGATCTCGGCCCCCGGGTCGTACCGGGCGGCCACCGCCGCGCGGGCCGCCTCCCCGAGCCGCCGGCGGAGATCGGGATCACGCGCCAGCCGCACCGCCTGGCGCGCGAGATCGAGCTCGTCCCCGGGCGCGAAAAGGAGCCCGGTCTTCCCGTCCTCCACCGCCTCGGCGTTCGGGCCGATCCGCGAGGCGAGGACCGCGCGCCCCGCCGACATCGCCTCGACAAGGGCGTTGGCGAACCCCTCCGCTTCCGAGACGTTCAGGACCACGTCCGCCTCCCGGTACGCCCCCGCCATCTGCGCCGGCGGGATCTCCACGCGGCGGACGCCCAGGGGATCGGCTTCCTGTTCGACCGCCGCCGCGTAGTCCGGGTCGATCACGGGGCCGGCCAGGACGAGGCGCGCCCCCGGGACCTCGGCGCGGATCCGTGCGAAGGCGCGCACCGCGAGAAGCTGGTTCTTCACGCGCCGGATCCCGGCGGGAAGCAGGAAGACGGTGTCGCCGGGGCCGAAGCCGAGCTCCGCGCGCAGGGGATAGCTCTCGTCATCGAGCGACACCCCCTTCGGCAGGGGAACGATCCGGCCGGCGAGGTCCGGAAAGAGCGCCCGGACCCGCCGCTCCGTCTCGCGTCCCGGGGCGAGAAGCCGCGCCGCGCGCGACGCGATCGCGCGGATCGAGGCCGCCCCCGCCCCCCTCGCCTCGAGGGCCAGGAGGTCCGTTCCGGCGAATGAGATCACCCACGGGATATCGGCCATCCCGGCCGTCGCTTTGAGCCAGCGCCCGGCCTTCCAGGCGTGATGGGCGTGGACGAGGTCCGGCCGGAAATCGGCGAGAAGGTCCGACAGGCGCCGTCCCTGGGGATCGGCCGACATGTCGGCGACCGCGACGTCGACGTCCCGGCCGGAGAGCCCTCCGGCCCACCGGGCGACGGTGCGCGCGTTCCCGCCGATCGCGGGAAGGAACGACGGCGTCACGAGAAGGATCTTCATGTCGCGCGCGCGTCGGAAAAATCTCGGTAGCTCGCCAGGCGGAACCGCTCGCGGATCCAGGCGCCCACGGTCGGGTCGGTCAGGATCCGCAGCTCGTTCTCCCGCTCGAACCCCGAGAACTCCCCCGCGGCGATGTCCGGGTATCCCGGGTGCGTCATGAGCTCCGTCCACTCCTTCCGGACCCCGCCGAGGGACGCCTGAAGCCGCTCGACCGTCATCCGTCCGGAGAGGGCCATCCCCAGGAATCCCGTGGCGCCGGAGAACCCGCGGCGGCGGTAGACAGGCCGGGCGGCGGCCGAAAGCTTCACGTACTCGCCGATCCGGACCCGGCGGTCGGCAAGGACCGCGTCGCGGGCCTGCACGGTCTCGTCGGGAATCCGGACGGTGGAAAGGCCGCAGCGCGACGCCGCCTCGGCGATCGCCTCGCGCGCCACCGGATAGAGATGCACGTGCTGATGCCCGTCCAGGTGCGTGACCGCGACGTCGCGCGCGCGGAGCTTCCCGATCTGGGCCTCCGTCTCGCGCCGGATCTCGTCCGGGTCGACGCGCCCCTTCCGGAGCGCCTGGCGGACGGCATCCTTCCCGAGAAACAGGCCGTCCTCCCCCACGAGCGTCCGGAGCCTCCGCGCCACCGGTTTCCCTTCGCTCAAGTTGAGATGGAGCCCCACGCCGAGCTTCGGCGCCTGCGCGAGACGCGCCAGGGCGTCCTCGAGCGCGGGGCCGTTCGCGAGGATCGAGGCCTGCGTCAGGATCCCGTCCCGATGGGCCTCGAGGATCCCGCGGTTCCGCTCGACGTCATGCCCGAGATCGTCGGCGGTGACGATCAGGAAACGTTCCACAAGCCCAGTATAGAAGAAGTCCCCGCACGGCGGGCCGGAGGACCGTTATCATTCGCGGGCATGCCGATCCCGACCGTGCGCCTGCGGGTCCGCCATGGCTCCCGCCATCCCTGGATTTTCTACGGCATGACCCGGGATTGGGACGACGGGATCAAGGCCGGCGACTGGGTGCGCGTGGTGGACCGCGAGAGGGAATTCGTCGGGTACGGCTTTGCCAACCGCCGGTCGCAGATCAGCGTGCGCCTCGTCTCCTTCGACCCCAAATCCGACGACCCCGCCGCGTGCGTGGCCGAGCGGATCCGGCAGGCGGTGGCCCTGCGCCGCGACACCCTGGCCCTCGACGGCCGGACGAACGCCTGGCGGGTCGTCAATTCGGAGGGAGACGGCCTGCCGGGACTCGTCGCCGACCGCTACGGAGATGCCATCGTGCTGGAGCTCTTCTCGATCTGGCCCCTCGTCCACGCGGCCCTCGTCGAGCCCCCGCTCCAGGAGGCGTTCCCCGGCGCGCGGATCTTCCTGCGCTCCGACTCCCGGATCCAGGACCTCGAGGGGTTCCGCGCCCCCGCTGACCGGATGCCGAAGGGAATGGCCGAGATCACCGACGAGCGCCTGCGCTTCCGCGTGAACCTTTCCGGCCACAAGACGGGGGCGTTCCTCGACCAGCGGGAAAACCACAAGCTCGCGGCCGCCTTCGCCCGGGGACGCGCGGTCCTCGACGGCTGCTGCTACGGCGGCGGGTTCGCGCTCCATGCGACCGCGGCCGGGGCCGCCGCGGTCACCGGGGTAGATCTCGACGAGAAGGCGATCGAGGCCGCCCGGGAGAACGCCCGGCTCAACAAGGCCGCGACCGCCGACTGGGTGCACGCCGACCTCTTCCCCTACCTGCGCGACGCCAGGCGCCACAAGAAGAAATGGGGGCTCGTGATCCTCGACCCCCCCAAGTTTGCCGCGAACCGCGACGAGCTCAAGCGCGGGCTCGACAAGTATTTCGACCTGAACCGCGCCGCGCTCGACGTCGTCGAGCCGGGCGGGATCCTGGTCACCTGCTCCTGTTCCGGTGTCGTCAGCGACGAGACGTTCCTCGCCATGCTCTCGGCCGTCTCCCACGCGGCGCGCCGCACGATCCAGGTCCTCCGCGTCGCCCACGCCGCGCCGGACCACCCCTTCCAGGCCGCCTGCCAGGAATCGCGCTACCTCAAGGTCGTGTTCGCCAGAGTCCTTTAAACAGTCTTTCTGGCGGGCACAGACGCGGCCACCGGGGGCCTCTCGGCGGACGGGGATTCGCGGGGACGCTCGCCGCGTGGCACGCTTCCCCACGGCGCGGCTCGTTCCGCTCCGGCCGCGCACTCGGCGGAACCGGCGGAAGTCTCCCGTGGACGTCGCAGGCCCGCGCCTCGGCCGGCCGGAGAGGCCCCGCTCACCCGCCCGCCTACGGCCCCTATCGGCGGCCGCGTTTAATGGATGACCGGTGCCGGCAGGGTTCGCCATGCATCCGCCGCCCAAAGAAAAAACACTCATTTCCCCGCCCGCCCCCAAGCGGAATCGCCTCGCTGACGCTCGGCTCTTTCTCCAAAACCCCCTGCCTCCCAAAACGGAAACAACGTCTTGCCGTTCACTGCGTCGAGGAAAAGCCGCGAGCCGGGTGGATCCCCGGCGAAGCGGCATTCCATGGGGGGTGGGTGGCCGGGGGGACGCTCCGAGATGGCCCGGCCGTCAGCGCGGCGAGCTTGCCCGCGGGGGGCGCGAGCCTTCCACGAGCGCCGGGCGGCGAGGAGCGGCGGCGGGTGAAACCCTATTTTCTAATCGATACGCCGCCCCGGGGCGGACGCGTTTTCGCGGGCGTGTGCCGCAGGACGAGGTGCGATATGACGTTCTCGGGGAAGGCTCGGCTGGGTTCACCTCGGCCGTCGCGGCACTCGAGCGAGGTATGCGTCGGGAAGCCTTGCCGCATGCCGAGCGTCCCGCGAAAAGGAGGCCGACCGCAAGGGGCGGCTATCGGATGTCGAAGTCGTTCTTCTTTTCGATCGCACGTCGGCGCGTGTTGTATTCCTCCTGGGAAATCTTCTTCTCGTCCAACAAGGCATCAAGTTCCGCGATTTCCTTTTTGACGATACGCCTCACCTGATCACGGCTTGCCGTGTAATTGATCATTTCCGCCTCGTTGTAACCGGCAATCGGATCCCACAATATTGAAAACGGCCACAGTAAAAGGTCAACAATCCCAAGCCCCCACTGGCGCGTGTAGAACGATCCCCCTCCCGGTAAAATTCCAAGCACAGCCGCCGTACCAGGGTTTTTCTCCTGAACATCAACGCGCTCTGCTTTCATTGCGCTGTACTCGGCCCGCTGTGTCGAATTGAGCCCTGCGCATCCTGTGACCCCAAGACCAATCCCCAAAGCAACAATCCCAAACATCGTTCGCTTCATATCACCTCCCGATGAGCAGAGTGGAGCAGTTGGTTTCCGATAAAGGCTACTCTGCCCTCATTTTGGGGGCAACAGGAATCCGTCTCCATGATGAGGCGTGCAGAAATCTGTCTTCACGCCGTTTTACGACGCGCTCCGAAAACAGCTTGTCGCCATGAGGGAAAGAGCGGGCTTCACCCAACGCGACTTGGCGTTCCGACTGAAACGTCCCAGATCGTTCGTCTCCAGAATAGAGATCGGGGAGCGCCGGCTAGACCTTGTCGAGTTTTACTGGGTATGCCGGGCCTGCAAGGCAGACCCCAAACGGGAAATGCTTCGCTTAATCCATCACTTCAGCCGCTGACAGCCGACCACGTTTCCCGAGCCAAAACCACCCAGATGGCGAGGTTCGCCCAGTGGCCCGCCCAGCAGATCCGGCACTCGAGCTTCCGGCTGTGGAGGCTCCAGGCCAGGAAGACGCTCATCGCGAGGGCCCCGCTCGCTCCCGCCAGAAGCAAGCGCGGGTCCCAGCCGGCCAGGACTCCCCAGGCAAGAAGCGGGTAAAAGAGAGCCGCCAGAAGGCTGTTCGGGATCCCCCACAAAAGCGCCGCGCGTGGCGTCCGGAACAGGGCCTGGCACCCGCCTCCTTCAAGCCTGCAGGTGGCGGGGCCGGTGAGCCAGCCGGGGAGATCCCGGTAACGACCGTAGAGGGCGATCAGGGCGGAGGCGAACCCGACGGCCACACCGGTCCAGAGCACGACGGCGGCAACCGGACCCATCCGGGGATGATAGCGGATCCGCGCGGCGCGGACGGTTCAAACAACAGCGTGGATCTTGCCGCCGAGATCCGGCTCGACGACGGCGAGTTCCTCGCGTCGGGCGGTCTCGGTGACCGGGGTCTTTTCGGGATCAACGGGGCCTTTCGGTCCCTTGGGGCCCGGCTTGGGACGCCCTCCCTGCCGCGGCATCTCGTGACGCGGCTGGTCGGGGGTCACGGGTTTCACGTTCGTCGTCTCAAGGGCCATCCGTTCTCCTGTTCCTAAAATCGGCTAGAATCACGCTCCTCTTGAGAAAGCGCGCCGCGCCGCCCAACAGGCACAAGATCTACACGAAGACCGGAGACGCCGGAACGACGGGGCTTTTCGGCGCCGGACGCGTCTCGAAGGCGCATCCGCGGATCGACGCCTACGGCGAGTCGGACGAGCTCTCCGCGATCCTCGGGCTCGCGCGCAGCGTCTCGCGTGACAGGGAACTCACCGCGATGCTGGCGCGGATCCAGGATCTCCTGTTTGTGGTGGGGGCGGACCTCGCCTCCCCGAAGCCGCACCCGAAAACGCCGCGGATCCGTGAGGCGGACACGAAGCTCCTCGAAAGCTGGATCGACCGCCTCGATACGGAACTCCCCCCCCTGCGCCGGTTCATCCTCCCCGGGGGAACGGAGCTTGCCGCCTGGTTCCACCTGGGACGGACCGCCTGCCGGCGCGCCGAGCGGTCGCTCATCGCGCTCGCCGAGAAGGACCGGGTCGACCCCGAGGTCGTCCGGTTCATGAACCGCCTCTCGGATCTCCTCTTCACAATGGCGCGGGCGGCGAACCGCCGCGCGAAGAGGCCCGAGATCGAATGGATCCCGGAACAGCAGGGGTCAGGGGTCAGGGGTCAGGGGTCAGAGAAAGAAAAAAAATGACAAACCTTGTGCAGGCCGTTGTCCCCTCACCCCTCGCCCCTCACCCCTCCTCGTGAAGGCCGTCTTCATCGAGCGGCACGGCGGCCCCGAGGTCCTCTCAGTCGGGCCCCTTCCCGATCCCGTCCCGGGCCCCGGCGAGGCGCGCGTCCGGGTGCGCGCCTGCGCCCTGAACCATCTCGATCTCTGGGTGAGACAAGGCGCCCGCGGGGGCGTCCCCTTTCCCCACGTCCTCGGGAGCGACATCGCCGGCATCGTGGATGCCTGCGGCGACGGGGTCGATCCGGCGCTCGCCGGAAGGCGCGTGCTCCTCTTCCCGGCCCGCTCCTGCGGGACGTGCGACGCCTGCCGGAAAGGGACGGAGCCCCTCTGCCCCTCCTTCGGGATCCTGGGACGTTCCTTTCCGGGGGGATATGCCGAACATGTCCTCGCCCCCGCGCGCGCGATCTTCCCGATCCCCGAGGGGTGGGATTTCCCGGAAGCGGCGGCGCTCCCCCTGGCGGCAGTCACCGCCTTCGAGATGCTTCTTTCCCGCGCGAAGCTGGCCCCCGGCGAGACCGTCCTCGTCACCGCCGCGGCGAGCGGGGTCGGGACGGCCGCGGTCCGGCTCGCCAGGGCGTTCGGCGCGACGGTGATCGCGAGCGCCGGCTCCCCTGAAAAGCTCGATCGCCTGAAAACGCTCGGCGCCGACCACGTGATCGACCGCAAGGCCGGAGACATCGCGGCCCGCGTCCGGGAAATCACGGGCGGCCGGGGGGTCGACGTCGTCTGCGATTCCGTCGGCGGCGAGCCGTTCGCGCGCCTCCCGGATCTCCTCGCCCCCGGGGGACGGATCGCCTTCTGCGGCGTGACGGCGGGCCCTTCGGCCACGTTGCCGCTCGGTGCTCTCTTCGCCAGGCGCATCTCGCTGCACGGCTCCTATCTGGGGTCCTGCTGGCAGCTGGGAGAAGTCCTGAAACTCGCGGGGCAGGGGAAGATCCGCCCTGTCGTCGACCGCGTCTTCCCGCTCGCCGACGCCCGCGCGGCCCACGAGTACCTGGAGAAAGGGACGCACGTCGGCAAGGTGGTTCTGGCCGTCGATTGACCGCCCCCCTATCATCCGCCCGTGAGCGCCCTGGCCCCGGGAACGGTCGCCCCCGATTTCTCCCTGGTCGACGCCAGGGGAAAGACGCACGCGCTCGGTGACATCCTCAAGACCGGGCCGGCGCTCGTCGCCTTCTTCAAGGTCACCTGCCCCACCTGCCGGCTCGCCTTCCCCTACATCGAGAGGCTGAACCAGGCGTACGGCGACTGCGTGACGTTCCTGGGGATCGCGCAGGACCCCGCCCCGGAGGCGCTCGTCTTCGCGCGCGAGAACGGGAACGCCTCGTTCCCCCTCTGTTCCGACGGGCCGGACTACCCGGTCTCGACCCGCTACGGGCTCACGAACGTCCCGACTCTCTTTGCGGTAAACCGTTCCGGGGCGGTAAACAGTTCCGGGGCGGTAAACAGTTCCGGCAAGATCGCCTTCACGGGAGTCGGGTTCTCGCGGAAGGATTACCTGGAGCTCGCCGGGATCCTCGCCGACTGGTCGGACCGCCTCGTCACCGATCTCTTTCCGCAGGGAGATCCCGCCCCGGTCATGAAGCCGGGGTGAGGATCACGAAATGCCCCGCGGGACCGCGCGGCACACTGAAAGTTGTCGAAAGAAAACCGGATCAGGACTTCCTGAACGTCTCGACGGCCTTCCCCAGGCCGTAGCGGTCGATCTTCTGGTAGAGGTTCCGGAGCGAGATCCCCAGGGCCCGCGCGGCATGCGTCTTGTTGCCGCGGTAGCGCGCAAGGATCCGCTCGATGTGCCCCTTCTCGACCGACTCCAGCGTCTCCCCCACCGGGTCCTCTCCCGCTGGTCGCACCGCCGCGAGGTGCGACCGGACGTCCGCGGCCTCGATCCGGTCGCCCGATACCGTGAGGACCAGACGCTCGACCAGGTTCCGGAGCTCCCGGACGTTCCCCGGCCAGGCATGCGCCGAGAGCGCCGAGAGCGCCTGCCGGCTGAAGGCGAGGGCGCGGCGCCCGCCGCGCAGGCGCGCCAGGAAGTATTGCGCGAGCGCCGGGACGTCGGCGGCACGCTCCCGGAGGGACGGGACGCGGAACGTGAGCCCTCCCACCCGGTAGAAGAGGTCCTTCCGGAAGCTCCCCTTCTCGACGGCCCGGGCGAGGTCCGCGGTCGTGGCGACGACCACGCGGACGTTGACGCGGATCGTGGCGGCGGCGCCCACACGGCGCACCTCGCCGCTCTCGATCGCGCGCAGGAGCCCCGCCTGGGCGGCCGGGTGCAGGGCGTCGATCTCGTCCAGGAACAGGGTGCCGCCGTCCGCCGCCTCGAAGATCCCCTGGTGGCGCTCGGCGGCCCCTGTAAACGACCCCTTCTCGTAGCCGAAGAGCTGCGCCGTATGGAGGTCGGAGGTCAGACCGGCGCAGTTCAGGGTCACGAACGGCGCGTGCGCGCGGGGCCCCGCGTCGTGGATGAGGCGCGCCACGAGGTCCTTCCCGGTTCCGGTCTCGCCCGCGAGCATCACGGGAAGCTGCGCCCGGGCGGCCTTTCGCACGAACCCCTGGATCGCGCGCGTGGCGGAGGAGCGCCCCACGAGATCCGGGAAGACCGGCGGGCGGTGTGCCAGGACCGCGTTCGCCTGCGCGCGACGCGCGAGGCGCTCACGCTCGTCCGCGCGCGCGAGGACATGGTCCAGTTCCCCATCGCGCACCGGAACGGTGAGATAGTCGCTGGCCCCCTGCCGGACGGCCGAGAGCGCCGTCGCGAGCCCCGAGACCGGAACCACCGCGATCGCCTGCGGCGGCTCGTCGAGGTCGGAGAGTTCCTGGATCAGGTCGAAACCGTCCTCGGGGTGCGCGCCGAGGTCGATGAAGACGAATGCGCGCCGCCGGCCGGCCCGCGCGGCGACCTGGGCCGGGGAACGGACCACGTCGACTGCATGCCCCCGCCGGGCCAGGGCGGCCCGCAGCGCCGCGGCCGGGGCGGAAGGACCCCACACGAGACACGGAAAAGCGCCGCGGGGCGCGCGGTCCCTTCTCACGGCCCAACGGTACAATCCGGGTCGTCATGCCGCAACTTCGAGGGGTCAGGGGTCAGGGGTCAGGGGTCAAAAAAAATCCCCTGCACACCCCTCATCCCTCACCCCTCACCCCTCGCATCGGCATCCTGGGAGGATCGTTCGACCCGATCCACCGGGGACACATGAGCCTGGCGCGCGCCGCCTGCCGGAATCTGGGACTCGCGCGACTGCTCCTGGTCCCGGCGGCGATCCCCCCGCACAAGCGGGGCCGGCGCCTCGCGGCGCCCCGCCACCGCCTCGCGATGGCGCGGATCGCGGCGCGGCTCCTGCGCGCGGAAGGGTTCCCGGTCCGGGTCGACGACGGCGAGCTTCGCCGCCCGAGGCGGGTCTCCTACACGATCGACACGGTCGGGCGGATCCGGCGGCGCGCCGGCCGGAATGCCGAGATCCTCCTCGTGATGGGGAGCGACTCCCTGGAGATCCTGCACACCTGGCACCGCGTCGGGGAGCTCCTCGACAGGACGCGGATCGCGACCGGCGAACGGCCCGGATTTCCGGCGCGCCGCGGGATCGCGGACGCGAAAAGGCGCCTTGCCCCGATCGCCGAACGGTTCGTCGTCCTCCCGATGCGGCCGGACCCCGCGAGCGCCACCGCGATCAGGAAACGCCGGTCGGAATGGAACCGGATGCCGGACGCGGTGGCCCGCTACGCACGGCGGCACGGACTCTACGGAGCCATTCCCGGCCAACGGCGCCGCCGGACGCGGTGACGCGGAACGCCTCCTCCCCCCGCGCCGGGGCCGCCTCCGCATGGACGGCGAGCCCGGGAACCACGACCACCGTTTCCTCCCGGCAGAGAAGGGGCCAGGCGTCCCGGACGGTGCGCGGGACCTTCCGGTCGCCCCAGAAATCGCTCATCTTGCGGCTTCTCGCCCTCCCGTCCGCGCCCGCCGCCCGGATCCGGTCGCCGGGACGCCAGCGGCGGACCACCAGCGGAAAGAGCGACTCCCGCACGACCGGAACGGCGGAGCCGTTCCCCGCGCCGCGCTCGACGGAAAGGTGCCAGTCCCCCCAGGCGTAGCGGCCCGCGCCGGGGATCGGGATCCCCTCGGGCGCGGCATCGCGGGACCGGACCCAGACGAGGTCCCCGTACTCGCGCCGCCAGGTGCCGCCGGGAAGGTCGAGCGACCGGCCGCTCCCCCCCTGCCCCGACGCCATGCGGCAGAGCGCCGCCAGATGCGCCCGGGAAAGCGTCGCGCCCCCGCGCCGGCGGATCCCCTCCCGCAGGATCTCCCGTGTGACCGGCTCCGAAAACGCCGACAGGACGCCCGTGTCGACCGACGGGACGCCCTCGGTATCTCGCCAAGCCGCCTCGAGCGCCGGCGCAAGCGCCTTTTCGACACGCTCCCACAGGAACGCGGCCGCCGACGCCGCACCGGCAAGCCGGGCGACGAGATCGGGCCGCGCGGGCGAGAGATCGGCCAGGAACGCCCGGGCGCGGTTCCGCTGAAAGCGCATGTCGCGGTTCGACGAGTCGGCGCGAAACGGGATTTGACGCGCGGCAAGGACGGCACGCAGGCGTTCCCGGGATTCCATCAGGAGGGGCCGCACGAGCCGGATGTCCGACCCGGGCGCGATCGGGCGCGACGCCAGGACCCCGCGCATCCCGCGCACCCCGGAGCCGCGCGCGAGGCGCATGAGCACCGTTTCGGCCTGGTCGTCGCGCGTATGGGCCGTCAGGACATACCCCGCACCGGCCGCGCGGGCGGCCTCCTCCAGGAAGGCATATCGGGCCGCGCGGGCGGCCGCCTCGACCGACCCCCGGCCCGCGACCGGAACACGGCCGGTCCGGAGGGAAACTCCCCACTCCCGGGCCAGACGCGCCACGAACGCCGCATCCCCATCGGATTCGGCCCCGCGCAGGCCGTGATCCGCGTGGGCCCAGGAGACGGTCCAGCCGCGACGCGGCGAGCGTTCCCGGAACAATGCCGCCATCGCGACCGAATCGGGCCCGCCGGAGACCCCCAGGAGGAGGCGCGCCCCTCGGGGAAGTCCCCCCCCGAGCCGGATCCCGACGGACGCCTCCCCCCATCCCTCCATCCCGTCACTATAGACACGGAAGAAACCAAATGCAGGATGGGGCGTATAATGATTAAGCGGCCATCGGGACGGGCCGCGCGGGAGGTGCCGATGAGACGTTTCGCGCTGGCAGCGGGTTCCCTGATCCTGATCGTTTCCCTGGCCTCGCGGCTCCAGGCCGGGTGAGGCCCCCGCGGCGGCGGCGGGATCCCCGGCGGGGGTCCCGGCGGACGCGGCGGGAGCGGCCAGAAGGAATCCCGGGATTACATCGTCGTCGAGACCGAAAAGACCGGTGTCGCGCTCTCCGAGACCTACACGGTCATGCGCGGAAGCGAGTTCGGCGACTACAAGAAAAAACTCCTGGATACCTACGAGAAGGATCTCGAGACCTGGAAGGGCACCTCGGAATCCGAACGGGGCGAGAAGCCGGTCAAGAGCAGGGCGACGGTCAAGGCCACGGAATGCACCCGCGAGAAAGCCGACGAATTCGCGGCCCAGCTGACCGAGAAGATCGAGAAGAAACGAAAAAAAGCGGAGGCGAAAAAGGACAAGGAGGGCGGCTCGTAGCCGCCCCCGCAACCAGGGAGGTGCGTATGCGCACGAAGACGGGCGCCTGGACAGGCGCGATTCTGGCGGGACTGTTGAGCTGGACGGCCGGCGACGCGATCGCCGGTTGAGGCCCCAGGGGCGGGTCCCGTGCGGACCCGAACCAGAAGACCTCGATCGTCAAGGTCACCACCGGCGAGAACGTGAAGTACATGGCCGTTCCCGACGACGCGGTGGACCAGCTCAAGCAGAGCATGATCAAGGCCCAGGAAAAGCAGGGTGACAAGGCCAAGAAGATGGAGATGGAGGTGATCGAGTCCGGGGTCCCCCGCTCCAAGGCCGACGTGAAGGTCAAGGAACTGAACGGGCAGGCGAAACCCGGGGCCGGCACGGGGAACACCGCCCCTGTCGACGATACCCAGGACGACGACGCCGCGCCTGGCGGCACCTGAAAGTAATCCGGGCGCCTCGTCGAGGCGCGACGGAAGGGCTAGAATCCCCGGGCGTGGACCGCCCGGGGATTCTTTTTTGCGCCGCAGCCTCCTTTCTCGCCGCCGGATGCCTGGCCCGCAATCCCGCCACGGGACGCACCGAGATCTCGCTCTACTCCGACCGGCAGGAGATCAACCTCGGGCGGCAGGCCGCCCCCTCGATCATCCAGGAGTCCGGGGGACTCTTCCGGGACGCGGCGCTTGCCGCCTACGTCGACGGAATCGGCCAGAAGCTCGTCGCGGCGTCCGACCGCCCCTTCATCCCGCCGGAGGACGGATCGTTCCGCTACGCCTTCCATCTTCTCAACAGCCCGGAGGTGAACGCCTTCGCGCTTCCCGGCGGGCAGATCTTCGTGACGCGCGGGATCCTCGCGCGCCTCTCGGACGAGGCGGAGCTCGCCGCCGTGATCGGGCACGAGATCGGTCACGTCGCCGCGCGCCACGGCGTCCACCACATGCAGTCAGCGACGGGAATGGAGATCCTGATCCGCCTGGGCGCCGTCGTCCTCCAGGCGAAAAACCCCGACCTCGTGGGCGTGGACGAGATCGCGGGGGCCGCGCGGGTCGGCGCCATGGCGCTCCGGATGAAGTACAGCCGCGACGACGAGATCCAGTCGGACACGCTGGGCATGAAATACGCCGCCAAGGCCGGCTGGGATCCGCGCGGGATGATCCGCGTCCAGGAGGTTCTGAAATCCCTCCAGAAGAAGGACCCCAAGGCGTTCGAGGCGCTCTTTCACAGCCATCCCCCGTCCGACGACCGGATCGCCGGCGCCCGCGAGTGGATCGCGAAGCGGTTCGCCGGCCAGGATCTTGACGCCGGCTATGCGACGCACGCCGACCGGTTCCAGGCTGCGACCGCCTCCCTGCGCGAGGCCCAGAAGGCGTACGCCCGCCACGCGGAGGGGCTCGCGGCGATGGCCCCGCTCGCCGGCCGGAAGCAGGAGATCCAGTCGCCGGAAGGGAGACAGGCGGCCGGAATCGCGCACTCAGCCTTCGACGACGCGATCCGCATGAAATCCGATCAGGCCCCGTTCCACGCCTCCCGCGGGCTTCTCTTCCTCCTCCAGGGGAACGCCGAGGCGGCCGGACAGGCGCTCGCGCGTGCCGTGGAGCTGGACGGCGAGCTGTTCGAGCCGCTTTTCCACCTGGGGATCCACCGCTTCTCGGACGGCGGCCTCCCCGGGGCGCGCGAGGCGTTCGCGAAGGCTGCCTCCCTCTACACGGTCCACCCGGGCCCCTACTACTACCTCGGACGCATCTCGGAACAGGAAGGAAAGCGCGAGGAGGCGATCCGCCATTACCGTCGCGCCGAGGCAGCCGGACCCGAGACTCCCTACGGGCGGGAAGCGCGGGAGCGGCTCAAGGTCCTGCGATGAGAAGCGCGGTCAAGGCGGTCTTTTTCGACGCGGGGAACACCCTCCTGACCCAGGACTATGCCGTGCTCGCAGCGATCCTCGCGGGGCTCGGGCTTCCTGCCGCCCCCGCGGATGTCCGGAACGCGGAGCACCGCGCCCGCGTCCACCTGGACCGCCACCTGCGCGCGGGTCGCAGCACGGAGGATCCCGCGACGATCCGCTTCTACCGGGACGCGATCCTCCGCGAGGCGGACCCGGCAGGTCGGGTCGATCCGGATGCGTTCTGGGCGAGGATCCAGGAACAACGCAAGCGCGTCCACCCCTACGCGCAAGCGGATGCCGAAGCGGCGGATGCCGCGCGGGCCCTGCGCGCGGCCGGGTTCCGCCTGGGGATCATCTCGAACGCCGACGGAAGCCTGGCGGGGCTCCTCTCCGCGGCGGGCCTCGCGCCCCTTTTCGACGTGGCGATCGATTCCCACGTCGTCGGAGTCGAGAAACCCTCCCGGGAGATCTTCCATCTCGCCTGCCGGCAGGCGAAGGTCACCCCGGAAGAGGCGGTGCACATCGGCGACCTCCCCTGGATCGATGCGGAGGCGGCCGCCGCTGCGGGGCTCGCCGGCTGGACCCTGGATCCGGGCGACCTCTGGACCGGGCACCCCCAACCCCGGGCGTCCTCGCTCTCGGATTTCGTCCGGCGCCTTGTCCAGAGCTGACTTCTCCCCCGTTGCCTCCGGAATCCCCGAATCAGACCGGCTTCGGGAAGCGTCGGAGAATCGCGGGGGCGGTCAAAAAGGAGGCGAGCGTGGACAAGGGATGGAGAATCCGGACGGGCGTGATCCTGGCGGGCCTGGCGGTCTGGACGGCCGGCGTGATGGCCGCCACCGGCATGGTCTCGATCATCAAGACCGCGAGACACGACGGAAGAACGTGTTACAGGACTATTCCCGACGAAAAAGCCAAGGACACGAAGCATGAGATCATCGCGACCGGCCTCAAACCCTGCGCGTCGGAGTTTATCGTTGATGAACTCAACGCTGCAGGAGCGGGAAAGACCATCGGAATCACATATGACACCGTGCCCAACGGCGCGGACGGAGTCGGAGGCGTGGATCTCGTGAAACGCACGCCCAAGGGACCCGAACTGATCGCGTCCTGCTTCCCGCCCGACGCCGCGGAAAAGGTGATCAAGGAACTCGAGACCTTGAGCAAAAGGGCGAAAGCGGAGAACACCGTACCGGCCGACGGCGCAAGGGACCTGCCGGAGCGCTGAAAGCGCGGCCTATTCGGGCTTCACCACAGGGACCCGGGGAACCTTCGCGTTTGCCTGGAGCGCCTTCACCCGCTCGGCGGGGATCACGACGTGATACTCCCCGCCTCCCGCCCCGGTCTCCCGGAAAAGGGACGTCACGCCGACGAAATTCCCGTCCAGGTCGAACGCCGCCTGGCCCGGCTCCGGCTCCCGGTCGTCGTAGCGGAACATCAGGAAAGGCCTGTCGAAGCGGAAATTGACCCGCGCCAGACGCGCGCACGGCTCCGGATACCGGTTCGAGAGGAGATCCATGATCACGATCGCATCCCCGACGTCGATCCGCCCCCCGCCCGCCGGGAGCGGCGCGACCTTCCCCGCGAGCGCCTCGGCGCGCAGGAACAGGAGGTGCGTCTCGTCGTCCCGGCACTCGGCCCGGGCGGGGAACTCCCGGCCGTCCGGCAGGACGATCTTGCACGACCGGATCTCGAGCTGGAGCGCGACCCCGTCCGCGCCGGCCTGGCCCGCCATGAGGCCCGCGAAATCCGCGCAGAGGAACAACCCCTCCGCGTCCACCGCCGCCGCCGTGAGCTCGATCGAGACCTCCTCGGCGTCGAGGCTGCGGCCGCCGGCGGCCGCCTTCATCTCGAGGACCATCGAGACGCGCGCGAACGCCGCCTTGTGCCGGGCCACGACGGCGCGGACCTTCTCCCCCGTCGTGTCGGCGACGGCATGAAACGGCATCGCCGCGGCGAGAGCCGCGGCGATGCCCAGGACCGGCAGGAAGGTTCCCCGAAACCTCATTTCCCCGCTTCCGCGGCGAGCGGCGGGACCGGCGGCGGCGTGCCGCCGGCCGGCGCGGGATTGAGGCTCGCCGCCATCGCCCCGCTCAAGAGCCCCTCGAGGAACCCCTCGAGCTGGCGGGCCCGGATCGGGTGCTGGAGCTTGCGGACCGCCTTCGCCTCGATCTGGCGGACGCGCTCGCGCGTCACCTTGAAGATCCGGCCGACCTCTTCCAGCGTGTAGGTGTATCCGTCCCCGAGACCGTAGCGGAGCTTGATGATCTCCCGCTCGCGGTAGCTCAAGGTCGAGAGGACATCGTCGATCTTGTCCTTCAGCATCTCGTTGGAGGCGGCGCTGATCGGATTCTCGGCGCGGTTGTCCTCGATGAAGTCCCCGAAGTAGCTGTCCTCGGACTCCCCCACGGGGCGGTCGAGCGAGATCGGATTCTTCGCCGTGCGCAGCACCCGCTGCGCCTCGTCGATGGAGAGCCTGGCGTGCTTGGCGATCTCCTCGGTGGTGGGCCGCCGCCCGAGCTTCTGGGTCAGGTTCTTCGAGATGTTCCGCAGGCGGCTCATCGTCTCGATCATGTGGACCGGGATCCGGATCGTCCGGGCCTGGTCCGCGATCGCGCGCGTGATCGCCTGCCGGATCCACCACGTGGCGTACGTGCTGAACTTGTAGCCGCGCTTGTACTCGAACTTCTCGACGGCGCGCATGAGCCCGGTGTTCCCTTCCTGGATGAGGTCAAGGAAGGAGAGCCCGCGGTTGCGGTATTTCTTCGCGATCGAGACCACGAGACGCAGGTTGCCGCTCGAGAGCTTGCGCTTGGCCTGCTCGTACTGGTCGTAGCGCTTCTCGATCAGCATCACGCGGCGCTTGAAGTGGAGCGCGTCCTCCTGCATGTCGCCGACGGTCTTGTCGAGACAGGCGTTCGCCTCGTTCCAGGCGTTGGATCCCTTGCGCTTGCGCTTCATCTCGCGCTGCGCCTTCACGAGGGCATCGCGCCGGTCGATGAGCGAGCGCACCATCGGCTCGAAATTCTTCATCTGGATCGAGATGTCCTCGAGGATCGCGACCGCCTTGTTGCGCCGGTCGCGGATGTTCTGGCGCAGGCGCGCCCTGGCGGTCCGGGCGCCGGAGCGCTTCGCGATCCGCGCGTAGTCGGAACGGTTGGCCTCGAGGAACTTGCGCAGCTGCGAGACCGCGACCGGAAGCTGCCGAAGCACCCGGGTCTTCCGGGACTCGCCCGCCTCCGTCACCTTCACGGTGCGGTCGACCGGAAGCCGCCCGTCGATCACCTTCTGGAGGATGTTCGTCGCGTTCTCGATCGACGGCTCCACCTGCAACGTCAGGCGCCGGAAGGCGGTGCGCGAATTGTCGATGGTCTTCGCCAGCGACAGCTCCTGCTCGCGCGTCAGGAGGGGGATCTCGCCCATCTGGACGAGGTACATCCGGACCGGGTCGTCCACCCGCCCGAGGTCCTCCTCCTCGACGAACCCGGGCTCCTCCTCCTCGAAGGGGCGCGCGGCGACCGGCTCTTCCTCGGCGGGAAGCTGCTCCTCGACGTCATCGACGAGGTCGATCCCCTTCTCGTCGAGTGTCATCAGGATCTCGTCGATCTTGTCCGGGCTCGAGAGATCCTCCGGAAGGATGTCGTTCACTTCCTTGTAGGTCAGGAATCCCTTGGTGGCCCCCCGCTGGAGGATGATCTTCATCGCCTCTTCCATGGTGCGGGCCTGCTCGACCTTGTCCGTCCTCGAATCCTGTGGCTGCACGCGTCCTCCTCTCTTGTGACCCGAAAAGCGCCCTTCGCGTCGTGACCTAGTTTTTCCGGGCCAGTTCCTGGGCCCGTTCCAGTTCCTCGTTGATGACGACGTCCGCCGTGCCCGGTTCGCGCAGTCGCGTCCGGATCTCCTGGAGTCCCCGGTTCCGCTTCGCGTCGCGGATCCACTGCAGGGATTCCCGCACCAGCGTGTCGCACTGCTCCTTCTGCCCCTCGACGTCCACCGGAACCGACAGGATCTCCGCCCAGAGGCCCGCCGTCTCGGGGCTCTCGGCGCGGGCGGCCGCGCCCGCCGGGTCGATCGGCCGTCCCCCGGCGGCGGCGGCCAGGCACTCGGCCGCGATCGCCGCGTAGCGCCCGTCGGCGAAATCCCCGTCGGAGAGCTCGCCGGCCAGGCGCGCCGCATAGGCGGGTTCCATCAGGAGGCGGACGAGGTCGCGCTGGACCCGGTCGCGCATCCCGGGGCGGGAAAGGACCGGCATCCGCCCGCGCGTCATGTTCCCGGACGGGCGGCGGGCCGGACTGCCGGCCTCCCGGCGCACCAGATCCTCGCTCAAGCCGGACCGCTCCGCGATCTCCTTCAGGAGCATCTCCCGCCGGATCGCGTCAGGGGAGGCTGAAGCCCACTCCACGAGCTCGCGCACCACGCGGCTCTTCCCTTCGGGGGTCTCCCAGTCTCCCGCCTCGGCGGCCAGGCGGATCCGGAACGCGACAGGTCCTTCCGCCCCGTCCAGGACCTGCTGGAAGCGGTCGCGCCCGTGAGCCACCAGGAATTCGCACGGATCAAGATCCCCCGGAATCGTCGCGATCCGGAGTTCGACCGGGACGCGGGCGAAGACAGACAGGCTCCGCAGGGCCGCCCGGACCCCCGCTGCGTCCGGATCGAAGAGGAGGACGGCCCGATCGACCTGGCGCGACAGGAACCGGGCATGGTCCTCGGTGAGCGCGGTCCCCAGGGTCGCCACGCACCGGTCGACGCCGAACTGGTGGGCCATGAGACAGTCCATGTACCCCTCGACCACGAGCGCCTGGCGGGACTGGCCCATCCCCTTGCGGGCCATCGGCAGGGCGTAGAGGAGCTTTCCCTTGTGGAAGACGGCGTTCTGCGCGGTGTTGAGGTATTTCGGCTCGGCATCGCCCAGCGTCCGGCCGCCGAACCCGACCACCTGCTCGCGCGCGTCCAGGATCGGGAAGATCACGCGGTTGCGGAACATCTCGAACGGCCTTTCCTTATCGGCCCCGGCGGTCCCGTCGCGGCGGCCGATGAGTCCCGCCTTCTCGAGATTCTCCGGCGACACGCCGTCGCGCCGGGCCGCGGCCAGGAGCTGGCCCCCCGCGGGGGCGAACCCCAGGCGGAACCGGGCCGCGGTGATCCCCTCGACGCCGCGCCCCTTGAGATAGGCCTTGGCGGGATTTCCGACGTCCTGGCGCAGGAACTCCTCGAAGCGCTCCATCGCCCAGCGGTTGACGGACAGGACCCCGTCGCGCTCGGCCGCTCCGGATGCCTCTCGGGGATCCTCCTCGGGAACCCGGATCCCGGCCTTCTCGGCGAGGCGGCGCACCGCCTCCGGAAAGGAGATCCCCTCCTGCTTCATGACCCACGTGAAGGCGCTTCCGCCGGCCCCGCACCCGAAGCAATGGTAGAACCCGCGGACCGGATCGACATGGAACGAGGGGGTCTTCTCCTGGTGGAACGGGCAGAGCCCCTTGAACGTGCGCCCCGCCTTCTTGAGCTGGACGTGAGGGGTCAGGAGCTCGACGAGATCCGTCGCCTGCTGGATCTCGGCAACGACCGAATCCGGAATACGCGGCAAGACGACCCCTTTCCGTATCGAACCGTCTCGCGAGCCCGGTTCCGGACAACCTCTGTAGCCCCCCTCGGAAGACGTGTCAGTCTACCCTCTGGTCGAAGGGGTGTCAAATCAAGCGGCGGAGTCTTTTGACACTTTAAAACGTTTAAATAAAAGATTTGTGATGTTTTATTTTGTCAAGTGCAAGCCCTTGACAAGTGCATGTTGAAATCGGCTTCCAGGTGACCGGAAGAAATATAAAATCACATCTCCTTTAATTTAAAATGTTATATGCGATCTAGTTTATAAGCGAGATCGAGAAACGCAGAAAACTTGACATCACAACCCCTTGTACGTTCCGTCGTTCCGCTCGGCGATCTCCTTCATGAATTCGTTGTTTCCGCTGTCGATCCCGATCACATGGATCCGGACCCCGAGCATCTTGTTCCAGTGGGCGACCGCCTCCACGATCGCCGACAGGCTCACGGTTTCACCCGATGTCGGCTCGCCGTCGGAAACCAGGATCACGGTATCCGGAAGCGCCAGGGAACCGGAGACGTTCAGGGCGCGATCGAATGCCCCCCAGAGGTTCGTGGCCCCGTCCGGCTCCAGGCGCTGGACGTACTTGCGCGCCTCGTGGGCGTTTTCGGGGGAGGCGGGCAACAGATCATCCTTCCAGGGCAAGACCGCGGTGTGGAACCGCACCAGGCGGAACAGGGGGTACGGGAAACGGCTCTTCTCGTACCCGCGCTTCGACTCGTGGACAGCGAGACCGTCCAGGGCCGAGAAGACCTCCGCCTTCAGGACGTCGAGCTTCTTCCGGTCGGCTTCCTTGGCAGGCTTGGTGAGCTCGCCGTAATAGCGGTCCATGCTGCCGCTCGTGTCCAGGACGAACGTCACCCTCTCGGAGAACACCTTCACCCCGTAAAAGACCGGGAGTCCCCGGTCGAGCGCCGGCGTGAACGCCTCGCCGAGCCCCTCCTCCGGAGCGCCCCCCTCCGCCTCCCGGACGGCCTTGCGGAAATGCCGGATCCAGTCGCGCGTATCGAACCCCAGGTCCTTCCCCGCGATCGCGCGCAGGGCCAGCAGGATGTCCTCGCGCTGGCGGCCGCGCGACGCCGACAGGAGCTCCGCCAGGACGAGCCCGGCCTTCACGTCCCCGGCGTGCCGGAGCGCCCGGATGGCGGCGTAGTGGACCTCGAAGTCCCGGCTCCGGAGCCTCTCCAGGATGAACGGGATCGATTCGGCGTCCTTGAGCCGGCCGAGCGCGATCAGGGCGGCGCGCGCGATCCGGTCGTCCTTGTGGCGCGCGCGTTCCCGCAGGAACGGGAGCGCCCGGGCGTCCCCGATCTCCCCCAGGGCCGCAAGCGCGAAGGCGACCTCCGCGACGTCCTTCCCCTTCTCGGCGATCTTGAGCAGGGGCTCCGTGGCCCCGGCGAGCGCGAGGCGCCCCGCCAGGTCGATCGCCCCGAGGCGCACCAGCCCCCCTTCCTTCGAGACCCCCTGCCCGGCGATCCATTCGAGGCCGTCCGGATGGACGCACCGCGCCAGGGCCGCCTTCGCCGAGAAATGGTCCCCCGGCTCACCGGTGCTCCGGAACCGTTCGATCAGGAACGCCGCCGCCTCGGGAAGGTCCAGGGTCGCGATCGCCAGGTAGACGTCGCCGTAGGAAGAGTAGTTCTTCTCCGTCCCCAGGAGGTTCTTCAGCCGGGCCAGGACGTCAGGATGGCTCGCCCCGTGCAGCATCGCGAGGGTCTTGCGGTGATGCCGCGCGACGGCGTCCGGGTCGACCACGGGGACTCCGCCCGTCGTGTCGACCGCCTCCTCGGGAAGGTCGGCGTATTCCCGGTCGAACGCCTTGAGAAGTGCCGCGATCCGTTCGTCTTCCGCCTTTTCCGCGCGCTTCCGGTCCTTGTCCTTCGCGGCGCTCGCCGTCGGGACCGGGACCGCCAGGAACAGCGCCAGGGCCGCCCCCCACGCCGCGATTCCGGCGGCCGGCCGGCGCATCAGCGGAAAGAATCCTTCGATCCGTCCCACCAGCGGTCGAGCTCGGCGGGTGTCTCGAAGGAGCGGCGGGCAACGCGCTCCTGGAACACCTTCCGGACCGACTTCGCGGCGGAAGAAGAGACCGTCGTCCGGACGGAGACATGCTCCACCTCGGGGAGCTCGATATTCAGGGGACGGGCATCGGGCGGCCGGGGATTGCCCGGATCGTCCTGGAGCCCCCCGCTGACATCAATCTCGCGGAACCCGCTCACGACCGTCTGGTCGAGACGCGCCTCGATCACCATCCGGACGACCTTCACCATCGTCTCGACACCCTGCCGGTCGCCGACCACGGCCACCAGCTCGGCGGCGTGGCGCGCGTCGCTCTCGTCGCCGGCGCAGAGCGCCTTGAGGGCCGCCGGCGGCGTCTCCCCGACGACCCCGGCGACCCAGTCCGCGGCGGCCGAACGGACCTCCCTGTCCGGGTCGCGCAGGGCGAGCGCCGTGATCCGCGGCTCGGCCTCGCGCAGCGCGAGCGCTCCCGCCAGGCGCACGGATCCCTCGCGGACCGCGCGCGGCTGCTTCCGGACATCGTCCAGCAGCCCCGACAGCGCCGCGCGCCCCTCCTCGCCGCGCGCGGCGATCTCTCCGGCCGCTGCGGCCGGTCCGGCCTCTCCCGCGGCGTTTCGCGCCAGGGAAACGATCCAGGCGCGCGGGTCCGCTTTTTTCGCTTCGGCCGTTTCATCCCCGGAGGCGGCGGACGCCGTCGCCAGGAGGCACAGAGCGGCGATCCCGGCCCTCACGAGTTCTGGGCCTCTCCGCCCATCAGCTTCTTCACATGGTCCAGGAGCTCCTCCTGGCGCACGGGCTTGGCAAGGTACTCGGTCGCCCCCGACGCGAACCCCGCCAGGACGTCCGACATGCCGGTCCGGACGGTGACGAGGATCACCGGCAGGGTGCACAGGTGGATGTCCATCCGGATCCGTCGGCAGACGTCGATCCCGCTCACATCCGGAAGGTTCACGTCGAGGAGCACGAGATCGATCTTCTCCTCACGGACGATATTCCAGGCCGCCTGTCCCGCGTCGGCGGTGCGCACCTCGTAGCCGGCCCGCTCAAGCGAGGAGCGCATCCCCGTCAGGAAATCCGGTTCGTCATCGACCAGCAGTATGCGGCGCTTCGCGATCATGCTCCCTCCTTGTCGATCACGATATGAAAGAGCGCAAACAACATACCATCGTCACGCCATGAAATAGCGATATGCAACTCAAATAAACAAATGTCTTATGTTAAAGTTCATACTGGTGCGAATCCAACCGGGGTGTCTCCGGAAAGATGACACTCCCCCGGAAAGTGTCTACCGCTTTTTCTTTTTCCGGAGCGGCTCGAAGATCTCGCCCTGCGGAAGCTGCATCAGGAGGGCGTGAGCCGCGGTCGGCCAGGCGAGCGGAAGCTGCGACTCCGGAATCAGCCCGCCCCACTTCGGATCGTTCCCGACATCCGAGGGCCAGAGCGCGAAACTGCCGTCCGCCTTCCGGAGCGACTCCATCTTGGGGATGTAGTTGTCCCAGAATTCCTTCCAGACCGGCGCGTCGAACCCGTCGCGGCTCGCGCCGAGGCCGCACGCCAGGAAGTGCATCGTGGGAGAGGCGTGGCCGTCCGGCATCTTGTCGATCGTCTTCTCGACGTAGCGCTCCATCTCGAGGAACAAGGGCTCCTTCGTGAGCCCCCCGCACCAGAAGGCGAAGAGCGTCCCGCCGGTGCGGCCGATCTGTCCGGTTCCGGCATATTTCGCCCCGGCGGCGTAGGCGACTCCGCCGTTGTGGCTGCACCCCTGCGCGTAGGCGATCGCCTTCTTGAGCGTCCCGGGAGGGACCGGGATCCCCGACTCGCTCATCCGTCCCAGGGCCGCCAGGCACCAGTTGCTGACCGCCATGAACTCGATGTACTTGAGATTGTTGGGAGAGCCCACCTGACCGCCGTGCGACCAGCCGCCGCTCGTCTCCTGGTTCGCCGCCAGGCGCTTGGCGATCTTCGCGAGGAGATCCACCAACGCTCCCTGCGGCGGGGTCCCCCACCCGCCGCTCGCGTTGCGGTACTTCACTCCCCCCACATTGATGGCGTCCGCGCCGAACTTGGCGTAGAGCTCCGTGAGGAAGAGCCCCCCGAGCCCCAGGGCCCAGTTCTCCATCTTGCCGCCCCCCTCCTCCGGGTCGGCGTCCTCGCGATTGGAGGCGGCGGAGCTCTCGATCGCGAACTGGACCCCCTCAACCACGATCTTGATGCAATCGATGAGGGATTTCGTGTAGGGCCCTCCTTGGGGGGTCGTCTTCCCGTCCGCGATGAAGGCGAGCCCGCGGACCGACTCCTCCACGGTCCAGGCGGTAAGGCTCTTGGGCTTCTTCTCGTCGTCCATCTGCCGGGCGGCAAGCCAGTCCAGGGCCTCCCGGATCACCACGTCGCACTGCTTGCAGCTCTTGGGACACCCCTTCGCGTGCTTCTTGCTTCTCTCGGGTTTCACGGTGTAGTCATCCGTCTTCCCGCCCCGCTCGACCAGCATCGTCAGCCGGCACTTCTCCTTGGGGCCGGAAGCGGCCCGCGTCAAAGCGCTCGTGAACAGCGTGAACGGCGACTCGGTCTGCGAGAGGTCCCGGAAAAGGGCCGTCCCGATCCCGGGGACCTTGATCCCCACGATCTTGTCGCCGACGGCCAGCTTTCCCGCCTCGGCGGGAGACCCGGCCTCGATCTCCGTGATGATGATATGGTCTTTCTTGACGAGCCCCTTCGCGCCGATCGACCCCAGCAGGTACGGCTCGCCGAACGGGATCTCCTCGGTCTTTCCGGGCTCCGCCGCCTTGTTCTTCTTGCCGGCCGCCTGGACGGGAACCGTCAGAACGAACGCCATCCCCAGGACAAGCGCCAAGCAACTTGAGCGCATCCGGGGATTATACCCCGGGTGCGTGCGAGGCGTTGGTCTCGAACGCCTTGGCCAGCTCCCGGGCGTAGGCGCAGACCGCCTCCGCGTTGAGGGAGCTCGCGATCCCCCCTTCGCCGGTCCCCTCCAGCGCCTCCCGGGTCCAGTCCTCTTCCATTTCGGGGAAGAGGTACTTGGGCGAGGAAAGGCCGGACGCCCCCTTCGCGGCCCCGACGACCGCCTGCCGGAAAAACGTCTCGATCAGGTCCTCGCGCGCGATCCCGGCCGCCTGGCAGATTTCCTGGACCTGGCGGTACAACCTCTCGTCCACCTTGAGCTTCAACGACTTCATGGACTTCATGGCCCTCTCCTTTCTTTTCACGTCCCGGGCCGTGCCGTGAGGCGGGATGAAGGTGCCCGGACGCCCGGATGAGCCCTGGCGGCACGGGCGGCCTGAAATCCCGGGAGAGGGAAAGCGGCCTATTCCGGTTATCGACCTGACGGGGAAATCACTTTCCGGAAAATCCCCGTCTTTCCTGAAAATTCATGCCCCGTCCGGGAGGGCGGCTCACGCCGCCCTCCCGGAGGAGCGACCGTCACACCCGCGCCATCCGCTGGTCCCGCCCGGCCTCCTCCCCCCCGTCAGACCCGCCGTCCGGAAGGGGATTTCCGTCGGCCAGGAAATCGATCGCCTGCTGGAGCAGGCCCTGTAGATGGGGAAGTTCCCCGGCGAAAAAACTTCCCGAATCGCGCCATTCGCCCGTCTTCGGGTCCTTGTACCGCTTCCCGATCTTGATGCTGTGATACTTCCCCTTGGCCCCCTCGTTTTCCCAGACCGAGAGCTGGATCTTTCCGTTCGTGAACCGCGTCAAGGGCTGTCCCATAAAAGCCTCCTTTCATGTCTTCGCGCACGACTGTCATGACCCGCGTTTAACGGTTCCCCTACTCCTCCGCGGCCTTCTCCGGGGCCGATGCCGGAGCGGCAACGGCCGCCATCCGGGCGGAGCGCACCTTGGCGGCGATCTCCGCGAGGACATCCCGGTTCTCCTTGAGGTAAGCGATGGCGGCGGGGCGGCCATGCCCCAGCTTCGTCTGCCCGAACTCGTACCAGGAGGCCCCGGTCTTCCTGACGACCCCCGTGATCTCCCCCATGTCGAGGACATCCCCCGCCCAGGAGATCCCCTGCCCGAACACCATGTCGAACTCGGCCCGGCGGAACGGGGGCGCCACCTTGTTCTTCACCACCGTCACCTTGGTGCGGTTCCCCAGGTTCTCCTCTCCCGACTTGATGCTCTGGATCCGCCGCACGTCGAGGCGCACCGACGCGTAGAACTTGAGCGCCCGCCCGCCCGAGGTGGTCTCGGGGTTTCCGAACATGACCCCGATCTTCTCGCGCAACTGGTTGATGAAGATCACGATCGTCTTCGACTGGTTGATGGCGCCGGTGAGCTTCCGGAGCGCCTGCGACATGAGCCGCGCCTGCAGGCCCACGTGGGAATCCCCCATCTCCCCCTCGAGCTCCGCCTTGGGAAGGAGCGCCGCCACCGAGTCGACCACCACGACGTCCACCGCGTCGGACCGCACCAGCATCTCGACGATCCCCAGCGCCTGCTCGCCGGTGTCCGGCTGCGAGATCAGGAGGTTCTCGAGATCCACACCCAGCTTCCGCGCGTAGGCCGGGTCCAGGGCATGCTCGGCATCGACGAACGCCGCCACCCCCCCCGCCCGCTGGGCGTTCGCCACGACATGCAGGGCGATCGTGGTCTTCCCGGACGACTCCGGTCCGAACACCTCGACCACGCGCCCGCGGGGAAGCCCCCCCACCCCTAGGGCCAGATCCAGCGACAACGACCCGGTCGAGATGGTGTCGATCGGATCGATGGCGCGGTCCCCCAGGCGGCGGATCGCCTCCTTCCCGAACGACTTCTCGATCAGCTTCAGGGCCGAGACCAGGGCCTCCTTGCGCGCCGGGGAGATCCCCTGTGGCTTCGGGGGGGCGGTGACCTCTTTTTTTCCCTCCTTCTCCTTTTCTTTCTCCACCGCGGCTGACATGCCCATGCAGACCCCTTTCTCCGCCACCAGGCGGACTTTTCGTGACACCGGCGTCCTCGTCCACCCCCCCGTGTCCGGACCCGCCGGGAGCCGCCTCCTGGCCGTGCCCTTGCTGACCGGACGCCGATGACCGAAGAATAGCAAACATTTGTTTGTTGTCAAGGATTCGCACGAAAATAATTCCGGTCCCCCGTGACAACGGCACATCCCGGTTTCTGTCTTCTGTTCACACCATTCTCTTCGCGCGAATCCTTGTATATGATCCGCCCATGTCCGCCATCAGTCGTCACTACGCAACGGCTCTGGGAGAAGCCCGTGAGGTCCTGGACCGCCTCATGGCCGACCCCGGGACGGTCCCCTTCCTCGACCGGGTGGGGGCCCAGCTCCGGGATCTCATCAAGCGCCGGGGGCGCGCCTTCGCCTGCGGGAACGGCGGGAGCCTCTCCGACGCCACCCATTTCGCCGAGGAATGGACCGGCCGCTACCGGAAGGACCGGGAGCCCTTCCCGGTGATCGCCCTCGCTGACCCCTCCCACATCACCTGCGTGGCGAACGACTACGGCTTCGAGGAGATCTTCGCGCGCCCCGTCACCGCCCTGGGGCATCCGGGGGACATGCTGTTCGTCCTGTCCACCAGCGGGAACTCCGAAAACCTTGTCCGGGCGGCCCAGGCGGCGAAGAAGCGCCAGATGACCGTCGTCGGCTTTCTGGGCAAGGGGGGCGGAAAGCTGAAGCTTCTCTGCGATGAGGCGATCGTCGTCCCCGGAGCGACGTCGGACCGCATCCAGGAGCTCCACATGATGCTCCTGCACGTCCTCATCGAGGGGGTCGAGCGGGAGCTGGTGCCGGAGCACTACAAATAGAAACCGCCCGCCGTTACGGACGGCGGGCGGTGGCCCCTTCCCTGAAATCCGGTCAGCGTCCCGATAAAACCTGGACCTTTCCGGTTTCCAGCCTGGACCTCCAGTCGCCGACAAGGATTTCGGCCCTGCCGTCCCCGTTCAGGTCATCGATGCCCGCCACCGCCCCTCCATAGGCGCTTGTTTCCTCCCCCCCGGCCCCCGGCTCGCCTCCAGTCCAAGCGAGGATTTCCTGCCCCGTCAGGCCCGAGTAGACGGCTACACGGCCCTTCTCGCTTGCCGAAGGGACGCTTCCGATGATGACATCGTTCAGGCCGTCTCCATCAAGATCCGCGGCGGAGATCTGTTGCCCCAGCTTCATGCCCTGCCTACGGACCCCGTGGACGACGAAATGAAGGGTGCCGGTCCCGCTGGCCCCTCCCAAATAGACCTGTACCTTATTGCCGCCGTACTCCTTCGAATCCACGGCCATATCGTCATAGCCATCCCCGTTCACATCGCCGATACCGATGGCGTGCCCGCCCTCATTCCCGTGCGCTGCCTCCAGGTCCGTCCATAGCAAGGGACCGCTCGTCGAATAAACAGACAGTACGGTGTAACTCGTCCCCTGCGGGTAATCCGGCGCTACAGCCACGAAATCCGGGGTTCCGTCCCCGTTGAAGTCGCCGATCCCGGACAGGGCGAAGCCGAAGCCCCCTACGTGTAAGAATCCAAAAATGGGAGTGGTGTCCCAAGTCCTTATCAGCGCGGGGTTCCCGCGAACATCCAGCGTGTACAGATACACGCGCCCATGAGGATTACGGCGGGGGGCTCCCACGATGAATTCCCCTTTCCCGTCCCCATCCACGTCGCCGACGCCGGACACCGTGGAGCCGAAGAACGAGAAAATCGTGTCCCCATGCAAGACCCCCAACAACGCCCCGGTGCCCGAGTAGATCCTCACCTGACCGCTCTCGACGCCCGCCGGCCCGTCGAACAGGGCATCCCCGACTAGGAGATCGTCCAGGCCATCCCCGTCGAGATCCTCGACGATCGCCAGATCCGATCTGTGTTTTCCGCCACTATGAGTATTCGTGTCATGCTCCTGCGTCCCGTCCGCGGTCCAGAGCAACTTGCCCGTCTTGCCAGAATAGACGTGGATCCTGCCGACCCCGGTCCCGGAAGTCCCCCCGTATCCGATCGCGGAAACCGCGTAATCCTGGACGCCGTCGCCGTTCACGTCCCCCCCGCTGACAACCTCACCTCCGAACCTGTCTCCCTGGGCCTGGCCCGAATAGGTCCGGTAGACAGGTGCGGCAGGACCCTCGAACGTCCCCCCTAGGCCGACGCCGAAGGCTCCCCAAGCCACGGCCACAAGAGTGCCCGTTGCGAGCATTTTTCTTTTCCTCACGGCATACCCCTCCCCGGTTTGAGCGACGGAACTTCATCACCTGCGCGCCGCGCGTGATCACGCCGGAACCAGCGACCTGCGGAACCGGATCCGAGCCCTCTCGAAGCCCGCGGCCAGTCGGGCCAGATGCTGCCTGCGGCCGGAGGAGCCGGCCACGAACCGGCAACGGAGCATCCGGCCTTGCGGATGCGGTGCGCTGCCGATGATTTCGGCGGCCAGGATCTCGTCCCGGCGCTCCACGGCCAGCGAAAGCGTCAGACAGGTCTTCTCGGGGATCGCCCGGTCCAGGAGCAGCGCGGCCCCTTCCGCCGAGATGTCCGTGATCGTGCCGCGAACAGGGCGCCCCGGGCCCGGAAGCGCGACGCGCACCGGAAGGCGGACCGGAACGCGATAGTGCCTTCGCCGCCCCTCCCGGATCGCCGGCAGGCGGCACCCAGCGCGCCGGCGGGCGAAGTGCCGCTCAAAAAGGAAAGCCCCCCGAAAAAGAAGCGCCACCCCCATGGCCCCGATCGCGAACCAGATGATCTCGGAGACCTCCGTCTGCGGCACGCGAAAGGAATGCAGGAGATCCCGAGCCACGGACGGGATTCCCGGATCCCAGGCCGACCGCTCTAGCCCTCCCGCGACATATCCGATCATCTCCCCTCTCCTTTCGCGGCGCCCCTTCCGGACGCGCGGGGATTTAACCCCCGACCGCCGGGAACCGCAAAAAAACTGAGAGGGCCTGACGTCTGTTTATCGAAGGGGCCTAGCGCAGATCCGGTCATTCCGCGGAACCTGACGGTCGCTCCGCCGGGCGGGCGTACGCCGGGTCGTCCCTGCGCGCCTCCCACCAGGCGCGGGCCTTGGCGAGGCGCTCGGCGGCCGCGACAGGCCACTCCTCGCCGGCCAAGCCCATCAGTGCCGAGGCGGCCGCTTCCCGGACGGCCGGTTCCGCGTCATCCAGGAGCTTCGCGACCCGGGAGGCGTTCTCTTTCGTCTTTCCCCGCGCGACGCTTTCGGCCGCCCGGATCCGGATCGCCGGGTACGGGTCTTCGAAATGCCGGCGGGCGCGGTCGGCACGCGGGATCTTCAGGACGGCCTCCATCCCATCCGGCGGGGAGGCGACCCACAGCCTCGACCCTGCCCCGTCGAAAACGAACGGAATGAGCCCCATGACGTCGAATCCCAGAAGCCCGTCCACCTTCGCCGCCGTCATGATCGCGTTCCGGGAAGGTGTCGGGGAGATGGGGGTCGAGACCGTCCAGGGACCCAGTTTCATTCCCTTCGCCTCGTCCATCCGGTCGCGAAGCAGGATGGTGGCATTGGCACCCGTATCGAACAGTAGCGGGATCCCCTGCCCGTCCGGCGCGTGGAGCGTCACGACGGGATGGTTCTGCCGCCATTCGAACGGCAAGGAAACCCAGGACCGTCCGGGGTCGTTCTTCGCGAGCCACGCCCCGGCATCCCCGGCCGGAAGGACCCGCACCTTCCCCTCGGGAACATTGAAAAAAAGCGGTCGCCCCTTGAACACCTGGACCCCGACGATCCCGGAGAGGCCCAGGGTCTTCGGGAGGTCGGCGACAAGCGCCTCGACGTCCATCCGGAGCCCGCCGCCGTTCCCACCCAGGCAAAACCCCTCCAGAAGGACGCTCTTCGGCTGGGTGACCCGGTTTCCGCTGTCCAGGATCCCGGGACCGGTCCATTCCTTCAGTTCCAGCTTCCAGTCGGTGGCGGCCTTCCGCGAAAGGAGAAGACCCCCGGCCCCTCCCGTGTCGAGCGCGAAGTCGGCGGCGCGTCCCGACCCCGCCTCCCCCCGCACGATCGGGCACATCCGCGAAAGGAGCGGGATCGTCACGGCCTCCTCATCGGCACGGACCACCGGGGCAAACGCCCCCGCAAGGACAATCGCGACCGCCGGAATGAACCGCTTGATCATGATCATTTGAACAGCCTACTCCTCGTCCGGTTCGGGCCAGTCGTCATCGAGCGACGACGGCGCGAGGCGGTCGATCGCCCCCTTCTCCGCGAGGGTCCAGTAGAAGCCGGGGCCGTCCTTGTCCCGGCGGAGATCCGCGGCGGCCAGCAGGTCGAACGCCGTGAACCTTTCCGCCCCGATGTCCCAGACGGCATCCCCGGTCAGGACGAGATTCCCCGCGCGCCCCCCGACCGACAGGACGACCTCCCCTTCCTCCAGGGAGACCACCGTCGACGTCAGGTGTGCCCCGGCCAGCGCCGGAAAGCAGGCCAGGCGCCGCGCGAGCCGTTCCGGCCATTCGATCCGGTCGCCGCGGCGGAAGTCCTCCGGCAACAGCTCCTCCGCCTCGGCGCGGGAAAACCAGACGGCGTCGCGTGTCTTGCGCCAGTGCACGGGGCGGCCCGGCACCGGTTCGCGCGCGCGCGCGACGAGCGCCAGCCCCTCATCGGGAAAGCGCGACTCGGGACGCTCCGCGGCGTCCGCCGGATCGATCGGCTTTCCGAGGCGATCCTGTTCCCGGAGCGCGTTCCATGCGGCGAGCCCACGCTTCAGGGCCTCGGCCACCGCCGCGGGACCGTCCGGCGTCACCACCCCCAAGAGGGCACCCCCCGGCGCGACGAGATAGACCCCCTCGCCTCCCCGTCCCTTCGCCTCATGCAGGATCTTCCGGAACCACTCTCCCTCGGGTCCCTCGTCGTCGATCAGGAGCCCGCCGTCGTCGGCCACGGCGACATAGAGGAACGCGAGCTGCCGCACCGCCGGATCATTCCAGACGCCGGATGCTTCGATTCCGTCCGGGACGCCGGGCCCCAGCGGACGCCCGCCGTCCTTCCCGATGAAGAACAGGACCGGAACCCCCTTCTTCTGGGCCTCGGCGGCCCCGGCCCAGAGGGAGGTCCGCCACGGGATCTTCTCCCACGCGCTTTCTTCCGCGTCAGGCAGGATCACGTCTTTCCAGTCCCGGAAGTCCGCGGCGGTGATCCCCGGCGCCGAGAATCCGGCCGAGGCAAGCACCAAGTACCCCGCAACAACGAAACGACGCATTCCTTCCAGTCTACCCCCCCCTACAATCCTCTCCATGCGCAAGGAAGGAACCCTCGTCATCCGGCGCCACACGAGCCGCGTCCTCGCGGGAAATCCCCTCGGGGATCCGGCGACGCGCGACCTCTACGTCTACCTGCCGCCCGGGTACGACCCCGCGGCGAAACGGCGCTACCCGGCGCTTCTCGCCATCGCCGGGTTCACGGGGACGGGGGCGATGCTCTTCAATCGGGATCCGCTCACCGAAGGACTGAAAGAACGGCTCGACCGCCTGATCACGTCGGGAAAGTGCCCTCCCGTGATCGTCGCCGCCCCGGACTGCTTCACGCGCCTGGGGGGAAACCAGTACATCAATTCGTCGGCCATCGGCCGGTACGAGGACTATCTCGTGAAGGAGATCGTCCCGTACGTGTCGGAATCGTTCCGGACGGGACGCTGGGGGATCTTCGGCAAGTCGTCCGGCGGATACGGCGCGATCGTCCAGGGGATGCGCAATCCAGAGGTGTTCGAGGCCGTGGCCGACCATTCGGGCGACTCCAACTTCGAGCTCTCGTACCTCCCCGACTTCCCGTCGGCCCTCGACGCCTGGCGCAAGGCCGGCGGCCCCGCGAAATGGCTCGACGGGTTCTGGCGGGACGACAACCAGCGCAGGAAGCGCTTCCTGAACCCCCTCAACATGCTCGCGATGTCGGCACACTATTCCCCGGACCCGAAGGCGAGGAAGACCCTCGGGATCGACTTCCCGTTCGACCTCGAGACGGGCGCCTTCCGCCCGGAGGTCTGGGCGCGGTGGCGCGCCTGGGACCCGGTCAACATGGTCCCGAGGCACGTGAAGAACCTCCGGAAGCTGAAGCTCATCTACGTCGACTGCGGAACCGCGGACGAATGGCACCTGCATTGGGGGGCGCGCGCCCTCGTCGCGGCGCTCCGGAAGCATGGCCTCGGGAAGAAGGTCATCCACGAGGAGTTCGACGACGGCCACATGTCGATCCCCTACCGGTACGACGTGAGCGTGCCGCTCCTCGCGAAGGCGCTGTCCTAGCGCCTGGTCTGCCTGGCCTACTCCCCTCCCACGTAAACGCGCCCGCCACCGCCGGCCGATCCCGAGAAAAACGGAGCGCCGATGGCCACCTCGGCCCGGCCGTTCCCGTCCAGGTCGCCCGCCCCGCAGACAGACGTCCCGAACCCGTCCTGGAACTGCTGGCCGGTCTCCTCACGCAGCAAGGCGCGGCCCGGTGCCCCGGAGTAGAGGTATGCCTTCCCTTTCTTGTCGGGCTGCGGCTGGAGTTGCGGCGCCCCCACCAGGAAATCCCCCTTCCCGTCGCCGTTCACGTCCCCGGTCGCGGCAATGCTGCTCCCGAAGAGATCGGCGACCTGGGGGCCCACCTGCGACCAGACCCGCGTCCCGTCCGCCCCCGAGAACAAGGACACCCTCCCCCTCCCGATCGGATAGCTGTTCGTCTGCATCGAGCTGACGAGAAGATCCGGGATCCCGTCCCCGGTCGCGTCCCCGGCGTTCGCCACGGCGCGCCCCATGTCCATGTCGCCCGGGGCGGCATCGTAGGCGCGCAAAAGGCTCCCGCTGGCGCCTGAAAAAAGATACGTACGTCCCACGTTCTGCTGGTACCCCGCTCCGCCGGCCGCGATATCCGGGACGCCGTCTCCGTTCACGTCGCCGGCGCCGCAGACCGAGGTCCCCAGGTACGAATAAGGGGTCTCCCCTTCGATGTTCCGGATGAAGGCGCCCGTCGCCCCCGAATAGACCGCCACGCGCCCGGCCAGGGCGCCGGCGGATCCGTCGAACTGGCTGTCCCCCATCGCGACGTCCGGCCGGCCGTCGCCGTCCACGTCCCCGAGCGAGGCCACGACGACGGGGATCAACACGCCGGGATCCGGGCGGGTCTGCATCCACAGAAAACCGTCTCCGTTGAAGGCGGAAATCGCCGTCAAGGAACCCACGATGACGTCACCGAGACCGTCGCCGTCAAGGTCCCCCGCATGCGCCACAGAGGCGCCGAAACCCTTCCCGTAGTTGATCCCGACAGAGCTGACCCACGAATCCATGGACTTCCCCGTCCTCCCCGAGAACACGGACACGCTGCCATATTGCGGGGGCACGTATTTCGGAGACCCGACGACCAGATCCGGATAGCCGTCGGCGTCCCAGTCCCCGCCTCCCGCGACGCTCATCCCGAACTGCCCCGATCCCATCGGGCCCCAGGGATTCTCGAGAATGCGCAGGAACGGATCGGCGTGCGCGCAAAAGACCACGCCCGCGAAAAGAACGGCCTTCAGGACAGTCCTTGTCGTCATCATCATGAATCCCCTCCTGTGCGTTTTCCGGAAATGCATTGCGAGAGTAGACGAGCAAAAAGCGTGCGAGCCGGCTCCAGCGAGGCCCGGAGAGGCGACTGCGCCGGATCCGAATGATCAGCAGATCATTTCATGCCTATTCGACGCCCATCTTCCGGAAAATGCGATTTAGAGGCTGTCCGGGAATGTGGGCTCTATTCGGTGTCGGCGTCCGCGAGACGGACGAACGAGACGCCCGCCGGCGCGAAGACAAGGACCCCTCCGGACACGGTCTCGATCCCGGTGACGTCGGTGTCGACCCATTCGAGGACCCGCTTCCAGACGACCTTTCCGGTGGCCGCGGCGTAGAAGGTCAGGGAGAAGCCGGGCGCCACCATCCCGCCGAAGGGAGGCGCCTTTCCTCCCACCAGGATTCCCTGCGGCGAGACGTGCGGGATCGGGACGTTCCCGTCGGGAAAATGCACCCCCGTGATCTCCCAGCGGGGTTTTCCCGTCGCCGCGTCGTAGAGCCCCATCCACCAGGGACCCTCGAGGTTTCCCTCCGCGTCCCCGCCCGCCCAGACGCCCCCTTCCAGGGGGGCGGCCGCAAACACGTGCCCGGGAGGGGGTTTCTTTTCCCAGACCGTCTCGCCCGTCTTCCCGGAGACCAGCCGCAGGAACTCCTTCTCCCCGGATCCGTCCAACGCCCCGAAAAACGCGCCGCCCGGAGACGCGCCCGGATACCCCGCAAGGACGATCCCGCCCGGGACCGTCTCGAAGACATGGCAGGTCGCCTCCCCCTTCCGGCTCCAGGCCTCCCGGCCGTCCGCCAGGCGCCAGACCCCGATCTGACCGGGGGTCGCGACGAAAACGGCCGGCTCGCCCAGCCAGTCCGCGGGGGCCAGCCGGACCGTCGGGGGCGACTTGAACCCGATCGACCAGAGCGGCTTGGAGGGGTCGCCGGCGAGATCCAGGCACCAGACGCGCCCGCCCCCCTTGGCGTCCAGGCCGTGAAGCACGATCCTCTTTCCGGAAACGAACGCCCCGACGATGCCGGCTCCGAGCATCTTCGGGGCCGCCTCCCACAGGGTGCGCCCGGTCTTCCGGTCGAGAAGCCTGGCCCATCCGGTCCCGGACTCCTGGCGGAAAACGCCCGCTTCCCCGGCAACCTGGAAAGTGATCCCCCCCCCGACGTCGTTCCCGAAGGCGAGGATCCCCGCCTCCGAAACGTCGAGTCCCGAAAACCCGACCTGGCCGGCGTCCAGTTTCGTCTCCCAGATCCGCGCGCCCGTCGACGGATCGTAGAGGCCGATCCAGAGCGGGGTCGTCCCGTCGACGTCCGTTTCCAGGAAGGCGTCCGTCATCACGCCGGTGGAAAGATTCGTGAGCAGGATCCCCTCGGGAACGGCCATGCCGCGGACGGCGCGACCCGGAAGATCCTCGAGAAGTTTCCGCCAGCGCGGATTCCCCGCCAGAAGCGGCGCCAGGATCAGCCGCGCGGCCTCGCGGGCCTCCTGGTCCTCGCTGTCGTCGACGCAGGCCCGGAGCGTCTTCATCAGGGCGGAAAGCCCCTTCCGGTCTCCCGCCTTTTCCAGCCGCGCCGCCTCGGCCGCGAGACGCCTGGAAGCGGCCTGACGCTCCTCGAAGGAAGGGCTGGAAAGGTCCCGGATCGCCGCGTCCGGCGCCGGATCGCCGCGCGCGCCGCCGGCAAACAGGACGCCGGCCAGGAAGGAGATGCGCGCGAACGTGACACCCATCCGGTTCGACCCCACCTGTCCGACAGTGTACCCGCTCCGGACGCACCGGGAGACGCGCGGATTTCCCGCGAAATCATTGAGTCAAGGAAACGCCGCGGAACGTCCCGGATGACAGGCGATCCGAAAGGGGGGTCTTTTGCACATGCGTCTGCTTCCCGTCATCCTGGCCTGCGGCCTGGCCTTCCCCGCGCTTTCCGCGCCCGCAAGCGCCGACTCCGGAACGCCCTCCCCTCCCGCCGATCCCGCCCTGCGGGCCGAGATCGAGACCCTCGTCAGGAACCTTGGCCATCCGGAGCTCGAACGCCGCGAGGAGGCGGGCCGCCGGCTGGCAGGGATCGGGCCGGAGGCGGCCTGGGCGCTGGTGAGCGCCTCGGAAAGCGGCGAGCCCGAGGTCCGCCTGCGCGCGCGGGAACTGCTGGATGGCATGGCGTGGATCCGGGCCGACCAGCGCGAGGAGATCGACCGGCTGATCGGCGTCCTGGAGACGACGCGGGACAGGCAGGCCGCCTCGCGGGCCTTCGACCTCCTGAACGGGATGGGAAAGGGCGCTCGCAAGAGGCTGGAAGCGCTGTTCCCGGACGGGGTAGCGGACCCTGGAGCGCTGGAACTGTCGGTCCGCCTCGAAACGACGACCCTCACCCGCGAGAAGCCGTCCGGATTCCGGGTGGTTTTCAGGAACGGGGGAAAGGCTCCCCTCTGGATCGATCCGGACGCGCTCCAGTACTTCCCCAAGTGGGAGGACGACCCCGCCGATGCGGCCCGAGACGCCGAAGTGATGGGGGCCGTCGTGAAGGGCCAGATAATGAAGGAGGCCCTCGTGGCGGCGGGAGGAAGGGGGCCGGGGGCCCCGACCTTCCGCTCCCTGTGCCTGGCGCCCGGCGAGACGCTGGAACAGGACGTCTCCCTCCCCGGAAACGCCTCGACACGGGTCGGCCCGTTCCGGCTGGCCGTCCGGTACGACACGACCGCCGCCCAGGACCGACTGCCGGATGCGGACCCCGGGGACGGATTCACGCCGCCCGTGCAGCGCCTGCTGGCGGAGGCCGAGACGGGCCCCGCCTGGATGCTCCCTTCGCTCGACCGGAAGGAGAGCGGCCTGAAGATGGAACTGGTCCCCGCGGAGCGGGAGACGGCGTCGGGGACGCCCCTCGTCTTCGATCTCGTCCTGACGGGAGAGAACAACCGCCCCGGAATCCGGCTCGACCTCCCTCCCGGCCGCGCGCCCGGCCTCTGTTTCTGGGCGGCCCTGCTGGCCGAGGACGGGACGGTCGCCGCCATGAAGGCCTACCGGCATGACGCGGGAAGCGGAACCGCCCGGATCCTCGGGAAAAAGGGGGAACCGGTCCGCCTGACGGCAGAGCTCCCCCAGGACGTCCCCCCGGGACGTTACCGCCTGGTCGCGGGATACTCCGGCGCCCGGCTCGAGAGCGGGTTCGCTCGCCTGTTCGGGGGGAAGATCGGCGGCGGGACGGAGACGGGAAAGGCATGGACCGGAGAGTCCGTCGCCCCGCCAGTCCCCGTCACGATCCGGTAATCCCCACTGTCACTGCCGTCACTCGACCACGTAGCCGCTCCAGGCGTTCCCGGGGGACGCGTAGAGCAGGCGGAACTCGTCAAGGACCGGCGTGTCCGCGGATGTCGCCGACCGGAGCGTCGCCTCCCAGCGGACGTGCCGGCACCGCGGGAGCCGGAAGAGCGCCTCCTGCGCCGTCGCGGGATCCCCGTCCCAGTCGAAGCGCGCCTCTCCGAGAAGCGTCGTCCCGTCCTCGGCGTAGGCGCGGACGGCGAACGCGAGCGGGGTCGTCCCGCCGGCGCGGCACGCGGCGGGCGAGAAGGCGTCCCAGGAGGCGCCTGCCGGGATCCCCCCCGCCGGAAACCGGTCCGGATCGAACGTGAAAAGCCCCGACCGGTAGACCCCCGCCGGCTCGTGCCGCACGAGCGAGCGCGCCGCCTCGACCGTGACCTCTTCCGGGGTCATGGCGCGGTCGAAGAACTTCAGGTCATCGAACGGACCCTGCAGGATCTCGAGGCGCATCTCGTCGGATCGGGGACGGTTCCCGGCCGCGAGCGCGCTCATCTTCAGGCTGATCACGGAAAGCGTGGCGACGCCGTCCACGTGGATCCGCATCTGCGCGTCACCGTCGTCCGGGTTCGTGCCGCCGTCGATCACGAGCGCCACGTGCCGCCATCGCTGCGGAGACCCGGCGGAAATCGGCGGCGGCATCACGAGCGCCGACCCGCTGGCGCCGGTCGCTCCGACCGGCGTGATCATCAGGCCGTCGTTCATCATGCATTCGACCTGGAGATAGACCGGATACGCGCTTCCCGTCCCCTCCTGGCCGTCGGAATCCTCCTCGTTCGGAGGGGGCATCCCGCCGCCGTCCAGGCCGCCGCCGGCGACGGCGCCCCCGGACCCCTTCCCGCCCGCGTCGCCCGAACCGCCTGAATCGCCGGGGCCGGTCCCGGCGCCCGTCCCCGTCCCGCGGTGGTAGCGCAGGACGAACGTCCCGTTCCAGTGCTGGGGGACGACATCCTCCCCGCCGCGCGACGGGTAAAGGAACGAGATCGTGGCGTTCCGGACCTCGCCCCCCCGCGCCACGACCTTCGAGGGGTCGTCCGGGTCGCGGTAGTCGCCGCGCGTCAGCGGGAACGGCGCCGAGAAGGGGCTCCACCCGTACAGGACCGAATCCGCCTTCCGCCCCGGCATCACCCGGGCAAAGGCGCGCGGGCCGCACGGCGAGAACCGCCCCCCTTCCTCGATCACGAACGGCGCTCCCTGGTCGGAGGCCAGCAGAAGCGACGGCGCGCCCCCCGCGCGGCGGACCGGATCGCCGAAATTGTCCTTCCAGTCGGTGTCGGAGTAGAGCGTGTCCGCGGACGGGGCCTGGTCCTCGTTGAACGGAAGCGCGAAGACGCACGGGGGATCCGCCTGCGCCAGTTCCGTCACGGGGAGCTGCCGGACCGAGAGGCGCAGGTCCCCGGCGAGGTCCGGATAGGCGTGCGCCGCGAGGACCGCCGCGCGCTGTGCCGGCGTCAGGAGCGGATAGGCGTCGACGAGCGGCTGCGCCCGGTAACCCGACAGGGAAAAGCGGGGATGGCTCTGGACGCCCGTCTTGACGACCGGGGCGTCCCCCGCCGAAAGGATGTCGCCTCCGGCGTACCGGCGCGGCGACGCGGACGACGGCCGCGACTGCTCGAAATCCTCCTGGCTGGTGAGATGCAGCGCGCCGCGCGCCGCGGCAAAAGTCCCCCGCGCCGTCCCGCGCGAACCCTCCCGCCCGCCCGCCTGCGACTCGACCGCGTACAGGGGGACCCCTCCGGACAGGCCGAACGGGGCCGCGGGGCGCGCCTTCAGCGGCGCCATCGTCGGATGGTCCGGATCCGGCGGCGGCGGCCGGAACAGGTCCATCGGCTCGTAGAGCTTCGGGAACCCGACCGACCCGATGGCCGGCCTCTGGCCCGCCGACGTGTACGGGGCGGTGCTCCAGGCCATGATCCCGCCCGAGGCGACGCGCCGGGGGCGCAGCGTGTCATGTCCGGCCTGGATGGCCTCGCGCGCCAGCTCCAGGGTGTCCCGGCTCCGGGAGAACGGGTCCGGCAGGTAGAAGTTGGCGTTGAACCCCGCGAGGACCAGGTCCTCGAGGAGCCGCCGCCTTTCCTCGCCGTCGGCTTCCGCGGTGAACGGATCGTCGGCGACCGCCGCCGGGAGCCCCCCGAGCACCTCGGCCAGGCGGCGCCAGCTCGCGATCGGCCGGACGCGCCGCTCGCGGTCGATGAGGTCCGCGATCAGGTCCGCCTCCTCCGGCAGGACGCGGACGAATCCCCCTTCGACCGCCACCGACTGGTAGAGCGCCGTGTCGCTGGCGTCGTAGCTCAACGGATCCCAGTGGTAGTACCCGCCCGCCGTCATGATCCGGAGCACCGCCCGGATCGCCGCGAGCGGCGCCTCGTCGAGGTCGAGCCGGGGCTGGTCGGCGGCCACGTTCGGAGGACGCGTCAGGTCGGCGAAGAACGACCCGCCGCCCCCCCCGGCCCGGGGGACGCGCGATCCCCGGACGGTGAGGTACGGAAGGACCTTCTCCCAGTCCGCCTGACCCAGGACGGGCTTCAGGTCCTCGACCGAGGCGTACCCGCCCCGCGGCCGGGCCGAGACGATCCGCGTCCCGAGATCCGACAGCGCGATCTTCCCCAGCCGCATCGTCGCGGGCCAGTTCCCCTCCGCCGGCGTGTGGTTGACGAGGCGCGTCCCGGAGACGCCGAGGACCGCCCCCAGGCTGTCGAGGAGGTTCACGATCGCGCGGTTCGCCGGGACGTCGACCGAGGCCCACGGCGCCCCCCCGGCCGCCAGGAGGTCCGCGTATTCCGGATCGTCGGCGTTGGCGGCCCCGTCGCCGTCATGGTCCGCGAGCGGATCCCCCAGTTCCCCGGCGTTCACCGGGACGAGCCCCGCGTCCGACGCGATCCGCAGCGAGAAGCGCCGGGAGAACGGCCCGCCCCCCCGCGTCCGCCCGCTCCAGGCGGAGAAGCGTCCGTCCCCGTCGAGGTCGCGCCAGGCGCCCCCCCCCTCGCCCGGCATCCGCACGCCGTCCCCGTCGTCCCCCCACGGCTCCCCCCGGGCGTAGGACGGGTTGTCGAGGCGCCCCGCCGGAAGCGTCCCCTCGTGGGCCCCGCGCGCGCGCCAGTCGTCGCACCGGTTGGCGGCCGACGGCGGGACCCGGCGCGCCCCCTCGACCAGGCGCGCGGCGGCGTAACTCAAGCCGCTCTCCGCCGCCAGCTCCCCGCCCCCCCCCAGGGAGGAGGAGGCGACCTGCGCCCCCCGGACCACGAGGATCGCCAGGAACGCCATGAGCGTCACGAGCCCCGTCGCCATCACGAGCGCGATACCCGCATCGGTTCGTTTCATGACGGAAAGCACCGCAAAACGGGTTCCCGCCCGGCGGATTCCCCTCCGGCACCGGTTTTGAACGGGTTGCGTCGTCCGGTGCGGGGACCGGCCGGCGGAAAGTCCGAATAGTCAACAAGATGCCTCATTGTCTGCTCATTCTCATCTCATTAAGGAGAATCCTGGGTCGCCCCACCTCCTTCCCCGCGTGGCACCGGGATTGCGCTTCCTGATCCCGAGCGCCCGTCGGGGCGCCTGGCGACTGGACGAAAGGAGATCGCATGAAACGGATACCGGTCTGGATGGCGGCGGCGGGACTCCTCTGCGGGGCGGCCCGTGCGGATCTGGGGAACGACGGGACGGACGGAACGCCGGACGACGGAAGGACACCCCGGGAAAAGGTCGTCGGGCGGTGGCAGGAGCTCTACACCGGCGAGAACGGGAAGCTCGACAAGGAGCGGTTCACCGCCGCGGACAGGAACGGGGACGGAAAACTGACCTGGGACGAGGCGGTCGCGGCGCATCTGGCCGGCGAGGAGACGGGCGGGCGCGAGCGGTGGAACCGCGCGGCCGGGACCGACGGGGCCCTGGAGATGGGCGAGGCCCGCGACTACCTGAAGTGGGAGCGCGCCCACCGGCGCGAGATCCACGAGCGTGTGAAGAACCATCGGGCCGCGAGCGGCCCGGCCGTGACCGGAGGCGGCGCCGCGGCCGGCCTCCCCCTGCCCCCCGCCGCCCCGCCCGGCGACCCGGACCAGGACGGCTCGAACCGCCGGGACCAGGCCGAACGCAAGTGGCGACAGGGATACGTCGACCCGTCCGACCCGAGCGGGTACGACCAGGACCGGTTCGAGCGGCACGCCGGGGATGACGGCCTGCTCTCGAAGGAGGAAGCCCGCGACGGGGCGACCCCCCTCGAACGGAGGGCCGGCGGCGAGAAACGGTTCGACCGCGCCGATCGCGACGGGGACGGCAGCCTCACGAAAAAGGAGGCGAAGCGCGAGCTCGACCAGGAGCGCAAGGCCGGAAAGGAAAAGGGAAGCAAGGAAGGGAAGGGACGCGGCGACGGGAAAGGGAAAAGCCGCGGAGGTAAATAGGAATGCCCGCCTCCTTCCGTTCGATCGCGATTCGATCGGTCATCCCCTGCGCCATGGCGATCCTTTCCGGTTGCCAGCGCGCCGAAACCGGGGGAAAGGCGCGCCTCCAATGCGACGCCGCACGGCTCCAGAGCACGGTCGTGACGCCGCACCTGGAACAGCCGATCGCCCCGGGCACCAACGTCCTCTGGTGCGCCTCGTTCCAGGTGGCCTGGAACGAGCTGTGCGACTTGGCCCAAGGGGAGGTCCTGATGGAGAACGAGGACCCCATGGTCGGAGCCCTCAACCGGAAGGGGGCGACGCGGGACGACCTGGACGACGCGACGCATGTCTCGATGGCGGGACTCGGCCGGGACGGGATCCTTGGACGGATCCGGAATCGGCTGGAAGCCCGATTCGGCGAAACCGAGGCGCCCGAACTGTTGTCCGGCGAAAGTCCGGCCGGGAACGGCGTGATCGCCTACTCCTCTCTCTTGGCTGACCTGCCGTTCGCGTCCCCCTTCACGCGCCTTCGCGACGAGATGACACTCGGTTTCGCGGGCGCGGACGTGGAATCGTTCGGCATCTACCAGTACCTGGTAGAACAGGAGACCGAGGCCAGGGCCGCCCGGCAGGTCCGCGTCTTCGACCGCCGGAACGATGGCGACTTCATCGTCGAGCTGGAGACGCAACGCGAGGCGCACCGCCTCTTCCTCGCGAAGGTCCCCCCGCGGGCGACGCTGCGGGAGACCGTCGAATCGGTCCTGAAGCGCGTGGAGGAGGCGAAACCGGTAGCGATGGCCGAATCCGGCACGCTGGCCGTACCGGTGCTGGATTTCGACATCCTCCGCGACTACGCGGAACTGACCGGAAGGCCGCTTCGCGCCGGGAAAGGCCCTCTCGGCGGCATGACCATCGACACCGCCCTGCAGAAGATCCGCTTTCGCCTGGACGAGAGCGGAGCGCTCTTGAAGTCAGAGGCAGTGCTCATCCTCCAGGGCATGGGCCGGGACCTGATCTTCGACAAGCCGTTCCTGGTGATGATCCGGCACGCCGACGCGAAGCGGCCGTATTTCGCCCTGTGGGTCGACAACGCCGATCTTCTCGCGCCGATCGAGAAAAGATAAGGAGAGCGGCAGGGACAAGTCGAGCCGACAGGCTCCCGCGCGCGGGAATCCCTCCCCCGGCGCCGCTCGGCGCCGGGGGTTTTCATTTCCTGTCCATTCAAAATTCATTGAATGATCTCGCTACGTCCCGCACCATCTGGTCATGCATCCGGTCGTCCGGGACCTCGCGCGGACGGAAGAGAGCCTGCTCGCGATCGTCCGGCGGCGCCGGGATGCTGACGACCCGGGGTCGGAACCCCTGCGGGCGGTCCTCGAGGCGGCCCACGGAAACGGGCCGGGCGACCAGGCGATGGACCTGGCCGCCTCCCTCCCGCTGGCGTCCTTCCGCGACCCGGACCTGCGACTCCTCTTCCTGGGATCGTGGGCGAATCTCGCCATCCGCCTCTACCGGTTCGACGCCGCGCGGGCGGCCCTGAACCAGGCGCGGGCGCTGGCCAGACGCGACACCCCCCCCGAGGTCCGGGCGCACCTCCTCTCGGCCGAAGGATTCCTGGCCGTCACGCAAGGGGACGGGCTCGCCCGCCGCGAGCAGCTCGTGCGGCAAGCGACAGACGCCCTCTCCAATGGGAGCCCGCGCCTGAAGGCGGCGCTCTTCGAGCTTCTCCTGATCCTCGCGCGCCAGGGGCGGCTCGCCGAAGCGGAGGGCGAGACGGCGCTCCTCGCGCGCCAGGGACGAGGGACGCTCCCGCCGGCGGCCGCCCTGGACCTCCTCCGGTTCATCGACGCCGTCGAGACGGGGCGCCTGTCCGACGCCGCGGCGCTCGCGCCGCGCATCGACACGAGGGGCCTCCTTTTCGACGGGCGCCCCGGGATCCTCAAGCTCTACGAGGACGAGCGCGCCCTCCTGGAATCGCTCGCCGACCTGTCCGGGACGCGGGCCGAGTCCCTCCCCCCGAGGCACCAGGCCGCGGTCTTCCTCGCGCGCGGGGACATCCCGGCGGCGCTCGCGGCGGCCCGCCGCATCCACGCCGAGAATCCGCTCTTCCACCTCCTCGCCGGGTTCGAGTCGGCAAGCCTCATCCGCGCGGAGCTGGCAAGCGGCCACGCCGGGGCGGCCGGGCGTCTTCTCGCCGAGCGGCGGGAGAAGGGATCGGCCCACGCGCTGGACGACCTGTTCCTCGCGCGCGCGGCACTTCTCGACGGCCGGCCCGCGGAGGCGGCGGGACTCTTCCAGAAGGCGCTCCGCGCCGCGGAACGGAGCGGCGCCGGGGGGCGGCTCGACCTCGAGCTCCTCCTGGCCCGCGAGGTCCCGCCCGGCGACCTCGTGCGGCTCGCCCGGGCCCCCCCGCGCACGGGGGACGCGACGCCCGGACCCGTCCCGGACCCGACGCGGCCCGCGAAGCCCCTCGTCGGCGAGAGCGCCGTCCTGGAGAAGGTCCGCCGGACGATCCGGAAGTTCGGCCCCCTGGACGCCTCGGTCCTCGTCACCGGCGAGACGGGAACCGGAAAGGAGCTCGTCGCCCGCGCGATCCACGAGGCGGGCCCGCGCCGGAGACATCCGTTTCTGGCCGTGAACTGTGGCGCGATCCCGGAAACGCTTCTCGAATCCGAGCTCTTCGGCCACGAGCGCGGCGCCTTCACCGGCGCGGAGCGCGCCCGGCGGGGGCTTTTCGAGGAGGCGAGCTCGGGGACGCTCTTCCTCGACGAGATCGGCGACATCCCGCCGCGCCTCCAGGCGGCACTCCTCCGGGTCCTGGAAGAGTTCACCATCCGCCCTGTCGGCGCCAGCCGCGAGCGCGCCGTCGCGTGCCGCGTGATCGCCGCCACGAACGCGTCCCTGGAGCACCGCGTGCGGGAGGGCCGGTTCCGCGAGGACCTCCTCTTCCGCCTCAAGCGTCTCGAGATCCGGCTCCCGCCCCTGCGCGAGCGCCCCGGCGACATCCCGATCCTGGCGCGCCATTTCCTGGACGCGGGCCGGCCGCCGGAGGTCCATGCCGCGCTCTCCCCCGCGCTCGAGCAGGCGCTTCGCGCCCACGCCTGGCCGGGGAACGTGCGCGAGCTCAAGAACGCGATGGAACGGATGCGGCTCCTGAATTCCGAAAAGCTCTCCTACGGCCCGGAAGACCTCGCGCTCGACCTTCCCGCGCCGGCGCCGGACGCCCCGGCTCCCCGGGGGGCGGCCCCGGCGGCCGATGCCGACCGCCTCATCGCCGAGGGGCGCTCCCCCCTGCGTCGCCTCGCGCGCCTGCGGGCCCTGTTCGAGCGCCACGGGACTCTCACACGCGTCGAGATCATCGGGATCCTGGGGATCTCCCCCTTCACGGCGACCCGCGACCTGAAGGAGCTCCTCCGGGAAGGAGTCATCGAGAAGGTGACCCCGAAACCCGCCCCCCGCACGCACTATTTCAAAGTGCGCGGGCGCGCCTGATCCGATACCCTGCCCCGTTCATGATGGACGTCCAGGAAGCCTCCCGGATCCTCGCCGACTTCATCGCGACACCCACCGCCCCCTTCCACGAGCACCGGCTCATGGCGAAGGTCGAGGCGTTTTCACGCGCGCGCCGCCTCCGCCTGAAGCGGGACGCACACGGCAATCTCCTGGTCACCTGGAAGGGGACGGGGCGCGGCAGGCCGTGGGTCGTGACCGGGCACCTGGACCATCCGGGATTCACGATCCTCGACTGCACACCTGCCCGCAAAACCACCGGCGCCAAGCGAGCGCAAGCGAGCGCCCGATGGAAAGCGAGCGCCCAGTGGACGGGCGGGGTCCGGCCCGACTTCTTCCGGGACGCCCGCGTCGTCGTCTACACGCCGGACGGCCAGGTCCGGGGGCGCGTGACGGGAATCGCGCTCGACCCGCAGACGAAACGCGTGACGACGATGCGGCTCGACCTTCCCCGCCCCGTTTCCCGGGGGGATTTCGGCTCGTGGGACCTGGTCCCGTATTCCCTCGACGGCGGGATCGTCTCGTCGAAATCGATCGACGACCTGGCCGGATGCGCCGTCGCCGCCTCCGTGGTCTCGGCCGCGGCGCGCGCGCGGTCTTCCGCGACGGTGATGGCGCTCCTCACGCGCGGCGAGGAGGCGGGATTCATCGGGGCCCTGGGCGCGGTCCGGTCGGGATTGATCCCGCGAAACGCCCGGATCGTCAACGTGGAGGCGAGCTCCTGCCGCGTCCCGGGCGTGGCGGCCGGCGCGGGGCCGATCGTGCGGACCGGCGACCGGATCATGACGTTCGACCCGGAGATCACGCTCGCGCTCACGTCGGCGGCGGAGCGCATTTCCGCACGCGACAGGAAATTCAGGTTCCAGCGCGCCCTCATGACGGGGGGCGGATGCGAGGCGAGCGCCTTCACCCTCTCGGGATTTCGCTCCGGCGCGATGGCGCTTCCCCTGATCAACTACCACAACATGAGCCCGCGGGGCCGGATCGCCCCCGAGCGGATCCACCTGGCCGACTATCTGGGGTGCGTGCGGGTGGTGCTGGAAACGGTCTCGTCCCCCGCTTCCGCGGGAGACGGGGCGGCGCTCCTGGCGCGCTTCGGCGGGACGTTCGGGAAGCTGGCCGGACGGCTCGCGGACCCCCTCGCCGGACTTCCGGCAGGCGCGCGAAACGCTTCAGCGGAACGATAGCGACGACCAGCGGGGCCGGTCGCCGTAGAACAGGGTCACCGACCGGATCTCGGGCGTGTCGCGCAGGACCGGCACCCCGCCGCCGCCCGGCCCGGGCGGATTCAGGGGGAGCATCGCCGGAGCGGCCTGCAGGAAAAGCGTCGCCTCGATCGCGGAGCATCCGGCGAGGCTCGCCGGCGCCAGGGGGGGAGTGCCGCCTCCCCATGGCGGGGTCGCCGGCGTCGTCCCGATCAGGGCCCCGGAAGCGTCATACCCGCTCACGGTGAACGAAAAGGTCCCCCCGGTCTGCGCGGGGATGAACCCGTCCCAGGAGAGTCCCCGGACGGCCACTCCCGACGGGAACCGGACGGGATCCAGGCGGAACCGCGGCGTCGTGAAGTTCCCGGACAGGGGATATCGGGGTTCCCGCGTCAGCGCCTCGATCGCGGGGCCCGAAAGCCCCGGGTGGAAGACGCGCAGGTCGTCGACCGGTCCTGTCATCGCCAGCCGGAAGACAGACGGCACCGATCCCGGAGCGGAAACCGCGAAGGTGCCGGCGTCCACCCCCTCCACCCTCAAGGAAACGTTGTCTCCCGCCGCGTCGAAGGTGAAGGCGATGTGGTGCCATCCGGCCTGCGCGAGGGCGGGATCCGCCAGCCACCAGACGGCAGGATACTGGGGCGGCAGGAGCCCGGAGACCTTCGGCCCCTCGTTCGCCAGGTCAACCAGGAGGATGTCCGAGAAGAATCCGGCGTTCAGGTATTGCAGGGCGACCTTGGTGGCAAGCGGTGTCCCCCCCTGTCCTCCCAGCGTCTCCTGGCGGCCGGCGGGGTACCAGAACGCGACGGTGACGTCGCGGAGGCGGCCGGCGGGGGACACCAGGGTCGGCGGCAGGACGTTCGTCACGCCGTCCCAGACGAACCCCGTGCAGAGGACAGGGGAATGGTCGAACCGCGGCCCCGAGGGGCCGAACGAGAGCCCGGTATGCAGGAGCGGCGGAAGCGATGTCGTGGCCGGACTGACCAGGCTCAAAAATCCCGTCGGGTCGGGGCTCCGGCGGCTTCCCGTCACCGGATCGAGAAGCGGATCCCCCAGGTTGTCCTGCCATTGACGTACGTTCGGAGTGGCGTACCAGGTCCCCGCCTCGGGGACGCCGGGCACCGAGAAACGGTCCGGATTGAACGGGATGCCGAAAAGGCAGGCGTTTCCCGTCAGGGGATCGACCGAGAGCGCGTCCTTCGGGAGTCGCACCGGCTCGAGGGTCACGCCGCCCGTCGCGCGCGGGTACCGGTCGTTCCGGACCATCCAGGGCTGGGGGGCGCCGAACCCGGTGTAGTGGTAGCAGTCCATGTCGGACTTCGGGACGGTGCAGGCGCCCGCCCCTCCGGGAGCCGCCGCCTCGACGCGCGCGTGGCCGCCGGACAGGCGCCAGGGAAAGGCCGGCGAGACCGGACGCTCCACCGTGGAACGCATCTCGAAGACCTGCTGTCCGGAAAGCTCGAGGGATCCGGCGGCCAGGGAGATCTCCCCGTCCGCCGACGCCAGGGCGCGCCCTTCCCCGGCGCTCCCCTCCGACTCGACCCGGAACGCCTCACGACAGGGGGCGAGCGAATACTCCGTCGTGATCCGGGCCGGCAGGTCCTGGAGGCCGTTCCACAGGTCCAGGATCCCGTTCCCCGCCCCGTCGAACGGGAAGGTGTTCACCGGACCGGCCATGTATTCCTTGGAGAGGCGCCGCGGGTCGGTCGCGTCGATCCCGACAGGGGGAAACGCCGCCTCGCGCGGGACCTCGAGCGAATTGGCGCGCCACGCGTGCGGATCGGCGAAATACCCCCCGGGCATCGCCTGCGCGAGGATCAGGTCCTCCTTGCGGCGCTTCAGGGCCGGGTCGGTCCCCTCGTCCACCGGGAGCCCGCCCGCGGTGGTCCGGGTGAAAGGATCGTCCTCGAAGGCGGACGCTGCCGAGACATGCAACGCCGTCAAAAAATCCTTCCAGGCATGCAAGGGACGCGCCTGGGCCAGCCTGTTCGCGATCGCGTCCCCCTCCGCCCCGCCGATCCGGATGAACTGCGTGGTGGGGGGCGCCGGATCGACGAAGGTGATCATCCCGTCAGACGACCCGGAGGCGCAGAGGTGCCGCAGGGTGGCGGCCAGCACCTCCTCCGGCGCGCCGTTGAAATCGACGAGGGCGTGGAACTCGTGGCGCGATTCGGGGGAGGCGATCAGCCTGGCGTAGCCGCTGTCCTTGTTCCACGGCTCGTCGACCGGGAACGGGACCGGAACGATCCGCGCCTGCGTGCAGAGGAACGGCGCGACCCGCGCATGGTCGGCCGGAGACAGGAACGGCTTCAGGTCCTCCACCGCGCCGTACCCACCGCGCGGGCGGTTCGCCACCACGAGGATCCCCAGCGTGGAGGTCTCGACCGTCCCGAGCGCCCCGTGGCCGGGAAGCGCGCTGTAGGGAACACCCGTCTGCTTGACGGAGAGGTCCAGGATCGCCCCCAGGTTGTCGAGGAGGTTCACCAGATGCCGGTTCCCGATGAACGCCGGGTCGCGCCAGTCCGGGACGCCGTTCCCCAAGGGGCCCGGGAAATCGGGATCGTCGCCGTTCGCCAGGCCGTCCCCGTCATGATCCCCGTACGCGCCGTCGAGGTCGGTCCGGTAAGGACCGCTCGTGGCGGATGCCGAGGTATCGTCCGCATTCAGGACACCGTCGAGGTCATGGTCCCCCGTCAGGGCCCCCAGCTCCCCGCTGTTGATGCAGACGCCGGCGCCGGCCGGCCGGATCCGGAGGAAGAACAGGCTCGAGGGTGAGCCGCGCAACCGGCCGCTCGCGACGTCCAGATGCCCGTCGCCGTCCAGATCCCCCCCCGGGGAGGGGCCGTCCGTTCCCGGCGCGTAGATCCCGTCCCCCGGGGCCACGTCGATCCAGGGCTCACCCCGCGCATACGACGGGTTGTGAAGCCGGGACGGGGGCGTCGCCGGAGAGGCGTTCCCGCGCGAGGTCCAGTCGTCCCGGCGGTTCGCGGCCGTCATGGCGAGACCGCGATCAGAGATCGCCAGGGAATCCCGCCAGAGTCTCCCGACGGCGTATTCGAGTCCTGCTCCGGCGGCGAGGCGCGCCTCCGCGGACAGGACGGCCGATTTCACCCGGATCCGCGAAAAGGCGGATACCTGGAGAAGGACCGTCCCGGCCATGCCGATCATGACGACCAATCCGGTGACCAGCACCAGCACGACCCCCCGGCGGGCGCGTTCCGGCATATCCCGGTCATCCTACCCCCCCTGCCCGGAACCGCAAACGCGGCCGGTCCGGGGGAATGGGGCGATTATTTCATTTTATGGGGGCTGATATGCGCCGCCCGGCGCACCTGGCGGAACACCCGCGCGAGCATCGCCGGCGTCAGCCTTCCCGTCTGCGTGTTCTGGCGGCTGGGATGGTAGGAACCGATCAGCACGCGGCCATCCGCAAGATCCACCCGCACGCCGTGCGCGAACACGCACCCCCTCACCCTCCCCTCTCCCCCCCCGGGGGGAGAGGGAATCCGACGCGCGCGACCCGGCGCGGATGAGGGGAGAATCATCTTCAGGATCCGGTCAAACGCCAGTTTTCCGAGCGCCACGACCACGCGGACGTCCGCGAGAAGGACCATCTCCCGCTCCAGCCAGGACGCGCAGTTCTCGACCTCGCGCGGCGCCGGCTTGTTGCCGGGCGGCGCGCACCGGGCGATCGCTGTCAGCCAGACGCCCGAAAGGCGGAACCCGTCTCCCCGATGCCGCGAGGTCGGCCGCGACGCCAGACCCGTCGCGTGAAGGGCACGGGCCAAAAAATCGGACGATCCCATGCCGTCCGTCCCGTCCCCGGTGAACATCCGTCCGGTGCGGTTCGCGCCGTGCGCGGCGGGGGCCAGGCCCACGACGAGGATCCGGGCCCGCGGGTCTCCGAAACCGGGGACCGGCCTCCCCCAGTACGCGTCGCGCGCGAACTGGGGCTTCCTTTCCCGCGCGACCTTCCGGCAGTACGCCCGCAGGCGCGGGCAGCGCGCGCAGGCGACGATCTTCCTTTCCAGCGCGTCGAGCGCCGCCTTCCGGGACATTCCGCGATCATACCGGCGGGGCTGGTGGACCGGCGGACTTCCCCCTATTGTCCTTCCTCGTGACCGACCGGAAAAAGGCGATCCTCGCCCTCACGGGCGTCAACATCCTGTGGGGAAGCACCTTCTTCCTCATCAAGATAGGGCTCGACGGCGTCGCGGCGGCGACGTCCCTCCCCACGGAGGAGATCGGAACCGGGTTCCTGGCGATCCGCTTCCTCCTGGCGATCCCGGCGGTGCTGGTGGTCTCGCCGGGGGCATTCGCGCGTCTCGCGGACGCGGCGCTCTGGAAGGGCGCCTTCTGGATCGGGTTGTGTGGGGCGGCGGGGCACCTCCTCCAGACCCTCGGGCTCGTCTCGGTCTCCCCGTCGATCTCCGCCTTCTTCACGAGTCTCTACGTCCCGGCGACACCGATCGCGGCGTGGCTCCTCTTCCGGCGCGCCTGGCCGAAGGCGCTCCTCCCGTGCGTGGGGCTGGCGCTCGCCGGCCTCTGGGTCATGAATCCCCCGACCGATCCGGCGTTCGGCGCCGGAGAGCTTCTGACCATCGGATGCGGCGTGATGTACGGGATCCAGATCGTGGTGATCGACCGGTTCTCGACGCGCCATGACGCCGGGGCGATCACCGCCGCGGCGTCGGTCGTGATCGGAGGGATCCTCCTGGCGGCGGCCCTGGCGACCCCGGGGGGACGGGCGGCGCTCTCCCCCGCGGCGCTCGCGGCGCTCGCCGGATCCCCCGCTGCGCTCCTTCCCGTCCTCTTCCTGGGACTGGTGGCCTCGTCGATCCCGCTTCTCGCCATGAACCGGTTCCAGAAGGCGCTCGACCCCACGCACGCGGCGATCGTCTACGCCACGGAACCCATCTACGCCGCCGCCTTCTCGGCCGCCTTCTTCGGCGAGATCCTGACCGCCCCGATCCTCCTGGGGGGCGCGCTCGTCATCGGGGCGAACGTCTGGGCGGGAAAGGCCTCATCGACATCGCCCGTCCCCGCGCCCGCTTCCTGACGCGCCGCGCCCGAAGCGGCCTCGATGGCGCGGCGGGCAGGGTGTATCCTCCCGCCCGTGCCGCTCGTGACGCTGGGGCTGATCGGGATCGACGCCTTTCTCCTCTCGGTGACCATCCACATGGGGCTCCGCTGTTTCCTCGGAGACTGGTCGGCGCTGAACGCCCACATCCTGTGGGGGCTCTTCGCGGCGTTCTTCACCTGCTTCATCCACTGCATGACGATGTTCTATCTCGTCGGAACGGGAAAGGACGTCCAGAAGGCGATCGCCGGGCATCCGGACCTGCAGGAGAAGTACCTCGCGCGCCTGCGCGACTTCAAGTGGGACGTCCACCCGTACGCGACCTTTTCCTCGATCTTCATGATCGCGGCGGCGGCGGTCGGGGCGGCCGTCCACACGGGGCACATCCCCCGCTGGATCCACTTCGCGGTCGTGCTCCTGGCCCTCGTCTTCAACGTCCTGACCTTCTTCAAGGAGTACGTGACGGTCCACAAGAACCGCGTCATCCTGGTCGAGGTCGGGCGCGCCCTCTACGACCGCGGCGTGCGGGCCTGATCACGCCTCGAAGGGAGTCTTCTGTCCTTCCGGGAAGAGCGGCTTTCCGCCCTTCGTCGGGGCGCCGCCGATCACGACGTCCAGGCGCGCCTCGATCGCCCTGAAGGGGGTCGGCCAGGCCAGCTGGTCCGGGATCTCCGTGTTGAACGCCTTCGCGAGCGTCCGCGCCTGCTCGACCGCCTTCCGGATCTCTTCCGGCTCCGGCGCGGCGTAGCTGAACGACAGCGTGAGCCCGCCTTCCTCCGTGTACTGGCTGTCGTACGCGAGACTGTGCGACTCGCCCGGGGCCAGGCGGATCAGGTCGTAGGGCCCGGCCGCCGCCTGGCCGAAGATCCTCTCCGCCATCTCGTCGGGAACCTTCCCGTCCACCCCTTCCCGGGATACGCTTCATGCGCGCTCCATGGCCCCTTTCAAGCTCCACGCCCCTTATGTCCCGCGCGGCGACCAGCCCCAGGCGATCGAGAAGCTGGTGAGGGGGCTCGAGACCGGGGTCCCGTTCCAGACGCTCCTGGGCGTCACCGGCTCCGGAAAGACGTTCACCCTCGCCAACGTCATCCAGCGCGTCCAGAAGCCGACCCTGGTGATCTCGCACAACAAGACGCTCGCCGCCCAGCTCTACGGCGAGTTCAAGGAGTTCTTCCCGGAGAACGCCGTCCACTACTTCGTCAGCTACTACGACTACTACCAGCCGGAGGCGTACATCCCGCAGAAGGACCTCTACATCGAGAAGGACGCCTCGATCAACCAGGACCTGGATCGCCTGCGCCTCGCGGCGACCTCGGCCCTGATGGAACGGCGCGACACGATCGTGGTGGCGTCGGTCTCCTGCATCTACAGCCTCGGGGACCCGGAGAGCTACCGGCAGATGGTCCTTCCCCTGGCGGTCGGATCACCCTGCGTCCGGGAGGACCTGCTCCGGCGCCTCGTGACGCTCCAGTACGAGCGCGGCGAGATCGACTTCAAGCGCGCCACCTTCCGTGCCAAGGGGGGCGTGGTCGAGATCTTCCCGTCCTACGAGGAGTTCGCCTGGCGCGTGACGGTCGAGGACGACCGGATCGCCGCCCTGCAGGCGGTCCACCCGGTCTCGGGCGACGTCCTGCACGCGGCCCAAGGGGTCACCCTCTACCCGGCGAAGCATTTCATCATGCCGAAGGAGAAGCTCGCCGCGGCGGTCGGGAAGATCCTCGCCGAGATGGAGGAGCGCGTGACCTTCTTCCGGGACCAGGGAAAGCTCCTCGAGGCGCAGCGGATCGAGGCGCGCACCCGCTACGACTGCGAGCTGATGACGGAGCTGGGATACTGCCCGGGGATCGAGAACTACTCCCGACCCCTCGCCGGGCGCGAGCCGGACGCCCGCCCCGCGACCCTCTTCGACTACTTTCCGGAGGACGCGCTCGTGGTCGTGGACGAGGCGCACGTCACGGTCCCGCAGATCCGCGGAATGTTCAACGGCGACCGGGCCCGGAAGCAGACCCTGGTCGAGCACGGGTTCCGGCTCCCCTCCGCGCTCGACAACCGCCCCCTGCGTTTCCCCGAATGGGAGGCGATCGTGAAGCGCGCGATCTTCGTCTCGGCCACACCCGGCCCCTACGAGCGCGAGCGGTGCGGCCCCCACGTCGTGGAGCAGCTGATCCGCCCGACGGGGCTTCTCGATCCCGAGGTGGAGGTCCGGCCGACCGCGGGACAGATCGAGGACCTCCTCGCGCGCGTGAAGGAGCGGGTCAAGGCGGGCGAGCGGACGCTGGTGACCACCCTCACGAAGCGGCTCGCCGAGGAGCTCTCGGACTACATGCGGGAAAAGGGGGTCAAGGTCAGCTACCTCCACTCGGAGCTCGACGCCTTCGAGCGGGTGGACGTCCTCACGGACCTGCGGAAGGGGAAGATCGACTGCGCGGTGGGCGTCAACCTCCTCCGTGAGGGACTCGACCTTCCCGAGGTGTCGCTCGTCGCCATCCTCGACGCCGACAAGGAAGGGTTCCTGCGCTCGGAGACGTCGCTGGTGCAGACCATCGGCCGCGCCGCCCGGAACGTCAACGCCCGCGTCGTCCTGTATGCCGACCGCGTCACCCCGTCGATGGACCTCGCGATCCGCGAGACCGCCCGCCGACGCGCCGCGCAGACGGAATACAACAGGAAGAACGGGATCACGCCGCAGACGATCAGGAAGGAGATCCGGAAGACCATCGAGATCGAGCGCGAGCAGGCCGAGTACGCCCGCACGATGGTCCGCGAGAGCCCGACCGGGTACGCCACGGGGGAGCTCGTCTTCGAGCTGGAAGGGAAGATGATGGAGGCGGCGCGGCTCCTGCAGTTCGAGCACGCCGCCGAGATCCGCGACCGGATCCTGAAGCTGAAACCCGACTGGAAAGGGGATTTCATCCCGTCCGTCGAGGGGCGCCGGAGGGGACCAAAAGGAAAACGCCGGTCCCCCCGCGCGGCGCTGTAACCGCGGGTCCGGCTATTCGAACTCGATCCCCTCTTCCTGCATCAGCTTCATCTTGAGCTCCTCGTCCTCCGGCAGGTTACGCCGCTCCGTCGGACGGGGCGTGAACGGCTCGCGGCACCGGTACGGGCAGGCAGCGTCGCGGCAGGAATCCGTGTGGGTCTTCCACCAGTCGGCGGCAGCCGCGGGGTTCCGGATCCATTCAGGCTGGTCCAGCACGCGTGCCAGGGCCTGTGCGGCGGCGGGGACCACCCCCGGCACGGGATCGGCCAGATGCGCGGCCAGGATCCGGACGAAAGCAGGGTCTTCCCGGCACCATTCCCCCATCGCCAGAAGCGTCTGGTACCGGACGTTGTCTGCCTGGTCGAGGACGAGCCTCTCCAGGATCCCCTTCCCGGAAGGGTCTCTCATCTTGCCGGCCACGATCGCGACGGACTGCCGGACGTTCGCGTCCGGGTCTTCCGATGCCGCGGCGACCGCGGCAAGGACCGCCTTCCGGTCTCCGCCGCAAAAGGCGAGTTTCTGGACCGCCGCGTAACGGGTCCCGCTCCCGCCCCGCCGGGAGAGGTCGATCACCGTCGGGACCAGCGCGTCCGGAACGGTGGTCCCGAGGGCGTTCAGGGCGTGCGTGCGGACGTTGTCGTCCGGGTCGGCCAGGAGCCGGGCGAGAAGCTCCGGCGGAAACCTGAACTTCTGGTTCGAGAGCCCCGAGATCGCGTGGATCCGCACCGTATTGTTCGGATCCGCCAGGAGCCCTTCCAGCGCCGCCGCCGATTCGGGACACGGAATCCGCTGGAGCGCCTGGATCACCTGGAGGCGGAACTGCATGTCCGGATCGGCCAGGAGCGACGTGATCGCCCCGACGAATTCCCGGGCCCCCGTTCCGGCGGCCCCGACCGCGCCGAGCGCGGAAAGACGCATCTGCCTCTCGGGATGCCCGAGAAAAGGGGCCGCGATCGCCGCGACGGCGGCCGGGTCCGGGCGGCGCGCGCCTCCGGACACCTGCCCCCGCGCCAGGGCGCCGACCGTCTGCGGGGTCGGATCGCGATAGAGCCTCTCGACAGCGTCCCGCAGGTCGGCGTCCCCGCCAGCGAGCGCCATCGCCCGGCGCCGCGCGACCTCCCAGTCGGCGCGTTTCCTCAAGTCGGCCAGGCGTTCGGCCACCTCGGGATCCGGCTCCTCCCGGGGAAGGGTCGCGAGAACCGCCTCGGGAGATTCCAGGCAGAGCGTCGCGAGCGCCCCGAACGACTCCTCGCGGACCTGGACCTCGGGGTCGCCCAACCGCGCCAGAAGCGCCCGGATCCGGCCGCTCTCCTCCCCGCCGGCCAGTGCCGCGCCGCACGCGAGAATCCACCCGAAGGCCCGGATCGTCGGCTTGAGCATCCTTTCCAATATAACCACGCGGGTCTCCCCGGGGTCCCGTGAATCTGCCCGCGCAGTCGGTTAACCTTGGCGACATGCGGCGCCGTTCCTCCCTGAATCCCGATCTCCCGGAGATCCAGGATCTCCTGCGCGCGGCCCTCGCGGAAGATATCGGGCCGGGGGACGTGACCTCGAACGCGCTGATCCCGGAAGACCTCGCCGCGATCGGGACATTCGCCGCCAAGGAAGACGGCGTCGTGGCGGGGCTCCCCCTGCTCCGGCCCCTCTTCACCCGGATCGACCCCGATGCCTTCGTGAAGACGCTCGCCGCGGACGGCGACGCGGTCCGGAAAGGGACGCGCCTCGCCGAGGTGTACGGGAGCGCGCGGGCGCTGCTCGCCGGCGAGCGGACGGCCCTCAACTTCCTCCAGCACCTCTCGGGGATCGCCACGCAGACGCGCCGGTTCGTCCGGGCCGCGAGAAAGACCCGATGCCGGATCCTCGACACGCGGAAGACCCTTCCCGGCATGCGCCTGCTGGAAAAGCACGCCGTGCGGACAGGCGGCGGCGACAACCACCGGATCGGCCTCTTCGACCAGGTGCTGGTGAAGGACAACCACATCGCCCTCGCGAAGCGTCCAGCGTCCAGCGCGAAGCGAGGCGCTTCACGCTTCGCGCTTCGCGCTTCGCGATCCGCTGAGTTTTACCGGCAGATTGTTCAACTGGCGCGCAAGACCGCGCCGCGCGGCTCCCCCATCGAGATCGAGGTGACGACACCCGACGAGGCGCTCGCCGCGGGGCAAGGGGGCGCCGACATCCTTCTCCTCGACAACATGTCCTTAGCTGGTGTCCGGAAGTCGGTGCGCCTCGTGCGCGGACTGAAAGGCCACCGCCCCCTTCTCGAGGTCTCGGGCGGCGTGACCCTCGCCAAGGTCGGCGCGATCGCCGCGACCGGCGTCGACCGGATCTCGGTGGGCGCCCTCACGCACTCGGCCCCGGCGCTCGACATCGCGATGGACCTTCGTCCGATCCCCCCCGCCGGGGGCGCACGACGCCCGTGACCACCGATCCTCTCTGGCTTCCCGAAATCCCCTCCACGAACGACGCGGCCTGGATCGAGGGTCCCGCGCGCGGGGCGGACTTTCTCTGCGTCGCGGCCGACCGGCAGACCGCCGGGCGAGGGCGCCATGGCCGGACCTGGCACGCCCCCGCCGGCAAGGACCTCCTCTTCTCGATCTTCCTGCATCCGGCGCGGCCGCTCGCGCCCGCCGGCGTCGTGACGGCGCTCGGGGCGGTCGCCGTGTGCGAAACACTGGAAAAGAGGTTTCCAGACTCGCGAAGCGTCCAGCGCGAAGCGTCCAGTGATTCGCTTCGCGCTTCGCGCTTCGCGCAGGTCGGTCTTAAGATCCGCTGGCCGAACGACCTGTACGTCGGCGAGAAAAAACTCTGCGGGATCCTGGCCGAGTCGCGCGAGATCCAGGGGCGCCCCGCCTACGTCGTCGGGATCGGGCTCAACGCGAATTCGCTTCCGGAAGACTGGCCCCCGGAGATCCGCGGGACCGCCACCTCGGTCCGGACGGAAACGGGTCGCGAAACCGATCGCCGGGCGCTCCTGGCGGCGATCCTGACGCGCCTCGAAACGCTCTACCGCGACGCGGCCCGGGGAGATGTCGCCGCCCTGGAAACCGCCTGGCGGGAGCGGTCGGACCTCGCCGGCCGGCCGGCGCGCGTCGAGACCCCCGGCGGGATCCATGAGGGAGAGGTCCTTTCCGCGGGGCTTTCCGAGGGGATCGTGATCCGGACAGGGGACGGCCGGCGCCTCGCCTTCCAGCCGGAACATGTGACACGCGTCGAGACGATCCGGCCCGTGATTCGTGGTGCGTGAAGCGTGATTCGCGGGCATGGCGCGGGCTGCGAGCCACGAAACACGAACCACGAATCACAAAACCACTGATACAATCGGGGCCGTGGCAAGCGAACTGATGCTCCACTGGCCGCTCCTGGCGGGCGCCGCGGGAAGCGCGGCCGTCCACGCCCTGATCCCGGACCATTGGGTGCCGTTCGTCCTTGTGGGAAAAAAGCAGGGCTGGTCCACGGCGAAGACCCTTGTGGCCGCGGGCCTGGGCGCCGTGAGCGATTCCCTCCTTTCGGTGATCCTCGGGATCGCCGCGATCCTGGCCGGGGAGAGCGTCCTTCACCGGTTCGAGCCGTACCACGAGCGGATCGAGATGACGGGCGGCCTGATCCTGGTGGGGTTTGGCTTGGCGTACGCGGGATGGGCGCTCTGGCGCTCCAAGAAGAGCGCCCCCCACTTCCACATGCACTTCCACAGCCACGGGCATGACGGGCACTCGCACGCCCATACGGATTCCCTCGCGGGGAAGGCGACCTTCGTCAGCCTGGTCCTGGTGGCGGGAATGAGCCCCTGCTTCGTCTCGGTGCCGATCTTCGCCGGGGCGATCGGCCTTCCGGGCCCCTTCCAGGCGGCGCTGGTGGGGACCTATCTCGCCGTGACGGTGGCGGCGAGCCTCGCGGTGGCCTGGACGGCGCTCGCGATCCACCGGGAGCTGAAACTGCCGTTCCTGGAGCGGCACGCCGAGACCGTGAGCGGCCTGGTGCTGGCCGCGACAGGCGCGTTCCTTCTCATCGGGTTGGGAGGCCACGACCACGCACATGTCCACCACCACTAGCGGCGCACGGATCGCGATCGTCGCCGGCGTCAGGACCCCCTTCTGCCGCGCGGGAGGCCCCCTCGACGACGTCACGGCGGCCGAGCTGGGACGGATCGTCCTGGCGGAGATCGTCGAGCGGACCCGGATCTCCCCCGATTCGATCGACCACGTGATCATGGGGAACTGCGGCACCCCGTCGGACTCCGCCAACATCGCCCGCGTCTCGGCCCTGACGGCGGGGTATCCCGCGAAGACCCCCGCCGCGAGCGTCCACCGGAACTGCGCCTCCGGCTTCGAGGCGCTGACCCAGGCCGCCGAGAAGATCCGCGCCGGGGAGGCGAAGGTCGTCGTCGCCGGCGGGACCGAGTCGATGAGCAACTACCCGATCTCCTACCCCAAGGCGTTCGGGAAATTCCTGGAGCGGCTCGCGCGCCAGAAGTCGCTTCCGGGGAAGCTCCAGGCGGCCCTCGCCTGGCGGCCGTCCCTGATGACGCCGCAGATCAGCCTCGTCCAGGGGCTCACCGATCCCACCTGCGGCCTGATCATGGGGAAAACGGCGGAAATCCTGGCCCGCGAGTTTTCCGTGACGCGCGAGGCGCAGGACGCCTTCGCGCTCGAAAGCCACAAGCGGGCGGTCGCCGCGGCGCGGACCGGGCGGTTCGCTCCCGAGATCGTCCCGGCCTTCGCGGGGAAGAAGGAGATCGTCCCCGTCGCGGCGGATGTCGGCCCCCGGGAGGAGCAGACCCTTGAAGCGCTCGCGAAACTGAAGCCGTACTTCGACCGGCGGTTCGGCTCGGTGACGGTGGGAAACTCCTGCCAGATCACCGACGGGGCTGTCGCGATGCTCCTCATGCGCGAGGATGTCGCGAAGGCGGAAGGGTATTCCCCCCTCGGGTTCCTCAAGAGCTGGGCGTATGCCGGCCTCGAGCCGTCGCGGATGGGGCTCGGGCCCGTCTACGCGACGGGCCCCGCCCTCGACAAGGCGGGACTCACGATGAAGGAGATCGGACGGATCGAGATCAACGAGGCGTTCGCCGTGCAGGTGATCGCGAACGAGATCGCCTTCGACTCCGACGCCTTCGCCCGGAAAGAGCTGGGCCGCCCCGGGAAGCTGGGCCCCCTCCCGCGCGAGGCCACGAACGTGAACGGGGGCGCGATCGCGCTGGGCCATCCCGTCGGGGCGACGGGGTCGCGGCTCGTCCTCACGCTCCTCCACGAGATGGCGCGCGCCGGCGTCCAGCACGGACTGGCCACCCTCTGCATCGGCGGGGGACAGGGGGGCAGCCTCATCGTAGAGGGTGCATGAGAAGCATGGATCTCGACGCGTTGCGAGCGCGGCGTGCCCGGATGCAAGGAGCGACGATGAAGCGTATTGAGGGGAGATACGGTGAAGAGGAGCGACGTGGCAGACGGGCATGCCCCGCCGCAACCCGAAGGGGCGCGACCAATGAGGGGGTGAAGCTGCTTCGATTCGTAAGGGAAGGACTAGTGAACAGGCCGTGCCCGCAACCCTTCAGGGCGCGGGTCTCGCGGCCGCGTGGCGTCGTTGCGGCTCGTCGGAAACCCGTTCTTCCAGGGTTGCCTCCTCACCGCGCCTCGCCATCGGCCGCGATCCCTCGCGCCGCGTCAGAGCCCATGTTCTCATGCACCCTCTCGGAGCGCCCGTGACGGCGGCCCGCAGCCCCGACTGGAAGCGGCTCGGGGTGGTCCTCGCGGGGCTCGTCCTCGCGATCTGGGTCGGCTACCTCCTGCGCGCGGTCCTGAATCCCCTCCTGCTGGCGGCCCTCGTCGCCTACATCCTGAACCCCACGGTCACCTGGATGGAGCGCAAGGGGATCTCCCGCTTCCGGGGGATCCTCCTCCTCTACGGCGCGGCGGGCCTCCTCTTCGCGGCGGCCCTGCTCTACGCGATCCCCCCGATCTACCGCCAGTCGGTCCGCTCGGCCGAGCGGCTGCAGGACTACATCGAGCGTCAACCCGCGGGGATCGAGAAGATCGCGGAGAAGCTCGGCGCCCGTGTGAGCGAAGTCCCCCACTACGACGACGCGGTGAAACTGCTCGGGATCTTCCTCGACGAGCCGAAGCGCCGGGAGGACCTCGCCGACCGCCTGGGACGCGCCGCCTCCTGGTTCGGCGAGCGGGCGACGGCGCCTCTCGCCAGCGCCTTCTCGTTCCTGTCGTTCCTGGTGCTGGTTCCGATCTACGCCTTCTACTTCCTGGAAAAGATACCGGCGCTCTACGCGACCGTCCCCCCCCTGATCCCTCCCGCGATCCGGGCGAAGACCCTCGCGATCCTCGCGCGGATCGACACGGCGATGGCGGGGTTCATCTTCGGACGCTCGCTCGTCTGCCTCCTCAAGGCGCTGGTGATCGCGCTGGGCCTCTGGCTTCTCGACGTCCCGTACGCCTTCATCCTGGGATTCGCGGGCGGCCTCTTGAGCCTCCTCCCGGCGGCAAGCCTCTTCGGGGTGGGCGGGGTGGCGCTGATGCTCGCCGCGGCGCAGGATGCCTCGACCGCGGCCCTGGTCGGCGTGGCGGTGGTCTTCATCCTCTCGGAGGTGATCGAGGGGGTCTTGAGCCCGGTGATCCTGGGACGGACCGCGAGCCTCCACCCGGTCATGATCATCTTCGCCATTCTCGCCTTCGGAAAGCTGCTGGGGCTGTTCGGGGTGCTTCTTGCCGTCCCGCTCGCGTCGGCCACCAAGATCCTCTGGACCGATCTGGCACGTCCCTACATCACTGCCACATGGGGTGAAGAACCGAAGAGGAAACCGGGGGTCAGAAGTCAGGAGCCAGAATAAAGAACAAAAAGTGGGCCGATTTCTCCTGACTACTGGCTCCTGACTACTGGCTCCTTTACACTCGCTTCCGATGCCGGTTCAAGGCGAATCCCCGAAATCCTCGTCGCTCCAGACGCTCCTCAAGGCGCTGGTGAAGCACGAGGGAAGCGACCTCCTGGTGAAGACGGGAGCGCCTCCTGTCCTGCGCCTGGCGGGTGACTGCAAGCCGCTCGAGACGGCGCCCCTCACGGCCGGGATCGTCAAGGAAATGGTCTACGAGATCCTCTCGGAAGAGCACCTGGCGGAGCTGAACCGGGTCGGCGCGGTCGATCTCGCCATCACCTCGGGCGACGACCGGTTCCGCGTGAACGTCTTCCGCGAGCGGGGGAACGTCGCCATGGCCGTGCGGCGCGTGAAAAGCCGCATCCCCGGCTTCGCCGACCTCCACCTCCCGAAGGACACCATGGAAAGGCTCCTCGCGATCGAGGAAGGGCTTGTCCTCGTCTGCGGCCCGACCGGCTCCGGGAAGACCACCACAATCGCCTCGATCCTCGACCAGATCAACGCGACGCGGCGGATCCACATCGCCACCGTCGAGGACCCGATCGAGTACGTGATCGTGGACCGGAAGGCGTTCGTGACCCAGCGCGAGGTGGGAATCGACGTCGCCTCGTTCCGCGAGACCCTGCGCCAGGTGATGCGCCAGGACCCCGACACGATCCTGATCGGCGAGATGCGCGACGGCGAGACGTTCGACGCCGCGATCGCCGCCGCCGAGACGGGGCACCTCGTCTTCTCGACCCTCCACGCGGCGAGCGCGGGACAGTCGATCCTGCGGATCCTCGAGCTCTACCCCGAGGCGCGCCACGCCCAGATCCGCCTGGGGCTCTTCTTCAACCTGCGGGCGATCGTCTGCCAGAAGCTCCTGCCGGGCCTCAAACCCGAGAAACCGCGCGTCCCCGCCACCGAGGTGATGTTCGTGACGCCGATCGTGAAGGAGCTGATCCGGAAGGCCGAGGACCACAAGCTCCCCGACGTCGTGCGCGGCGCCAAGGAGAAGGGGATGCACGACTTCAACCACTCGATCCACCGGCTGATCGTCGAAGGGTCCATCAGCGAGGCGACCGGTCTGGAGGCGTCGCCGAATCCGGAGGCGCTCCGGATGCGCCTGGCGGGGATCACCCTCGACGAGGCGCGCTCGGGCATCACGGGCTGACGCCCGTGTTCCCTGTTTCCTGGCTATTCCTTCGCGGGCGGCGGCCCCTTGCGCCGGAACCCCTCCCAGGCGCGCAGGTTGCTGAAGGGGTATCCCGCCGTGTCCACCGGATTGGGAAAGAAGAAAAGCGCCGTCTCCTGGACGCCGCTCGCCGCCCGCCCGAGCGTGAACCAGATCCCCTTCACGAGACCGACCGTGCAGCCGTGCCCGGCGCCGCGCTGGCGCGTCCCCTCCGCGGGTTGCGCGGGGAGCTCCAGCCAGAAGGTGAAGAGGTCGATCACCCCGCGCACGAGCTTGTTCCCGATCGGCTGCCCGTACTGCCGCGCCGGGGCCCCCTCCTCCCAGGAGAACTCCGCATCGAGCGGAACCCCCACATCCTCGTTCGACTGGTGGTTGGGAAGCGGGAACGTGGCGAGCTCCACCGCCCCGTGGGCCGTGCGGCCGATCCCGTACCAGACGCCTTTCAGGAGGCCGAGCGTGAGCCCCGAGACGGGACCGTCGCGCCAGGTCTTCTTGACCGGCTGGTTCACGACCTCGACCCACCCGGTGAGGACGTCCGCGGCGCCGCGCAGGATCTTGTTCCCGCACGCCTTGAAGAAGTCCTCCGTGGCCGCGAACCCGTCGGCGCGGGCCGGGGCCGCGAACAGGACAAGGCAAAGGACGGCCCAAGCCGCGCGCTTCCGCATACGGGGACACGTTAGCAGAGAAGACGGAAAAAGAAAGACCCCGGAGGCCGGCAGGCCTCCGGGGTCCTGACGTCACGCGGAACTACTTCGCGTTTCCGGAATTCCCCACCAGGGCGTCCCAGGGCCACTTCTCCTCGAAGGCATGGCCGAGGTTGTCCTTGTGGTTCGGGAGGAAGAAGGTGAACGCCTCCCCGATCCCGTAGGCGCCGCGGCTGAAGGGATACCAGATCCCCTTCACGATGCCGGTACCCACCTTGTCCTCCTTGCATCCCTTCACGATCTGGCCGGGAAGCTCCAGGATCGCGCCGATGCCGTTCCCGACGCCGCGGACGATCTTGCGGCCCCAGGGCTTGAGGAGCCCGTCCCCGAGATTGGGCTCGAAGCAATCGTACTTCGTCCCTTCCTCCCAGGAATACTCGGCATCGAGCGGCGTCCCCACCCCGTCATTGTCCTTGGGGTTGGCGGTCCAGAACCCGAAGAGGTCGCGGAGCCCCGAACCGGTGCGGCCCAGCGTGTGGCTCGGCCCGGTGAAGAGGAACCCGACGACGCCCCCCGTGATCTTCGACCCCGTCTCGTTCTTGATGAATTTGATGCCGTTGTTCCAGCCCTTGTAGGTCTGGACGGGCCATTCGACGATGCCGGTGAACGTGTCGACGAACCCGCGGACGAGCTTCTTGCCCATCCCGTTCACGATCTCGTTCCCCTCGGCGTGTGCGGGGGCAGCAACCCCCATCATCAGGGTCGCCGCGACCGCCACACCCAGAAACCTGTTTCCCATGCGCTCTCCTCCTTTCAATTGGGGCCCTATCGCTCCGGGACCACTATATCTAGGGGTCTCCGTCGATCAACCCGCTTCATCCTCTATCGACCCTTCCCCGACGGGCCTGTAACGCGTATCGCGTTGGGCGGGCCGGTACCCCGCGGCCCGGATCTGCCGGCGGATCGTCTCCACCGTCTTGCGGCATTCCACGGCCCCCGAGGCGGAGACGACGTTCTCCTCCATCATGGTGCTCCCGAAATCGTCCGCCCCGAAGACAAGCCCCACCTGCGCCACCGCCTCTCCCTGCGTCGGCCAGGAGGCGGACAGGTGGTCGACGTTGTCGAGGTAGAGGCGCGAGAGCGCGAGATTCTTCAGGTACGCGTGCGCCCCCGCCGGACGGTGGCCGCGGCGGGCGACCGCCTTCCCCAGGTCGTTGTGCGCCAGCTGCATCGTCCAGGCGATGAACGACGTGAAGCCGTTCCCGTGCGACGCGAGCGACTCCTCCTGTAGGGCCCGGAGCCTCTCCAGGTGGTTGAGGCGGTGCTCGAGGGTCTCCCCGAAGCCGATCACCATCGTGGCGGAGGTGGCGAGGCCCCTCTTCTGGGCCGTCCGCATCACAGAAAGCCATCCGTCCGCCTTCTGCTTCAGGGGGCTGATCCAGCCGCGCATCGCGTCGTCCAGGATCTCGGCGCCGCCGCCCGGGAGCCCGGTGAGCCCCGCTTCCTGCAGGCGTCCGAGGACCGCCTCGACCGTCATCCCTTCCACCCGCGCGATATGGTCGATCTCCGACGGGGAAAAGGCGTCGATCGCGAGCGCGGGCCACCCTGCCCGGATCCAGCGCAGGAGGTCCTCGTACCAGGCGATCCGGAGATCCGGGTTGTGTCCCCCCTGCATCAGGATCCGCGTCCCGCCGATCGCGACGAGTTCATCGATCTTCGCCCCGATCTCGTCCTTCGTCAGGACGTAGACCTCCGGATCCCCGGGATAGCGGTAGAAGGAGCAGAACTTGCAGACGGTGACGCAGGCGTTCGTGTAGTTGATGTTCCGGTCGACGAGATAGGTCACGACGCGACGCGGGACCTTTCTCATCCGGAGCGCGTGCGCCGCCGCGCCGAGATCCGCGAGCGTCGCCCCCTCCCAGAGCGCGGAGGCCGCCTCGCGGGAGAGGCGCTCCCCCTCGCGCGCCCGGGTCAGGATTTCCTGGACGGGGGCCGGCTCCGCCCCGATCGCGGCAGGCATCCCGTGAAGATACCGGACCGCGGGAGCCTTACAATCCCCTTGTGACCGCGGAACTTTCCGTCGTGGTCCCGGCCCGGAACGAGGAGCGCTACCTGCCCGGATGCCTGGCCGCGGCCCGCGCCGCTCTCGCGGAAGCCGGCGTCGCGGGCGAGGTGATCGTCGCGGATGACGCATCGACCGACCGGACGGCCGAGGTCGCGCGCGACGCGGGCGCCCGCGTCGTCCCGTCGGGGGCGCGCAACATCGCCGCGACGCGGAACGCCGGTGCCGCGGCGGCCGGGGGACGCTGGCTCCTGTTCGTCGATGCCGACACGCTGGTGAACGGGCCGCTTCTCCGTGCGGCGGCAGCGGCCCTCGCGACCGGCCGCGTCGTCGGGGGCGGCGCGCGCCTCTCCTACGACGGCGGAGGGATCCCCGCGTTCGCGATGGCGGAATGCTGGAATCTCGTGACACGCTTCGCCGACTGGGCAGCCGGCTCCCTCCTCTTCTGTCGCGCGGACGGCTTCCGCGCGGTCCGGGGGTTCGACGAGCGGATCTTCGCGTCGGAAGAGATCGATCTCTCCCAGCGCCTCGGACGCTGGGGGCGCGCGCACGGGATGCGGTTCGTGACCCTGCGGGACCACGCCTATGTCAGCTCGATGCGCAAGGCGGACGAATTCACGCCCTGGGAGGGGATCCGGCAGATGATCCTCGCGCTCGACCGCGGGAACCTCCGGCGCCGCGAGGCGTGCGGCCTCTGGTACGACGTCAGGCGCTGACGGGCTCGGCCGCGGGAGACGGGATCACGCCGTCCGCCTCCAGGACCTCCACGATCCGGCGCACGCGGTGCATCAGCGTATGGTTCTCGAGGAACGCCCGGTGCCCCCGCTCGGCGATGTCGCGCCGCTCCCGGGGATGGGCCAGATAATAGCGGACCTTGTCCTCCAGGTCGTCGAAGTCCGTGTAGAAGACAAGATGCTTGCCGTCCGTGAAGAGCGTGTCCGTCGCGGTATACCGGTCGGTGAGCAGGAAGCCGCCGCAGGCGAGGACCTCGAAGGGGCGCGACCCGACCATCGTCGGGAAGATGATCTTCGAGATGTTGATGTTGATGTCGGATGCGTTGATCGCCCTGGCGGCCTCCGTCTCCCAGTCGAGCTCCCCCCGGTAGTCGAGGTCATCGATCCCGCACTCGGCCCATGACGGGGAGCCCCACACCGCAAGCCCCAACGGAGTCAGGCGCCGCGCCAGCGCCACGCGCAGCTCCAGGGAATACTGCAGGCCGATCTGCATCAGCCACGTCTCCTTGAACGGGGTGAGCCCGCCGGGCTCCAGGAAATGGACCCGGTGCCAGGCCTCGAGTTCGGGCAGGATCTCCGGCATCCGGTAGCGCAAGGGGTCTTCGGACTGCCTTCGCACGAGGTCCCCGAGGAGTGCCGACAGCTTGCCGTAAACGACCCGTTCCTGCGGGGTCGGGGCCACCTCCTGCCCGGCCGAGAGGCTCGTGACGAGCTTCCGGCACAGGCTTTTCAGGGTAGGGGGCGACCCGAAAAAGGAGACGGCCGCCCCGAAACGGCGCCGGTCTTCCTCCGTCAGTTCCATGGGACGAAACCTCCGCGCATCGACCCCGAACTGGACGTGCTCCGCGCGGCCGACCCCCAACTCCTTCCATCGCGGGATCTGTTCCGGCGCGATCGTGAAGACGTACAGCCGCTTCGGGTCCATCGGAGGCAGTTTCTGACGCACCGGCTGGTCCGGATTGAAGTGGATGTCAAGTGGAGTGACCAGCGGGGAGAAGCCCAAGGCCCGGCTGATCCCGATCTGCCGCTCCGTGAGCGCCTGACGGGTCGAGAAGTACCAGTGGTCGAGCAGGATCGCGACGAACGGTATCCCGCGCCCCGTGACGTGCCGGAAGGTGGACGGCCCGAAATTGTATCCGGCGACGAACAGGGGACGCTCGCCGGCGGCGATCCGGCTCTCGGCCTCAGCGGCCTCGATCATCCGGGCGTCGAGCCCCAGCGCGCGGAACCCCTTCATGTAATCGATGAAATACCGGTCCGGCTTCAGGACCCAGACTTCCTTTCCCGGCGTCATCGGACGGCCGCCTCCGCCGCGAGGATCCCCTTCTCCTCGAGGACCGCCAGGATCCGGCCGGCGTAGTGCCGCCAGGTGTGGCGCGCCAGGATCGCGGCGCGTCCCCGCGCGCCGATCGCCCGGCGCTCCTCCGGGCGGTCCCGGTAGTGCCGGATCTTCCGTTCGAGATCGTCGAAATCGTCATAATAGACCAGCTCCCTGCCGTCCTCGAAGAGCGCCTCGATCCCCGGGTAGCGGTTCGAGAGAAGGAATCCGCCGCAGGCGAGGACCTCGAAGACGCGGGCCCCCACCGTCCCGGGAAATGGGAGCTTCGAGATGTTGAGCGAGATCCCCGTCGCGTTGAGGATCGCCGGCAGTTCCGACTCCCAGTCGGCCGGGCCCCGGTAGTCGAGGCCCGGGGCGTCCACGAGTTTCCATTCCGCGCCGCCCCAGACCGCGAGGCCAAGTCGGGCCAGGCGTTTCGCCATCTCGACGCGCTGGAGCATCGCGATATGGGCGCCGGTCAGGATCGCCCAGCTTTCCTTCAGGGGGGTCATCCCTCCCGGCTCGAAAAGCGAGACCCGATGCCGGATTTCCCCTTCCAGGAAAAGCCGGGGAAGGGAAAAACGGAAGAGGTCCCGGGCCTGCGCCTGGACCGCTTCCTCGACGAGCGTCTTCAGGCGCGTCACGACCGACCGGATGCGCGGGTCCGGATCGCCCGCAAGGACCGCGGAAAACCCCTTCTGGAGCTTCACGTACCCGTCGGTCCGGTCTCCCAGGAGGGGCGAGCCGACGAAGCCGACCGCCGCCCCCAGCCGGGCGCGCTCCCCGTCCGTGAGATCCATCGGCCGGAACCGCTCCGGGTCCACCCCCATCTGGAGGTGCTCCGCGTGCGCCATCCCGAGGCGCCGCCAAGCGGGGACCTGTTCCGGAGCCAGCGTGAAGACAAGGATCCTGTCCCGCCGCGCCGCCGGTCCCGGCTGGTAGAGCGGGGAATCCGGCGTGAAGTTCCAGTCGAGAAGCGTCTTGAACGGGGTGACGTTCAGGGCGGCCGACACCTCGAGATCCCGCTGCCGGAGGGCGTAGTCCGGCGAGAAATACCAGTGGTCGAGCACGGCCCCCACGTAAGGGATCCCGCGGGAGCTGACGAGACGGCAGGTCATCGCCCCCAGGTTCGTGTCGAGGACGAAAAGAGGAGCGGGACCCTCCAGGCCCGCCCGGTCCGCTTCCGCGCGCTCGACGAGGCGGACCCGGAAGCCGAGCGACCGGAACGCCCGCGCGCAGTCGGCGGCGTAGAGCGGCCGGTTGACGATCCAGATGTCCCGTTCTTCCGTGTCCAGGATCGGAGCCCCCCTGCCCTCCTTATTTCGACATTCCGCCCCGTTTTCTGGCCCCTTTTCCCCTTCACGGATCCTGCCCGCCGCGTCGATACATGGGGTATGGCCCCCGCCGGCCCCGAAATCTGGCTCGTGAGGCGCGCGCTCTACATGGCGGACTACGCGTCCGCCTTCGCCGCGCTGGGGTTCCCGGTCCGCCTGGTGGAACGCGCCGAGGCGGATCGCGCGGGGGAGGACGGCCCCCCGCCCCTCTTCGTCGTGGACTCGAACATGGGCGCCCCGACGCTCCACCGCGTGACCGCGCGGGGGATCCCGTTCGTGGGACTGCCGCTCGACCAGTGGTACTACTCCCCCCGGTTGCGCCATGACCCGGCGCGGGACGCGGACGACGGGGCCGCCTCGCCGATCCGCTTTGCCAGCCATCTCGACTGGAATTTCCGGGAGGGGATCCCCTGCCGGGATCTCTACGTCTTCACCTGCGGGCCGGAACAGGTCGAGCGATACCGCGCGGCCGGCGCGCGCCACGCGGAATTCCTCCCGTTCGGCGTCGACGCGGGACGGTTCCGTCCCCTGGCGCTCTCCGCGGAGGAGACGGCGCGCTACGGCGCCCCCGTCAGCTTCATCGGATCGCCGCTCGCCGGCCCCGACAACGGCCTCGACCGGATCCGCGAGGCGGTCCGCCAGATGCGCGCGGCAAGCCGGTCGCCCCTGGCGCACTCGGTCTGCGATCGCCTCGGGATGATGGCGGAGGAGCTGGCCGACCGCCAGGTTCCGGATTATTCGCGCTTCCGGATCGCGGAGATGATCCCGGAACTGGAGAAGAAGTACCGTCTGCTCTTCTTCTATCCCCCTGACAGGGCCCCCGAGAGGGAAACGCTCGCGATCCAGCTGGGAATCGCGGCCGCGATGCGCCAGCGCGTCGAGGCGGTAAGGCGCCTCGTTCCCCTCGGTATCGCCGTCTGGGGGCCGTCCGCCTGGCGGGACGCCGGCATCCCGGACCTCGACTGGCGGGGCGAGGCGGACTGGGCGACGGACCTCCCCGAGGCGATCAACGGGGCGCTCGTCAACGTGAACGTCTCGAAGGTCATGTTCGACACGGGCCTGGGTCCCCGGATCCTCGAGGTCCTCGCCTGCGGCGGGTTCCTCCTCTCCAACCGCAACACGATGCTCGCCTCCCTCTTCCGGGACGGGCGCGACCTCGTCTTCTACGAGGACCTCGCCGACCTCGAGCGGAAGGCGCGCCATTACCTGGCGCATCCCGAGGAGGCGCGGCGGATCGGCGCCGAGGGACGCCGGACGGTCCTGGCGCGCCACACGCTCGCGCACCGGGCGCGCCGCATCCTCGCGGTCCTGCGCGAGCACGGCGCGATCCCCGAGGCCGTCCCCGCCGGGGCCGATCCCGCGGAACTCCTTCCCGTCTGATCCCGGCGCCGGTATCTTCCCGTCCCATGACCGCACGGAAGGCAAGGGAGCCGCGCTTCTGCTTCCTGGGTCCCGTCCCGCCCCAGCCGACGATCCGGGAGTCGCGCTTCCTCGTCCTCCCGGTCCCGTACGAGCGGACCACGACGTTCGGCAAGGGGACCGCGAAGGGGCCGGGGGCGATCCTCGAGGCCTCCTGCCAGATCGAGACACTGGACGAGGAGCTCTGGCAGGAGACCGACCGCGTCGGGATCCACACCCTCCCCGCCTTCGGCTCGAACGAGAAACCCGAGACATTCATTCCGAAACTCGAGCGGCACGTCGAGACGCTCCTCGGCCACGGCAAATTCCTCGTGAGCCTCGGCGGCGAGCACTCGATCACGGCGGGGCTCGTGCCACCATTCGCGCGGCGCTGGAAGAATCTTTCCATCTTCCACATCGACGCCCACGCCGACCTGCGGGAGAGCTTCAACGGGTCGCGCTACAGCCACGCCTCGGCCGCCGCGCGCTTCTCGGAGCACGCGCCGGTGGTCCAGTACGGGATCCGGAACGTCTCCCCCGACGAGTTCCCGCGCGTCAACACCGGAAACGTGAAGACGTTCATGGCGCACGACATCCAGGGGATGCGCGACCGGGTCGAGCGGGTCCTCAAGCACCTCACCGACGACGTCTACGTCACGATCGACATCGACGGGTTCGACCCGTCGTGCGTCCCGGGGACCGGGACGCCCCAGCCCGGGGGACTGGACTGGTACGACGGCCTCGAGGTCCTGCGCCCCATCTGCGAGCGGAAGAACGTCGTCGGGCTCGACATCATGGAGGTGATGCCGCTCCCTCACGAGCAGGTCTCTGAATTCTTCGCGGCGAAGCTGGCCTACCGCCTGATGGGATACATCGCCCGCAGGAACGGTTGGGTGAAGCCGTTCAAATCCTGATTACCGCCGCCGGCGGCGGCGGTTGCGTCCGGAGCGGAACCCGCCCGAGCCCCCCATCACCTCGGGGGCGGGGAGGAAGGACGACGTCTCGGACCGCGGGGCCTGGGCGGCCGGGCGGCGCGGCGGCTGGGAGGGGGACCGCTGCGGTTGGGGGTGTCTCGGCTGGTTCTGGGACTGCCGGGACGCCTGCTGCGGGGGCCTTTGCCTGTGCTGCTGGCGCTGGGCCCGGTGCTCGGCGAGGCGCTGGGCCAGGGGAACCTCGAGCTTCCCCTCGGGGCGCTTCGCGTAGTCGAAATCGGGAACCGTGAGGCGCAGGAGCTTCTTCCCGATCGCCCGCTCGATCGAGCGCAGGTCCCCCTCCTCCTCCGGCGAGACGAACGTGAAGGCGTCCCCCACCATGCCGGCACGGGCGGTGCGCCCCACGCGGTGGATGTAGTCCTCGGACACGTGCGGGACGTCGAAGTTGACGACATGGCTCAACGCCTCGACGTCGATCCCGCGGGCGGCGATGTCGGTGGCGACGAGGACGCGGCACTTCCCGACCTTGAAGTCGGCGAGCGCCTTCGTGCGCTGGGCCTGGGAGCGGTTCCCGTGGATCCGGTCGCACGGGACGCCGTTCCGCGCGAGGTAGTCGGCCAGGCGGTTGGCGCGGTGCTTCGTGCGCGTGAAGACGAGGGCGGTCTTCACGTCCCCGCGCGTGAGGAGCGTCGCGAGAAGCGCGCTCTTCAGCTCCGCCGGAACCGGATAGACCGCCTGGGTGACACCGGTCGCCGGGGCGGCCTTCCGCTCGACGTTGATCGTGACGGGGCTCTTCAGCATCTCGCCCGAGAGCTGGACGATCGGCCCCGGCATCGTGGCGCTGAAGAAAAGCGTCTGCTTCCGCGGCGGCAGGTGCCGGAGGACCCGGCGGATGTCGGGCAGGAAACCCATGTCGAGCATCCGGTCCGCCTCGTCGAGGACGAGGATCTCGAGCCCCGCCAGCTTCGCATAGGGAAAACGGAAATGATCCAGGAGCCGTCCCGGGGTCGCCACGATCACGTCCACGCCGCTCCGGAAGGCGTGTTCCTGGGGATTCATTCCCACCCCGCCGAAGACGGCGGCGCCGGTGAGCGGCGTGTGGACGGCGAGGCTTTTCAGGTGCTCGTCGATCTGGGCGGCAAGCTCCCGCGTGGGGGCCAGGACCAGCGCCCGCGTCGTCCCGCGGGGCTTCCCCATCAGCCGGTGCATGATCGGAAGCAGGAACGCGGCCGTCTTGCCGCTCCCCGTCATGGCACAGGCGAGCAGGTCCTTCCCCTCCATGGCGGGGCCGATCGAGTCGGCCTGGATCGGGGTGGGCTCCGAAAAACCCATCTCCTTCACGCCGCGCAGGAGGTCCGGATGCAGGTTGAACCGGGCGAATGACATCGAGCGGGGATCATACCCGCCGGGAGGCTGATTCCCTCGGCCTATCGGCGCTCCCAGGGGGCGACGCCCCCCGGGACGACCCGGAACGACGGGTGGGGCGCGACCTTCCGCAAGCGCGCGAACACCGCCGCCCGCGCCGGATCGCGCCGCCGGAGCTTCGCGAGGAGATGCCCCCGTTCGAAGCGGATCTGGCCGCGCGTCACCGCCAGGCGCGCTCTCCGCCCCGCCCTCGCGATCTTCCGCGCGTCGAACCGGTATCCCCGCCGCGCCGCCTCGCGGGCGACGTGCGTCAGATACCCGCCGATCGCGGCCAGCGGGCCGCGCGCGGCCCTGAACCGCTCCAGCTGCGGGTGGTGGCGATACCCCCGCGTCTTCCCCGCAAGCACCTTCTGCGCGAGAAGCCCCTCCCGCCAGAGGGCGACGAGCCCCTTCGCGTCGAGGTGTTCCGGGTGGAGCGACCAGAGGCGCATCGCGCCATTCTATGAGCTGACGGAAAAAACCGGGCTCTGGTGCGGCACGCGAGACCTGCGCCCCTCCCGGGTTGAGACGGGGCCGGCCGCGCCCACAACGTACCAGATCCAGTTTTCTCCGTCGGCTCTGAACCTCCGGCTATACTGCCGGCAGGCGCGGCCTTCATGCCGCCCGTCCGAAAGGAAAAACCGATGAAACCGTACGGCGCCGAGTTTTTCGGGACGTTCTGGCTGGTCCTCGGAGGGTGCGGGAGCGCGGTCCTCGCGGCGGCGTTCCCGGGGGTCGGGATCGGCCTCCTGGGGGTGTCGCTCGCGTTCGGCCTGACGGTCCTGACGATGGCGTATGCGATCGGGCACGTCTCGGGGTGCCACCTGAACCCGGCCGTCTCGATCGGGCTCTGGGCCGGCGGGCGCTTCCCGGCCCCGAAAATCCTTCCGTATGTCGTCGCCCAGGTCCTGGGGGCCCTCGCGGCCGGCGCTGTCCTCCACGTGATCGCCTCCGGAAAGGCCGGCTTCGACGCCGCGGCCGGGTTCGCCGCCAACGGCTACGGGGACCACTCCCCCGGCGGCTACTCCCTGCGGGCGGCCCTGGCGGCCGAGGTCGTCATGACGGCGATGTTCCTCCTCATCATCCTGGGATCGACCGACAAGCGCTCACCGCAGGGATTCGCGCCGATCGCGATCGGCCTGGGACTCACGCTCATCCATCTGGTCTCGATCCCGGTCACGAACACGTCGGTGAACCCCGCCCGCTCCACCGGCGTGGCGCCTTTCGCGGGAGGCTGGGCGGTCGAACAGCTCTGGCTCTTCTGGGCGGCCCCGATCGCGGGGGCGGTCCTGGGGGCGCTCGCCTACCGTTTCGTGGCCGGGGACAAGGCGTAGGACGACGCGGACGCGCTACGCGCCGTCCGGGATCTCCGGCTCGACGAGGCGCGCGAGCAGGGAGAGCGACTCCTGCCATCCCAGGTAGCAGAACTCGACCGGGATGGCCGCCGGGATCCCCTCCTGTACGATCTCGAGCCCGGTCCCGCAGGCGACCTTCCGGAAGGTGATCGAGACCTGCATTGTCCCCGGCAGGTTCGGGTCGTCGAAGCGGTCGGTGTGCCGGATGCGCTCTCCCGGCACCAGCTCGACGTAGGCGGCCTCGAAGGAATGGCTCTTTCCCGTCCCGAGGTTGGTGAACGACATCCGGTAGCCGCCCCCCACCCGGGCGTCCATCCGGTGGACCTTCGCGGTGAACCCGTCCGGGGGGAGCCACTTGACCAACGCGTCGGGGTCCAGGAACGCCCGGTACACCCGGTCCGGAGGGGCGCGCAGCACGCGGTGGAGCCGGACGGTGCCTCCTGTCGGGGACATGGCGCGCAATCTAGCCCTTCAAGGAAACGGCGACAAGCGGATCGGTGACGCGGCGGAAAACGATGATCTTTTCGGGGAGGCAGGGTCCACTGGAGGGGAGTCGTGGAACGCATCCTCCCCATCCTGATGCTCTTCGCCTTCACGGCCGGCCGGGCCGAGACCCACGCACCGACCTCGAAGCCCGACACGCCGACGATCTGCCCGGAGATCGTCACGGAATGTCCGCCCGAATTCACCATCTGCTGGATCACCCTCTGTCCCGAAAAGGAGACGGAGTGCCCCCTGGACCTGACGAGATGCCCTCCGTACTGGACCGCGTGCAAGTGGGAATGGACCGTCTGCACCCCGACGATCTGTCCCAAGAACCCGACCAAATGCCCCTTCCAGCTGACCGCCTGCCCCTCCAAGCCCACGAACTGCGTCTACACCGTCTGTCCCCAGATCGACACCTGGTGCGCCGGTCCTGAAACGAAATGCCCCTCCGCGAGTTGCGCCGAAAAGGTCGCGACCGGGGCGATTCCCTCGTGCCCCGCCCGGTAGCGGCGGCCCTTGTCCCGTCGCCGGGTGCGCCTTAGAATCCCTCCGCTTTTCGGGGGTGTAGCTCAATTGGTTAGAGCACCGGCTTGTCACGCCGGAGGTTGCGGGTTCGAGCCCCGTCACCCTCGCTTACAGTTGACAACCGGGGGGATTGGCAAGGATGAGTGAAGATTGGCATGGGTTGAACTCCATATCCCCACATTCCTATACGTGTGGATTTTGTGGTCGATTTGTGGGGGTCTCCCTTGGTTACTTCAGTAACAAGAACAAGGACCGGATTTATATATGTGCTGCTTGCAGACGCCCTTCTTATTTTCAAGGAGATAAGCAGGTACCTGGCGCTCCTCACGGTAGAGAAGTTGGAAACCTCCCGACCGACATTGAAGCTCTGTACCAAGAAGCAAGAAACTCCTTCACCGTTAATGCCTTTACCGCTTCTGTCCTAGCCTGCCGGAAGCTTTTAATGAACATTGCCGTCGCAAGAGGAGCCTCAGAGGGCAAGAAGTTCATTGAATACGTCGAGTTTCTTTCCGAGAAGGGTTTCGTCCCACCTGACGGGAAAGGATGGGTCGACCATATCCGTGAAAAAGGAAATGACGCCACTCACGAGATCAAAATCATGTCGCGTCCAGACGCCGAAGATCTAATCACATTCTCCGAGATGCTTTTGAAGTTCATTTTTGAATTTCCTTCACGGGTTCCCAAGAAATCACAATCGGCCCCAACCAAGTAGTCGACCGACTGTCCTCTCTTGTCATTTCTGACGTCCCTCGTTGTCATTCGGTCATCTTCGTCGGCGCCGCCTCCTGACGCGGCTTGATATGGGTCCCATTGAGGGACGGCTCCCAGACGACCGGCTTCGAGCCGTTGCCCACGCCCTTCAGGCCGACCCCATCTCCGTCTTCGATCCGTAGGGCCGGAAGGTCGTACAGGAAGAAGGTCACCTTCCGCTGTCGCGGGTCCACCTCGAACCGTTCCATGACCTGGGCCAGGAGCGCCTTCTGGAGGTCCAGCGGCGCCTTCTTGAAGGTCTTCTCGAAACTGTCGAACAGCGCCTCGGCTTTTTCCAGGTACTGGGCCGTCACCTTCTTGATCTCATCGGCCGTGACCTCCCGTGCAGGGCTATTCTTCAGGGTCTCGTGTCGCTCCTTTAAGGCCTCATAGTTCTTCCGGACGAACGGATCGGACATGAGAAGCAGTCCCTTCGAAACCTGATCCAGGAGTCGGTTGATCTCGGATTCAACCTGGACGATTTCCTTTTGGCGTCGCTCCGTTGCTTCACGTCCATGGGCGAGGTGCTTGGCGATCCGCTCCCGAAGGATTGCCTTCAGCTTCTGGCGCGTCGGCAGATGCTTCCGCATCCTGGCGATCTGTCGGAGGAGGAAATCGAGCGCCTTCCTGTGGTTCACGAGGATCGGAGGACAGGCCGTCTCGAGGCGCGCATCCGGGTCCGGGGGATTGCGGTTGGCAGTGAGGTCGCACAGCTCCCGATACGCTCCCTCATCGACTTTCTCGACCAAATCGCGAAACGCCCCCAGGAACACCTGAAGCGTGGTCAAGCGTTGCTGGCCGTCGATGATCTCGGAGGCGTCCACCTGCCTGCCGAATGTCGGAATCTGGTTCAGGACCACGGCTCCCAAGAAATGGGGGATGGGCGGCTTTCCCAGACGGATCTCCTCGGCAAGGTTCTCGATGTCCTCCCATAAGGGATGCCATTGATCCTCTTCGTTCCAGACATATGGACGCTGGAAGAGGGGCACGACGAAGCGCTTCTGCTTCTGGAAAAGCTCATAGACCGTCAGGCGTTCTGGACGCATAGGCATACGGTAGTAGCTACCACGGCTCAAGGCAACCGCGTCGGTATGGGCGGCATTCATGACTTCGGCGCCCTCTGCTCGATAGAGCGGATGGCCTTCCGGATGAGCTTTTCGATCTGGTCAACTTCGTCAGGCCCAGGGCACATATGGGAATCCAAGATGGCCAAGACCTCATTGAGCACCTTCAGCGCTGTCGCATCGCCCGACTTCATCAGTAGTCCTCCGGCAGAAGCAGGGTCGTCGCCGAGCGGTCGGCTTCGGTGATGACCCAGAGACGAACGCCTTTCGCGGTCTTGTAGGCTGTCCCCTGCGCAGCTACAAATCCTTCACTTGCCCGTATTCTCGAAAAATGCCGTTGGCGCGTTCCCCCCGACAAACATTCAACAGAAACGGCTCCTTACAACTTGTATTTTTCATCAGCTCTTGGCCCAACAGATCGATCAGCTCGTCATGGAAATGCTCATTAGCCAAATAACACTCTGCATGCCAGTGAGGATGGGTCAGTTCGAATTGTCCTTTGTCTGGGTATGTAACAAAAAGTCCTACATCCTGAAACACAAGTGGTTCTCTGTTTTGAATGTGATGGATAAACCCGAAAGCTCCTCTCGCGTCGTTCCAATGCAATTCCGCAATGTAGTAATCGCCCAAAGTAAAACCCGGATGTCCATGAAACATATTGCCACCCACCTAGGAGCAACCGGCAATGCCGGTTAAAGAGATGGACTAATGCCACTATCTATACAAGATTTGTAGTAATGGACTATGGATTCACTGAGAGAGTTGTTGATTTCCGGATTCGCCAGCCTGTGCATCACCTCCTTTAATATCTCGCCCCCCCCTTCACTCTTCGGCGAAAATTCAAAGACATCGCTCATGATCAGATCCTCTGCCCACTTGGTTAGATGCTCCCCCATAACTTTTCCTTCCAGAAAAAGGTTGAGAGCGTGAACTACATCAGGGGACCGCACCAATATTGCCCCCTGAAGGCCCAACGAGTCCGGCTCCAACGTTGTCAAGCACGCCGATTGGTTCCCTAAAGCAGCTCTGATAGCAGCCGCCACTTCGGACGGCAAAATGTCCAGACGTTTGTATTTTTCAACCGACTCTACAAGCGCCTTGGTCACTTTATTAACTTATCTTTCACATGGATAACCTTGCCGGCTTGATCGAATGTTGTTTTAAGAACCCTTAGGCGATCCCAAAATCACCGGATGTTAAGACCAAATGTTGTTCCTCTATTTCATCGCCGAGACGTCCATGAAGGTAGACCAACTGATTCCATTTGGTCGGCTTCGGCACTGGAAGAAGCGGCGCACCTGTTTTAGGCACCTGAGAGTCTGCCATTTCAAACAAGAGATCAAAATTGGTAGTTACGAGATGAATGTGCCCGGACTTTTCGCGTGCTAAGGCAAGAATTGAATGATGCGTGTCGAGGAAAGGATTCGAACATGGAGTGTGTATCTCTTTGACTTTTTGGCGAACCAATTTTCCGCCAAAGCGACTCTCGATCAAATTCAACACGCGGTCATAGTTATCCTTATTCAGCTCCCCTTGTTCGAGATCTGTTGGGCTGTCTCCCAATGCTTTGTAAATCAACGACACCAATTCATCAAACAGAGGTAGCCCAGCAGGTTTTGAAATTCCCGCGCCGCAGAACAAAACTAGTCTCCCCTCTTCTTGTGCTGCGAGAACTTCGAGGGGGATGTCTGGTCCGTTCGGAATAAACTGCACGTTCAGTTCATTTTCCGCCCTATTGCTTTGACGGCCAAGTTCAGTTTCCTGTGAACGACACTTGTTCTGTTGGTTGTCAATTCCCGACGCGAGAGGTCACCCTCGCCTACAGTTGACAACCGGGGGGGATGGGGAGTCACCCCTGTCGCCGCTCAACGAGACCGCCGGCGCAGGATTTCAGGATATACGCCCTTGCGGTGTCGAATTCCCAGAACGCGTACGAGGCGTCCTGGCGGGTCGAACGCGAAAACGACACGATAGTCGCCGACTCTCAACTTCCAGAGGCCCGCGAGATCCCTGCTAAGCCGGGCGCCATAGGCATCCGGCGCGCTCCCGAGCCTCCGCTCGATGGCCTTTTGGATTCGTGCTTGAAGGTTCGCCGGGATTTCGCGCAGGTCCTCCCAAACGTCCTCGTGGTACTCAATGGAATAGGTCAAGCCCGTTTCCCTTTGGGTGCCCTCCAGAACTCGTCGTGCGGAATGAACTTCCCGCTGCGCCGCAGGCGTTCCTGGGCGAGGACGGAAAGATCGGCATCCTCATCGAGCTCGATGGCACGACGCAAAAGGTCTCGCGCCTTCTGGGACACGCTCATGTGATCACGTTTGGCCAACGCCTCGACGGTCTCGTACAGCGGACGCTCGATGACGGTGGAGATCCTGGGATGCGTCGTGGGCATATTTTCCTCCTTTTTGTGTTTGCACGAAAGTGTAGCACTTTTAATCACTTTTGTCAAACTCCCAAGAACTCCCTCCCGGCCGCCGAGAAACCTTTACCAAGAAGCGACAGGCGCGCCACTTCCTGGCGCATCGCCGGTCGGAAGTTCACGACGGTAACGGTTGTCATCCCCGACGCGACATGCCACCCTCGCCGGTTTCGCGTATCCTGGACCTCTCCGGTTTCGGGTCGCAACGCCGCCTCCTTTGGCCTACGATTCCCGCATGAAACGAAAAGCGATCGCGGCCGCCCTTCTGGTGGCGGGAGGAGTCATGGCGATGAAGCCTGTCGAGACCGGAAAGACGGTCGAGTACAGGGACGGCGCGACGGTCTGCGAGGGATACCTGGCCCGGCCCGCGGGGGACGCGAAGGCACCCTGCCCCGGCGTGATCGTGGTCCACGAGTGGTACGGCCTCGGCGACCATGCCAGGAAGAGCGCCGAACGGCTCGCCCGACTCGGCTATGTCGCCCTCGCCGCCGACATCTACGGCAAGGGGGTCCGCGCCACGAACAACGACGAGGCGGCGAAGCTCGCCACCCTGTATCGCGGCGGCGACCGGGAGAACCTGCGCGGCCGGATGCGCGCGGCGCTCGATTGCCTGCGGGCGCAGCCCGGGGTCGATCCGAAGAGGATCGCGGCGATCGGATACTGCTTCGGGGGATCTTCCGTCCTAGAGCTGGCTCGCGACGGGGCCGACATCGCCGGCGTCGTCAGCTTCCACGGGGGGCTCGGCACCCCCCGCCCCGCCGGGAAGGGGAAGATCCGGGCGCGGGTCCTGGCGCTCCACGGCGCGGATGACCCGTTCGTACCGGCGGCCGAGGTGGCCGCCTTCCAGGAGGAGATGCGCTCGGCCGGCGCCGACTGGCAATTCGTCGCCTACGGCGGCGCGGTCCACAGCTTCACGAACCCCGCCGCCGGAAGCGATAACGCCAAGGGGGTCGCCTACAACGCCGTCGCCGACCGCCGGTCGTGGGAGGCGATGCGCGCCTTCCTTCTGGAAACCTTCTCCGCCGACCGTTAGACAGCGACCGGGCGGGCGGCGTCGGGCATTCCGGCGGAAAGAGATCCCCACTCCCCCGCCTTCGCGAGGATCCGCCCCAGAAGCAGGACGTAGAGCTCCACGATCGCCACGGGGGTGCGGCCGTCGTTCCGGGCGCGAAACGCCTGGACCCTGTCGTCGGTGATCTCCGGAAGCGTCAGGTCGCCGAACTCCCAGACGAGGGCCGTCGCGCGGACCTCCTCGCTCCAGGCGGTCTGCGTGTCCGCGTTGGCGCGCAGCCAGGGAAGGTAGTCCTCGCTCACGAAATCCATGAACAGCTTCATGTCGGATGATCTCTCCCCGCCGCCGGTGATCCCGCGCCCGCCAGCCATGCCTTCCCCCGTCGCCTGGTGTTCTCGCATCAGCCCCCCCTTCCCTATTTCGGTGAACGGTCCCGGCCCCACCCGGAGCCGGCCTTGAAGTACTGGATCAGGATCCACTCGAGCATGTTGGCGAGCGACCGGTGTTCCCGGGCCGCTTCCTCGGCGAGCCGTTCCTTCAGCTTCTTCTCGATCGACAGGTAGATCGCCGATTTGAACATCTGGCATATTCTAGTAATATGACAGAATCAGGCAAGCGTATTCCCGGATTTTTTTCACGGAGCGGGGCGGTGGGGGGGCTACGAAAAAAGAGGGGGGGGTCAGAAAAGCGACAGGGGGGACGTCACGCCCCGCAACACTTCTTGTACTTCCTGCCGCTTCCGCAGGGGCAGGGGTCGTTCCGGCCGATCTTCGCGCCCGGATTCCGGATCGTCTTCGGCTTGCCGGAGGCGGCCTCAAGATAGGCGCCGGCCGAGGCGGCGACCGCCTTCCCCAGGAGCCGCCCGCCGGAAACCCTCCCCTCCGTCTCGAGACGACCCAGGAACGCCTCGACGAGGCGGGGAACGTGCGGCCGCACGCCTTCGGGAACCGCGAGCCCCGGAAGATCCTCGAGGAACGCCTTCTGGCAGTGGGGCGCCTCGACCGACGACAGGTCCCCTCCGGCGCGGTCGCAGGCCGCCTTCAGGAAGGCGGCGAGGATCGCGGGGGCGTGCGCGAGCGTCTCTTCGGTAAAAGGGCGCGCCTCGTCCGAATGGACGAATTCCGAGGCCCAGTTCTCGATCTGCTCGTGAAGATAGCTCATATGCTCACTCGCTTGCCCTTTCGGCGGCCATCGGGCCGGAGGCACGGATGGCTCCGTTGCTCCTCTTTGCGGCCCTTGCGGTCGGGGTCGTTTTTGCGGGACGCTCGGCAGTCGGGAGACCCGCCAACACATGCCTCGCTCGAGTGTCGCGACGGCCGGGATGGAGCCACGCAGGGTTTCCTTGAACAAAAAAGTCCGCATCCCGGCCTGCGACACACGCCCGCCAAAACGCCCCCGCCCCGGGCCGCGCGCGTTCGCGGTCGTTCGGCGCAAAATGAATCAGACTCCGCTTCGCCGGGGATCTGCCCGGCGAAGCGGGGACATAACAAAAAAGATCCGACGACAAGACGGTCCGAGCTGGACGCACGCGATGGCGCGCGCCCCGCGGCGGGAGCCTTTTCGGGGGCCTGATGTCGTCGGGTCGTTCAGGACGTGTTAGACCCGGCGATATCGGAGCGACGAGGCGGCATGGACGCCGCCGAGGAACGTCCCCCGACAAAGGCGAACCGCCGGAAGGGGCGCAAAAGCCGAGCAGCGGCGCCACCGATCCCCAGACCATTTGTCCGGTTATTCAGGATCCCGCGGAGATTTTCGCCACTGGTCGATCCAGGCGGGGAGGACGAAGAAGAGGAAGATCGGGCCGATCACGAAGGCGAGGAGGTACCAGATCCTCTTGAAGGCGGCATTCCGGCGCGCCCCCACGACGGCGAGGATCCCCGCCCCCAGGGCCCCTGCGCACAGCCAAATCAAAGGCAACCAGCGCATCACGGCCAGACGGTATCAGCACGCGCCGGGACGGTCAATCCGGGCTACTTCCTCGGCGCACCCCCCAGGATCTTCCGGAGCGTCTCCTGGATGTCGAACGGGTTCCACTGGTTCGTGTTGATCTCGATCTGGCCGAACTCCACGTTCTCGATCATTTTCTTGCCGAGCAGGAAGTCGCCGCCCGCCTGCAGGTAGGCGGCGTTGATCGCCTCCTCCCCCTTGGCGCGGGCCTTCGCGACGAGAAGGTCCCCCTCGGCGATCCTCTCGGTCATGTACCGCCGGACGCCGGAAAGGATCCCGGTCGTGTAGAGGTTCGTGTCCCCCTCGATCTGCCGGAGGGTCTTGTCCTTCTCGGCGAGGATGGTCTTGACCTCCTTCTCGCGCTCCCCGGAGATCTGCTTCACCATCGCCTCGGTCTCCTTCTGGATCTTCTCGGTGACCTGTTTTTCCTTCTCGGCCTTGGCGAGGGACGACTGCAGCAGCTGGTCCTGTTCGAGAAGCTGTTTCTCGAGGAGCCGCGCCTCGAAATTCGCGTCGTAGTCGATCTTCCGGACCATGACGTCCAGCACCTCGACCCCTTCCTCGGTGAGCGCCTCGTCGAGCACCTTCCAGGCCTTGTCGGAATGCTTGACCCTGCGGTCCGTGTCGTAGAACTCCTCGGTGGAGAGATCCGACATCACCTCCCAGATCACCTTGGTGGAGTTGCGCATCACGATCTCATGGAGCTTCTCCATGGACCCGAGCTTCTTCGCGACCGCCCACGCCTGGGTCTTCCCGGCGGCGTCGCGGCGGATCCGGTAGATCACGGTCATGTCGAGATGCGTCGTGTACTGGTCCTTGCCGCGGATGTGTACGCGCGTGTCCGACCCGGGACGGCCCGAATACGAGCTGAAGCCGCGCTCGCCGCCGGTCGGCTGGACCTGCTCCAGGTGGATCACCTGGGCGGTCGGATCCCAGAGCGACATCGTCTGGACGCCGGGAATGATGAAATGATACCCCGGCTCGCGGTCGGTCTGCTGGACCCCGTCGCCGAAGTTGTCGGTCACGATCCCGACATGGTTCAAGGGAACCTTCTGGACGCTCGCCAGGAGCGTCACGACCACCAGAAGCCCGAAGATCGCCCCGAAGACGAGCCGGATCATTTGCGCCCTCCCCCGAGCGACTCGGGATCGACATTCTCCATCTGGACCCGCTGGGGCATGCTGTCGAGCGAGAACGGGCGCCCCGTGATCGTGACCCCCTTGAGCTTCCCGGCCAGCGCCTCCTTCACGAGCCCCAGCCCCCCCTTGGCGTAGGCGTCGGCCAGGGCCTGGATCCCCTGCGCCCGCCGGGTCAGTTCCGTCTCCAGCGCCGCCGCATCGTTCTCCAGCCTGATATAGGCGGCGTCCGCGTCCTTCCGGAGCTTGTACGCCTGCCCGTCCGCCCCGGCCCGCTGCTCGACCGACCAGGCCTGCTTGGCGATGATCTCCTGCTGGGCGTTCCCCTGCGCCTCCGCCATGGCGTTGCTCTTCAGGCGGTTCTGCTCGGCGATCGAGGTCTCCTGCTTCTTGCGGTTCGTCTCCTGCGCGGTCGCCTGGTTCACGAAGATCTGGTCCGCCTCCTTGCGGCGGCGGATCATCTCCTCGTACTTGTCGTCATAGTCCCAGTCGGTGGCGCTCACCGTCTGGATCTCGATCCCGTACTCGATCAGCTCGTCGTTGAGGTTCTTCCGGGACTCCTCGATCCGGATCGTGCGCTCCTCGGGACGCGCAAGCTCCTCGAGATTGAGCCTCCCGATCGTGTCGCGGACGCGCGCCCGGACGTAGGAATAGACGAGGTCGTTCACCTTCGACATGTCGGCGCCGCTCCGGCCCATGCCGATCCCGCGCACGATCTCGGCCGCGCGCGACGGGATGATGTCGAAGGTCACCTCGACGTTCGCGTCGACGTTCGCCCCCTCGCGGGTCTTGATGACGATGGAGTCCTGGCCGACCATCCGCAGGCTCTGCTGGGTCTTGTCGAGGACGTAGACGTCGGTCATCCCCCAGGGGAGGTGCATGATGATCCCCTCCGTCTGCTGGACGGTCTCCTGGCCCGTGATGTTGTTCTTGATGACGGCCACCTCGCCGGGCTTCACGACGTCGTAGCTCGTGAAGACGAGCGCGACCGCGAGGATCAGCATGACCCCCCCGAGCGCGAGCCACGCGACGGCGCCGGGGGAAAGCCCCTCCCCGTCTCCGCCCCCCTCCTCGTTTCCTCCGGACCGCCTGAATGTCGGCAAGGGCATGCTCCTTCCTTTCTCTGTCTGTGGACCGGCAAGACTCTATCAGAACCTGACGGCGGGCGCCTCCTTCACGGCCGCCTCGTCCACCTCGAAGTACTCCTCTTTCCCGAACCCGAACATTCCCGCGATCACGTTCGACGGGAACACCTCGACGCGCGTGTTGAGATCCCGCACGTTCGCGTTGTAGAAGCGCCGCGACGCCTGGATCCGGTCCTCGGTGTTCCCGAGCTCCTTCTGGAAGGAAAGGAAGTTCGTGTTCGCCTTGAGGTCCGGATAGCTCTCCGACAGGGCGAAGAGCTGGCGCAGGGAGCCCACCAGGGCGTTCTCGTCCTTCGCCTGCGCGGCAGGGGACCCGGTGGACGCCACGGCGCGGTTCCTCGCCTCGATCACCCGGTTCAGGGTCTCCTGCTCGTGCTTCGCGTACCCCTTCACCGTCTCGATCAGGTTGGGGATCAGGTCATAGCGACGCTTCAGCTCCGTCTGGATGTCGGCCCACGACTCGCGGCAGTGGTTCCGGAGGCGCACGAAGGCGTTGTACGCCGCCACCCCCCACAGCAGCACCAGCGCCAGGAACACCCCGAAACCGATCAGGATCGGCATCTTTTCCTCTCCTTTCGACCGTCAGGCGCCGGGGCGGACCTCTCCGCCCGTCTGGCGCCGCACGTACTCCGGCAGGAGCTCCAGGAGCCCCTTCGGCACCTCCACGGCATGCGCAAGCTCGTCGATCCCGATCGTGCCGGAGCGCCAGGCGACCACCGCGCGCGGCTCGAACTGCAGGGTGAAGACGGGACGGGAGAGCAGGTGCTCCATCGCCCGGGCGTGCAGGACGTCGTACGCCCAGCGCCTGTCGGCCGCCTTCACGTGGAACTTCCGGCTGAACTCGGCCGACTCGAAGTCGATGTCGTCATACCCGAAGAATTCCGTCACCTTGTCGAGGAAATTCTCCGGGCGGATCGAGAGCGGCCGGAGCGGAAGCGGACTGTCGATGATCACCGTCGAAAAATAGTGGTGGTGCGTCCGGCGGCCGTGCTTCCCGTGCGAGTAGGTCTCGTAATGATAGTCGAACCCCTCGACGCCGGTCCCGTTCCAGTCCCCGGACCAGCGGTTGAAGGCGTAGCGGTTCGCGCCCTGCCGGAAGCATCCGACGTTCGGCCAGCGCCCGTCGACGCCGTGGTCCTTCCCCGCGTCGAACCGGAGCCCCTTCGCCCGGCACCAGGCGACGAGGTCCTTCTGCCTCTTCTGGCCGGCGTACCAGCCATAGACGAGGGCCGCGACGACCCCCAGGATGACCAGGACATGAAAGAATCCTCCCATGACGACCGGATTCTAGACCCGCTTTCACGGGCCGCCGATGAGAAAACGTCGCGGCGTTTCTCATCCGTCGACACGCTCCGGGCGAGCGGTCCGGGGCCGTATAATCCCGGCGTGAGCGCGCACCCGAAACCGTCGCACGAGGTCCTGCGGGCCGCCGTCGACAGGGTCGGCGCCAAGGAAGTCGCCGCCGACATGGGGCTCTCGCTCGCCATGATCTACAAGTGGTGTTCGGAGCCGGAGGCGGCGCGCGACGACGGGAATTCCGGGATCGCCAACCCCCTCGATCGCGTGGCGCGGCTCGTGGAGCTGACGAAGGACCCGGAGCTCGTCGCCTGGATCTGCGAGGCCGGCGACGGATTCTTCGTGCCGAACCCGGACGCCGCGGCCGCCGCGAAGAACCCGCAGGCGGTGCTCGACCACACGCAGAAGATCGTGCGGGAGTTCTCCGACCTTCTCGACGTCATCGCGAAAGCGATGTCCGACGGCAAGGTGGACCCGGAAGAGGCCAGGCGGATCCGCGCCGAATGGGAACAGCTCAAGCGCCAGGCTGAAGGATTCGTCAGGCTCTGCGAGACCCGCAAGGCCGCGAAATAGGCCCTACGCGAGGCGCGCCAGCTCCGCCTCGGCGGCGATGGCGCCGAAATACTGCCAGGGGCGGGCGACGGCCTTCTCGAACCGGGCGCGCGCCGCGTCGAGGCGCCCTTCGACAAGAGACCGGCTCCCGACGGCATAGTCCACGATCGCCTGCTCGCCGAACGGGATCCCCGGATGCGCGGCAAGCGCCTCCGCGGTGACGTCCCCCCGGGCGAACCGGAGCGCCCCGTCGTAGGCGGTCATCTCGGGATGCCTCGTCCCCGCGACAGGGGAGGCGTCGGGAACGCGCGCCAGGAGCGCCTCCGCCTCGTCCTTCCGGCCGGCGCGCCGGAAGGTGAGGTACAGCCAGTAGGCCGCGGGGATGAACCGCTCCCACTCGGTGTAGCCGTACTCGTCGGACAGGGTCGGGGCGCTGTCGATGATCCGCGCGTACGCCTCGCGGGCGCCGGCCCAGTCGGCCATCAGGTGACGGGCGAGCCCCAGGTGGTACCAGACCTCGAAGGACCCCTGTTCGAGCTCCGCCGCCCGCGCCAGGTCCCGCGCGGCCAGGTCGAACCGGCGGGACGTGACGTACCGGTGCCCCCGGTGCCGGAACGGCCGCCAGTCCCCCGGGGCCATGACCGCGGCGCGTGAGAGCGTCGCGATCGCCTCGCGGACCTGCAGGGCCTTCCCCTGGGCGATCCCGAGGGCGATCCAGGACACGACGTCGCCGGGCGCGCGGCGGGCCGCCTCGATCGCCTCCGCGACGGCCCGCTCCTTCGCCGGATCGGCCTCGGGGCGAAAGCAGGGCTTCCCGAGAAGCGAGACGACTTCCGGAACGGCCTGCGACGGGTTCAGGCGCCGGACCCCGTGAAGGACGGCGCCTTCTGCGCCAGGCGCGCGTCGACGCGCGCGAACAGCTCGCCGATCTCGTACGGCTCCACGAGCGCGTTCGCGCCGGCCCCCTTGGGGTCGGTCCCCGCCGGCCAGACCGAGACGATCCGGACGGGGCGGTCCGGATCGCGCTCGTTCAGGAACGACACGAACTCCGATTCGGGGCCGCCCGGGTTCCAGGTGACGACGACGTCGGGCGACAGGAACTCCCGCTGCAGCATCGCCTCCTGCCCGTTCCCCACGACGAGGATCGCCCCCTCGTTGTCGTCAGCTCCGTACCGCAGGCGCATGACATCCACGAAGTGGTCCTGGTTCGGCCACATGAGAAGGAGCCTCGCGCGGCGCCGCGTCTTGGGAGCGACGACGGGAGCGGAGGGCGCGGCCGCCGGGGCCCCTTCCCCCTCCACGGCCTTCGCGACCGCGGGAACGAGCGGCAGGCGATCGAGCCCCGTCTCGCTCCTGGCCAGTTTCAGCGCCGCGTCGAAGGTGTCGATGCGCGTCAGGCGCAGCTCGGCGCCGACCGGCCGGAACACCTTGCGCACCAGCCCCGCTCCCTCCCTAGCGAAGAGGCTCACGGTCTGCGGCGCGTCGAACACCAGGGTCACCCCCTCGAAGGCGGAGACCTCGGGTTGGGCCCCGGGAAGGATCACGAGGCGCCTTTGCGCCTTCCGGAGCCTTTCCTGGACGGGACCGGGAAACGCGTTCGCCACCAGGATGTCGAACGCGGCGAGATATTCCCCCAGCGGGACGGCGCACCCGAGCTCCTGGCGGAACTCCTGCGGCGTGTATTTCACCGGGACCAGGACCTGCTCCGCGGGCGCCAGGCCCAGCCCCTTGAGCGTCAGCCCCCCCACCTCCAGGGAATGGAAGTCGAGGAGCGTCCCCTCGAAGGCATCCTCGCAGGCGATCGTGTCGGCCACGGCGGCGAAGCGGTGCGGCGAGAGCCCGGCGGCGAACTCCTTGAGCCGCGTCACCGTGCGGGCGTACGCCTCCTTCCAGACGATCTGGTCGTCGGCGGCGAGATCCACCACCTGCGTCAGGTAGAAGCGGAGCGCCTCGCGGTACGTGTCTCCCAGCCCGGGCCCCGCCAGAAACGCCTTCGCGATCCGGACCTTTTCCTGGAAGGTCGAGGTGTCCGAGAAGAGGGTCAGCGCCTGCGAGTAGAGGATCCGCTCGGCGTCGGAGAAGACAGGTCCCGTGACGTCCCCGAAGCAGACGATCGCCCCCGCCTTCTCCTGCCGGAGGAGCCGGACCGCCGGCTCGGCCCGCAGGGGATCGCCGCACGGATGCAGGACCGTGACGAAACTCGAGAGATCCATCTTCCCCATCCTATCGGCAAAAAACGGCCCGGGCCGCCGCGAGGGACGCGATCTCCTCCGGCGCGAGCCCGGCGACCCCGGAAAGGACCTCCCGCGTGTGCTCGCCGAGAAGCGGCGCCGGGCGGACCGCCCCGCGCGCGATCGGGCTGGCGATGGTCGGGACGCGCCCCGCCTCGGGATGGTCGAAGGCGGCTTTCATCTTCCGCAACGTCAGCTGCTCGAGCGCCAGGGTCTCGTCCAGCGAGAGGACGGGCGCCGCCGGGACACCGGCCACGAGGAGCTTCTGGAGCCAGACATCCGTGTCGCGCTTCAGGAATTCGATCGTGAGCATCTCCTCCAGGGCCGCGCGGCGCTTGAGGCGCTCGGCGTTCGTCGCGAAAAGGGGGTCGGCGGCCCACTCGGGGCGCCCGAGCGCCTCGCAGAACGGTTTCCAGAACCGCTCGGTGAAGACGCCGAGCGCGATCCAGCCGTCCCGGGTCCGGAACGCGCCGTACGGGACCGTCGACTCGTGGCCCGACCCTTGCGGCCCCGGGACGCGCCCGTCCGCCCAGTGGTACTGGGCGAGATACGTCTGCATGGAGACGAGGCAGTCGAGGAGCGAGAGGTCGACCGACTGCCCCTTCCCCGTCTTCTCGCGCCGGTAGAGCGCCGCGGCGATCGCGATCGCGGCATGGAGGCCGCCTCCCAGGTCCCCGAGCGGGATCCCGAGGCGGGCCGGCGGGCGGCCGCTCTCGCCCGTCACGCTCATCGCCCCGGACCAGGCCTGGATCACGAGATCGAACGCCGGAAGGTCCCGCATCGGGCCTTCGTTCCCGAAGGAGGTGATCGAGCAGAGGACAAGCCGGGGATTCACCTCGCTCATCCGGGCGTGCGCGATCCCGAGGCGCTCGAGGACGCCGGGCCTGAAGTTGTCGATCATCACGTCGCATTTTTTCGCGAGCGCCTCCAGCACGGCGCGCCCCTGGGGCCGGGAAAGATCGACCGCGACGCTTTTCTTGCCCCGGTTCACGGAAAGGAAATAGGCGCTGACGCCGGCGACGAACGGGGGTCCGACGCGGCGCGTGTCGTCCCCCTCCAGCGACTCGACCTTGATCACCTCGGCCCCGAGATCCGCGAGGATCATCGTGGCATAAGGGCCGGCCAATACGCGCGTGAGGTCGAGGACGCGGATCCCCTCGAGAAACTTCCCCGCCGCGGAGGTCATCGGTCGGCGGGGCCGGCCGCGTCGAGGATCTTCACGGCGTCCGCGATGAGCGGGATCGCGGGATCACACCCCGCGACGGCCGCCTTGAGACGTCCGGGCCCCCCCGGTTTCCGGTCCACGACCTCGTCGATGGCAGACAAAAGCGCGTGCCATCGGGTGCGGGAAAGCCCGGGCCCCAGCCGCTTCTGCGCCTCCTCGATCCGCCGGAGATAGACCTCGGTCCCCTGTCCGGACTTGGGGAGATCCATCTCGCCGACGAGGATCCGCGCGTCGGGCGCCGCATCCGGCTCCGCATGGGGCGTCAGAAGGAAGCATCCGGGCGACATCCGGAACCCGTCCGTCAGGACCGTCCCCTCCTCGAAGATCCTCTCGTGCCCGGCGCAGGAGATCGCCGGCCAGAGGGAGCACGTTCCGTCCGGCCGCTTCCGGTGGGGGCGATCTCCCGCGTCATGCGGGTCCTGGCCGACCACTACGACGCAGTGCTCGTTGGCGAAAGAGACAAACTCCGGATCGGAGAAGACCTGTGAACGCGTCCGGTCGCACTGTCCGCAGGTGTCGTAATGGAGCGCGAGCAGGACCGGGGAGTTGCGCTGTCTCGCCTCCACGATCCCTTCGGCGAGCGACCGGGACAGGATCAGTGCTTCCGGGGGGGCCAGCCGGGACGCGCCGGGAGAGGCCGGATCCGCAACCGCGCCGGGAACGGGACGACGCCCGGACGGGGCGATCTCCGGAAGCCCCGCCCCCGGAACCACGCACCGGAACCCCACCGACTGTTCCGCCACCCGCATCGGCTGCATGCAGAGGTCGTGGACGCGCAGGTTCAGGGGATGGGCCGTGACCCAGCTCCCCCCTTTCAGCATCTCGGGACGGTCCTGGCGCGGCCCCGGCGCCTTCACCCGTTCGTAGACGTTCCCGGCCATGTCGCGGCACCCGACGGGGGAGACGCAGTCCGGGAAAGAGCCCACGGGCGCGGTGCCGAAAAAACCGGCGCCGTACCAGTTGCAGGCGGTCGCGGGAAACTTCTCCGGATCGACCTCTCCCGCCGGAGCCGCGCAGGCAAAAAGCCTCCCTTCCGTCCCCCCCGCCGCCTTCATCCACTGGTCCGGATCGGGAAGATCGGCCCCCGCCCAGCGGGCGTAGAGCTCGGCCCCGAACCCGGTCACCCCCACCGCGGGGTGGTTCGCGTATCCGGGCCGGGGCTCCCAGCCCTTCCCGTCCGGCGCGCGCCGGATCCCCCAGGATTTTTCCTCGAAGACCGGAAGCGAACGCTTCATCGGATCGACATGGATCGGCCCCTGCCCCGTCTCGTTCAGGAAACGGGCGAACTGCCTGTTCGTCACCTCGTCCTTGTCGATCAGGAAGCCGGGGACATCGACCGGCTCCGGCTCGTGAAGGACCGGCGTCCCGTCGTAGGGGCGCCGCGGATACGCGCCCCCCGGGACGAACACCATCCGGGCGCCGTCCTTCACGCGGACGTACTCGTCGTGTCCCTGGGGATTGGTGCCGTCGTAGCGGAAGGGAGCGAGGGCGACCCGCTCGACGCGTTCGGCGTCCTGACGCGCCGGACGGCTCCCGACGGCGCAGCCGGCCAGAAGGAGGACCCCGAATCCCAAACCCGAAATCCTGATCTCCGACGGCTGGCGGCGCGATCTCATCGGCGACGATCATACAACCGCATCCGGATGCTTTCGAAGAGGCTGTAGGCGCACGGGACGACGAAGAGTGTGAGCACCGTCGAAAAGATGATCCCGCCGATCACCGCGAGCGCCATCGAGGCGCGGAGCTCCCCGCCCGGGCCAAGGGCGAGCGCCGCCGGAAACGCCCCCGCGATCGTGGAGAACGAGGTCATCATGATCGGGCGCAACCTCACGGGGCATGCCTCCTTCAAGGCCTCCTCGACGGGACGCCCCTCGTCCCGGAGCTGGTTCGTGTAGTCGACGAGCAGGATCGAGTTCTTCTTCACGATCCCCATGAGGAGGATGAGCCCGATCATGCTGTACATGTTCAGGGTCTGGCCGAACAGCCACAGGAAGAGAAAGGCCCCCGTCACGCTGAACGGGAGCGCCAGGAGCACCGTCACCGGATGGAGGAAGCTGTTGAACTGCGACGCGAGGATCATGTACGCGACCACGACCCCCATCCAGAGCGCGAACATGAGGCTTTGGCCCGATTCGCGGAAGGTCGCGGCGCTCCCGGAGAAGACGAGGCGATACCCCTCCGGAAGGACCTCCTTCGCGATCCGCTCCACCTCCTCGAGGCACGCGGCCTGCGTCGCCCCGGGAGCGACCCCCGCCGTGACGGTGACCGCCCGCTCGCGGTTCTTCCGGATGATCGCCTGCAGGGCCGGCCGCTCCGAAATCTCGACGAGGTCCGAGAGCTTCAGGAGCTCCCCCGAGCGCCCCCGCACCCGCAGGTGCTCGATGTCCTCGGGGCGCACCCTTTGATCCCGCACCAGGCGCATCTTCACGTCGTAGCGGCGCCCTTCCTCCTTGTAGCTCGCCACCTTCACGCCGCCCACGAGCGCGTTCACGGTGTCGCCGATCGACCGCATCGAGACCCCGAGGTCCGCCGCCTTCTGGCGGAGGGGCTTCACCGCCACCTCGGGCTGGCCCATCCGGAAATCGGTGTCGACGTCGGCCATCAGCCTCCCCGCGGCCATCCGCTGCTTCATCCGGTCGGCGTACTCCCCCAGCTTCTCCCAGTCGCCGCCGCGGATCGTGAACTCGACGGGAAAGCTCCGTCCCTGCCGCGTGGGATCCATCTGGGAGAGATCCTGGACGAACGAGCGGACCCCGGGAATGGCCGCAAACCTCTGACGGACGTCGGCGATCACCTCCGCCTGCCGGCGCGCGCGTTCGGAGGCCGGCTTCAACGTCACGAACAACATGGCCGTATCCACCTCGCCGCCGCCGAACCCGCCCACTGCCAGGTAGTACCGCAGGACCTCCGGGAACTTCATGAGCTCCGCCTCGCAGACGCGCGCCATCCGGTCGGTCTCCTCGATGGAGCTCCCGATGGGTGTCTGGAGGCGCACGAGGAACCGCCCCTGGTCGTGCGCGGGAATGAATTCCCTGCCGATCCTGCCGGACAGGGTCAGCGACCCCGCGAAGATCGCGACGGACCCGGCGAGGACCCACCCGCGACGCGCGAGGCACGGCACGAGAAGGCGGGCGTAGCCCCGCGCGAGCGCCGCGAAGAAGCGCTCGATCCCGCGTCCGAAGGCGGTCTTGCGCTCCCCCACGACGAGGAACTGCGCGCACCGGGAGGGGGTCAGCGTGATCGCCTCCAGCAGGGAGAGGGCGACCGCCGCGGAGATCGTGACGCCGAACTCGAAGAAGAAGCGGCCGATCATTCCCTCCATGAACGCGACCGGCAGGAAGATGGCGACGATCGCCAGCGTCGCCGCCATGGCGGCAAAGGTGATCTCCCGCGCCCCGACGAGGGCCGCCTCGAGGCGGGACTTCCCGTGCTCGGCGTGGCGGTAGATGTTCTCCAGCACCATGATCGCGTCGTCCACGACGATCCCCACCGCGAGCGAGAGGCCGATCAAGGTGAACAGGTTCAGCGTGAACCCGGCGAAATACATGATCCCGAACGCCCCGATGATCGAGGTGGGAATGGAAAGAAGGACATTCAGGGTCGACGTGAACGACCCCAGGAAGGCCCAGCAGACGAGCGCGGTCAGGATCCCGGCGAGGACCAGCGTGAAGATCACCTCGTGGATCGATTCCTCGACGAAGACCGTCCCGTCGTAGCTCACGTCGAGCGACAGGTCCTCCGGAAGCTCCTTCTTGATCTCGGCGAGACGTTCCTTGACGGCGCGCGCGACGGCGACGGCGTTCGCGCCCGACTGCTTCTTGATCCCCATCCCGACGGCCGGCTGCCCGTTGAAGCGCGAGACGCGCCGGACGTCCTCCGTCCCGTCCTCGACCACCGCGAGGTCCGCCAGGCGGATCAGGGCCCCCTGGCGCTCCGCGACGACGATCCGGCGGATCTCGTCGAGGGAAGTCGCCTCCCCCTCGGCGCGCACCGTGAGCTCGCGCGACCCGGTCTCGATCCGCCCCGCCGGGACCTCGACGTGCTCGCGCGCCAGCGCCGCCGAGACGTCCGTCGCGGCGAGGCCGTACGACGCGAGGCGCGCCCCGTCGAGCCAGATCCGCACCATCCGGGGGAGGTACCCCCCCGCCTGGATGTCCCCCACCCCCTGGATGGTCTGGAAGCGGTCGACCAGCTTGTTCTTCACGTACTCCGAGAGGTCCTGGATCGACCGCGGCCCGTGCAGGGAAAGCCACAGGATCGGCCGCTCCTGGGGGCTGGTCTTCGCCACGACGGGCGGGTCGATGTCGGGAGGGAGCTCCTTCTGGACCTGTCCGATCCGGGCCTGCACGTCCTGGAAGGCGGCGTCGATGTCGCGGTCCAGCTCGAACTCGACCGTGATCTCGCAGCGCCCCTGGCGGCTGGTGGAGGAGATCTCCTTGATGCTGGCGATGCCGCTGATGGCGTTCTCGACCGGGTCGACGACGTCCGCCTCCATCACTTCCGGGGAGGCCCCCTCGAGCGTGATCGAGACCGAGATCGTGGGGAAGTCGACCTCCGGGATCTCGCTCACCCCCAGCCCCCGGTACCCCAGGAGCCCGAAGAGGACGAGCCCGGCCATCAGCATCCAGGCGAAGACCGGATTCTTGATGGAGATGTCGGAGAGCGTCATGTCATTCCTTGAACTGGATCGGCATCCCGTCCTTCAGGAACTTGGCGCCCCGGGTCACGACACGTTCCCCGGCGGCGAGCCCCGACACGATCTCCACCGCGCCGTCCGCCAGATGGAGCCCCAGCGTCACGGCGCGCTCGCGGGCGGTCTTCCCGTCCGCCACGAAGGCGACGTACCCCTTGTCGGTGGGAAGGAGGGCCGATTCCGGGACGGCGATCGCCTCCTCGCGGCTGCTGATCCCGATCTCGATCTCGGCGAACTGGCCGGCCGTCAGGAGCGCGTCGGGATTCCCGACCCGCGCGACGCACTCCACCGTGCGCGTGGCCGGGTCCGTGCGGGCGCCGATGTGGAAGACGGTCCCGTCGAACACGCGCCCCGGGAACGCCCGGGTCCGGAACGAGACCGCCCGCCCGGGCGCGAGGCGCGCCACCTCCGCCTCCCCCAGGCGGAAGCGCAGGCGCAACCGCGCGCGGTCCACGACGGAGGCGACGGGAGAACCCGCCTGGATGTGGTGCCCCGCCATGACGAGCCTGCGCTCGATGACGCCGTCAAGAGGGGCCCGGATCCGGGAACGCTCCTCGTCCTGGCGCGCGATCTCCCAGGAGAGCTCGGCTTCCCGCGCGGCGGCGCGCGCCTCCGCGAGACGCGCCTCGTACTGCAGGATCTCCTCGTCCGCGACCCATCCGGGGTCCTTCTCCCGGAGCTTGTGCCGCCGCGTGAGCGCGCTTTCCGCCTCCCGCGCCTGGGCGGCCGACCGTTCCCAGGCCGCCTTCGCGCGTGCCGCCAGAAGCGCGTGCCGCTCCGGGTCGACCGTCGCCAGGACCTGCCCCGCCTTGACCGCGTCCCCTTCCTCGAACAGGACCTCGCGCGCGACGCCGGACACCTCGCAGCTGATCCGGATCTCGTCCGCCTCGAGGCTCCCCGTCGCCGACAGGCGATAGTCGACCGGGCGCGTGGCGACCGTCTCGACCTCGACCGGCGTCGCCCGGGCCCCGCCTGCCGGCGGCTGGGCGGACGCCGCGAAAGCCCAGGAAAGGAGCACCGCGGAGACGCAGAGACGCGAAGGGCGCTGGCTGGTTTTCATTTGTCCGTTTCCTTTTTTTCTTCCGTCTCCTGACTTCTGGCTCCTGACTCCCGGCTCCTGTCCGTTGGCGCCAGGGGGAATTCCCCGGTCACGGCCCACGCCTCGAGGGCCGTCATCCGCTCCGCCAGGACCTGGGCGGCCAGGTTCATCCGGGCCGCGAGCAAGGTGTCCTGGGCGGTGAGCCGCTCGATGTGCGTCGCGATCCCCTGGCGGAACTCCTCCGAGAGGAGCCGCTCCGTCTCGCCCGCCGCGGCCACCTCGCGCTCGAAGCTCTCGCGCGTCGCCCGGGCCGTCCGGAAGGCCGAGACCGACTCCTCCGCCTCGCGCGCGATCGCGCGGCGCTTCTCGCGCACGGCGAGCACGGCCTGGGCATGGCGCGCGCGCGCCTCGCGGATCGCGGCGGAGGTCCGCCCCCCCTCGTACAGGGGCCACTCGGCCGAAAGCATCGCGTCCCATTCGGCGTCCGCGTTCACCCCCTCGCGCCGCCCGTACAGGTTTCCGGAGGCCCCCACGACCGGCCACCATCCCCCTTCCTGGGCCTCGATCGCCTCGCGCGCGGCGCGCTCCCCCTGGTGGAGCGCGGCAAGGTCCTTCCGGCGCGCGACCGCCCCCGCCGCAAGCTGCGCCGGGTCGGTCGGGGGAAGCGCGACGGCGGGAAAATCCGCGAGGGCCCCCGTGGCGGGCCGCCCCGTCAGGAACGCGAGGAGCGCCCGGGCGTCCGCCTCCTCGCCCGCGATGCGCGTCCGCTGGGCCTGGTGCCGGGCGACCTGCGCCTCCGCGAGAAGCGTCTCGGTGCGCCGGGCGAGCCCGGCCTCCTGGCGCGCGGCGAGCTCCGCGCGCCGGTTCTCGGCAAGCGTCAGGGCCGAGGCGACCGCGGCCGCACGGCGCTCGGCCGACAGGACCTCCGCGTAGGCGCGCGCGACCGCGAGGCGCAGCTCCAGGAGCGCGTGCTCCCGGTCCATCTCCGCGGCCCCCGTCAGGAATCCCGCCTGGCGCGCGGTGTGGAGGTCCCGGAAGCCGCTGAAGACCGGCTGCTCGAGCGCGAGCCACGTCTCCGTCTTCTCGGGGTCCGAGAAACCGCGCGATCCGGAACCCGGCTCGGTCCGCTCCTGCCGCGTGTGGCTCGCCCGGGCCGAAAGGCGCGGCCGCACGAGCGCCGAGATCCGCTCCCCGGCCGCGGCGCGCGCCTGGACCTCCGCCAGGAGGGAACCCAGACGCTCGCTCTGTCCCTCGGCCGCCGCGAGGCATCCTTCCAGGGTCAGGGTTCCGGCGGGTTCCGCCGGGGCCGCGACCGCCCGCAGGAGGAACATCCCCGCCAGGATCCGTCCCGCAACCGCTCTCACCGGACCCCCTTCCGGATCCCCTTCAGGGCCGCAAGCGAGAAGTCCGCGATATGGTCGGCCAGGCGGTCGCGGTCCGGCTCGTCCAGCTTGAGATCCGGATGCAGGCGGGTGATGACGGGACGCGCGAAATGGAAATAGAGGCACTGTCCCACGATGCTGAAGACGCACTGGCGGACGGCGTCCCGCGACGCGCGCGGGCCGAGCAGGCCGCGCACGATCTCCGCGAGACGCTCGGCGTTCGGGCGGACCGCTTCCTCGACCAGCCGGTCCATGGCGCGGGTGGGTTCCGCCATCTCGCGCGCCATGAGCTTCCCGTGCCAGGCGGGGCGGCCCGCGTCGAGGATCCGCGCCAGGAAGGACCGCACGAAGGTCCGCAGGCGCTCTTCCGGGGACGCGTCGCCCGGCAGGCCCCCGTCCGCCGGGTATTTCTCCAGCGCGCACCGGTGGGCGTATGAAAGGACCGCCGCGTACAGGTCTTCCTTGTCCCGGAAATGGTAGTTCACGGCGGCGACGTTGGCGCCCGCCTTGCGGCAGATCTCGCGCACCGTCGCCCCGCGGAACCCCCGGTCGGCGAACACGGAGCCGGCCGCCTCGAGGAGGCGATGGGGCGTCTTCCCGCTTTCGAGCGTCCCGGTGCGCGCCTGGGCAACCATTTCAAATAAAGGTTTAAAACAAATGTTTAATCCTGTCAACCCTTTACGGACGCGGCGCTGGACCGCCACAAAAAAGTGGACCCCCCCCCGAAAAGCGGCTACCCTTCATGCGTTCGTGGATGCGCCGTGCTTCCCGTTTCCCCTTTTCCCAGCCGCAAGGCGATAACCTTTCAGGAGGGTCTCGTGGGCAAAAAGCTTTATGCCGGTAATCTCCCCTACACCATCACCGAGGAGGAGCTGAACACCTTCTTCGCGCAGGCCGGAGCGGTCGAATCCGTCCGGATCATCATCGACCGGGACACCGGCCGGTCGAAGGGGTTCGGTTTCGTGGAGATGGCCACGGACGAGGAGGCCAAGAAGGCGATCGAGACCCTGAACGGCCAGGATGTCGGCGGCCGGCCCATCAAGATCAATGAGGCGAATCCCCAGGAGAGGCGCCCCGGCGGCGGGATGTCGGCGGGCGGCGGCTATGGTGGCGGCGGCGGGCGCGGCGGCTACGGTGGCGGCGGCGGACGCGGCGGCTACGGTGGCGGCGGCGGGCGCGGCGGCTACGGCGGCGGCGGACGCGGCGGCGACGACCGCGGGAACCGGCGCGATCGCTACTAGTCCGGATTGAATCCGTTTCCAGACAGCCGCCGGCCCGATGGCCGGCGGCTGTTTTCATGAGGGGAGGGACCGTATGGTCCGGATCGACGTCGTCTACGAGGGAAATCTCCGGTGCACCGCCCGCCACGGGCCGTCGGGCGCCGTCCTCTCGACCGATGCCCCCAGGGACAACGAGGGAAAGGGGGAAAGCTTCTCCCCCACGGATCTGGCGGCAACGGCGCTCGTCGCCTGCATGATGACCGTCATGGGGATCGTGGCGCGCCGCCACAAGATCCCGCTCGAAGGGGCGAAGGGGTCCGTCGAGAAGGAGATGGTCGCCGACCCCGACCGGCGGATCGGACGCCTGGCGGTCGCCTTCACGATGCCCGCGGGGATATCCGCGCAGGACCGGAAACTCCTCGAACGCGCCGCCATGACCTGCCCGGTCCACAAGAGCCTGAACCCCCGGACGGAAGCGCCGGTGACGTTCCGCTATCCGGATTGACGCGGCCATGGGAACGCTTCGCCCCGAAGTCGCCGCCGCCCCGCACCTCACGGGGGCGCTCCTCGCCGCGCGGGACCTCTTTCCCGGCGTCCCCGCCCTCCTCGCGAAGGACGAGACCGGCGCCTATACCCGGGTCATGACGCTTGCGGCGTTCGTGGAATCGGCCGGACGCGTCGCGGCGGGACTCGCGGAGCGGGGACTCGCGGAAGGGGACCGGGTCGGAATCTGGGCCGACCAGTCCCCCGAATGGAACCTGACGGACGTCGCGGCCGCGATGAACCGGTGCGCCACCGTCGGGATCTACGCCAACGAGCCCTTGGCGGACATCGTCTACAAGGTCAACGACGCCGGGATCATCATGATGCTCGTCGACCGGCCCGACCGTTTTCAGGCCCTGGCGTCGGTCCCCGCGCGCGAGGTCCCCACCCTGCGCCGCATCCTGTACGCGGGGCCCAATCCGCCCGCCGATCCCCGGATCGTCCCGTTCGGGGATCTCCTGGAATCCGGCGCGAAGCCGGTGCGGGACCGGATCGGCCGGACCCGCCCGGACGACCTCCTGAAGCTCATGTACACCTCCGGGACGACGGGGCGTCCCAAGGGGGTGATGGTCACGCAGGCGAACCTCCTCGCCAACGCCGTCGGCTACGTCCAGCGATCGGGGATCGAGCCGGGGCACGTCTTCGCCTCGTATCTCCCGAGCGCCCACATCCTCCAGGCGCTGATGGACTACACCGCGATGACGTACGGCTGCGCGCTCGCCTACTCCCACAAGACGACCCTCAAGGACGACCTTCCGAAGATGCGCCCCCACTACCTTCCCGGCGTCCCGAAGGTGTTCAAGGCGCTCCTCGACGGGATGACGATGCTGGTCGACCGCTCGAGCGAAGGAAAGGAAAGCCTGCTTTCCCCCTCCTTCAGGAAGGACCTCTACGCCGCGAAGGTGAAGGGAATGGTCGGGCTCGACCGCGCCGCCTACTGCATGTCGGGCGGGGCGAAGATCGACGCCGAGACGGTCCGCCTCTACCGGGAGCGGCTCGATATCGAGATCGACGACGGGTACGGGATCTCGGAGGCGGCCGGCGGCGTCAGCATCGGCGGCCCCGGCGGGAGGCTTCCCGGGAAGTGCGGCCGGCCGATCCCGGGGCTCTCGCTCAAGATCGTGGACGAGGAGCGCCGGGAGGTTCCCCCGGGGACGCGCGGGGAGGTCGCGATCAAGGGGGCGATGGTGTTCCCCGGGTACCTGAACCGCCCCGCCGACACCGCGAAGGTGCTCGTGGACGGCTGGTACCACACCGGCGACCGCGGCGCCGTGGACGCGGACGGCTTCGTCGAGGTGTTCGGCCGGATCGGGAACCGCGTCAAGTTCGCCAACGGCGAGTACTACGACCTCGAGGAGATCGGCGACCGCTTCCTGCGCCGCGCGAGGCTGATCGGCCAGGTCGCGGCGGCCGGCGAGCAGAGGACCTCCTGCGTCGCCCTTGTCTCGCTCTCGGAGGACCTCCTCGCCGCGCAAGGCCTGGCGAAGAAGCTCGGCATCCCGTTCGTGAGCCCCCGGGAGCTCGTCTACCACCCCGCGATCGTGGGGATGGTCCGCCAGGAGTTCGAGGGGATCCGCCAGGCGGATCTCGACGCGAAGGCGCACCCCTACGAGCGGATCGACAAGGCGATCTACCTGCGCCCCTTCTCGGCCGACAACGGCGAGGCCACCCCCACCCAGAAGACGCGCCTCCGGCACATCCTCGACAAGTACGAGCGCCAGATCGCCGACCTCTACGCCTCGAGCGACACCTTCCGGGTGCTTGAGGCCCCCTAAGAGGGTGCCCAGGAAGTATCCAGGCTCTCGAAAAGCTCGCTCGCTTGCCCTTCCGGCGGTCGCATTTGGCGGGGGACGCTCCCTCGGCGGCATCCGTGCCGCCTCGTCACTCCGATAGAGCCGGGCCTTTCACATCCTGACCGGCCCGGCTCCATCAGGCCCCCGCAAACGCTCCCGCCTCCGGGCCGCTCGCTTCGCAGGGCGGGCGGGATGGCCGCCCAAGCGAAGGGGAGCGGTGCAAGCGGAATGCGAGGCCGCAGACCGCCCCACGGAAGGGGCGGTCAGGCCGAGCCCTCGCAGGCCGGCATGGACGCCGGCCGAGAATGAGCGAGCACTGCTCCCCGAGCGCCGGAAAGCGCCCCCGCCCGCCCGAAACTCTGCACATGGAAAAACGCTCCGGACCGCGCCTACTCCTTCGCGCGGCGGCGGGCCTTGTCGTTGAGGACCTTCTTGCGGACCCGGATCGATTTGGGGGTGATCTCGACGAGCTCGTCGTCCTCGATGAACTCGAGCGCCTCCTCCAGGCCCATGCGCTTCGGGGGCTCGAGCTGGATCGCCTCCTCGGCGTTCGAGCGGATGTTCGTCAGGCGCTTCATGCGGCAGGGGTTGATGATGATGTCCGCCTCGTGCCCCGTCTCCCCCACCACCATTCCCTCGTAGACCGGATCGCCCGGCGCCACGTAGAGCCTTCCGCGCTCCTGGATGAGCGAGATCGCGTAGGCGACCGCCTTGCCGTTGTCCATCGAGACGAGGACCCCGCTCGGGCGCGAGGGCATCGGGGCCCCCGCGGGGGCGTACTCGAGGAAGGTGTGCACCATCACCGCCTCGCCGCGCGTGGCGGTGAGGAGCTTCGAGCGCAGGCCGATGATCCCGCGGGAGGGGATCCGGAATTCCATCGAGAGATAGGCCCCCTTCGTCTCCATCCTCGTCATCGTGGCCTGCCGGGGGCCCACGAGCTCCATGACGGCCCCCTGGCAGGAAGGCGGGACCTCGATCACCATCGTCTCGACCGGCTCCAGTTTCCCTTCGGGGGTCTCCTTCGTGATCACCGCGGGGCGGGAGACCGCGCACTCGTACCCCTCCCGGCGCAGGGTCTCGAGGACGACACCCAGGTGCAGGAATCCCCGCCCCGAAAGCCGCCAGCGGTCCATCGCGTCGGTGGCCGAAAGGCGCAACGCGACGTTCGACTTGAGCTCCCGCTCGAGGCGCTCCCGCAGGTGCCGGCTCGTCACGTACTTCCCCTCGGTCCCCACGAGGGGCGAATCGTTGACGCGGATCTCCATCGAGACCGTCGGCTCCCCGATCGGGATCAGGGGAAGCGGCCGCGGGTTCTCGACGGAGGTCAGGGTGTCACCGATCTGGATATTGGAGACCCCGGCGACCGCGGCAAGATCCCCGGCCGACGCCTCGGGGACCTCCTGGCGGGAAAGGCCCGCGAACAGGAACAGCTTCTCGACCTTCGCGTCGCGCACCGCGGAGCCGGGCCCGTGCGCGACGCCGATCAGGGCCCCCTGCTTCAGCTTCCCGGAGTAGATCCGGCCGATCGCGATCTGGCCGAGGTAGTCGTTGTAATCGAGAGCTGCCACCTGCATCTGGAGGGGGCCGTCGGGCTCGGCCTCCGGGCCGGGGATCTGCCCCAGGATGACGTCGAAAAGCGAGCGCAGGTCCTTCCCGGGAACCGCCGGATCGAGCGTGGACCATCCCTCCATCCCGCAGGCGTAGACGATGGGAAACTCGATCTGCTCCTCGGTGGCCCCGAGATCGATGAAAAGACTGTAGATCTCGTCCACCACCTCCTTGATGCGCGCCTGGGGACGGTCGATCTTGTTCACGACGACGACCAGCTTCAGCTTGTATTCGAGCGCCTTCCGGAGGACGAACCGCGTCTGCGGCATCGGCCCCTCGACCGCGTCCACAAGGAGAAGGGCGCCGTCCGCCATCTTGAGGACCCGCTCCACCTCGCCGGAAAAATCGGCGTGCCCCGGCGTGTCGATCACGTTGACCTTGACCCCCTGGTAGGCGAAGGCGGCGTTCTTCGCGAGGATCGTGATCCCGCGCTCGCGCTCCAGCTCGTTCGAGTCCATGATGAGATGGCCTTCGGCCTGCTTCGCATGAAAGGTGCCGGACTGCTTCAGGAGGCCGTCGACGAGCGTGGTCTTGCCGTGGTCCACGTGCGCGATGATGGCGACGTTGCGGATATCGGAGCGCCTCATGAGGGGGCGAAGGATACCAGAAACGGCGCCGGATCGGGCGGGTTGTCGGGCGCTTCAGCGAAGGTCGATGCCGGAGAGCGGATCGGCCGGCGCCTCCCGGGGAGGCCACTGGTCGTCGGGCGCGCCGAACGCCGCGCCCGACTGCGTCTTCTCCCCCCATCCCCGGAACGTCCCTTCCATCTCCGGAAGCGTGCCCTTTCCCAGCGGGAAGACGACCGGGAACGAGAAGCGGCCGATCCCTTCCGCCTCCCCTTCGACTTGCAGGATCCGGTAGGCAGCGGGATGCTGCTTCCTCGCCCGGGCAGGGTCCGGAAGAGGATAGGTCGCGTCCGCCTTGAGGCGGACGGACAACTCCATCGGCGCCCCCGGGACGAGCGTCATGCCGGTCCGGGAGACCTCCACGTCGGCGGGCGCGGCCACTTTCAGGCGGACCTCCGCCGGCCCCTTCTCGAGAACCAGGGAGACGCTTCCCCCGGCATCCTTCCCCAATTCCCGGAAGAGCGGGCGCGCGACAAGAATCCGGCCTTCTCCCAGATCGACGCGCGTCTCGGTCCCCTTGGCGAGTCGGCACATGAACCCCATCCTCGCCCGGGAGACATGCCGGAAGATCTCATCGAGACTGCAGGTCGCCGGATCAAAACGGACAAATCCGCCTTCCGGTTTCTCGCGCCCCCCCTGCTTCTTCGGGGAAGGGGGTTCCCCCTCCTTTCCGGGAGGAGGGTAGAGGTACCCCACGTATTTCGCGGGTCCTTTCAGCCCTTCCAGGGCAGGATGGAAGAGGTTCACTCACCCGATGACGAAGGTGGCCCGACACTCGACGGGAGGGCCGGAAGCCGCCGCCGGCGCGCCCGCCTCGGGCGCGGCCCCGCCGGAGACCGCCCAGGCCAGAAACGCCGCGATCACGACCCGCTTCACGGTTTCCATCCCCCTATTTGAACAATCCGGACGGAAAAAGGGGAGAGGCGGAGGGGGGGCGGATCGGCTCTTTCCGGGAGGGCGGCACGGTCACTTCTCGGTGAGGCTCCAGACGCCGTCCCAGGCGGTCCCCGAGAGGGCCGTCCATCGGCACCGCTCGGCGTAGACCGCGGCGAGGGGGTCAGCCCCCTTGTGCCGTTCGAACAGGGGGAGCGCCTCGGCCGGCTTTCCGGCGAGACACAGCTCGATCCCGAGCGCCACATCGTTCCAGCTTTCCGGCGCCGGCTCTCCGGCGACGCCTGCGATCTCGTACACCCGCACCGGGGCCTTCCGCCCCACCACCTGGAGGCTCGCCATGAACCGCCCCCTGAAGTTCCGCTCGGCGCCGGCGGCAAGCCAGGTCGCCTCCGACGCCATGATCCAGGAGAGGAACGCCTTGTTCGCCCCCTCCAGGCGCGAGGCGAGGTTCGCCGCGTCTCCCAGGATCGTGTAGTTGAAGCGGGAGCGCGACCCCATGTTCCCGACGACGACAGGCCCGGTGTTGAGCCCGATCCGCATCCAGAGCTCGACCCCGTAGCGCTCCTTCCACTCGGCGCGGCGCTCGGCGAGCTTCCGCTGGCAGCGCAGGGCCGCCCGGCAGGCGCGCGCGGCGTGGTCCTTCTGGTCCAGGGGGGCGTTCCAGAAGACGATGATCGCGTCCCCCTCGAACTTGTCGAGCGTTCCCCCCTCTTCCATGAGGATGTCGGTCATGTCGGTGAGATAGTCGTTGAGGAGGGCGGTGAGCCCCGTGGGATCGAGCTTCTCCGAGAACGACGAGAATCCCTTGAGGTCGGAGAAGAAGATCGACAGTTCGCGCCGCTCGCCCCCCAGCGTGAGGCGCGACGGGTCCTGGATGATCTTCTCGATCACGTCCGGGCTCAAATAGCGCGAGAAGGCGGTCTTCAGGAAGCGCCGCTGGGCCCCTTCCGTGGAATACTGCCGGATCACCGTCCCCACGAGCGCGAGCCCCGTCCCCACCGTCGGAAGGACCATCGGGTACCAGACAAGGCTCTCCGCGGACCAGAAGGAAACGAGCCCGGGAAGCGGCAGGAATCCCACGAAGACGAGGGCGCTCTGCCAGCCGACGCGCACACGGGACATGAAGAAGGCGGCCATGACCGAGAAGACGAACGTCCCGCCGTGGACGCAGAAGACGGGTGCCTCCGTGATGAAGTCGCCCGAGAGGAGGTTGTCGAGCGCTGTCGCATGGATCTCGCCTCCCGGCGCGACCGGGCTCGACGGGGTCGACCGGAGATCCATGAGCCCGGGGGCGCTCGCGGCCAGGATGACGTGGCGGTCCCGGAACACCTCCGGCCGGAGTACGGGCTCCCCCCCTTCGGCCAGGCGCACGGCCGACTGCAGGACGGCATCGGCGCTGTAGGCGGCATGGGTCCGTCCGTCGGGATCCCGGTAGTTCAGGATGGCGCGCCCCGCCCGGTCGAGCGGCACTTCGGTTCCGGCAAGGACCAGGCGGTTCTTCTCCAGCCGCGCGACCGGGACGCCGTCCGCCGACGCCGCGAACGCCGCAAGCGACAGGGCCGGCACGGCGTTTCCGTCCAGGACATGGAACAGCCTCACACGGCGGTTGACGCCGTCCGGATCCGGATCCGCCGTCACGGATCCCAGGTTCGCGCAGGCGCGGGCGATCTCGCCGACGGGAAACGTCGCCTTCGGACGGACGGCCCCGCGATGCAGGGGAACGCGCATCCAGGCGTCCAGCCCGTCCAAGAGCGGCCTGGGCGGGGAAAGGGCCTCCGGCCAGGCTGATGCCTGGCCCGCCTCGCCGAGCATGACGGCCCCCGTAAAACCGGGAGTCCGTGCGATCGCCCCCGCGAGCGCCGCGTCGTCATCGGCCCCGTAGGTGGAAGGCTCCGTGTAGAGCATGTCGAACGAGACCGTCGCCGCCCCCCCCTGGCGGCAGAAATCGAGGATCGGGGCGTACACCTGGCGCGGCCAGGGCCAGCCGAAGCCGCTTTCCTTGAGCGCCCAGTCGAGGCTCCCCTGGTCGATCAGGACCAGCACGACCCGGTCCGTCGCCGGCCCGGGGCGCGCGAACGTCCTGACGCGCAGGTCCCAGGTGGCGTTCTCCCAGCGGTCGAAGAGGCCCGTGAGCGAAAGGAGGATCGCCGTCGCCGTGGCGGCCAGACTGATGCCGAACGCCTGGAGAAGCTTTTTCCCCACGAGAGGCTAGACGCCGGAAAGCGCGCGGGAAAAGCGCTGGGCGCGCGCCGCGGGCGGGGCCTGCGCGGCCGGAGCCCGGGCCCAGTCGTCCTCGAGGTCCCCGATCCGGTCGGCGGGGTCCGGATGGGTCTTCGCGAACCCGAGACCGCCCGTCCTGAAGGTCTTCTTCATCTCGTCCAGGACCGCGTGCAGGGCATGCGCGTCGTAGCCGGCGCGCGTCAGGATCGTGACCGCCTGCGCGTCCGCCTCGCGCTCGAAGCCGCGGCTGTACCCGCTGTTGGTGAGGGTGGACGTCACGTCCGCGATCGACCCCTCGAAGGTCTCGGTCAGTTTCGCCAGGTCCTCGTTCCCGAAGGTCTTGGCGCTCTCGGCGGCGATCACGGTGAGGGCGTCGGTGACGCGGCTCTTGCGGATCGCCTGCAGGCCGTGCTTCCCCACCACGTGCGCGATCTCGTGGGCGAGAACCGCGGCAAGCGCGTCTTCGGTCTTCGCCAGGCGCAGCATCCCGCGCGAGACGAAGATATGGCCGCCCGGCGCGGCGAAGGCGTTCACCTCGTCGGTGTCGAGGACCAGGAAGTGGTACCCCCCGAACGTCTCCGGCCGGTCGGAAAACTGCGCCAGGGTCTGCCCCACGAGAGTGACGTACCGCGTCGCCTTCTCGTTCTCCCACGGCCTGTACTGCGACAGGATCGTCGCGGCCACGGACCGTCCGATGTAGTACTCCTGCTCCGGCGTGATCTCCTGGAAGGTCCTGGCGACCGCCTTGCCGGCCTTCACGACCGATGCGGGATCGATCTTCTGCAGGACCTCCTGCGCGCTGCAGCCCGCCAGGACGGCCGCCAGGAGCCCGGCAAGGAGGAACGTCCCCCTCGCGCGCGGGGTCACTGGCCGCCTCCCGTGGCGGAAAGCCCCCCCTGCTTCAGGAAGGATTCCCTTTCCTGGGCGGTCGTGTTCATCCTCTCCATCTGATCCACGCGCGCGTAGTCGAGTTGGGCGTTCTTCCCCCGGTACGATTCCTCCACCTGCTTGTTGAACCCCTTCCCGGCCAGGGCCACTTCCTTGCCGGAGGCGGCCGCGTCGACATCCTCGGCGCCCGCCTTGAGGACGACCTTCTTCTCGGTCAGGGCCGACGCGTGGAGCCAGCCGGAACGGCCGTCCTCCAGCTTCACCTGCATCCAGTCGGCCTTCGTCTCGACCACCTCCACCCGGTCGCCGTAGGCAAGCGAGGCGCCGATCTTCCCCAGGAACGACGGCGTCGCGCGCAAGGGGGCCGACCGCACCTGGACGCTCATGCGCTTGACGGCCGCCTGGTCGGTCGCGGCAAGCAGGAAGAGGCCCGTCATGACGAGCGCCAGGCGCCGGAACGCCGATCCCGGGGTCACGGGACCACCGTAGCCGAAGGACGGCCGGACCGTCAAGGAACCCCCCTTCACAATCCCGCCGCGGCTTCCCAGAATGGCCGCGTGGGCAGGATCTGGCTGTGCGTGCATCTGGCGGCGCTCGCCGTCTGGCTGGGCGGAAGCCTGGGGGCCTGGCTCGTCTGGCGGCAGGCGGCGCGCGCGCCGGGACTGGCGCCGGCGTCGCTCGGGTGGCTGTCGCGGGCCCTCCGCGTGACGCACGGCGCCCTGGCCGTCGCGGTGATCGCGGGGGTCGCGGTCATGGTTCATGAGCGGATCTGGCCCCCCCCGAACTGGCTCCTCTGGAAGCTGGTCCTCGTCGGGATCCTCGTGATCCCGCTCGAGTCGGTGAACGCCTTCATCTTCCACGGGTGGCTCGCGCGGGACGCCGCGGAGGCGCCGGTCCCGGAGACGCTCGGGAGGCTCCGCAAGTGGCTTTTTCTCGCCCTTCCGGTCCTGCTCGCGGCTCTCCTCGCGATCGGGGTCCTGGCCGTCCTGAAGCCATGAACCCCTCCCGAGGCGAGATCTGGTTCGTCCGGAGAGATTTGTATCTGGCCGACTACATGGGCGCCTTCCGGGCGCTGGGTTTTTCCGTCCGAATGGTGGACCGCGAGGAGGCGGAGCGGGCCGGAACGGACGGCCATCCCCGGCCGGCCCTCGTCATCGACACCAACCTCGGCGCCCCCACCTTCCGGATCGTCAATGCCCGGGGGATCCCGTTCGTCGGGCTCCTCCTCGACCAGTGGTATTTCTCGCCGGGGCAGGATCTCACGCTCCAGCAGATCCGGATCGCGGAGCGCATGAACCTGACCCCCACCATGACCTTCATGGACTGGAATCTCGCGCCCGGCTCCCCTGCCTTCCGGAAGGACGCGCCGGACCTCGCGCTCTCGCGGCTGTTCCTGTTCCCCTGCGGTCCCGAGCAGGTGGCGCCTCTCGCGCGGCGCGGCGTCGCGCACGCGGAGCAGATGCACTTCGGCGTCGACACGGACCGCTTCCGTCCGCTCGCGCTCACGGACGCCGACCACCGGCGCTTCGGTGCCCCCGTCAGCTTCGTGGGATCCCCCCTCGTCGCGGCGGGGCGTGACGCCCGCGCGGGGCTCGTCCGGAGCATCGAGACGACGCGAAAGCAGGTCCCCGCCTCTCAAGCCGTCCTGTGCGACCGTCTCCGGGCGCTTCTCGACGAGCTGACAGAGATCCAGTCCCGCGACCTCTTCCGCTACCGCCTCCCGGACCTCCTTCCCGGCCTCGAGGACAGGCACGGCGTGCGGTTCTTCCTGCCGCCGGACATGACGGCCGGGCGGGAGACGCTTCTCATCCGCTTCGGCGTCCACTTCTCCATGCTCCAGCGCGTCGAGGCGGTCCGGCGGCTCGTCCCGCACGGGATCGCGGTCCACGGGTCGCGCGAATGGGAGGGTGCCGGCATTCCCGGGCTCGACTACCGGGGCGAGGCGGACTGGGCGACCGATCTCCCCAAGGTGATCAACGCCTCCGGGATCAATATCAACGTCTCCAAGATCATGTTCGAAACAGGCGTCGGCCCCCGCCTCTTCGAGACCTTGGCCTGCGGTGGGTTCCTCCTCTCGAACCGGAACGCCGGGATCGCGGAGCTCTTCACGGACGGGAAGGATCTCGTCTTCTACGAGAGCCTCGACGACCTGGAAGACAAGGTCCGCTACTACCTCGAGCACCCCGGGGAGCGCCGCGACATCGGCGAGCACGGCCGGCGGACGGTCCTGGCGCGACACACCCTCCTCCACCGGGCGCGCCGGATCGTGTCGGTCCTGGAAGAGGCGGGCGTCATCCCCTCGGCGTTGGAATCCAAGCGATAAACGGCCCCTTGCGGGCGGGCGCCGATGGCCGCTCCATGAGGCGGCCCTGATCGTCGGGCACGTTCTCCGGGGACGCTCCTCGCGGCATCCGTGCCGCTCGTCACTCGAGTTGCGCCGCCCGCCCGCGAAGCGCGGGGACGGGCTACGGCCCTCCGCCTCCTGCTTCGGGCCTGCTCCACACGCCCCGTCGAACGCACCCGCCGCGGGCCGCGGAGCAAGCGAACCGCCAGCAGGGGCGCGGAGCGAGACTTGCGCGCCGGGGCGTCCCCCGACAAACGTCAAGCAATCGGTAACGGGAGCCGCCCGTCAGCGGCGAGGACGTCGGCGATGCGGCGGGCGCGGTGTTCGAAACCGTGCGCGGCGCGGACCTTCTTCATGCCGCTTTCGGCGATCCGGCGCCTTTCCTCCTCGTGCTCCAGGTACCAGGCGGCCTTCTCCCGCAGCTCCTCGCGTGAACGGAAGACGACCAGGTCCTCGCCGTCAACGAACGGCAGGACGCCTTCCTCGAAAGGGCTCGTCATCAGGAAGCCGCCGCACGCCATCACCTCGAAGACGCGGGGATTGACGGCATCGAGGGCGTGGCACTTGGGGACGTTGAGGTTGACCTTGGAGCCGCTCGCGATCAGGGGAAGGTCCTTCGTGAAGTCGGCGGGCCCTTTCCACGCGACACCGGGGCCGGTCACCTGTTTCCACTCGTCCGGCCCCCAGACCGCGATCCCGAGGGGGGCGAGCGTTCGCGCCGCCTCGATACGCTGGCGCGCGGAGATCTCGAGCGACAGGTGGACGACCACCGTCTCGCGGCGCGGGGTGGCGTCCCGCGAAACGAAGAAAACCCCTTCCTCCGCCTCGACGCGGCGCAGGATCTCCGGCAGGCGATAGCGGAAGAGATCCTTCTCCTGCTCCGCGACGGCCCGCTCGACGACAGCGAGCGACTTTTCCAGGAGGGGCTTCTGGGCGCCCCCCGCCGACGCGAGCGCCTTGCGGAACTGGTCCCCGTATGTCCGGTAGCCGTTCGACGGATCGGAGAGGCCGGGCGTCGCGTAGAAGGAAATGTCCGCGGCGCAGCGCGCCCGCTCGTCCGGGGAAAGCGCGACCGGCCGGAAGGTCGCCAGGTCCGCGCAGGCGTGAAGGTGCTCGGCGTGGTGGACGCCGAACCGGCGGAAGACCGGGACCTGCGACCGCGAGAAAGTGAACGCGTAGTCGAGCTCCCCCGGGACGAAATGCTCCATGCGCGGGGGATGGGCGGGCGAGCCCGCCCAGACGTCCCAGACGTGCGCCACGTAGGCGATCCCCAGGGTGGTGGCGAGCTTCTGGGTCGCCCCGGAAAAATTGATGTCGAAGAGGACCCGGGGGCGCGGCTCCTCCCCGCGGGCGGCCGGGAACACCGGAAAGGTGTCGTGCCGCGCGGACAGGAACCGGAAGACCGCTTCCTGGGGCGCGAGCGCCGTCCGGTACCCCAGGGCCGAGAACGCCGCGAGGTAGCTCCGGACGATCTTCGTGTAGTAGTTGCCCCGGTCGATCCCCCAGATGTCGGCGTCGACCGGCGGCCCGGGCGGGTTCACGCGCGATTGAGGCGGTTCTTGACGAGGTCGTCTACCACGGCGGGGTCGGCGAGGGTCGTCGTGTCGCCGAGGTTCTCGTGCTCGTTCGCGGCGATCTTCCGGAGGATCCGGCGCATGATCTTCCCGGAGCGGGTCTTGGGGAGCCCCGGTGCGAGCTGCACCAGATCGGGGGCCGCGAAAGCGCCGATCGCCTTCCGGACGTGCCCGGCGAGCTCCTTGGGGAGCCCCGCGGCCGGCGTCACCCCCGCCTTCAGGGTCACGTAGGCGTAGATCCCCTGCCCCTTGACCGGATGCGGGTACCCGACCACCGCCGCCTCCGCGACGGCGGGGTGCCCCACGAGGGCGCTCTCGACCTCCGCCGTCCCCAGGCGGTGCCCGGAGACGTTGATCACGTCGTCGACGCGCCCGGTGATCCAGTAGTAGCCGTCGGCGTCGCGCCGCGCGCCGTCCCCGGTGAAATATTTCCCCGGAAACTGGGAGAAATAGGTCTTCACGAACCGCTCGTGGTCCCCGAAGACGGTGCGCATCTGCCCCGGCCAGGAGTCGAGCAGGCACAGGTTCCCCTCGCACGCCCCCTCGAGAATCTTCCCCTCGGCGTCCACGATCGCGGGCCGGACCCCGAAAAAGGGAAGCGTGGCCGACCCGGGTTTGAGCGGCGTCGCCCCGGGCATGGGCGCGATCAGGATCCCTCCCGTTTCCGTCTGCCACCAGGTGTCGACGACGGGGCAGCGCCCCTCCCCCACGACCCGGTGGTACCAGAGCCACGCCTCCGGGTTGATCGGCTCCCCCACGGATCCCAGGATCCGGAGCGACTTCCGCGAGGTCTTCCTCACCGGGCCGTCCCCCTCCTTCATGAGGGCGCGGATGGCGGTGGGGGCGGTGTAGAAGATCGCGACCTTGTGCCGGTCGACCACCTCCCAGACGCGGGATGGCGTCGGCCAGTTCGGAACCCCTTCGTAAACGAGCGTCGTGGCGCCGTTGGCGAGCGGCCCGTAGACGATATAGCTGTGGCCGGTGACCCAGCCGACATCGGCGGTGCACCAGTAGGTCTCCCCGGCGCGATAGTCGAAGACGAACTGGTGCGTCATCGACGCATGGACGAGATACCCGCCGGTCGTGTGGAGGACCCCCTTCGGCTTTCCCGTGGACCCCGAGGTGTAGAGGATGAACAGGGGATCCTCGGCGTCCATCGGCTCCGCGGGACAGTCGGCGGACGCCTTCGCCATCGCGCCGGCGTAGTCGACGTCGCGCCCCGGGACGCGCGGCACGGCCGCGCCCGTCCGCCGGACGACGAGGACCGTCCTGACGTCAGGGCACCTTTCCAGGGCCGCGTCGACGTTCGCCTTGAGGGGAATCCTCTTTCCCCCGCGCAGCCCCTCGTCGGCAGTGATCACGAAGCGGCTGGCGCAATCGGTGATCCGGTCGGCGATCGAGTCGGGCGAGAACCCCCCGAAGATCACCGAATGGACCGCCCCGATCCGCGCGCAGGCGAGGATCGCGTAGACCGCCTCCGGAATCATCGGGAGGTAGATCGTGACGCGGTCCCCTTTCCGGACGCCGAGTGTCTTCAGGACGTTCGCGAGCCGCGAGACCTCGCGGTGGAGCTCCCGGTAGGTGATCCGGCGCGTCTCGGACGGATCGTCACCCTCCCAGACGATCGCGACCTGGTCGGCGCGGCGCGCGAGGTGCCGGTCGATGCAGTTGTAGCTGGCGTTGAGCGTGCCCCCCTCGAACCAGCGGATCGAGACATCCCCGTCCCAGGAGGTGTTTCTGACCCGCTTCCAGGGGGTGAACCAGGCGAGGCGGTGCGCCTCCTCCCCCCAGAACCCCTCCGGATCGGCGAGTGACCGGTCGTACATCTCCCGGTACCGCTTCGCGTCGATCCAGGCGGTCGAGGACTGCGCCTCGGACACGGGGATGACCGGGGCGTCAGGCACGTCCCGATCGTATCGGCGGGGGAAGCCCGCCTCAAGCGCGGTAGAATCGCGCCGTGAGCGGGAAATCCGGTTTGGCGCGCGCGAGGGCGGCCCTGGTCCTGGGGCCTCTCCTGTTTCTCGTCATTCTCGCACTCCCCCTGTCCCTCTCCCCGGAGGCCCACCGCCTCGCGGCGGTGATGGCACTCGTCGTCGTCTTCTGGATCGGGGAGCCGATCCCGATCCCGGCGACCGCGCTCCTGGGGCCGGCGCTGGCGCTCCTGGTCGGGGCGGCGCCGGGAAAGACCCCGCGGGAGGCGATCGGCGCCGCCTTCTCGAAGTTCGGCGACCCGATTCTCATGCTCTTCATCGGAGGTTTTTTCATCGCCGAGGCGATGACGGTGCACGGGCTCGACCGGCGGATCGCACGGGGGATCTTCGCACGCCTCGCCCCGCGGGGAGGCCAGGCGCGGATCGTCTGCGCGCTGGGGATCACGTCGTTCCTCCTCTCGATGTGGATCTCGAACACCGCCACGACCGCCCTCCTCCTGCCCGTTGCCGCCGGCGTCCTCGGGGCGGCCCGGACCGGAAGCCCTTCGCGGTTCGAATCGGCGGCCGTGCTCGCCGTCGCCTACGCCGCGACGATCGGAGGCCTGGCGACGCCGGTGGGGACCGCCCCCAACATGATCGGGATCGCGCAGATCGAGTCGCTCACCGGCGTCCGGATCGGCTTCGCGACCTGGATGTTCTGGTCGCTCCCGGTGGCCGTCGCCGCGCTCGCCGCGCTCCTTGTGGTCCTCACGCGCGGCCTCTCCGGCGCAAGTCCGTCCGCCGCGGCACCTCTGCCAGGGCCCCTCCCTCCCTGGACGCGCGGGGAGAAGGTCGTGGCCCTCTCCTTCGGCCTGGCGGTCGCGCTCTGGATGGGGTCAGGGCTCGTCCAGATCCGTCCCGGCTCGCCGGCACATGCCTGGTCCGAGCGGCACCTGCCGGAAGGGGGAATCGCAATCCTGGCGGCCTCGCTCCTTTTCCTGCTGCCCGCCGCACCGGGGCGGCCGACCCTCTCCTGGAAGGAGGCGGTGCGCATCGACTGGGGAACGCTCCTCCTCCTGGGCGGCGGGCTCTCCCTGGGGGACCTGATGCTGAAAACGGGCCTCGCCGACGCGATCGGTGCGAAGGTCGTCGCGGTCTCGGGGGTCTCGTCCCTCTGGACGCTCGTTGCGGTCTCGGCGGGGCTCGCCATCGCCCTCTCGGAGATCACCTCGAACACGGCGACCGTGGCGATGATGCTCCCCGTGGTGATCGGGATCGCCGGCTCCCTCGGCATCTCCCCCCTGCCCCCGGCCCTGGCCGTGACCTGGGCCTCGTCGTTCGGGTGCATGCTCCCCGTCTCGACCCCGCCGAACGCCCTCGCCTACGGGACGGGGCGCGTCCCGATCGCCCGGATGATGCGGCACGGGATCCTCGTGGACCTCGCCGGGTACGCGGCGGTCACCGGCGGGGTGTGGCTCCTCTGGAGGCTCCTCGGCACGATCGGCTAGGCTCATTTGACCGCCCCCGCCAGGACTCCGGCGTCATTCCAGGCCGCCTTGACGGCGGGGTAATTTCCGCCGGCCGCTTCCCAGGCGCTCGACAGGATCGGGGAAAGCGCCCTGTACAGGCGGCTGTGCCCCTTTGGGGCGAGGTCCAGTTTATCTTCGTAGCGCCAGACGGCGATCCAGGCGGCCGTGTAGACCCCTTTCACTTTTTGCCATTGTCAGGCTCATTCGATTGCCTCTCATATTCCAACAGTCCATGGTGCAATTTTCGAAACAGGTAGACTTTCTGGTTTTGCACTTTAACGATGTAGCTAAAGCTTTTCATTCGATCCAAATCTCTCCCCGCTTCCCGACTAATAGTAAATGCAACTTCAGCAGGACTACCACTTTCAAATTTCCCCTTCGGATTGAACCTCCATCCACCCTCGCCATCGATATACCCAAACGACCTCGGCGGGGCATTCCTGTCAAAAGACGGGTACATGTGCGTCTTGAAGACGCAGGTCTTGTCCTTGTCGAGGACAATCAGATGGTCCTCCGGCTCGATATGGTCCGTGACCGGCGCCCTTTCCCCGCGCTTCAGGCGTTCCAGGGAAGCAGGGGTGATCTTGTAAGTCCCGTAAAGATCCTCCTCCTTGATCTCTTCAGGCATGGCTTCCTTATTCCTCTCATTCTCTTTCTCTTCCGTGGGCTGGTTTCCCTCTCCGATGCAGGAGATCGAAGCGCAGAGAGAAAGGACTGCCCATAACAGGACGCCTTCCCTGCTCACTGGATCCCTCCCACCAGGACTCCGGCGTCGTTCCAGGCCGCCCGGACGGCGGGGTAATTTCCGCCGGCCGCTTCCCAGGCGCTTGACAGGATCGGGGAAAGCGCCCTGTACAGGCGGCTGTGCCCCTTTGGGGCGAGGTCCAGTTTATCTTCGTAGCGCCAGACGGCGATCCAGGCGGCCGTATAGACCCCTTTCCCCTTGCAACAGACCAGGCCGTAGGCCACCCCGTAGTCGGCCGACAGGAATCCCCTTCCGAACAGCCATGTCCCGGTCGAAAACCAGTCGCCGGGGTTCCGGAGATTCCCGCCCCACTGCAACTCGGCGCTCTGAAAATTACCTGTGAGAGTTCCGGAGTGGAAAGTCCACTCCGTGCTGAACGGGCATTTCAATTTCGACAATTCACTTTGAATCTCATCGATCAATCGCGCTCGCGCTCCCCGCGTCGCCGGATGCCCTTGCAGGTATCCGAGCGCCCGCCCGCCGATCATCAGCTCGTCCGGCTGGTGCCGGCGGATCTGGACGGCCGCCTCCAGAAACCCCTCGCCCACCTCGCAGCATCCCCCCTTCAGCCCCGAGGGATCCCGGTAATACGTCGGGATGTTCGCCACGAAGGCGAGGCCGTTCCCGAGGTTCCCCGGATCCTGCCAGATCCCGATCGGATCCCTCTGGATGAAGCGGCCGAGCCCCGGGTGATAAACCCGGTTTCTCATATAGATCAGTCCCGTCTCGACGTCGAAATAGGCCGAGTGGAAGCGGTAGGGGTTCCCCGTGTTGCCGTTAAGGGTGACCGTCGTGTTCCCGAACGGGTCGTACCGGTACCGCTCCACGACGGCTCCCGTGTGGTCCGTCAGGGCGCAGACCGAGCCGATAGCGTTTTCGTGCGCATAGTACGTGGCGGCAGGGGTTTGCTGTTGTAGCAGTTCATCGACACCGGACCCCCAGACGTGCTGGCGCGTGATCGCCCCAAGACCGTCCCGCTCCTCCACGACCTGATTGCCGTCATAGGCAAAGACGATCGTCGAGCCAGGCTGGACCTTCATGATCCGGCGGTTCGCCACGTCGAAGGAATACTGCGCGACGAGCGTTCCTCCGACAGTGTTCCGGACCTCGACGAGGCGATTCTTGAAATCGTAGAAAAAGTCCTTCGAGCCGTCGGATTTCAGGTTTCCGTTTTCGTCGTAGAGATAGCCCACCGCGGGATTGGCCTCCTCCTGCGTCTGCGTGTACTGGTTCACTTCCGCGTCGCGGGGTGGCGGGCCCGTCTGCAAGGTGTAGGCGGTCACCACGGGGGTTCCCGCTGTCGTCTTCGTGTGGGTGTTGCGGTTCTGGACGCCGTCGTAGGCGTAGGCCAGCTCGTTCGGCGATGTGAAGGTCTCCGGCAGGATCTCGGTCCCCGCCGGGACGGCGACGAGATTCACGTTTTGAGGGTTCCGGATCACCCGATACGCCGAGTCGTACTGATACACATCCCCGAGATTCCCGTCGTGGACGCGCTTCTCGAAAAGGCGATGGTGCTCGCGGTCGTACCCGTACTCGAAGCGGGCGATCATGCCGCCTGCCTCCGTCATGTGATGCTTCACGACCTCGCGGGGGGCGCTGTCGTAGAGACAATCGACAAACGAGATCGGCGCAAGGTCATTCCCGTAGGTACGCCGTTCGAGACGCGTCGGGCCCTTGTAATGGTGCGTCGAGATCGGCCCAGCGCCGTCGGCGATCGAGCGCAAGCGGTTCAGGTTGTCGTAGGCGACCGAGAGGACGCGCCTTCCGGGACCCCCGATCAGCCCGGGATAGGTCACCTGCGTCCTGTTCCCCACCCCGTCATGCACGCTGTCCACGGTGCCGGCATTCTGGTCCTTTGTCGTGTTCCCCAGACTGTCGTACTCGAACCGGCAAAGGAGGACGCCCCCCAAGACGTCGTCCGTCTCGATCTTCGTCGCCTGCGACGCCCCGTCGTATCCGATCACCTCGTAGGTGGCCCCCAACACGCCAGCACCCCGCGTCACCGTCTTCGTCTTGTGGCGGTTCAAGCCGTCGAAGGCGTGGACGCAGGCACTGCCGTTCGCGTCGGCCCAAGAGATGCTGTTGTCGTCTTCGTTGTAAACGTAGCTCCAAACGGTGGCGTCGGCATAGGTAACGGTCGTCCGCCGGCTCCGGCTGTCATAGCCGTAGCTCGTCGCGCGATTGTTGTCATCGGTTTGAGCAACGAGACGCGAGTTGTCGTCCCAGGACTGCAGGGTCGTGATCACATCCGCCTGCGCGGTGTCCCCACGCCCGTTCGCGGTCAGGATCCGCTCCGTCTTCACGAGCCGGTCGAGTCCATCGTGGTCCATCCTCACCACGTTCCCCGGGCCTGTCGGGTGCCCCGTCCCCCTCACCCCGTCCAAGGTTCTGACAAGGTTATCCCGGCTGTCATAGAAAAACTCCCAGACGTTCCCCGTCGGATCAATGGCCTTCCTCCGGCGGTCGATCCCGTCGTACTCGTTCGTGGTGACATACGTCTCCACGGGGGTGCCAAGATCCGTGGAAACCTCCCTCCGCGTCTCTGCGGTGATATTCGAGTTCGCGTCGTAGCCGTACTCCACCTCATTCGCCAGGTGGTCCCTTACCTTGAAGATCCGATCCGCCGTGTCCCACTGGGTGTCGGTGTTGAGCCCCCGGTCGTCCGTGACCCGCGTCGTCTTGCCGTCCCGGTCGTACGTCCAGGTCGTCACCCGCGAGCCGTCACCGATCGCGTTCCCCGTGCGCCGCTCGAAATGCAAGGCCGTATCGGTGACGACGCGGTTCCTCTCGTCAAAGACGAGGTCCCTCTGCATGAGGAGCCGCACCGGCGCCCCCGTCTCGTCCACCGGGCCCGTCAGCATCTCCTGGCGGCGGTTATCCGCTCCGTCGTAGGCGTAGTCATGGACGTTCACCTCGCCATCGGTCACCTTCACGAGGCGGTCAAACCCGTCGTGGTCCATCCGCGTCACGTCGCCGCTTGCGGACCCCAAAAACTGGCTCAAGAGCCCCGAGGGGTTGTCCCGCACCTCGTCGATCCGTTCCAAAGGATTCTTGTTGGCGTCGTAGTTGGTCGTCGCGACCACAGCCCCCGCCGGGATCGTTGCGGGGTCGACGTCCGTATCTCCCCGGATCATCTTGTAGACAAGGTCCCGCTCGTCGTAGAGCGTTGTCACGATGTTGTCGGGCTGGACGCCGGACACCGCGAGCGGGCTCTTCACCGCCGTCCGGTTCAGGTTCGCGTCGTAGAAATACTCCGTCCGCACGTTTCCGGCCTGCGAGCCGTCGTTTCGCGTCTTCTCTCGCGTCTGGGAGACGGGGAAATGCAGGATGTTGTGCTCGAAACTCTCCGTGAGCGTGCCGTTGGGGTAGGCGGCTCCGTTCTCGTCGATATTGGCGACGCGCCGCTCCACGAGGTCGTCGTTCGCGTTCCAGATCTGGTCCACCTGATAGCGGATGACCCCATTTACCGCGCGTGAAAACGTCCGCACCACCTGGTTCAGGGGGTTCACCGTGTAGAGCGTATCCTGCCCCTTGGGATCGACCGTCCGGGTCACGTTTCCCGCCGTGTCGTACCCGTACTCCGTCGTCAGGTTGAAGCCGCCCGCGTCCACGCGCCGGAACCGCAGATATCCCTCCCGGTCGGCAGGGTCGTTCGGCGTCCCGTTCGACGTGAAATACTCGTAGGCGGTGACGGTCCCTTCGGGGTCCTTCTCCGTCAGCATCTGCCCGGCAGCATTCCAGGTCTTCAGGATCTCCGCGGTCTGCCCCGCGTCCGGACCGGTCTGGATTGTCGGGAGCATCGTCTTGACCACGTTCCCCTTGTCGACGTTGGTGACGCCGTCGCCGTTCAGGTCCCCCAGCCCTTCCGGGATCCGCTCGGTCACCGGGATCGGGGGCGTCAGGGACCCCTGGAACCCGGCGTCCTCCTGGTAGTCGAAGAAGTGCATCGTGGTGTACCGGGCCACCAGGGGGTCTGCGAGGTCCAGGTGCAGATGCCCCGTCCCGTCGTCCACCGTCGGGACCGCCCCCGCGGGGAACGCCCGCGGATCGGTGATCGTGCGCATCTGGTTAAAAACAGGCTCGTACGTCCAGACGGTGACAATGTCAGGCTCCACCCCCAGGGCGTTGTCCCTCCGCCGCTCCTCCAGGAGGTTCCCACGCATGGAGCCGATCGGGTTCGTCTCGTCATAGACGTAGGCGACCGAGTTTCCCCGCGGCAGGGTCTTCTCGGCCAGGAGCCCTTCCAGGGTGTAGGCGTAGTCGGTGACATAGGGGGCGAAGGCCGCCTCCCCGGCCCGGACGTTCCGGTTCATGAGCTCCACCGTGCGGATCTCGTGCCGGGTGATGTCGAAATAGTGCTTCGTGATGTTCCCGTTCCGGTCGGTCTCGGTCGTCTTCTGGAACGCCCCCGGCGGGTCGTGCGGATCCCCGGTGAAGTCGAGCGTGTAGGCAAAGGTCGACGTCCCCCCGACCACGACAGCGGGGTTCCCCGGCGGACCTCCGGCGTCATGCCCCCACCGCTCGGTCCGGACGCGATCGAAATCAACCGAGGCGGGGTTCGTGGTCGTGTAGTAGGCGAGCGTGACCCACGCCTTCGACGCCCCGGGGTCGTTCCCCACGTTATAGAGAGGCTCGACAACCCTCACGAGATTGTGGTTCAGCTCCGGCTGGGCGTGGCCCGACGTATAGTCGTAGAGTGTGGTCTTCCCGGCCGGAAAATCGTTCTCCGGCTGGGGCATCCCGGTGACCACGGGAGAGCGGACCCGAATGAGGTCGTTGTTGGCGTCGTAGGTGTAGACGACCTGGCGCCCCGCGAAGTCGGTAAAGGATTGAATGCGCCCCGATCCGTCGTACAGGAACGTGTAGAGCCTCCCCTGCGTGTCTTCGATCGAGGTGATCCGCCCCGCGGGGTTTCGGTTGATCGTCTGGGTGTTCCCGTGCCGGTCGGTGATCGAGGTCAAAAAGCCGTCGGCGCGGTAGCCGTAGACCATCCTGTCCGGCATCACCTGGGTAAATCCGACCCCGGGGTTCTCGACCAGGGCGTCGAAGAACCCGACCGGAGACAGGAAGGTGTTGGGGTTCATCACGCTCCGGATGTAGACGTCCTCGCGCCCCGTCCCCTCCGTAACGGAAGCGTTGTTGCCAGGCATGATCGCGACCTGGCGCGTGTAGCGATGATCCCAGTTAGCCCCCAGCTCGCCGGCGAAGTTAGCGCGGCTCGAATAGTTGCGCACCCACACGAAATCAAAGCCGCGGCTCGGGACGCGCAGATCCTCAATGGACAGGTTCGCCTCCCCGTTATAAAGACCGATCGGAAGCGAATGGCTCACCCCGGAGCCTCCCAGCGGATCCGAAGGGCATTCCGGACGCTTCGGCTTCTGGTCCTTGCGCATCTGCGCGTAGGTGCAGTCCGGAATCCCCGGAATATCCCCGCCCAGGTGCAAGTTGTCCCCTTTCACATCCCGCCAGAAGCGGGCCGGTTTCATATGCGTGGCGGTGACGATGAAAACGGGCCCCTGCCCCGTGGCCGGCGTGAAGGGGTGCATGTTCTTCGTATGGAAGGTCCAGCGGATCCGGGGCTCGTATCCGGGAGGGTTCGTCTTCGCCTCGTAGCAGAGACGCACCGTGGGGGCGTAAAAATGCTCCTCCACCGAGGGGTACCGCACCCACTGCGCCTCGTAGATCATGACCGACATCGAGGGAGGATTCGCGGTCGACGCGAGCTTCGCCGTGATCGGGAAGGTGTTCCCGATCACCGAGCGCCGGACGGTGAAGGAAGGCCCCGTCCCCTGGGCCGGCGTATGCTGGGGCGCGTCCCATTCCAGGGCGTCGGCGTACTCCGGGGGCTCCGTCGTCGCGGTGCAGGTGAAGGGGTTTCCCACGAACGTGACGAAGTCCGCCGCCGGGGCGGTCATCTTCACCGCCACGTTCCGGGGCTGCGTGGCCGAAACCACGATCGTGACGCGCAAGGGGGTCTGCGGGACCCCTCCCACCAACGGGGTCATCGTGACCGGGTATTCCCCGGGCAGCCTCGGCTCGAAGGAGGCGGTCGAGACGGTCCCGTCGTCGCTCGTCTCCCGCGCCCCCTGCCAGGAGAACGAGACCGGCTGGCCGAACCCCATCAGCCGTGTCGCCCGCAGGGTCAGGGGCTTTCCGGCCGGCAGGGGGAACCGCCCCGAGGCGGGAACGGGATGGCGCGTCGTCGTCATGCCGGCGACCGGGTCCATCTCCACGATAAAGGAAGGAGGGATGACGCCGCCCCCCTCGTCCGGATCCTGCCCGGGAGCGGGGATCGCGGTGGTGGCCGCCTGCAACGCCCGGGGGGAGACGCCCCCCGCCCACAGCAACGCGAACATCCCGACAACGACCACGCCATGCTTCATGGAAGCCCCCCGTGACGGAATGTAACGGCGACAGGAGGAATCTAGCCCGTACGCCGGCCGCGGCAAGGAAACAGGGAGGGGCCAAACGGCTCTTTTTTAGGGGGCCGAACAGTCATGTCCAAAAGACGAAAACAGAAGGTCTTTGCAAGCGTTTTCCGGGCTGCCGGCCCCGTTCGCGCGCCCCGCTGCCGATCCGGCTGGCCGGGGCACTCCCCGGCTAGGACGCCCCCTTCGTCTTCCGGGGCGAGGGTTTGGCCGCCTTGTCCTTGCGGTGGCGGATGATCTCGCCGTCGGCCATGTAGACGATGTCCTCGGCGATGTTGGTGGCGTGGTCCGCGATCCGCTCCAGGCGCTGCGAGACCGAAGAGAGCTGCATCGCCCGCTCGATCGTCTCGGGGTTCGTTTTCATCATGTTCTGGAGGTCCGTCATGATCTGGCGGTGGTACTGGTCCACCTCCTGGTCCTCCAGGCAGATGCGCCGGGCCGCCTGCGTGTCGCGCGCCACGAAGGCGTCGAGGCTCTCGCGCACCATCCGCATGGCAGCGTCGGTCATCGCCTTCAGCTGGTGGCTCATGCGCACGGGCGGGGCGCTCGCGAGGAACGCGGCCCGCTCGGCGATATTGACGGCGAGATCCCCCATCCGCTCGAGGTCGTTGTTGATCTTGAGGACCGCCGTGATGAACCGGAGGTCGCCGGCCACCGGCTGGTGCAGCGCGAGCATCTTGAGGCACTCCTCCTCGACCTGGACCTCCCACTGGTCGATCCGGTCGTCCCCGTCGATCACCTCGCGCGCCACCTCGCCGCGCCGCTCGTGGAGGGCGATGATCGCCTTCCGGACGGCGTCCTCGACCATCGTCCCCATGGCGAGGATATCCTTCTTCAGGTCGTCCATGTCCCTCTGCAGGTGCTTCATCCTTCCTCCTGGCTGGAGCCTATCCGAACTTGCCCGTGACGTAATCCTCGGTCCGCCGGTTGTCCGGCCGGGTGAAGATCTTCGTGGTCGGGCCGAACTCCACGAGCTGGCCCTGGTACATGAACGCCGTGAAGTCCGAGAGACGGGACGCCTGCTGCATGTTGTGCGTCACGATCACGATGGTATAGCGCTCCTTCAGCTCGAACAGGAGATCCTCGACGCGCGACGTGGAGGCGGGATCCAGGGCCGAGCAGGGCTCGTCCATCAGGATCACCTCCGGCTCCATGGCGATCGCGCGCGCGATGCAGAGGCGCTGCTGCTGGCCTCCGGAAAGCGAGAGGCCGCTCGTATGAAGCTTGTCCTTCACCTCGTCCCAGAGCGCGGCGCGCTTCAGGGACCGCTCGGCGAGCTCGTCCAGGTTCCCGGCGAACCCGTTGATCGAGGGACCCCAGGTGACGTTCCGGAGGATCGTCTTCGGGAAGGGGTTCGGCTTCTGGAACACCATGCCGATGCGGCGCCTCACCTCGACCGGATCGACCCAGGGGGCGTAGAGGTTCTCCCCCCGGTACAGGATCTCCCCCTCCATCCCCACGCCGGGAATGAACTCGTTCATCCGGTTGAAGGCCCGGAGCAGCGTGCTCTTGCCGCACCCGGAGGGCCCGATGATGGCGGTGATCCGCCGCTCGGGGATCGCGAGCGTGACGCTTTTCACGGCCGGTGACGCGCCGTAGCGGATCGTGGCGTCCCGGGTCTCGAGGATCGCGCCCGGGATCCGTTCCGTTGTCGAGCCGTTCTCTTCAGCCAGTTCTTCTACCATAGCCTCCTCTTTTCGAAGCGGTGCCGCAGGAAGACCGCCGCGGCGTTCAGGCACAAAAGCACCACGAGGAGCACGATGATCCCCGCGGCCGCGACGTTCTGGAATTCGAGCTGCGGCCGGCTCGTCCAGTTGAAGATCTGGATCGGAAGGACCGTGAAGGCGTCCATCGGCCCCTCCGGCACGAACGCCACGTACGTGAGCGCGCCGATCATGATCAGGGGCGCCGCCTCCCCCATCGCGCGCGACATGGCGAGGATCACCCCTGTCATGATCCCGGGGAGGGCGACCGGCAGGACGTGGGAGCGGATCGTCTGCCAGCGCGTCGCGCCGATCGCGTAGGCCGCCTGGCGGATGGAATCGGGAACGGCCCGGAGCGCCTCGCGCGAGGCGATGATGACGATCGGAAGGACAAGGAGCGCCATCGTGAGCGCGCCGGCCAGGACGCTCCGCCCGAGCCCCATCCCCCGGACGAAAAGCGCCAACCCCAGGATTCCGTAGACGATGGAGGGAACCCCGGCGAGGTTGGCGATGTTGACCTCGATGAAGCTGGCGAGCTTCCCCTTCCGCGCATACTCCTCAAGGTAGATCGACGCGCCGATCCCGACCGGGACCGCGAAAAGCGCCGTGAACGAGATGAACCAGAGCGTCCCGAACAGGGCCGACTTGATCCCCGCCTTCCTCGGGAAACGCGACGGGAAGCTGTCGAGGAAATCCCAGGTGAGCCATCCGATCCCCTGGCGCGTCACCTCCCAGACCAGGAGCCCCAGCATCACGATCCCGAGGAGCGTCGACAGGGCGAAGAAGGCGTGGAAAAGCCCGCCCACCAGCTTCCGCCGACGAAGATTGGCAGGGGCGCCAAGGGTCATCAGTCGTACCTCTCCTGGAAATGGCGCATGACGCGGTTGGCGATGACGTTCATGCCGAGCGTCACGACGAAGAGAAGCCCCCCCACCGCGAAGATCGTCTGGTACTCGACCGTCCCGGCCGGCGTGTCTCCGAGGCTTACCTGGACGATATAGGCGGTCATCGTCTGGATGCTTCCGAGAAAGTCGACGTCCATCGAGGGGGTCGCTCCCGCCGCGATCGTGACCGCCATCGTCTCGCCGAAGGCGCGGGACATCCCCAGGATCGTGGCGGCGAACACGCCCGAGAGCGCCGCCGGGGTCACGATCCGGGCGGCCACCTCGAGGCGGGTCGCCCCCATGGCGTACCCCGCCTGGCGCAGGGAGTCGGGGACCGCACGCAGGGCGTCGTCGCAGAGGGACGCCACCACCGGCAGGATCATGATCCCCACGACGATCGCCCCGGACGCGGCGTTGAAGATGGAGGTCTCCGGAAAGACGCTCCGGAGGAGCGGCGTGATCGAGTTCAGGGCGAAGAACCCGTACACCACGGTGGGAACCCCGGCCAGGATCTCAAGGACGGGCTTCACGACACTCCGGACGCGCCGCGAGGCGTACTCGGTGAGATAGATCGCGCTCGCGAGCCCCAGGGGGATCGCGATCAGGCTCGACCCGGCGACGATCATCAGCGTCCCCGTGAGGAGCGGCAGGACGCCGAAGGAGCGCGGGTCGAGGAGCGGGGCCCAGCGCGTCCCGGTCAGGAATTCCCAGGGGGAGACTTCCCTGAAGAACAGAAACCCCTCCTCGGCCAGGACCCCGATGATCCCCAACGTCGTGAAAACCGACAGGAAGCCGCACAGGAAGAAGATCCCCTTGACGCCGTTCTCCTTCCAGTCGAACCGGCGCCTCCTTCCCAGGAAAGAGGCCCGGATCGGCATTTGGGGGGCTCCGGCGGTCACCCGTTCAGGATGACAGCCGAGTATTAAGATCCGGTAAACGGGCCCTTAAAATCGCTTAAACCGGAGACAGAGAGGAACCCGCGGGCGAGGGGCAGGGGAGGAGAACCGCGCCAGTCTCCCCCCGCCCGCGGGCAGGGCTTGGATCAGTTCTGACCGGCCTTCATCCTTCCTTCAAGCGTCATCCCGGAGATGCTGGCTCCCTCATAGATGCTGCCGGTCTTCCGGGCCTCGAACCGCTTCCTGGCCAGGGCCGTGATCGCCTCGGGAAGCGCGACGTACCCGACCTCCTTCACCAGGGTCGCCATGTTGTCCAGGTAGAATTTCACGAACGCCTGGACCTCGGGGCGGTCGGCCGCCTTCCGGTTCACGTAGATGAAGATCGGCCGCGAGAGCGGCTTGTAGGAGCCGTTGTTGATCGTCTCGTCGGAAGGAAGGACGGGGCCGTTCCCGCCGTCCACCGCCACCAGCTTCAGCTTGTCCTGGTTCTCGACGTAGTAGGCGAACCCGAAGAACCCCAGGGCATCGACATCCCCGGCGATCCCCTGCACCAGGACGTTGTCGTCCTCGCTCGCCGTGAAATCCGAGCGGCACGCCTTCTCCTTGCCGTTGATGGCCTCCGTGAAATAGTCGAACGTCCCGGAGTCATGCCCCGCCCCGTACAACTTGATGGGGCGGGCGGGCCACCCCTTCCGGACGTCGCTCCAGAGCTTCACCTTGCTCTCGGGTTCCCAGATCTTCTTGAGCTCGGCGACCGTCATCGATTTCGCCCAGTCGTTCTTCGGGTTCACCAGGACCGAAAGCCCGTCATAGGCCACCGGAAGCTCGATGAACTCGACGCCGCTCTTGGCGCACAGGTCCCTCTCGGACGGCTTGATCGGCCGCGAGGCGTTGCTGATGTCGGTCTCGCCGGGACCGAACTTCTTGAACCCGCCGCCGGTGCCGGAGATCCCGACCGTCACCTTGACGCCGGGGTACGCTTTCTGGAACTCCTCGGCGACCGCCTCCGTGATCGGGAAGACCGTGCTCGACCCGTCCGCCTTGACCATACCGGCAATCTTCTGGTCCGCCGACGCCCCGGAGAGGGCCAGGATCCCCATGACCGCCAGACCCGCCGTGTGTCTCGTTTTCATTTTTCTTTCTCCTCCCGTGATTCCTGTCGCGGCCGCGGCCCCCAAGCCCGGGAGCTCCCCCGACCGCAACCACATCCTGCCTGCCCCCGTTAAAGCGGAAATGAGCCCTTCATTAAGTTCCCGTAAATTAGCGGGTGCTGTCCCGCTTCCGTTTCGCGGAGAACAGGACATTCTCAATTGTCCCGTTTTGCGCAGCCTGGGCCGGATTCAAGGAGCGGGAGCGAAGTCCGGGTCTGTCCTGCGACCCGTCGAGCGAACCGCGACGCCGAAGACGGCCCGGGATGCGCAAAACGGATCCGCGGGCGGAGGGGCGCAGGGAGGAGGAGAGAGCCCGGTCCCCGTCGCCACCCCCGCCCGCGGAGGTGAGGCTTCGAACGTCTAGAACATGATCTGCATGCGCGTCATGATCGCGCTCTCGTCTCCCTGCGTGCGCCCCTCGAGCCCCTCGTCCAGGTCGTTCTCGAAATCGTTCTGGACCCAGGAAAGGGTGAAGCGGACGTCGTTCACGGGGTAGTAGTTGATCCCGAAGAAGAGCTCCGTCACCTTCGAGGCCGTGGACGGCGAGACGGTGTGGGCGTTCGTCGGCTGGTTGAGAAGGAGCTTCTGGTCCGGGTTGAAGAAACCGTACCGGGCCGCGATCTCGAACGCCCCCATACCGCCCGACGAGACGGGATCCTTCACCTTGGGGAGGCTTCCGAGCTTCTTGTCCTCCCCCGTCAGGAAGTACGTCCCGCCGAAGTACCAGGCGTCGATCTTGAACCCGTCCCGCTTCAGGGTCCCCGGATCGCCGCCGGCGTAGTTGCGCTGGGCGGTCTGGTCCATGCGGGCGTACTCGAAAGTGGCGCTCGCGGGGCCTCCGGCCCAGAGGACCTCATAGCCGATCCGGTCGCGGGGACCGGCGGCAAAGGAGGTCGCCTGATAATCAACAACGGTCGTCCCGGTCGAAGGAGACGTGATGTCGGAATGAGCCCCCGAGACGGCATCGGTTTTCTGCAGGCCGTGCACGCCGGAGACCGCCAGCTGAAGATCACCCGAATCGTCCATTTCCATCATCTTGAACGGCTTCGCCCGGATCTGACCGAAGAAGTCCTTCGAGTCGTTCGTATCCGTCGTGTTGATGCCGGAGCCGTTGGAAACGCCGACCGCATAGGTCAGGATCCCGTCATCGAGGATATTTCCGTTGACCTGCACCGCCATGTCGCGACCCGGGGCCAGGCGGTCGATCAGAGGCCTTTCGGGAAAGTCCCCGACCGAAGCGGACTGCGTCTGCTCCCAGAGAAAGGGCAGCTTGAACTGGCCGAACTGCATACGGAACGCGTCGTTCACCTTCCAGGCGAGCCAGCCGTCGGCCAGAGACGCGGTGGTACCGCCGAAATTCCCTTCCACCTTGTACTCGAACACCTTGTTGATCTTCCCCTTCGTGTCGAGGAACAGTTCCTTCCAGTAGAAAGTGTCCTCCTTCACGTTCGACTCGGTGAAGAACCTGCCGTGCATGATGATGCGCCCGCCGAACTCGCCGGAGAGGTTCCCGTCCTCCGACTTGAACGTGAGCTTTCCCGCCTGCGCGGTCGCCCCGCACAGGCAGGCCGCCGCAAAGGCGATCCTGGTTGCCGCTCTCGTCACACCCATCATCATCTCCTCCTTGGAAAAGGTTCCCGCCGGGTTCCAGGCCTTCGGAAGGCGCTCACGGAGCGTCCGGCGCATGCCCGGAAAAGATAGAAGAGGCCGGTAAACACGGAATAAGCCGTCCGTTAATCCCGGGTTAATTCCCGGCCATGGGGAGAAGGACGGAAAACCGGCTGCCGGAGCCCGGCGCGCTCTCGACCCGGACCTCCCCCCCCATCGACTGCACCAGATGCTTCACGATCGAGAGCCCGAGGCCGGTCCCTCCCAGCTCCCGCGAACGCGCCTTGTCGACCCGGTAAAAGCGCTCGAAGATCCGGTCGAGGTCCGCGGGCGGGATCCCGCATCCGGTATCGGTCACCGCGAGAACGGCGCGCGGCCCGTCCCGCCCGATCCCGATCGTGATCCGCCCCCCATCGGGCGTGTACTTGATGGCGTTGTCGAGGAGGTTGTCCAGGATCTGGACCATCCCCTCCCGGTCCCCCAGGACGGCCCCCGCGTCCGGCGCGGACTCGACGGAACAGGCCAGGTCCTTCCGGCGCAGGGCCTCCTCGCGACGGGCGACCGCCTCCTCGGCGACGGGGCGCCAGTCCGTGGGCGCGAGCGCAACCTTTCCCTCCTGCGATTCGATCCGCGCGAGACTCAAGAGGTCTCCCACCAGGTCCACCAGGCGCGCCACGTTCGTCTCGATCTTCCTCAAGAAACGGACGTTGTTCTTCTCGTCGGTGATCGCCCCGGCGAGAAGCGTCTCGACATACCCCTTGATCGAGGTAAGCGGGGTCTTCAGCTCGTGCGAGACGTTCGCCACGAAATCGCGCCGGATCCGTTCGAGCCGCCGCAGGTCCGTGACGTCGTGCAGGACCACCACGAGCCCCGTCCGGCTCTCCCCTTCCCGGCGCGCGAGGGGCGCCGCATGCAGGTTCACCACCGTCTCCCTCTCGCGGCGGGCCAGGACCATCTCCCGGCGGACGGGGCGCTCCTCGCGGCGGGCCGCCTCGATCGCCTCCGAAAGCTCCGCCGACCGGGCGAGTTCCCAGATCCTCCGGCCCGACGCCCCCTCCATCCCGAACCCCAGCATCTCGCACGCGGCGGCGTTGCAGAAGAGGACCTCGTCCCCGGCGCCGACCGCCACGACCCCCTCCACCATCCCCGCAAGGATCGCCCGCAGCTGTGCCTCGTCCTGGGAGATGGTCGCGATGCGGCGCGCCATCTCGGTGCCCAGCTGGTTCAGCGTGTCCGCGAGGATCCCGATCTCGTCGTCGGCCCGCGGCCGGTACCGCTGGCCGTAATCCCCGGCGCGCATCGCCCCGGCGACGCGCGTCATTTCCGCGATCGGGGCCGTGAGGCGGCGTGCCACGAGCGCCCCGACGAGAAGCGCCGCGAGCACCCCGACCCCCGCCACGGCCGCGATCGTCGCGCGGAGGACCGTCAGCCTCTCCTCGACCGTGCGCAACGGCAGGGCGATCCGGACGACCCCCGCGAGCGCGCCGTTACGGCGGACCGCGCGGGCGACGTACAGCATCGACTCCTCCACCGTCCGGCTGTAGCGCCGAATGACGCCGGTCCCCGTCTCGACCGCCTCGAGGACCTCGGGTCGGCTCCCGTGGTTCTCCATCCGGACCGGGTCCTCGTGCGAATCGGCCGCCACCCCGCCGTCCGGCCGGATGAATGTCAGGCGTGTCCCGGTCTCCCGCCCGATCCGGTCGACGTCCCGCGCGATCTCGGCGTCCGGCCCGGCGGCGAAGCAGCGCTCCGCGTACGGCTCCAGGAGGATCGCCTTGTCCCGGAGCGACCCCTCCAGCTCGGCGAGCAGGGACTCCTCCATCTGGCGGTCGACCAGGAAGCCGACGAGCACGCTCGTCAGGACCACGAGCCCCGCGAAGGAGCCGTAGAGCCGCCAGCGGAAGGAGATCCCCCTCATCTACCTGTCGGAAAACTTGTACCCGACGCCGCGGACGGTCTGGATGCAGTCGGCGGCGCGCTTGAGCTTCTTCCGGATCGCGCGGACATGGACGTCGATGTTGCGGTCGATCACGATCGAGCGGCCGCCGGTGATCCGTTCCACCAGGGTGTCCCGCGTGAAGACGCGGCCGGGGGCCGCGGCCAGCGCCGAAAGAAGCCGGAACTCGGCCAGGGTCAGCGCCACGGGCTTCCCGTGGACCGTCACCTCGTGCCGCCCGGAATCGATCGCGACGGGCCCCGCCTCGATCCGGTCCGGGATCTCGCCGGTTTCGCGGGAAAACGCCCCCCGCCGCAGCACCGCCTGGATGCGCGCCACCAGCTCCTTGGGGCTGAAGGGCTTCGTGACATAGTCGTCGGCCCCCAGACCCAGGCCCAGGACGATGTCGCTCTCCTCCCCCTTGGCGGTAAGCATGATGACCGGGATCGCGTCGGTCTCGGTCGAGGCCTTGAGGCGCCGGCAGACCTCGAGCCCCTCGATCCCGGGAAGCATGAGATCCAGGAGGATCAGGGAAGGCTTCCGGGACGCCGCTTCCTTCAGGCCCTTCTCGCCGTCCCCCGCCGAGTGGACACGGTATCCCTCCCTCTCCAGGTTGTACTGCACCAGCTCCACGATGTCGGGGTCATCCTCGATGATAAGGACCGTCTCTTTCGCGCTCATGCAAAGACGCTAACCAAGATACATGAAGATCAGGTAAAGATGCGCTAAATCAGCGGAAAGGAACCGCGCCGGCGGAACCCGCTACGCTTCAGCCGGTTCCGCCTCCGGGTCCCGGAAATCCCCCGCCCGCATCGCCAGCGCCACGCGCCGCACGAACATCGTGGCGTAGCTCCCCCGGCCCAGGTCGAAGGCCAGGGTCAACGCGCGCTTTCCCGGATAAAGATCGTCGGCCGCCTCGCGGCACTCGAGGCGCGCCGGAACCGCCACGGCCCGGCGCTCCCCTTTCGAGAAGAAGCTGTCGCGAGGGTACTTCACGCGGATCTCGCGCAGTTCCGTCCCCTCGGCGGCCAGCACCTGGTCGACGAGCGATTTCACGGCCCCCTCCGGAAGGCGAAGGCGCGCCGAAGGGAGGGGAAGGGACGCCTCCGCCAGGATCTTCCGCGCCCCCTCCGGAAGGCGCGTGAAGAACGGGGCCGGCCCCGTCTTGAGGGGGACCACCCGCAGGTCTTCCGTCGTGCACGACCGCTTCAGGAACTCCGCGAGGATCCGGTTCCAGAGATGGCTCTGGTACGCGGCGAGATACAGCCCCCGCAGGTCCACCCGCAGGCGCGCGAACGCCCCCCTGAAATCCTCCGGGTGGTCGACGAGATACGAGACGAGGCTCCGGCGGTGGGAGCGGGCCAGCCTCTCCTTCGCCTCCTTCCAGTCCTTCCAGCAGGCGCGCAGGGCCGCCTTGTCCGCCTTCTCCTCCGCGCGGTCCCGCGCGTTCGCCTCGGCGATCGCCAGCCACAGCGCCCGCTCGTAGTCTCCCCGGCACCAGGCGCGGCCGATGAACTCACCCGACTCCCCCACCGACCCGAACCTCTGGTTGTCGAAATAGTTCGGGA
>CAYVXZ010000001.1:0-331980 GCA_964455625.1 uncultured Planctomycetales bacterium | reverse complement strand
GAGGGGCGGGCCGGAGCGAGCCCGCCGCCGCGTCCGCCGGGGCGACGTCCAGGAACCCACGGAAAAGCCGGAAGAACCGAAAAAATTTTCCGGAACGGGATAAAGATTCAAGGGATCGACGCCGATATTCGATACAGGGGGCCTTCTGTCAGCTGGCGGGCCCCGGAAGGAAGAAAGGAGGGGGGTATGCCGGAAATGGGAACGAGTCTGGGACTGTCCCCGGGGGCCGGGGCGTTCCGGGGGGCGGCCGAGCCCCAGTCGGGGCGGCCGCGTCCGGCCGCGCCGGAGGCGGAACGGGCCGGCGGGCCGGTCCCCCCGCTGGGAGCCGGGGTGCTTTCCGACACCCTGGAGATCCAGGGGGGAATCCGTCCGGCCGAGTCGGGCGGGGAGGCGGGATTCGAGATCCCGGAGTCTCCGGGGCGCAGCCGGGAGCTCGTCTTCAACGACGATTTCGGGGCGTTCCAGAACGCGATCAGCGTGGGGGACGAGGAGATCGCGCGGTTGCCGCCCGATTCGCTCCTGAAGGCGCGCCAGGCGGTCGGCCGGTTCGTGCAGGACCATTTCACCGCCTCCCCGAACGAGCAGGCCGGGGATCTTCTTGGCGGGCAGGTGGACGAGGAGGCCTAGAAGGGTAATCCGGAACGCCGGAAGCAGGTATTGAGGGGGGCACGGGCCCCGCCGGATGACCGGCGGGGCCCCCTTTTTGGCCCCCATAAAAAGAAGGATCGACCCTGATGGCGGGGCGCCTCCCGTCCGATAAGGAGGTCAGGGAATCATCCATATCCGTCATAGGCGCCCAGGGAAGGGCAGGGAACAGGGAGGTTTTCATGAGCGACGTCGGATCGATCCAGGGGAACCCGGGCGGCGGCCTTCTCGCCACGGAGGGGGCGCGCGCGCGACGCGCGCCCAAGGGAAGCGGGGGGAGCGGGGGTGGCGGAATCGCCCAGCGCATCCTGAACCACTTCGACCAGCAGGGGGTGAGCCGCCGGACGGTGAAGGCGGTCGCGCACGGCGTGACGAGCCACCTGTACGGCCCGGACGCGACCCGGGACGAGTACCAGCACGTCTTCAACCGGGTCGTGAACCTGCTCAAGAAGAACGGCGAAGGGTCCCCGGAGGGGCCCGGCCGGGCGGTCGATACGGTCGGCTAGGCCGGTTCCGGGTCTTTCGGCGGGGGTCTCTGGAGGGATCGCGTGAGCGTCGAAGCGCCCGCGATCCCTTCCTTTTCCAGGAGCTTCCGGATCCCGTCGACGGCGATCCGGCCCGCGCGCGGCTCGTAGAAATTCCAGGTGCCGATCTGGACGGCCGACGCCCCGGCGACGAGGAATTCGAGGATATCCTCCGGGGAGGAGGCCCCGCCGCTCGCGATGATCGGGAGTCTTGTCGCCTGCGCCGCGCGGTGGACCGCCAGGAGCGCCAGGGGCTTGATGGCGGGCCCCGTGAGCCCCCCTGTCCCGTTTCCGAGGACCGGCCGCCTCCGGCGCCAGTCGACCGCCATCCCGACGTAGGAGTTCGAGATCGTGACCGCGTCGGCCCCCGCCTTTTCGGCCGCCTCGATGAAGGGCCTGGCGCTCGTCACGTTCGGCGAGAGCTTGACCCAGAGGGGGCGCGCGAAGACGCTCCGGCAGGATTCCGTGATCCGTCCCACCCAGAGCGGATCGTGCCCGAATTCGAGCCCCCCCTCCTTCACGTTGGGGCAGGAGAGGTTCACCTCCAGCGCCTCGAAGCAGGGGACTCCGGCAAGCGTTCTCGCGAGCGTCAGGTAGTCCTCCGGGGTGTCGCCGAAGATCGAGACGATGCGCCGCGTCGTGAGCCGTTCGAGCCAGGGGGTGACCTCCTTGAGGAAGTAGTCGATCCCCCGTCCCTCGAGGCCGATCGCGTTCAGCATCCCGGACGGCGTCTCGACGGTGCGGGGCGGGGGGTTTCCGGCCCGTTCGCGCACGCCGATGCTTTTTCCGATCACCCCGCCGAGGGCGTTGACGTCGACGAGGCCCGAGAACGGCTCCCCGAAGCCGAACGTCCCCGACGCGGCGATCACGGGGTTGGCGAGAGCGAGCTTCCCGACGGTGACGGCCAGGTCCGTCATGCGGTTTCCGGCGGCATCCGCCAGAGCCGCCAGGCGAGGACGGCCGTTCCCGTGCAGATCCCCGCGTCGGCGACGTTGAACGTGGGCCAGGTGGAAGAGCCCAGCCAGCGCTCGAGGAACCGGGCGGCGGCGCCGTCGCCCGCGGAGCACTCCAGGAAATCGCGCACGAATCCGTAGTGGATCCGGTCGACGAGGTTCCCGACCGCCCCTCCCAGGATGAGGCCGACCGCGAGCGCGAACGGGAGCCCCGCCTGGGCGCCCGAGGAGGCGAAGAGCCATCCGATGAAGCCGATCGCGACCACGGAGACCGCGATGAAGAGGTGGTTGGCGAGGGCGGTTTCCGCGAAGAGACCGAAGACCCCGCCCGTGTTCTCGCGCGGGACGATCGAGAACCAGGGGGGCGCCACGTCGATCACCGTGCCGCCGTTCCAGAAGAGCTGCTTCGTGGCCAGATCCGCGGCCAGCGCCAGGAACGCGAGAGACGCCGCCGGGAGGAGGTGCGGGATCCTAGGAAGCCCCGCCGCGGGCTTCCTCGTTCCGCTTGCATTCGATGCAGAGTCTGGCATAGGGAATCGCCTGGATCCGGGCCTTGCCGATCTTCTTGTTGCACGTCTCGCAGGCCCCGTAGGTTCCGGTGTCGATGCGCTGGATCGCGGCCTCGATCTCCTTCAGGGCCTCGGTCTCGTTCTCGATGAGGCCGATCGTGAATTCCTGCTCGAAGTTGTCGGAGCCCAGCTCCGCGAAGTTCGAGATGTCCTGGGAGGCCGCTTCCTGGCCGGTCTTGTTCAGCGCCTCGTCTTCCATGTGGGAGACGTCCCCCGAGAGGATCCGGCGCTTGGCCATGAGGATCTTCTTGATGCGGGAGAGCTCCGGGGTGAGGCGGACGGGCCGCTTGGGCTTCACCGGAGGCTGTCTCACCGCGACGGCCATGGCCACTTTTCTGGTCTTTGGCATGAATCGAGCCATTATAGAAGCCCGAGAGGGGGTGTCAAGGAACCCGCCTCCGGAAGGTCCGGCATTTGGCAAGAAAAAACAGGCATGTTGATAAGCTGTTCGGAAACAGGAAAATGGATGCTGGCTTAATCATAATTCATTTATATGAATATGTTGCGTTGTTTGACGAAATCTGGTCCGGAGTGGATAACCGGACGCAAGAAAGCATTACATCATTAATTCAAGGAGTTAAGGCGTCTATCCACCCGAGAAGCTCTTTCAGCTCGCCGACGGTCGTTTCCCCCATGTGGGCGACCCGGAACGTCTTGTCCTTGAGCTTCCCGTACCCGTTTCCCAGCGTCACGTTGTGGCGGTCGGAGAGCTCCTTGATGAGCTTCGCGACGTCGATATTCCGGACGTTCTTGACGGTCGTCAGGGTCACCGACTCGGCCCCCGGTGCCGCGAAGGAACCGTGTCGCTCCAGGGCCCAGGCGCGGCAAAGCTTCGCCATCTCGAGGTGGCGTGCCCAGCGCCGGTCGAGCCCCTCGGCGAGGATCCGGGTCATCTGGGCGTCGAGGGCGTAGATGTGCGAGATCGAGGGGGTTTCCGGGGTCTGTCCCTTGTCGTCGAACTCGGCGTACTTCACGAAATCGAAATAGGCGCCCCGGTTGGCGACCTTTTTCGCGCGCGCGAGGGCCCGCTCGCTCACCGTGAACACCGTGAGCCCGGGCGGGATCGAGAACGCCTTCTGGACCCCCGCCAGGCACACGTCCGGCTGCCACTCGTCGATCGGGATCCGGACCCCCATCATGGAGCTGACGGTGTCGACGAGGAACATCACGTCCGGGTACTTCTTCATGACCCGGCTCATGCCGGCGAAGTCCCCCATGACGCCCGTCGAGGTCTCGTTGTGGACCCAGGTGACGGCGTCGTACTTCCCGGTGGCGAGGCGCCTGTCGACTTCCTCCGGGGTGTTCGCCTGGCCCCATTCCACGGCGTAGGGGTCCGCTTCCTTGCCGTTGGCGAGCGCGATCTCGTGCCACCGTTCGCTGAAGGCGCCGCAGACGCAGGAGAGGACCCGTTTCGCGACGCAGTTCCGGATCGCCCCCTCCATGACGCCGGAGGCGGACGAGGTGGAGAGGAGGACGCGCCCCTTGGTGTAGAGCGCCTCTTTCAGCTTCGGCCGCACGCGCGTGTAGAGGTCGACGAACACCTTCTCGCGGTGGCCGATCATGGGAGTTCCCATGGCGGCGAGGATCTCGGGGGCGACCTCGGTGGGTCCGGGAATGAACAGTTTCTTGTGGGCCACGGATTCTCCTTTCGTTCGGGACGCGGATTCTAATCGCCGCGCTCCCCCGGACCCAACCGCCAAATGGCCCGGGAAAACCCCCGGAGTCCGGGGGCGGTTTTCGGCGGCGGCGGCGGATATACTTCGGCGCATGGCCGACCGGCTGGAAGAGATCTTCGCGCTCCAGAAATCGCTCAACAAGCGGATCGGTGTCGACACCGACGCCTTCGCGGGGGACGAGGCGAAGCAGAAGGAGTGGCTCCTCAACTACTGCCGCGCGATGGGCCAGGAGCTCGCGGAGCTTACGGACTCCGTTCCCTGGAAATGGTGGGCGAAGTACCAGACGATGGACGCGGAGAACGCCAAGGTCGAGATCATAGATCTCCTGCATTTCCTCGTCTCCGCCGCGCAGGTGCTGGGGATGACGGCGGACGACATGCACCGCCTCTACACGAAGAAGCACGCCGTGAACCACAAGCGGCAGGACGCCGGCTACGCGGTGAAGGACCAGAACGACAGCCGCGGCCTCGTTTCCTGACCGGCCGGGCCTTCCCATGAACCTCTTTGACGCGTCGGTGTCGGAAAAGATCGCGAAGACGGCGCCTCTCGCCGACCGGATGCGGCCGCGATCGCTCCCCGAGTTCGTGGGGCAGTCGCATCTCCTGGGACCGGGCCGGATCCTCCATCGCCTGATCGACGCCGGCGAGATCCCCTCGATGATCTTCTGGGGGCCCCCTGGCTGCGGGAAGACCAGCCTCGCGCGGCTCCTCGCCTCGACCCCGGGTTATCATTTCCTTTCTTTCTCCGCGGTTCTCTCCGGCGTCAAGGAGGTCCGCGAGTCGATCGAGGAGGCGAAGTTCCAGAAGGAGCAGAACGGCGCCCAGACGATCCTTTTCGTCGACGAGATCCACCGGTTCAACAAGGCCCAGCAGGACGCCTTCCTGCCCCACGTCGAGTCGGGGCTCATCTCGCTGATCGGCGCCACGACCGAAAACCCCTCCTTCGAGATCAACTCGCCCCTTCTTTCCCGGTGCCGGGTCCTGACGCTGATGTCGCTCACGGAGGACGAGACGGTCGGGATCCTGAAGTCGGCCCTCGCCGACGCCGAGCGGGGATACGGCGGCTCGAAGGTCACCGCGGAGCCCGCCGTCCTGCGGCTTCTCGCGAAGGGGGCGCGCGGGGACGCCCGCACCGCGCTCACCGCGCTCGAGGCCGCCTCGGCGCGCCTCCGCAAGAAGGGGTCTGCGGGGGGCGCGCTCACCGAGTCGGACGTCCTCGAGGCGTTCCAGACGAGGCATCTCGTCTACGACAAGGCGGGAGACGAGCATTACAACGTCACCTCCGCCTTCATCAAGAGCCTGCGCGGCTCCGACCCGGACGCGGCGCTTTACTGGATGGCCCGGATGCTGGAGGGGGGGGAGGACCCCCATTTTATCCTTCGACGCATGGTGATCTTCGCTTCCGAGGACGTGGGGAACGCCGAGCCGCAGGCGCTCCCCGTCGCGATCGCCGCCCAGCAGGCGTTTGATTTCGTCGGGCTTCCCGAAGGATGGATCCCGATGGCGCAGGCGGCCGTTTTCCTGGCCACGGCGCCGAAGTCGAACGCCTCCTACAAGGGGTACCAGGCGGCCAAGGCCGACGTTGTCGAGCACGGCGCGCTCCCCGTTCCCGTCAACATCCGCCAGAACCCGAAGGGGTACAAGTACCCCCATGACTTTCCGGGGCATTACGTCGCCCAGCCCTATCTTCCCGAAAAGCTCGCCGGAAAGCGCTACTACGCGCCCGGCGACCAGGGGCACGACCAGAAGATCGCCGCCTTCCTCGAGCGGATCCGCGCCCAGGCGTCCCCCGCCCCGAAGAAAAAAGAAGCGTCGCAGTAGCCGCGGACGGTTCCGAAGCTCCGCTTATGCGGCCCCTGATGCCGGGAACGGATCGCCGGGGACGTTTCTCGCGGCGTCCTGCCGCTCGTCACTCGGGTTGCACCGCCGCCCGCGAAGCGCGGGGACGGCTACGGGCCTCCGCTCCTGCTCCGGCCCTGCTCCACACGCCCCGGACGACCGCTCCCGTCCGGGGCCGCGCGCGTTCGCGTGCGTCCGGCTCTGGATGAACCGAATGGGCGCGACAGCGCGTGCCCCGCGGCGGGAGCCTTTTCGGGGGCCTGATGTCGTCGGGTCGTTCAGGATGTGTTAGACCCGATGATATCGGAGTGACCGAGCGGCACGGATGCCGCGAGGGAGCGTCCCCCGACAAAGGCGAGCCGTCGACAGGGGCACAAAGCGGAGCTTGAGCGCCATACGTCGAAGGTTTCCGTTAACCGCTGTGATACGGCGCGACGGTGCTAAGCGGGCGTCGGGAACTTTTTCAGGAATTCCGGGATCTCGCCGCGGATCTTCTTCCGGAGGCCGGCGTCCGCGGGCGACTTCAGGATCGCGGCGATCCAGCCGGCGATTCTTTTCGCTTCCGGTTCCTTCATGCCGCGCGTCGTGACGGACGGCGTCCCGATCCGGACCCCCGAGGCATCCGCCGGCGGACGCGGGTCGAACGGGATCGCGTTCTTGTTCGTGACGATCCCGGCCTCCTGCAGGATGTCGCAGGCGGTCTTTCCGGTGATCTCGCGGTCCCGGAGATCCAGAAGCAGGAGGTGCGTGTCGGTCCCGCCGGTGAGGACCTGAAATCCCTCCGACATCAGGCCCGCCGCCATCGCGCGGCAGTTCGCGACCACCTGATTCTGATACTCCTTGAAGGCGGGTCGGGAGGCCTCGAGGAAGCAGACCGCCTTCGCCGCGATCGTGTGCTCGTGCGGCCCTCCCTGCAGGCCGGGAAACATCGCCGAATCGAGTTTCTTGGCGTGCGCGGACTTGCAGAGGACGAGCCCCGAGCGGGGGCCCCGCAGGGTCTTGTGCGTGGAAGAGGTGGTGATGTCGGCCACCTGTGCTGGGTTCGGATGGACGCCGGCCGCCACAAGACCCGCGAAATGCGCCATGTCCGCGACCAGGAAGGCCCCCACTTCGTCACTGATCTCCCGGAACGGGCCGAAGTCGACATGCCGGGGATACGCCGAGCCCCCGGCCACGATCACTTTCGGCTTTTCCTTCCGTGCCAGGTCGCGGATGACGTTGAAGTCCAGGAGAAACGTCTTGGGGTCCACTCCGTAATGGATCGCGCGGTAGAACTTTCCGGAGAAATTGAACGAGGCGCCATGGGAGAGATGTCCCCCCTGGTCGAGCCGCATCGCGAGGATCGCGTCCCCGGGCTTCAGCAGGGTGAAATAGGCCGCCTGGTTCGCCTGGGACCCCGAAAGCGCCTGGACGTTCGCGTGATCGGCGCCGTAGAGCGACTTCGCGCGGTCGATCGCGATCTGCTCGACGGCGTCCACGACCTCGCACCCGCCGTACCAGCGCTTTCCCGGAAGCCCTTCGGCGTACTTGTTGGTGAGCACCGACCCGGCCGCCTCGAGCACCGCCCGGGAGACGAGGTTTTCCGAGGCGATCAGGTTGATCTCCCCCTCCTGGCGGGCCGCCTCGGCGGCGACGAGCCTGGCGATCTCGGGGTCCGTCTTCGCGAGCGACATGACGAAAGTCTAAACGCCAAATACCAAACGCCCAAACGCCAAACAAACGGAAATCACCGAAACGGACAAGCGTGCGAGAAGCCCCGTGAGAAAGGTCTGGATCAGTGATGTTTGGCGTTTTTTCGTTTGTTTGGTGTTTGGCTATTTGTGTTTGGTGTTTTTGACTCGCTGGTTTCATGGGCTAGAGTGCTCTTGTGGGTTTCGGGGGGATCTCGGCGGCGCTCTCGGGAATGCAGTCGGCGGTCGTCCGCCAGATGATCTCCGCGAACAACGTCGCGAACCTCGCGACCCCGGGATTCAAGACGTCGCGAGGGTTCACGAGCGAACGCCCCGGTGCCGGAGGAACCGACCTTTCGTCTGTCCGGCAAGACCTGTCCCAGGGCCCGCTCGAGACCGCCACCAACGCCTTCGATCTCGCCGTCTCGGGAGACGGCTTCATCCCGGTCGAGACCCCCTCCGGGATCCGCTACACGCGCGTCGGGATTTTCGGGATCGACGGGGCCGGGACGCTCGTCACCCCCCAGGGGTACCGGACATCCCCGCCGATCCAGCTGCCGGCCGGCGCCACGGGGTTCGCGGTGGGCGCGGACGGGACGGTCTCGGCGCTCCTCCCGGACGGGACGACGCAGGCGGTCGGACAGATCCCGCTCGCGCGTTTCGCGAACCCCGAGGGGCTCCTCGCCGAGGGGGGCGGGATCCTGGCGCCGGGGGCGGGCTCCGGCCTCCCGCAGTTCGGAACGGCCGGGACCGGCGCGTTCGGATCATTCGTGTCAGGGGCGCTCGAGGGGTCGAACGTGGACCTCGCGACGCAGATGGTCGAACAGATCCTCGCCACGCGCACCTTCCAGTTCAACGCGGCGGCCCTGCGCGCGAACGACGAGACCCTGGGGACGCTGCTCGATATCAGGCAGTAGGCCTATCCGCGAAGCGCCCGCATGGCGCGTGCGATCCAGTCGGCGTCGCGGCGGAGCCGCCAGAGCCCGGCTCCAGCGGTTTCCGCCTCCTTCGGGACGCGCGCGTCCGGGCCGCCGCGCAGCTCGACCCCCCCTTTTTTCTCGTCGATCGACGAGAAGCCTGCCGCCGTCGCGAGGACCCGCAGGCGCGCGGCGTCGAAAGCGCGTCGGGCCGCCGCGGGCGGGGGGCCGAACCGGTCGGTGATGTGCCGGATCGCGGTGTCGAGTTCCGTTTCCGTCGCGGCGCGGGCGAGCTTCCGGTAGAGCCCGAATTTTTCCTCCGGCAAGGACAGGTACTCGTCCGGGAAGTATGCCTCCCCCAGGAGCCGGACGTGCGCCGGTTCCCGGCGGGACGCCACGGGCTCTCCCTTGAGGACGCGCGCCGCCTCCTCGAGGAGCCGGCAGTAGAGGTCGTACCCCACCGCGGCGATATGCCCCGACTGCTCGGTCCCCAGGAGGTTTCCCGCCCCGCGGATCTCGAGGTCCGCAAGCGCCACCTGGAAACCCGCCCCGAGGTCGGAGAACTCCTCGATCGCCTTGAGTCTCCGGAGCGCGGCGGGGGTCACGGTGGCGTCGGCCGGCACCAGCAGGTGCGCGTACGCCTGGCGTTTGAAGCGACCCACGCGCCCCCGCAGCTGGTGGAGCTCGGCGAGGCCGTACCGCTGGGCGTCCGTGACGATGAGCGTGTTGACGTTCGGGAAGTCGAGCCCGGACTCCACGATCGTGGTGGAGAGGAGGACGTCGACGCGGCGCTCGGCAAGATCCAGCATGACGCGTTCGAGCCGCTCCGCGGAGAGCTTTCCGTGCCCGACCGCGACGCGGGCCCGCGGGACGAGCCGCGCGAGGAGCCGCTTCATCCGGTCGAGCCCGGCGATCCGGTTATGGACGAGGAATACCTGCCCCTCACGCGCGATCTCGTCGGCGACCGCCTTCTGCACGAGGGGCTCCGAGAAGCGCGCGACGCGCGTCACGATCGCGCGCCGGTCGAGGGGAGGGGTGGAGAGGTTCGAGATCTCCTTGATCCCCAGGAGCGACTCGTGGAGCGTCCGCGGGATCGGGGTGGCCGAAAGCGACAGGACGTGCAGAGCCGCCCGCATCGATTTCAGGCGCGTCTTCGCCGCGACGCCGAACTTCTGTTCCTCGTCCACGACGAGGAGCCCCAGATCGGCGAACGCGACGTCCTTCGAGAGCAGGCGGTGCGTCCCGATCAGGATGTCGATTTCCCCCTTCCGGGCGGCGGCGAGGATCTTTTTTTGCCCGGCGGCCGGGACGAGGCGGCTCACCGCCGCGATCCGGACGGGGAAGGCGGCGAACCGCTCGGCGAAGCTTTTCGCGTGCTGGAGCGCGAGGATCGTCGTGGGGACGAGGACCGCCACCTGCCGGCCGCAGGCGACCGCCCGGAAGCTCGCGCGCATGGCGATCTCGGTCTTGCCGAACCCGACGTCCCCGCAGAGGAGGCGGTCCATCGGGACGCTGCGCGCCATGTCCCGCGCGATCGCCGCGGACGCCTCCTCCTGGTCCCGGGTCGGCGGATAGGGGAACGCCGCGTCGAAGGCGTCCGCGAACGCGCTTTCCGGGACGACCGGCGTCGCGGGATGGGCCTGGCGCAGCGCCTGGATCCGCAGGAGCTCCGCCGCGAACTCCCGTGTTGCCGCGGCGGCGGCCGCGCGCGTGTTCTTCCAGACGCGTCCCCCGAGGCGCGAGAGGGCGGGCTTCTCGGTCCCCGCGCCGATGTAGCGGGAGACGAGGTGGATCTCGTCGACCGGCACGTAAAGGACGGTCTTCTCCGCGAATTCGAGTTTCAGGTGCTCGGCGTCCGCGCCCTCTTTCGAGAGCCGGGCCAGCCCCCGGTAGACCGCGATCCCCTCGCGCTCATGGACGACGATGTCACCCGGCCGTAGCTCCGCGAGTTCCTCGACCGCGCGGACCGCCCGGCGGACGCCGGCGGGGATCCGCGCGGACGTCCGGCGCGCCTCCCCTCCGTGGAAGATCTCCGGGAACGGGGCCAGGATGGGGCCGTCGGGGGCCAGGTCGAACCCGCGCGCGAGGCTTCCCGGCGCGAACGAGACGCGTCCCTTCCAGTCGATCCCGTGGTCCGAGGAAAGGGTGTCGAAGCGCGTCCGCTCGGCGCCGGTCCGGACGAAGACGACGAGTTCCCGTTTCTCGCGCGCGATCCGCTTGAGCGTCTCCATCCGCGCGGCGAGATCCCCCGTGAAGCGCGCGAGGCTCCGGACGGAAAAGGGGATCCGGTCTCCGTCCGCGACCGGCGATTCGGAGAGGTCGACGGTCGCGCGGGACGCCAGGTCTCCCGCGATCCGGTCCGGCCGGAAGTCGGGGATCCGGGAGGGGTCGGCCGCGAGGTTCGCGAGCCTCCGTTCGATCTCCGGGCGGTCGAGGAACGCGATGAGGGTCTCTTTCGCCAGGCGCTCCGTAAGCGGGACCAGGGATCCGCTTCCCTCTTCCTTCGGGGCCGGAAGCAGGAGCGCGAGGCGCGTCATCGTCCCGACCGATTCCTGCGTCAGGGGATCGAAGAAGCGCAGGGAGAGGATCCGGTCCCCGTCCCACTCGATCCGGACGGGGTTTTCGGGGGCCGTTCCGGACCCGCTGCCGGGGGCGCCCGGGGCGACAGGCAGGAAGCAGTCCACGATCCCTCCGCGCCGGGCGTACTGGAGCGGGGTCTCGACGCGGGGGGCCCGCTCGAGACCCGCCGCCGCGAGGCGCGCGACGACCGATTCCGGGGGAATGGCCTCCCCGACCGCGAGAACCAGCCCCCTCCCGGCGGCGGGATCGATCGACCGGACCGCGTCCAGGAGCGCCGGCGCCGGGACCAGGAGGAAGGGGGGAGCGTTTCCGGCCAGTTCCGCGAGGATCGAGAGCCGCTCGAACGTCTCCCGGTCGCTGGCCCCCGACAGGGGGTCGTCCGTCTCGCCCAAGGGCCAGACGCGGGGGGGCGGGGCGCCCGGCGCCAGGCTCTCGATGTCGAAAGCGAGCGACTCGGCCTCCTCGACGCCGGGGGCGACCGCCGCCAGGGGGCGCGCGAGATCCTCCCGGAGTGCCGCGAGGAGCAGGGCCCGGGAGGATCCCCAGAGCCCCGCCAGGCGAAACGACCCCCCTCCCTCGCGGAGCCCCGCCAGGGTCTTCTGATACCCCTCCGTCCGCCGGAGCCAGTCGAAGGCGGACCTCATCAGGGGACAGCATAGCAGGTGGTCTGGAGACGAGAGCGCTTTCCACGACCGGCGCCGTTGCTTCGCTTTGCGGCCCTTGCGGTCGGGGTCACTTTCGCGGGACGCTCGGCAGTCGGAAGACTTGCCGACACATGCCTCCCTCGAGTGTCGCGACGGCGTGCGCCCCGCGGCGGGAGCCTTTTCGGGGGCCTGATGGAGCCGGGCCGGTCAGGATGTGCAAGGCCCGGCGACATCGGAGCGAGCGAGCGGCACGGATGCCGCAAGGGAGCGTCCCCCGACAAAGGCGAACCGCCGGAAGGGGCGCTGAAGCCGAGCAACGGCGCCATTGGCAGTGCCGATGATTCGTTCCCCTGCCGCCCGCCAGCCTGTTCCAGTTGCTGCGGTTATGCGAGTCGTTCGATCCGTTCGCGGGCGGCGGCCAGATACGGCTCGGGCGGCCCCTCGGCGAGGAAATCCTGGAGGATCCTCCGTGCCCCGGCGGCGTCCCCCGCGTCGCGGCGCAGGTCGGAGATCCGGAAGAGGACGGGCGCCCGGGCGTGGACGTCGGGAGCGCAATCGGCCGCCTGTTTCAGCATCGCCTCCCCTTGCGCGCGCGCCCCGCGGGCCAGGAACAGGTCCGCCATCGCGAGCCTCGGCGCCGGGTCGCGGGGGGCCTTCTGCGCCGCCTCGGTGTAGAGCTTGAAGGCGCGGTCGACCTCGCCCCGCTTCACGAGCGCCTCCGCCTTGTCGAAGGTGCGCTTGACGACGAGGCGGTGATCCCCCATCAGGATCCGGGGGATCTGTTCCGTCAGGTAAAAGGCGGCCGTCTTCGCGGCGAAGACCATCCAGCAAAGGCCCATGGGGGCCATCAGGATCATCACGGGAGCGATGTTTCCATGTCCCAGGAGGTACGGATTGGTGAGCATCCCCTTTTCCGCCTTGAACGGGGGATCGAACGTCCAGAGGAGTCCGCCGAAGAGGAGCGCCGTCGCCGGGAAGAGCCAGGCATGCAGGCGCGGATTGTCGGAGAACGCGTCCGGATCGCGCAGCGTGAGCCAGGACAGCGCGGCCCCTTCCGCGCAGAGCGCGAACCAGAACGTCATGAAGGGGAGGTTCCCGAAGACGTCGAGGGCCGACCCGGCGAGAATCATGAATTGAGGAGCGTCGGCGAGCGCATCCGGCGTTTCGCCTCCTCGTGGGAGATCGCCCCCTTGAGGTAGAGCGCCTTCAAAGCGTGGTCCATGCCGACCATGCCGTCCTTCCCGTGCGTCTCCATCACCGTGTAGAGGTGGTGGACCTTCCCCTCCCGGATCATGTTGGCGGAGGCAGCGTTGTTGACGAGGATCTCGACTGCGGCGACCTGGCTCTTCCCGTCGACGGTCGGGACAAGCCTTTGGGCCACGACCGCCACGAGCGCCATCGAGAGCTGCGAGCGGACCTGGTTCTGCTGGTGGGGCGGGAAGGAATCGATGATCCGGTCGATCGCGCCCGGGGAATCGTTCGTGTGGAGGGTCGAGATCACGAGGTGCCCCGTCTCGGCGGCGGTGAGGGCGGCGGCCATCGTGTCGATGTCGCGCATCTCGCCCACCAGGATGATGTCGGGGGCCTGGCGCAGGGCGTGCTTGACGGCGGAGGCGAAGGAGAGGGTGTCCTCCCCCAACTCGCGCTGCTCGATCACGCTTTTCTTGTTCGCGTGGAGGAACTCGATCGGGTCCTCGATCGTGACGATGTGCGCCCGCCGCGCCGCGTTCACGACGTCGATCATGGCGGCCTGCGTCGTGGACTTCCCGTGGCCCGTCGGGCCGGTGACGAGCACCAGCCCCTGCGGGCGGAGCGCCAGCTCCCGGAGCACGGGGGGGAGCCCCAACGTTTCGAGGGCCGGTATCTCGGTAGGGACCAGGCGGAACACGGCGCCGACGGCCCCCCGCTGCTGGAAGACGTTCCCGCGGAAGCGGAGCTTCCCGTGGAACGTGAAGGAGAAGTCGAGGTCTTTCAGTTGTTCGAAGCGGACCACCTGGTCCTGCCGCAGGATCTCGTAGACGAGCTTCTTCACCGCCTCGGGCGCGAGCGGCTCCTTCCCGACGGGATGCATCTCTCCCCGCAGGCGCAGCATCGGGGGGACCTGGGCCGTGAGGACGAGGTCGGACGCCTTCTTCTCGACAGCCAGGGAAAGGAGCGCCTCGAAGTCGACCATGCGCGAATTATGTCCCCGATCGGGGGGAAGGGGACCGCTGCCGCGGACTATTTCTTCCAGCGCTTGTCGCTGACGGTGAGCGATTTCCGCTTCTTGCGGCGTCGGCGCGCGATCACCTTGCGCCCGTCGGCGGTCCGCATCCGCCGGCGGAAGCCGTGCCGGCGCATCTTGCGTTTCCGGTGCGGGTTGTAGGTCAGCATAGGGGGGGGATTCTAGCGGAGAACGCGCGGAACTGAAAACGCAATTCCGGACGGGCTTGATCGCGTTGCCCGGGGCGGGGAGGATGCGCGGATGACGCCGCGGGCTCTCCGGTCGCTTCTTTCGGACCTCAAGGCGGGGCGGATCACCGTCCGGGGAGCCGAGCGGCGTCTCCGGTCGCTTCCGTTCGTCGAGGCGGGAGGGGCGCTTCTGGATACGCACCGGGCGATCCGGTGCGGCGTTCCGGAGGTCGTGTTCTGTCCGGGAAAGACCCCGGCCGTCGTGGCGCGGCTCGCCCGGGCGAGCCTGCGCGCCGGACACGATCTTCTCGCGACGCGGGCGGACGCGGGAATCTACCGGGCGGTCCGCCGTGTCGACCGCCGGGCGCGCTTCGATGCGCCCGCGCGGATCGTGACGTTGCGGGCAGGGCCCGTCCCGACGCCGCGTCCCGGGATCACGATCGTCACGGCCGGCGCCTCCGACCGCCCCGTCGCCGAGGAGGCACGCGCCGTCGCGGAGTTCCTCGGGAACCGGGTGGACCTGATCCAGGACGTCGGCGTGGCCGGACTCCACCGGCTGCTGGCCCGGGTGGAGCGGCTCCAGGCGGCGCGGGTCGTGATCGTGATCGCCGGGATGGAAGGGGCGCTCGCGAGCGTCGTGGGGGGGCTCGTGGCCGCGCCGGTGATCGCCGTTCCGACCTCCGTGGGCTACGGGGCGAACTTCGGGGGGGCGACGACGCTTCTCGCGATGATGAACGCCTGTGCGTCGAACGTTTCCGTCGTGAACGTCGACAACGGGTTCGGGGCGGGGTATGTCGCGTCGATCATCAACCGGATGGGGCGGGATGGCCGGACGGAAGACTGACGCGCTCCCGCCGCTTCCGCGCAGGCCCCGGAACGCCCACAAGGGGACGTGCGGCCGTGTGCTGGTCGTCGCTGGGTCGCGCGGGATGCTCGGGGCGGCGTGTCTCGCGTCGGAGGCGGCGTTGCGCGCGGGCGCGGGGCTCGTGACGCTCGCCGTTCCGGAAGGGCTCGTCCTTCCCGCCTCCGTGAAGCTGACCGAGGTGATCCTGGCCGGGTTTCCGGAGGGGATGTCGGGGGCCTTTTCCGCGGCCGCGGCCGGAGGACTGGAGCGCCTCGCGGGGCAGGCGGATGTCGTGCTGCTCGGTCCGGGGCTCTCGCGCGATCCGGAGGCGGCCGCCCTGGCGCGGCACCTGTGCCGCGTCGTGCGGCGTCCGATGGTGGTCGACGCGGACGCCCTCCAGGCGCTGGCGGAGGAACGCGACCGGATCCGTCTCCGTGCCGGCCCGCGGATCCTGACGCCGCATCCGGGGGAGATGGCGCGCCTGACCGGATCGACATCCGCGGCGATCCAGCGCGCGCGTCAGGAAACGGCCGTGCGCGCCGCGAGGCGCTGGGGAGGCGAGAAGGCGGTCGTCGTCCTGAAGGGCGAGCGGACGGTCATCACGGACGGGAAGCGGACGGCGGTGAACGCCACGGGGAATCCGGGAATGGCGACCGCGGGAACGGGGGACGTCCTCGCGGGGCTTGTGGCGGGGCTCTGGGCGCAAGGAATGCGACCTTTCGACGCGGCGCGCCTCGCGGCGCATCTCCACGGCGCCGCCGGGGACCTGGCGGCCGCGCGCCTCGGGGAACATTCGCTTCTTGCGGGGGACCTCCTGGGGCACCTTCCGGAGGCGTTTCTCGCGCACGGGTAGAGTTTTTTGTTCAGACTCCCGGAACGCCCGCTCGCTTCGCGGGCGCTGCCCGTACTGAACGTGCTCGACGAGGGAATTCCGGCGGCCTCCCGTTTCAGGGAGGCCGCCGGGTTTGCACGCCCGATCGTTCCTACTTCTTCCTGTCCCGCTTGTCTTCCCGCCGGTCGCGGCCGTCCTCCCGCTTGTCGCGGAGGTCTTCCGCCTTGTCGCGCCGGTCCTCGATCTTGTCCCGCTTTCCGCCGTCGTGCCTGTCGTCCCAGATGTCCTCGCGCGTGTCGAACCGGTCCTCCCGGCGGTCCCGGCGGTCTTCCCTCTTGTCCCACACGTCTTCCTGTCCGTCGCGGATGCTCCGGAACGGGTCGGGAAGGGGGCCGTCGTGGTTCCGGTCCCGCCGGTCTTCCCTCTGATCGCGCTTGTCTTCCCGCTGGTCGCGGTAGTCCTCCCGCTTGTCGACCCGGTCCTCGATCTTGTCCCATTTTCCCCCGTCGTGCCGGGCGTCACGGAAATCCTCTGCGCGGTCGCGGATGTCCTCGCGCCGGTCCCGGCCGTCCTCCCGGCGGTCGCGCACGTCCTCACGCCGGTCGCGGCATGTCTCGAGAAGACCCGGATGGCGCTCCTCGATCGCGGCGCGGGCGCTCTTCCTCTCCGCCTCGTCGAGCGATCCATCCCCGTTGGCGTCGAACCGTTTCACCATCCGCTCCTTCACCTGTCCCTCGTGGTTCCGGAGCCACTCCCGGGCGCGCTCGCGGACCTCCGGGGGTGCGTCCTGCATGTGCTCCCGGATCTTCCGCAGGATCTCCCCGTGGCGGGCGCACATTCCGAACTCCCGGCATCTGGGGCATCCGGAGACCTCCTCGGCGAAGCGGCGGAAATGGCCGCCTGCCTCCGATCGGGCCTCGGAGCGCGCCTCGCTCCGCACGCCCCCCGCGCTGCTCCCCTTGAAATGGCGTTCGTAGATCTTCGGATACTTCTTCCGGAACTCGTCCCAGTCGCGCGCCCGGAACGTCTCGCGTTTCCCGTCGATCGCGACGGACGCCTCGATTCCCTCCGGCGTCTGGCGGACGCTCGCCTCCTCGGAGGAGAACTGCCCCTCCGCGCGGGCGGAGGAGACTCCGGCCAGGGCGGCCCCGATCACCAGAGACAAGACAAGACCCTTTTTCATGGCACCCTCCTTGATGATCGAACGGTTGAAGCGATCCTTGCCGCGGCTTCGTGTATCGCGCATGTGATCAGGATATCGCAACCGGAGTGCCATGGTCCCGATGCCGAGTGGAAAGTTTAACGCAAATATTTAAACAAGTTGCGTTTTTGACCCGCTTTCCATGTCTGTGGTGAAAAACGACAGTGTCCTTCTTTGCGTCACCGGGCGGTATCCACCGGGGCCAGGAGGGGCAGGATCTCCCCCGTCCATTTCCGGGACACGTCGATCCGGAGGGCGCGCGAAAGGATCTTCGCGGAGCCGCGCACGTCCCCGTGTTCCCGGAGGACCAGCCCCAGATAGAGCGTCGCCTCCACGTCCGTCGGGTTCCGGGCGAGCATCTCCCGGAAGACCGCCTCGGCCCCGAACCGGTCGTTCGCGAGAAGCGCCCGCATCCCCCGCAGGAGCTCCGCGTCCGGATCGGCTGGCGGCAGGGCCTTCAGTAGGCGCGCGATCCGCGCCTTTCCCAGGAGCCATACCAGGAGGCCGGCGCCGGTCAACCAGATCTGGACGATCCCGGAACCGTGCGAGAAGGAGAGCGGTACCGAGGTCGCCAGCAGGAGGAGCGCCGCCCCGCCATGAACGCGCCGGATCCCGCGCAGCCGCCTGTGAAGGGGGAAGCCCGCCGTGGCCGGAGGTGTTTCGGCGCTCATTCCAGATTCTCCAGGCTCATGGAGCGGCGAATGAACTCCTGCGCGAACCGCAGGGCGTGGTACGCCCCGACCGACCGGGGGGCGTGCGCGAAGACGGTCTTTCCGTGGCTGGGGGCCTCGGCCAGGGCCGGGTCGCGGCGGATCGCTTCGGCGAAGAGCGCTCCGGGAAAGAACTTCTCGATCTCGGCGCGGACCTCCCGCTCGGCCGCGTCCGCACCCGCCGGGACTTGCGAGAGGAGGATCCCGAAGATCCGGGGGGGGACCGGGGAGGTTTCGCCGATCCTTGAAAGCGCCTCCTTCATCTGGACGAGCCCCTCGAGGCTCAAGAACTCCGCCTGGACGGGGACGATGACCCCCGTGGCGGAGACGAGGGCGGAACGCGTGAGCCCGTTCAGCGCGGGGGGGCAATCGACAAGGATGACGTCGAAGTCGCGCGCGAGACGCCTGACGGCCAGGGCGAGATTCGTGACGGGGATCTCCCCTCGCGCGACGGCGAGGTCCGCCTCCCGCAGGCGCCAGGTCCCGGCGGCGACCCGGACGTTCTCCGATTCCGTCGCGGCATGGAACGCGTCGGCGCGCCCGGGGTCTTCGATCATCTCGGCCGTGCCGTCCCCTTTCTCGGCCCCGAGGCTCGTCGTCGCGTTCCCCTGCGGGTCGGCATCCACGAGAAGGACACGCCGGCCGGAGAGTCCCAGCGCGCCGGCGAGGTTCACCGTCGTCGTGGTCTTCCCGACGCCTCCCTTCTGGTTCGCGATCGCCACGACGCGGGCCATAGGGAGAGAAGAATACAGGAGTCAGGAGACAGGAGTCAGGAGAAAGAAAAACGGGGAAAGTCTATCCTGTCCGGATGCCCTTTCCCGTCACGGTGACGGACGCCCTGGGGCGCGCGGTGACGCTGCCGCGTCCGCCCCGCCGGATCGTGAGCCTCGTCCCGTCGACGACGGAGACGCTCTTCGCCCTGGGGCTGGGCGAGCGCGTCGTCGGGGTGACGCGCTTCTGCAACCGTCCCGCGGACGGGGTCCGCGGGAAGGCGATCGTGGGGGGGACGAAGAAACTCGACCTCCGGAAGATCCGCTCCCTCTCGCCGGATCTTGTTCTCGCCAACCGGGAGGAGAACCGCCGGGAGGAGATCGAGCCCCTGGCGGCGGAGCTTCCGGTCTTCGTGCAGTATCCATGCACGGTCCGGGAGGCCCTGCGCGAGGTGGAGACGGTCGGGGCCCTGACCGGCGCGGAGGAGGCCTCCGGGCGGATGGCGCGGGAGATCAATGATGCGCGCCGGGCGGCGGCCGCCCGCACGGCGGCGCGCCCCCGGATCCGGATCGTCTACCTGATCTGGCGCGCCCCCTGGTGGGTGGCCGGGCGCGGGACCTATATCGACGATCTCGTGACCCTCGCGGGGGGAGCGAACGCCTTCGGCGCGCGCGCGGACGGGGCGCGGTACTTCCCGGTCACGGCGGCAGAAATCACGGGAGCTTCACCTGATCTCCTGATCCTCCCGGACGAGCCGTACCCCTTTTCCGCGCGGCACGTCCAGGAGGTGGCGGGCTTCTTTCCGGGAAAGGCCGTGCTCGTCGACGGCCGGCTCTGCTCCTGGCACGGCGCGGCGACCGCGGAGGGGATCCGTTACCTCGCGGGAATCCTGGCCGGCCTACCGGGCGATCCCGAAGCCTGAAAATTCGCCGGTCGCCCCGGACCAGGAGACCTCGACGTCCCGGATGTATTCCGACATCGCGCGCCGGAGCCCTTCCAGGAAGGCGTCGAGTGCGGCGCGTTCCCCCTCGGCCGTCAGTTCCACCCGGCCGTCATCGAGGTTACGGACCTCACCGGTGATCCCGGAAAAGCGGGCGGCGGTGGACGCCGACCGGTACCGGAATCCGACCCCCTGGACATGGCCGCTGAAGAAGGCGTGAAGGCGTTCCGGCGCCACGGAGGAGTCGACCTGCCTATCGGGTGTCGAACTGATAGATCCGCCCGTCGGCCGTCGTGTAGTAGACGAGGCTGTTGGTGCTGTCGAGCGCGACGCCGACCACGGAAGAGCGTCCGGGGACCTCGAAGCGCATTCCCTGCGTCTGCGTGGGATCCGTGGCCGAGATGGCGTAGAGGTACCCGCCGGCCGTCCCGAAGTAGACCCAATCCCCCTTGATCACGATCTCGGTGTTGACCGCGCCCGTGAGATTGTAGGGGTAGCTGTTCTCGTTCACGCCGGTGCTTCCGGAGAGGCGGTTGATCTGCGCGCTCGTCGTGGAGTCGCCGATATAGACCGGCACCGGAAACGCCGACTGGAACGGGGGCGAGTACGCGCCTGTGTCGATGTTGTCGGTGTTCGAGAGGTCCGCGCTGAACCCCAGGACGCCGACGCTGCTCCATTCGACACCTTCCATGTTTGCGTCATTGATCCGTGTCGCACCTTCGCCGTTGGGGAAGAGAGACATCCCGGAGCCGTATCCCTGTTGGACGGCGAGGATGCGTCCTCCGGTCGTGATCGTGGTCCGCGTGTAGGTAGGGGAGAAGGCGGCGATAGTCTGGACGGTGACGCTTCCGAAGCTGGTCGGGGTCGCGCCGGAGCCGTTCGTGAGCTTGATGACATGGTCGCCGGTGACATCTCCCAGCGCGAAGGTCTTGCCGTCCACCCAGAGGGGATACATATGGGTGGCCGTCCGGAGCCCCCGCGACCAGCCATCGGGATTGCTCTTCGAGTATTCGCCGTCCGTCATGATGTTCCCGTCGGAGCCGCGCACCTTGTAGATCGTCGACGTGTTCCCCTGGAAGCTCGTGACGAGCAGCATCAGGTAGTTCTGCTTGTCCCCGTCGAAGAAGCGCGTGGGGCGCCCGATCAGGTTCACGAAGGAAAGCGGGTTCGACGCCCAGGATCCGTTCGCCGTGATCGTCCCTCCGTCGTCTGCGAGGGCCAGGATTGCGTCGCGCCCCTGCCGGAAAAAGAGGTTGTAGCGGCTGTTCGTGCTGTCCCAGTAGAGGTTCCCGTGCTCGAGCGTCCCAGAGGCCGAAAAGCTCCGCACCAGCCCCCCGTTCGTGCGCGAGACCGCGAACAGCTGGTCCCCGGTGCCCCCCTGCGTTCCGACGTAGACTACCTTGAAGGCATCCCCGTTCCCGCCGGCGGCGACGGCGGGATTCACCAGGGGACGGCTCATCCGGCCCAGTTCGGGCCGCGAGTAGAGGTAGTTGAAGGTGGACTCGTCCGTGGTCGCCACCGAGGGGTAGCCGACCCCGGGGACCGGCAGGCAGCGGTGGCCGCGGTGTCGCGCCTCGAAATAGTAGATGGTGCTCGTGGCTGCGGCCGAGGACTCGATCGCGAAGTCATGCTCGACCTCCGTGAACGGCTCTTGCCTGAAGCTGTTCGATGAAGAACTGCTTTCCACAACAATCCCGAAGGCGTCGCAGCCGGCCAGGGCGTGCGTGGTGGGGGTCCCTCCGGCCGTTCCCGCGCCGTCGAAGAACTTCCAGACCGACGAGGAGGTGGTGATCTGTGTCCAGGTGGACTGGTCCGTCGAGTACCAGAGGGTGAGGCCGTTGGTGGCGCCGTTGCCCGCGGGGACCCAGCCGCCGTCCGTCTCGTCGATCCGGACCCGGAGGCGCAGACGCTCCTGGGTGGGGCCGACGTTCGTGAGGCGTCCCCGGGGCTCCTTCATGACCTGGGGTTCCGCCGCGTCGTCGCGGCACCAGCGCCAGTCGGCGGTGCGGGGGCGAAAATTCCCCCGGCGGTACATCCAGGAGATCCCGGCGAGATCGGTCGAGCTTCCGCCTGCCTTCACGTGGATCGCCGCCTCGATCGATTCCCCGTCCAGGAAACCCGAGACGGGGCCGGTGAAGAGGTGCCAGAGCTCCCACGTCAGCACCCCGATGTTGGCGGTCACGGTGGTGTCGGTCTTGGCAGCCGCTTCCCAGGTCGTCGGGCCGCCGCTCGTGATGCGCGAGTCGGTCTCGCCCCAGACATCGGCCGGAAGGGCCCCTCCGATGTCGTTGTGCACGATCCCCCCTTCGACGAGGCGCGTTCCCGAACTGGCGTTCAGGTTGTGCGGGCTCGAGTGTCCGTCCCACCAGCCGACGGTGTCCTCCCAGATCAGGATGTCCTCCTGGGTCGCGCTGCCGCTCGTGACCGGTGAATCGGTCTCGACCATGATCCGCCGCACGTTGGGAGTCCCGAGATCCTGCTCGTCCATGAACTCGTAGGAGTTCCCGCCCTTGTCGATGAGCCCGATGTAGGACCCTTCGCTTGTCGAGGTCCCCGACCAGTCCCAATCGGAATCGGTCGGCATGATCTGGATCAGCGTCCGGTAGACGGTCCCCGTCTCCCAGTCGAACGGACCGATGAGGTCGTCCGTGTCGGCGTCATTGATGATGTTCACCATCTGTTTCTGGGAGATGAATCCCGAGTTTCCGGCGGTGACGGTGAACGTCGGTCCCGCCGTGGCGCACGCCTGCTGGTTGACGCGCGTCTCGAGCGTGGTCTCGACGACCCAGCTTGTTCCGCGCCAGATGAAGCAGGAGCCGGTCCGGCCGGAGATGACCGCATAGTCGGTATCGACGGCGGCGACGGCCTGCAGGTTTCCGGCCGTGAATCCGCCGTGACTGATCCAGCTCGTCCCGGTCCACTTGAGGACCGTTCCGGTGTCTCCCACGAGCCACATCCAGTCGGTCCGGACCGCGACGCCGGCGTTGTAATGCTGTGACGTGATCCCCGACTCCTTGAGCCAGCTCGTTCCGGTCCAGCGCCGGAGCGCCCCGGTGTCCCCCGCCATCACCGCGAAGTCGCGCTCGCCGGGGATCGTCTCGAAGACGGTCCAGTCTCCCGCCTCGATGTCGCCGATGATGTCGTGCAGGATCCAGCTTGTCCCGGTCCAGCGGTTCATGTAGGGGAGGCCGTCCGTTGCCTGGGGGTAGTTGAAGTACCAGCCATAGTCGGTCGAGACCATCCCTCCGATTCCGTAATACTGGGGAAGCCCCCGCATGTGGACGCGCCAGGAGGTTCCCCGCCAGTGCCAGACCTGGCGGACGGGATCGGTGGGCGTGTTGGCACCTTCCGTGAAGGCGAAGGCGTAGTTGGTGGCCAGGACCGAGACGTTCGTGAAGCGGGGGGCCGAGGCCGAGCCGATCGAGGTGATCCGGTGGAGCCAGCTCGTCCCGCTCCACTGCCAGAGATCCTCGAAATCCTGCGCCACCACGGCGAAAGAGCTGTTGGCGACACCGATCCGGCTGGCGACGGTTTGAGTGAGGGACTGGACCACGGTGGCAGACCAGGTCGTTCCGGTGAACCGGAAGAGGGTTGAATCCCCGGCGCCGAACCCGAAGGACGGATCCTGCCGCCAGAGCGCGAGTCCCATGACGGCGTTGGTTGCTCCTTGCTGGGGGAACTGCCTTTGCCAGTGGTTTGAATATTGGGTGTTGAAGGTGCGCCCCGTGAAGTTCCAGACCCCGATCAGGCTTCCCACCGCCCGGGCCGTCGGGGGGCGGTCGGTCCCCTGTCTGAAGACCGAAACCCGCGCCGTCCCCACCGAGGCGGCCACGGCCTCGCGCGGAAGGAAAAGCCCAGCGAGGAGGATCACCGGAAGGGCAAGGGCGCTGTGGGACCGGCGCGATTCGGGAGGCGTCACGAACTGAATGGTATCACGACATGTGTCACTTCGCCTGCCGGGCGCCCCCGCCGGGGGTGCCGGGAGTCTCCCGCGGTCAGCATTCCGGAGGGATGATCGGGCAGCAGGTGATCTCGACGGGGCAGATCGTATGGAGCTTGTAAGGACATCGGGAGACGACGATCGGGCACCTTGTTCTCACGACCTGGCAGAACGTCGGGCGGGGCTGACAGGTGGTCGGGCTCGCGCGGCAGCGCGTGGGGGCGTTCCCCTCGCATTCGGAAGGGATCTTCGGGCAATGGGTGGCGCGGGCCGGACATCGGGTCGTTCTGGGGGGGCAGAGCGTCGGGCGCTCCGGACAGTGCGTTAGATCGCAAATGGTCGGCAGGATCGGGCATCCGGTGTCGCAGCGCGGGCAGTCGGTGTAGACCACGGGACAGGTGGTGAATTTCCGGGGGCAGACCGTGATCTCGCAGACGGTCGGTTGCTCGTAGCAGATCGTCCAGGCGACCGGAAGCCGCGTGATCCAGCCGCTTTCCTCCCCGGTTGAAAGGATCGGCGCGAGGAGTCCGGCAAGAAGCCCGAGAGTCCGGAGCGCGCCTGTTCCGGTCAGCGGGCACCCCCGCCCGGGGCGCCGGGAACATCGCCTGGTCAGCATTCGGGCGGGATGATCGGGCAACAGGTGATCCGGATCGGGCAGACCGTCTGGAGTTGCGTCGGACACCGGGAGACGACAATGGGACACTTCGTGCTTGTGGTCTGGCAGAGCGTGGGGGAGGGACGGCACCGGGTCGGGCGGGCCCGGCACCGGGTCGGCTCGTTTCGCTCGCACTCCGACGGGATTTCAGGACAGTAGGTCCGGACCTCCGGACATTTCGTCTCGTCGAAGGGGCATTTTGTCAATCGGGGACACCGTGTCGCGTGGGGGCAGCTTGTCCTTGTGCAGTAGGTCCTGTCCGTCGGACAGCGTGTCTTGTCGGGGCCGCAATTGGTGCTTTCGTCCGCGCACCGCGTGTTTCCGGACGTGCATGCGGTGACCGTGCGGGGGCAGACGGTGCGGATCGCGGGGCAGGCGGTATGCTGGCAGACCGTCGCGATGATCCGGCAGAGAGTGGGATCGGCCGCGCATTGCGTGTGTACCGGCGGGCAAATGGTCGCGACCGGACAGTAAGAGGGGCCCAGGGGACTATATGTCTCCAGCCCGCCTCTCTCTCCTCCATGGCCCGTCGCGAGACCATGAAGGAAAAGAAGGACGAGAGGAAGGATCCGCCGTCTCTCATGCCGGGGGCGGGGCCAGCGCATCCTGTCACCGGGCTTGAAGGGAAAGCGTCCCTTCGGGCGGCGGGGGATCGAGGAGAGGCGGCGGGCAGAGCCCGGGGATCTCGGGACAATACGTGCTGATCACGGGGCAGCTCGTGATCTGGCGGGGGCAGTGCGTGGTGACGGACGGGCAGACGGTCCAGTCGACTCCCGTGCAGCGCGTCAGGGCCTTCGGGCAGACGGTCTCCCGCTCCGGGCAGACGGTCCGCTCGTGCCGGCAATAGGTATGGCCTGACGGACACCGGGTCTTCTGCTCCGGGCACCGCGTGGTCCGCCTGGGGCACCGGGTCCATTGGCAGACGGTGCGTTCCTCCGGACAGAAGGTCTCGAGGTGGTGGCAATGGGTCGTCTGGGCGGGGCATCGCGTGACTTTCACGGGGCATTGCGTGGGCTCGTTCTCGGGACAGAACGTGTGCTGTGCCGGGCATCGCGTGTGTGCCTCCGGGCAGAACGTCGGGAGCGCCGGACAGCTGGACCACTGCTCCGGGCATATCGTCGGCTCGTCCGGACAGACCGTCGGGTTGCAGATCGTTGCCTCGATCGGGCACCCGGTCGGGATCTCCGGGCAAAAGGTCAGGCGCTCCGGGCACCGGGTCTGAAGCGTCGGGCACCGGGTGTGGGCCGGCGTGGCGGGGCAGCGTGTCGGTATCACGGGCAGCCGCGTGGGTTCGTGCGCCGGCTGCCCGGCGGTTTCGGCCCGGGCGAGGAGGGGGAGAAGCAGGGCCAGGAAGAGAAGAAGCGGAACCGGCATGCTTCGCGCGGATCGGGAGGTCGAGGGCATGGAGCGTCAGTCGGCGGCGACATCTCCCGGCGACGGCGGAACACAGGGAGCCACGGGGCAGACCGACGGGGTCGCCGGACAGAACGTCAACACCTGCCTGCAGACCGTGAGGGACTGGCACGTGGTGGCTTGAGGGGGACAGTGGGTCCGGGCCAGTCGCGTGCATGTGGTCACTTGCGGCGGACATCGGGTCGGAATCGGGGGGCAGAGCGTTGTCTTGGGCGGGCACAGGGTCGGGACTGTCCGGCAGAACGTCGGCCGGTCATGGACGCAGACGGTCGCCAGGGGCGGACAGACCGTGTGGATCCGGGGGCACTGCGTCAGCGTGACCGGGCACTCCGTGACCTTTGGAGGGCATTTCGTCGTCTGGAGATGGCAGGTTGTCGCCTGCAGGGGGCATCGTGTCCGGATGACAGGGCATTCCGTCTCCCGGAGCGGAAAAACGGTCGGTTGCGCCTCCCCGGACATCTCCGGGGCGGCGGACAGGGGGTGGACCGTCAGGGCGACGAAAAGGGACAGGACCGCGTTCCGGATGGATGTCATGATGCCTCCGTACAAGGGGTTATTTCCCGGCCGAGGCCTCGACGATGTTTTCGGGCGCCGGCTCGCCGGATTTTTCCGCGGCGCGCGCGCGCAACTTGTCGGCGGCCTTCCGGGCCGCCTCCTCGGTGGGGCAGGTTTTCTTCAGGCGCCAGGTTTCGTCGTCCTTCCGGACGCGCCGCGGATGGTCGAGTGGCACGCGCCGGACCTCGATCCGCTCCTCGCCGATCGCGGGTTCGACCAGGAAGACGCCCCAGGCCATGTTTTCGGCCTCCAGCTTGTCGACGCGGCTCCGGGCGGCCTCTTCGGTCCCGCAAGTCCCCTTCAGGGTGCGCCGGACCCCGTTTTCATCGGTCCAGGAGCTCCGCGCGTCGCATCGCGTCTTCGCGTCGATGATCTCGTATTCCAGCGTGTGATTCGTGTCGTCGCGAACCTCGCAGACGAGAAATCCCCTGGGGCCTCACCCGGCCCGGGAGGCGGGGGAGAAGAGCAGGAAAGCCGCGAGGGCGGCCGGCACGGCGATGCGAAGACACGGCATGCCGTTACCTGGAGCAAGGGGCGTGCCATGTCGCTGCGCGTGGCGTCGGCGTCGGGGGGAGGGTCGGGGGGTGTGTGTTGATTTCTGAATGATCCCTATCTGATGGCTTCTAGAGGTATCCCCTGAACGGGGTGTCCGTCGCGAAGGCGACGGCGACCATGAGACCCGCCGCGATCCCCGCGACGCGCGGGGGGTACGGCCTGAACGCCCACCGCATGAGGCAGAACCAGAGGATCGAGCGGATCACGAGGGCGGCGGCCAGCGCCGCGCCGGCCGGGAGCGCGTCCAGGCGGGGCAGGAAGAGCAGGAAGAAGAACAGCTCCGTGAAAACGGCGTAACCGGCGGCCTGGCCGGCACGCCGGTCCGCCCATTCCGCCGCGGGCCGGACGAGGACACGCGCGGAAAGCCAGGCCGCGCCGGCATGGGCGCACAGTTTCAGGAAGAGGGCTGCGATCCCGACGATGAACATGGCCCTATTTCTCCGGTGTGCAGGTTCCGGTTGCCGCCGGGCAGAGCGTGGGAGATCCCGGGCATTCGGTGGGAAGCGCGGGGCACTGCGTGACGGCGACAGGACACTCGGTAGCTTGGGGAAAGACGGTGCACGTGGATCCTCGGGCCGCTTGTGACGACGCCCCGTCCATGCCGGTCCTTTCGGGGGCGCATTCCCTGCCGTCCAGCCGGCAGATCGTCATGTGGTGCGGACAGAAAGTCCATTGACACACCGTTACCCTTTCAGGGCATACGGTTGGCAGGAAGATCCCTGACGGGCAAACCGTCACCCGCCGTGGACACGATGTCTCCCTTTGCGGGAAAGTCGTGTAGTCGCATGTCGTATCGGCAGAGCAGCGCGTCCAGGCAATGGGGCACTTCGTCTCTTCCCAAGGGCATCTCGTCTCGACGCTGGGGCAGACTGAAGGGAGACATTTTGTCTGTGTGTGGCCGCACTCTGTGACCGGGCCCTGGCAGATCGTCTCTAGGCGGTTGGAGCAGACTGTGCGTCGGATGGGACATTCCGTGGTCCGGATCGGGCACCAAGTGATTACACCGTCATGAGGGCACTTTGTCTCCTCGGGGGGGCACCAAGTCTCCCCAGGTGAGTACGGGCATTCCGTGTTGGTTCGCGGACAGACTGTCTCTTCCCGAGGACAGAGTGTCTCTTGTGGGGGGCATCGTGTCGTTTCGTGGGGGCAAAGAGTGTGTCGGGGGGGGCAAATGGTAAAGCCGCACCGGGTTTCTTCCGATGTGCAGCTGGTCGATTCAAGAGGGCAGCGGGTGAACTCAGCGCATTGCGTCGGTTGATAAGGAGGGCAATTCGTGAAGTTGGAAAAAGTGGTCATGGAAAGAGATGAGGATTGACCGGCATCGGTCGACGTGTGACGGGGCGGGGTGTCAGGGCCGGCGCTGGCGAGTGGCATGGAAAAAAGAGTCAGGATGAAAAGGAGGCCCGCTATCCGGATACGGGTTTCCGGTATCCCTGTTCGGGTGGATTTCATGTCGAAGCCCTCCACATGTTCATGGATGAATTCACTTTCGGGTTCATGTATGCGGAATTCAGGAGGGCAAGTTCCGTGCCGCCCGGTCGATGTGGGGGAGGCGGGAGCGGGAGATTGCTTGCTCCTCATAGATGATTTCTGAATGACACCTATCGGTCATCCGCCGGGTCCGCCTCTTCCCACGTCGGGGCGCGCCCTTTCTTGCGGAAGGTGAACCAGATCGACTCGAAGAGGGGCGTGTGGTAGAGAGGGGACGTGTCGGCCGTCCGGTTGTGGAATTCGACCTCGTAGTCGAAGGAGCGGGCGGACGGGGGGATCCCGGCGAGGCTCCCGGCCTCTCCGGCGCCTTCCAGGACCGTGGCACCCAGCGTGTTCCCCGCGACGTCGTACCCGCGCACCGTGACGCGAATGCCGACGCGCGGGTCGGCGCAGGGGACAAGCGTCCAGCCCGAGCGCAGGAGACGGAACGGCGCGTCGAACCGGTAGCGGGGTGACCGGAAGGTCGCCGTCGGCCGCCCCCCGGCGGGCCCCGGCAGGATGAAGCGCCCGAGGGCGTGGCGTCGGGCGATCCGGGCGTCGTCGAGCGCGTGGTCGTAGATCCGGATCTCGTCCGCCTGCGTCGCGTACAGGTGCAGGGCGGCGGGGGCGAGGCCCGCCGCCAGATACTGCTCCGCCACGCGCGCTCCGTTGACGTACAGGCGGTAGTGGCGGAGCCCCGCGTCCGGCGTTCCGACCGCCCGCTCGATCACGAACACCACGTGCTCCTGCCCGGAGCGCCCCTGTCCGGCCGTGTCACGGTAAGGGATCTCCGTTCCCGGCCCGCTGAAGATGTTTCCACTGAAGGAGTTGTTGGCGTTCACGGGGAGGTTCATCTCGACGTTGACGGAGCTGGCCGAGCCATCTGCCCGGGGCCGGACGAAGATCCGGATCCGCTGCGAGGAGGGGCCGGGTTCTTCCGTCCCGTTATCCTCCGGCGGCCCGCAGATGTCGATCCGGCTCGCGGCATCCGTGTCGGTCGGGGGCCAGTCGGCGTGGCGCCGTTCGGAGAGCCAGGCCTCCACGGTGAGGCTCTGGATGCGCGTCCCCGGCGGGCCGATTCCCGCCATCTCGAGAGGGACGGGGGAGGTGACGACCTGCCGATTGTCCCCGCATCCCCACGGGCCGGCCGTCCCGTCCAGGGGATCGAAGCAATGGTCCTCACCTCCCGCGGACCGGGAGGCGAACTCCCGCTCCGGGTTCGTGTGCAGGTCGTCCTCGGTGAACGCCCAATAATGCTCGGGAAGGCCCGTCTGGAAGGATTCGCACGCGCGGCCGGCGAGGGCGATCGCCCCCGTATGCGCCGGATACCGCCGGGCGCTTGGCGGCCCCCCGGGAAAATGCCAGAGCGGGAGCGTGACGAGCCAGGGATAGACGCTCGCGGCGTCGTCCGGATCGGGATGCGCGGGCCGCCGGACCGCCGGATTCACGGGGACGATCCCGGCGGAGGCCAGGCGAGCCCCTCCTTCCCGGTTCTCGAAATCCTCCTGTGAGGTCAGTTCCAGACGGTCGGCGATGCGGAGCGTCCCACGGGTGTCGTCCGTTCGTTCCTGTCCGCCGCGCCCCGCGCGGGCGCGCGACGCCACCTCGAAGCGCACGGGGGGCGCGAGGGTGAGCCCGACGGGCCAGAGTGTCTGGGGAGGCGAGGCGAGGGGGGGCGCGTATCCGCCGGCGGTGTCGTGGGGATGTGTAGGGTGGGTCCAGCGCGGCGTCGTCGATCGGGGGTAGGCGATCCCCTGGAACCCCGTCTCCATCCGGTGAAGGAAGACCGGATGGAAGGCCCCCAGGACCGGATGGGGAAGGTTCCAGGTCGCTTTATTCGAGGTCAGCCGGTCGGGCGGCCGGTCCGGCGCCAGGGCGAAGAAGGCGAGATCCGCCTTCATGCGCGCCCAGACCGCCGCCGCCCGCGGTTGCCCCGCGGCGGACAGGAGGCCGCTGTCGCGGGCGAAGATCGACGGCGCTTCGCTGGCCATCTGCCGCCGGAACTCCGTCCAGGACGACGCGCCGGGGCCTTTCCGGAAACGTTCCGCGAATGCGCCGAGCCTCTCGGCCTCGTCCGGATACAGGATCAGTCCCCGCGTCCGGTCGAACGCGAGATGCCCGCCCGAGCGCATGCCCGGGTTTCCGTAGGGCGGCGCGGGACCCTCGAGGAATTCCGTCGGGACCGGCTGGCTGGAGGCCGTTTTCAGGTATCGCCAGAGGGCCTGGAGCGTCACGAACGACGCGGTCGAGAGCTCGACCGGGCGGCATGCGCCCCCGTCCGGGAAAGCCATGAGCGTGTCGCAGGGACCAGTGTCGACATGGCGGGAGATTTCCGCGCGCTCCTCCGGCAGGTACCCGGCGCCGGCGAGCGCGCGATCGACTTCCGCCCGGGACCGGTATCCGCCCGGCGGCCGAGCCGCCAGGAGATGCTCGCCGAGCCGCGAGATCCGGATCGGCTCGCCCGGGACGGCGTTTCCCGTCGGGACGTCTTCCCGGCCGACGCGCGCGAGCCTGTCGGGGGTCGCGGCGAACAGGACCGCCCCCAGGTTGTTCAGGGCGCGGGCGAGCCCGGCGTGGCATGCGGGCGCGACCGCATTGTGACGCGGCGGGTCGAGAAAGCCGGCGTTGACGGGGATCTTGCCTCCCGCCGACTCGATCCGGAGCGCGAAGGGGACGTCGAAGCCGGGGCCCCGCAGCCGGCCGCTCCAGGCGGAGAATTTCCCGTCTCCGTCCAGGTCCGGCCCCCAGGGCTCGTCCGGCTCTCGGGCGCCGTCCCCCTCGAACGGCTCGTCGACGCGGCCGTCCGCATCGTTGTCGATCCCGTCCGTCGCATGCGCGGGATCGTCGGTCCACGGCTCGCCCCGGCCGTAGGCGGGGAGGCCCGACCAGTCGTCGCCGCGCCGCGAGAGGGAGGGGGCCGGTCCCGGAAACGGATTTTCCGACAGGCGCGCGGCCGCGTAATCCATGCCGCTTCCGGAAGCCAGCCGGCAAACGGCGCTGTCGACGGAAGAGAGGGTTGCCATCGCGGCAAGGCGGGTCGCGGCGATGAAGGAACCGGACAGCAACAGGAGAAGCGCCAGGAGACCCGAGACGAACAACAGAGCGACGCCGGACCGGGACGTCATCTGTCGTGATCCCAGGCCGGCGCGCGTCCCTTGCGCTGGACGGTGAACCAGGCCGACTCGAAGAGCGGCGTGTGGTAGAGGGGCGAGAGGTCGGCCGAGCCGTTCGCGAAGGAGACGTCGTAGTCGAACCCGTCGAAGGGCGTCCCGGCCGCGAACCGCGTCACCGTCCCGGAGGTCCCGAGCGGCATGTCGCGGACCATGCCGCCCGCCGTGTCGAGGGCGCGCGCGCGGACAGTGATCCCGATCCGCGGGTCATGGCACGGGACGCCGGTCCAGGAACCGGAGCGGATCCGTGCGGGCGCGTCGAAGCGGTAGCGGGGGGATCGGTACGTGGCGTCTCCAGTCCCCGGCGTGCCGGGGAGGATAAACCGCCCTTTCGCGTAGCGGGCCGCCACCTCGGCCGCGTCGGGAACCCAATGGAACCACCGGACCTCGTCGATGCGGCTGAAGGCGAGTCCCGCCCCGTCCCCCCGGAAGCGGATCGAGGGGACGAAACGCGTCGCCGCCGCGATGCCGTCGATGTAGAGGGTGAAGGTCGTGCCGGGGGCGGGGGGAGTGATGCTGTCGTCCACGACAAGGATGACATGCTCCTGTCCGGAACGGACGCGTCCGGACGACGGGATGTGCCCTGCGGGATGGACGCGGGGCACGCGCGCGGCCGCGGGGCCGAACACGTCCCCGGAGAAGGTCGACGGGGCGTTCGTGGCGAGGTCAAGGACGGGCCAGTCCCGGAACAGGAGCCTGAACGCCGTCTCGCTTTCGCGGGGCTCGGCCCAGAGCTGCATGAACCCCTCGACCGGTCCGCCTCCTCCTCCCGAATCGTCGTTTCCGGACGGGCCGCCTCCATGGCCCTGGCTGACCTCCAGGGTCCGGAGCAGGAATCCGGGGAATCCGCCGGAGACGGATCGGTGCTCGGCCAGCCACAGCTCCAGGCAGGTGTCCCCTCCCAGGCCCAGGATCGGGTAGCCGGGCGGCAGGAGAGACGGGTCGATCGGGGTGCCCGTCCCGCACCACCAGGGGCTTGCCCCGGAATCCGGAGGGGCCGCGACCAGCCGGACGGATCCGGGCGTGATCGACGCGAACTCCTCCTCCGGACCGGTCAGGAGATCATCTTCCGTGAAGGGCCAGTAATGGTCGATCGGGGAGACCGCCGCCCAGGGCCGGTTTCCGGGAGAGGCCGGATCCTCCTGGCGGAACGCCCGCGCGGCGAGCCCGATCGCGCCGCGATACCGGTCGAAGGCCGGATACGCCGCTCCCGGCGGCGTCCATCCCGGGAAATGGGCGTCGGGAACGGTCACCACCCGGGGATAAGGCATCGCGGGGTCGTCCGGATCGGCGAGAGGGACACGCGAGGCAGGAGCCTCCACCGCGATCCCCTGGCCGGCCAGATGCGCCGTGGAGGCCCTGTTCTCGAAATCCTCCTGGCCGGTGAACTCGATCCGCTCGGCGGCGCGGAAAGTCCCGGAGGCCGTTTCCCGGGCGCTTCCGTTCCGTCCGAGGGCGGTCACCGAGAAACGGACGGGTGGGGCCAGCGTGAGCCCCGGCGGCTGGAACGTCCCGGCCGGCTGGTCGTACGGGGCGTTCGCGTCGCCGTCCGGCCAGCGGGGAGGGGCGGCCGCCGGCCGCGGGAATCCGGCGAAGGCGCCGACGTCGGGAGGGAACACCGGGTGCGCGTTGCCGGGCCCCCCGTGCCAGAGCGTCCAGTCCGCGTGGTTCGAAACGACCCCGTCGGACGGCCGGTCGCGCGTCACGGCGAAAAAGGCGACATCCGCCTTCATCCGGGCCCAGAGCGCCCCCTCCGCCGGGAGGCCCAGGGACGCGAGCCGGCCATGGTCCCGGTCGAAGAGGGACGGGGCCTGTGTCACCAGCTCCTGCCGGAAGGCAAGCCATGAGGCGGGGTCCGGCCGCGCGCGGAACCGTTCCGCGAATCCGGCGAGGTTTTCCGCCTCGTCCGGATAGAGGAAAAGCGGGCCGAACGGGATGTTCCCGCCGGCCCGGAGGCCCGGCTCCCCGTACCCCGGAGGGGTCGCCGTGAAGGTCGGATGAGGATGGGTGCGCGCGTTCGAAGGCCGCAGGTACATCCAGAGCGACTTCAGGACCGGGAGCGTGGCCGAGGAAAGCGCGACCGGCTGGTGCGGGAAGAGGCGTCCCGTGCCGTCCTCGAGGCCGGACCCGCCGATCGTGTCGTACGGCCCGATGTCGAGATGTGGGAGGATCAGATCGCACTCGTCGGCCGTATAGGCGCGCGCGCGAAGCGCCTCCCGTACGGCGGCCACGGAGGGATATCCGCCGGCAGGGCGCCCCGAGAGGAGATGCTCCCCGAGCCGCGAGACGAGGATCGGCTCGCCCGGGACGGGCGAACCCGCCGGGACGTCCTCGCGGCCGATCCGGAGGGTCCGGTCGGGGGTCGCCGCAAGCAGGATCGCCCCCAGATTGTCGAGGGCGTGGGCGAGCCCGGGATCACTCGGAGGTCCGGCATTCACCGGGAGCCCGCCGCCTGCCGGATCGACCCGGAGCGCGAAGGCGTCGTCTGTTCCCCGCAGGCGGCCGCTTCGGAAGGGACCGTGCGTCCAGGAGGGGCGCTCCGCGCGAGCGAGCGGAACGGTTGAGGCCTCCCGGTACGCCCAGTCGTCGCCGTTGTTCTCCGTCGTGCGCGGAAAGAGGGGATATCCCCCGCCCTGCTCCACGAGGCGCGCCGCGGCATAGGCGAGGCCGCTTCCGGCGGCATTCCGGGCCCCGGTCCGGGCGGCGCCGGCCGCGGAGGCGCTTGAAGCAAGGCGGGTCCCTCCCAGGAGGGCGGCGGAGAGGAGCGCCAGGAGCGCGAGGACGGCGCTGACCATGAAAAGGGCGATGCCGCGGCGGGAGGGGGCGAGAGCCATGCCGGAAAGACGGCAAACCGGGCGCCAGACCGCCCCGCATGCAGGGCGGGGGCGATCGGCGACAAAAATGGAAAACGTGACGCCTAAATGATCCGAAACCCCGCTACCGGGCGGCCCAATCGACCCAGCCGACGCGCGCGCCGACCGGCCGGAACGCGAACCAGATCCCCTCGAAGACGGGGGTGTCGAGCGCCGCGGCATCCGGAATCCCGGAAGGAACGGAGAGTTCCACCTCGTAGCGGAGCGAGCGGATGGGGTGGGACGTCTCGGTCGAGATCATGCCGCTCCTCGGGGGCATCGCCAGATCCGCGTCAATGAGGCCAAGATCATCCGCGTATCCCGTCGCTTCGACCGCGATCGCGTTCTCCGGAGCCCAACCCGCCGGCGTGATGCCGGTCCATTGGGTCCCGATGACGCGCACGGGCCTTTCGAAGACGTAGAGGGGAGAGATGTATTCGCCGCTCCGGACGAAACGACCCGCCTCGCGCGCCGTTCCTTCGCCGGCGTCCGGGCTGCCGTAGATCTTGAGGTCGCTTACGTTGCGGACGGATAACTGTAATAGACTGGCCCCCGGGGGACTGTAGTTCTGCCAAAGCTGGGAGGATTCAGAGGCCGAAGAGCCGTCCACCTGTAATGTCAATGTCGTCTGTTCGTAACCATTTACCTGGCCGGACTGCAGGACGATCCGGACGTAATGGACATGCGGATCGTTCTGTGCGTCGATCAGATTGACTCTGGGATTGAGACCGATCGGCGTATTCGGCTGGTTCGGTCTGATGACCGTGCCGGTGTGTTGAAGTTCCCAGGACGTGCCGATCTGTCCGCTTTGGAAAAGAGTCGGGTGGTTGAAGAATTCCGTCGCTTTGAAAGTCAGCAGGCTGTTTCCTGTCGAGGCAGTATCTAGCCTCATGACGTAATTCTGGAACGATGGAAGGGCGCGATGGAGTGGCGCATCGCGGGTCCAGAACTCGATCGCGATATAACGGATCGGCTGATTCGGCTGAATGCCCGGAAACGGGATCCCTGGCGTTGCTTGCGGGCTGACGACCAGGGTGGGAACGGCCTCCAGGTCGTCTCCCGACGCGAAAAACGGGGTGAAAAGGGAGCGTCGTAATGGATCGGTAAAATTCGTCGGAGCCATCCAGGAACGGATCGGCTGGGGAAACGGGTCTTCCGGGTTCGGGAGGGGCGTGAATTCGGCTCCCCGCCAGTCGAGGACCGTCCCGGCGTTCTCCGGGCGCGAGCGGCAGGTCCTGTCGGTGTCGGCTGACTCGGCGAATGGCCAGTAGAGGTCCGCACCGTATCCGCCCGCCTGGTTTCGTGCGAGGGTCAACGCGCCGGCTTGGCGAAACCAGGGATAGGTTGCCGGGTTCTGGGTCTGGCCGGGGGGGGTGGGGTAGTATCCCGGCCCGCATTCGGGGAGCGAGGCGAGTCGGTGTGTCGTCCATCCGAGCGTCGAGTCCATCTCTTTCTGGCGACGGCCGGTATACGATGGATCGGACCAGACGGCGTCGTTTCGAGCCTCGCGGATCCCGATCGGGCGAAGCGCCGTCCCGACAGAATCGGGGTTCTCGAAATCGGCCTGGCTTGTCAGGGAGAGCGTTCGCGTGCCGGTGTCGATGGCTGTCGAGACGGACATGCGTCTGTCATATCGTGAATCCCCGGCGCTGCAGTCGATCTCGAAGCGTTGGGGGGGACGCATCGTCAATCCCAGCGGGGCGGATGCCTCGAAAACAAAACCTGTCGCGGACGGGTAAATCCGCTTCAATCCGAGACCGTCGAGCCACGGGCGGGAAAATGCGTCTGCTGGCCCTATCGGGCGCGCGACTCCCCAAGAGGCCCAGGCGGTCGGAGAGACGGTCGGGTACGGGTTCGGATCGGGAGAGACAGCCAGGAAGGCGACGTCTCCCTTGGCGTAAAGATAGCTGGTCCGGGCGATCGGATCGGGAGGGGCGACGGGAAAAAGGGATCCCGCATGCTCGGTCAGGCGCTGCCGCAGGGCGTTCCAGGAAAAAGCATCCTGGGGAAGCGTTTCCCGTCTGCGGACAAGATCGTCGGCCAGGGCATCCGCGTCATCCGGAAGAAGGGAGGCCGAGAATGAGCTTCCCGTCCGGGGGTCTGTCGCCTGGCGGGACGTGGTTTCCCAATAGGCCGTCGCCCGAAGGCACGGGTCGGCACCACCGATCAACCTCCAGAGTGCCGAGAGGACCTCGAAAGGCGCCGTCGCCAGTTCCACGGGCGCCGCCTGTTCCCAGGAGGGCGTGATCGGATAGAAGCGCGCGGGGCCCCCTTGGGGTGTGGTGATCGGCGGCGCGGTCGTCGCGAAGGAGGAAAAAAGATCAATATCGGCCTGGTTGTACCAGGTGCCTCCTCCTTGCGCGCGCAGACGTGCGGTGAGATCCGTCCAGCCGGAGTATCCGCCAGGCGGCCGGCCAGACAGCATGTCGTCCCCAAGTCGCGAATAGGGAAGGGTTGTACCGGTCATCTGGATCTCGCATCGGCGCGGATGCCCCGCCGGAAGGACGATCGCGCCGAGGTTGTTGAGGGTGTGGGCCAGACCGCGGATCGTCGCGAAAGAGCTGGGGTAAGAACCCGAGAAGGCGTTCACGGGGATCTTCGCGCCGGTCGAGACGATCCGGAGAGCGAAGAGCACGCCTTCCGCGCCGCGCAGGCGGCCGCTCGCGCCGTCGCTTCCGTGCGCGTAGGAAGGGTTCTGCGCCCGGGCGAGAGGGACCGTCGCGGGGTCCCGGTACGACCAGTCGTCGCCGCGGGTTTCGGGCGTGCGCGGGTAACGCGGGTAGCTCGCCTCGACGAGGCGCGACGCGGCGTAGTGGAGGCCGCTCTCGGCGGCAAGTTCCGCGGCCGTTCCGGCGGATCCGGAGACGCGGGACGCCAGGCGCGTCCCGGCCACGAAGGCGGCGGCGAGCGCCGCGAGCAGTGTCAGGGTTCCCGCGACGAGCACGAGCGCCACGCCGTCGCATCGCCGCGGTATCACCCCTTCACTATTCCTCATCGGGCACCCCCGTCAACCGGTCTCCGTGACCTTCCGGTCAGTTCGCGATCCGGCTCCTGCGCTCCCACCAGGTCTTGGCTTGCGTAATCTTTGCGGCCGCGGTCCCGGGCCAGGATTCCCCCGCGAGCGCTTCGAGGGTCGCGGCCGCCTCCTCGGCGCGCGCCGGCTCGTCGAGAAGCGCGGCCAGGACAGGAACGATCTCCGGAGAGCGGAGTTGTGCGATCGCCGCCCGGGCCATGACGGCGATATGCTCCCGCCCGGGCGCGCGCGCGAGGTACGGGAGGAGCGCCCGCGCGTCGGACGGCTTTCCCAGGTCCCGGACGAGGGCGATCGCCTCCCGCTGGAGATCCGCGTCCCACTTTTCCATCCGCGCGAGGACCGCCGGGACCGCCTGGCGCGCGCGGAGCTTGTATCCGAGATGCTGGAGCGCCGAGAGGCGCTTCGCGCCGTCGGGGGAATCGAGATCCGCAAGGTATTCCGGCAGGCGCCGCCGCAGGGAAAGGAGCTTCAGGGCGCCGAGCGCCGTCTCCTTCTTGAGATGGAAGATGTCCGGACCTCCGACGACTTCCTTCAGGAACGGCTCGATCACGTCGGGATCCGCGAGGCTCGCCAGGGCCGCGCAGGCGCCGGCCCCCCCGACGGTGTTCGTCGCGGCGACGGCCCGGAGGCGCGGCACGGCCGAGACGTCCCCGATCGCGGCGAGCGTGTTCGGGATGACGCCGCTCGCGAGGTCCGCCGCGCTTTCCTCCAGCATGTCGAGCAGGACCGGGACCGCCTCCCGCGCCCGGCACTGCTCGGCCGCGAAGAAGGCGGATTTCCGGACGAAGATCGACTCGTCCGCGAGCGCGCGGGCGATCATCGGCCCCGCGGCGGGATGCTTCAGGGTCCCGAGGACGGAAACGACGTTCGAGCGGACCTGGACGCTCTCGTGGTCTGCGAAATCAGAGAGGACGGCGACGCACGCCTCCGGGCGCATCCACCCCTTCGCGACGACGCGGTGGATCGTCTGGAGGTCGCTCGTGTTGTCGTCCGTGACGGCGGCCTCGATTCGGGTCGCGGGGTCCCGCCAGGACCCCATGGCGTCATAAAGATCCTCGATCGCCTTCCGGAAGTCGGGGTCGTTCCCGGCCAGGGCGACCGCCTTCCGGCGGCGCGCGAGCCACCGGATCCCGCTTGCGAGATCCCGCGCGGTCGCGGCCAGGTCCGGGTCGCTGTCCGCCTCCGCCCGCGCCAGGAGCGGCAACGTCCCTTCCGGGTCGTCCGTTCCCATGGCGAGAAGCCGCGCGCGCGCCGCCTCGCGCTCCTCGAAGGAATCGCTCCGGAGCCTCGCGATCTCGCGGGCCGCCTCATCCCCGGGGGGGGCGGCGTCGGCGCTTCCGGCGCCGGCGGACGACAGGGCCAGCAGGAGAAAGGACAGGCGGGTCAGATGCACGGAGACCTCCTTTTCATTCGTAACGGATCCATTGCTTCGGGGACGGCGGACGGTCGCAGACGAACTCGATCGACTCGAAGGCGGAGACGCGTGTTGTTTCGCCCAGCGGGCCCGGCCCGGGGGAGGCGTTCGGGCTGAAGTCCACGAGATAGCGGAAAGATCCGGCCTTGCCGAAGGCCGAGAGGTCCATGGAAGACCCGGGCGGACCCAGGTCGATCGGCCCGGGCGCCGAGGGGAGCGGGATGGTCCCCCCCGCGTCCTCGTAGAGCAGGGCCTGCACCCGGATCGGCCAGGGGGATCCCGTGGGGACGATCCCGTTCCACTGGGCATGCCGGATGCGGCCCGGCTTCTTCAGGGTGTAGCGGGGGGAGACGTAGCTCCCTCGCCGCGTGAAGCGTGGACTGGCGTCCCGGTTCGCCTGGAAAAGGGGCATTCCTGTGACACCCGAGGTATGCCCGTAGAGCCGGAGATCGTCCATGCCCGTGACGGAGATCCGCACCCGGGGATGCGCGGCGAGCTGTCCCCCGATCACGGTGGTGCGGTAGTTGGCGGGGTCGTCGACGTACAGGGTGATCCAGGTGTACCGGCTGCTCTCGATGTACTCGATCTGGAGCCGGACGAAATGGAAATCGTTCCGGGCCGTTTCACTGCGGATCGTGACGGTGGGTGGCGGCAGGATCCGGACCGGCCGTACCAGGCCGCCGTTGTCGATGCTCCAGGTTCCCTCGATCCGGAAAGTCAGTCCCGGAACCCCCCGGGGGACGTCCGGAGCCTCCGGTTGGACGAAGAGGTTGATCTCCCCGACTTCCCGTCCGAGGCCGCCCGAATTGTCGAGGGGGGCGATCCGGAACGCCCTCTGTTCACCGCTGGAGTAGAGTCCGGGGGCGATCCATCCCTCGGCGACGAAGAGGCCGGTGCGGCTTGCCGGCCGGTCGGACATCAGTCCCGGGATCATCTGGTTCGCCGGGAAGACATCGAGAGGCGGGGAGGAACTGGCGGGGGAGCCGTTGTCGATCCCGCCCGTGACCCCGTACGGCGTGAAGAACGCCTGGCCCGGAGTGTCTGTCGGGACGAAACCGGGGTTCATGGCGAGGACCTCCACCACCCCGCCCCGGAGGACCATCCCCTGCCAGGGGAGCGGCGGCGGCGGCGGAATCGGAGGGACGCCGGTGTTCTCGGAGGCGAATGTTTCGACCCCCGTGATCACCTCCGAGAAGGGCCAGTAGAACGCCGCGTTGCGCGGCCCCGACTCGAAACCGGCCGGGGTGAGCGCCCCGAAGACCGACGAATACCCGGTGAAGGGTCCGGCGGCGTTCGACGGGTACGACCCGTGGTCCCAGGCGGGAAGCGACGCCACCTGCCGGTACGCCGGCCGGGGCGGGAAGGCCGGAACCGTCTCGGCCACGCGGCGCCTCGCGTCGGCGAGGGGGGGCGTGACGTCGTTGCCGAAAGAGAACCATGCCCCGGCCAGCGGGTCGGACGACGGGTAGACCCCCTCCAGGTCGCGTTGCGAGCCGAGGAAGAGGGGCGTGGAGACGTCCAGGATCCCCCGGGCGTCGTCCCGCGCCGCGGCGATCCGTCCGGTCCCGCGCGCGGAGCCGCTGGAGAAGATCTCGAACCGGACCGGGGGGCGGCCCGTCAGGAAGGCGGGCCGCTTGGCCAGGCTGTCTGTCCCCGTGGCCCGGAACGGGTTTCCAAGGCCGGGCGGATCGCCGATCGCCAGACGATTGATCCCGAAGACGTTGATGTCCGGGGCGCGGACGACCTGCGCCGCGTTTCCCTCCTCGCGCTGGCGCGGGATTCCCCAGGTCGCGAGCGACAGGGGAGGAGCTTCCGTGAAGGGTGAGGCGTCCGGCGAGACGGCGAGGAACGCCAGGTCCGCCTTCGATTGAGCGTATCGCGCCGCCTCGACGGGAAATCCTCCCAGGGATCCGGGCGACGGAAAGAGGGCGAGGGCGTCGCCCAAGAGCCGGCGATAGAGGCCGGTAAGGTCCGGGGCCTGCCCCGCCACCAGGCAGGTATCCCGAAGGCGGACCGTTTCCCGCGCGATCGTCTCGGCGTCCTCCGGAAGGAGCGCGATCCGGCTCTGGCTGAAGGGCAGGGAAGAGACCGGGTCGATGGCATCCGCCGCCGCCGGCCACCAGGTGCCGGTCGCGAGATCGCGGGCGATATGGCGCCAGACCGCCTCCAGCACCTCGCGGGAGGCGGTTGCCAGCTCGATCGCGGGGGCCGTGGCCGACGGGGCGAGCGGGGCTCCGCGGTCGTCGAACTGGGCGGAAAGCGCCGACCCCGGGGCGCAGGTGATGTGGGGGAGGATCTGTGCGAATCCCAGGGGAAGGCCGTCCGGCCCGGCCGGATACGAGGGGCCGCCGCCCGGGAGCGCGAGCCCCGCGAGCGCCGCCGCGATGTCGGACGGATCGGCGTATCCGCCGGCCGGCATGACACGGAAGAGATCATTTCCCAGATGTGAAGAGGGGATCTCGGTCGACGTTCCCGGGGCGACGTGGCTGAACCTCCGGGGGTGTCCGTCGGGGAGGAGCCGCGCGCCGAGATTGTCGAGGAGGCCCTGCAGGGCGGCGCCGTCGAGGATGCGGCCGGAGGGGGTCCACGTGTTGACGGGGATCTTCCCTCCCGTCGAATCGACCTTGAGCGAGAAGCGGTCCGCGAAAGGGGCCTCGCCGCCGCGCAAGCGGCCGCTCCAGGCGGAAAACCGCCCGTCGCCGTCGAGATCGGTCCAGGAGCCGGCGCCGGGAATTCCTTCCCCGCGCGCCCAGGAAGGATTTTGCGCGCGCGCGGCGGGGACGATCGGGCCGTCGCGGAACGACCAGTCGTCGGACCGGTTCCCGGGCAAGCGCGGCAGGACGGGATACCCCGCCTTTTCCCGCAGGCGCGCGGCGGCGTATTCGAGGCCGCTTTCGGCGGCGCGCCCCGCCGCGCCGCGGGCGAGGGACGCGTGAGACGACAGGTCGGCCTGGATCCCGGCGGAAAAGGCTACCGCGAGGAATCCCAGCATCGCCAGAAGTCCCGCGACGAGGACGAGAGCGATTCCTTTTTTTTTCTTCACTCGTATCGGAGCCAGCCGGACGTTCCTTTCGGGAGACCCAGGACCAGTTCCACGGACTCGAAGACGGGTGTGTCGAGGAGCGGTTCCTGGACCGCCGTCGCGTTGAAATCGACCCGGTACTGGAAGAAAGGGGTCTCGCCCAGGGAAGAGAAATCGGAGATGTCCCCGGCCTCTCCCAGGGGACGGGCCCTCCCGTTCATGTCGATGGAGGCCAGAAGGGCCCCCGTAGGGAAACCGGGCGGGACGTGACCGTTCCACTGGACATGCCGGATCTTGCGCGGAACGTACGACCCGGATGAGAAGAACGTGTAGCGGGGGGAGACGTATCTCCCGCTTCGGGCGAAGCGACCCATACCCCGGGTGATGTCGTAAAGATCGTTCGCCGGCAAGGTCGTGCAGATACGGAACTCGTCCACTCCGGTTACGTGGATCCGGGTGATCTGCGGCATGACGGGACTTCCGGAAAGGATGGAAGCGGTTTCCTGGTTGTCGACCCGGAGCTTGACCGTTGTCTGTCTGGCGCGACGCTCGAACTTGATTTCCATCTGACAGAAATGGGGTCGGGTCCGGTCTTCTTCTGTCGTGAACGGGATCCGGAGGCTCACAGGGGCGCCTCCCCCGAGGGTCCCCCACTCGCCGCGGCAGTGAAAGACGAGTTCCGGTGGGCTATCTGAAGGGCCGGGGGCGAGCCCCTCGATCTCGACGGTGAACTCCCCGAACGGGATTTCGCCCCCCATGGGAGACAGGTTGAATCCCCGAAGACTGAAAACGGTCTGGAGTCCGATCCCCGGCTCCGGAGGAAGGCACGGGGCCGTCCAGAACTCGAAGGAGGCATAGTCCAGCAGTCCCCCGGGCACATTGAAATTGGACAGGAAACCGTCCGGCAGACAGCCGAGGGCGGGTGAGAGATCCCCGTTTCCCGTCACCTGGTGCGGAGTGAAGAGAGGCTGCGCGCGGGTGTGGAGGGGGCCTGCGGCCGGGTCGAGCGGGCGAAACATGGTTGGAGGGTCTCCCTGATGTTGTCCGGCCCAGTTGATCCGGGGCGCCGGCGGGGTCGAGCGGGTCTCGCTCAAGAACGTCTGGGGGAGCCCGCCGAGCGCCTCGCCGAACGCCCAGTAGAAATGCGCGACCTGGGGGCCCGCCTCCAGTCCCGCCAGGGTCAGGGCGCCGAAGAACGGCGAGTAACCCGTGAAGCCGGCGCTCCCGTTGGGGGGATAGGACTGCCAGTCCCAGGAGGGAAGCGAGGCGAGCGGCCGGTAGGTGCGGCCGTTGTTATTGGCGAGGATCCTTCCCGAACCCGCGATGCTGGTCGGGAAGACTCCCGTTCTTGGCAGGGCGGCCGCCAGGTCGGACGAGGGGACGTTTTCGAGGTCCTGCTGGGATCCCAGGAAGAGGGGGGATCCGGTCTCGAGAATTCCGGACCGCTCCGCGCGGGACGTCGCCGGTCCGCCCTTCCGGAGTGCGGCCGACGCGATCTCGAAGAGAAGCGGTGGCCGGGCGGTGAGGAGCGCGAGCGGGCCGGGCCCGATCCCTTCGTTGATGAACGGGCCCGCCGGATCCGGAAAAGCGGGCCCGGCCGGGATCTCGGTCCGCTTGATCAGGAGCCAGTCGAGGTCCGGGATTCCCGGCCGGACGAGGCCTCCCGTATGAAGCGAGGCCGGCGCCGTCGCGAAATGGGGCGGCGCATCCGGCGTGACGCAGAGGAAGGCGAGGTCCGCCTTGGAAAGCGACCAGCGCGCCGCCTCTTCCGGGAACGCCGCGAGCGACGCCGGAGGCGGAAACAGGACCGCCGCTCCATCGAGCAGGACCCTGCGCAGTTCCGGGATCCGCAGGGGAGTCCCCGCCGCCAGGCACGCGTCGCGATGCGCGAGGATCGCCCCCGCCGCCGCGCCGGCGTCCTCGGGATGGAGAACGAGATTCGAGACGGAGAATTCACGTCCGCTGTCCGGATCGGCCTCCCCGGCTGCCGCGGGGCGCCAGAGGCCGGTCGCCGGCGGATGCGTCGCATAGAGGAATGCGGCCTCCAGGGCCGGGGTGGTGGCTGTTGCGAGATCGAGGGCTGGAACCGGAATCGTGCCGCCTCCTCCGGTGTTGTCGGGGGCGGCAACCCGGAACTGGGGGGAAAGCTCGATCGCGGGGGCGCATGTGACGTGCGGCAGGATCTCCGCGAGCCCCCAGGGGGCGCCGTCCGGCCCGTCCGGCCACCCCGCCTGGCGGAGCGTGCCCGCGAGCTCCGCGGGCCCCGCGATGCCGCCGTCGGGGGCGCACGCCTGGATGTCGTTCCCGAGGCGCGACGTCTCGATGAAGCGGTTGGGGTTCGAGGTCGCCAGCCGCGCGCGCCGCGGATGCCCGGCCGGCAGGACGCGAGATCCCAGGTTATTGAGGAGGGACGCGAGGAGCGGCTTCGGGATCAGGCTTCCGTGGCGTCCGAGTCGGTTCACCGGGATCTTTCCTCCTTTCGGCTCGACCTTGAGGGAGAAGCGGCCGGCGAAAGGGTTCTCGCCGCCGCGCAGGCGTCCGCTCCAGGCGGAAAAGCGCCCGTCGCCGTCGAGGTCGGTCCAGGCTCCGCCCGGGATCCCCTCGCCGCGCGCATAGGACGGGGCAACGGACCGCTCCGCCGGGACGGACGGGTCGTCGCGGAACGACCAGTCGTCCGCGCGATTTTCGGCGGCACGTGGAAAAAGGGGATACCCCGATCTTTCCCGCAGGCGCGCGGCGGCATATTCAAGACCGCTCGCCGCGATCGTCCCGGCGGCGTCCGCCGACGGCCGCGCCCTCACCGCCTGCGCCAGAAACAGTGTCGCAAGGGCCCCCAGCATCGCCAGGAGCGCCGCGACCACCAACAGGGCGACGCCGTCGTTCCTTCTTTCCGTGCCCCCCATGCCCGCAGGATCAAGCAAGGGGTGTTCCACGGGCGCCGTTTCCGGACGCATGCAAGGGCCTGTCCGGCGGGAACTTGGGACGCTGGCCGCGGAACACCCGGAATGCGGCGGGAAGGGGGCATGCGGAATGCGTTTTTGACACTAAAATGATCGCTACATGAACGCTGCCCTGAAGCGCGCGACGCATCCCCTGGCCGCCCGCTACGTGTCCACCGCGGAGGAGATGTCGGTCCTTCTCGACCGGCTTCCGTCCCAGGTCCGCTCGCAGCTCCCACCGGCGATGACGCGCCTGGCGGGGGCGGTCGCCGGCCGCGGCTCCCTGGAGGGGGCGCTGGCGGCGGCCGGCCGGACGTCGCTCGAGGGGATCGACCCGGAGGTGGCGGTCTTCTTCTTCTCGCTTTGGGTCCAGGCGTGCGTCCGGTCCGGGCGGCTCGACGAAATGCGCCTCGTGGCGCGCCGGGCGGGGACGCTGCCGGTCGACCGGATGCCTCCGGAGATCCGGGCCCATGCCGTCTCCGTGTTCGAGGCGGCCGTCGCCGCGGCGGAGGGGGATCCGGCCCGTCGCGAGGCGGCCTCCCGGAGGGCGATCCGCCTGCTCTCCCCGGGCTCCCCGCGCCGGCCTGTCCATCTCCTCGCGCTCGCGGCGGCCCTCGCCCGCCAGGGGAAGGGGGGGGACCTCTGGGAGGATCCGGAATGGACCCGGGTCCTCGGGAAGCTCGCGCGCGGGAAGGTCGCCGCGGTCCGGTTCATGGACGCGGCGGAGCGGGGCGAGGCGTCCGAGGCCGAGGCGGCCCTTGCCGAGGCGCAGGCGGACCCGTCGGCGGTGGCGGCCCTGGGCGGGGCCTTGACGAACTACCGGATCCTTCTCGACCTGACACGAGGGGCGTGGCAGCCGGAACCCGTGAAGGATATCTCCCCTCCCTGGGCCGTCGCGCTCCACAGGCTTCTCGCGGGGTTTCCCGGGGACGCCCTCGACGAGGTGCGCCGGGCGATCGCGGCCGGCGGCGAGCGCCGGGCGTCTCTCGATTTCGATCCGTTCGCCCTGCTGCGCGCGGAACTCGCGGCGGGGAACCTCCGCGCCGCCGAGCGGATCCTGGCGGAGCGCCGGGCCGCCGGCTGGACGCACCCGCTTCTCGATTTCTTCGAGGCGCGGAGGTTTCGCCTCGCCGGGGATCTCGACGCGGCGGCACGGACCCTCTCCGCCGCGATCCGGGCGGCAGGGCGCCGCCGGGCCCAGGGGCGCCTCTCCTTTGAGATGGAGATGGCGTGCGAGATGTCGCGGGAGGACGCGTTCGGCCTGGGGCGCCTCGCCGAGCGGATCCTGTCCGCATCGGGGCGGGACGCCCGGGCGGAAGCGGCGGCTCCCGTGCCGGCCGCGCCACGCCCCGCGTCCCCCGGGGTCATCCGGATCCTGGGAAAGAGCCCGGCGATCGCGGCGGTGCGCGAGACGGTCCGCCGCTTCGCGCCGCTTGCGATCCCCGTGCTCGTGACGGGCCCTACGGGATCAGGAAAGGAGCTCGTCGCGCGGGCGCTCCACGAGGCATCGCCGCGCGCGGCGGAGCCTTTCGTCGCCGTCAACTGCGGCGCGATCCCCGACTCGCTCCTCGAGTCAGAGCTTTTCGGCCACGAGCGGGGCGCCTTCACCGGGGCCGACCGCGAGCACAAGGGCCTGTTCGAGGAGGCGGGCTCCGGGACGCTGTTCCTGGACGAGATCGGGGAGATCCCGGCGCGCCTCCAGGTGGCGCTCCTGCGGGTCCTCGAGTCGGGGGAGATCCGGCGCGTCGGGGGGACGCGGACGCGGCAGGCCGCATGCCGGGTCGTCGCCGCCACCAACGCCGATCTCGACGCGCGCGCCCGCGCCGGGACCTTCCGGAACGACCTCGTCTTCCGCCTGCGCCGCCTCGAGATCCGCCTGCCGGCGCTCTCGGCGCGCCGGGGGGACATCCCGATCCTGGCTCGCCATTTCCTGGACGCGGGGCGCCCCGACGGCGTCCGGGCCGAGATCACGCCGGCCCTCGCGGAGGCGCTCGCGTCGCGGGCCTGGCCCGGGAACGTCCGGGAGCTGAAGAGCGTCATCGAACGGATGCGGATCCTGGGGTCCGAGAAGCTCGCCTGGGACCTGGCGGATCTCCACGGGACGGGAGCGCCGGGAGGCGCGCCGGCGGAGGACGACGGGACGCGCCTCATCCGCGAGGGGCGCTCGGGGCTGCGCCGGATGGAGCGCCTCAAGGACCTCTTCCGGCGGCACGGCACCCTGACGCGCGTCGAGATCACGCAGGTCCTGGGGATCTCGACCGCCACCGCGACGCGCGACCTGCGTCGGCTCCTCGCCGGGCGGTTCGTCGAGCGGGTGGAGCCGACCGCCTCCCCCCGGACGCACTACTTCCGGGTCATTTCGAGATCCTGAGCTTGTTGCGGGCCGCCTCGGCCCGGTCGTCCTTCGGGAAACGCTTGAGGAACGCCTTCAGGACGAGCGTTCCGAACTCCCCCTCGGGGCCCGTCCGCTCGGCGAAGTGGAAGCCGACGTAGTAGAGGTCCTGCGCGGAAAGTCCCTTCTCCTTCGCGAGCGCCGCGGCCGTCCCCTTGGGGTCGGCCTTCGCCGCGCCGGCGAGGGTCGAAAGTCCCCGGTCCGCTCCCCGGGCCTGGGGAGATAGATCCCGCGAATTCTTCCGGATGTCCGCGAGGGCCAGCGCGAGGCGCGCTTCGGGCGCGTCGGGCCAGACGCGCAGCGTCCGCTTCAGTCCCTCCGTCCGGCGCGCCGGGTCCTTCTCCTTGAGGGCCGCCGCGAGAAGGGCCGGTCCCGCGACGTCGGGGGCGATCTCCCGTGCGGCGTCGACCAGCACCTCGGCCGACGGGTCGTCCTTCGCCAGAAGCGCCAGCAGACGGTCCCGGAGCGCTTTCCTGTCGGCGGCGCCGGCTGTCTCCCGCGCCAGGCGCAGGGCTTCCGCGACGCCCCAGGCCGCCTCGTTCGGCAGCTTCCTGTCCACGTGCTTGAGGAGAAGGGGCGCCGCCCCCGGCACGCGGGACAAGGCCCGCGCCGTCGCGTGCCGCGTGTCGGGTTCCCGGGCCCCCAGGAGCGGGAAGAGGAGATCGACCGCCGGGCCCGCCGGCAGGCGCGCGGCGGCCGCTATCGCCTGCGCGCGTCCGGGCCCGCCGCCGGCCAGGGCCGCGGCGAGCCCCTTCGCCCACGTCTTGTCGGGGGGGAGCTTTTTCAGGAGCTCGCCCGCCGATTCGGAGACGTCGGGGTCCGCGGTCGGGGCCAGGGCCGCGAGCGCCGCTTTCGCCGCGCGCGCCGTTTCCCTTTTCGGGATTTCCTGCTTCGCGAGCGCGTAGAAGGCGTTCTTGCGCACGCGCGTCGGGTTCCCCTCCTCCGTGTAGGCGAGCAGGGTCGCGAGGTCCCCTTCCGGTCCCGCCGCCCCGAGGAGTTTGACGCAGGCCGTGAGGGTCGCCGGGGAGGAGCGGGCCTCCTTCGTCCTGGCGAACGCCGAGAGCTTCTTGAGGAACGCCGCCAGGCGGTCCTTCGGGAGATCCCCGACGCGCGCGCGCAGGATCTCCGTCGCGTCCCGGATCGTCTCCTCGTCGGGGGATTTCAGGGCGGGAAGGAGCGCGGCCGGATCGAGCTCCTTCGGCGGGAGTTTCGCGAGAAGCGCCAGAGCCGCCCGCGCGACCGCGGCGTCCTTGCCGGAAATGATCCGCGTCAGGATACCCCGGGCGGCCGCGAGGTGCCGCTCGACGAAGCCGCGCGCCGCCGGCCCCAAGGGGGGCGGGGCGGCGAGATGCCCGGCCACCGGTTCCAGGATCTCCGGACCGGCCGACTCCGCGAGGGCCGAGAGGGCGTAGTGGACGAGCGTGAGGTTCGCTCCCGCGAGGAGCCGGGTGAGGGATTTTGCGACCTCGGGCTCCTTCGGGGCGAGGATCCCCAGCACCTTCACCGCGGCGCAGGCGAGCTCGACGTCCTTGTCCGACGAAAGCGCCAGAAGCCGCTTCAGGGTGGCATCCATCCGGGCCAGTATAATCGCCGCGTGCCGCATCATGTCGTGATGTTCGATATCGACGGAACCCTGATCCACGCCGGGGGCGCGGGGCGCCGGGCGATCGAGCGGTCGTTCCGGGACCTCTTCGGGATGCGGGAGGTGTCGATCTCCTTTTCCCTCGCGGGGCTCACCGACTGGGCGATCATGCGCCGGATACACGCCGAGAACGGGGGGGACCCCGCCGTTTTCGAGCGGCGCCGCCTGGAGGCGTTCGCGCGCTACGTCGAGGTCCTGCGCGCGGAAATGGGGAACGGGGAAGGGGCTTGCGTCTGTCCGGGGGTCCGGGAGCTTCTCGCCGTCCTCGCGGGGCGTCCCGACGTGACGCTCTCGCTTCTCACGGGAAATCTCGAGGCCGGGGCGCGGGTGAAGCTCGGGCATTTCGGGCTCGACCGGTTCTTCGCGGTCGGGGGGTACGGGAGCGACGCCGAGATCCGCGAGGAGATCTTCGGCGCGCTCATGGAAAGGCTTCCCGGGGAGGTGCGCGCGAAGGGGCCCCGCGTCACGATCATCGGCGACACCCCGCACGACATCCGGGTGGCCACGGTCCACGGCGTGGGCTCGATCGGCGTCGCGACGGGGGGGCACTACACCGCCGGGGATCTCTCCTCCGCCGGGGCGCAGAAGGTCCTTGCGGACCTGTCGGAGACCTCCGCGGTCCTTGCCGCCCTGGGCATGTAATTCCTGCATGGTCCTGCCGGGCCCGGCCGGGGATGCCGGGCCGGAGGTGCCGGAATGCCGGCGAACCGCTACAATCCAGGTTGGATCAGTATGAACGGAACAGTCCATGACAGGGATGACCAGCGGGAGAGGCTGCGCCGCCAGCGCGGGATGACCATGGTCGAGGTCATGATCGCGGCGGGGATTTTCGTCGTCGCCGCCGGCGGGGTCGTGATGCTTACTGCGGCCATGGAGCGGCAGGATCGCCTCATCCGCGAGTTCGAGCAGGCGGAATCCACGGCGCGCCGGGTCATCGAGGACATCCAGTATCGGGGGCTCGACAACTTCTTCCAGCTGTACGCCCAGTACGACACCGACCCGGACAACGACCCGGACGGGTCCGGCACCTCCCCCGGGCCGACGTTCTCGGACCTGACCGTGCTCGGGCTCCAGGCGGCGGACGATTCCCCCACGGGACAGCTGATCGAGATCGTCATGCATACCGACGAGACCGAGGTGAACGCGGTGCACGGCCTTCCACGCGATCTCAACAATGACGGGGACGCCGATGACGTCGATGTCTCGGGAGACTACGGGATCATCCCGTTCACGGTCCGTATCCACTGGAACAACCAGGGAACCTCGGCCGTGACGCAGATGGAGACCCTGGTCACGCGCCAGTAAGCAGGGGGGGGACGATGCGTCGGGGACAAAGCGGGATGTCGCTACTGGAGCTCATGACCGCGATGGCGGTTTTCACCGTCGTGGCCGGCGGCGCGTATACGTTCTTTCATCGGGCGGAGCTCTCGGCGGGGATCCGCGAGGCGAGCGCACAGGCCGAGCAGGACGCCCGAAACCTCGTCGACCGGATGGTCATCGAATTGCGGCAGGCCGGCCTGACCTGCCCCGACTGGTCGTTCGCGCCCACGTCCATCACCTTCAACAAGGCGATCGCCTTCGACGGGGACAACATCGTCTGGTCGCCGGCGATCACCTATGACCTGGCTCCTGCCCTGGGCGAGACGACAAACGGCGTGGACGACAACGGGAACAACCTGGTGGACGAATGCTACCTGCGGCGGACCGAGGACCAGACGGCGCCGCCCGCCTGGACCGGATACGAGCTGGGTCAGCCGCTGCAGACATTCGGGGGGCTCGTCGAGGCGAACGAGCTCCTCATGACGATCGACGAGGACCTGATCACGATCCAGGTGACGGTGGCGACATGGAACAGCCTGACGCAATCGATCGTCGCGGGACGTCAGGTGACGTCGGTCGCGATGCGAAATTGAAGGAGGCGGATATGGCACGGCTCGAGCGTCGGACGGGGGAGCGGGGGGCGGTCTTCCTGGCCATGATCTTCGTCCTCGTGGCCGGGGTGACGTTTATCCTCGCGATCTACTTCAACTCGTCGCATGTGCGTTCCGTCGCGGTCGAGGCCTCCGAGGACGAGAACCGCGCGTTCAACCTCGCCGAGATGGCCTTGAACGAGTCGGTCCATCAGTACAACCTGCGCACGGACGGTGTGGACAACGATAATGATGACGAGACCGACGAAGAGGACGAGGGGGAGCCGGATGTGGGGTGCGCCGCCTGGGATGCTGCCTCGGACGATCTCGGGATGGACGGGACGGGGGGGACCGGGGACCTGGGAGAGGACGACGGGCATCCCACGTTCGGCGAGCCGAACGTGGTTCCGGTCATCTCCGGAAACGGCGAGTTCTACGCCCATGTGTGCGAGTGGGCCACGAACGGCGTCGACGACGACGGGAACGGGATGGTCGATGACGAGACGGCCCGCTCGTTCGACGCCTGGGCGCGCCGCACCGGGAGCACGGGGCCCGGCATCTGGATCCAGCGCGTCTCGGGAAACCAGAACCTCTCCGCCTGGAACAACGCCATCTTCGCGGGCGCTGGGGGGGCGGGGGCGGCGATACACGGGAACGTGAAGGTGTTCGGGAGCATCTACATCGAGGGGGACAGTCTCGCCGATGACGACCCGGCGCTCGACTTTTCCGGGACGGCGGGCCAGAGGAACGATTATTCCGATGGCGACGCGGATTTCATCGCGCGGCTTCCGTCGCTGGCGGCCGGGGATGACCTGGGGGCGGAACTTCGCGTCGAGCAGGGGGCGGTCTATTTGAGCGGCACCGGGACCGTGGGGGAGGCCGGCGCGAACATCGACGGCCTCTATGTGGGGGACGGCACGTACGACCCGATCCTCGGGAACCAGGCGGAGGGGAACGTCTATTCCGACAACGGCGCCACGAACGGGATGGACCTCCCCCCGCCCGGGATGGACAAGCCGAGCATCCACGATCCCTACACGGACCCCTCGACCGGGACGGCCTACACCTCCTACGAGGACTATTACGCCGCCAACTCGATCGTGATCCCTGCCGGCCAGATCGACAAGACGACGAACTCGTTTTCCGTGGGGCCGGATGCCCAGGGGAACTATTTCGCTTGGAACAAGGCGACCCTGACCATGACCGTTACGGGTCGCGTCCGGGTCGAGGGAAACCTGACTCTGGGGGGGACCACGGGCCCCACGAAGACCGACTTCAAGTACACCGGGGATGGTGCGATCCTGGCGCGTCAGAGCGGCGCCTCCGCGGGAACCGTCACGATCCAGGGGCACCTCCTGCCGGTGGACGCGGCGGGGGCTGCCGCCGTCTTTCCGACGGGGGCGTTCCTGGGTGTGATCGCGGAGGGGGACCTCCACATGCCCAGCTCCGCCCAGAAGGACCTGTACGGCGCCTTTTTCGCCGAGGGGACGATCACCTCCTCGAAGCAGAACCGCGTCGGCGGCGCCTTCATGGCGGACACGGTCGACATGGGGGCCCAGGTCCCGAGCATCTATTTCTCGCTGGGTCTCGCCGACGCGGTCCCGGACTGGTTCATCGGCGCGGGCGGCGTCGATATCGCCGGGAACAACATGTTCCGCGTGGTGCGCGGAGGGCAATAGGTGCGGCCGGCGGCGGACACGGGCCGCGCCGGCCGGCGCGGGATCTCGCTTCTCGAGGTGATGATCTCGATGTCGGTCCTTCTCGTGGTGTTCATGTCGATCTCGTTCGTGATCACCGCCACCCGGCGCACCCAGGAGACGGTCCTCGAGGAAGAGACGGCGCTCTTCCACGCCGAGGGGGTCAAGGAGGCGATCGCGGGGGAGACCTTCAACCAGATCCCGGTCAATTTCCCCGCCGACGGGACCGACATCACGACCCTCCCCGCCGGTGCCGCGGTGACGCGCACCCTCCAGGGAGAACAGATCACGGTCGGGTACCCGGGATGGGATTGGGCGGCCTGGGACCTGGCGGGCCAGAATCCGGCCGAGATCCCGGATCCGCTCACGATCGACGTCCAGGTGCAGTGGACCACCGTCGGCGGGTCGGGGCGGACCCTGACCCTGACCGTGGCCCGGTCGAGCTCCGTCCCGAACTGAAAGGCGCGCGCGTGAGACGGGGAATGACGCTCCTGGAGGTGATGATCGCGCTGGCGGTGGTTTCCGTCGTGATCGGCGCCACGCTCATGGCGGTGATCCCGATGACGCAGTCGGAAGGGTATCTCGCGAGCGACACGCGCCTGCATTCCGACGCCCGGCGGGCGCTCCAGAATCTCGCGGACGACCTGCGGCAGGCGGGAAACAACGTCACGATCGGGGGGCTCGTCTACCCGCACATTTGGGCGCCGTACGACCCGGTGAACGGCCCCGACGACGCCGACTCCGGGTTCGAGGCGTATAACGCGCTGCCGCCGGGGACGAGCGCCGCCGTCCACGCCGCGATCGCCGGGGACCCCGATTACGGCGCGACGACGCACATCGTTTTCCGCCTGCCGGAGGACCTTGACGGGAACGGCACCGCCACCGACCAGACGACCGGCGACATCGAGTGGACCGCGAACGACATCGTCTACGGCCTCTACCAGAACCCGGTGACCGGCGCGAACGAGCTCCGCCGCTATACCGATTATGCCAACGGGACCTTCACGACGCTCGCGACGAACGTCGAGCGGCTCATGATCGAGCGGCGGCGGTCGACGGACGATTCCGATGACGGGGCCGTCTGGGATGATGATGCTCTCGCCGCGTCGGAGGCGGAGATGCGCCTCACGATCCAGCTGCGGGTGCCGAACCCTGCGGCCGTTTCCGGGCCCGTGCGCGGGACCCTGTCGACGTCGGTAAGCATGAGAAATTAGGGGGTGTCGTCATGAAAGCGGGAAACAATCGCGGATCGATCTATGCCTCGGTGATGGTGATCGCGTTCACGCTGGGGCTGGCGGTGACGGGGGTGGCGCTCTTCAGCCAGACCCGGACGAAACATTCCACGGTGGCGGTCGCCAAGCGCGTGGCGCAATCCACGGGGGAGGCGGCCTGCGAGGGGGCGGCGAACATCCTCCTCCAGGCGATGGCCGATTTCGACTACGCCAACATCCCCACGACCGGAAGCGGCCCGATCCCGGTGGATATCACGGTCGGAAGCGACGTCATCCCCTGCACGCTCGCCGCGGCGAACGTCGACCAGGTGGTCGAGACGGACGCCTCCGGGATCCAGACGATCGTGGTCCAGTACGAGATCACCGCGAACGCCACTTCGACGGAAGGGACCCTTGAAGCGATCCGGACGATCTACGAGATCACGGCGACCCCGATCTTCCAGTTCGCGGTCTTCTACGGGGACGACCTCGAGATGCTTCCGGGGCCCACGATGACCCTCTCGGGGCGCATCCATTCGAACGCCGACATGTATATCGGCACCAACAACGGCGCCCCGGGGTTCATCATGGACACGAACTACGTGCGCGCCGCCGGCGGGATGTACCGGCAGAGGAAGGACGACGGCTCGGTCCCGGCCGGGAACGTCTATGCCGACGACGGGACCGGTTCCTCCGTCAATTGGGGCGCCGGCATGGACAGCGATTCGGCCACCTGGTACGACGACGCCCTCAACACCTGGGACGGCGTGGTGCAGTCGGACGTCCACGGCGTGACGACTCTGGCTGTCCCCTCGGTGGGGTCGATCGCGCCCGGGGGACACTACGACACGAAGGCGGCCGAGGGGGGCGTCCAAATCTACGATAACGTCATCTACGTCGACGGCGTGGACGTGACAGCGGCCTTCAACGCCGCCGCGGGGGGCACGATCGTGAGTTCTTCCACGGTATACGACCGCCGTGAGAACCAGACGAACCAGGTCTACAATGTCGACGTCTCCCGCCTCAACACCGCGATCAATTCCTACTTCGGCTCCGGGGCGCATCCCGAGAACTTCAACGGCGTCCTCTACATGCACAATTCGGCGACCGCGGTCGGGAACCCGGACGGATTCCAGTTGTCGAACGCCGACCTCCTGATCCAGGGATCGGGAGGGAACGCCGTGGGGCTCACGACGGTGACGGACGGCCCGATCTACATCAACGGCGACTTCAACGACGGCGACGCGGGAAACGGCGTCGCGAACACATCGAACAAGAAGCCCGCTGCGGTGATCGCGGATGCCGTGAATCTCCTCTCGAACTCCTGGAACAATTCGAAGGTCGCGGGCGGGTCGCTCCCTGCTGCCTCGAACACGAACTACTACTTCGCGATGATCTCCGGGAATGTCGAGACCCCCGACGGCGGCGGGCAGTACAGCGGGGGTCTCGAAAACCTCCCCCGGTTCCACGAGAACTGGAGCGGGAGGACCGCCTTCTTCCGGGGGTCGTTCGTCTGCCTGGGGGAGAGCCAGTACGCCACCGGCGGGTGGGTCTACGGCGGGAACTACTACACCGCCCCGAACCGGAACTGGAACTACGACACCGACTTCAACAACGTGAACAACCTCCCGCCCGAGTGTCCCATGGCCTGGGGCGTCCGGCGGGTCCTCTTTACGGGCGGCGGAGACAACTAGAGCCTGTCGGGGACCGTGCGCTCGCCTTGTCCTCATCGAGCCGCTCGTTTCGCGGGGCGGCCGGCGACAGGAGCCGTAGGCGGGCGGGTGAGAGGGGCCTCTCCGGCCGGCCGAGGTGCGGTCTTGCGCTGACAGGAACAGACGATCGCCGGCTCCACCGAAGGCGCGGCCGGAGCGGAGCGAACCGCGTCGAGGAGGGGGCATCACGCGGTGAGCGTCCCTCGAATCCCCGCTCGCCGAGAGGCTCCCGGCGGCCGCACCTTGGGCAATTCTGAATTTCCGGTTTTTTGCGCGAACGCTATACTGGCGTCGTGCCGCGCGTCGTCACGTCCGCCTGCGACGGGTGCAAGTTCACCGACTGCGTGACGGTCTGCCCCGTGGAGTGCTTCCATGAGGGGGCCACCGTCGTCTATATCGACCCGCTGACCTGCATCGACTGCGACGCCTGCGTGCCGCAATGTCCGGTGGGGGCGATCTACGAGGAGTCGGCGGTCCCCGAGACCGAGAAGAAGTGGATCGCGATCAACCTCGAAGAGTCGAAGAAGACGCCGTCGATCAAGGCGAAGAAGGACCCCCTGCCCGGCGCCATGGAGCGGAAGGCCGCCCTCGAGGCCGCGGCGGCAGGGGGCGGGGCGTCCGCGGGAGGCGTGGCGGGGGCGAAGGGGCCCTCGGCCGAGGAGATCGCCGCGAAGCGCAAGAAGGAGCAGGAAGAGAAGAAGCGCAAGGAAGAGGAGCGCGCGCGCATCCGCGCCGTGAAGAAGGAACGGCTCTCGCGTTTCGTCGCGTCGCTTTCGGCCCGGAAGGACCAGCTGGATATCGACGACGACCTCGAGCGGGAGCGGCGCTACGGCCGCGTCTTCTGGCTCGAGGAGGCCCCGCAGGGGTTTTTCCTCCGCCTGGAGCTCCCGCGCGTCGTCCCGACCGCGCCCCGGAGCGGCGCGCAGGGGACGGCCGGCGCCGCGATGCCCGACTGGCGGTGCGAGGTGACCCTTCCCGCCCCCGACCGCGTGGTCGTGCGCGCCTGGGCCGAGGATCCCCGGATCACCGATCTCGTGGGACGGGCCGGGAGCTTCCCGTACGGATTCGTCCGGGAGATCCGCCTGCCCCGTCCGGTCGCCTCCCATGCGGCGCGTGTCCGCGACCGCGTGGTCGAGGTCGACTTCAGGACCGCCTGACCCTTGACCGCCCCCGCCGGCGGGGGATAGCTTCATCCCGATGAAATGCCTGCTTAAGCCCGTGATCCTGTGCGTTCTGGCGGCCGGCTCCTTGGCCGACGACGCGCCGGAGGCCTCCGCGGAGGCGCTGACGGCCGACGCGGCGCTCGTCCGGCTCGCCACCGGCCGCGAGGTCCCGGACCCCGCGACGGGGGAGCCTGTCGCCGTCCGGCCCGAGGTCCGGGCCGGGGCCCTCCTGCGTCTGGGACGGTCGGCCCATCCCCAGGCGCTCGCGGTCCTCACCGAGGCGCTCGCCGACGCGGACGACCGGATCCGGCTCGCCGCCGCGAGGGGGCTGCGGGACCTCGCCGATCCGGCCGCGGCGCCGGCCCTGGCCGCGGCGCTCGCCGCGGCGCGCCCGCGCGAGCGGACCGTGAAGGTCTCGTTTCCCGACGTCGACACCGCGGACGAGTCGTTCCCCCTGGTCGAGCGCGTGCGGGAAGTCCCGTGGCCGGCCGACGAGAACCTGGCGGTCCGCCAGGAGGCGGCGCGGGCCCTCGGCGAGCTGGGCGTTCCCGCCGGCGCGGAGGCGCTGATCGATGGCGTCGGAACGGGCCCCGGTGAGCTTGCGGACACGTGCGAGACGGCCCTCGAGATCCTCGCGAACCGCTCCTTCCGGACGGGGAGCGCGGACGCCGCGGCGCGGGCCGCCGCCTGGCGCGAGTGGCGGGACGCCGACCGCGCCCGGGACCGGACGAGCTGGGTCCTGGCCGGATTCCGCGAGCTGGAGGCCGGACGGGATCTCGCGGACCTGGAGTCCGACGCCGCGGCGCGGGTCCTCGTGAGGCTTCTGGCGGATCCCCGGCACTGGATCCGGGCGAACGCCGCCGACCGGCTGACGCGCCTCGCGGCGTCGCGCGACCCCGAGAAGCTGGCGTCGCTCCTCGAGGTGTTCCGGGAGATCGCGACCGGTCGCGACCTCCCCGGCCCGTCCGCTCCGGAAAAGGACCCCCTCGCGGCGTTCGCGCGGCGGCAGTTCGCCCGGGCATTCGCACGCGCGGCGTGGCGCGTCTCGGACCTGCGCGGGCTTCCGCCGGAATCCCGCCCGCCGGTGCCGCTCGTCGCGGGGCTTTCCCCCCAGGCGCCGCACCCCGGGCTCGAGCGTCCCGTCGAGGCCGTCGGGGCGCTTGCCGGCTGGTGGGCGTCGATCCGCGCGTCCGCCGCCGAGTAGCCGTTTCCGGTCCTCCCTGGCCCGTGCGACATTCCACGACGTTCCTTCTTCTTGCGGCGGGGTTCTGCGGTTGCGCGCGGACCGGACCGGCGCGCGGCCTTCCCGCGCCTCCCTCCGTCCGTCCGTCCGTCCCCCGCGCGGCACGCCCCGCGAAGGACCCGGCGGAACGGGTCCTCGCGGTCGACTTCCGCGGTGTGGAGCTCATTGAAGCGGTCCGGATCCTGTCGCGCTCCGGTGCCGCGCGTTTCACGGTCGAGACGTCTCCGGATCTCACGGGGCGCGAGCCGGTCTCCCTCTGTGCCACCGCGATGACGGTCGGCGGGATCCTCGACTGGATCTCCCGGCAGGCGGACGCCCGGTGGACGCGGGAAGGGGAGACCGTCTGGATCGCCCGGGATCTCCCCCGGGCGGCCCTCGCCGGGCGGCGGACCGCCGCGCACGCTCTCCGGGCCGTGACGGCGCCGCCGGGCGGCGCGCGCGTCGAGGCGGGCGACCTCTCGGTCCGGACGGTCTACGATCCCGGCCGCCGGGGGGGCGCGACCGCCGGGCCGGAAGCCGGCGGGGACGAGCCGGAACTCCCCTCCGCGGGGGCGGACGTGCCGGCAGAGGCGTTCCTCGCGATCGCGCGGGAGGCGGTGGATGCTCTCGGACCGGAGCCGCGCCTCACGCGCACCCGCGAGGGGCTCCTGGCGGACCTTCCCGAGCGGGGGCACGCGCGCCTGGCGGCGATCCTCGACGCCTTCGAGCGGGCGCGCTCGGCGGACGCGAGGGCGTTCGACGCCGGGGGAGAGGCCTCCCTGGCGCGCGCGGCGGCGCGGACCGCACCGGATCTCTCCGTCACCTTTCCCGGGGACCTCGCGGCCGACGACGCCGAGTCACTCTTCCGCGCCCTCGCGCGGACGACCGGCGTCCCGGTCGGCTGGGACGCCCGGTCGGCGCTTCTCCTCCGCCCGGAGCCGGTCACCCTCGCCTGCGCGGGAAAGTCGCTCGCCTGGGCGCTCGACCGCCTCGCGGAATCGACCCCCTGGGCGCACCGGCGGATCGAGCCGGGGCGCGGCGTCTGGCTGTCGTCCTCTCCCGTCGACCCGGCGGAGGGGGACCGGATGCACCCCTGGGACCGGTGCGTCGTCGGCGCCTGGAGGCTCCCGGAGGAGTGGCTCGCCCGGAAGGGCCCGGACGGGATCGTCGCGGCGGTGCGCGCGGAGCTCTCTCCCGCCCCGACCCGGGGAATGGGACGGCTCCTCTCGGTACACGAGACGACCGGGATCCTCGTCGCCGTCCAGGAGCCGGAGGCCGCCGGGCGGATTTCGGGGATCCTGGAACGCTTCAGACAGGGGCTCTGGCCCGGATGGAGGGAAGGAGAATGAGGAACGGGAAACCGCGAAGCGCGAAGCGCGAAGCGCAGAGCGACTCGCAGGACGCTTCGCGCAGGACGCTTCGCGAACCCTTGCTTCTCACATACTGTGCGAACGTCCATCCGTCGCCGGATCTGGCGGGCGTTCTCGCGGCCCTGTCGGGGCCGGTAGCGATGGTCCGGGACCGCGTGGCCGCCGGGCCGGGGCCTTCCTTTCCCGTCGGGATCTGGCTTTCGGGGCAGGCGGTCCGCGACCTTGCTGCGCCGATGGCATTCGCGCGCCTCGCGGAGACGCTGACGCGGGAGCGAATGGAAATCGCGACCGTCAACGCCTTCCCGTTCGGCGATTTCCACGCGCGCGCGGTGAAGCGCGGGGTGTACCGGCCCGACTGGAAGAGCACGGAGCGCCTCGACTACACGCTGGCCGTCGCCGGTTTCGCGGTGCGCCTCTCGCGGGAGGATCCCGTCACCGTGAGCACGCTCCCGGGTTCCTTCAAGCCGTGGGGCGACGCGGATCCGGATCGCTCGGCGTGCGCGGCGAACATCGCCCGGTGCGCGGAAGGGCTCGCGCGGATCGAGGCCGGGACGGGACGGCGCGTCCTCCTCTGCCTCGAGCCGGAGCCGTGGGGCCTCGTGGAGTCGGCGGCCGAGGCGGTCTCCTTCTTCCGGGACTTCCTCTGGCGAGCCGGGAACGAGGCGGCCGTCCGGCGCCACGTCGGCGTGTGCCTCGATACCTGCCACGTGCAGGTGGGGTTCGACGAGCCGGCCGCCGCGTACGGGGCGCTCCGCGCCGCGGGGATCGAGATCGGAAAGATCCAGGTCTCCGCGGCGCTCGAGGCGCCCGGGGGGGCGGTCGGTGAGCTCGCGCGCTTCGACGAGCCGGTCTACCTCCACCAGGTGACGGCGCTCATGCCGGGCGGCGCGCGGCGCGCCTTCGAGGACCTGGGGCCTTTCCTGTCGTCCGGCCTTACGGTCGAGCGGGCCCGGACGCATTTCCATGTGCCGCTTTTCTGGACCGGGAACGGGGTGGGCGAAAACCTCGCCACGACGGCGCCCGGGACGGCCCGATTCCTGCGGGATCTCGCGGCGCGCGCCCGGAAGGGTGAAAGGATGCCGCTTCTGGAGATCGAGACCTACACCTGGGGGGTCCTGCCGGAGCCGCCGGCGGACGCGCGAACACTCGCCGACGGAATCGCCCGCGAGTTTGCCTGGGTCCGCGCGGCCCTCGGAGGTTAGGAGGCGCCCACCGGGAGCCTCTCGATGGGCCCGTTCGGCGCAGACAGTGATAGGCTCCGCTTTACGCCCCTTCCAGCGGTTCGCCTGCTCCGCTGGACGCTCGGCGCGCGGCAAGACTTGCCGAACGCGCGCCTCACTGCGAACCGGCGGCGGCGAGGTGGAGCCTGCGCCGGCCCTCCCCGGGAACCTGGTCCGCACCTCGCCTTGCCGGTTCAGCCCCGCGGCCAGGCTCCCGCTGCGGGGCGTGCGCTGTCGCGTTCGTTCGGTCCGAGCGGCAGGGTTCGCGAAGCGAGCGGCCCGGAGGCGGAAGCATTTTCGCAAACGGGCACGGCCCCGGGCGGGCGTGTCCGAAAAGGGCGTGTTCGGCAGGACGAGGTGCGGTCTGGCGTCCTTGGGGGGGTATGCGCTTTGGCTTCACCTCGTCCGTCGCCGAACTCGAACGAACCGCGTGCAGGCGGTTTTTTTACGCGGTGAGAGTCCCTTTGAGGACATGCCCGCCGCAAGGGGCCGCGATGCCTCGCGAAAAGGCAGCCGCCGAAAGGGCAAGCGAGCGAGCTTGTCCGGGGTTTGAACAGGGACCCCTAGAGAGGCTCTTAACGCCTGTCGCCGGCCGGGGGGGGCTCGAGGACCAGCCGGTAGCGCCGGCGTGCCGGAGACGGGGAATGGGGACCTGCCGCGCCTCCGGCGTCCTTGCCCCTTTCCCGGAGGGTCGTTTCGGTCCCGAGCCGCAGATCGTCTCCGCGGGGGACGGCGCCCAGGCGCGCGAGGTCCGCCAGAAGCGCCTTGATCTCCTCTTCGGTGAATTCCCCCTCGATGATGCAGGCGCTCCCGACGGCCTCTCCTTCACCCGCACCCTCTCCCTTTCCCTCGGCTTGTGCCTGGTCCAGGCTCCCGCTTTTATCCGCTTTCTTGAGCTGGCCGGCCGCCTCTTCCGCCTTTTTCAGGGAGATCTTCCGTTTCGCGAGCGTTCCGGCGGCCTGGAGACGCGTGATCGCCTCTGCCCGGCGCCCGTCCGCGCCCAGGACCAGCCGGATCTCGGCCGTCTCCGGCGCGCCGGGACTTCCGCTCTCCATGGCCTGCCAGGCTCCGGCGCGCGCGGCACGGGTTTCCGCCACAGGGGGGGGGACCTTCCTGGCCTCTTCCATGAGGTGCCGCGTGTCGGGATCCGGAGATTCCCCGAGCGCATCGACCGGCGCCTCTTTCCGCCCGTCCTGTTCCAGGGCTTTCGTCACGGCGCCGGGTGCAGCCGCGGATTTCCTTCCGGGTGCCCGGGCGTCCCCGGAAGCGTCTGGACTGCGGTACGCGAGCCTTTCCTTGTCGCTTTCGAGCGCTCCGGCCCCCGGCGCGCCGCCGCCTGCTTCACGTTCCGGCTCCGCCGCGCCCCGGGGAAGTTTTTCCGGGAGCGCGAGATCCTGGGCGCTCCCCTGTTCCGGGAGCTCGATCTCCTTCATGTCTGCCGTGTCCGCGGATCCGAGCGATTTGTCCTTCCGGTCTGTCTGGCCCGTGCCTGCCGGTTTCTTGGTCAGCGGGGCGGCCGGAGGCGCCTCGTCGTCCGGGAGGTCGCGCCGCGCGCCGCCGCCAAAATCCCCCACGAGGACGACAAGGAGGACCGCCGCGGCCGCGAGCCCCGCTCCCCGGAGCCAGACCGGAAAGGGAAGCGTCTTCTTCCGTGCCGGGGCGCCGGCCGGGAGGCCGATCAGGCTTTCCCGCGCGAGACGGTCCCGGATGTCGCGCGCCAAGGCCGGCGGGGCGGCCTTCAGGGGAAGGGCCCGGACCGCCTCCGAGACGGCGACGAGGGAGTCCCGTTCGGCGCGGCATCCCGCGCATCCGGCGAGATGCCGTTCGACGGCCTGTCTGTCCGCCAGGGAGAGCTCCCCGTCGATCAGGGCCGAAAGATTTTCACGCGCAATCGGGCAATCCATGGTTTCTCCCGTCCTGTTAGACGCCCGGGGCGCCTCCGGGTTCCAGGTAAGGTCTCATTTTCTCGCGCAGATCCAGCCGCGCCCGATGGATCCGGGTCTTCACGGTCCCGAGGGGGACCTCCTGGATCCGCGCGATCGCCGCGTAATCCAGTCCCTCGATCTCCCGCAGCACGATCGCCTCGCGCAATTCCGGTTCCAGCGTGTCGAGCGCGGCCTGCGCCCGTTCGATCGCTTCCCGCCTCTCGGCGGGCGCGTCGGGGGCCCCTCCCGCGGCCGCGAACTCGCGGGGGTTTCCGTCAGGGCCCCCCGCGTCGATCGAGACGGGGGTCACCCGGCGCACGACCGCCAGGTGCCGGCCACGGCTCCGGGCGGCGTTGGCGGCGATGGCGTAGAGCCAGGTGGAAAAGCGGCTCTCCCCCGTGAAGCGCGGGAGCGCCCGCCAAGCGGAGAGGAACGCGTCCTGCGCCAGGTCCCGCGCGTCGTGCTCGTTCCCGGTCATGCGCCAGAGGGCGTTCACGAGCCGGTCCTGGTGGCGGCGCACGAGGAGGTCGAAGGCGTCGAGATCCCCCGACTTGGCCCGTTCGACGAGCGGCCCGTCTTCAGCAGGCGTCACGCCGACACTCTAGCGCGCCGGCGACCATCCGGACCAGCGCCCGCGCGTCCCGTCGGGGGCCGGTGAGAGCGTGAGCCAGATCGACTCGAAGACGGGGGTGTCGAGGAGCGGTCCCGCCACCGCCGTCGCGTCGAAATCGACCATATAGCGGAAGGAACGGAACTTCCCGGCGAGCCCCAGCGCGGCGAGGTCGTTCACGGCGCCGCTTGCGCCGAGGACCGCCGAGGCGGAGCCCCCCGTCCCGTCCGGGTTCGCGTAGCCGGTGACGGTGACCTTGACCGGATCGACCGGCACGCCCCCGGCGTCGAGATACCCGGGCGGGACCATGCCGGTCCATTGGGCCAGGGTCGGCGCGGAGGGGAAGTCGAGGGCGTAGAGCGGCGAGACATAGCGTCCCTTCCGGACGAACCGTCCGATGGCGTAGAGCGCCCGGATCTGGCCGCCGGAGAGGGCCTGGTCGTACAGGCGCAAGTCGTCCACCTGGGAGATCTCGATCGCCTCGTCGAGGCCGCCCGTGATCTCGCCGTCGATCGTGAGCGGGTGGGGCGGCTGATCGTCGATGTAGACGAGGCAGTCCGTCCGCAAGGCCGAGATCCGGCGGATCGTGACGGCGAAGAAGTGGAATCCGCCGGAGAGGAGCGTGTCGGGGATCTCCCACTGCGTCCCGGCGATCGGCGTGTCGAAGACGAGGCCGAGCCCGGGGAGCCCCGATCCCGTGACGGTCCGGTCCGCGGCGAGGGAGATCAGGAACGTCCCGTCGGTCGACAGGAAGAAACCGGGAGGAGGGTTGTTGGCGTCGTCGCCGGTGGAGATCCAGCCGGAGACGGTCATCTCCTGGACCGGCTGACCCGTTCCGGCGCCCGGGCACCCTTCCGGGAACGGATTGGCGGGATCGAACGCGCGGAGCGTGATGCTGCCGGTGGCATGGAACGGCGTGGTCTGCCGCGCCACGACGTAGGCCGGGTCCCAGAAGAGGATCGGCCATTCCGCGGGGTACAGGGGGGGATCCATCGGGACCGGAAGGGGGTTTCCGGAGCCGTCTTCCGGCAGGAAGACGTCCGGGGTGTCGCCGTCCCGCTCGCCGAACGGCCAGTAGAGGCCGGCCCCCTGCGGTCCTCCCTCGCGCGCGGCCAGGGTGACCGCGCCGAAGACGCGAGAATGGTAGGTCGCGGGATCTGGCTGGGGCGGATCGGGGATATCCGTCCGGAAGGAGAGCGGGTCCCACTGCGGGACGGTCGCCGTATGCCGGTAGACCCGGTCCATCGGAAAGGGGGTTCCGGCAAGCGTGTCGACGGAAAACCCCCGGCGGCGTGTGTCGGTGCCCCACGGGGCGGGCCAGACGGCGTCGTTCAGGGCCTGGATCCCGCGCGCGGCCAGATCCGGCGAGCCGGAGAGGTTCTCGAGATCCTCGGCGCTTCCGAACCGGAGGGCCGTCCCGGCGGAAAAGACCGCTTCGTTCCGGGCGATCGCCGGTCCCGAGATCCCGTCGGAGTCGACCGTGTAGCGCGACGGCGGTTTCAGCGAGAGGGGACAGGGGGCGACCGGGCGTCCCGGAGGGTGCGCGAACGGCTCGTCCGGAAAGGAATAGGCATTCCCCGGGGCGTACACCCAGGTCGATCCGGGATCCGGAAGACGGACCTGCTGCAGCTGCGCCCACAGGGCCTGACCGCCGGACGGAAGGAGTGTCGGCGCCGCGAGTCCCGTCTCGCGGTCGATCCCCCATCCGGACCAGGTGCGGGAGCCGACGAACGGCGTCGGATGCGGATCGGGGAAGACGGCGGAGAACGCCATGTCCGCCTTCATTTGCGTCTGGCGCGCGTGCGCCACGGGATGAAGGGATGAAAGGCCGCTCCGGAAGATCTTTCCGTCCCCGGGGGCCATCGCGGGATAGACCGGATCGGCGGACGCCGCGGCGGACAGGAGCCATGCGTACATGCCGTTCCAGGACGGTTCCGAAAAGGACTGCCTGTAGGCAAGCGCCTGTGCCGCCAGGCGCGCCGCCTCATCCGGGAAGATGAGGTAGCGGCTTGCGTAGTAGGGAAGCTCCCCGTCCGGGAGGGGGCCTGACCGCGGGTCCGGCTCGTACAGGGAAGGTTCCGGAAAGAAATAACCGTCGCTCGTGAACGAATGGAGGTTGTTCCAGTGCGGATGGCCGAGCCTGTAGATGGCGAGGACCGGAGGGTACGTCCCCAGGTACCGCCAGATCGCCTCAAGGACGACGCCGCTCGTGGTGGCGAACTCCACCGACGGCATGGCGACATGCGTCTCGGGACAGGGGGTCTCGTACATCCACGGCGGGCCGGACTGGGGGGATTCCGGGACCGGGTCCGAAAAATCGAGATACGGACCGACCGCCGCCAGGTCGGCCGGCGTGTAGCCGAAGGGCGCAAGCGCCGCGGCGAGATGCGCCGGGTCCCGGTACCCGCCGGGCGGGCGCGCCGAGACGAGGTGGTCCCCGAGGAGGGAGTAATCGATCGGCTCGGCGGGGTTCGAGGACGCGATCGTCCAGACCGGGGATGCCCGTCCGGCCAGACGATGGCGCCCAGGTTGTTGAGGGCATGCGCGAGCCCCGTGTGGACCGGGAAGAAGACCGGCCGGAGATCGCGGCAGTCGGGAATACCGTTCCCGTTCCGGTCGAGCGTGTCGAGGAAACCGGCGTTGACGGAGAGGCGGCTCGCGGTCGAGCCGATCCGGAGAGCGAACCGCTCCGCGGCCACGGACTTTCCGCGGAGCCTCGACGTCCAGGCGGAGAAGCGACCGTTTCCGTCGAGATCGATCCCGGGGAGGTCGGCGGGCGCTCCCGAGAAACGGCCGTCCCCGTCGTCCGTCCAGTGTTCGCCGTGGCTGTAGGAAGGGTTTTCCGACTCCTCCGGGGCGGGCAGGCCGGCGACCCCCGGTGTCTCGCGGAAGCTCCAGTCGTCGCCGCGGTTTCCGGCGGTCTGGAGGGAGAAGGGATACCCCTCCCGCGCGAGACGCGCGGCGGCGTATTCCATCCCGCTTTCGGCGGCGAGCGCGGCGGGGGTTCCGGAGCGCCCGCCCTCGGCCGCGACGGACACCAGGCGCACCAGCTGCTGCAGGGAGAGACCGAGGAGGACGAGAAGCGTCAGCGCCCCGATCGCCAGGATCAGCGCGAATCCCCGGATCCGGGGAGCGCCCAATGACATCAGCGGAGCACGTCCGCCGGGGCCAGGTGCGCGCCGTAGCGCGCGGCGAGGTCCGCGAGACGTTTCTTGCAGTCAGCAAGTCCGCGTGCGCGGGCATAGCTCCAGAGCCCGCCTGTGAACGGCGCGAACCCCGTGCCGAACACCATGGCGAGGTCCAGCTCGTCGGCGGACCCGACGATCTTCTCGTCCAGGCACCGCGCCGCCTCGTTCACCATCGTGAGGACGCACCGGTCGGCGATTTCATTGTCCTCCGGGATCCGCAAGGGGCCGCTCCGGAGGGCCGGAAGGGAGGCGTTCGCCTCCCCCTTGCGGGATTCCTTGTAGACGTAGAAACCGGTGCCGGTCTTCGCGCCCAGCCATTTCCGCTTCTCCATCTCGTCCATCACGGCAGGGACCTTCATCCGCGCACCGAACGCCTCCTCGAGGATATGCGCCACCTTGATCCCGACGTCGATCCCGACGGTGTCCGCGAGCTCGAGGGGCCCCATCGGCATCCCGAATCTCCGGAGCGCCGCGTCCACCTGCTCGGTCTCGGCGCCGTCCGCCCAGCAGCGGACCGCCTCGATGACGTACGGCAGGAGGATGCGGTTCACGAGAAAACCCGGCCGATCCGCCACGACCACGGGGACCTTCCCGAGCGCCAGGACGTAGGAAACGGCGTCTTTCACGGTCCGGGGGGACGTCTTCTCGCCCGGGATCACCTCGACGAGCGGCATCTTGTGGACGGGATTGAAGAAGTGGATCCCGACGGCGCGGGAGGGATCCTTCATCTTCTCCGTGATCCGGGTGATCGGGAGCGACGAGGTGTTGGTGGCGAGGATCGTCTGTTCTCCCGCGCGCTGCTCGAGATCGGCGAAGACGCGCTGTTTCAGGGACAGGTTCTCGACGACCGCCTCGATCACGACATCGGCGTCCGCGAGCCCCGTGTCGTCGAGGGTCGGCAGGATCCGGTCGCGCGTCTGGCGGGCGCGCAGGCGATCCTCGGGGGACCCTTTCCAGAGCCGTTTGTCGATGTCGCGGACGACGGACAGGGCCTTGGCCAGGGGCTCCGGCGCGATGTCCTTCAGGCGCACGCGCATCCCGCGCGAGGCCGCCAGGTGTGCGATCCCGCCCCCCATGACGCCGGCCCCGACGATCCCGGTCTTCCGGAACGACTTTTCCGCGCGCGCGCCGTCGGGCGCCTTCGAGAACCGTTCCTTGAGGAAGAAGATCCGGACCAGGTTCCGCGAGACGCCGGTGACGGCGAGGCGCCCGAAAAGCTCCGCCTCGCGCGCAAGTCCCGAGTCGATCCCGCCCGCGAGCCCGGCCGCGACCGCGTCGAGCGCCGCGTCCGGCGCGGGGTAGTGGCCCCCGGTCTTCTTCCGCGCCTGCTTCCGGGCGATCGCGACCGGGATCCGGAAGAGCGGGGTGAATGTCACGAGTCCGCCGCGCGCGGCGCCGGGGGGGCGCTTTCCCTTCCCGATCCAGGCGCCGGCACGGCCCGCGAGGATTTCCGGCGGGCACGCCTCGTCCACCAGGCCTGTCTTCTCGGCCTTGCGCGCCGTCAGGGTCCGCCCGGTGAGAATGAGGTCCAGGGCCGCCGGGAGACCCACTCGGCGCGGAAGCCTCTGGGTTCCGCCGAGCCCCGGGATGACCCCGAGCTGGACCTCCGGAAGCCCGAGTCGCGTCTTCGGCGTGTCGGCGGCGACGCGCCAGTCGCAGCAGAGGGCGAGTTCCAGCCCCCCGCCCAGGCACGCTCCCGAAACGAGGGCGACCGTCGGCACCTTCATGTCGGCGAGCCGCCGGAAGATTCCCTGCCCGCGCCGGGCGAGCTCCGCCCCCTCGGATTCGGTGCGGAGCGTCTCGAAGAGCCGGATGTCCGCCCCGGCGAGGAAGACGCCGGGTTTTCCGCTCGTCACGACGACGCCCCGGATCGAGGCGTCCGCCGCGGCCGTAGCGAGCACCGCGTCCAGGGCCTCCATCGCCCCGGCCGAGAGGACGTTGACGGGGCGCGCCGGGTCGTCGAGGCGGATCCAGAAGAGCCCTCCGGCGTCGCGCGCGCCGGTGACGGGAGGGGGCTCGGCCGGCATTCCCGCAGTGTAGCCGTCGAGGGGGGTTTCGGCCACGCCGCCCTCCCGACTGTGCTACCATCCCGCTCCTCGTGGCGGCGAAGAAAACGGGATCCGGGCGCGTGGCGATCGTGGCGGGCCGCTTCAACGAGGCGGTCACGCGCCGTCTCGTCGCGGGAGCCCTGGAGGCCCTGGCGGAACGGGGGGTCGGTCGCGCCTCCGTCTCGGTCCACTGGGTCGCGGGGGCCTTCGAGGTCCCCCAGGCGGCCCAGCGCCTGGCGCGGCAAAAGCCGGCGCCCGCGGCGATCATCGCCCTCGGGTGCATCCTCCAGGGGGAGACCGACCATCACGCGCATCTGGGCCTGGCCGTCGTGGACCATCTTCTGGGCCTTGCGCGGGAGACCGGCGTCCCGGTGGGGCTGGGGGTCGTCTCGGCCCGGAGCGCCGGACAGGCCCTGGCGCGCGCGGGCGGCACGCACGGGAACCGCGGGGCGGACGCGGCGGCGGCGGCCCTGTCCCTGGCGGAGACGTTCGGGGAGATCGCGCGCGGAGCCTCTCGCCGATGAGCGCGAAGGGGAAGACGCCGGCCTCCGGCCGGAAGCGTCCCGGTCGCCGCGCCGCGCGCGAGGCGGCGCTCACGATCCTTTACCAGTGCGAGGCGCGCGGGAAGAAGGAGGTCCTTGCCGAGATCGACCGCTGGACCCGCAAGATCGTCGAGAGCGACTATGCCGAGTCCCTGGTGCGCGATGTCTTGAGCCGCCGCCTCGAGATCGACCGGAAGATCCGGCGGGCATCGGCCAACTGGAAGGTCTCCCGCATCGCCGCGGTGGAGCGGAACATCCTGCGGATCGGCGCCTGCGAGATCCTCGCGCGTCCCGAGGTCCCCCGTGCCGTCGCCGTGAACGAGGCGGTCCGCCTCGCGAAACGCTTCGGCGGCGCGAAATCGCACGCCTTCGTGAACGGGGTCCTGGACGCGATCGCCCGGGCGCCCGTCTCCGACGAAGAGGAGTAGCGCTCGTGGGGCTCTGGAACTGGGGCCGGGAGAAGCTCGCGGCGGGGCTTGCCCGGAGCCGCGCGGGGGTCTTCGCGCGCGTGGCGGACCTCCTGACCGGCGCGCGCCCCCTCGACGACGCGGCCGTCGAATCGATCGAGGAGACGCTCATCGCCGCCGACTGCGGGGTCGTCCCGGCCGGCGAGATCGCGGCCGCCTGCCGCGAAGGGGCCCGGCGCGCCGGGGGGACTCCGGACGTCCGGGCGATCCTCTCGGCGGAACTTCGCTCGCGCCTTCCCGAGGGGCGGGACATCGCCTGGGCCGCGGGCGGTCCCACGGTGGTGCTCGTCGTGGGGGTGAACGGGACGGGAAAGACGACGACCGTCGCCAAGCTCGCCAAGCGCTTCCACGATTCGGGGAAGAAGGTGATCGTCGCCGCGGCCGACACCTTCCGGGCGGCGGCCGTCGAGCAGCTTGCCGCCTGGTGCGACCGCCTCGGCGTGCCGTGCCTCGCGCACACGGGCGGCGGGGATCCCGCGGCGGTGGTGTTCGACGCGGGCGCCGCGGCCGCGTCCCGGAACCTCGACGTGCTTCTCGTGGACACCGCGGGACGCCTCCATTCCCACGCCCACCTGATGCAAGAGCTGGGAAAGATCGCGCGCGTTGCCGGGAAGGCGGTCCCGGGAGCGCCCCACGAGACGCTCCTCGTCCTCGACGCGAACGCCGGGCAGAATGCCCTCGCGCAGGCGCGCGAGTTCAAGAAGGCGGCCCAACTCACCGGCGTGATCCTGGCCAAGATGGACGGGACCGCGAAGGGCGGGATCGCGGTGGCGATCCGGCAGGAGCTGGGCCTTCCCGTCCTCTTTGTCGGGACCGGCGAGGGGGCGGACGACCTGGCCCCCTTCGACCGCGACGCCTACGTCGCGGGGCTTCTCGGTACATAGCGGTTTTGTGCGGGGTGGCCCGGAGACGGGAGTACTTTCCGTATTTGGTGCCGTTGTTCCGCTTATGCGGCCCCTACCGCCGGGAGCGGGTCGCCGGGGACGCTCGTCGCGGCGTCCGTGCCGCTCCTCGCTCGAGTTGCGCCGCCGCCCGCGGAGCGCGGGGACGTCTACGGGTCTTCGCATCCTTGCTCCGGCCCTGCTCCACACGCCCCGGACGACCGCTCCCGTCCGGGGCCGCGCGCATCCACGTGCGTCCGGCTTCGTGAACAGGATGAACGCGACGGCATGCGCCCCGCGGCGGGAGCGTTTTCGGGGGCCTGATGGAGCCGGGCCGGTCAGGACGTGAAAGGCCCGGCTCTATCGGAGCGACGAGGCGGCACGGATGCCGACGAGGAGCGTCCCCCGACAAACGCGAACCGCCGATAGGGGCGCTGAAGCCGAGCAACGGCGCCGTCGTCAATGCTGGCTATCAGCGCCCCCCGGCGACCGCGTCAGTTCTTCGCCAGGTCCTTGAAGCCGAATTTTTTCGTCGCCTCGACGGGCTTCCCGTCCGCCTCGGCATAGGGGTGGACGAGGTAATTGAGGGGCGGCCCGTCCTGCCGGGGCACGAGCGCGAGGTCGCGCCCCGTCGTGAATTTCACGCGGTTCGTGCTGTGGCGCCCGAAGTAGAACTCGGCGAGCGACAGGTCCTTGTCCGCTTCGGAGGCGTCGACCGGGACCCATCCCCGGGCCGGGTCGTGAAAGAGCGCCCAGCAGTGGTACCCCTTGACCTCCCCCTCGCCCCTCTCGACCGGGAGCGAGAAGCCGATCTCGAAACGGGCCGGGATCCTCGAGGCCCGGAGCATCCCGATGAAGAGGGCGTGGTAATCGGTGCAATTTCCCTTTCCGACGCCGCAGGCATGGACGAGATCCCCGCGTCCCCAGCCGGTCCCCGACTTGTCGTAGGCCATGTGGGCGAGGACGTGGTCGTACGCCTTGCGCGCCGCGTCGGTCGCGCCGGCGGTCTTTCCGATCGCCTTCTCGCGCATCGCGAGCATGTCGGGGTTGTCGAGGGGGGCGAGGGCGTCCCCTTTCAGGAAGACGGCTTCCTCATCCTTGGAGAGGGCGCCCTTCGGGCCGCCGGCATTCTCGCGCCGGGTCGCGACAAAGGTCATGGTCGCCGTGATCGGGCCGGCTGCCTCCAGGTACGCGAAGCTGTTTCCGTAGACGGGGTCCTTCCCGACCGTGTGGGGGACGGAGCCCCTGATCTCGAGCCTCTCGATCGTCTGGAAGGCGTCCGTCTGGGGGACGGGGAACCAGAGCCGGACCTTCTTCGCGCCGGCAGGCGGGGTCACGCCCGCCTCGTAGCTGAAGGAGAATTTCCGTTCAGTGGTGAGCGTCCAGGGGGATTCGGGGTCGCCGAGGGCGGTCCCGGCAAGGGCGGCGGCGGCCAGGAAAAACGCGGTCATTTTCATCGATCCCTCCCTTTCGTGGACGGTTATCTATACATTCGGGATCGGGTCAGGGGTCATTTGAAATCGGAATGACGGGGTCCGGTTCGGATCGGGAGGGGAAATATGGCGAAGTCGGCGGCCCGGGCGGAAATGGACATCGAGAGCCTGGCGATCTTCGCGGCCGTGGCCGAGACCGCCTCCTTCACGCGCGGCGCGGCGCGCGTCTTCCGGTCCCAGCCGGTGGCCAGTAACCGCATCGCGCGCCTCGAGCGCGTCCTCGGGACACGCCTCTTCGACCGGGCGGGGCAAGCGGCGCGCCTCACGGCCTGCGGCCAGGCGCTCTACGGCTACGCGCGGCGGATCCTGGCGCTCCAGGCGGAGGCGGCCGAGGCGGTCGCCCGCGAGAAGGGGGGGCTCACCGGAGAGCTCGCGATCGGGGCGAGCACGATCCCGGCGGCGTATCTCGTGCCTCGGCTCGCGGCGCGGTTCCACCGGAAGTTTCCCCAGGTGCGCCTGCGGGTCCTCGCGGGGCCCACCGCGGACATCGTGCGGCGCGTCCGCGAGGGGGAGCTGGACCTCGGCGTGGTCGGGGACCGTCCCCCGTCGCGGGACGCGCATTCCGCGGCGATCCCCGGCGACGAGATCGTCCTTGCCGTTCCCCGCGGGCATCCGCTGGCCCGCGGCACGGGGCGGTTGACGCCTGAACGTCTCAAGGGGGCGCCGCTGGTGCTCCGGGCCGAGGGGTCCGGAACCCGGGCGGTCCTCGAGCGCGCGCTGGCCCGCGCCCGAATCTCCCTGTCCCGTGATTTCGACGTCGTCTGCGAGGTCACGAGCACCGAATCGGCCCGGCAGGCGGTGGAAGAGGGGGTGGGGCTCTCGTTCCTCTCGTCTCTCGCCGTCTCGGGGACGCGCGCGTGCGGGAAACTCGTCGTGCGCAGGCTGTCCGGGATCGACCTGACGCGACCCTTCCATCTCGTGACTCCGAATGACCGGAAGCTCTCCCGCGCCGCGCACGTCTTCGCCGGGATCGTCCGGAAGTCCGCGGGCGACAGCCGGCGCGTATAATCGCCGCGTGAAGCGACAGGCCGTCCCGTCCGTTCGCGGCACCCGCGACTTCTACCCGCCGGAGATGGCGTTCCGGAACTGGCTCCACGCGACCGTGCGGTCGGTTTCACAGCGGTTCGGGTACGCCGAATACGAGGGGCCGATCCTCGAGACGGTCGGCCTCTACGCGGCGAAATCCGGCGAGGAACTGGTGAAGGAGCAGGCGTTCACCCTGACCGACAAGGGAGGGGATCTTCTCGCGCTGCGGCCGGAGCTCACGCCCACCCTCGCCCGGATGGTGGCGGCCCGCGCGCAGGAGCTCGCGAAGCCGATCCGCTGGTTCTCGTACGGCCCGTTCTGGCGCTACGAGCGGCCGCAGAAGGGGCGCGGCCGCGAATTCTTCCAGTGGAACGTCGACTGTGTGGGGTCGACATCGCCCGCCTGCGACGCGGAGGCGGTCCAGATCGCCGCTTCCTTTTTCGCGGCGGCGGGGCTCCTTCCCTCCGAGGTCCGGATCCTCGTGAACGACCGGCGGCTGATGGAAGGGGAGATCGCGCGGATCGGCGTTCCCCCGGAGAGGAAAAAGGACGTCTTCCGGCTCATCGACCGGAAGGACAAGATGCCGCCCGAGAAGTGGCGCGCCCACGCGGCCGAGATCGGGCTCGCGGATGCCGCGGATCCCCTCGAGGCGCTTCTGGCGGATACGGAACTCTGGCGCCGCTCCGAATCGCTCGCAGGCCTCTTCGCCGCCGCGCGCGGGCTCGGGTTCGCCGACTGGATCCGCTTCGACCCCTCGGTGATACGGGGACTCGACTATTACACCGGGATCGTCTTCGAGGCCAGGGATGCCACCGGCGCGTTCCGCGCCATCCTCGGGGGGGGACGTTACGACAACCTGGTCGCGGATGTCGGCGGGGACCCCCTCTCCGGCGTCGGGTTCGCGATGGGAGATATGGTGGTGGAGCTGGTCCTCGCGCATTACGGAAAGACACCGAAGCGCGCCGCCTCGGCGGCCCGGGTCCTCGTGACGGTGTTCGGTCCGGAGGGGCTCCCGGCGGCTGCCGCCGCGGCGGGAAAATTCCGGGAGGCGGGGGTCCCGACGGCCCTCTATCCGGAACCGGCGAAACTCGAGAAGCAGCTCAAGTACGCTGACGCCCTCGCGATCCCGTTCGCCGCCATCGTCGGTCCCGACGAGGCGGCATCCGGAAAGGTCGCCCTCAAGGATCTTGCCGCCAAGTCCCAGGAGACCCTTTCCTGGGACGAGGCGATCGCGCGCGTCAAGGGCTGAACGGCCATTCCTTCTGGGCACGCAGGGCCTCCTCCACGGGGCCGGCGAGGGTCCGCTTCACCTCGTCGGGCGTGAAGCGGCGTCCCGGGACGGGATCGGCCGCCGCGAGCCGCGCGAGGACCATTGCCGCGACCGTGAGGGCCGGTTTCGCGCGGGCAAAATCGATCTTGTCGAAGGTGTCCGCGGACGTGTGGGTGACGCCGCGTCCTTCCCGCGGGTCTCCCGCGCCGTACTGGTAGACGCCGGGGACGCCCGCCGCGACGAACGGGAAGTGGTCCGAGGCGGTCGAGACCTTCGTTTCCAGGACCACGCGCTCCGGTTCGCGTTCCATGACGGGACGCAGGACAGGGAGCAGCTCCTCATGGCCGTTGACGCCGATCCGCTCGTGGAGCCCGCCGATCGGACAGTCGAGGTTGAAGACGGCCGCGATCCGGTCGATCTCGCCCGATCTTTCCAGGCGCTCGACGTATGCCTTCGAGCCGAGGAGCCCCATCTCCTCGGCGTCGAACCCCATGAAGCGCAGGTGGACCGGAAAGACGCCGGCGTGCGGGGCGAAGAGGTCCGCGAGTTCCAGGACGAAGGCGATCCCGGTCCCGTTGTCGATGGCCCCCTCGCCGATGTCATGCCCGTCGAAATGCCCCCCGATCACCACCGTCCTTTCGGCGCCCGCGCGCCCCGGGACCTCGCCGATGGGGAACGCCCCTTCGGTCTCGGGGAACCGGCTTTCGATCGAGAGCCGGACCTTCGCTCCGGGCGACGCGCGCAAAAGCCGGCGCAGGCGCTCGCCGGTCTCGAACGAGACGGCCGCGGCCGGGATCGCCCCGCGCGCGCCGCGGCGGTCCCAGCCCACGGACCCGGTCTCCTCGAGCATTCCCGGGAGATGCCGCGCGTAGACGAACCCCGCGGCTCCGGCCCCGGCCGCCCGGCAGAATTTCTCGTTGCGGTGGAGATCCCGCCGTCCGGTCACCGGCAGGGATGAGGCGAACGCGATCCTTCCGGCGAGTTTTCGGCCCGCCGCGGAAAACTCCTCGATCCCGCCGGGGCCCAGGTCGACGACCTCGGCCTCGATCTCCTTTCCGGGGGGCGCCGGCGGCGTTCCCGGAAGACCGATCGCGTCGAGGCGCTGGCCGTCCGCGGTGATCCAGGCCGGCCCGCGCTCCCATCCCAGGATCGGGAACGTTTCCGCCCGGACGTTCGCCAGGCCCGCGGCGCGGAACTCGTCCAGGATCCAGTCGCGCGCGGCGCGGTTGCCGGCGCTGCCGATGAAGCGTCCCTGCGGGAAGCCGGCGATCCGGCGCAGGCGTTCCCGCAGCCGCGCGCCGCGCCAGAGACGCCCCAGGATATCGGTCTCGATCCGGTCGAAGGTTTGCAGGTCCATCGCGACAGGATATCAGGAACGGGGCGGAGCGGGTTTCAGTTCCGCGTCGGGTCGAGCGCTTCAAAGTCCGCTTCCGGGATCCCGATCCCGCCCAGGATGTCCCCCCGCGTGCTGTAGCCGCAGACAAAGTCGTTCCGGAGATGGAGGTCCACGAGGCGCCGCGCGCGTTCCTGCGGGAGGAGCGCGCGCCAGCGGGGCTCGAACCGTTCCCGCGCCGCCTTCCGGATCGCGTGGATCTCCTCCGCCAGGCGGCGCGATTCCTCCTCCGGAAGGGCGCCCAGGCGATCCGCCTCGACGAGGTGCCCGTGGCGCGCGCGGAAGTCCTCCCGGACCTCTTCCCGCTCCGCGCGCAGGAGGGAGAGGATCTCGCGCCGCTGTCCGGGCGCGAGACCCGCCTCCCCGGCGAGACGCTCGAGGATGCCCCGGGCCAGGACCTCCTCGTCCGACCGCATCGCCTCCGCCATCCGGTAGAAATCCCGCCAGTCCATGGCCAGGGGGTTCTCGCGCAGGCGCTTGCGGGCCTGGTCGAGCATCCCCAGGTAGACCGCCCGCTTCGGGACGTCGCTTCCGTCCGCGGGCAGGGCGGCCAGATGCGCCTCCAGCGCGGCGATCTCGGCGCGGATTTCCCCGGGAGATTCCGGCGGGCGTTCCGTCGCCGGATTCCCGACGGGAAGGGCGGACCCGGGCGTCCCGGAGCGGGGGAGGGCGTGCCATCCCAGGATCCCTCCCGCCACGAGGAGCGCCGCGGCGGCGGACAGGGTCGCCCGCCCGCGCGGGCGCATCAGTGCCGCACCTTTTTCCACGCCCCGGGGAACCGCTTCTCGAACGCGTCGGAATGCTCGGCGTTGTGGCATTCGAGGCAGACCCTTTTCGGCGGGGTCTTCCGGATGTTCGTCCGCGACGGGGCGGCCGCGTGATCAGCCCCGCTCCCGTGGCACACCTCGCACTGGACGTTTTCCAGGGGATGCTTCCCGGGGGAGAGGACGTACCCTCCCTCCCGTCCCATGCCGGTGACGTGGCAGACGACGCACTTCGGGTTGAAGTTGCGGTGTTGCTGAACCAGGATCCGCATGGCATCGGCGTGCCGCGTCCCTTTCCACTGGTCGTGCTGCGACGGGTGGCAGCTCCGGCAGGTCGTCTCGCCGACGAAGGGGCCCCGGCTCTCCGGATCCCACGGGAAGAGGGGCTCGAAACTCGTCCAGGTCTCCGGCCGCCCGGCGAGCCCCGCGTAGAAGGCGTCCAGGTGGCGGCGCATCTCCGGGTCGTCCGGGATCGTCCCGTCGAGGTCCACCGTCCGGAGCGCCGCGCGAGGGGGTTCCGGGCCGTCCCCCCAGGCGATCTCCAGGATGCTCAATCCGTGGCTCCCCTTGGGGGCCCGCGCCCGCAGCGTTCCCTTGTGAAGCCCCATCCAGACGGGCGGTTTTTGTCCACTCACGTCGCTCCAGAGGGGATGCGGGCCCGGATCGAGCGCGAGGTCCGGACCCGCCCCGGCCGCATGGAGCGCGTCCAGGAGCTCCGCGGAAACGGAGCCGAGAAGGAACACGTGCTGCGCCCCGGCGGCGCGCGCGGCCCGGACGGCCGCCGCCACCGTCCCGGACTCCCGGGGGCGGATTTCCGAAAGGGTCCGGTCGAACCGGACGGCCCCCTCCCAGCGCGCGGGATCCCCCGTCACGCCCACCAGGCCGATCGTCCGGGTCCCGGCCCGCGCCAGGATCCAGGGGGATGCCGCGGGCGCCAGGTCCAGGTCTGCCGACAGGACGGGCGGGGCCTGGCTTTCCCGGAGCATCTTCTCCAGGAACGCGCGTCCATGCAGGACCTCCGGGACCCCCAGGGCCGCCGCCGCGTATCCCATGCGTCCCATGGCGTCGAGGCAGAAACGGATCTCCATTTCCGAGAGGGCGTCCAGTTCCCCCGGTTTCGTCGCGTAGGGGAAGAATCCCCCCAGGTCCAGGGCGAGGACGGGGATCCCGTCCCGCCGCGCGGCCGAGAAGGCGGTCTGGCGGCGGGCGATCCCCCCCGACTGGCTCATCTTGCAGCCGCAGGTCTCCAGGTACGCCTGGGTGTGCCCCGTGAGGAGGAGACGCAGCGCGGGAGGCGCGTCCCCGAGGGGCGCGACAGCCCCGAGCGGATCGGGACGCGCGAGGAACGGGAACGGATAGAGGAGCGGATCGGCGTTCCTCACCCAGCGGTCGAAGAAGGGGCGGATTCCGGGGCCGGCGAGCGCCACGGCCTCTTCCTCGATGTCGTCACCGTTCCCCAGGTCGCGCAGGGATCTTCCGCCGGCCGTCAGCCGCCCGATCTCCCAGTCGAGGAGCATCGCGGCGCAGGCCCCCTTGATCCGGCGCGCGGCCGTCCAGGCCGTGAAGAGGTCCGGCTCCCGGGGGGGCGGGCCGGCGAGCGGCACGTCGAGACGCGCCTCGAATCCGGCGGCCACGGCCTCCTCCCCGGCCCACGTCTCGCCGATCGCGCGGAGCGCCCGGCAGGCCGCCAGATGCGCCCGTCCCGCCGGGAACCAGGCCCCGGGAGCGGGATCCGCGCCCGCGGCCTCGGGGGATCGTCCCAGCCAGCGCAGGGCGAGCCCCTCGGCGAGCGCCAGCTTTCCCGTCCCGCTCCGGAGGTTCAGCTCCGAGACCTGGATCGCGACGGAGCGGTCCGAGACGGCCAGCACGTCCGGTCCCTGGGGCGGGAGGACCGCGAGGGTGACGGGAGGGGGCGGGCCGATCTCCCGCGCGAGCGCCCGGCACAGGCTGGCCGTCCATTCCGCGACGCGCCGGCGTTCCTCCGCGTCCCAGGCGGGGCTCACGAGGATCCGGGGAAACGGGCCGTCCGGCGCCCCTTCCGCCGGGATCCCGCCGGCGAGGAACAGGGTCTCCGCGATCCGGTCGAGCGCCTCCTGGACCGGAAGGCGGTTCAGGGTCTCGAGGTCCCCCGCCCCCGCGCATCGGACCTCGAGGCTCCGGACGGGGCCGTCCGGCACCAGGAACAGGGCGCTGCCCGGGGCCGCCCGGAGCGCCTCGCCCGCGAGGGCGTGCCGCTTCACCGGGGCGCAGGCGCCTCCCGCCTTGAAGACGGGGGGCCTGGCGAGATACCGCACCGTGAAGGCGCCTCCCGGTGGCGCCAGGCGATACCGGGTCAGTCGCGTCCCGGCGGCCGCGTCGAGCGCGATCTCGCCGGGGATCGTCTCGACGGGAAGGGGGGAGCCGTCCTCCGCGAGGACCGCGAATTCCTCCATCGGGAGCATGAGGTCGTACGCGACGGGGCGCAGCGTCGCCTCGCGGAAGGGGGTCCGGACCGAGAGCGTGACGCGGACCCCGTCGGCGTCAGGCGCCAGGACGTAGCTCAACGCGGCGCCCGACCGGGCCTGCCTCCAGAGGCTCGCCGCGTACCCGGCTCCCAGGGCGAGGCAGGCGAGAACGACGGGGACGAGCGGTTTCAGGTGCTTCATCATGGGAAACATCCGGGCCCGCCGGGTCTTCCGGCGGGCCCGGGGTCCGGCCGGCTAGTTGCAGAGGTTGGTCTTGCAGCTGCGCGTGGAGACCCAGCGCCCGGTGGCCGGGTCGCGCGTGTAGGTGACCGTCCCGGTGCAGCGGTAGCGCGGGACGTTCACGAAGGCGACGCAGGTCTTCGTCACGGTGTCGCATACCTTGTCGTTGCAGATGGTCCCCGTCCCCGGCGCGGCGGCGGCGTTCCGCACGGTCCCGGTCGCCCCCCCGAACATCGCCGCGGCGACCGCCAGAACGCCCGCCCAGATCAGATGCTTCATCGATGCCTCCCCTGGTCCTGTCGGGACGGCCCCATTGCCGCCCGTTCCGGGAACAGTCGGGGGGGGGGCCGCTGAACGATCCGGAAAATTTCCGGAAACTAGTCCCGGCGGGACCAGGAGATCCCGCCCGCGGCGGGGCGGTGGACGAGGCGGACCGATTCCAGGACAGGTGTGTCGGTGAGAGGCTCGATGACCCCTGTCGCGTCGAACGTGAAGGCGTACTTGAAGGCGTGGACGGGGCCCAGGGCGGAAAGCGCCTCCCGGTTTTCCGGCTCGGCGTCCCAGAGCGGGACCGGGCTTCCGGGAAGCTCCAGGCCGTCCGCGCCGTATCCGTGCAGGAGGGCGCTTGTCGCCAGGCCGTCCGCGCAGGGGGGGACGATCATGCTCCAGGCGGCATGGTCGAGCCGCCGGGCCCGCGCGAAGGCGTAGCGGGGGGAGGTGTACGTGCCGCTCCGGACGAACCGCCCCGCCTGGAACACGAGAGGGATCTCCGTGATCTCGTCCAGGACGCGGTCATGGAGCCTCACCTCGTCCACGTTCCTGAAATCGATCTTTTCGCGGTCCCCCGTCTTGAGAAGGTAGGGGTGCGCGTACTCGATCCGCTTCATGCCGTCCAGGTAGACCCGGAATCCGGTTGAGGGGCCCATCCTCCGGACGGTCAGCGCGACATGGACGTTTCCGATCCCGTGCGGGGCGAGCTCCGCGGCGGCGATTTCCCGGGTCATGATCACGTCCCGTGAGGCGCCGGTCGTGTCCTGCCAGTGAAGGGTGAATGTGAGCAGGAGGGCCGGGGCGTCGAGGCCCGGCGACCGGAGGACGCGTGCGGTCGATACCGTCAACCAGCTGGTGTCGCCAAGCTCCGCATCCCAGGAATTGTGGTTGGTCGAGATCGTGACTCCGGAATCCGGGCCGAACCATCCGGAGAGGCTCATCGCCTGGACCGCCGTTCCGGGGGCATTGTCCAGCCCGGGAAGCTGGACGACCGGAGGGGGGGGCTTGGGGATTCCCGTGGTCTGCCAGCTCACGATGCCGACAGTCCCGGAGAGTCCGTTCAGGGGGGTGTCTTCGGGGAAGTCGAGGGCGCCGGACATCGAGGGGCCTGCGGGAAGCCCGGCGACCTGTGACGCGAACGGGATCTCGTTCATGGGGAAAGAGACCCAGGAATCGGGAGACTCATGCCAGAAGTCGCCGTCGGGCCCCTCGGCATAGGCGTTTCCGGCGTTGAGGATACGGTCGAATCCGTCCTTTTCGGCCCAGTACATCTTCGCCCCGAGGAGCCCCGCCTCGAGGGGCGCCAGGCCTGCCGCGCCGGCGGCGCGCGAGAAGCCGTAGTGGCTCGCCCCTTCCGTCTTGTCGGTGAACGCGCGGCGGTTGCGGCGCGGGAGCGTGGTGATGCGGGGGTACGTCCGGAGCGCGCCGGGGGTGTCGCCGTACACCGGGACGGCCCCGATCATGGGGAGGAGATCGGCGACGCGGGTGTCGTGCCGCTCAGCGGGCGATGTGTCCTCGGCCACAAGGACGCCGCGTCGGGCGAGGTTCACGCCGCCGCCGAGATTCTCGAAATCCTCCTGGCTGGTGAACTCTAGGAGCGAGCCGGTCGTGAAGGAGCCGGACGCGGTCGCCGCCGCTCCCGGGCCCGCCGCGCGCCCCGCCGAAACGCAGTCGAACCGCGTCGGGGGGGCGAGCGTCGTGCCGAGGGGGCGCACGGCGTCGAGCCCCGGCCGCCCCGACCTCTGGAACGGGGCGTTCGTGGTGGTCCAGTCCTGGAGCAGCAAGGGATAGCGGATGCGCATGACGCCGTCCATTCCGAGCGCGAGGGGCCATCCGGACGGGTCCCCGGCCGCGGCCCAGGCGCCCGCGCGCGCCTTCCAGGGGAGCCCGGAGACGCCGGCTTCCCCCGTGACCGCAAGGTATGCCAGGTCCGCCTTGGACCGGAGCCACGCCGCGCGCAGGGTGTCGTTGGTGATGTCGGCGGCCTCCTGCGCGAAGAGGGCGCCGGAGGCGCTCCGGAAGGCGTCGAGAATGTCGCTCCACCGGAGGCCGGAGCCATCCTTGCGCCACGCCAGGGCCGTCTTGACGAGCTCGTCCGCCTCCTCCGGGTAGATCACGGTGACGAAATGCTTCTCGACGTCCTCCGGGTCCCCGGGGTCCTTGACCTTGTCGCGCAGGTCGTCGAACGGGAGGTTCGCCCGGGTCGAGAGGTCCGTCCAGCCGAACAGGGAGGGATCGTCGACGTACGGAAAGCCGGACATGTGGATGAACCCCGCGGCGTACATCCAGAGCGATTTCAGGACCTCCGGCGGGGCGGTCCGGAAATTGACCGGCGCCCCCGGGGGAAAGTCGTTCGACTCGTACCCGCGCACAGGCCCCGTCTCGGCGGGGGCGTCGTACGGGCCCGTGTCGAGCCAGGGAAGGACGAGATCCTGTTCCGCCTGCGTGTAGCCGAGGGCGGCCAGCATCTCGCCGACCGCCTCCGGGGAGGCGTAGCCGCCGGGCGGCCGGTTCCGCACCAGGTCATTCCCGAGCCACGACAGCCGGAAGGCGTGGTTCCCCTGCGTCGCGTTCCAGCGGTTCGTGGCGCCGTCCGGCAGGATGATCGCGCCGAGGTTGTTGAGGGCGTGGATCAGGGCGCGGTGCGCCCAGATCTGGTGGTCCTTGTGGTCCGGGATCCCGTTCGGGTCGTGCCTGGCGCCCGTGGCCGGGCCGCCCCCTCCGCCGCTCCCGCCGCAGAAGGTCGGGCCGCCGTGGAGATCGTCCGTCCAGAGGCATCCGGCGTTCACCGGCAGGAGCCCTTCGGGAGAGGTGACCTTGAGCGAGAAGGTCAGCGCCAGCGGGCCGGCCCCCCCGCGCAGGCGTCCGCTCCAGGCTGAAAACTTCCCGTCCCCGTCGAGGTCGGCCGCGGGGAGCGGGCTGTCGAGCCCCCGGTCGTAGGCGTCCGGCTTCCCGCCGTTTTCCTGCCAGGGTTCCCCGTGGCTGAAGGAGGGGTTCAGGGCCTCCGCGAGGTCCGTTCCGGCGCCGTCGCGGAACGTCCAGTCGTCCCCCCGGGACAGCCGGGGTTCCCGCGCGTCCGGCCAGGGGTTCTCGAGGACCCGCCGGGCCGCATACTCCGCGCCGCTCTCGGCCGCCAGGCCGGCCCGGACCCGGGGAGACCGGTCCTGCGCCCCCGCCGCGCGCGACAGGCTCGTCACCAGGACCGCGAGCGTCATCATCAGGACGAGAAGTCCCGAGACGAGGACGAGCACGATCCCCCGCCGGCCGGCCTGTCCGTTCGGTGTCATCCGGATCTTTTCCTCCATGACACTATAGTCGGTCCCGGACGGCCTGACTGATCGGGCTGTCTCCCGGCGACTGACTTCCCGTTTCGCGAAGCGTGGGCCAGATCCAAGGCGCGAGCCGCGCCGTCGTGTCTACGTGTGACACCCGGCGTGGCGAAGCAACGCAGGAGGTGGCCCGCGATCCGCGAAAACGGAGCTGGCGGCGGGATTCGAACCTGCAACCTGCTGTTTACAAAACAGCTGCTCTGCCGTTGAGCTACGCCAGCACGCCTTGCCCGGAGAATAACAGAAAGCGGGGGGGCGGCCAGCGCCGGTAAGATCGCCGTCGTGAGCCTGAAGCCCCGCGCGCATCCCTGGATCATCGCGGCAGCGGGGCTCCTCGTCTTCCTCACGGGGCTTTCCGCCCCCTTCATCCTGGACGACGTCCGGGCGGTCGCGCGGAATCCGCAGATCCGGGGATTCTGGCCGCCGTCCCGCTTTTTCGACCGCGGTTTCGAATCCACGACCTCCAGCCGGCCGGCCTTGGCGGCGAGCCTTGCGGCGAGCTTCGCCCTGGGGGGGGCGGACCCCGCCGTCCACCGGGCCGTCAATATCGGGATCCATGTCGGGGCGGCCTGGCTCCTCTACGGGATCCTGCGTCGGACCCTTTCAGGGCCTGTCCTTTCGGCGCGGTACGGGACGTCCGGGCCGACCCTCGCGCTCGCCGCCGCCCTCTTCTGGACGGTCCACCCCGTGCAGGCCGAGAGCGTCACCTACGTCGTCCAGCGGGCCGAGTCGCAGATGGGGTTTTTCTACCTCCTGGCCCTGTATGCGCTGGTCCGCGGCGCGTCGTCGGCGCGTCCGGCCGCCTGGCAGGTGCTCTCGGTCGTGTCGGCCATCCTCGGGATCGGGACGAAGGAGGTCGCGGTCACGATCCCGGCGGTCCTGCTCGTCTACGACCGGACCTTCCTCGCCGGGTCGTTCGGGGGAGCGCTTCGTCGGCGCGCGTTCTTGTATGGCGTGCTGGTTGCGGCGAGCGCCGCCGGGGCGGCGTACATCGCGCGGGGCCATCATGCCGGGGTGACACGGGGGATTGTCGGCGAAGGGCTGGTCTCCCCCGTCGCCTACGCGATGACGCAGGGGGAGGTCCTCCTCCACTACCTGCGCCTGGCGCTCCTTCCGGCGGGCCTGCGGTTCGACCCGGGGTGGCAGCTCGTCGGGGGATGGCGGGAGGCGATTCCGTGCCTGGCGGTGGTCCTCGCCGGCGTCGCGGCGACGGCCGTGGCGGTCGCGCGGGGACGGCCCCTCGGGATGCTCGGGGCCTGGTTCTTCCTGATCCTCGCTCCCACGTCGAGCGTGGTGCCGCTTCTCGACGTCGCCTTCGAGCACCGGATGTACCTCCCGCTCGCGGCACCGGCCGTGGGGCTGGCCATCGCCGGACATGGGGCGCTCGCTTTCTTTCCGGAACGCCGCCGGGGCGCCGGGGGGGCGGCCGTTGCCGGCATCGTCCTCGCTTTCCTCGCGGCGCAGACGGTCACCCGGAACATCCTCTTCTGGCGCGTCGAGTGGATCTGGGCCGAGACGGTCGCCCGGAACCCCCGCTACCACCGCGCGCACAGCGGGATCGGCATGGGGCTGATGGACGCGCGTCGCTTCGACCGGGCCGGGCGGGCGTTCCGCCGGGCGGTCGCGGTGAATCCCCTCTACGCCCACGCCTGGAGCAACCTGGGCGGATGCCTCGTGAACCTGCATCGCCCCGATGAGGCGCTCGCGGCGCTCGACCGGGCGCTCGCGCTCGACCCGGACGCCGTCGCGGCCCATGTCAACCGCGGGGCGGCCTTCCTGACGCTGGGGAATCTCGCCCGGGCGCGGGAGGAAAGCGAGCGGGCGATCGCCCTGGACCCCTCCGACGCGGTGGCCCACTACAACGTCGGGATGTGCCACGAGCTCGAAGGACGTTTTCCCGAGGCCGAGGCGGCCTTTCTGCGGGCGCTCGACGTGAACCCGCGCCATTTCGGGGCGCGCTGGAACCTCGCCTTCGTCCTCTCGCAGGCCGGGCGGATCGACGAGATGATCCCCCACCTGGAGGCCGCGGTCGCGCTCCGGCCGCGCTCGGCGGACGCGAGCGCCTCCCTGGGGGCGGTCTATCTTTCGAAGGGACGCGCGGCCGAGGCGGAGCCCCTCCTGCGTGCGGCGCTGGGGGTGGACCCCGGCCACGCCCGGGCGCGCTTCCACCTGGGATGCCTGCTTGCCGCAGGGGAGGACGCGGGGCGCCTCCGGGAGGCGCTGGCGCTTTTCGACGCCGCGCTGGCGGAAAATCCGGACGATCCGGAGGTCCGGGCCGCGCGCGAGGCGGCGCGCCAAAGGCTCGAACATCTTCCGCGCTGATTTTCTTGCGCGCGGCAAAAATGGCAAACATGGCAAACGGTCCGCCCGGCCGGCTGTTATATGATGATCCGTCCATGAGAACCGCCGCCGCCCTGCCGGGAATCGTCCTGTCGCTTGCGTCTGTTGTCCGGGCGGAAGACGCGCTCCAGGAGGAGATCCGCCGCGCGCGCGACAAGGTGTACCCCGCGCTCGTCAACATCCAGGTCGTGATGGAGCAGTACGACAGCGGCCGTCCCGTGCGCTTCCGCGCCAGCGGCAGCGGCGTGATCGTGACTCCCGACGGTTTCGCGATCACGAACCACCACGTGGCGGGGGATTCGCGGCGGCTCCTCTGTGCCCTGGCAAGCGGCGAGGAGATCCCGGCGGATCTCGTGGGGACCGATCCCCAGGCCGATATCGCCGTGATCCGCCTGCGCCTCGAGGACCGCAAGCCCGGTTCCCCCCCCCTGCACCACGCGCGCCTGGGGGATTCCGGCCGCGTCGCGGTGGGGGACTACGTCCTCGCCATGGGGAACCCGATGAGCCAGTCGAATTCGGTGTCGCTCGGGATCGTCTCGAATTCCCGGCGCGTCAACGTCGCCGGGGTGATGGACGGGGAGCCGGTGGGCGCGGCGCTCCTCTGGATCCAGCACGACGCCCTCATCATCGGGGGGAACTCCGGGGGGCCGCTCGTCAATCTCGCCGGCGAGGTGGTGGGGATCAACGAGTCGATGTTCGGCGACCCGCGGGGCGGCGGGGCGTTCGGGATGGCGGTCCCCGCCAATGCCGCCCGCGAGGTCCTGAAGGAGATCCTCGCGACCGCGAAAATCGAGAACGGGAAGGTCGTCGAGCGCGGGCGGGTGGTGCGGAGCTGGCTGGGGCTCTCGGTCCAGACGCTCCTCCCCGAGATGAAGCAGGCCGGTCAGGAACGCGGGATCCTGGTCTCGGCCGTCATGGACGGGAGCCCCGCCGCACAGGCCGGGCTCGCCCCCGGCGACCGGATCCTGCGCCTGGCGGGGGTGGAGACGGACGGCACCCGCCCGGAGGGGATCCCGCTCTTCATCCAGCTCATGAGCGGCCTGCCGCTCGGGTCCGACGTCGAGGTCCAGTACGCGCGCGGGACCGAGACGAGATCGGCGCGGATGCGTCCGATCGAATGGGAGAAACGCCTCGGGCGCGAGACGGAGTTCCCCCGCTGGGGATTCACGGCGCGGCAGGTCACGGGCCCCATGGCGCGCGAGCTCAAGCTCGACGGCGCCACGGGGGCGCTCGTCACGGGCGTCCGCCAGGGAGGCGCGTTCGGGACCGCCAAGCCCCCGGTCGCGCCCGGCGGGATCGTGCGCGCGGTGGACGGACGAATGATCCGGGACATGGCGGATCTCCGGACGGCGCTTTCGGACCTCGCGGCGGCCGGCAAGGAATGCTTTCCGTTGGAGGTCGAGGCGCAGGGGTCGCGCGTCCTCTCGGTGGTGGAGGGGCGCGAGAAGCCGGATTTCCAGCGCCCGCGCGAGATCGCGAAGGCCTGGCTCGGGATCGACATCCAGATCGTGACGCCGGAGCTGGCGCGGGTCCTGGGGCTTTCCGGCCCCGGCGGGATCCGGGTGACGCAGGTCTATCCGGAGGCGCCCGGCGCCGCGGCGGGCCTGGCGGCGGGGGATGTCTACACCACCCTTGATGGCGAGACGATCCCGGCGACGCGCCCCGGCGAGAACGACGTCTTCGTGCAGATGATCCGCCGGAAGTCGATCGGACAGACGGTGGAGCTCGCGGGATTCCGGGACGGGAAGCCCCACGTCGCGCGGGCCGTCCTCGCCGCCACCCCGATGCAGCCGGGGGACGCCCCCACGCACAAGGACAAGCTGTTCGAGTTCGTCGCGCGCGACATCGTCTTCGCCGACCGCGTGATCCGGCGCTGGGACAAGTCGGTCGCCGGATGCGTCGTCGAATCGGTCGAGAGCTCCGGCTGGGCCGGCTGGTCGGGGCTCGCCGGGGGCGACCTCATCCAGCAGGTGGATGCCCAGCCGATCGCGGGCGTGGCGGACCTCGCCCGCGCGATGGAACGGATCGGGAAGGAGCGCCCCGCGCACGTGATCGTGAAGGTCCTGCGGGGGGGCGCGTCGCAGTTCGTGGATATCGAGCCGGAGTGGGAGAACCGCTAGAGGCGGGAAAGGACGGGGGTTCCATGCGCAGGATGATCGCGGTTGTCATGTCGGGTGTCGCCCTGGCGGGGGGATCGGCGGCGCGCGCCGACGAGGCGGCCGGGAAGATCCGGGAGGTCTCGACCCGCCACCAGCAGGCGCTTGCGGTCCTCAAGGGGACGATCGAGCTCCAGATCTCCATGAACGGGCAGACCCAGGACCAGGAGACCGCGGTGGAGTTCCCCGCGTCCGTGGTCGGCGAGGGGCTTTTCGTCTCCGTGAATCCCGAGAGCCCCGCGGCCTATCCGCAGATGGCGATGGCGCGCGCGCAGGGGATCGGGATCGAGATCCGCGGGAAGGAATACCGGCTCGTCTATCCGGACGGCGCCGAGACGCCCGTCACCGTCGAGGGGGTCGATTCGGAGTATGGCCTCGCGTTCCTGCGCCCGGCGACCCCCGCGAAGAAGGCCGCCGCCCCGGCCGCGGCCGCGAAGAAGCTGGCGGTGGGGGACCCGTTCGTGACGCTCCAGCTCCTCTCGTCCGGACGGGGCGAGGTGGTGGCGTCGCTCCTGCGGGTGGACGCCCTGCTCGAGAAGCCCTCGACCATGTTCCGCTTCACGGGGCCGGCGACCCCGGTCGGGGTTCCCGCGTTCGACCTCGACGGCGCGTTCGTGGGGCTCACCTGCCTCTACCAGGAGAACCGCGGCGCCGGGCAGGTGGCTCCCCACCAGGTGATCCTGCCGGCGGCGCGCCTGGCGGAGCTCGCCGCGCAGGTGAAGGGGCCGGCCGCGGCGCCGCAGAAGTAGATCGCTCGCCTTCCTGAAGCCCCCTCCCGGCGTCCCCGGGAGGGGGTTTTCGTTTCCGCGCGGCGGGGTCTCGGCGGCCGTTCAGTGGCGCTAATGGCTCACCGGCGCCCCTTCCGGCGGTTCGCCTGCTCCGCGGGACGTTCGGCGCGCGGAAAGACCCGCCGGACGCGCGCCTCACTGCGAACCGGCGGCGGCGAGGCGGAGCCCGCGACGGCCTTCCCCGGGAACGCCGGACCGCGCCTCGCCTTGCCGGTTCAGCCCCGCGGCCATGCTCCCGCCGCGGGGCGCTTTTATTCGCGTGATGGCTGGCTTCCGGGGCCGCCTCGGAGCGTCCTCCGGCCGGGCCCCTTTCCTTCCTTGAGCCTGGCGCGGGCCGGACGTACATTCGACGTTTCATGGCGCGCGGGAGATTTGTTTTCTTGCCATTCCTGTTCCTGGCGGCCGTCGCGCGGGCGGACTCGATCTCGAGCCGGGAAGACATACGCCTCGCGCAGAATACCTCGGGCGCGGCGGTCACACGGCGATGCCCGCCGATCACGATCACGCAGACGTCGGGCGGGACGGCGATGAACTCAACAAATGGTATTAGAGTAAGAATTCCAAGTGCTTCTCCAGGCGTATCTGCTACTTGGGACACATCTGATACAAGTGTGGTTGTGGTCGGAACAGGATCTGACCACGTTGCTTCCTCAACTGTGACTTACGAGGGAAGCGACAGGGTTGTTGTAATTTCACTCAACAGCACGGTGGATGATGGCGATGTGTTCACAGTTTACGGTTTGAAATTCTCAATTCCGTCAGCGGGTGCGGTTAACACTGCTGATGAATTGGAATTGATTATCGATGGTTCCGCAAGTGGGGCAACGGAAGCGTCAGATGACAAGAAAATTACTATTTATGAAGCCTCGCTCGACACCACCGCCAACATCAACCTGAACCACTCCGGGAGCAGCTCGACCCCGTCGTCGAAGACGCTCGGGCGTCTTACCATCACCGATGTCTCCGGGAGCGGCGTCGACAACACGAACGACATCCGTGTCCGGATCCCGTCGACACTGGGGTTCACGTGGGACACGTCGGTCACCGCCCCCGCCATGTCGGGGAGCCCGTCCGGGGTCACCGCGAAGGTCGATTCCGCCGTCGCGTACGAGTCATCCGGGACGGTCCTCGTCATCAATGCCACGCAGGCCGGAGGGTTCGCCGCGGGGGACGCGCTGTCGCTCGACGGCCTCGCGTTCCTCCCGCCGTTCACCGGCGGATCGCTCGCGGCCGATTCCCTGGAGATGCTCCTCGACGGCGGGACTGCGGTCGCCACGATCGACCGGCGGGTCTTCGCGCGCTCGTCGGGGACGAAGATGCAGGCAGTGGCGCAGACGGTCGGGGCCTCCGCCGCGAACGCCGTCCTGAACACGGTCTCCATCACCGCCGGCGCCACGATCGGGACCGGCACCTTCACCGGCGACATCCGGATTTCCATCCCCTTTGAAAGCAATCTTTCCTTCGATTCCTCGAATGCCACCGGCGGCACCGTGACGGTGACGACGACCTCGGGGGCGGTCTCTTCCACTCCGGCGATCGAGGACACCGGGGACGGAAACCGGACGCTGCGGTTCGACGTCACGAGCGCGATCTCCGCCGGCGGGATCGTCTCCGTGATCGGCCTCGTGGTCGACAATGCCGGCGCCGCCGAGACGCCGGAGCTGCTTCTTGGGGTCTCGGGACCCGGCGTGATCGACGCGGTCCTCTCGGAGATCACGTCCACCGCCGCGGCCGCCTCCGGCGTCGGGGGAGGGGGGACGGAGTTCGTGACATCCGGCCCGGGTCTCCGGGGAGTCCTGGCGGCCTTCGCGGGGGCGATCCTGGCGGTCCTGGCCGCGTCTTTCCTCCGGCGCGGCCGGCGGCGTCCCCTTTGACGCCGTCCCGGACCCCCTCCTACAATCGGGGTTCTCATGCTTAAGCGACTCCGCCTGTCCTGGGGCGAGGGGCTCCTGGCCCTGTCCGTCCTCCTGTGCCTCTTCGGGAGCGCCTCCTGGGGGGGGGTCACGTTCGAGATCCTGCATGACATCACCTACCGGACCACCGACGGCGAGACGGACTTTCCCGGGATCAGGATCTCGACCGACACCGGGACGGACATCACGGCCGGGACCTTCTGGATCAATATTCCCTCGGCAAGCACCTTGCGGTTTTCCGGGACCACCTCCTTCGAGGTGTTCGGCTCGGCGGCAGGAAAGGTTTCCGCGGTCAATTTCGGGGCGACGACGGAGCTTTCCTTCACGGTCAGCAGTCCCTTTGCCGCCAACGAGTTCATCACGATCTTCGGGCTGAAGGTCCTGAACTCCGGGACCGCCTCCACGGCGACCAGCGCCTTTTACAGCGGGACATTTCGCGGGGGGACCGCGCTCGCCACAGCGACGAGAAAATTTTCCGTGTCCGCCGACACCCTGGCAAGCGCCTCCGCCACGCAGGTCGACGGGTCCGGGACGACCGCCCTGCCGTACCCGAACATGACCGTGAACGCCCTGGCGGGGACGGTGATGGGCTTCTCCGGGACCACGGGCGACATCCGGATCCGGATACCGTCCGCCGCCTCGCTGGAGTGGGACACGTCGGCGACGATTGCCGTCACCGGAAGCGCCTCATCGAAGGTCGGCACGATCTCCTACGAGAGCTCGGGGACCGTCATGCTGGTCGACGTCACGAGCGCCTTTTCGGCCTCCGATTCGATCACCCTTTCCGGCGCCCGGTTCGCCAACGAGCAGGGGACGCTCCCTTCCCCTCTTGACTGGCTCGAGCTCGTCCTGGGAGGGACGGCGGCCAGCACGACCGATTCCTACGACTTGCGGCCGTTCTACGTCGATGCCGCCATGACCGTCACCTACGACGGGAGCACGATCGGGACTACCACGACTGGCGGAGAGACCAGCATGGGGGGGATCACGATCGAGACCGGCACCCGGACGGTCGGTGTCGGAAGCTACACGGGCGATTTGTACCTGTTCCTGCCTGCCCGCGACGAGATCCGGTTCAACCGGGCGGTCACCTCCTGGACCCCGACGATCTCGGTGAACGGGTCGAACTTCACGGATTTTTCCCTGGGCGGGATCCTGGACGACAACGGAGGCACCGCGGGAGGCGGAAGCGGGCTCGGCCGCGTGCTCTACATCGATCTTTCGAGCGCGATCGGATCGGACTCCACGATCGTCATTTCCGGAATGAAGGTGGAGAACACGGGTTCCGCCATCTCCACCGCGCACATCGGAGTCGGGATCTCCGGCCCGAACCAGATCGACGCCGCGCACTCCACGGCCAATTCGTCGGCCGGGGGGTCGGGGACGGGCGGGACCGGGAACCCGGCCGGCGACTGCTTCATCGCCACGGGGACCCGGGGACGCGACCTCCTGATCCTGGGGTTCCTCGCCGTCGGCTGCGCCGGGGCGATGCTTCTGGCGTACCTGCTGCGCCGCGCGCGCGACTGATTCCTCAAAACAACTCGACGTCGACGGTCTGGCCCTTCCGGAGTCCCGGGACGGTTTCCGGGATCGTGAAAAAACCGTCCGCCGGGGCGATGGAGCTCACGGCGTATGAACCCCGGAAGGTCGGCGTCGCCGTCCCGTCCGCCAGGCGCACGGGGCAGAAGTCGGTGCGGCCGGCGGCTGACGCGACGTCCCGGGCGAGGCGCGCCCGGACGGTCGGGGCCGCGGCGGCCAGCCCCGCCATCCGCCGGAAGACCGGCGCCAGGAGCGCGTGCCCCACGAGCAGGCACGAGGCGGGGTACCCCGGCATCCCGACGAGGAGCGCCCCCCGGCGCGTGCGGGCCACGAGCGTCGGCCGGCCGGGTTTCACGCGTATCCCCCGGAAGAGGAGCCGTCCCCGGGCGGCGAGAAGCGCGTGGGTGAAATCCCGGTTTCCCACAGAGCTTCCCCCCGTGAAAACCGCCGCGTCGGGCGGATTCTTGCCTGCGAGCAACCGGTCGAGGGCACTGCCGATCGCGTCCGGGTCGTCCGCGAGATGCGCCCGGGCCGAGACGCGGCATCCGGACCGTTCGGCGATCGCAGCCAGGATCCGGGCGTTCGAATCGTACACCTGGTGCGGGGCGAGACGCGTCCCGGGCGGGCGGATCTCGTCGCCGGTGGTGAGGATCGCCACGCGAGGTTTTTCACGGACCCGGACCTTGGCGCGTCCGGCGGCGGCCGCCGCCCCCAGGCGGGCGGGGATGAGAAGATCACCCGCCGCGAGAAGCCTCTCCCCCCGGCGGACGTCGGATCCCGCGGGGATGACGTCGTGTCCGCGCGCCACGGGGTCAGCGAAGAGGATCCGGTCACCGATTCGCCGGACGCGCTCGAACGCGATCATCGCGTCACACCCGGCCGGGACCACGGCGCCGGTCGCGATCTCGACGGCGGCGCCGGCCGGGACCATCTTGCGCCAGACCTTCCCGGCGGGAAGGAACCCGATCACCCGGAAGGAGCGCCCGCCGCCCGCCCGGAAGGCATAGCCGTCCATCGCGGCGCGCGGCGCGCCGGGGATGGCGACCGCGGACGCCACGTCCTCCGCGAGGGCCCGCCCAGCGGCGCGAGAGAGCGGGAGCGTCTCGGACCGCCGGACCGGGGCCACGGCGGCGAGAGAGCGCTCAAGCGCCGTTTCGAACGGCAGGAGCTTCCCGAGCGGCGTCACCCGCGCATTCTAGTGGACAGCCCGCGCGGCGGGCGGCACGATTCCCGCCGTGACCCGCTCGGGACGTCTCTGGAAGGAAGCGGTCCGGCTCATGCCGGGCGGCGTCTCGAGCCCCGTGCGGGCCTTCCGCGCGGTGGGAGGGGATCCGCGGCTTCTCGTCCGGGGGCGCGGAAGCCGCGTGACGGACGCCGACGGCAAGGCGTACGTCGATTATGTGGGGGCATGGGGCCCCCTGATCCTGGGGCACGCCCATCCGCGCGTCGCCGCCGCCGCGGCCCGGGCGGTCAAGGCCGGCTGGGGGTTCGGCGCCACGCATCCGGCGGAGCTCGCGCTCGCGCGGCTCGTGCGGGACGCCTTTCCGGCGGTCGAGCGGGTGCGCTTCGTCAGTTCCGGCACCGAGGCGGTGATGAGCACGGCAAGGCTCGCCCGCGCGGCGACGGGGCGGGAGCTTCTTCTCAAGTTCGAAGGGTGCTACCACGGGCACTCGGACGCCTTCCTGTCTCGCGCGGGGTCGGGCCTGGCGACGTTCGGGATCCCCGAGTCCCCCGGGGTCGTGAGGAGCCTTGCCGCCCGGACGATCACGCTTCCCTACAACGACGCCTCCGCCGTCGAACGATGTTTCAGACGCACGGGCGGTAAAATCGCGTGCGTCATCGTGGAACCGGTGGCGGGGAACATGGGGGTCGTTCCTCCTGTTCCGGGTTTTCTGGCCGCGCTTCGCCGGATCACGCGGCGCCACGGGGCGCTTCTCGTCTTCGACGAGGTGATCACCGGTTTCCGGATCGGCTGGGGCGGGGCGCAGGGTGCCTTCGGGATACGTCCGGACCTGACCGTCCTGGGGAAGATCCTCGGCGGCGGTTTCCCGGCGGCCGCCTACGGCGGGCCGGCGCGGATCATGGAGCGCCTGGCCCCCCTGGGGCCCGTCTACCAGGCGGGGACGCTCTCCGGAAACCCGGTCGCCATGGCGGCGGGGGCCGAGACGCTTTCCGTCCTGCGGCGCGAAAAACCCTGGGAGCGCCTCGCGCGGCGCACGGAGCGTCTCGCGTCAGGGATCGAGCAGGCGGCCCGCGCGAGAAGAATCCCGCTTGTCGTCCAGCGGCTCGGCTCGATGTGGACCCCCTTTTTCACGCGCGGTCCGGTCCTCCGCTACGCGGATGCCGCGCGATCCGACCGCGCGCTCTACGCGCGCTTCTTCCGGGGAATGCTGGCGCGCGGCGTCTACCTCCCCCCCTCGGCCCTCGAGGCGGCGTTCGTCTCGACGGCGCATACGGAGCGCGACATCGACCGGACGATCGCGTCGGCGCGGGCCGTGTTCCGGGCGTTCTGAAGCAACCGATACCGGGAGCACCCGCCCGGCCTCCGGTGGTACCGTTGCTCGGCTCAAGCGCCCCTTCCGGCGGTTCGCGTTTGTCGGGGGACGTTCCTCGGCGGCGATCCGTGCCGCCTCGTCGCTCCGATAGAGCCGGGCCTTACACGTCCTGACCGGCCCGGCTCCATCAGGCCCCCGAAAACGCTCCCGCCGCGGGGCGCACGCCGTCGCGTTCTTTCGGTTCATCCGGAGCCGGACGCACGCGGATGCGCGCGGCCCGGGGCGGGGACGTTTTCGCGGGCGTGTGACGCAGGCCGAGGTGCGGACTGATATTTCCGGGGAAGGCCAGGCCGGGGTCACCTCGGCCGTTGCGGCACTCGAGCGAGGCATGTGTTGGCGGATCTTTCGACTGACGAGCGTCCCGCGAAAATGACCCCGACCGCAAGGGCCGCAAAGCGAAGCCTTGGCACCAAATGCAGTCGCCGGGTATGGCCGTCCTTGGGAACGGCCACTGGTTCAACGTGCGAGTGGCATATCCTAGATTCTTGTCGTTCCGCGCGTGTCCCGCTCCGCGCGGTAGAGGTTCGCGAGGTGCTTGGCGATGTTGCCCGGGTGCCCCTTCCCGATCCGGTGCGCGTCGACCCGGACGAGAGGGGCCACTTCGAGGATCGAGCTGGTCAGGAACGCCTCGTCGGCGGAAAGGAGGTCCTCGAGCGGGAACGCCCCTTCCTCGACTGGGATTCCCTCGCGCGCCAGGAGCGAGAGGGCCACGGTCCGCGTGATCCCGGGGAGGATTCCGGTGGCGAGCTCCGGCGTCCGGACGACCCCCTTTCTCGCCCAGAAGACGTTGAGGAACGTCCCCTCGGCGACATGCCCCCGGGTGTCGAGGTACAGCCAGTCGAGGACGTCCATCCCCCTGGCCTTCCGCCGGGCGAGGTATCGCTCGAAATAGTTGAGGGTCTTCTTGCCGGAGAGCCCCCCGCGCTCGAGCTGCGGCGTGGGGGAGAGGGCGAGCGCCGTCCCTTCCGTGTAGACGGCGCTCGGGTAGGCGCCGCGCTCGGCCACCACGACGAAGAGGTCCGCGCGGTCCTCGCCCGCGAGCAGTGCCAGGATCTTCAGGGCCGCCGGCCCCCAGGAGTTTTCCGCGAGGCACAGTTTGGCGTCCGCAACGATCTGGTCGCGGGTGCGGGAGACCGGGATCGAGAGCTCGCGCGAGAACCCGAGGAGCCGGTCCACATGCTCGGCGAGCCAGTAGAGACACCCGGGGCCGCATTTCACGGTGTCGAAGATCCCGGCGCCGAAGAGGACCGCGGGGGAGACGGCCCGCACGACCGCCTCGGATTCCGGGACTGCCTTCCCGTTCGCCACGGCCCGGCGCTCGCCCATGGCGGGATCGTAGCATCCGGGCGGATGTCCGGACAACTTCACGCGGCCCGCCCGCATCCCGTATAATAGGAGCATGATCGGATTCCTCTTTTTCGACCCGCTGTTCATGATCCTCTCGATCCCGGGGCTGCTCCTCTCCCTCTGGGCGCAGGCGCGGGTGAAATCCGCCTATCACCGGTGGAGCCGGGTGGGGACGGCGGCGGGGCTCACGGGGGCCGAGTCGGCTGCCCGGATGCTCGAGGCGGCGGGGATCCGTGACGTCACGATCGAGGAAGTCGGCGGGGTCCTCTCGGACCATTACGACCCCCGGACGCGGACGCTTCGCCTCTCGCCGGACGTCTTCCGGGGGCGGTCGGTCTCTGCCGTCGGGATCGCCGCCCACGAGGCGGGGCACGCCCTCCAGCACGCGACGAACTACACCCCCATGTACCTGCGCCAGGCGATCGTCCCGATCTGCTCGATCGGGTCGAACCTGGGGGTCTGGGCGGTCATGATCGGGCTCATGATCAACATGACGGGGCTCGCATGGCTCGGGGTGGCGGCGTTCGCCACGATGGTCGTCTTCCAGCTCGTGACGCTCCCCGTGGAGGTGAACGCCTCCAACCGCGCCAAGGCGGCGATCCTCGAGTACGGCCTCGCGCGCCCCGGCGAGGAGGCGGAAGGGATCCGACAGATCCTGAACGCCGCCGCCTGGACCTACTTCGCGGCGATGGTGTCGTCCGTCATGCAGCTCCTTTATTACGTCATTCTCGTTCGCGGCCGGAGCCGCGACGATTAGCGCGTGACGCAGGCCTGGCTTTCCCTTGTCGCCGCGAACGTCGCGGTGTTCCTGGCGGCATCCCTGCGCGACACGCGCCCGATCGTCGATTCCCTGGGGCTCAACGCGGCGGACGTCCTTTCCGGGGGGCGTGTCTGGCAGCTGGTGACCTATGCTTTCGTGCACGCGGACGGGTACCACCTGCTTTTCAATATGTTGGGGCTTTTCTTCTTCGGGCGGTTCGTCGAGGAGGGGATCGGCTCCCGCCGCTTCGTCGGTCTCTATCTCCTTTGCGTCGTGACGGGCGGCGCCGCGCAGGTGGCCGCGGACGCCGCGTCGGGACGCGCCTGGAGCGTCACGATCGGCGCCTCCGGCGGGGTGAACGGGATCCTGGCCCTGGCGGCGCTCTGCGTCCCGCGCCTGCCCGTTTACGTCTGGGGGATCTTTCCGGCCCCGCTCTGGGCCCTGTGCGTCTTCTATCTCCTGCTCGATGCGGGCGGGATGGGCGGATCGAGGGACGGGATCGCGCATGCCGCGCACCTGGGAGGGGCGGCGGGGGGCGTCCTCTTCTGGGCCGCTTTCATCCGGGTTTTCGGGGCAGGGTTCTTGCCGCGCGTCCTGTCGCCGCGGCTGCGTGCCGTCCGCCCGGATTACTCCGCGATCGTCGTGCATCTCTGCGCCGTCTGCGGGCGGTCCGAGCGGGACGGCCGCGCCCTCGAATTCCGGGTCTGCGGCGCGTGCGGCAAGGAATACTGCCAGGAGCATCTGGCCGGGCACGCCTGCGGGGGGGGCGAGACCGCGTGACGGACCGCGCGGCCGCCTTCCGCGCCGTCACGCGCCTCGAGGGGAAAAAGGTGTTCCTCGAGCCGTTCACGCCCGCCTGCGCCGGCGAGAACTACGAGGCGTACCTGGAATCGCGCGAGGAGATCCACCGGTACCTGCCGTGGGAAAACCGTTCGGTGGACGATTCCCGCGCGTTCGCCGAGAAGGCCGAGCGCTGGCGATCCGCCGGCGAGCAGCTGCACCTCGTGATCCGCTCATCGGGAGCGGGGCGCATGCTCGGGACGATCGGGGCCCATCATGTCGATCCCTTCACGCCGCGCTGCGAGATCGGCTACTGGATCCGGTCGAATGCCGCCGGGAACGGCTTCACCACCGACGCCCTCGCGGCGTTTCTCGCGTTCCTGCGGGGGCCTGGCGGTTTCGCGCGCGTCACGGCGAAGGCCGCGACCACGAATCTCGCCAGCCAGCGGGTCCTCCTGAAAAACGGCTTCCGCGAGGAAGGACTCGAGCCGAAAGGGGAACTCTGCCACGGCGTCTGGCATGACCTGAAGCTGTACGGCAGGCTTTTCCCCTAGCGCATGTGGCCCTGCATCCGTAGTCGTTCTTGAGAGACGCTTGCCGCCGGGCTAATTCTCGCCCGATGGCCGGTATGGAGCGATCTTCCCGGCGAGGGCCGAGGCCGCCACCACGAGGGGGCTCGCGAGGTACATCTGTCCGGGACCGGAACGGCCCGGGAAGTTCCGGTTGATGGCGCTCACCGTCACCTGGTCGGCGCGCCGGCTGACGCCGGGCCCCGCGTTGATGCAGGCGCCGCAGGAAGGCTCGATCACGCGGGCGCCCGCCGCCTCGAAGACGGCGAGATACCCCTTTTCCTGGCAGTATTTCTTCACGTCCTGGGACCCGAACTGGATCCAGAACTCGACGTCCGCCGGAATCCGCCGGCCCCGGGAGACGGCCTCCTTGAGGACGCGGGCGTACATGTCCATGTCCTCCTTCTTGCCGGCGGTGCAGGAGCCTCCGTAGGCGATCCCGATCGGGGTTTCGGGGAGTTCCCGGATCGGGATCCCGTTTCCGGGGTCGCCGGGCAAGGCCACCATCGAGTCGAGGATGTCCGCGTCGATGGTGATCGTCTGCGCGTAGACGGCATCCGCATCCCCGGCGAGCCCCGCGCAGAGGCGTTCCGCCTCGCTCCGGGGAAGCCCGCGGGCGACGAGGAAATCGACGGTCCTGGCGTCGGGCGCGACGATCCCGGTGAAGGCGCCCACTTCCGCCGCCATGTTCGTCATCGTGGCCCGCTCGTCGATCGAGAGCGCCTCCACGGCCTCCCCCGCGTACTCGATCACCTTGCCGATCGCCTTGCCGCTCTTGACGTACGGGTGCGCGAGGATCGCGAGCATGTAATCCTTCGCCGTGACCCAGGGCTTGCGCTTCCCCTTGACCACGGCCCGGATCGTCTCGGGGATCCGCACGCGGACGTCCTTGGTGATCCAGGAATTGAAGATGTCGGTGGTGCCGACCCCGAATGCGACGCACCCGATGGCGCCGGCATGCGGCGTGTGGCTGTCGGATCCGATCACGACCTGGCCGGGAAGCGCGTACGACTCGAGCATCTTCGAGTGGCAGATCGCCTCGGACCCCTTGATCCCGGCGACCTCGCCGTGCAGGCGGATACCCTGCTTCTTCGCGAACGCCGCCTGCTTGGCGGCGAGCTCGTTGGCGACGTCAAGGAGCCCTTCCTTCTTCCGTTCCTCGCTCATCACGTCGTCGAGGAATGTGAGGTGGTCCCGGAAGAAGTAGATGGAAGAGGGGTCGTTGACCTTCGCGTCCTTTCCCACCAGCTTCTCGAAGAAGATGGCGGCCATCGGGGTCACGTACTCGTGGCTGAACCGGATATCGGTCCGGACGAACGCCGCGTCGCCCGGGGCGACCGCGGGAACCCCCGTCGCGCCGGTGGCGGCGTCGGCGATCGCGTGGCGGGCGAAGATCTTCTCGGCGAGCGTCATCGGGCGCGAGGCCGTCGCGGGCGGAGGCACGCGGACCTTTCCCGTGAGGCGCGCCACGTTGAAGGGGAAGAGCCCTCCGTAGGCGATGATCTCGCGCGTGATCTCGTCCTGGCCTTCCATGAAGGCCGCAAGCGGGATCGGCTCGCGCCGTTTCACTTTCTCGAGGATGGAAAAATCGGTCGTCGTGAGGACCCCGAGGTTCTGGCAGTTCTGCCGGTAGATCCGCTCGATGTTCTCGGCGACCACGAGCCGGATCCCCGCCGCCTGCTCGGCGTAAGGGGACTGCTCGCGGCTGGAGCCCTTGCCGCGGCGCTTCCCTGAGACCGAGACGGCGAACCCGCCCTCCTTCACGGCGCCGCGCGTCACCGGGAACTTCCCGCCGGCCTTGAGGCCGAGGTAGGGGAATTCCCCCAGGGTGTCGTCGTAGTAGTAGCAGATATAGGCGGGGGTGATCTCGTCGGTCGAGATGTCGTCCCGCAGTTTCGTCGCGGGGGTCCAGTCGAGGTCCTTCCCGGCGAGCTGGGAGGCGACGAGCGCCGGGTCCTCGGCGAGATACAGGATCCGGCCGTCGATCCGGACGTCAGCGGGAAGCTTCTCGACCTTGAGACCCTGCAAGGTGTCGTTCATGCGGGCATTATCCCATCCTTTGCCGTTTTTTGGAACCGATGCCGCATGGCATGCCCGCCGCCGGCCGAAGCGGGAAGCGGATTCCGGAGCGGTTCAAAAGTGCCCCCGCCATTGCCGTGCGAAGCGGGTAAACGAACCCTGCGTTCACCGGGGAGCAAGGCCTTCGGGTCGGGCCGTCCCGCGCAAGCGCGGAAGGAAGCCCTCGCCGCCGGTCCGTCTGCTCCTGTTCGAATCGTATCGGTTCTGTCCCCGTAAGCTTCCGATCACGTACAGGGCAGGGGCGAAGGAAGTCTAACCCGGGAAATTCCGAAACCCAAATTCTAAGAGCCACCGAAAAAATTGGATCTCGGCGCGTTGCGTGCGCGGCTGGGCCAGATCCCAGAAGCGACAACGAAGCGTATTGAGGGGAAATACGGTGAGGAGGAGCGACGCCGGAGACGGCCCAGCCCCGCCGCAACCCGGAGGGGCGCAGGATCTTGCGGCCGCGTGGCAGCGTTGCCGCTCGTCGGAAACCCGTTCCGCCAGGGTTGCCTCCTCGCCGCGCCTTGTCATCGGCCGCAATCTCATGCGCCGCGCCAGAGCCCGATTTTTTCGGTGGCTCTGAATCCCGGGAGGCGGCGCTTCCGTGGTAAATTGCGGGCGCATGCGATTCCGGGATCCGCAAGGGATGCGCCAGGTGACGCGCGAGGAGATGAAGTTCATCGACTCGGTCGCGATGGAGTCGTTCAAGGTGGCCGGCGCCGCCCTGATGGAGACGGCAGGGCGCGCCGCCGCGGAATGCGTGCATGACCTGGTCGGTCCCGTCGAGGAAAAGCGGATCGTCGTCCTCGCGGGGACCGGCGCCAACGGGGGAGACGGATGCGTGGCCGCGCGGTGCCTTGCCAACTGGGGGGCTCACGTCGCCATCTACATGACGGGGCGCGCCAAGGAGATGGCCGACCACGCCGCGGCCGCGAACCTCCATGCGGTCGAGCGGATGGGGATCCCGGTGACGCTGCTGGCGACGCAACAGGGGGCGTCGCGCGCCGTGGCCGAGATGGCAGGCGCCGCCTGCATCGTGGACGCGATCCTGGGGACGGGCCTTTCGGCCCTCGCGGGACGCGTGCGGGAGCCCGCCGGTTTCCTGATCGACCAGGTGAACGCGCTCGGGATTCCGGTCGTGGCGATCGACATCCCCTCGGGGCTCGACGCCAACACGGGCCAGAAGATCGGGACCGCGATCCGGGCGACCGTGACCGTCACGATGGGTCTTCCGAAGAAGGGGTTTTTCCTGGCTGATGGCCCCGCCCTGGTCGGGAAGCTCCTCGTCGCGGACCTGGGATACCCCCGGGTCCTCCTGGAGGAGGCGCAGGGCGGGATCCATCTGCACCGGCGGGTCAGGCCCGCCGCTGGCGGCGACAAGCCGAAGGAGGAGGCATGAAGCGTCTCGGGATCTTCCTCGCGGGCGTCCTGTGTGCGGCCGGCGCGGTCGCGAAACCCTGCCCCGACTGCAACACCGAGGTGGCGGAGGCGTCGCGCTTCTGCGCCGCCTGCGGGAAGAAGTTCAATCCCTCGAAGGCGTGCTCCGAGTGCGGCGCCGCCGCCTTCGCGGAATCGCGCTTCTGCGCGGGGTGCGGGCACCGCTTCCCGTTCTCCCTGGACGACGAGGAACGGCTCGTGGCGGGGTCCACCAAGGCCCGGAAGGAGTATCTCGAGCATCTGGCGTCGCTCGCGAAGCTCTACCGTTCGTTCAACCTGCCGGAGAAGGCGGAAGCGGCCGAGGAGGAGATCCGGGCCGTGGAGCGCGCGATCCGGATCATCCCGGGGTCCGCGCGGTCCGGTTCCGGCGCGCCCGCGGCGGAGCCCCTGGCGCGCACGAGCATCGCGGAGGCGGACGCGCTCTACGCCGAGGCGGAGGAACTGCGCCGCTCCCCGAACCTCTTCAAGCGGAAGGAAAACCTCCGGAAGGCCCTCGAGATCTACGAGAAGCTGGTCCTGAAATATCCCGCCAGCGACAAGGCGGACGACTGCGCCTACCGGATGGGGGAGATCTATGGGAGCCCCTATTTCGAGTCGTACGAGAAGGCGCTCCGCTGCTACGAGAAGTGCGTCGCCTGGAATCCGGACACGGACCATGACGCGCGGTTCCGCGCCGCCGAGATCGCCGACCACCGGTTGAGCGACATCCCTGTCGCGATCCAGTGGTACCGGAAGGCGCTCGAGAAGGACCCGGTCCCCGACAACCGGAAGGCCGCCGAGAAGCGCCTCAACCGGCTCCAGGAACAGTCGAAGGGGAAGTGATGCGCCGAGCGGCGGCGGCGTTCGCGCTGATGACCGGCATCCTCGCCTGCCGGGCCGGGCCGCCGGAACCTGTCGACATCCCCGCCCTGGTCGCGGCGCTCGACGACGACCGCCTGGAGGTCCGTCAGAAGGCCGAGCGGGAGCTCCTGGCGCTGGACCTGGCGGCGGCGCCGCACCTGGAGCGGGCGGAACGGTCCGGAAGTCCCCAGGCCGCCGACGCGGCGCGGAGGCTCCTCGCGCGGATCCGGTCGTTTCCGGCGCGGCTGGCCCGGTGGGGAAACGGGAAGGTCCGCCACGAACTCGGCGGCGAGCGATGGTTCGTCGGATACGACGACGGGCAGCCGTGCGGGATCGCCTACGCCCGGCTGGACGTGGAGGAGGGATACCGGTTCACGCTGGGTTTCGCCCGGAAGGGGGATCCCGGGGGACTCCGGACGGTCTTCCGCCGGGGGACACTGGATCGGGAATTTCTCCTGACGTCCTGGAAGGAGACGGCGGGACCCCTGGATCCCCTGCCGGGAACGGATCCGGTCCGGGTATCCGGGCGGGATTCCCTTCGCGTCCTGGCGCCGCACGTCCTGCTCTGGTTCCTTCCGTGGGACAACTTCCGCGCGGACGGGCAGGATATCCAGGCCTGGGCGGTGGACGGCGGGAACGTCCGGGGGCCGATGCGCGTCCGGATCGAGTTCGGCCTTCCGGAGAAGGTGCCGGACCCCTCGGGAGAGAAGACGGGGGAGTCCTGCCTCGTGACGTCGCGCGATCCCGGAAGCGACTTCCGCCTGGGCGTCTGGTGGGACGAAAAAGGCCGTGTCATCCAGGTCCGCGAGGACGGGGTCCATTACTATCCGGTCTCCCGCGACGAGGCCCTGAAGGCGTCCGGGGGACTAGAATGGTGGAAATGAGCCGCTTAATCGCCGCGTTCGCGCTTCTTGCGGTCTCCGCGGGGCTTCCGGCCGGGGATTCTGTCGTCGCGGATCCCCTGCGTCCCTGGACGGCGCAGTTCGTGACGCCGGACGGCATGGTGCTCGTCGCCACGGTCTACCCGTCGGATCCTTCCCCGGCCCCGGCGGTCCTCTACGTCCACGGGTTCGGGCGGGACCGGTCCGATTGGGACGGTCACGGCCGGGCACTGGCAAAGGCAGGCGTTACCTCGATGGCGTTCGACCTTCGGGGGCACGGGGCCAGCACGGCGCGCCGGGTCCGTTTCGACGAGGAAACGGTCCGGTTCACGGATCTCACGGAGCTCGACGAGGAGCGGATGGTCTCGGACGTGGCCCAGGCGGCCGCGTTCCTGCGCGCGCGGGCCGAGGTCGATTCCGCGCGCGTCGTCCTCGCGGGAGACGGTTTGGGCGCGAACCTGGCTGCGCGCCATGCGGCCGCCGACCGGGAGTGCGCCGGGCTCGCGCTCCTCTCGCCGCGCGCGCGGGCCCGGACGATCGCCTTCCCGGAAGACGGAAGCGGCCTGTTCGGCCGGCCGGTCCTCGTGGTCGGGGCGGCCTTGGAGCCCGCGATCGACGAGATCCGCCGGATCGGCGCTCTCGCCGCCGCCGGGAACGCGGGGAGCGCCTGCCTTGTGGCCGAGGGGCTTTCCGCGGGGGGCGTCCGCCTCCTCTCGTCCGCGGAGGAGAGCCGGGCGACCGCCGACCGCGTCTACGCATGGCTCCTGGATCTTCTCGGAAAGCCCGAATAACCGGCGCGCGGGACAGCCGCGCGCATTTCACGTTCCGCATCCCGCGTTTCGCATTAAGCTGTCGCCATGAAATGCCTCGTGACGGGCGGGGCCGGTTTCATCGGGAGCCACGTCGTGGAGGCGCTGTTGAGTCGCGGGGACACGGTCCGCGTCCTGGACGGCTTCCTGACGGGAAAGCCGGAAAATCTCGCGCCGTTCGCCGGCAAGGCCGAGATCCTGAAGGGGGACATCCGCGATCCCGAGGCGTGCGGTCGCGCGGTGGCCGGGGTCGACACCGTCTTCCATCTCGCCGCGCTTCCCTCGGTTCCCCGGTCGATCGAGGATCCGGCGCTCTCGGTCTCCGTGAACGAGATCGGCACCGTCACGGTCCTTGAGGCCGCGCGCGCGGCCGGAGTGCGGCGGTTCGTCTACTCCTCTTCCTCTTCCGTGTACGGGGACGACCCGTCGGTTCCCAAGAGGGAGACGTTCGCACCGAACCCCGTCTCTCCCTATGCGGCCGGAAAGCTCGCGGGGGAGTACGCCTGCCGGGCCTTCTCGAGCGTCTGGCCGGAGTTCGGCACGGTTTCCTTGCGCTACTTCAACGTCTACGGGCCCCGGCAGGATCCGGCCTCCGCCTATGCTGCGGTGATCCCTGCCTTCATCACGGGGTGCCTCGCCGGCCGGTCGCCCGTCATCTACGGGGACGGCGCCCAGACGCGCGACTTCACCTGGGTGGGAGACGTCGTGGCGGCGAACCTCGCCGCGGCCGGGGGGAGCGTTACCGACGGCCGGGCGGTCAATATCGCCGTGGGCAGCCGGACGTCCCTCCTGGATCTGCTGGCCATGATCCAGGGGGTGTGCGGGACGGACCTCGCGCCGGTCCACCGGCCGGAGCGCCCCGGGGACGTCCGGCATTCGGGCGCCGACGCCTCCCGCGCGCGGGAGCTTCTCGGTTTCACGGCGCGGACGCCGCTTGCCGAGGGGCTCAAGCGGACGATTTCCTTTTATCGAAGCCAAAAGAACTGATTTTCGTGGCGCGTGGCTCGTGAATCGTGGTTCGCTGGCGCGGCGCCGGTTTGTGATTCACGTATCACGATCCGCGAATCACGGTCAATAGGCGTTCTTGCCGACGAGCCCCTTCACGGGGGTCAGGAGGATGATCCAGAGGTCGAAGGCGATTGACCAGTGCTCGATGTAGTAAAGGTCGTGCTCGATCCGCTTCTCGAGCGACGTGTCCCCCCGCCAGCCGTTCACCTGGGCCCAGCCGGTGATCCCGGCCTTCACCTTGTGGCGCAGCATGTACTGGGGGATCCGTGTCTTGAAATCCTGGATGAAGACGGGGCGTTCGGGGCGGGGGCCGACGACGCTCATCTGGCCGGCGAGAACGTTCAGGAACTGCGGCAGCTCGTCGAGGCTGGTGCTCCGGAGGAATGCGCCGATGGGGGTCCGGCGCGGGTCGTCCTTCACGGCCCAGACGGCGCCGGTCGCCGCCTCCGCGTCGACGCGCATCGTGCGGAACTTGAGCATCCGGAACGTCCGGCCGTCCAGGCCCATCCGCTCCTGGGAGTAGAAGACAGGGCCCTTCGAGGTGAGCCTGACCGCGAGGGCCACCAGAAGCATCGGGACCGCCGCGATGGCCAGGACGGCCAGCGAGACGGCGATGTCGAGGCCGCGTTTCGCGACGCGGCTCCATCCGACGAGAGGGCTTTCCCGCAGGCTCACCACCGGGATGCCGTCGAACTCGGAGATCGACATGTTGAGGGGTCCGAATCCGGCCAGGTCCGGGACGATCCGGACGTCCACCACCTCGGTCGTGAGGGCCGAGAGGAGCCCGGGGAGCTTCCCGTTCTCGGAGAAGGGGATCGCGACGAACACCTGGTCGATCCCCTTCCCGGCGATCGTGTCATGGACCGCGGAGAGCGGACCCAGCACCGGGATCCCCTCGACCGTCGTTCCCGCGCGGGCCGGATCGTCGTCGAGGAAACCGCGCACGACGAGCCCTGTCCACCGGTGGGCGTGGATCGCGTGGGCGACCCGGCTTCCCAGGGGGCCGGCCCCGCAGACAAGGACGTGCCGCTGGTTCCAGCCGCGCGCGCGCGCCGTCCGCAGGAACGCGCGCGCCGCGAGGCGCAGGGCCGAGAGGAGCCCGACGAGCGATGCCAGGAACAGGAGGTGGAAGGCGCGCGAGAAGGAGGCGCCGTGCTGGAAGAAGGCCTGGAACGCCAGGATCAGGAGGAACGCGAGCGACCCCGCCTTCGCCATGTCGAAAATCTCGGCCGCGAGCTGCCTTTCCCGGCGCGGCCGGTAGGCCCCGCAGGCCCGGAGCGCCACGTGGATCCCGAAGAGGACGAACGGCAGCGCCTCGACATGGAGGTCCCGGGGATGCGGGGGTTTTTTCGCTCCGGCCACCGCGACGATGAGCGGGTCGAGCCAGCGCGTGTCGAAAAGGAGCGCGTAGAGGCCCCACCAGAGTCCGGCCGCGGCCGCGAGATCCGCGAGCATGAGGAACGACACCAGGAGCTGGGAATGCTTTTTCAGCACGGACCGCTTCCGATCCATTCCAGGGTCAGCGTCTCCGCCCGCGCGATCCGCAGCTCCCGGCTCCTTTTTGCGAGGTCCGTCACCAGCACCGTGTCGATCCGGACGCCGTCGAGAAAGGTCCCGTTGGCGCCGAGCCCCGTGATCTCGACCCGTCCTTCGCCCAGGACCTTGAGCCGGGCGTGCCGCCGCGAGACCGACCGGAAGGCGGCGGGCGCCTCCTTCTCGGTCTTTCCCTGGTTGACCCAGGCGGGGGACTTCCGGAGCGACAGTCCGCAGGCGCGGCTGCGCCCCACGACGAGCTCGTCCCCGCACGGGACGTCGCGCGTCGCGCCGGCCAGGTATCCGGAGACGCCCGTGAGGCGCAGGAATCCCATCCGCGGAAGTATATCGCCCGCAGGACCGTTTCCGTTCTTGACGCGATTCGCGCGGCTCCGATAGAGTGCCCCCCCCTTTCGCCGCGAGGGAAAACGCGCATGCACGATCGGAAGAAAACAGGGGCCGGCCGGTGAGTGTCCAGGCCCAGGCCCATGCGAAGGCGGCGACCCGGACCCCGCAGGAGGCGTGGTCCACGATCCTCGCGGAGATCGCCAAATCCGTCAGCAAGCAGCAGTACGCCACCTGGTTCCCGTCCGTCGCGGCGCGCTCGGCCTCGGCGGGGAGGATCGAGCTCGAGGTCCCGAACGCATGGATCAAGTCGTGGCTGGTCCAGCACTACCAGACCGTGATCCGGGAGGCGGCTTCCCGCGTTCTCGGGGCTTCCCCGGAGATCGTGTTCCACATCCAGCCCCAGGCCGAGCCGGAGCGCCCGGCCGCTGCCGCCCCGCCGCCCGCGCCGCCGGCGGAGACCGACGCGGCGATCCCCCTGAACGAGGCGTACACCTTCGAGAATTTCGTGATGGGAAACTCCAATCGCCTCGCCTACGGCGCGGCGGAGCTGGTGGCGACGGTCCCGGCGCACACCTACAACCCGCTTTTCATCTACGGGGACGTGGGGCTGGGAAAGACCCATCTCCTGCAGGCGATCTGCCATGACCTCCGGAAGAAGCACCCTCACCTCCGGATCCGGTACGCCTCCTGCGAGACGTTCACCAACGACTTCATCGCGGCCCTGGCCACCAAGCAGCCCCGCATGATCGACCGCTTCCGGGACCGCTACCGGAAGGCCGACGTGCTGGTGGTCGACGACATCCACTTCCTGGCGGGAAAATCGAGCACCCAGGAGGAGTTCTACCACACGTTCAACGAGCTCTACGGCGCCAAGAAGCAGATCATCCTCTCCTCGGACAGCCCCCCGGAGGTGATCCCGACGATCGAGCAGCGGCTCCTCTCGCGCATCAAGTGGGGGATGGTCGCCGCGATCGAGAAGCCCGACTACGAGACGCGGACCCTGATCCTCCGCAAGAAGGCCCAGGTGCGCGGGACGCCGTTCCCGGACGACGTGGTGTCGTTCCTGGCGTCCCACCTCGACACGAACGTCCGCGAGCTCGAGGGGGCGGTCGTGAAGCTCTCGGGACACGCGGTCCTGACGCACCGGGAGATCTCGGTGGACCTTGCCCGGGAGGTGTTCAAGGGATACCTGCGGGAGAGCGGAACCCCCGTCACCCTGCAGGACGTCCAGGCCGTGGTGACCGAGCACTACCAGGTGAGGCTCTCGGACCTCCAGTCGCGGGGGCGCAGCCGCGCGATCGCCCTCCCGCGACAGGTCTGCATGTACCTGGCGCGTCGGCTCACGGCCCACTCGCTCGAGGAGATCGGGCGGTACTTCGGGGGGCGCGACCATTCGACCGTGATCTACGCCTGCGACCAGGTCGCCAGGCACGTTTCGGAGGACCCGCAGGTGAGGCGGCTCGTCGAGGGTTTCTCGACGCGCCTGAAGCGGAAGACCGTCTAGGAAAGGAAGGAAGACATGCCCAAGGCCGCCATGCAGACCGTCAGCCGCACGAGCGACGTCGCCAGGCCCCAGCTCGCCGACGCCGGCAAGCTCAAGATCGAGTGGGCCGACGCCCAGATGCCGGTCCTGGTCTCGATCCGGGAGCGTTTCGCGCGGGAAAAGCCCTTCGCGGGGCTGCGGATCTCGGCGTGCCTCCACGTCACGAGCGAGACCGCCAACCTCGTGCGCGCGTTCGCCGCGGGCGGGGCGGACGTGATGCTCGTGGCCTCGAACCCCCTCTCGACCCAGGACGACACGGCCGCCGGGCTCGTGAAGCACTACGGGATCGCGGTGCAGGCCCGCCGCGGCGAGGACCGGGCGACCTACTACCGGCATCTTTCGGCCGCGCTCGACCGGAAGCCCCATCTGACGCTCGACGACGGGGCGGACCTCGTGACGCTCCTGCACCAGAAGTATGTCGCGCAGATTCCCCAGATCGTGGCGTCCCTCGAGGAGACGACGACGGGCGTCATCCGGCTGCGGGCGATGGCCGCCGATGGCGCCCTGCGCCTTCCCGTTTTCGCCGTGAACGATGCGGACACCAAGCACCTCTTCGACAACCGGTACGGAACGGGCCAGTCCACCGTCGACGGCATCCTGCGCGCGACGAACCTGCTGCTCGCGGGCCGGCACTTCGTCGTCGCCGGCTACGGCTGGTGCGGAAAGGGGCTCGCCTCCCGGGCCTCCGGAATGGGCGCGCGCGTCATCGTCACCGAGGTCGATCCCCTGCGGGCCCTCGAGGCCACGATGGACGGGTTCGACGTGATGCCGATGGCGGAGGCGGCGAAAATCGCCGACGTCATCTGTACGGTCACCGGCAACACCTCCATCGTCCGCCGGGAACATTTCGCGCTCCTCAAGGATGGCGCCGTGATCGCGAACTCGGGCCACTTCAACGTGGAGCTCGACCTCGAGGCGCTCGCGAAACTCGCGAAGCGCGTCGTGAAGGGGATCCGGCCGAACCTCGACGCCTACCACCTGAAGAACGGCCGCAAGGTGTACGTGGTGGGAGAGGGGAGACTCGCGAACCTGGCCGCGGCCGAGGGGCATCCGGCCTCCGTGATGGACATGAGCTTCGCGACGCAGGCTCTCACTTCGGAGCATGCCGCGAGGAACCACAAGTCGTTCACGGCGAAGGTGTACGAGGTCCCCAAGAGCATCGACCGCGAGGTGGCCCGGCTCAAGCTCGCCACGATGGGGATCCGGATCGACCGGCTCACCCCCGAGCAGTCGAAGTACCTCGAGAGCTGGCAAGAGGGGACGTAGGCCTTCCCGGGAAACGCCTCATCCGGCCCCTCCGGACGCCTTCCGGAGGGGCCTTTCTTTTACCAGCTCCGCTCCCGGTCTCGTTCCATCCGCTGGGAGTATGATCCGCGTGTGAACTTCCGTCCGCTCGTTCTCGCCGCTCTCTGCGTGGCGGCGTTCCTGCCGGGCATCGCGGGAGAGTTTGTCCTCGACGACATGGAGTCGATCGTCAAGAACCCCCAGATCCGGGGTCTCTGGCCCCTCTCGCGCTTCGTGACGGACGCCCCCCGCTCGACCGTCTCGGGGCGACCCGTCCTCTCGTTCAGCCTGGCGCTCAATCATGCCTGTGGAAGGGATTCGCCGCTCGGCTACCACGCGGTCAACGTGGCCGTCCATGCACTGGCGGCGCTTTTCCTGTACGGCATCGTCCGGAGGACGTTCGGTCGGGAGCCGCTGGCGGGGCGGCATGCCGGCGGGGCCTCCCGGATCGCCTTCACGGCGACCTTGTTCTGGATGCTCCATCCGCTCCAGGTGGAAAGCGTCACCTATGTCATCCAGCGCGCCGAGTCGCTCATGGGGCTTTTCTATCTCGGGGCGCTCTACGCGGTCATCCGGTCGGACGGGTCTTCCCGGCCCCGCGCCTGGTGGGGCGCGGCCGGTATTCTCATGCTGGCGGGGGTCGGGACGAAGGAGGTCGCGGTCACGTTTCCTGTCGTCGCGCTGGCCTATGACCGCGTCTTCCTGGCCGGCTCATTCAAGGGAGCGCTGGCCCGGCGGATGCCCCTGTATGTTGGTCTCTTCGCCGCTGCGGGTATCGGCCTGTGCCTTGTCGTGTCCGGGAACCACGCGGCCGTCTCCGCGGAGATCTCCCGGAGCGGCGAGACACCGGCCTGGCGCTACGCGCTCACCCAGCCCGGCGTGATCCTGCATTACGTGCGGCTGGCGGCGGTCCCGGCGGGCCTGCAGTTCGACCCCGGCTGGCCGCTCGTGGCGGGGTGGCGGGGATCCCTGCCGGCGCTTCTCGCGGTCGCCGGCCTCGTCGTGGCGTCGGTCATGCTGGTCGCGCGCGGCCACCCCGCCGGATTCCCGGGAATCTGGTTCTTCGCGATCCTGGCCCCCACTTCCAGCGTGATCCCGCTCAAGGACGTGGCGTTCGAGCACCGGATGTATCTGCCGCTCGCGGCCCTGACGACGGTGCTGGCCGTCCTGGTCGAGCGTGCGCGCTTTCCCGCCTTCCGCACGGGCCGCTTTTCCGGGTCGTTCCTGGTCGCGGCATCCATCGCCGTCTGCCTGGCCAGCCAGACCGCAAACCGACAGGTCCTGTTCCTGCGGGCCGAATGGGTCTGGAAGGACACGCTCCGGAAATCTCCCCGGCACACGCGCGCGGCGACGGGGGTCGGCCTGGTCCACCTCAAGGCGGGGAGGCTCGCGGAGGCGGAAAGGGTCTTATGGAAGGCCGTGGCCATCGACGGCGCCTACGCCCTGACGTGGAACGCGCTCGGCGACGTGATGATCCGGCAGGGACGCCTGGTCGAGGCGCTCCGCGCGCTCGACAGGGCCCTTGTCCTGAAACCGGATCTCGTGACGGCCCGGTCGCATCGGGCGGGGGCGCTGGTCCGCCTGGGAGCCCTCGACGAGGCCGAGCGGGAATACGGGGTGGTCCTCGCGCGGGACCCCCGCCACATCGTTTCCCTGTACAACCTGGGAAACATCCGGATTTCCCGCGGTGATCCGGAAGGCGCCTTGATCCGCTTCCGGGAGATCCTGGCTGTCGATCCCGGTTACGCCGATGCGCACCGCCGGATCGCGCGGATTCTGGAGCAAAAGGGGATGCACGGCGAGGCCGCCCGGCATCTCGCGGAGGCGGAACGCCTCGAGACGGACCGGTGACGGGGCCGGTCCAGCCGGTTGCGGGCCTTCCCGACCGGGTTATACTGACAGGTGCCCATCCGGAACCGGAGGGGCGCGCCCGAGGCGCCTTCAGGAGGGGGGTGATCCGTCATGGCGGAAAGAGCGGCGCGATGGGGCTTCAGGGTCGAGGCAGTCATTATTAATCGTCATTTCCGAAAGGAGCGTCGGATGAAAAGGACAAGGCAAAAGGGGTTCACGCTGGTCGAGCTTCTGGTCGTCATCGCCATCATCGGTCTTCTGGCCAGTCTGCTCCTGCCGGCGGTCTCCCGCGTCCGGTCGGAGGCGCAGAAGAAGCAGTGCGCCGCGAATCTCAAGGACATCGGGACCGCGTTGGTCCTCTACAGCACGCAGCACGGGAACTTCCCTCCCAGGACGCACGGGGGGAAGATGAAGCTGGCCCACCTGGTCTCCACCAAGATCGGCGTCAGTCCCAAGCAGTTGATCTGTCCGACGTCCGGCGTCGCTCCGGACGGGTCCGGCGGGACGGCGTTCCACGCCAACTTCCTGGACGATGCCCTGTCGGGAGGGTATCCGCGGGCCGAAAGCGCCCAGTACATCACGTACGGGAGCCGCGCCAAGGACATCAAGATTCCCCAGGCCGCCACGAGTCCGGCCTCGACCCCGACGGCGGCGGACAACGATCACAATTACCACGCGAATTTCGTCCAGATCCTGTTCCTGGACGGGCACGTCGAGACGGTCGAGGACACCGACACCTGGAACAACAACGTGAACAAGGCGAACCCGCCGATCAAGATGGACGTCCTGGACGACGATTCAACGGTGGGAACCAGCTAGACGGATAGTTCCCTGACAGGGCCGCCTCCCGCGAGGGGGGCGGCTCTTTTTTTTGGGCCGCCGCCGCCTACGATGCCGGGATGTCAGCCACTGCGGGATGGGCCGGTCTCGTCGTGGCAGGCGTCTCCATCCTCGCCTATCTCCAGGCGAACGATTTCCCCCCCTATCTCCAGTCGTGGGGAATGGGGGCGGCGGCGCTTCTCCTGCTCCCGGGCCTTGCGGCAAGGCGCCTTCCGGTCTCCTGGATCCTCTTTCTTTCCGTGTCGGCGCTCGCCGCCGTCGCGGGAGAGACAGGCGGAGCGGGGCGCGAGCCGCTCTTCCGGCTCCTGTCGGTCGGGGCGATCGCGGTCTCCGTCGCACCGCTCCTGGGGGGTCCCGGCCAGGCGCCGCGCGCCTTCTTTTGGGGATGGATTTCCCTCGTGGCGATCCTCTACCTGCGTGTGTGTCTGGAAGAAGGGGCCGGGATCCACGGATTCCCGTTCGGAAACACGAACCTCGCCGGCGGCTTTTTTGTCGGGCCTCTCGTTTTCGGGGTGTCGCTCCTCCTTGCGCGGGGTCGGGCGACGGATTTTTCCCGATGGCTGGCCGTGCTTGGTGTCGTCGCGGCCGCCATGGCGCTTGCCGTATCCGATTCCCAGTCGGCATGGCTTCCCGCGGGGGGCGGGATCCTTCTCGTCGTCCTGCGGCGCCTGTCCGTCCGGAGGCGTCTGGCGCTCTTGTGTGCGTGTGTGGCCTGCGCGGTCGTCGCGGGCCTTTGGGCCTGGAGCACGATCCCCGACCATCCGCTCCGGACCCGGCAGGAATACCTGCGGTACGAGTCGAGTGCGGGGGCCCGGCTCCTGATCTGGGAGGGGGCGACGCGCGCGTTCCTGGCCGCGCCGGTCCTGGGGCACGGACCCGGAAGCTTTCCGTTCGTCTTTCCGTCTTTCCGTTCAACGGATCACTTCGCGAGCGGATCGATCGGCCTCTGGGAGCCGAACGCCCATAACCTGTTCCTGGACCTGCTTGTCGAGACGGGGCTCCTGGGGTGCGCGGCCTTCCTGTGGGTCTGCCTCCGCGCGCTCCGGGCGGGGTTCGCTTCCGGAAGCGACGTGCGCCGGGCATCTGCGGTCGCGGCGGTCGCGATCCTCGCCAACGGTCTGGTCTCCGTCGCGCCGTCCGGGCCGCAGGGGCAACTCCTCCTGTGGATCTTCCTGGCGGTTGCCGACGGATGGGGGACGGAAGGAAAAGACAGGAGACAGGAGTCAGGAGTCAGAAGGCTGGTCATGGCCGGAATCGCGCTCGTCTGGATGAAGATCGCCGTTTGCGACCGGGGGGAGTGGCTCCTCGCGGCGGCGCGAGGGCATCTGGCCGTCCGGGAGGGACAGGCCGCGGTGGCCGCGGCGCGTTTCGGGGAGGCGGTTTCCCTCATGGAAAAGGCCGGCGAGGGCTCTCCCCTCCTCCCGAACACGCTTCTCGCGCTCGCGAACGCCAGGGCCGCCGGCGGCGATCCGGTCGGGGCGATCGCGGCCTGCCGTCAGGCGCGTCCGTTCGCGGAGGCGTTTCCCGTCTTCGATCTCCTGGAGGGGCGCGTGCGGGGCTCCCTGGGGGACCGGGACGGGGCCGCCCGCGCGTATGCCGCCTACGCGCGGGTGCGTCTCTTTGACCGGGTGCTCTTCGCGGACGACCTCTGGGCGAATGCCGGCCGCGACAGGCCCCCGGCTTTCTACTGGAGCCCCTTTCTCGAGCCGCTCGCGCGGGCGGCAAGGATCCGGCGCTGGGACCTTGAGGTTGTCTCGATGCGGGGGATCCTCCTCGCGGAGGCCGGCCGCGCGGAAGACGCGTCCTCGGCGCGGAGGGAAGCGGATGCCGTTTACGGCGCGGCGGAACACTTGCAGGGCGCGTCCGGGATCGTCGCCTACGCGCGTCTCTGGTATCCGGTCGATCCTGCGAAGGCGGAGGCGATCCTGTCCCGATGGGAGGCCGCGCGGGGTCCTGACGCAACGGTCACGATGTTCCTCGACCGGATCCGGAAGTCCGGCCGGTGAATTTCTAGTATCTGAAAAGTCCGAGAACGATCCCCGCGAACTGCGCGGCGAACAGGCCCGCTCCCCAGCATCCCGGGGCGCTGGTTCCGCGTGCGAGCCCCGTTCCGAGGAGGATCCAGACCGGGGGGAAGTAGAGGATCGAGAGTCGCGGGGCGTGGTAGCCGGCCAGGACCCAGAAGGCAAGGCAGGCCGTGGCATAGAGACCTGCCTGGCGCGCCAACCCCTCGGGAAGCGCGGGGATGGCGCGGCAGGGGCGCGCCAGGAGCCATGCGGCGCCAGCCAGGGGGATCCAGAGCCCCTTCGCGACGTTCACGGTTTCCTCCAGGGTTCCGACGGCCCAGCGCGCCGGGATCCCGCCCCAGTTTCCGGCGAGCGCCTCGTCCAGCATCCAGACGAACTGCCGGTACCCGGATGTCTCGTGGTTGTAGGCCGGCAGGCCCGCGCACGCGAGGAACAGGAGATATGCGATTCCGGGAAGCGCGAACCAGCAGAGGGCGGCGGTGGTCTTCTTCGGGCCGGGGCGCAGGAAATTCACCAGGGGAAACGCGATCCCTTTTCCGAGCATGAGAAATCCCAGGACGCCCGCGACTCGGGTTTCCGGGATTCTGCGGACGATGCACCACAGGGCCAAGGCGGGAACAAGGAGGTTGAACGGCTCCGTGTGCGGGACCAGGACGAAGTCGACCACGTCGAAATGGACGAGAAGCAGGGCCGTCATCCAGAACGCCTGGGCCCCGGGCCAGAGGGTGCTGAAAGCGGCGTGTGCCAGGAGGGCGCCTCCCCAGAGGAGAAGGAGGTTCACGGCGACAAGCCCGGCCCAGGCCGCGGCGATCTCACGCAGGTCGATGCCGGCCCACCAGTCCCGGTGCGTGGCCTGCGTCACGAGCGACCCGGCTCCCGCAAGCCACGCGTCAGGGATCCGGTCCGCCAAGGGGCGCAGGGCCGTGTACGCGAGGCGACCGAGCGCCGGGTAGAGCGGCCGGAGGATCCGTTCCCTTCCGGCTTCCGTTTCCGTGAACCCTTCCGGAAACCGGACGACGATCCGCGCGAACGCCGCGCTGTCCGCGTTGAAGGCGTACGTCACGGGACCCACGGCGGCGGCATGCAGGTGTGCGGAGCGGTTCGGCGCCGCCAGGTGCAGGGCGCCTGAGAACAGGAGGATCGCGAGCAGACCGAACCATGCGCGCATCAAGTCCCGCACGGGGACATTCTCGCATGTCCGGACGTCTCGTGACGGGCGTAGAATGCGGGCGTGTACGAGCTGGTGGTGAAGTCCGGCCCCGATACGGGACGGGTCTATGTCCTCGTGGAGGCCGAGGCGACCGTCGGACGCGACATGGACAACACCGTCTGCCTCACGGACGGCAAGGTATCGCGCCGGCACGCCCGGATCTTCTCCTCCGGAGGAGTCTGGCAAGTGGAGGATCTCGCGAGCCGTAACGGCACCTTCGTCGACGGGCAGAAGGTGGCGGGCGTCGCCCCGCTGAAGTCGCTTGCCGCGATCCGGATCGGCTCGACCGAGCTCCAGTTCGTCGATTCCCGCCTCCCGCAGGCGGTCGCGGACGAGGAAAGGGCGCCCGTCACGGGGGACACCGTCGAGATCCCGGTGGCGAGCGCTTCCGGCTTCAGCCTGGCGAAGGAAGAGCGCGACGCGGCGGCGCTCTCGGTGACGAACACGCGCCTCCACGCCCTCCTTTCCTTCGCGGAGAGGCTCGCCGGGTGCGTGGGGGTGGGGGACCTCATGGGGGCCGCGGTCGAGGCGGTCTCCGCCACCCTGGCGCCGGCCCGCGTGATCCCGATCCTCGCGGAATCCGACCGGAAGCTCCGGCCGTGGTTCTCCGAAGGAACGCGTTTCGCCGCGATGAAGGATCTCCCCATCAGTACGTCGGTCGTGCGGCATTCCCTCGACCGGAAGGTCGCGCTCCTCATCAGCTCGAGCGCGCGCGATCCGGCGGCGCGCACCCCCTCGATCGCGGCCCACCGGATCCAGACGGCGGTGGCGGTGCCGCTCCTCGCCGGCGGCGGTCGGGATCTCCCCGCCCTGGGAGTCCTCTACGCCGACCGGACGACCCCCGCCGACGACTTCGAGCGGGAGGACCTCGAGTGGTTCATCGCCTTCGGTGCGGTCTTCGCCCGGCGCCTCGAGACCGTCCGGGTCCTGGAAAAGGCGAACAAGAGCCTCGCCGTCCTCGACCGGGAGATGCGCCGCGAGCACCAGATCCTCGGGAAGTCGGAAGCGCTCCGCGAGGTCCTCGACCTCGTGGAGAAGGCGGCGGCCACCGCCGCGACGGTCCTCGTGCAGGGGGAGTCGGGAAGCGGGAAGGAGCTCGTGGCGCGGACGCTTCACCGGCTCTCCGTGCGCCGCGACGGTCCGTTCGAGGCGGTGAACTGCGCGGCGCTCGCCGAGGGGGTGGTGGAAAGCGAGCTCTTCGGGCACGTGAAGGGGGCCTTCACCGGCGCCGCGCAGGACCGTCTGGGGCGGTTCGAGCTTGCCGACGGCGGGACGCTGTTCCTCGACGAGATCGGGGAGCTTCCCGAGCCGGTGCAGGCGAAGCTGCTGCGGGTCCTCGAGGACGGGAAGGTCCGCCGCGTCGGGGACACGAAGGACCGCCAGGTGGACGTGCGCCTGGTGGCCGCGACGCACCGGGACCTCGCCGGCGAGGTCCGCGCGCGCCGCTTCCGCGAGGATCTCTATTTCCGGCTCAATGTCCTGGCGATCCGGGTCCCGCCGCTCCGGGAGCGGGCCGGGGATATCGAGCTTCTCTGCGGGGCGTTCCTTGAACGGTTCAGCGACGCCTGCGGAAAGCGCGCGCGCCGGATCGCCCCCGAGGCGATGGAACGGATGCGCCGTTATCCCTGGCCGGGGAACATCCGCGAGCTCCGGAACACCGTCGAACGGATGGTGGTCCTCTCGGAGAGGGAAGAACTGACTCCCGCGGACCTTCCTCCCGAGATCCGGGGCGACGGAAGTTCCCCGCGGGCCGCCTCCGGAGACGGTTTTCCGGCGACGTTGTCCCTGGACGAGGTGGAAGACCGCCACATCCGGGCGGTCCTCGCGGCCGCCGGCGGAAACCGCTCGCGCGCGGCCGAGACCCTGGGGATCGACCGGTCGACCCTTTACGCCAAGCTCCGGAAGTACCGGATCGAGGGGTAGCCGGAAGGAGGCGACGTGCCGGAACCGGATCCCCGATCGACGCAGCCGGCCACGCGCGCCGGGGACGGCGTCCCCCCCACCGCGCCGATGAACCCCGGGCGCCTCCCGCCGGGGACGATGGTCGGGCCTCATCGCGTGGAGGAGGTCCTCGGCGAGGGGGGGATGGCGGTCGTCTACCGGGCGACGGACACCCGCCTCGGGCGGTCCGTCGCGCTCAAGGTGATGGGGCGGTCGCTCGCCGGGAACGGCGAGGCCGAACGGCGATTCCTGCGGGAGGCCCGGATGCTCGCGGGCGTCTCGCACCCGAATCTCGTCTGCGTCTACGAGGCGGGGGAGTCGCCGGCCGGCCCCTACTTGGTGATGGAGCTCCTGGCGGGAGAGACCCTGGCCGGGACGCTCGCGCGCGGCGGGCCCCTGGAGCCGGCGCGCGCGCGCGGCCTCGTCCGCCGCCTGGCGGAGGCCTTGGCCGCCTGCCACGCGCGCGGCGTCGTGCACCGGGACGTGAAGCCGTCGAATGTGCTCCTGGTTCCGGACCGCGGGCCGGTCCTTGCGGATTTCGGTCTCGCGCGCCCCGCGGAGGGAGGGCTCGCGATCACCGCGCCGGGTCTCGTCTTCGGGACCCCCGAGTACATGTCGCCGGAGCAGGCGCGCGGGGAGATCCTGGACGCCCGTTCCGACCTCTACGCCCTGGGGATCCTCTGGTACGAGCTCCTGTCCGGAGCCCCGCCGTTCACCGGAAAGAACGTCGCGTCGATCCTGAAGCAGCAGGTCCAGGCGCTCCCGCCTCCCTTGCCGGCGGGGGTGGTTCCCGCCGGGTCCGAGCGGGCGCTCCTCCTTTCCTGCCTGGAAAAGGACCGGGAGAAAAGGCCCGCCGGGGCCGGGGCGCTCGCGGCGGCTCTCGCGGCCCTGGAGCTTCCGGGCGCGGTCGTCCGGCCCTCGCTGCCGCCCGAAAGGAAGCGACGGGCGAGGATCCGGATACCGGCGATGGTCCTCGCCTTCCTGGTCCTCGGGATCGCCGGATACCGCATGGCCGCGCGGCAGGGATCCCGGCCGTTGCCGGCGGAGGTCGGGCCGGATCGCGTGTCACGGTGGCTGGCGGAGCCGGACCTCGCGGCGTTCCTGGCCGGTTTCGCGCCGGGCCCCCTGCGGACGGAGGACCGCGTCCGGGTGGAGCGGGACCTGGCGCGGAGCGAGGCGGGGCTCATGCGGCTCGCGGCCGCTCCCTCGGCGTTCCCGGAGACGGGACAGATCGCCCGGCGGAAGCTCCTCGAGCGGGCGGCACGCGACCTCTGCATCCTGGGCCGGCCGCGGGAGGCGTCGGCGCTCCTGGCGGAGGCGCTCGCGGCGGCCCGGGGGGCGGACCGCGTACGTCTGGCGCGCCTCGCGCGGGCGGTCGACGAACCCGTTCACAAGGAAGCATCCGGGCGTTAAAGTCGCGTCGCGATGGCCCTCACGATCGTCCGGATCCTCTTCATCGTCGTCAGCGCCGTGGTCGGGATGTTCGCGGGCGCGACCGTCGAGAGCGATCCCGGGGACCACGGCCGGCTCTGGGGCGCCATGATCGGCGCGTCGGCGGCGGGGGTGGCGATCGGCCTCGAGGTGATCCTCTCCCGCAAGCAGGCCTCGCTGATCCCGACCCTTGTCGCCGGCCTTCTCCTGGGGCTTCTCGTGGGCCCCCAGCTCGCCCAGCCGATCCTCCTGATCCCGGTTCTGGGGGGGATCCGGGAGATCGTGACGCCGTTCCTCATCTTTCTCGTGGCGTTCCTGGCGACCGTCGTCATCCACCGGACGAAGGACGAGATCAAGTTCAGCATCCCCTACGTGGAGCTCCGGCGGCAGAACATGGGGCGCCGGCCGATGATCCTCGACACGAGCGCCGTCATCGACGGGCGGATCCACGAGCTGGTGGGGACGCGTCTTGTGGACGCCGAGTTCGTGATCCCGCGGTTCGTCCTGGCGGAGCTCCAGACGGTCGCGGACTCGGCCGACCGCCTGAAGCGGAACCGGGGACGCCGCGGCCTCGACGTCCTCCAGAAGCTCCAGGATGCCAAGCGCGTCCCGGTGCGCATCGACGAGAGCCGGATCGACGGCGTCGAGGGGGTCGACGCGAAGCTCGTGGCGCTGGCGAAGTCCCTCGGGGGGCGCCTTGTCACCACCGATTTCAATCTCGAGAAGGTGGCGACGCTCCAGGGGGTCGACGTCGTGAACGTCAACGAGGTCGCCGCCGCGATGAAGCCGTCCTACCTTCCCGGCGAGGCGATGACCGTGAAGATCGTGAAGCCGGGCGCCGAGCCGGGACAGGGGGTCGGGTACCTTGACGACGGGACGATGGTCGTGGTGGAAGGGGCCCGGTCGGAGATCGGGAAGGATGTCGCGCTCACCGTCACCGCGTCGCACCAGACGCATGTCGGCAAGATGATCTTCGGTCGTGTGGGGTAGGGGCCTGTGGATATTCCCTGGGGGGCCTGGGCGGCGATCGGGTACCTGGCCGGTTCGGTTCCGGTCGGCTATCTCTGGGCGCGCGCGGCGCGCGGGATCGACATCCGGAAGCACGGGAGCGGCAACATCGGGGCCACGAACGTGGGACGGGTCCTTGGAAGCAGGACGGCCGGGGTCGGCGTCTTCGCGCTGGATGTCCTGAAGGGGTGGCTTCCCGTCTGGGCGTTTCTGGGCGCGCCCACCGGGACGCGGACCGTCCCGTCCGTTTTCCTCGTCGCCGCGGCCCCGTTCCTGGGGCACTGCTTTCCGGTGTTTCTCGGATTCAGGGGAGGGAAGGGCGTGGCCACGGGGCTCGGCGTCATCGCGGCGCTCTTCCCGCTGGCGGCGGGACTGTCGCTTTCCGTCTGGTGCCTCGCGGCCGCCGCGACCCGCTACGTCTCGGTTTCTTCCGTCCTGGCCGCGGCGGGGCTCCCGGTCTGGATCTCTTTGGGCTGGTGGGGGCGGGTTCCGGTCGAGGGGGAGCGCCTTCCCGCGATCCTCTTCACCGGGGCCTGCGCTGCCTTCGTCATCTGGCGGCATCGCGGGAACATGGCGCGGCTCGCGGCCGGGACCGAGTCCCGGATCGGCGCGCCTTCGCCGCAGGAGACGGAGGCGCGATGAAGCCTGTCGCGATCCTCGGGGACGGCGGGTGGGGGACCGCGCTCGCCATCCACTTGAGCGGCCGGGGGGTTCCCGTCCGGCTCTGGGGGGCGTTTCCCGCCCATGTCGCGTATCTCGCAAGACATCGCGAGAACAAGAAATTCCTGCCGGGGGTCCGTATCCCGCGCGGGGTGGAATTGACGTCGGACCTCGCGACGGCGGTGAAGGGGGCCTGTCTCGTGACGAGCGTCATCCCGACGCAGTATCTCGACGGCGTCATGGGGCGTCTGGCGCGCGAGGGCCGCCCCGCGCGCGGCATCCCCTTCGTCTCGGCGTCCAAGGGGATCGACACCCGGACGCTGGAACGGTGCTCCCAGATCATCCGGCGGCATTTTCCGGGGCACCCCGTCTGCGTCCTCACGGGGCCGAGCCACGCCGAGGAGGTGGCGCGCGGCCTTCCGGCGACGGTGCTCGCCGCCTCGACGAGCCCGCGCCTGCGCCGGACGGTGCAACAGGTGTTCGGGGGCGGGGCCCTGCGCGTCTACACCGGGAACGACCCGGCAGGGGCGGAGCTCGGCGGGGCGCTGAAAAACGTCATCGCGCTCGCGGCGGGGATCGCGGACGGCCTCGGCCTGGGAGACAACGCGAAGGCGGCGCTTCTCTCGAGGGGGCTCGTGGAGATCGCGCGCCTGGGCACGGCGCTCGGCGCGCGCGCGGACACGTTCTGGGGGCTCTCGGGACTGGGGGACCTTCTCACCACGGCCTATTCGCCGCACGGGCGGAACCTCCGGGTCGGCCGCGCGATCGGGCGGGGCGAGTCCCTGAAAGGAATCCTCTCCGGGATGGAGCAGGTGGCCGAGGGGGTCCCGACGGCCAGGGCCTGCCGGACGCTCGCCCGGCGGCACGGGGTCGAGATGCCGATCACCGGGGAGATCTGCCGGATCCTGTTCGACGGGAAGCCCGCCCGCAAGGCGGTGACGGACCTCCTGGGGCGCGCCCCGCGGCAGGAGTGACGAAAGCCCGGCCCCCGGGCGTTATACTGCGGGGATGGCCGGTCATTCGCGTTGGGCCCAGATCAAGCGCCAGAAGGGAGTCACCGACGCCCGCCGCGGGAAGCTCTTCTCGAAACTGTCCCGCCACATCATGTCGGCGGTCCGCCAGGGGGGGACGGATCCCGTCATGAACCTGAAGCTCCAGTACGCGATCGACAAGGCGCGTGAATACTCCATGCCGAAGGAGAACATCGACCGCGCCGTGGCACGCGCCTCCGGGGCGGGGGGAGAGGCGGCCGCCTTTGACGAGGTGATCTACGAGGGGTACGGTCCGGGCGGGACGGCGGTCGTGATCGAGATCCTGACCGACAACCGGAACCGCGCCGCCCAGGAAGTGAGGCTCGCCATGGAGAAGGGAGGCGGAACGCTCGCCGTCACCGGGGCCGTCTCCTGGAACTTCGAGAAGAGGGGGGTGTTCTGGGTGGAGCGCGCGGACCTGGCCGAGGAACGCGTCATGGAGGCGGCCCTCGAGGCCGGCGCCGACGACGTCGCCGCCCTCGACGAGGGGTTCCAGGTGACCTGCTTCCCGAAGTCGTTCGCGGCGGTGAAGGCGGGGCTTGCGGCCCGCGGGATCGCCGTCGCGCGGAGCGAATTGAGCCTGCTGCCGAAGACCGTCGTGGAGCTCGCCGGCGAGCCGGCGCGGGAGATGGAAGCGCTCCTGGAGGCGCTCGAGGACCTGGACGACGTCCAGAACGTCTACACCAATCATGTCGCGGGAGTCGCCGCGGCCGGGAGATGAAGGAGGGGTCATGAATCCGAGACGATGGCTGTTCGCCGCGGTGGCCGTGCTGTCCGTGTCGTTCGTTCCGTCCCCGGCCGCGCAGGCGCCGAAAGCCGCGCCGGAGGCCGATCCGGCCGGGATGTCGGCCGCCCAGATGCTGCCGGCCGACACGTTCGCCTTCGCGAGCGTCCGGTCGGTCGAAGACCTGGAGCGCGCGTGCCTGTCGAGCCCGGCCGGGGCGAAGCTCTGCCGGATGCTCGGGACGCTGAAGCCGCTCGTGGCCCGGCGGATCCTGGACTCGGACGCGGCGGCCGAGGCGGGGGCGTTCCTCAAGCTCGCCCGCTTCCTGCGGCGGCACGCCGACGGGGAACTGGCGTTCGCCGTCACGGCTTGGAAGGCGGAAGCGTCCTGGCGGCCGATCCCCGAGTGCGCGTTCCTGGTCCGTTGCCGTCCGGGAAAGGCCGCCGACGCGGTCCGCGAGCTCAAGGGCGTCGCCGACGGCTTCGGGAAGCGGGTCAAGGGAATGACCCTCCAGGACGCCCGGCACAAGGAGACGGCGTTCCATCGCGTGGGGGACCGCGAGGTGAAGTTCGCCTTCGGGGCGGTGGGGAACTACCTGGTCGCGGCCTCCTCGGAGGCCGCCTTCGCGTCGGTCGTGGACCACGCCGACCGGGCCCGAAAGGACAAGCTGGCTACGCATCCCGCCTTCTGGGCCGCGAGGAAGCGCGTGGGCGAGAACGCCGATCTCCTGGCCTACGTCAGCGCCGCCCCCGTCTGGAAGATGGCGGCGGTATACGAACCGAAGACGGACCGAAAGCATGCCATCTCGCGCGCCCTCGGCGCGGACGGTCTCGAGGCGGTCGCCTACGGCCTGACGGCGTCGGCGGGCGAGTTCAAGGAGACGATGTACGTCTACACGCCGGGCGGACGCACGGGCATCTTCCAGTGGCTCGAGACGGCGCCGTCCGATGTCCTGCCGCAGGACCTGGCGCTCGTCCCGCCGGACGCCACCGGATGCACCTTCGGGACGCTGCAGCTCAAGAAGGCCTGGGATTCCGCGATGGCATCCGTCCGTGAGATCGACGGGGCGTTCTACGCGAAGAAGATCGAGCCGGGCCTCAAGGCCGCCGAGCAGTTCCTGGGGATGTCGATCGGCGACGGGATCCTGGGCGCCGTCGAGGGGGAGTTCGTCTCCTTCGGCGGGGACTGGCGGGTCACCTCGGCCATGCCGGGGTCCGCGCCCACGGTCCTCCAGGAGACGACCTTCATCCTGAAGCTGAAGGACGAGGTCCGTTTCAAGACGCTTCTGGGGACCGCCCTCGGATATGTGAGGCAGTATTTCCCCCTGCCGATCCTGGACCGGAAATCGGGAGCGAACTCCGTCTCGACGATGGATTTTCCCACCCGGGACGGGACCCCCTTTACCGTGGAATGGACGATCGCCTCCGGGCGGTTCGTCCTGGCGGTCGGGAGCGGCCGGATGGACGAGGTCCTGGGGAGGCTTTCGGGCGCGGCGGGCCCTTCCCTCCTGGACGATCCCGGATTCTCCGCCAGCATGAAGCGTCTTTCCCGCAAGGGGGGATATGTCCAGTACGAGAGCGTCGGGCGTGTCCTCGCGGGTCTCGCGGAGCCGCTTGCGGTCTCCGCGGGGTCCTCGGCGGATCCGGCGCTCGCCGCCCTTCTCGACGAGTTCAGGAGGGCCGGCAGCGAGGATCTCGGGGCGCTCGCGACGACCGCGCTCTACGAGCCCAACGGGATCGCCTTCGAGGCGGTGGGGCCGTTCCCCCTGTCGGCTCTCGTTGCCGCCGGTGCGGCGGCGGCGGTCGCCATCCCGGAGGTGCTCGGGCCGGATGGGAACGGCCGTTAGGAGGGCGTCCGCTCCCGCGCGGGGCGTCCGGATCCTGGGCGTGGATCCCGGGTCCCTGTCGGCGGGGTGGGGCGTTCTCGATGCGGTTCCGGGCTGGGGGCGCGTCTCCTGCGGGGTGGTGGCGGTGTCGGGGGAGGTCCCGGGGCGTCTCGCGGGGCTTTCCCGGCGCTTCCGGGCCATCGCCGCAGAGCTCCGGCCGGACGTGGCGGCGCTCGAGGAGCCGTTCTTCGGGAAGGATGTCCGGAGTCTTTTGCGCCTGGGGGAGGCGCGCGGGGCGATCCTCGCGGCCCTGGCGGAGTCCGGCATCCCCGTGGTCCAGTATCCGCCGGCGGTCGTGAAGCGCGCGGTGACGGGGAACGGGAACGCCGCGAAGTCGCAGGTCGCGGCGATGGTCGTGCGCCTCGTGGGCGAGTCCGCCCGCGGGGCGGGGGAGGACGCGACGGACGCGCTCGCCGTCGCCATCTGCTGCGCCCACCGGCGCGCGCGAGAGGCGCGGCCGGCCGCGCGGACGTGAAAGGGAGGAGGGGATCATGTCGAAGGCCTACGTGAAGATCTGGGTCGTTCCCGGGAGGGAGAAGGATGCCGTCAAGGACCTCCGGAAGCTGAAGTGCGTGCTCTCGGCCGACCTCACCGCCGGGGAGCAGGACATGATCGCGCTCGTCCAGGGGAAGTCGTACGAGGACATCCTCCAGATCGTCGTGAAGCAGATCCGGACCCTGAAGTCGGTCCGGAACACCGTCTCGAATCTCGTCCTCGAGTGATGCCGCCGGCCCGCGGCGCGATCCCCCACAACAGGCCCGTGCTCGGGCCCGCGGAGGAGCGGGCCGTGGTGCGGGTCCTGCGCTCCGGCTGGATCGCGCCCGGCCGCGAGGCCGCCGTGTTCGAGCGGGAATTCGCCGCGCGGCTGGGCCTTTCCGGCGCCGTTTCCGTGGCGAGCGGCTCGGCCGCGCTGCACCTGGCGATCCTTGGGCTCGGGATCGGCCCGGGCGACGCGGTGCTGGTCCCGACCTTCGCCTGCTCGGCGCTCCTGAACGCGGTCCGGTACGCGGGCGCGCGCCCCGTCCCGTGCGACATCCGGCCCGGGGATCTCGCGATCGATCCCGCCCGGGCGCTCGCGCGCGCGCCGCGCCGCACGCGCGCCGTCGTCGTCACGCATACGTTCGGGTTTCCCGCGCCGGTGGAGCCGTTCCGCCGGGCGGGGCTTTCCGTGATCGAGGACGGGGCGCAGTCCCTGGGGGCGTCCCTCGCGGGGCGTCCCGTCGGGACGCTGGGGGATGTCGCCGTCTTCTCGTTCGGCGCCACGAAGCCGATGACGGCCGGCGCCGGCGGGATGGTCGTCTCGGGGAACCGCCGCATCCTCGCGGCCGCGCGGGATCTCCGGGACTACGACCGGAAGGCCGCCTACCGCACGCGTTTCAACTACGCGATGAACGACATCGCCGCGGGCCTGGCGCGCGCGCAGCTGGCGCGCCTTTCCGGGTTCATCGCGCGGAGGAGACGCCTTGCCGCGGCGTACCGGAAGGCGCTCTCCCGGCTTCCTGGCATCTCTTTCCAGGAATCCGCGCCGGGCGCGCACCCTTCCTTCTACCGCTTCGTGATACGCGTGAAGGATCCCCGGGGCGTCATCCGGCGCCTGTCGCGTCGGGGGATCTCGGCGATCAGACCGATCGAGCCGGAGCGCCTCCTGCACCGGTGCCTGGGGCTCTCCCGGCGGGGCTTCCCGGGGGCCGAGTCGGCCGCCGCCTCGCTCGTGTCGCTTCCGGTCCATCCGGGCGTGTCGAAAAACGACCAGGGCCGCGTGATCGCGGCCCTGGTGGAGATCCTGTCCGGATAAGACCGTTCGTCAGTGGGACGCGGGGGCCTGGCCCGGGGCGGCCGGCTGGCCCGACGCGTCGAAAAGGCCGTTCAGGGCGTCGACAAGCATCTCCTCGGGGATCCCGTAGCCGGCGCAGACCTGGGTGATCGTCTCCTCGGTGGAGATGCCGCAGTGGGAGCATCCTCCGAGGTGGAACGACATGAACACCTCGCTTGCGCGCTCGTGGGTCGCCATCGCCTCGCCGATCGTCATGTCCCTGTGAAAGCGTTTCGCGGGTTCGGTCATCGGGCGCCTCCTTCTTTCACCAGTCTACCCTTTTTGGGAGCGGTCCGGGAGCGTCCTCCGGCCAGGGCCGCCCGCAGGGCGGCGACGAGCGCGTCCGTCGCGGCGAGCTTTCCGGTGCCCGTCTCGCGGCAGGCGAGCATCCCCGGCTCGGGGGGGACGATCGCCACGCCGCGGCGCGCGAGAAGGTCGACGTTCTGCCGGACCGCGGGATGTTCCCACATCCGCGTGTTCATGGCGGGAGCCACCACCACGGGGCAGGTTGCCGCCAGGAACGTCGTCGTGAGGGCGTCGTCGGCGATCCCGTGTGCCATCTTCGCGATGACGTTGGCGGTCGCGGGGGCGATGATCAGGGCGGCCGCCTCACGGGCGATCGCGATGTGCTCCGGATCGTCCGTCTCGGCGTCCCAGAGGGACGTGACCACCCGGCGATGGGAGAGCGTCTCGAAGGTGAGCGGGGTCACGAAGCGGCGAGCGGCGCGCGTCATGAGGACGGTGACGCGAAACCCGTCCTTCACGAGGCGCGACACCAGGTCCGCCGCCCGGTAGGCGGCGATGCTCCCGCTCACCCCCACGAGGACGAGGGGGGAGCCGGGGCCGGGCGTCACGCCGTGGTCCTGTCCTTTTTCTGGGCGGGAATGTCGAGGGTCAGCTTCCCCTCGTCCAGCTCGGTCAGGACGACGTGAAGGGGGGTCATCCCCTTGCGCTCGACCAGAGGCGCGGCCCCCTTGATGAGGGCGCTGGCCCGCTTCTGCGCGAGGGCGGCAAGGTTGTACCTGCCGCCCGCCTTCTGGAACAGCTCCGTCATGGATACGGTGATCATCCGGTCATTCTAGCAGGGAACGCCCCTTGGTGTGTAGGGCCATCTTGATGTGCCGGACGACCGCCTGGACGGCCGCGTCCACGTCGTCGTTCACCACGACGAAGTCGTACTGGTCCTTCCGGCCGATCTCCGCGCGCGCCGTCGCCAGGCGCCGGGCCACGTCGGCCTCGGCGTCCGACTTCCGCTCGCGGAGCCTCCGCTCGAGTTCCGGGAGGTTCGGGGGCAGGACGAAGATCGAGACGACCGGGGAGAATTTCCGGCGGACGATGTCGGCCCCCTGGACGTCGATCGCGAGGACCACCGACCGTCCCGCGCGCGTCTCGCGCTCGACGAAGTCGCGCGGGGTGCCGTAGCCGTTCCCGAACACCTCGGCGTGTTCCAGGAACGCCCCTTCGGCCGCGCGCCGGTCGAATTCGCCGCGCGACAGGAAGAAGTAGTCCTTGCCGTCCTGCTCGCCGGGGCGCGGGGGGCGGGTAGTGGCCGAGATCGACCGGACAAGCTCCGGGACCGCCGCGAGAAGCCTCTGGACGATCGTGGTCTTCCCGCTGCCGGACGGGCCCGAGAGGACAATGAGCTTTCCGGGGGCCGGCGCGGGGGTGTTCATGCGATGTTGGCCGCCTGCTCGCGCAGCCGGTCGACCGCCGTCTTCGCGGCGATCGCCTCGGCCACGAGGTCCGCCGACTGGAGCTTGCTGGCGAGCGTGTTCGTTTCCCGGACGAGCTCCTGGCATAGGAAATCGAGGGAGCGCCCCGCCGGGCCCCCCTGCGCGAGATGCGCGCGCAGGCGGGCGCAATGGCTGCGGATCCGGGCGATCTCCTCGCTCGTGTCGGCGCGGCCCGCCTGGATCGCCGCCTCGCGCAGGAGGTCCCCTTCGGCGACCGTGTGGCCGGTCATGAGCTCCGCCAGGCGCCTTTTCAGGCGTTCAGCGGCGCGCCGGTTCTCCTCGGGTTGGTCCCGCTCGATCCGGCCGACGTGCGATTCGAGGTCGGAGGCGAGCTTTCCGAGAACGCCGGACAGCGTCTTTCCCTCGGCCCGGCGGGCCGCCCCGAACTGCGCCAGGGCCTTTGCGAGAAGGGCTTGCGCCCTGGGGGCGACCGCGGCCAGGGACCGCCCGCGCGGCGCGCGGAGGACCCCCGGAAGCTGGAGGAGGTCTCCGGCCCGCACATCGAGGGGAAGCCGCGCGCGCGCGGCCGCCGCGCGGATCTGGCGGACATAGTCGGCCAGGACCGGCCCGGAAACCTCGAGCGCCTCGGGGGCGTCGTCCGTCCCCCATTCGACGGAGACCGTGACCGCGCCGCGACCGGCCGCGGCCTCGACCGCCTCGCGCATGGGGCGCTCCAGGGGGGCGAGTGTTTCGGGGAGGCGCATCTTGACGGCGAGCGACCGGTGGTTCACGGACTGGATCTCGATCGTCAGACGCCGCCCGCCGACAAGGCCGGCGGCCCGGCCGAAGCCGGTCATGGACAGGAGGTCCTTCCGGCTCACCGCGCCTTCCCCTGGAGGTGGCGGCTGCCGGGCGTGTCGATCGGGAGCCCCTGCCGGCAGAGCGGGCAGGCGTCGGGCGCATAGGTGGGCGGCGAGAGCTTCAGGGCGGCGTGGAAGGGGACGTCGAGCCCCTGCCAGGGTTTCTCCATCCGGTCGACGAGGCTCGCGATCCCGGCGACGCGCGCGCCGGACTCCTCGACGATCTTCCGGATCTCGAGAAGCGATCCCCCTGTCGTGATGACGTCCTCGACAAGGAGCGCGACGTCCCCCGGATCGACGCGGAACCCCCGGCGCAGGCGCATCGCGCCGTTCTCGCGCTCGCTGTAGACGGTCCGGACCCCGAGGAGCCGCGCCATCTCGTAGGCGACGGCGATCCCGCCGACGGCGGGGCCCGCGACGAGGGTGATCCCCTTCCCGCGCCAGCGCTCCGCGAGCGGCGCGAGGACCCGCGCGGCGCGCGTCGGGTCGGACATCACGAGGGCGCACTGCAGGTAGGTGTCGCTGTGGAGCCCCGAGGTGAGCCGGAAATGGCCTGCGAGGATCGCCCCGGCGGACCGGAACTCGGCAAGAGCGCCTTCCGGCATGGTCACTCCGTCGGGCCCGGGCGCGAGAGCCAGACGAGCGCCAGGGCCGTCACCGCCGCGACGCCGAAGACGACGGCCGTGGCCTTCGTCAGGACCGTCGCGGTGCGGATCCCGAACGGGGTCCCGAGGCTCCCCCCCCCGAAGGCGCCGGCAAGCCCGCCCCCCCGGTCCTTCTGGATCAGGACGAGAAGGATCAGGAAAAGGCACGAGACGGCGTGGACGGAAAGCAGCGTGATCTGGATCCAGCTCATGCGGTTCCTCCGTGTCTGGCGGCGGCCCTGACGATCGCCAGGAAGCTCTCCGGCGAGAGGCTCGCGCCCCCCACCAGGGCCCCGTCGATCTCCGGCTCGGCCATGAGACCCGCCGCATTGTCCTTGGTGACGCTCCCGCCGTAAAGGACCGGAACGGACTCCCCGAGGGGGGCCGACCGCGCCGAGAGCCACTCCCGGATCGCGGCGTGGACCTCCCGGGCCTCGCGGGGCGTCGCGGTGAGTCCCGTCCCGATCGCCCAGACCGGCTCGTACGCGATGACGAACGGTCCCGCGGCATCGAGGACCGGAGACAGCGAGTCGGCCAGCTGCGACTCGACCACGGTCCGCGTGCGGCCGGCCTTCCGCTCGTCGATCGTCTCGCCCACGCAGAAGATCGGGGTCAGTTTCGCCGCGAACGCCTGCCGGAGCTTCCGGGCGAGAATCTCCCCCGACTCCCGCTGGTCGCGGCGCCGTTCGGAGTGGCCCACGATGACGCAGGCGACTCCGGCGTCGGCGAGCTGGGCCGCCGAGACCTCTCCCGTGAAGGCGCCGTCGACGGTCGCGGCGCAGTCCTGGGCGCCCAGGAGGACGGGGCTTCCCGCGATCGCCTCCCGGACGGCCGCCAGGTGGACGTGCGGCGGACAGAGCGCGACGACCGGCCCCCCGGAGGCGGGGGGGGCGGAGGTGGGGGGGGCGGAAGCGGCGAGAACGCCGGCGCGCACCGCCGCGGCGAGCGCGCGGGCCGACGCCAGGCGGCCGTTCATCTTCCAGTTCCCGGCGATCCAGGGGCGCCGCGCGGGGTTCATTCCGGTTCCTTGTCCTGGCTGGTCTCGCCGGCCTCCGGGATCCCGAAGCCGCCGTAGCGCCCGATCACCTCGCGGAACCAGGGCGTGTCGCGCACCGACCGGAAGTCCGGATCGATCCGCGCCCAGGCGGCGTCGGTCTCCTCGCCGTCCCGGAGCGCCCGCTCGAGAGGGTCCCGGACCTGGTCGGGACGCCCTGCCAGGGCCAGAAGGCAGGCGTGGTTGTAGAGGGCGACGGCGGTGTCGGCGTCCAGCTTCGTCCGGCGGTCGATCCGAGCTTGTGAGCGCTCGATGGCCTTCTCGAGAACGTCGGCGCGCCCGAGGCGCGCCAAGGCCGGGGGGCTCACCCATCCCGCCGTGGAATCCTCCCCGGCGTGGGCAAGAAGCAGCTCCACCGCCTCCGGTCCTCCGATCTCCCCGACGGCCGTAAGGGTGAGATAACGGGGGACGTCCGCGTCGGCGAGATTCTCCCGCAGGCGCGCGATCGCGAGGTCCCGGGGGAGCCGCGCCATCGCCTCGACCGCCGCGAAAAGCCCCGCCTGGCGCTCCAGATGCCGCTGGGGAGGCAGCAGCTCGACCTCGACCGGGTCCATTTCGACCGGGACGGGATGTTTCAGCGCCTCGGCGAGGAGCGCCGCCTGCCAGTCGGGCGGGCATTCCCCGCATCGCGCGACGAGCTCGGGCGTGGGCCAGTTCCAGCCCGCGAGGATCCGCCGCGCGCGGACGCGTCCCTCGACCGCCTCGCCGACCGCGGCCCGGGCGACCTCGCGGAAGGCGGCGGCGCCCGCCTCGCGGAGCGTCTCCTCCGCCTGGCGGCGCTTCTCGGCCGGGCCGGACGAGAGCCGGTCGGCGAGCCCCTCGATCCGGGGAGGCGCCGGATCGGCCGCCGCGAACGCGGCGGCGGCGAGACAAGACCCTAATCCCGCGAGGAGGATGCGCACAGGAGGGGCCAGACTAGCGCCCGGGCGGGCGCACCCGCAAGTGGGGAGCCGCGGCTTTACCCGGCGGAAGGCTCTGGATAGAGTCGCGCCATGGCCCCCTTCGACCTCTTCGACGAGACCGCGAACACGATCCTGTCCGCGGACAGTTACGCCGCGTTCCGGGAGCGCCTCCTCGACTCGAAATGCAGACGGTGCGCGCTTGCCGCCCGCCGCACGAACATCGTCGTCGACCGGGGAAACCCCGCAGCGGGAATTCTCGTGATCGGGGAGGGGCCCGGCCGCGACGAGGATCTCCAGGGGAAGGCGTTCGTGGGACGCTCCGGACAGCTCCTCGACCGGATCATGGCGGCGATCGGCCTCGACACGAACCGCGACCTCCTGATCGCGAACGTCGTGAAGTGCCGGCCGACCGATCCGGAAGGGCAGAACCGCCCGCCGACCCCGGAAGAGGCGGAAACCTGCTTCCCGTACCTCAAGCGGCAGATCGCGCTCATGTCGCCCCGGGTGATCCTGCTCCTGGGGGCGACGTCGCTCCGGTACATGGATCCGGGCCGGAAGGATTTCTCCATGGCGCGCGAGGCGGGACGGTTCATCGCGCTTCCGGATCATCCCGGGATCGAGGCGATGGTCCTCTACCACCCGGCGGCGCTCCTGCGGAACCCGAACCTGAAGGCCGACATGTGGGCGCATGTGAAGGTCCTGAAGAAACGCCTCGTCGAGATGGGCGTGGCGGGGGAGTCCGGGGCGTCCGGATCGGCGGGCGGGGCCCGCTGACGCCTGTCCGTTCGGCGCGGCGGTGGAAAGGGGCCGCGCCCCCCGATAGGATGTTCAATCCTTGAACACGGGACGACCGCCGTTGCGGGAGCAGGAAAGGCCTTCCGGCGCGCCGGAGCGTGAGCTCGCGGTCCTCGAGCGGATCGGCGCCGGCACCGACATCAGCCAGCGCGAGATCGCGTCGGCCGCCCGGGTCTCCCTCGGGATGGCGAACCACATCGTCCGGAGCCTCGTCCGGAAGGGGTACGTCCGGATCGCGCGACTGAACCGCAAGAAGGTCCGCTACATCCTGACCCCCGCCGGCGCGGCCGAGAAGACGCGCAAGGCCTACCGGTCGCTCCAGCGGACGCTCGATGTCGTGCGGCACCTGAAACGGCGCGTCCGGGAGGTGGTGGACGCGCACGAGACCGGGGCGCGGGGGGTCCTTCTCGCGGGGCCGGGGGAGGTCGCCGAGATCGCGGAGCTGGCGCTCCGGGCGACGGGGACCGCCTGGCGGCGGGCCGCTTCCGTTTCGGCGGCGCGGCCCGGAGAGCTGGTGCTCGTGTGCCACAAGTCGGCCCGCGCGGCGGGCCGGCCCGACGGCGCGACGGTGGTGGACCTGGCGGCCGAGATCGCGCGCCGCGCGGCGGGAGGGGGCGATGGCTAGACCGGCGCGGATCCTCGTGACGGGCGGCGGCGGGTTCATCGGATCGCACCTGGCGGACCGTCTCGTCGCCGGAGGGCATCGGGTGACGGCCCTCGATCTCTGGGAGCCGCAGGTCCACGGGAAGCGACCCCGTCCGTACCGGAACCCCGCCGTCCGGTACGTGACCGGCGACGTGCGTCGGCGCGCGGACATCCGGAGAACCCTCGCCGGGACCGACGTCCTCTTCCATTTCGCGGCCCAGGTGGGGGTGGGCCAGTCGATGTACGAGATCGACCGGTACGTCGACCACAACGTGCGGGGGACGGGTGTCCTGCTCGAGGAGGTCCTGGCGATGAGGCGCAGGCCCCGCCGGATCGTGGTGGCGAGCTCCATGTCGATCTACGGCGAGGGGCGCTACCGGTGCCGGTCGTGCGGCCTCACGGACGGGGTCCAGCGGCGCGTTTCCGACCTCGAGAGGAAACGGTGGGAGCCGCGCTGCCCCTCGTGCGAGAAGCCCCTCGCGGCGGCCGGGACGCCCGAGGGGAAGGCGCTCGACTGCGCCTCGGTCTACGCCGTCACGAAGCGCGACCAGGAGGAGCTGGTCCTCGCGGTCGGCCGGGCGTACGGCATCCCGGCGGTGGCGCTCCGGTTCTTCAACGTCTACGGGCCGCGCCAGAGCCTCGCGAATCCCTACACCGGCGTCATGGCCATTTTCCTGTCTCAAATCCTGAACGGCAACCCGCCCGGGATCTACGAGGACGGCCTCCAGACGCGCGACTTCCTGAGCGTCCACGACATCGCGCGGTGCGGGGCGTGGCTCGTCGGGAGCGACCGCCTGGACGGCCAGGCCGTGAACCTGGGAACGGGGCGGGCCACCCCGGTCCTCGAGGTGGCGCGTCTCCTGGCGCGCCTCTGCGGGGCGCGGGTGTCTCCCCGGATCCTGGGGGCGTTCCGGGCCGGGGACATCCGCCACTGCGTCGCGGACAACCGGCGGCTTGTCGGGGCCGGCTTCGCCCCCCGGGTCACCCTCGAGGAGGGGATGCGGGAGCTCGTCGCCTGGGCGCGCGCGACCGGCGCCGTCGACCGGACCGCGACGGCGCGGCGGGAACTGGCGCGCCGGAAACTCGTCGTCGGTGGACGCCGGTGAGAATCGGGATCGTCATCGTCAACTGGAACGGCCTCACGGACACGGAGGCGTGCCTTGAGTCCCTCGCGCGCCACGGGGCCGGAAAGGGGCACGCGGTCGAGACGCTCGTCGTCGACAACGGCTCCCGCGACGGGTCGACGGAGGCATTCGCGAAGCGCGCCGGGATCGTTTTCTTGCCCCAGGAGGAAAACCTCGGGTTCGCCGCCGCCGCGAATATCGGCGCCCGGGAAGCGCTGGCGCGCGGGGCGGAGGCGGTGTTGTTCCTCAACAACGACGCCCGCGCTGACCGGAACTTCCTGGAGCCGCTCGCTGCGGAGATCGCGAATGATCCCGCCGTCGGGATCGCCGGCCCCAAGGTTGAATGGATCCATCCGGCCGGCGCGGTCTGGTACGAGGGGGGATGGACGGACCTCGCGCTCGGACGGTCGCACCACCGGATGCCGGACGGGGTTCCGCGGGACGAGCCGTGCGACGTCGGATTCGTCACGGGGTGCGCGATGCTGGTGCGCCGGGAGGTGCTCGAACAGGTCGGGTTCCTCGATGAAGGGTATTTCATGTACTGCGAGGACAACGACTTCTGCCTGCGCGCCACGGCGGGCGGATGGCGCCTCCGGTACGTCCCGCGCGCGCGCGTCTTTCACAAGGTCTCCGGGTCCGGCGCCGACAGCCGGACCCCGCAGGGGGCATACCTTTCGGCCCGGAACCGCTTCCTGCTCGCGCGCCGTTTCGGTTCCTTCCGGGACCTGGCGCGATTCCCGTTCGCCTACGGCTGGGAGATGGTGGCGCGCCTGGCGCGCAGCGTCCGCCACGCGCGCTGGCGCGTCGTCGTGCCCACCGTCGCCGGGATCGCGGCCGGTCTTCTCGCCCCGCGCCGGGCATCGGCCCGCTACCACCCGCCGGGCTGGATCCTCCGGCGGCAGGAAACCTACCGCGCCCGGAAATCAGGGCTGATCGCCTGATGGCAGGTCCCGCCGGCGGGGCGTACGCGGTCCTCGCCTGCCGCCCGTTCGCGGCGTACCTGGCGTCGCGGACCTTCTCCGTGATCGGCGGCCAGATGATCCTTACGGCGGTCGGCTGGCAGGTGGCCGAACGGACCGGCTCCCCCCTGGCCCTGGGGCTCGTGGGCCTGGCGCAGGTGGCGCCGGTCCTCGCTCTTGCCCCCTGGGCGGGGCGGCTCGCCGACCGCGCCGACCGGCGCGCCGTCATGGCCTGGATGCAGGTCGTCCACGCGGCCTGCGCGCTGGGGTTCGTCCTGACGGTCCTCTTCCCGGCATCCCCGCTCTGGTGCCTCTACGCGACATTGCTCGCCGCGGGGGTCGCCAACGGCATGCAGTCCCCGTCGGGGCAGGCGATCCTGCCGAACCTGGTGCCGCCGGATCTCCTGGCGCGGGCGGTCTCCTGGCGGCTCGTCTCCTTCGAGATCTCCTCCATCACGGGACCGATCCTCGCCGGCTTCCTGATCGCCCGGAGCGGCCTGGCGGCCGTCTATGCCGTGTCGGCCGTGCTGTTTCTCGCCGGGGCGGCGGCGCTCGCCGGGATCTCCCGGCAGGTCCCCGCGAGGGAGGCCGGAGACGCATCCGGCAGGGACCTCCTGGCCGGATTCCGCTACGTCTGGCGGCGCCCGGTGCTCAAGGGGGCGCTGGCGCTCGACATGTTCGCGGTCCTCTTCGGCGGCGCGACGGCGCTCCTGCCGATCTTCGCCCGGGACATCCTCCATGCGGGCCCCGAGGGGCTCGGGTTCCTGCGCGCGGCGCTCCCGGCGGGATCCCTCGTCATGTCGATGACGCTCCTGCACCTTCCCCCGATGACGCGCGCGGGAAGGGCCCTGTTCTGGTGCGTCGCCGGCTACGGCGCCTGCATGATCGGTTTCGGTCTCTCCACGTCCTTTTTCCTGTCGCTCGGGTGCCTTGCTGTCGCGGGGATGTTCGACGCGGTGAGCGTGGTGATCCGCCACACGATCGTTCAGGCGGCCACCCCCGACGCGATGCGCGGGCAGGTCTCGGCGGTGAACGGCGTCTTCATCATGGCGTCGAACCAGCTGGGGGAGTTCGAGTCGGGCGTCGCGGCGGCGCTCCTGGGGGTCGCGCCGTCGGTCGTCGTCGGGGGGATCCTGACCCTCGCCGTGGTGGGATTCTGCGCCGCGCGCGTCCCGGATCTCCGGCGCCTGGGACGCCTCGACGCGCTGGCGGCTTAAACGCTGGAAATCGGATGCCGGGAGCGTAGGCGCTGATGGCCGCTCCATGAGGCGGCCCTACCCGTCGGGCACGTTCTCCGGGGACGTTCCTCGCGGCATCCGTGCCGCTCGTCACTCGAGTTGCGCCGCCCCCCGCGCGCGGCGCGGGAGGGGCTACGGTCCTTCGCGTCCTGCTCCGGGCCTGCTCCACACGCCCCGTCGAACGCACCCGCCGCGGGCCGCCGGAGCGGCCGGGTGTTTACGGTTCAGTCATCCGGGCCGAAAGCTCGCGAATGCGAGCGGTCCGGGGCGGGGACGTTTTTGCGGGCGTGTGTCGCAGGACGAGGCGCGGACCGGCGTTCTCGGAGAAGACTGGGCCGGGGCCGCCTCGTCCGTCGCGACACTCGAGCGAGACATGTGTTGGCGGGTCTTCCGACTGTCGAGTGTCCCGCAAAGACGGTCCCGACCGCAAGGACCGCAAAGCAAAGCTTTGGCGCCAAACGTGTCCGAGGAACGCTCTAGGCAGGTCCGGGACGGGCGACGAGGAGGGTCGTCGATCCTTCCGGATCGATCTCGACCGCGGCGGCGGGGGTCGCGAGGAACCAGTCGCCCGGCACGAAAGAAAGCCGCGTCCCGCCCGAGCGGACCGTCCCGGAGCCGGAGAGGATCCCCACGCATTGCACCAGGGGCGCCGGCGCCAGGGGGCGGGATCCCGAGAAGGTCAGCCGGTTCATGGAGAAGGCCGGGCAGGAGATGAGGGCATCGAGCACGTAGGGGCCCGAACGCCCCGTGAGGGGGCTCAATTTTCCGGCGCGCGGGTCGTTGCGGACGCAGGCGATCCCTTTTTCGGGATGGAGCGGCCTGGGTTTCCCGTCCGGCCCGGCGCGGTTCCAGTCCGAGAGTCGGAAGGTCGTGTCGGAGTTCTGCTGGATCTCCGCGAGGACGATCCCCGGACCGATCGCATGGACCGTCCCGGCCGGCACGAAGAAAAAATCCCCGGCCGAGACGCGTACACGCGAAAGGACAGCCTCGGGGTTTCCCCTTGAAAGGGCCGTCGCGAGGTCGTCCGGCCGCTTTCCGGGCGCCAGTCCCAGATAGAGGAAGGCGTCGGGGCGCGCCGCGACGATCACCCAGCACTCGGTCTTCGGTTCCACGGCCAGTTTCCGGGCCGCCTCCTCGTCCGGGTGCACCTGGAGCGAGAGCCGGTCCGTGGCGTCGAGGAATTTCACCAGCAGGGGAAACCGTCTCGGCGGGTCCGCGAGCCCCGTGAGACCGGACGGGTCCCGCCGGTAGAGATCCGGAAGCGGCGTCCCGGCGAGAGGCCCCTCCGCGACGACGGACCACCCCTCGGGCCGGTCGGCGACCTCCCAGGTCTCCCCGACCTTTTCCCCGGCCGGGAGATCCTTGCCGTAGAGCCGCGCCAAGGCCTCGCCCCCCCACGGCATCGGCCGCACATGGGGTTTCAGCTTCAGGAGGGGCGGGAGCATTCCCTACAAGGTACTCCACGCTGCCCATCCTGCAAGAAGTCCGTCATTCGCCGAGGCGCGTGCGGATCATCTGCCGTTCCGGTTCCTCCAGCTTGTGGTGCGGGTCGGGGATGAGGAGGTCGCGCTCCAGAGCTTCCCGATAGAAATGCGCCGCGCGGCGCGCGAGGTCGTCCCGCGCCGCCTCGACCGGGATTTCTTCGGCGGCGGCCCAGGCGGCCATGAGCGCGTCGTCGGCCAGGATCGCCTCCGCCCGGCGCGCGAGCTCCAGGCGCGGCCTCGGCCAGCGGGGCAGGAGTTCCGCCGCCCGCACGAGGAGGCGCCAGGAGGCGATGATCTCCGCGGGAGGGTCCTCCCGGCGGACGAGGAACGCCTGCTCGAGGAACGGCTGCCCGTTCCAGGGGCGCCGCGCCGCGACGAGAGCCCAGAAATCGCGCGCCCGGGCACGGTCTTCTTCCTTCCGGTCCTGCGCCCAGAGGAACCCCAGGCACCGCGCGTGCTCGACGACGATCTGTGTGTTCCAGGGGGTCGCGGCGCGGGCCGCGGCCAGATGCGTGTCCGCAAGATCCCGGAGTTCGTCGGGGCCGGGCCGGTCGGCGCGCGCCGATTCGAAGAGCGCCTCCTCCCGCGCCGCGGTTCCCTGGTCGAGCGGATAGCGGAAGAGGAGGAAAAAGCCGGACCCTCCCGCCACCCCGATCAGGAGGAGGCGGGCCGGAACGGAAAGCCCGACGCGAAGCGGAACCGGGCGGTCCCTCCGCAGGGCGGCCAGGATCCCGGCGAGGGCCGCCAGGACCCCCGCGAATCCCTGCACCTGGAACGCGAAATCCGCCATCACGTGGACCCCCGCGGCCGCGAGCCCCGCCTCGGCTCCCGCGCGCGCCGCCGGCCCGGCGAGAAGGCGTCCGGGGGCCGCCCCGAGCGTCCAGAGGGAGAGCGTCAGGATCGCCGCCGAGGCCGCGAGGATCGCCTCGGCCTCGGCGTACCCCGTGCGGGGATACAGCCGCCAGAGGACGGCGCCCAGGCAACCGGCCGCGATCGCGGCGGCGCCCCAGGGAAAGGCTGTCCCGCCGTCGTCATCGGCGACGGCCGGATCGTCGCGGCGATCGTTCTGGCGGGAGAAGAGCGCGAGGAAAAGCCAGGCGAAGGCGGCGGCGAGCGGGATCCCTCCTTCCGCGAGGAGCTCGAGCGGGGCGTTGTGGGCGAAGCGGACGTCTCCGGCCCCCGGCGGCCGCCAGGCGTCGTAGGCGAGGTGCGCCGATCCCGGGCCGACACCGGTCCAGAGGTTGTCCCGGACGAGATCAGCCGTCCCCTGCCAGTAGCCGAGACGGAACCCGATTGACGGATGTTTCCAGCCGAGGGCGAGCGCGGCGACGACCGCGAGCGCGGCGGCGGCGCCCGCCATGCCGATCGATCGCCACGAAACTCCCCGTGTCCGCGCGGCATATGCCAGGAGGCCGGCGGCCGCGGAGAAAAAGCCGCCGGTCGATCCGGTGCGCGCCAGGCACCAGAGCGCCGCCGCGAGGAGCGCCCCCAGGAGGACTTTCGGGAGGAGCGCGGCGCGTGCGCGGACGGCCTCGCGCAGGAGTCCCGCGAGGACGGGGAGCAGCATGGCGAGGTATCCGGCGAAGGTGTTCGAGTAGAAAGGGAAGAAGGTCCCGAAGATCTCGTCGGTGCCCAGGCGGCTTTCGCGGACCTCGGCCATCCAGGCGGGGTCCCGCCAGGGGGAGGCGTCGTCCTTCCGTGCGGTGATCTCCCCGCGGAGTTCCTCCCGCATGAGCGCCAGCCCTCCTCCCGCCTGGAAGAGCCCGACCGCGACGCAGATCGCCCCGCCGGCGGCGAGGCACCAGAGCGCCCGCGCGGCCGCCGCGCGCCCCTGCTGGGAGAGCCACAGGAAGAGCGCCAGGAACCCCCCCAGCTCCACGAACCGCGGGATCGCGAACGCCCGGTCGGGAGCGAGCCATGTCGCGGCCCCGAGGGCGGCGAGGCAGGCCGCCGCGGGGGCCAGGAAACGCGGCGCGGCGAGGACCGCGTCGCCGGAACCCGCGGTCCGCAGGATCGCCAGGAGCAGGGGAGACCAGGAGAGGGTCGCGAGGAGGAGGTTCACGATCCGCGCGTCGGCGTCGGACGACGGACCGGTGACGACGGGGCGCATGACGAGAAACCCCGCGGCGGCGGCCCATTCGAGGTGCCGGATGAGGCGGTCCAGCCGGCCGGCGGGCAGGCTCATCGCGCGCGTCCGGCCCGCTCCAGGATCCGGACGGCCGCGAGGATCGCCCCGGCCTGGACGATCGCCAGGACCGCCGCGGCCGCCGGCAGGACGTAGAGGAGGGTCGCGGCCATCCCGATCGCGGCGGAAAGGGAAGCCGTCACCGCGAGCACCTGGCGGGGGGAAAGCCCGAGGGCCTGGAGGCGGTGCGAGAAGTGGTTCCGGTCGCCGACCGTGAGAGGTTTCCCCGCCGAGAGGCGGATCGCCAGGACCGTCGCCATGTCGAAGAGCGGGACGGCGAGGACCAGGAAAGGGGCCGCCAGCACCCAGGGGGATTCATCCGATTCGTAGAAGGTGAAGAGGACCGTGAGCGCGGCGATCAGGAACCCCGTGAGAAGGCTCCCCGCGTCCCCCAGGAACAGCCGCGCCGGGGGCCAGTTGAGCGGGAGGAACCCCCCGAGCGCGCCGGCGAGCGCGGCGAAGGCGGCGGCGATCAGGAACTGGCCCGTCTGGACCGCGAGGACCGCGAAGAGGAGGCTCGCGATCACGCCGGTCGAGGCGCACAGGCCGTCCATGTTGTCGATGAAGTTGAAGGCGTTGGTGACGCCGACGATCCAGACGACCGTCAGGACGAATCCCAGCCAGGGGGCCGGGGCGAGGACCGAGATCCGGAACGGCTCCGGTCCGGAAAAGAGCGCCAGGGCGGAGGCCGCCAGGATCTCGACGATGATCTTGGGGAGGACCCCGAGTCCCCGGATGTCGTCGACGAGCCCCACGATCCAGACGGCCGCGGCGCAGGCGGCGAGGAGCCCGCCGGCGCGGGCCTGCGACCAGGCCCCTTCGGCGAGCGACCGGACGAGACGTGTTTCGGATTCCGGAAGTATCGCGGCCAGCGCGTCCGGAAGGAGTCCGGGAAAGGAAAGTCCCGCGGCGGCGGCGGCGCAGAGGGCGGCCAGGACGGCGATCCCGCCGCCCAGGGGAACGGGGCGCCCGTGCGCCTTGCGCCCCTCCGGCCGGTCCAGGAACCGGAGACGCCGGGCCGCCGCCAGGACCGCGGCCGATCCGGCGCGGGAGATGACCCAGGTGCCGGCGGCGAGGAGGACCAGGCTCCAGATCATGGAAGGGAGCTTACATCCAGGCTCCGGGGGGCAGGTAGAATAAGGAGATGGTCCAGGCTGCGGAACCGGATACGGATCTCGCCGCGCGGGTGCGCGCGCTCGCCCGCGAGCGGGACGCCCTGATCCTGGCGCACAACTACCAGGTGCAGGAGGTCCAGCGGGTCGCCGACCGCCTGGGGGACTCCTATGCCCTGTCGGCCTTCGCCCGGGAGGTTTCGTCCCGGTGGATCGTCTTCTGCGGGGTCCGTTTCATGGCCGAGACGGCGAAGCTCCTGAATCCGGGGAAGCGCGTCATCCTGCCGGAGTCCGGGGCGGGGTGCGATCTCGCGGGCTCGATCTCGGTGGAAGGACTCCGGGAGATGAAGGCGAGGCACCCCGGCGCGCGCGTCGTCATGTACATCAACAGCAACCTCGACGTGAAGGCGGAATCGGACGCCATCTGCACCTCCGCCAACGCCCTCAAGGTGGTCGAGGCGATGGATTCCGGCACGGTGATCTTCGGGCCGGACCGGAACCTTGCCGCCTTCGTCGCCGCGCGCGCGACGAAGCGGATCGTCCCCTGGAACGGATACTGCCCGATCCACGAGCGCATGGGGGTGGAGCTCGTGGAGGCGGCCGTCGCGCGGCATCCGGACGCCTACCTGATGGTCCATCCGGAATGCCCCCGCGAGGTGCAGGCGATGGCGGACGGCGTCTTCTCGACGAGCCAGATGGTCGAAGCGGCCGAACGCCTTCCTCACCGGCGGTTCCTGGTGGGGACCGAGATCGGTCTTGTCGAGCAGCTCCGCGCGCGCCATCCGGAAAAGGAATTCTGGCCCGTCTACCGGCACGTCTCCTGCGACGAGTCGTGCGCCTGTCCCTACATGAAGATGACGGGGCTCGCGTCGGTCCACCGGGCGCTGGAGACGGGGGAAGAGGAGATCCGGGTCGATCCGGCGCTGGCCCCCCGGGCCCTGGCGGCGGTCGAGCGGATGCTCGCGATCGGGAAATAGGGGGACCGTCCCCGCTTGCCGGATGCCGGGAGCGGGCTAAGGTACCGGTCGGGGGGGGGCGCATGGAGCGAGGCTATTGGGAAGGATCGCCCCGCAGGGGGGGCAAGGGACCGGCGCGGACGGCGGCGCTACTCGCCTGCGCGGCGGTGGCGGTCCAGCTTCTCGTCCTGAACCTGCTCGTGTGGGGAAAGCGCCGCGAGATCCCGATGGCGCCGGTCCGCGACCCGATCGACGACGAGATGGTCCTGGCGCGTCAGATTCTCGTCGAGAAGCGGGATCCCGCAGAGGCGGTGGAGATCGGCGAGTCGGCCCTCGTCCAGCGCGGGCCGCGCGCCGACGCCTACGCGACGATCGGCGAAGGGTATCTCCAGATGGGAAAGGTCGCGGAGGCGAAGCGGAACCTGTATCTCGCCACGGTCTCGCCGGGGTCCGACGAGGACCGCCTCCGCGCGCGCGATCTTCTCGAGTCTTTCTTCAAATAAAAAAAACAGGGCCGGGGGAAGGATCCCCCGGCCCTGCAGGACGCGATCGGAAAGGCTAGCCGACCTTCTTGACGTTCTGGGCCTTGGGACCCTTCTCGCCCTGGATCACCTCGAACTCGACCCGTTCGCCCTCCTTGAGGCTCTTGAACCCCTCCCCCATGATGGCGGAATGGTGGACGAACACGTCCGGACCACCGTCCTGGGCGATGAAACCGTACCCCTTCTGATCGTTGAACCACTTCACTGCGCCTTGAGCCATACCCGACACTCCTTTCACATAAGCCTGGGCGCCGAACGCCGGCGCCAACCAAGGAGGCATTCTAGGGCGGGCGCCCGGTTCATTCAAGGGAAAACAAGGGGGGCGATGCGGGCCATGTGGGCCGGGGTTGTCCCGCAGCAGCCGCCGATGATGCAAGCGCCTGCCTCAAGGCAGGTTGCGGCGTGCTCCCTGAAGGCGTCCGGGGCGATCTCGTCCGATGCGGAAAAAACGGCCCCCGGGACCCGGCTGGCATTGGCGTAGATCCCCCAGGGAAGGTTGGTTGCGGCGAGGAAAGGCGCGCAGCGCCCGGCATATCCGGCCGGGAGGCAGTTGGCGAGGATCGCGTCGGGACGGTCGGCGGCGATCGCCCGGAGCGCCTCTCCGAGCGGTGTCCCGTCCAGGAGCGTCAGGTCAGGCCCGGGGATGAGGCTCACCCAGACAGGGAGGCGCGTCGTCCGCCGCGCGCCGGCGAGGGCCGCGCGGGCCTCGCGCACGGTATTCATCGTCTCGATCAGCAGGAGGTCGGCCCCTTCCTCCGCGAGGATCCGGGCCTGGGCGCCGTGCTCCCGCTCGGCCGCGGCGTCGGCCGGGGCCAGGTCGTGCCGGTAGCAGTCCTCGAGGGGCGCGATCGCCCCGGCCACGGCGACGGGACGGTCCCGGGGCGCGGCGTCGGCCGCGGCGCGGGCGAGCGACATCGCCCGTTCGGTCCAGGCGGCGGCGTCCTTCGCGGAGCGGCCGGCCTTCGCCGCGGCGCGCGGGGTGGTGCGGAAGGTGTTCGCCGTCAGGACCCGGCATCCGGCGGCGACATAATCGGCATGGATCGCGGCGACGGTCCCGGGGGCGCTTTCCAGGGCCGCCGCCGACCAGAGGGGAAGAGGCGTGGCGACCCCTCGGCGATCGAGCTCGCTTCCCAGGGCCCCGTCGAGAAGGGTCTTTCCGCCACGGGCCATCCCGTCGAGAACAGGGTGCACCCCTCCAGTGTAACGGCCGATAGAAGGTGTTGACGATCCGCGCGGGGCCGGTTAGAAAAAGGGCGCGCCGATTTTGTAAACGGGAAACTTTATAAAAGAAAGGGTGGTCCCATGACGAGCGAGCTGACCCTGATGATCCTGCGGTGGATCCACTTCATCGCGGGCGTGACCTGGATCGGGCATCTCTATTTCTTCAACTTCGTGAACGTCCCGTTCGCCAAGACCATGGACGGCGACACGAAGAAGAAGGTGGTGCCGCAGCTCATGCCGCGGGCGCTCTGGTGGTTCCGGTGGGGGGCGATGTTCACGTTCCTCTCGGGCTGGACGTACCTCTTCTACAAGCTGGTCCACGTCGACGGGATGCCCCTTTCGTCTCTCCACCAGACGTCCTGGGGGAAGTGGATCACGCTCGGCGGCCTCCTGGGCACGATCATGTGGGCGAACGTCTGGTTCGTGATCTGGCCGATCCAGAAGAAGGTGATCGCGGGCGTCAAGGGGGCCGGGCCGGCCGTCGACGCCGCGGTGATCCGCAAGGCGTTCCTCGCGTCGCGCGCGAATACCTATCTCTCGATGCCGATGCTTTTCTGCATGGGGGCGGCGTCGCACTTTTCGCAGTTCACGCCGACGGCGGCGGCCGCGGTCATCGCCGCCGGAGCGGCCGTGGCGTACGTCCTGATCGAGATGGTCTCGACGAAGGCGGGCGCCGAGGCATAGCGCGCCTGTAAGGGGTTCTCGGGCGCCCGGCAGGGGATTCCCCTGCCGGGCGCTTTCATTTCGCGTAGAGGCTGACGACGTGGTACGCCAGGTCCCACCGGTCCGCTTCGGGCCAGGCGTCCATCGACGGCATCGGCGTTCCCGGAACCCCCGTCGTGAGGACGCGGTAGACGTCGGCAGGGGCGCTGCCGCGCTTGAAGAGCTCCGGCCCGCGCGTGAGATCCGGGGGCGCGACCGGGAAGCGCCAGTCGTCGAGGAGTCCCGGGGCCTCCGGGCCGTCCCCCTTCCCGTCGGGGCCGTGGCAGGTCCCGCACTTGGCCGCGGCGTAGAGCGCCTTTCCGCGCGCGAGCGCCTCCGGCGAAGGGGGGTGCGTCGGGACGACCCGGATCTCCGGGTCCGCCGGACGGATCTCGAACAGTCTCACGGTCCCCTCCTCGTCCTCGTCGGGGACCACGGCGAGCGTCTTCAGGTGCGTCACCAGGGCCCAGCGGTCTTCCGGCGTCAGCGCCGCGTAGGGGCGCATCGCGGTTCCCCGGACGCCGGACGTGACCGTCCGGAAGAGGTCGGCGTCCGACGGGAGCGACCCGTCGGGGGTCGATTTCAGCTTGTACTTTCCCGTCGTGAGGTCGCGCGGGCGCGTCCGGTAGGTCGCCGCGACCGGGCCGTCCCCCTTTCCGTCCGGGCCGTGGCACAGGGCGCACTGCTGGCCGTAGAGCGCCTTGCCGCGCGCGAGGAGTTCCGGCGTGTCGGCGGGACGCGGCGGGACCTCGACCGTGCTCCAGGGGGGACCTTCCCCCGGCGCCGTCAGGAAGATCAGCGCGAACAGTCCCAGGACCGCGAGCGTCCCGGCGGCGTGCCATATGGCCTTCTTGTTCACGGGACAAAGGTAACGAAAAGTCCGCCTTTCACGAAACGCCAAACGCAAAAGCTCCAAAAGCCAAACAAGCGGCAAACGCCAATAACCCAAACGTTTGGGAATTGTCGTTTGTGTGTTTGGAGGTTTGTTTGGGGTTTGGCATTTGGTTTTTGGTGTTTCGGAGAACGCTCTTAGGATGTCAGGAGATGGACGGGATCACGCCCGGAGAGACCTGCTGCGTTCTCTGCCGGGGCGTCATCGTCCGCGCGGACGACGCGCTCTCCTTCGTCCGGTTCATCGAGGATCCGGCGGACCCCCTGGCCGCGTTCGGGGCCGGGACCTTCCACCGGACGTGCTTCGGGGCCTGGGACCGCCAGGAGGAGTACCTGGCACGCTACGCGGCGTTCGCGCGCGCCTGGAAGGACCGCCTTACCGGATGAGGTGTTCCGGCCGGCGCATGCAAATCTTGCATGTCGCGCGGCCCCGCCGGGATCCCGGCCGGACGGGGATGGCGGCGCGGCGCGCATCCGGACACAATACCGGCGATGGGAAGAGACCGCCCCCCGCGCGGCATGATGCTGATCGCCGCGGCGGGGATCCTGATGGGCCTGGCCCTCTTCGGGGTCCTGATCGTCCAGGCCGCCGCGCTCTGGAGCGCGGGGGTGCGCGCCCGCGCGCAAGGGGTGGTCTCGAAACTCGCCGCGTCGAGCGGCCTGGAGTATTCCGTGGCCCGGCTCTGGCAGGAGTCGGGCCGTCCCGACGCGATCGTTCCCGGTACCGCCGCCGACGACTGGGCGGCCCGCGAGACGGCCGCGGACGAGTCGGGTCCGCTCGCGCGCTCGCGCAACCCCTCCTGGGCGCGCGGCGACCGCTGGACCGACGCCGACGCCGACGGGAAGTACGACCCGGCGGTGGACGCGCTCGCCGCGGAGCTGGACGACAACGGGTCCGTGGACGCGGCGACCGCGCGCCTGCGCGGCCGCGGGACGATGGGACTCGGGTTCTCGGCCAGGGTCCGAGCCGCGACGGGGCTTGTCTGCGTCAACAGCGGCGAGCTGGGGGCCCTGACCGGGGACCAGGATCTCGACGGGATCCTGAACGGGACCGACGCCGACTACGACACGAACGTCGACGGCGGCCCGGACGACTGGCAGGATCCCGACTTCATCGGGAACGCCCACCTCGTGAACCTCCTCGCGAATCTCGGGGCGATCGCGGGAGTCTCCACGACGCGGACCGATTCCTACCACGCGGATGTCCCGGCGACCGACGCCGTGAACGGGATCGAGTTCATGACGAGCGACCTGGGCCGCCAGATCGTCTCGGCCCGGCCGCGGGGAGGGTACCTCTCGCTCTGGCAGGTGGAGCAGGCCGTGGGGAGCGACGACTACGCGAAGGTGGCCCCGTACCTCTCGACCCTGGGGGATATCGTCCCGGTGTCGTTCCCGGACACGACGAAGGCCAGCCTTCTCTGGAACGCCGCGACCTCTCCCGAGGCGCGATACGAATTCCATGCACGGATCGATCTCAACAACGCGCCCCACGACGTCCTCAAGGCGGCCTTGCGCTATCTCTCGGCCTCCGGGACATACCGGAGCGCCGGGGCTGGGGTCGCCGTCGTCGAGACGCCGTTCGTGCGACTGCAGAAAGACGAGGCTGACGCGATCGCGGAACGGATCGCGTCCGCGCGCCCGATCTGCACCTGGAAGCGGCTCCTCGAGGTCCTGGCCGACCCGGCGATCCCGGACGACGGCTCGGTTTTCATGGACGATCCCTTTTGTCCCGCGACGCTCGCGGAGCATGGGCCGGCGCGCCGGCGCCTGAAGGAGGACCTGATCCTCGCGCAGGCGGACGCCAACGGCTACTGGATGGACCCCGCGAGCCGGCACCGGAACTCCCTCGAGGTGTCCCGCGAGGGGACGGTCGTGGGGTTCGACGCGACCCGGATCCGGAACATCCCGAACGGGGCGCTCGCCGGGGATCTGGTCTCGGCGCCGTACGGCGCGGACGGCGTCGCGACGACGACGATCGCGGACTATGTCTCCGGGATCCCGGACCGGCGGACGACCGAATGGTCCCTGGCCGGCTCGGTGCCGGGCGCATTTGTCGTCTCCTGCGAGGGGTGGGCGCGCCGCGCCGGCGGAATGCCCGCGAGCGCCGCACGCGGCGCGGCCGAGATCCGCGTGACCGGGCAGATCGTCCTCACGGGCCAGCAGGATTTCGAGAGGCTCCCGCGATCGCTTGCCGACCCGGCCGCCACGACCGACCGGTGGGATTCCCCCGGCGGGGAGATTTGGACCGATACCTGCGCCCAGGCGCGTGCCGGGGTCCAGAGCGCGCCGCGCTTCCCGTTCACGACCGGGTCGGTCAACCCGGACACCGGCGTCCCGACCCTCAATTTCACCCCTGACCCGGCCGGATGGCCCGCGTCGGAATACCGGTATCCCGCGGCGATCGGGGACCTGCGCCTCTCGACCTACCAGTCGAGTCCGGCGGAGCGCGGCGCTTCCGGCGGGCCGGGGACGCCGCTCTTCACGCTCACCTTCGGCGAGAACTGGACGGAATACGGCGAGCCGGAGAACACGAGCTGGCTCGACAACATCGGGGACCCGATCGACCGGGGGGCGTTCGAGCCGCTGCCGCTCCGGTGCGACACGACGCAGCCTCTCCCGGCCGGCGCGGCGGCGTTCTACCAGGGGTTCCGCTTCGGCTCGTCGGGAGGCGGGTTCGCCGCCCCCGGCACGTCGCCCGGAAGCGCGAGCGGGAATTCAAGCGGACCGATGGCCCTGGCGATCAGCGCGGTCGCGTCTCCCGCCAGCATGATGCTCCGCAGCGAGTGGCGGGATCCCGCAAGCGTTCCGTTCGTGATGGGGACGTTCGGCGGCCCCGACGACGGAGGAGGGCTGGCCGGCGAGGCGAAATCGGACGCGATCCGCCTGGCGGGACTTTCCGCCGGCAGTGTCGGCGCGGGGGCCGGAACAGGGGCCACCCCCGCGGGCCCCACCCTGGGTAGCGGGCAATTCGGCGAGATCTGCGCCGGGACGCTGGAGCTGATCGTTCCCTCGTCGGGCGGGGACGCGGCCGTCTCCGGGATGGCGGAGGGGCAGATCGCACTCAAGTACCGTTCCGGGACCACCGCCGCCGGACAGCCGATCTACACCGAATACGCCACCTTCTACTTCTACAACACGGGGCAGGTGGGCGTGGGGACGACGATCTCCTTCACGTCCCCGACCACGGGGACTGTCGCCGTCCATCTCAACCCGGCGCCGCGCCGGTTTCCCGCCGCGGGGAATCCGCTGGTCGCGACCGCCGGGACCGGGTTCCACCACGTGGCCCTGGCGCTTGAGGACCACCCGACCGAGGAGGACGCGTCGCGCGTCACGATCTACATTGACGGGGTCGAGGTCGGCCGGACGCCGGTCCGGTTCCATCCGAGCCGCCCTCCCCAGGGGGGGATGGTGATCGACGCGCAGTGGCCGTTCGACGATTTCCTGCTGTACCCCGAGACCCTCGACCAGCCGACGATCGAGAGGCACGCGCGGCAGGCGCGTTTCGCGACCGATGCCCTGTCCCCCGGGAACGCCACGGGCGCGTACCGGTCTGCCTGGCTCAACGTCGATCCGGCGCGCTTCCCGGACGGCGTGAAGATCCGGGCGCTGACGTTCGATACCTTCATCCCCTCGAAGACGGGAGGGCGCTTCGCGTTCGAGGTGGTCACGAACACCGGATCCGGCTCGGCCGCCTGGGACTGGGACGCCTGGAAGACGGGCGGGGCGGCCCCGCGCGCGGCGTTCGACCTGCCCCGCGCCCGGTCGGTGCAGCTGCGGATCTCGGTCGGGGCGCATGACGACGACCCGACCGGGGAGAACCGCTGGACGGACATCTGGCCGCGGGTCGGGGGAGAGGCGACCCTGCGCGACACCCCGATCCTCGACGAGGTGGTGGTCCACTACGCGGACAGGCCGCGCTGGATGGACTGCCGCCTGCGGTAAGGGGGCTACTTTCCGGCCGGCGCCTTTGCTTCCCCGCGCAGCCTCTCGATCAGATCCGCCGCCTCTCCGGGCTCGATGTGGAAGTCGTTCGCGCGCACGGTCCCGCTCGCGTCGATGATGACGGTCCAGGGGGTCCCGCCCGCCTTGTAGTCGCCGAAGGTCTTCGAGCGGACGTGGTCCACCCCGTCATGCCCGAACGGGATCGAGAGGCCGTATTTCTTCGCGCAGGCCCACGCCTTCGCCGGGGGGTTCGCCTCGAACCCCTCGAAGACGGTCTGGATCGCGACGAAGGCGACGTCTGCGGCGTCTTTGTACTTTTCGGAGAGCTCCTTGAGCGCGGGGAACCCCCGCGCGTGGCACCCCGGTCACCACGACTGGAAGAAATAGAGATAGACGACCTTCCCGGCGTAGTCGGAGACATCGAGCGAGGTTTTTCCCTCGGGGAGGTTCTTCCATTCCGCCGCGCTCCAGGTCGGGGCTTTTTGTCCCTCGATCCCCGCCTTGGGGCGCGCTCCCGGGGGAGGAGGGTTGGCGAGCACGGCGCGCGCTTCCAGGGGCTTCCCTCCGCGCAGGTACCGGATGACCACCTCCGCGCCGGCAGGGGTCTTTCCGATCTTCTGGACGAGTTTCTCGGGGGCGGACGCGGTCGCCCCGTCGACTTCCGTGAGGATGTCGCCCGCCAGGAGCCCCGCCTTCTCGGCGGGGCTTCCGGGGATCACCTGGCCGATCCGGATCCCGGCTTCCCCCGCGGCCAGGCCCGCGTCCGGCGCGGTCTTCGCGGTGACCGGCTCGAGGTCTCCCACCCCCAGGAATCCGGCCTGGAGGAGGGACGGGACGGCCAGCAGGAAGGCCGCCAGGAATGTCCGGGTCGCATCTTTCATGGTCCCGACTATACCGTTCGCGTCCGTTCCGGTCACCACCGCCCGTAAGCGGGATGTCCCGGCCTCACCGCGACGAAGACGCCCGCGCAGGTGGCGGTCGTCCTGCCGCCGGCCGACAGCGACGCCTCCACCGTCACCTTGTTCCCGTCCGACGCGACGGCGCGCGCCGCAATCCGCACCGGGCCGTTCGTGGGCGTAGGGTGGCGCATCCTCACGTGGAACTCCGCCGTGACGCAGCAGGGGGCGGAGGGAAGGTTGTCGCGCTTCATCAGGTGCCAGACCGCCGTCCAGTTCGAGTGGCAATCGAGGAGCGCCCCGACGATCCCGCCGTTGAGGATGTTGTCGAACGCCTCGTGGTGCCTTTCCGGGGTCCAGTCGGCGGCCACCTCGGCGTCGGGCGCGTCGCCGGCGGGAAAGCTCCGGATCCGCAGGCCCCTGTCGTTGGCCGGCCCGCACCCGAAACAGCGTCCTTTCGGGGAGAAGCGCTCCTGGAGGGAGGGGAGGACGGGCACGCAGGGAATCCTATGCCGTCGGCGAACGTCCGGCGAGGACGGGATGGTCGGGATCCACCGCGACAATCCGCCCCGTGCAGGTGACGGTCGGCTTGCCCGCCACGAGGATCTTCCCCTCCACCCGGACGGAATTTCCGTCTGACGAGACAGCGCGCGCGAGAAGCCGCAGGGGCCTGTCCGACGGGGTGGGGCGCCGGTATTTCAGTGCGAGATCCGCCGTCACCGTCGGTGGGGCGGCGGCGAGGCGGTCGCGCTCCATGAGGCAGCGCACCGCTGCCCAGTTGACGTGGCAGTCGAGGAGGGCCGCCGCCACGCCGCCGTTCAGGATACCGGGATAGGCGGCGTGTTTCGGCTCCGGGATCCAGTCGCAGACGACGCCGGCCCCGCCGGGATCGGGAAAGCTCCGGATCCGCAAGCCCTCCGGATTCTTCGGTCCGCAGACGAAGCAGCGGCTTGCCGGGGTGTGGATTTCCTGGAGGCTCACCGGCGCGAGATTGTCCACTTAACCGACCTTTCCGATTTGTGCCTCGTAGACGCGGTTCCGGCGCGTCTTCCGGACCATGACGCGCAGGCCGTCCGCCGAGAAAACCTCGCTCCCCCGGGGTTGCCGTCCCAGGGCGCGCGCCGCCCAGGCCGCGAGACTCGGGGCCCGCTGACCGTCCGGCGCCCCGGGCCACGGCACACCGACCGCGGCGGCGACCCTGTCCATCGGCGCTCCCCCGCCGACGATCCATCCCTGGCCGGCCGGATGGACGTGCGACGGCAGGCGGTCGAACTCGTCCTCGATCTCTCCCAGCATCTCCTCGATGATGTCCTCCAGCGTGACGAGGCCCAGGATCCGGGCGCCGGAGACGACGAGGGCGATGTGCGTCTTGTCGCGCATCAGGCTTTCCAGGGCCTCCGAGATCGAAAGCCCCTCCTCGATCCTCTGGATCGGCCGGAGGATTCCAGGCAGGGACGGGTCGGTCGGGTTCGTCTTGAGGGCCGTCACGATATCCTTGAAATTGACGTAGCCGATGATCGACTGGGGATCCCCTTCCTTCCGGCAGACGGGGAAGCGCGTGTGGAGGTCGAGGTGGGCGCGCTCGAACGCCTCCATCAGCGAGCAGGTCTCCGGGATCATGGTGATGTCCGGGGCCGGAAGCATGATCTCGCGAACGGGCCGGACGGAAAGGAGAGAGGCTGACAGGACGATCCGTTCCTGACGGGCGCCGATCAGGCGGGCGGAACGCGCCAGGCCCGCGGCTGCCCGGAGCTCGTGAAGGTTCGTTTCCGGCTCGTCGCTTCCCTCGCCGGGGGGAAGCCGTTTCTGCCCGGCGTTGACGACGGCCTTCACCAGCCGCTCGAGGCCCGTCACGACGGGATGAAAGGCGTTGGCCAGGCCCAGCATCGCGGGGGCCAGGAGCAGGCAGATCCGCTCCTTGTTCCGGATGGCGACCACCTTGGGGATCAATTCCCCGAAGAGGATGGTCACGATGCTCAAGGGGATCACGAAGAGGGTGATGGCCAGGGCCTCCGCCAGGGAATCGGAAATGCCCAGCGTCCTCGACAGGAGGGGAGACAGGAACTCCTCGGTTCCCGCCCCGCCGGTCGCGGCGGCGATCGCCCCCACAAGGGTGATTCCCACCTGGATCACGGCGAGGCTTGCCTCCATGCGGTCCTTCATGCGCGCCGCCGCAATCGCCCCGCGCCGCCCCCGATCCGCGAGGACCGCCAGGCGCGCGCGTGAGACCGTCGCGAGGGCCATCTCGTAGGCCGCGAACACGGCGTTGATGGCCAACATCGCCAGGATGACCAGGAACTCAGGCAGGAGGCTCATGTCGCTTCCGGGGACAGCGGGCGTTCGGGCATGGCGGCTCGGGGCAGTCTAGCAGAGAATCCGCGGCGTGATCGACATCGCCATCGTGGGGGCGGGCGCGGCGGGGCTGGCGGCCGCCATCTTCGCGGCACGCCGCGCGCCGGGCCTCGCGATCGCGGTCCTGGACGGCGCGAAAAAGCCGGGCGCGAAGATCCTCGTCTCGGGCGGGGGGCGGTGCAACGTCACCAACCGCACCGTCACCGAGCGGGATTTTCACGGATCCGACCCGCGTCGGATCCGGGCGGTCCTGGCGGCGTTCCCGGCCGCGCGCGCGGCGGATTTCTTCCGCGAACTGGGAGTCTCCCTCCACGAGGAGGAAAACGGGAAGCTCTTTCCCGACACGAACCGCGCCCGGACCGTCCTCGACGCGCTTCTCGCCGAGGCCGCCGCGCGCGGCGTCACGATCCGGCCCGGATGCCGCGTGACGGGGATCACGCGGCCGGACGGCGGATTCGACCTGGCGACTTCCGGCGGACCGGTGTCCGCGCGGCGTGTCGTCCTGGCGACGGGCGGGCAGTCGCTTCCGAAGACGGGGAGCGACGGGACGGGGTACGCGCTCGCCGGGCGGCTGGGCCATTCGGTCGTGACGCCGGTGCCGGCGCTGTCGCCCCTCGTCCTCTCGGGCGATTTCCACGCGCCTTTGGCCGGGATCTCGCTTCCGGCGGAGCTCGTGCTTGAGGGTTCGGGAGACGGATCCTTGCGCGTCCGGGGGATGCTCCTCTGGACGCACTTCGGCATGAGCGGCCCGGCGGCGCTCGACGTCTCGCGCCACTGGAACCGCGCCCGCGCGGAGGGGAAGACCCCCGCGCTCCGGGCGAATTTTTTCCCCGGCACGGACGCCGCCGGTCTCGACCGGGGATGGGTCGCGGATGCCGCGGCGCTCGGGAAGAAGACCCTGAAAGGCGCCCTCTCCGGAGCCCTTCCGGCCCGTTTCGCGGAGGCGGTCCTCGCGCGCCTGTTGCTTCCGGCGGATCTCCGCTGGAGCCAGCTGGCGAGGGAAGACCGCCGGCGCCTCGCGGAAGCGCTCACGGGCCTGGAGCTTCCCGTCATCGGGTGCCGGGGGTTCGCGCACGCCGAGGTGACGGCGGGCGGCGTCCCCCTTTCGGAGGTGGACACCGCCTCGATGGAATCGCGCGTCTGCCCGGGGCTGTTCCTCGTCGGCGAGATCCTCGACGTCGACGGCCGCCTGGGCGGGTTCAACTTCCAGTGGTCCTGGTCGAGCGGTTTCGTCGCCGGGATCGGCCTCACCCGCGCCGCAAAGCGGTAGCGGGGGGGATTAACTGCCAGTATCGAGATTAGTGAGTGGAGCTTGAAGACCACCGTGTCTCTCGAATCGCCGCAGGAGAAAGTGGACCATAACCGTTGAAATCCATTGCAGAGCGTGATTAGATAACGAAGATTCTCTTGCGCGGTGCGATTCTGCCGCGCGCAAAAAGCAAAGGGTGCGGGGGCGTAACCTCCGCAGGCACCGGGTGGTCGGGCCGCCACTCCAGAAGATGCGCCGCGAGGCGGCGCGGGAGCGTTTCGTTCCCGGGAGGGCGTCATGCTCTTTGAAAGGGAGACGGAAACTGGCGCCGGCCCGTCCGGTCCTTCATGGAACCCAAAGGTGAAATCCCGTGCCGAAGCGCTTCTCTTTTGCGAGTTGACGCGCATTCAGCGCCGCCTGCTCTTGGCAGGAGTCTGGGCGCTGATTCTGGTGATCGGCGCGATCGATCAATGGACGGGGATCGAGATCACGTTCTACGCGATCTATCTCTTCCCGATCTCCATCACCGCTTGGTACGCGGGGAGCCAAACGGCCCTGGTTGCGAGCGCCGCATGCATCGTGACGTGGATGGCGGCCCTCGGCCGCCTCCTCCTTGGAGAGCCGTCCGTCCTTGTTCCGGTCCTTCACCTCGTCGACGTAGGTCTGGGTGGTGGCCCGGGCGACGGTTGCCACCGTGTCGACGATCCGATCCTTCACGGCCTCTTTCTTGAAGAGGTCGTGCTCCGCGTCGAGGAGCCGCGTCTTGGTGTCGACGTAGTCCGCGCCCTTCTTGGCCAGCCACCCGAAGAGGGCCGTCACCACCGAGCCGAGGGTCGTGATCAGAGCCACCGTCACCGCCACAGAGATCTCCGCGAGCATGCGTTCCCCCTTTCCTTACAGGAACCTTTCCAGCGCCAACAATCCAAGGCCCCCAGCGATCGCGTAGAGGGACAGCCGGATTAGGAGCCAGATCCGCTTGTGGGCGTCGTCGTTCGACTCCTTGTCGGCCTTGGCGGAAAGGTCCTGGCGCAGCCGCTCGACCTCCTTGAGGCAGGAATGCACCTGCTCCCGGTCCGTCTGGGCATCTCGCTGGTGGTCCTGGATCGTGTCGGTCAGACGGTCCACCTGCTTGATGAGGCGTGGGAGCGCGATCACTGAGACGAGGCCAGGCTTGGAAACAAGCGGCTCCGCCGGATCGAAAAGGGGAAGTGTCTTCGCCCGCGCGATCCCCGTGGAGCTCTCCAGGGTCAGGGTCTCGAAGTCCTCCGCCACGACGGCGCGGTTACGTGTCCGGAGCACCTCCGCCGGCCCCCGGATGATCGCTTCCTCGATCGTCTCCTCGTTGCCGCCGCCTGCCGCCGGCTCCTTGTTCGTGACCTCGGCCAGGAAGGGGTGTGTCTGCCTCAGGCGAATGACCGTGCCCGCGCCGACGTTCCCCTTGGTGCCGCCGCCGTAGCGATAGGGGCGCGCTCGGATGTTTCCCGTCCCGGAGGTGGGGATCTTCCCGTGACGGCCGTCCCCGAAGAGGACCTCGCCCGTCCCGTGGTTGACGGCGTAGTGGTGGTCCTCGGGGCCGGAGATCGCGAAATCCTCGACCTCGGTCCACTCGGCGAAGCCGGCTCCCTCGTCCACCATGACCGAGATGTCCAGGACCGGCACCTTCGCCAGGAAGAACCTCTGGTCGGGCTTCCCGTCGCTCGATCCCAGGATCTCCTCGGCGACCCGGGCGGCATTCGCGCAGGAAACCCGTCCGTAGATCTGGTCGATCCCCACCGTCCGGAGCGTGGCGAATGTGCCTCCGACGTCGACCGAGGTCACGCGGAAGCGAAGCCATGTCGCTCGGACCCCGTCGATTTCGGTCGCCTCCCAGCGGGCGGGGATCGTGAAAGCAACGGTCCCTGACTGCGTGAAGCCGAGCGTTCCGTCCTGGACGCTCAAAAGCTCCCAGGAGCTCGCCCCGTCGGAGCGCTCCTCGAAGTACTCCCAGACTCCCGTGACGCCGACCGCGGCCACAGTCATGTCGAACACGAGCCGCTCGAAGTAGTTGTCCTCGTCGTATGCAAAGTAGAGGGCATCGCCGACCGCCACACCGGGCAGGGGATTGAAGGTCGTCCCCGGATCCAGGGCATCCACAGTGAAGTCCGAGAAGCCCCCGGCCTGCCCGGCGAGGAGCTTCTTCAGGACCGCCGCATGGATCACGAGGTCCTCGTCCGTCGTGAAGACCACCGGAGCCTCTCCCTGCGCGCCGGAGGTCCCGACTTCGAAACCGGCCGGGACCGTGATGTCGAAGGTGGGTTTCACCGTGGTCCGGAAGAAGCACATGACGCGCGCAGCCGAAGGGGGCGTCAGCGTCACGCCGATCAGGTTCAGGTACTCGCGCAGGTGTTTGGGGAGGACCTGGTTCAGGCGGACGAGCAACTGCTCGATCTGGAGCGCAAACGCCTCGATCAGCGTAATGCCTGGGTCCGAGAGGTTGTGGTCGGTCCACTCGGGGGTGCGCGCAGGGATCGCCTGCACCATGGCGTCCTTGATGGCGCGCCAGTCGCGGTCATCGAGGTTGGGGATGGGGACGAGCCTGCCTTTGACCGCCATGGGCACCTCCTACGGCAGATCCCCGGTGAAGAAGGGGACGACCACGTTGTCCTCGCGGTTCGTGGCGCGCACGACATAGCGCACGTCCACGTCGAGCCGCTCGCCCTGAGAGGCGGCCCGGACCTCCTTGAGCGCGATGCGGGGCTCCCAGCGCTCCAGGGCCCGGCGGACATGGAACTCGACGCGGCCCGCCAGCCCGGCGTCGTTCGGGTCGAACACCAGGTCTCCCGCCCCGCACCCGAACTCCGGCCGCATCGCCCGCTCCCCCAATCGCGTCCCCAGGATGATCCCGATCGCCTCCTTGATGTCCTCCTCTCCGGAGCGCGTCCGAATCCCTCCCTCGGCGTCCACCTGGACGGGGAAGGCCCAGCCGGTACCCAGAAATGAAGTAGCCAATGAACTCTCCTGGACCTGGGCTCCCACATAAAAGGCCGCCCTGGGAGGACAATGGGGACAAGCATGGGGAAAATCTGGACAAGTGAGAAATGTCAGGGTCGGCCGCTTGTCTGCCCTGTAGGCATCTTTCACAAGTGCCGAAAATCAAGGGAATGAGGAAAATTCCTGGGACAACATCCGACCTTGTCCGTCTTGATGGGAAAGAATGATCTTCCCGGTATCGCGACAACTCGGCACGACTGCCCGCCTCATGGCTTCTGGGCTTGAGCGCAACCTCCCTCTGGTTGAGGTGCTGGACCTTGCGCCTGAGGCGCATCCCCGGGGAGCCTTCAAACGTGCGCTCGGGAGCGTCAAGGCGTCCGTCTCCGAAGGAACGCCTCTTCCCGAAGCGCTCCGGAGGCATCCCCATTGTTTTCCCGAGGAGTTCTGTTCGCTGGTCGAAGCGGGAAACTCACAGAACGACCTTGGGCCGATGCTTCGCCAACTGGAAAACTATTACACGCTGCGTCATAGATTTTTTCAGGGGTGGCTTTGGCTCGCGCTTTACATGGCCGCTGGAGTGTTCCTGGCGCTCTACGTCGTCCGGATCTTTTCCGTGGCCACAACGGCCGGGTTCCAGCAGATGTTCAGCGAAATGAAGATTGAGCTTCCCATGCTCACGAGATTTCTGTTCTCATTTTCCGAGGCCCTCCCATGGGTCATCTTGGGAACGCTCGTGGCCTTTCTCCTGCTGTTCTTCCTCGCGAAGGTCGGCGGGCGCTTCCTTTTCCTTTCCCGCATAGGCTATTGGATACCGCTCTGGGGACACTTGAAGCGGATGCGAGACCTCTCTTTTCTCTGCGCGGGCCTTGCCCTAAGACTCCAGCAAAGAAGCCCGCTCCCGGATGCACTTGAGAAGGCGGCAAAAGCAGCGAAAAACCGATACTTCCGCGCTGCCGTCTTCCGGGTCCATCAAAAGGTGCAGGACGGGCAGCCTCTCTCGGCAGCCATGTTCTATGAGCGAGCCATCCCCAGGACTTTGACCTGGGCAGTCTCTCTTGGCGAAGAGAGAGGGGACCTTCCAGCCGTGTTCAGGACCTTTTCCGAGATCTATCGCAACAATATGGCGCGGAGTTTCGATGTGCTCCTGATGGCCTTGACCCCTCTAGGGATTGTGACTCTTGGACACCTCGTGGGTCTCGTGATCGCCGCGTTGTTCCTCCCCTTGGTAAGCCTGATCCAGCAGTTCGGAATGGGGTAAAGGATGCCTTTTCTCGTTTCGGACCTCTTCGTTCTGATTCTCCTCTTTGGGGGGTACGTCTACCTGGCCCGACGCCGGATCCGCATGCACGCTTTCATCGAACATCTCGGGACGATCGCTGAGCGGAACCTCCCGCTTTCCACGGGCCTGCGGCTCATCGGAAAGGATGTGGGCGGGTTCTTTCGGACAAGAATCCAACGGCTCGGGAGGCTGGTCGAGGAAGGGTGCACCCTGACGGAGGCGTTCGATCGTTGCCGCCACTCCTTCCCGCCCATCGTCCGCAACATGGTGGCCCTGGGGGAACAGTCCGGGAATCTGGGGGCGTTCCTTGGGACGCTCCGGGAATCCTATCGCCGCCTTTCCGAGGTTCAGCACCAGTACACCTATCTCCTCGTCTATCCCATCCTGTTGACGTTCACCCAGACCGTCATCGTCTTCTTCGTCTGTGGATTCATCGTGCCGAATTTCCAAAAAATGTTTCAGGACATGGGGATGGGCGAGGATGCGGAAAGGCTGTCAACGGTCAGCGGATGGATCCTGGTCAGCGCCCAGTTCCTGTTTCTGGGGACGACGCTCGTGGCCGTCGCCACGTTTGTAGGGCACGCCCCTTTTCGTTTCCTCTACGCGTTTTCGAGCAAGGTCAAACGCGCCATGGATCACGCCATCCTGTGGATTCCGGGAGTCCGCTCCTTGATCCTGGAGGACTGCCAGCGCCAGTTCGCTCTCTGCCTGGGCCTTTTCCTGAAGGCGGGCGCCCGCCTGACGGATTCCGTGAAGGCCGCCTCCCAACTCAACCTGAATGAAATGTTCCGGGAGAATCTTTCTGAACTTTGGCGCCACCTGGAAGATGGCGGTTCGATGGCGGAATTCTGCGACCGGTCGCCCCTCTTCGGGCGGGATTTTCAGTGGTTCGTGAGGACGGGCGAAAAAAGCGGGCGCCTGGAGCCTTATCTGCTGCAAGCTGCCTCCCTGTACGAGCACCGCGCGCACTACTGGACCCACCTAGGCAAGCGCATGGTGTTCCCGGCCTTCGTGCTGGTCAACGGGGCCTTCATCATGGTCTTCTGCTGGTTCACCTATTCTCCACTGGTCAATCTGATCCACAAATCGGCCCTCTGGTGAACATGACAAAAACGAGCACAACGGCCCATTCCCAGCGCGGCTACCTCATGACGGAAATCGTCGTGGCCCTGTTTATTCTGCAGATCATGATGGGCGGCGCGCTCATCCTGTTCCGGATGGAATCCAATCATCTCTATTCCTTCTATGAAGAGACGCTGGCCCGGGAGGTCGCCGGCTCCCAACTCGAGACGTTCCGCGAGCGAGGATTCCCCAGCCTCAACGAAGGAGATCATCCGCTCCTGATCACGCAGGACGGATGGAAGAACCTGAAAGACGCCTCCTGTTCCATGTCCGTACAAACTGACGACGCGCCAAGCCTTCTGCAAGTCCGCGTCGTCGTCAAGTGGACAGACAAGGGCGGCCATCTCAGGGAAGTCGCCGTGGGGACGCTCGTTTCCAAAAACGAGGGGAAGAAATGAGCAAGGGAAGCCGCGGTATGACGCTCATGCACCTCATGGTCTACATGGCCGCCCTCCCCGTGGTGCTGGGGACCGGCACGGCGCTTTATTTCAAAACGATGGACCTCTTCACAAAAACAGAAACGATCCTGGATGACCTGACCCAAGGACAAAACCTTCTCCAAGACCTGAAGCGGGATCTCCGCAGGGCCCGTGCCATTCAGGTGCTGGAGGATGGCCGGTTGATCGAGCTGACCCGGCTCGAAGGGGATCCGGTCTCCTACCGATACGATGCCACAAAGGGATCTGTCGATCGGACGGGACGAGGCGGGATCAACCGGACCTACCGCTCTTTCTCGAGCTTTGTCGCAAGGCGCAATGGGAAGCGCCTGGTTGATGTCTTGGTGACCCTCAAGAAATCAAACGAGCAGAACGTGTTCAACCCGGTCTGGAGCACGACCGTCTTCTGCGCCAATCTCGAGGCGGACAATGAATAGGTCGCCCCGTGCGAAAGGATCGAGAGGGATCACCCTCATTCCATTGCTTGTCATCCTGGTGGCGGCGGGGATCCTTTCGAACATCACCGTCACGCATCTGTACCGCACCTACCAGCGTACACGTCAGGCGACCCGCCAGGAGAAGGCTTTCCACTTGGCTCGCGGAGGCGTGAATCTAGCTATCTCCCACCTCCGTCAGGATCCAGCTACTCGAACGACGCTGACCCGCAAGGACGGAGATGAAACCCTGACGGTGCGGATAGAGGAAGGGATTATCCGGTGCGTCGTCGGCCGTGTCGGAAATCCGGTAGGTTACCCTGACGTCTGCCTGACAGTTAATTGGTCTGTTGATCCAGCCGGAGGCGTCCGGCTCAAGAACTGGAAGGAAGAATAGATGCCTCGTTTTCGCTATTTAGGTACGGACGAGAAGGGCACCAGCCAGGAGGGGACCCACGAGTCCGCGCACCTCCTGGAAGCGGCCAAGGAGCTGAAGACCGAAGGACTTTCGCTGACTCGGCTTTCGGCCGACCCCGCAGGGGAGAAGACCGACCATCCGCTGGAGACCTTTGACGCCTTCGTTTTGTTCAATCGCGCTCTCGCGGAAATGACATCCGTGGGGATCCCGCTCACGGAGGCGATCCGGAGGATCTCGAAAGGCCTGGGCAGGGGGAAATTTAAGAGGGCGATCCAGGCGCTCGAAAACCGGCTCGCGGACGGAGCGAGCCTGGAAAAAGCCCTACAGGAAACGATGGATAAAGAGGGGGAAGGAGCGTTCCCCCGCTATTACCCGTTGATCGTCCGGGCAGGGATCGCTTCTGGGAACCTTCCCGGGACCCTGCATGCAGTCGCACAAAACGCGGAGATCGTTTCGAGATTGAAAGCGCTCATTTGGCAAGTGCTCGCTTACCCGTTGCTCCTGATCCTCATCGCGGCCTGCCTGGTCGGCTTTTTCGTCTTGGAAATTCTGTCGCCCTACCTGCGGCTTTTCGAGTCCATGTCCATCCCGATCCCGCACAGCCTGACCGCACTGTCATTCTTTGGCTCCGCACTTGGACGCCCCCTGCTTTTAGGGGCCGGGTTTGTCGCCGTCGCTTTGGTGTTCAAATTGTTCCTCCTCAACACGCCTGTCGGCGAGCACTGTCTCCTGCACATCCCCTTCATCGGGAGGATCGCCCGCAACCTGAGACAACTCCGGTTCTTGAATTGCCTTGGGATGCTCCTCGACACCCGCGTCCCCCTGGAAAAGGCGATCGCCGTTTCAGCGTGCGCTTCCGGAAGCCCACTGCTTGAGGCGGCAGGCCCGTCATTGGAGAAGGAACTCGAAGAGGGCAAGACCCTCGCAGGAACCTTGGGGAAGCACCCGTTGTTGCGAGGAGCCGTCGCATCCTACCTAAGAACCGGTGAGCAAGGAGGACGTCTGGAACCTTCAGTTCACGAATTGCGAGAGCTGAAAGTCGAGGAGACCGAGAATCTCTGCAAGGGTCTGGGCATTCTTTTAGATCCCATCGTCATTTTCGTCACGGGCATTGTCCTTGCGGGCGTTCTCTCTTCTTTATGGACACCCTATCTCTACTTGATCCACGGGCTTTCTGAATGAGCGCGTGATGAACAAGAGCAAACGATCCACCGTCGTTTTGATGGGGATGCTCGTTCTGTCGCCCCTCATCGGCGTTGAACCGGCAGCGTCCGTTCCTCAAGTCCAGGTGGGCATCGGTTTCGGCGGCGTCGTGTTTCCCGAAAGTTGGATGCCGGTTCGCGCGGAACTCGCGCCCGGCGGGAAGCCGTTCGAGGGGACGCTTCGCATTCGAATCTCAGGAGAAGCGACATTGCCCGTCGCGTATCAGCACGATATCCGCATGTCGGCTGACCAACCCGTCGGACTTGAGTGGAAGGCTTTCTTCACCGGCCTTGAAAACCGGGCCGAGGCGTCGCTTCTGAATACGGACGGAGTGATGCTTTGGAAAAAGACCTTTCCCGTCCAATCGATCCGTGACGAAGGGTTTCTTCTCGGGATGTGCGGTCCACCCCCTCCGGCCATCAGTCAGGTGCAGAAAAGCCACAAACTACAGCTGTTGCCCCTTTCGACCGCGCAGATCCCTCAAGCTCCCGACCAATTGAACCGCCTGAACGGTCTTCTGCTGCGCCGTCCGACCGAAGTGACGACGGAAAAGGCCCAGTCGATTCTCCGATGGGTGCAGGAAGGGGGCATTCTGATCGCATACGCCGAAACCAAGCCGGCCTTCGTCGATGGAGCCTGGTGGAGCGGACTTGCGCAACCGCCGGAGGCAAAAGTTCTACAGCAGAAAGACGGAGTCCCCGTCGCTTTCATTCGACAACTGGGGAAGGGACGGGTCGTGTTTTTTGCCTATTCGGGCGATCCCGCCCACGAAATCTCGACTCTGGAGCCGACGGCGTTCTGGGCGGGGCTGTTGGGACTGGAATCCGTCCCGGACAAGTTCGAAGACCAGATTCTTTCCATGCTTCCCTCCTTGTTCGAGATTCCCAAGCCTTCAAGGAAATTCAAGACTAGCGATCTCTTGGCGCAGATCCCAAAAGGCGAGGGGATTCCGAAGCACTGGCTCCTGGCTGGGGTGATTCTTCTTGGGGTTTACGCGGTCATGATCGGGCCGGTCGACTATTTCTTTTTCAGGAAACGAAAAGCCCTGAAGTGGGGCTGGACGACGTTCTTCACCTATACCCTCGCACTTTCCGTGGCGGTCCTGGGGTGCGGCAGATATTCCGGGACAAAAGCATCCTCTCTCCGTCTGTTTTCATTGATGGATGTGCGGGGAAACGAGCGCGTGGACCGGACCCTGGGGCTCGTCCAATCGAATGGGAACGCGACGCATGGAATTCTCGCGCCGGAAGGGACTTCCCTCTCTCCCGTGGACGCCGAACTGCCGGACGTCCTGCGCGACACCATGGGAGATCCCACCGTACTCGGGGCGGGGCAGGGTGCGCAGATCAGGCTTTCCATCCCTGTTCCAGCCCTGGCTTCGAGGAAATTTCTTGCCGTTCGCCAGGAGAGGCTCGCCGAGCCCATGGTCTCTTGTTCCTGGACAGACGAGGATGCCGGCGTCGTGGAGGTGACCAACCGCTCGGCGTCCGCTCTTGAGCGGACCATCCTGGTTCGCCAAGGCCTTGTCTATGAGATGGGGACCGTCCCGCCGCAACGCACAGTCCGCATCAACATAGAGGACGTTTCGCGCATCCCCATTGCCCAATGGGCCGACGGTCTGCCTGACGTCCAGGAGGAGACGCGCAAGGAACGGTACTGGAACGATCTGTCCGGGCACAATCGCCTTCTCGCCTGGACCCTCTTCCAGAAAATCAATGGCGTGCTGGAGCTGGGCAGCGTCCAGATTCTTCAATCCGAGATCGACCTCAGCTCCAGGCTCGAAAAGGGGGCGACGCTCTTCCTGGGGCTAGTGAGGGAAAACCTATCAGGCATCGAAGGCACTGCGTTCTCAAGTGTGGAATCCTGCACCGTCGTCCGCGTAGTGATGGATGCCCATGGGGAAGGAACGCGATGAAGGCGCTTGAAACCTTTGCCATCTCGAAGCGGTTCGAGGGAGGCAAGCTTGCGTTGGATCAGGTGTCACTAGAGGTGCATGCCGGGGACGCCGTCGCCCTGGTGGGACCAAACGGCGCTGGGAAAACCACGCTGCTTCGCATCCTCTCCACGCTTCTGAAACCGACCTCCGGGTTCGCGCAGGTGTTCGGGCTAGACGGACGGTTCCACGCCTCCAAGATCCGCCGATGCATCGGGTATATGCCGGACAAGTTCGGCGTTTACGAGGATCTGACTGTGGAAGAGTACCTGGAGTTCTTCGGCCGCGTGTACCGCATGGGAGGGGCTGAGCTCGCCAAGCGCGTCCGCGACCTCATTTCCATGTTGGATCTCGAATCCTACCGGTCGACGTTCACAAACCACCTCTCGCGCGGGATCCAGCAACGGGTGGGCCTTGCCCGGATCCTGATCCACGATCCCGATCTTCTTCTTTTGGACGAGCCTGCGTCCGGATTGGATCCCCGCGCTCGGATCGAAATCTTCCAGCTCCTGAAACAGCTCCACGAGATGGGAAAGACCCTCCTGCTGTCTTCGCATATCCTCCGGGAGTTGGATCTGGTCTGCGGGCGGCTTGTCTTGATCGACGAAGGGAAAGTCCGTTTTTCCGGCCCCATCCAGGAGGCGGCCCAGAAGATCCGCCCCCGCAGGCATGTCCTGCTCAAGACCGATCCCATGCCCGGGAACGCCATGGGCGTCCTCGAGGGGAATCCCCAGATCGAGCGGATCAAACAGGAAAACGGATACCTGCGTCTCGTCCTCCAGAAAGAGGTCTCAGACTACTCCTCCATCATTTCACCGCTTGTCAAAGAGGGAATCCGCATCGTGGAGTTAAGGGAAGAGGAGTGCAGTCTGGAGGAGATCTTCCTCCACCTCACGGAAAAGACGGAGCCATGACCACGCAAACACTTGGTACGACATTCCCCCGCCCGTTCCAGCCGATCCGGGCGGTCCTTTGGAGGGAATGGCTTTCCCTGTGGAGGGACCGCGGCGGATATTTCTCACGCTCGTTGTACGCGGTCGGCTTGCTCCTAGCTGGCCCACTCGCGATCGCCTACTTCTGGATCGAGCGCCTCTTCGCGCCGGAGCGCATCCCGGAATATTCCCGCTCCGCCTTCCACGTGTTCGCGTGGCTCCAGTTCGCCATGGTGCACTTCTTCGCCACCCTCATCTTCGCCAGGTCCCTTCTGAAAGAGAAGGAGGCAGGAGCGCTGGAATTGCTGGTCCTCTCCGAACTCAACGGCTTCACGCTACTGTTCGGAAAAGTCCTCAGTGAACTCTGCGGCATCGCCGTCCTCCTCTGCGCGGGCCTGCCGTCCCTCTGTTTCCTGCTCGTGATGGGAGGCGTCGTCATCGAGGAGGTGATCGCCATCCATCTCATTCTGCTTTCGGGGCTGTTCCTGACCGGGGCGGTCGCGATCGCATTGAGCACCGCTTCCTCCCGCTTCTATCCAGTCGTCTTCCTCACCAATGCGGTCCTTCTTGTTCTCTATGTGGGGCCCCTAGCGCTGGAACAGGTCTGGCCGCACGCATCGGGAGGAGCCGCCTTCACAAGCCTCCTCGGACGGTTTGATCCCAGCCGGGCGCTGGCAGTGGAGCTGGGCGGCTTGGAAAGCAGGATTCCAGAGGAAATCCCCTTGGTGGGCGTTCATGGCGGGATCCTGGTCGTCGCAATGCTGATCGCATCCCGCTTCCTAGAAAGGGTTCATCTGACAGGCCGCGCGCGGCCGGCAAAGTCCACGACGCTCGCGAGTGTCTTGTTCCGGCCATTGTCAAAAAAAACGATCCTGTTCCGATCCGACGCGCTTCTGTCGCGGGAAATGGATATTCCCACCGACCGTGGATTCGCCACGATATGGCTGATGACGGCCGGCGCGTACCTAGCAGCCTTCGGCTCCATTCATCTCTTTCCTTGGCTCGGCGAGTGGATCGGCCGGGGAGACCGGGTATACCTCCTTCCAGGGCTCGGTCTATTGGGTGGCACTCTCCTTCTTTCTGTTCACGGCTCACTCTCGATCCTCCGCGAGAAGCGGTCGGGGACCCTGGAAACGCTCCTTTCAACGGACGTGGACGCCGCCTATTTCATCCGGGCGAAGGTACTGGGGTTGTTCGCAAAAGGCGCATTGCTACTGTTTCCGGCAATGGTCCACGGGATCTTCGTGGCCCATCAAAATATTCCAGGGGGTCTGGCCATCCTCGGCACGCTAGGGGGAATATTGGCCTGGGGATTGTGGCTGTGTTTTGTTGTTTTGGCCTCTCTCTACTTCTCGCTGCGTTGCAGCGGAGAGATCCAGGCGATGATCCTCGCGACGGTCAGCGCTCTGGCCATTCTTCTCGTCAGCGTCCTGGCGCCCGGGATGGTCTTCCTTTTTCCCCTGCTGATTCCTCTGGGGCTCAGAATCTACGCGAGTCTTGTGGCCAACTGCCGCGAATACTCCCTGACGAGGTGAATGACATGAACGACGAATCGCTGGATAGCCGCCTGCGGAATGACCTGTCCCTTCCGGAATCGCAAGGGCCGGTCGGTCGGTCGGTCCAAACCCTGATCCTGGACGCCTTGGAGGCGCAGGCAAGCGACATACACCTGAGCCCGAGCCCCGAAGGCCTCCTCATCCTCTACCGGATCGACGGGGTCCTCCAAACGGTGTCCCACCTGGATGCGTCCGTGCAGGACCGGATCGTCAACAAAATCAAGGTGCTCTCAGGGCTCCTGACATACCGGAAAGACCTGGCGCAGGACGGAAAGATCCCTGCGGAAAAGGTCGACGGCGCTGCCGAGATCCGCATCTCGATATTTCCCACCGTCCATGGCGAGAAGGTGGTCTTGCGCCTGTTCACCGGGAGAGGAGAAAAACTCGACCTGGAATGGCTCGGCTTGGACCAGGAGGTCAAAGACGAACTCCTGAAGGCGGCGCGCAAACCTGACGGTGTCATCCTCCTCACCGGCCCCAGCGGGAGCGGGAAGACCACCACGATCTATTCGCTTCTCTCCGAGATGACCAAGGGAGCGCACGCGGGCTTCCGCCATGTCGTGACGATCGAGGATCCCGTGGAACGGAACCTTCCGGGGATCACGCAGACCCAGGTCCATCCCCCGACGGGCATCACCTTCGCGTACTCTCTTCGTGCGCTCCTGCGTCAAGACCCGAACGTTATCATGGTGGGAGAAATCAGGGACCACGAGACGGCCGACGTCGCGATGGAAGCAGGTCTCACGGGGCACCTCGTGATCAGCACGGTCCATTCCGGGACCGCCGTCGGCGTGATCACGCGCCTCCTGGAAATGGGTGTGGAGACCCATGTACTGTCCTCGTCGCTTTCCTGCGTCCTGGCCCAGCGCCTCGTGCGCCGCCTCTGCGACCGCTGCAAACAGTCGAACGGAAGCTGTTACGCGGCCGTCGGGTGCGAGCAGTGCAGGGGGACCGGCTACCACGGAAGGCAGGTCTTCGGAGAGCTACTCGTGCTGGGAGACGAACTTCGCCAAGCCCTCTCAAAGCGTGCCAGCACATCCGACTTACAGAGAATCGCGGAGGTGGGGGGCATGGCGAGCCTCGAGCGGCAGGGGCGAAAGCTCGTAGAGTCTGGGGTCACCACGACCGAGGAGTTTCAGCGAGTTTTGGGGAAAAGTTTTTCCTGAAAACGCGGGGACAAGCGCGATCCTGATCCGTCTTTTTGTGTGAGGGCCAAGAAAAATGACCTTGATGCTAGAATGTCTCCACATGGCAAGCGTTGAAACGGGGAACCGAATCCGCCACGGCTTTCTTCCTCGCAAGGAGGTCCTTAAGCGACTGGTGGAGACCTACGGCGCGAGAACCCATCGCCTCGCTTACCAAATCCTGGGAGACGCTTCCGAGGCCGAGGATGTGACACAGGAGGTTTTCATAAAGCTGGTCCGGGACCGGAAGGATCTTTTTCGTTTCGGATCGTTGGACGCCTGGGTGTACCGCTTGACGGTCAACGCCGCGCTAGACTCCCTCCGAAAGAGGCAGACCCGGCAGGCCTATGTCGCCCAACCTGTCGTGCGCCAGACGTCGCTGGAAAAGAGCGGGGGAATGGACCCCAGCCGGATCGCAGCCATGAAAGAAGTGAAGGAGGCGGTACATCAGGCGATCGAAATGCTTCCGGAAGAGGAACGCGTCTGCCTTCTGTTGCACGACCGGGAAGGCTTGAGCGTCCGCGAGATCGAGCAGATCGTCGGGGCGGCGAAATCGACCGTCTACAGGAACGTGTGTGCCGCGCGCAAGAAGCTGAAGACGGTCCTCAGGGACCAGGTTTTCGAGGAGGACAGGCCATGAGAAACCCTCCCTATTGCAAAAAAATTCAAGGGATGCTGGACGCGTACCATGACGGGCTTCTCTCTTCCCTCATGGCATCTATTGTCCAGAAGCACCTGGAGACCTGCGATGGTTGCCGTCAGGAGCACGATCTCCTGGCTGTGGTTGTCCAGGTGATCCGAAACCGACCCACTCCGGATGTGAGCCCTGCTCTCTTGGAGTCGATCGCGGAAAAACTCAACAGGGAGCCGGATCTTCCTGAGAGCTTGGCCAACATCCTCGCCAGGTTGGATCTGGACCATGGTTTTACTGAAAAACCGTCTCCCGCATGATGAAAAACGAACGGTCACGTTCCTGGGCTTGGATTTTAGGTTTCGCAAGTTCTATTCTCGTTGTGTCCTTGGGGTTATTTGTGGTTGCCCAATGGAAGCAGCTGCCTGGGACTTATGTTTGCGATCACAAAAATCCGATGCTCTTTGGCAAGCAGGATAAATACATCTTCAAAAACAATGGCTCCGTAACTTACATCGACATCGTTGGCGGCAAGGCAGAGGGAGGATCCGGAGGTTGCGGGAGGGCTTGAGGTCCTGGTTCCCGGCCTGGGTCCCGCCTTCGGGGACTGCGTCCATCTGCCCTCCATAGGCCGCGACCAGCACGTTGTAGATCCGGTCCGAGAGACTCTGCTTCGAGAGCGCCATCAGCTTTCCCCCTTCACAGTGAGCGAGACACCGATCGGCTGGCCTGTGACGTAGCAGACGGGGTGGGCTCGCTCGGTCGAGACGCCCGTCAGAATCACGCCGGCGCCGATCTCGACCTCCGGCGCCTTCACGATTACCTTGGCGGTCGCCTCGACCGTGATCTTCCCGGCCTTGGGATTCCACTCGATCCTCTGGCCGTCCTTGTCCTCGATCCGGATCGACTCCTCCCCGGGCGCGTCGACGAAGACCACCTTGTGTCCGCTCTTCGTTTGGAGGACGCGGCTCTCGCGGGACCCTTCGGGCGGCGGGAGATCTTCCGACGAGTACCAGAATCCCAACCACACGGGCTTTGTCGGCTCTCCCCGCTCGAACATCACCCAGACCCCATTGCCCGGGCGGGGAAGCATGAAGAAGCCAGCCCCGCCTCCCCCGAATGGGGCGCAGTAGGAGGCCCAGTCGGTGAGCTTCCCTGGCCCTAGGAGCTCGTGGACCTCGAGGCGGACGCGCCCCTTTCCCTCGGGATCTTCCACATCCCGAACGATCCCGCGGTAGAGCCCGAAGCGCTTCCGCTTCAGATCATCGACATTCTCGTCCCGCAACCTGTCCAGCACCCCGGCCATCATTCGCCTCCCACGCCGTACCCTTGCGCCGCCAGTTCCTCTGTTCCCTTCGTTTCCTCAAGGGCCGCCCGCGAGATGGCGTTCCGCTTCGCCTCGAACTCGCACAGGTACCCCGCGTCGTCGAAGCCCCCTTCGGCGTACAGGGTCTTCTGCCGGGCGGTGACGATGACGTTCATGTCGAGGGCAATGAGCTTCCGGATGAACTCCTTGAACTCCGCCTTGACCGTCATCCAGTCCCGAGCCTGCAGGTCGTAGAACTCGAACTTGTACCCCTTCGAGGTCTTATTCCTCCGGAGGAAGATGTCCGACCACTTCCTCTGAAGCGCGTCCCAATAGACCGAGACCGGATCGATCACCACCGTTCGGTAGTCGTGGCGGTTGGCGAGGAGCCAATCGACCGCTTCCATGACCTGGTCGGCCGTGGCGGCCCGCAGGACGTCGAAGTCGTAGCGGTCCCCGTAGAGATCGGTCCCGCCTTCCATGTCGATCACGACAGGAGCGGGAAATTGGAGGGCGAGCGTGGTCTTCCCGACCCCGGAGTCTCCCCACACGAAGAGCTTCAGCCGTTTCTTCTGGGTCCGCGCCTTCACAAATGGCGGTGCCGTCTTCTCCGCCACGACAGGATCGGCCACACGCGATTCGTCCGGCAACACCACTTCTGCTTTCATGGTTCACCTCCCGCCTTTCTGTCCCATGCATGAATGCCAGTACCCGCAGAACCGCTCCGAACAGTGCCAGCCGTTCGGATTGGGGAAGAAACTCCCGCTCTTGATCGCCTTGCCGACCTGCTCGACGAGCCCCAGGAACCACCGGCACTGGTCGTTCGTGCGCCTGGTGTGGAGCTGGACGGCCTTGGGTTTGACGTTCTTGATGACCGCGTCCATCCGGAGGCCCGGCTCGACGGCCCCCTTCGTCGCGCGGTAGCCCAGGGCGTAAGCCGTGAACTGGAGATCCTTATCGAGCGCATCCTGTGCGGGCGCCCGGCCGTAGGCCTTGTTGTCGACGATGGTGCCGTCGCGCTCAACGAGGTCCCAGATCCCGTAGAGATCGAAGGGGAAGTCCTCCCCCAAATCGACCGTGAAGGGCTCCTCGACGAGAAGCGGCCGCACGGCGGGGGCGATCGCCTGGTGGTGCGCGGCGACGATCCCCACCCCCTGGTCCTTGAGCTTCCCCGGCTTCTCCGCCGGCTCGAAGGCGACCTCCTCGGTTTTCAGGACTTCGTCGAACTGAGCCGCGAAGTACTCCTGCATGTCCCCCAGAGGGAGGTCCTGCTGGGAATCGATCTTCTGCCGGTAGTTGAGCTCGAGCGCCTTGTGCCAGACCCGCCCCAAGACCATGGCGCCGGAGGGCGGGGTTTTCTTCTTGAGGATGTAACGCTGCTCATACTGCCTGGGGCAGCGCAGGAACATGCTGATCTGGGTGAAGCTCAAATAGGGCTTCCGGGACTTTTCGGGGAGTGGGACGGGCGATTCCTTCTCGTCGATCATTTCATTTCCTCCCGCCGGATCACGGCCTCAGCCCGCTGGCGCCGTTTCTTCGTCGCCTCGTAGGAGATCCGCCAGTCCCGCGCGTAATGGACGAGGGACTTCCCGTGGACCCGGGTCTCGAGGAGGAGCCGGAACCCCTCCAGGGTGATCCACCCCTCGTGGAGGCACTGGCGGTAGTGCTCGACCTTTTTGCGCTGGGCTTCCCGAAGGTCGATCGAGTCGGTGTCCACGCCGTCCGCGCCCACCACGGCGTCGAGGTCCGTCGGCGACACGGCGTGCTCGTGGTTGCGGGCATTCCACAGCCGCCGGTAGCGGTCGTGGAGGCGATGGACCGTGTCGTTGTAGACCTTCTGGAGGTAGCGTTCCCTGCGCTTCGCCACGTCGACGCGGCGGGTGACCTCGAAGAAGGTGCAGAGGATGCTCTGCCAGAGCTCCTCGGGGTTCGGGTCCCATGAACGCTTCTGCCTGTGGATCGAGACAAGCCCTGGCCAGAAGACCGCCAGGAGAACCGTCTGGATCCGCTGGTCTGCTTCCGTCCGGTTTGCCCTGAGGAGGGGACGGAGGATCCGGTCTCGCCCTGGGCCGTCAGTGGTTCTGTCCTGGAGGTGGCTGACGACTTCGGCCCAAGCCTTGAAGGTCCGGAAGGCCTGATTCTGCCGACGGAGCCCCGCCAGGAGCGGGCCGTAGGCCGCTCCCTGCATCGATTGTTCGATCCACCCACGGTCTAGTTCTCCCAACGATCCATCCCGCTGTCGAAGCTCCCGAAGAAGCCGCGCGTGGGACGGCCGTCAGGCGATGGCTACCCATCCCGCGCTCCGGGATGGGATGCGGGGGTAGGGCCAAAAGGATGCAGGGGAAAATCGAAGAAATCTTTGGGGGGAACCGGGAAGGGCCCTCGGATTGAGGACAGCCCACTGCAACGTTTGCCATGTCAGTTTGAAAAGAGGTTCTTGTCATTGTGACAGAGCGCCGTTCATGCGACGCGGCTGAAGTGGAATCGACGCCGCGGCAGTCCTCGTAAATCTTTGAAAATTTTTGATTTTTGAATTGGCGCCAGGAAAGCGACGCCGATTTCCGTTGGCACATTTCTTGCGTCCGTACTTTTTTAGGAGAGAGATCATGGGCAAGGGACTCCTGAAGATGTCGGGATGGGCTGCCTCGCTCGTCGCAGCCGTGTACGCCGGGCACTACTGGGCGCTCGCCGAGACGCACCAGGAAGCCTCAAGACCGGACAAGTCTGCTGGGCCGATCGAGAAGGTCATCGCGACCCTGGAGGACACCTCCAAGGTTTTCATCGCTGCTGCGGACAAGGTGCGCCCGAGCGTAGTCCATGTATCCGTCGAGCAGGAGATGGGAAGCGCCCCCGTTCTGCGACAACCCAATCGTCCGTTCCATTTTCACTCCCCCTGGTTCCGGGACTTCTTTGGGGATGACCCGTTTGAGGGATTCTTCGGGGACTTCTTCCGGCGGCAGATCCCTCAGGGGAAGCTCAAGCGGTCCGGGTTCGGATCCGGTGTGATCGTTTCAGGGGACGGCCTCGTTTTGACCAACAACCATGTCGTGGCCGGCGCCACCAAGATCGAGGTGAAGCTGTCAGACAAGCGGACCTTCCAGGCTAAGCTCGTCGGGGCCGACCCCAAGAGCGACGTGGCGGTCCTGCGCGTCGACGCGAAGGGACTCCCGGCGGCGGAGCTTGGCGACTCCGAGGAGATCCGGGTCGGCCAATGGGTGATCGCGATCGGGAACCCCTTCGGCCTGGACCAGACCGTCACCGCCGGGATCGTCAGCGCCAAGGGGCGGGCCAACGTGGGGATCGTCGAGTACGAGGACTTCATCCAGACGGACGCCGCCATCAATCCGGGGAATTCCGGGGGGCCGCTCGTGGACCTGCGGGGCCGCGTCGTGGGGATCAACTCCGCGATCGCCACGCGGAGCGGCGGCTACCAGGGGATCGGTTTCGCGATCCCGATCAACATGGCCCGGTCGATCATGGACTCCCTGGTGGAAGACGGGAAGGTGCGCCGGGGCTATCTCGGCGTCGGAATCTCCGACCTGACGCCCGAACAGGCCAAGGAAAGAGACCTTGAGAATGGCGGGGTTCTCATCGGGGAGGTGAGCCAGGAGCAAGCCGCGGCCAAGGCGGGGATCGAGCCCGGGGACGTCCTCCTCCAATTCAACGGTGAAAAAGTTCGCGACTCGAACCATCTCCGCATGCTTGTCGCGAAAACCCGTCCGGGAGCCTCGGTGCCGGTCGTTGTCCATCGGGGAGGGAAGAAGAAGACGCTGACCGTCGACGTGGGAGACCTGGAAGCCGCTGACAGGGCGAAGACCCCGGCAAGTGGCGCGGGCGGGCCGGTCCCGAGCCTGGGGATTTCGGTGGCCGACCTGGACGAGCCGGTCTCCGGCCTCGAGACGGGCGTGCGCGTGACCTCCGTCGAGACGGGGAGTGTTGCCGACCGTTTCGGGATCCAGCCGGGCGCCGTGATCTGGAAGGTGAACGGACGCGAAGTCGCAAATGTCGGCGAGTTCAAGGAGGCCCTGGCAAGCCGAAAGGACCGGGTGAGCCTTTCATTCTTGCAGGGGAACGCGAAGCGGTATCTGGAATTCCCGCTCGAATGAGCGGGGTACGAAGAAGGGAGGTGCGGCATGGAAGGCTGGGAGAAACGCAGGAACGGAGGGCGGTCTATGCTCTCGGAGCTGGACCGTCTGCAGGAGGAGATGAACCGCCTGTTCGGCGGGTCGCGCGGGGTGTCGGCGGCCCCCGATTTCCCGGCGGTAAACCTCTGGACCCGCGACGACTCCGCGGTCCTGACGGCGGAGGTGCCGGGCGTCGACCCCAGGGAGATCGACATCTCGCTCGTGCGGGACACCCTGACGTTGCGGGGGAAACGCGCGCCGGAGTCTCACGGGGAGGACGAGGCCTGCCACCGGCAGGAGCGTGAGTTCGGGGAGTTCGCGCGGACGTTTCAACTCCCGTTCGCCGTGGATCCCGAGAAGGTGGCCGCACGGTTTCAGAACGGGATCCTGGCGGTCCACATGGAGCGTATCGAAGAGGAAAAGCCCAGGAAGATCGCGGTGAAGGTCTCATGACCGCTCGTGGAAGGAGGCGACCATGACAGAGCGAAGGGACTTGCAAAAACAGGAGATCCGCCCGGAGAAGGGGATGGAACGGGCCTCGTCCGGAAAGACTTTCCTGCCTCGGACGGACATCTACGAGACCCCGGACGACCTGATCGTGGCGGTGGACATGCCGGGGGTTTCTCAAGACGGGGTGGACGTCACCGTAGAAAAGAATGTCCTGGCGATCCGGGGGGCGCCGGCTCAGGGCGCGCCGACCGGGTACGACCTGGCCTACGCCGAGTACGAAACCGGGAGCTTCGAGCGGACGTTCGTCCTGTCGGACGAGGTGGAGCGGGACAAGATCCAGGCGACGATGAAGGACGGCGTCCTGCGTCTCACCCTACCGAAGGACGTGCGCTCAAAGGCGAGAAAGATCGCCGTGCAGACCGGATGAGTGAAAGGAGGTGAGCGAGATGCGGAAGAATTGGTCCTTATTGCGTCGGGGCAAGAATGTCCCGGCCCATCGGAACCTGGAGGATCCCTTCGCGGTCCTCCGGCAGGACATGAACCGGCTCTTTGACGGTTTCCTCGGCGAGAGGGAGTGGTTCCCCTCGCGCTTTTTTGACGGCGGGACGGGCTTGGCCATGCCCAGCGTGGACGTCTCGGAGACGGACAAGGAGATTGTCGTGACGGCGGAACTCCCCGGTATCGACGAGAAGGACGTGGAGGTGTCGGTCACGCAGGACGCCTTGACTCTCCGCGGGGAGAAGAAGGCCGAGTTCGAGGACAAGAAGAAGGGGCAGTACCTCATGGAGCGGTCCTACGGGAGTTTCCACCGCGTGATCGAGCTCCCGGCCGAGGTCGACCGGGAAAAGGTAGCGGCGACCTTCAAGAAGGGGGTCCTGACCGTCACGCTGCCGAAAACGGAAGAGGCCAAGAAAGAGGCGAAGAAGGTGTCCGTACAATCGGGATAGTCGGTCCAGCGGGGCACGGTCGTGCGCCGCGAGCGCTGATCCCCCAGATGGGGGAGACGAGATGGCGGGTCAGGGGGATATCCCCCGGCCCGCCTTGTCTTTGGATCCCCGGTCCTTTTTCACGGCGTACATAACGGTATCGGCCCGCTGGAGGAAGCGTTCGCTCGTCTCGCCGGGTTTCAGGCCGACCATCCCCACTGAAAGCGTCGTCCGGAAATGCTGGTCGACCAGCCGGCCCTTGAACTCCTCACCGGTTGACGCGCCCGGCAGGATGACCGCGAACTCGTCCCCGCCGACCCGGTAGCAGCCGTCGGTGGCGCCACGGACGGTCGCAGCAAGGAGCTTTCCCACTTCCTTCAGGACGCGATCCAGACCCATCCCAACGTGAGTCGGCTCGTCATTTTAGGACGTCACCGCACCCTGTGCGGTTGCGGAGACCCTTAATGTTTACCAAACACCGTGCCAATGAAAAACGGATATCAAGGTCGGATGTTTGTTGCCACCGACGGATTTAGGTGGGGTGTTCCCCAACGGCGGGATCTGCCGGTGCCATTTTGACGCGCCACACAGTGGGAGATCTTGCGGCCCTGGGCGGGTGGAGGTCGATCTCCACCCAGTCCAGGATCCGCGGGTTTGTTATATAGCGGGGGAGCGTTGTCACCCTTGTACAAACAGTTGAAGCGAGAGTGGTGGGTCGATGTGGCGTAAGTCCTTCTCGTCCACTATTTCCAAGCAGCGAGGGGATCATCCTTCACGCCGTCCACTACCTTGCCCTTTATGCGGTCGACGTATAGGCACATTGGGATATCGTGGCTGGGTCGTGACGCGGTTGCGTAGGCATTTCGCGGTTTGTCGTCCGAAGTGGGTTGTCCAGCCGAAGGGGTGATACACGATCGGTTTTCAAGCTCGGTCGGTGCTCGGGGGCGCGCCCTTCGGGCGCTTCCCTCGCCCCTCCTCGCAGTAGGCCCGAGTTGAGCAGCGGAGGGGCTACAGGAGCCCGGACTCGGCGAAGCTGGCGTATCCCGAGGTCCCATCGCCGAGGATGACGTGGTCGAGGAGGCGAATCCCAAGAAGCTCCCCGGCTTCGCGGAGTGTGCGGGTTAGCTGGCGGTCCTCCTCCGACGGCTTGGGGTCGCCGCTCGGGTGGTTGTGGATCACGACGAGCGACACGGCGCCCAGGAGCAGCGCCGCCCGGAAGACGATCCGGGGATCGACGAGCGTTGAATCCTGCCCTCCCGACGCGCAAACCTTGTAGCCGGTGACGTGGTTCTTCGAGTCCAGCGCAAGGATCGTGAAATGCTCTTGGTTCGCGTCCAGGCCCCTATAGATGCTCCTGGCGATCTCCGCCGCCGCCGCGGGGCTTCCCGCCGTCCCCAGGGCCGCCTCACTGACCCGTAGACGCACCTGCACCGTCCGCACCGTGTATCGCTGTCGCATGGCCGCCTCCCTGCTTGCGTGAAGGGATTGAGGCCCGGACGACCCGGGCCGACGGCTCTTGCGCGCGATAAGCGCGGGCGCGATGAGTGCTCCCGGCACCCCGGCGGCGGGGATGCGGGTAGGTGTTTGGGACGGGCTCGTGAAAATTATTTTTTCAGAGGAGAGGAACAGCCGTCGGCAACCCACTGCTCGAACTTGGCATCGATGAGACCGAGTTGAAGAGGGGAGACGGTCTCTTCGGCGCGGCGTAGGAGCGGGGGATCAACGCGCGGGGATACGAGAAAGATACCGGGGTTCTTGATGTAGCGGTCCTCGACTTCCGGCGTCATGTGGCTAGTGTCAGCGGCTTTCCGAATCCCCGCCCGAATGGCAGTGCGGATGTGGATGTCCTCGTCTCGGAAGGCATAGCCGATGAAAAAGAACCTTCCCTGCTCACCGATCGTCTGACGGACCAAATTCAACATGTGCGAAAACGAGGGGCGCTGATCAATGAGGTACTCGTTTTTGAAAGTCGTTGGAGACACGATGTATGGGGTGTGATCTTCACGGCAGGCTTCTGGCTCCTGATTTTTGTACCAGAAGATCTCGGCGGGTGATTCGGTATCGGCCGACGTACTGATCGAACTACCGAAATGGTAGGCAGGACCGCCGGAAACCACACCTCGGCTTTTTTCGTTCTCCTCCCACTTCGGAAATTTCACGGTTCCAGGTGGGTCAAAAGCGAATGAACCAACAGAGCCGTGCGGTTTCATCAGGCACCCAAGATCCTTCCGCTCGGCAAGGTAGCCCAGCGTAAATCCTTGGAGAAGGTCGACGCGTGGGAAGATCTCCCGTTCCATTGAATTAGCCCAGTTGAGATCAATGAAGCGGCAGGTGGTCCCGACCTGATCGACAAATCGTCGGAGGATGGCGCGATTACAGTTGTCCTCGATGTTGAGGAAAGCGTTGCGAACCGCTCTGGAGATGGCCTTCCCTACGATCAGTGGGGTCTTCCGCGAGATCCCGACAGTCGCGTCTCTTGCTAGCTGATAGTGGACGTCCAAAGCCGTAAAGAACCGATTAGGGTCTCCGAGAAGGGCGCTTTTCCCCGTGGGGTAGCCGGCGAGCAACGGTGAAATCTCTCGGACTTTTTCCAAGGCATAGAGAAATCGGGAGTCATTCAACAAACGTTGCCCGCTTGTCTGATCGTGGTCATAGACCATCGAAAGATAGCCGTCATTGCACGGGTATCCTCGATGAGCGAGTGCGCCTGTACCGAAAAAATAGGTGTCCATTATGGGTAGAGTGTATTGGATTGCTTGCAACGCTTGATGCGCCTCGCCCAACAAACTACCGGGCTAATGACGTTACAGATCTAATTTCGATATTCGGATTCGAGTCTGGCGGTAGCAAGGCTCCTCCATCCCCTTTAAACCATTCGATCTCGAAATGGCTTAGCTTTCCTGGATGATTGTCGGCTTCAACAACGAGGGCATACCTCACGCACTCACCGGGTTTAACGTAGCCTTCAAAATCATTGTTGATTGAGTATAGAGATGGCTCAAAGCATCGCTTTCCGTTGACCGCGACGACCCCGAAATCAAGTGTGGCCTCCGTGACAAATGTCTTTAGCGCCGGTTCGGTTTCGGCGGGAGCCCAAACAAACTGTCGATGAACAGTCATTGGGAGTTTCTGAAACTCACCACTCTTTGTGCGCCGCCACAAGCCCACAAGAAATACCCGGCAATTTTTAACAACCGCACGGCTTTCATTCACAACCTGTAGGTGCCACATGTAGCACATTGCGCCAGGAATGTAACGCCCACCAGATTCGCATATCACAATCACCAACCGAGGTCCCGCAAATTTACGTTGAATGGTCTCGCCCCAAATCGCAATGACACAAACTAGAAGAGTCCCGAAAGCAGTAATAGCGTCGAGGAGTAGTGCCCAATTCGTAGAGCCTCCATCAGTAGGAAGGTCTGATGGTATCTGTAAGAGGAGCATGTATTGCTCGGTGGACTAGCGACGATGAATGGGCCAGACGGTCTGGAGTCGAATTGCCTCCACTCTATCCTCCACTGTATCAGGTAAGCTGGCCAGGAAGTCCAAACTCGACAACAGCTCGACCTCATCGACTGACCGCAGGAACCTCTCGAATTGTCGATCCTCGCTGCTCTCGTCTTGGCTCATCACGAAGGCTAGAACGTCCGGATGCCCCACGCCCTGTTTCGCCACGATCATGTAGAACGCAGTCGGCAACGCGACCCTGCCGCTCGGCGTCCGTGCGTCGTCGCCGAGGATCGGCCCGACGATCACCCACACCTCACCGTACTTCACTGCCCAATCCCGGACCTGCTCTTCAAGAAGCCGCCACTCCTTACGGTTGAGGGTCGGGCGCTGTGGGCAGATGTTCGAGAAGTAGCAGCTCTCAATCTCTGGGCGGGGATCACCGGGCCGACGGACGGACGCGAAAGGTGCCATGTGGCCGCGGTCGTAACCGCTGCCCTTGTAGTCGCTGTCCCAGGCGGACTCGTCACGCGGCAGTTCAGGGTCTGGCTTGAATGCCCGCTCCCCGAGGCCCGGGAGCCGAGCGTTTGCACGTATGACGTTGTAGGCGACCCAGAGGGGGATGCGCTTCTCTGGGTCGTAGCCGACGACGAAGGCGGTCTTGCGGAGGATCTTCGGGGCCGCGGGGTAGCCCCAAGGGGCGAACTCGTCGCCGGTCTGTCCTGCCGGGGCCGCACGGTCTACCATTCCCGACGGCCGATGGGTCGGCGCGCACCCGATCAGAACGAGCGCCAGGGCCGTGACTGAAATCGCAGCCCGCGCAAAGGAGGATCTCATGGATGCAACCGTAGCACCGACCGACGACCTTCCCAAGCGGCTGCGGACCCTGGAACGGCGTCAGCGATGGCTCGCCGCGTTCTTGGCCCTGTTTGTCGGCCTCGCACTCGTCGGCGCCGTCCCCTCGAACCCGACTGTCATGTGGGCGTCGGAGCTGCAGATCACGGGGACCGACAAGAAGGGCCGGGCGATCCTGACGAGCCACCAGGGCGGGTCTGACTTCTGGCTCTTCGACGGAAAGGGCAATTCGAGAATCGCCATGTCCGTCCCCGATAAGGGCGGCCCGTCCATATCCCTCCACGATGCAAACGGCAAACCTGCAATCGTCATCAGCGAGCGGGGCGTGAAACTGTGGCACGAGGGCAAGACGAAGGCGTACCTCTTCGCGGAGGATGGGGAGTCGGGGTTGTTCTTCCAGGACGGCGACGAGGCGATCCGCGCCGGGATTGGCGTCAGGAAGGATGGCACGGGGGAGATCGAGGTGCTGGAACCCAAGGGCAAGCGCGTGTGGGGGATGCCGGCCGAGTAGCCGCCGACTTGACATTCGGGGGAATATGAAGCAAACATACGTTTGCTATGCCCCCTCCCTTCCTCTTCGCCGCCATCAACCGTGCAACCCTGCGCCTCCCACTCGTCACGGCCCGCGTTCCAGCTGGCTTTCCCTCGCCTGCTGACGACTACATCGAAGGCAAGCTCGATCTAAACCAGCACCTCATCCGGCATCCGGCAGCAACGTTCTACGTCCGTGCTGGCGGCGATTCGATGCTGGGAGCAGGTATCCACAACGACGACCTTCTCGTGGTGGACCGCTCCCTCGATCCCGCTGACGGTCAGGTCGTGATCGCAGTCGTGAATGGCGAGATGGCCGTGAAGCGCGTCCACAAGGACGGTAAGCGTCTCTTCCTGATGTCCGAGAACGAACGCTTCCAGCCCATCGAGATCCGGGAAGGCGACGACTTCGAGATCTGGGGCGTCGTCACGGCGGTGATCCACAAGCCATGAGGCACGGATATGGCCCTCTTCGCCCTCGCCGACTGCAACTCGTTCTACTGTTCCTGCGAGCGGGTCTTCCAACCGCGGCTTGAGGGGCGGCCGGTCGTCGTCCTGTCGAATAACGACGGGTGCGTCGTCGCCCGCACGAACGAAGCCAAGGCCATTGGCATACAGATGGGAGAGCCCTTCCACCTCGCGCCCGAGAAGTTCAAGGGGGTCGAGGTCTTCTCGTCGAACTATGCCTTGTACGGTGATATGTCGAGCCGCGTCATGGAGGTGCTGGGACGGTTCGCTAGCGAGATCGAGGTCTACTCCATCGACGAGGCGTTCCTGAACCTCGAAGGGTTTGAGCGCCGGGACCTCACCGCCTACGCCCGCGAGATCCGCGCCACAGTCCGCAAATGGACCGGTATCCCCGTGAGCGTCGGGATCGGCCCCACCAAAACCTTGGCGAAGGTCGCCAATCACGTCGCCAAGAAGCTCCCCGTCGCCGGCGGCGTCTGGAACCTGTCGGGCGAATTCGAGAGCGAATTGGATGCGCTCTTGGAAGCCACGCCCGTCGAGGAGGTCTGGGGAATCGGTCCCGTCTACCGGGACCTGCTACGCCGCCACGGCATCACCACCGCCAAAGCCCTGCGCGACGCCGACGACCGCTGGGTGCAGAAGCACATGACCGTTGTGGGGCTCAAGACCGTGTGGGAGCTGCGAGGGATCTCCTGTCTGCCTCTGGAGCTATGTCCGCCGCCAAAGAAGGGAATCTGCGTGTCGCGGAGCTTCGGGCGGCCAGTCGAGACGCTGCGGGAGATGCACGAAGCGATCTCGACCTACGCGGCGCGGGCTGCGGAGAAGCTACGCGAGGAGCGGCTGCTGGCTGGGCAGATGGTCGTCTTCCTGCGGACCAACCCCTTCAAGGAGGAGCCCCAGTACGCTAACAGCGTGTCGGTGAAGCTGCCGGTTCCGACGAGCCTGACGCCGGAGCTGCTAAGCTACGCAAGCGAGGTGACGGATCGGATCTGGCGCCAGGGCTTTCGCTACAAGAAGGCGGGCGTATTCCTGACGGAGATGTCACAAGCCTCGTGTATACAACCCGCATTCTTCGACGAAATTCATAGGGAGCGAGCTGGGCGTCTCATGCGAACGGTAGACCGGATCAATGAGCGGCTGGGTTCCGACGTGATACGCTACGGCTCGATGGGATTCTCGGAACGGTGGGCGGTAAAGGCCGGGCGGCGGAGTCCGGCGTATACGACGAGGTGGGAGGATCTGCCAGCAACATGTGCGAGATGACCCCGACGGAATACGCGGCAGTGATTGAAAGCGTCACAGCGTTTATTGAATGCGCTGCGATTGTTTTTGCGTCGATGGTCGCTGCATTCGGAATAGACGCTTGGCGTCGAGAACATGTCGGAAAACGACGTTTGGAATTGGCTGAGGAAGCGCTGACACTCTTTTATCAGGCGCGAGATGTCATCACGATGATCCGAAGTCCTATGGGCTATATGGGAGAGGGATCAACACGGAAGTCGGACCCATCTGAAAGCCCGGAGGTGAAAGAGGCTCTCGATAAAGCATATGTCGCGATAGAGAGATACAACGAACATGTTGAGCTGTTTGGCAAGATTCGCGCGCTGAAATACAGGTTCATGGCCCAATTCGGGGTAGATGAAAGTAAGTCGTTCGATGAGATGGATGGAGTTATCAATGAGATTTTTCGGGCATCACGACAGCTTGGGAGCTGCTGGAAATCAATGAGTCGAGGTCGAGAACCCACCCCGGCTGAACTTGAACGAATCCGAAAATGGGAAAGCGTATTCTGGTCCGGTGAAGACCCCGATGTCATAGACCAGAAAGTGGACGCGCTAGTTAAGAGAGTGGAATCGACGAATCAGCAAATCGTAAAAGGGGGAGGGACTTTGTTTGGGATCCTAAACGTGCCACTGTGGAAGTGACTTTATGTGTGGCCGCTTCACCCTCGCAGCCACGCTTGATCAGATCCTCGCCCGCTACGGCCTGATGGCAGCAGCGGCCTTCGACTGGAAGCCCCGCTACAACATCGCTCCGACGCAGGACCACCCGGTCATCTTCGCCGAAGATGGCGAGAGACGAATCCAGCCGATGCGCTGGGGGCTCATCCCTTCCTGGACCAAGGAGCTGAAAGGCGACGGCTTCATCAACGCCAAGTCGGAGACCGTCGCCGAGAAGCCCAGCTTCCGCACGGCATTCAAGCGGCGTCGCTGCCTCATCCCGGCGGACGGGTTTTACGAGTGGCAGAAGCCGGAGATAGCGCAGGGACCGAAGACGCCCTTCCGCATCACCATGAAGGACGGTGGGATCTTCTCGATGGCTGGCCTGTGGGAATCGTGGACGGCGCCGGACGGGAAGGAGCTGCGGACCTTCGCCATCCTGACCTGCGAGCCGAACGACCTGATGCGCCCGATCCACGACCGGATGCCTGTCATCCTGGACGAGCAGGGAGAGGCCGCCTGGGTGGATGCGGGGATCGGAGTCGAAGCGTTGAAGGCGCTGTTGCGTCCCGCTGACCCAGATCGGATGCGGGCCTACGAGGTTAGTCGGATAGTGAATTCGCCGGCGAATGACACGGCTGCTTGTATTGAGAAGACGAGTTAGGGGATCAACTCTTTCGTCGTAGCGCGTAATCCCCGAGCCAAGTCCCCGAGGACGAGATAGGTCGGATTCCTTCTGCCAGTCTCGATCATCGAAACATAGCGGATTGTCATGCCGGCTCGTTCGGCAACTTGCGCTTGGGTCAGACCTCTCGACTTTCGAATCGTTGCCACCCTGCACCCCAGCGCCTTGAGGTGCGCCTGATCCTGCGAGATCCGCCCCATGTGGGGCATGGTCCGAGTGTTGACATGTCTGGTTCCATGGAACTACCGTTCTTTAGTGAAGAACTGCCCTCACTGCTCTGGAGAGATCCAAGATGCCGCCGTGAAATGCAAGCATTGCAAGCAAGCCATCGGTCTCAAATGTCCCTCGTGTGCGGAGCCGGTGGAGTCCCACGACTACGACTGTCCTCATTGCGGCTCGAAGATCCAGTCATACACGGAGATCATCCCACAAGCCGCTGGGGCGCTCGGGACTCTCGTCGGTGCGATTGCAAAACCGAGTCGAACCGAGACGCAATCCGAAGAAGTTAACAGTGGTGGTGGAATGGTGTGCGCGACGTTGTCGGTAACATTCGGTGCGATTGCGTTCGGGATATTCCCGCCTGTGTTCGGGTTGGTCGGTCTTGTTCTCGGAATCATCGGTCTCGTGGGGGACTATTCCGATCGGACCAAGAGCCGGGCTTCGTTTGGCATCATCATTTCCATCATCGGAACAGTTGTCGGGATGCTTATTGGTGCGGCGATTTGGTCTTGATGGTCCGATGAAAGACTGTCCCTACTGCAGTCGGCCGATCCAGGACGAGGCACAGCGCTGTAAGCATTGTAAGCGGGATATCGAGAGACCCTGCCCATTTTGCGCAGAGGCAATGCCGGCGGCCGCCGAAGAATGTCCCCATTGCCAGTCACGGGTCGAACTTCCCCGCATAGAACGGTGGCGGAAGTGGCGAAAAATGGGATACAGGATATGCGGTGTTATCCTCATTCTCATTATCGCTGGGGGCTTTGTAGCTCTCGTAGAGTATGGGAACAAACGGCAACGCCGCGCGGAAGGTAGAGAGCGGGATAGGCAGGACCAACTACGTAAAGAGCGGGAACGCGAGGAACGGCGGGCGAATGCGGTCATTGATCCGAAGTGGATTACCCACGAGGCATCACTAACCCTGCCGACCCCGTATTACAACAGCTACGTTGGGGGATGCCCCTTCGCCGCGAGTGTATCGAACAGTTCAGCCAAGACCCTTGGGTTCTTTCAAATAGAACTCACGATATATTCGCAAGGAAAGACTGTCCTTGATCGCCGTGTGTTGGGCTTCACCGTTCGCATCCCTCCCGGAGAGATCCACCGTGTTCAACACTACGTCGATGCGGCACTCGTAAACCGGGCGCTAGAACAAGGAGAAGAAGTCACCTTTGCCACCCGTGTCACCGAAGCATACACACAAGACCCATCGACCATTCGATAGCTCTTACGTTCCCAAACCATTCATCCCGCCTTGATCCTTACAACCACCGGCGCCGTCACGACCAGGCTATCTAAGCGCCTCCTACTCCCAATCGGGTAAAATGATTTTGGAAATCTCGTGGGTGGCTACGGCTCTGGACCTCGTCGCGTTGGCCATCTGCGCTCGCTGATCCCCGTCGAACGCTGTTGGAGCCTGACCCCGAAGCCCATCGTCGAAGGGCACGCGGGAGCACTCGTTTGGTCGAATGCGTACGAGAAGGAGACTTTCCGGGTCGGCTACGAGCGTTTCTCTTCCTCCTACGGCCCCGCCGTCAGGTTTCGGTTCCCCGTCGCAGGCCTGCTAGGCGCTGAAGAGGCGGTCCAGGATGTGGCGCTCGATACTACGCGGCTCCACAACGGCAGCTTGCGATGGTGGTTCCGGTGCACCTTGAGGCTGCAGGATGGCCGTCCTTGTTGGCGTCGCGTGGGGAAGCTCCATTTACCGCCGGGTAGCAATCGATTCGGTTGCCGGTCCTGTCACGAACTGACCTACCGGTCTTCCCAGCGCGCGCACCGCTTCGACGCCCTTTTCGCTCCCCTTGCCGCTCAGCTCGGGACGAGCCCGACACGTGCACTGACGATCTGGAAGCGAGGGCTTTGATCCCGTGTCAGGCTTGACCGATCGTGAAATCGAGCGCATCAAGATCAAGTTTGAATGCCTCAGGCGGAGTGCGGCCTATCGGGAGGATTTCGATCGACAAAAAAAGTATCTCCAAAAAGTCGCCGCCTCCCGCAAAGGCAAACTGGAGCCGCGCACAGAGAGGGGCTGGCAGCGCTGGTTCGATAAAGAAACCGCTCTTATGTCGGAACTGTCGAATCGGTGGTTCCATTACCCTCTTCTGCGCCCCGACATATCTATCGACGATTACAAGAAGAGGCTTGGCGCCCGGTATTCCGACTGGCTCTTTAAGACCTTGGGTGGCCTCGTTCATTCTGATCCGAACGCGATCAATGCAATACAGGTTGAAGTCGGACAGATTGCAGCAAGGTACCTGCGATTAATTCGTGAAGGGATATCACAACGATATGAAATTCGTACGGGAAAGATGACAACCAGTCGTCTTCCCGCAGATCCTGACGGGCGCAAAGCTGCGGCTGCGAAGCGATTCGATGATAAAGCGCTTCTGGAGGGCCTTAAAAAAGTACGGCTCACAATGAATCTGGTGAACTACGAGGATTCTCAACTAGTGGAGGCCTTTAAACGCATGCTCGCCGAAATGGAGCCGATTCGGGATCGCGCACGTCAAGCCAAGCGAGATGCTGCCAGAAAACTGCAAAACCCTGGGGGTTCGGCACGGCCACGACGCTCAAACGTGGACATCGATGACATCCGCGAATGGCTCAGGGTCTGGGATTTGAACCATCGCGGAAAAAAGAAACGCGAAATGGCCAGGGAGCTGGCAGTGCGCTACAGGGGCCAAGAACGTACCCCGGACGAGGCTGTGGAAATCGCTCGTCGGGTCATTCACAGACAGATCAAGGACGCTGAATCGTTTATCGAAGGCGGCTGGCGTTCTTTCTAGCACGCCCTCTCCTCCACTACCCATGAGGGGGGGGGTGACGGCGAAATCGTAAAGACCGTGTCACAGGGTGAACCCGCTTTTCAGGGCTACCTTCTCCTGCGTCGGAGGAATGATCCTCCGCGAACCGAAAGGAGAAGGTCATGCGTGAAGTGGGACAGGTAAGTCGAACAGGCATGGTGGCCCGACGTCTCGGGGTCCAGATCCACCAAATCAAGTATTGGCTGCAGAAAGGGCTTCTAAGCCCTCAAAAGGATTCCGCCGGACAGTACGTCTGGTCCGAAGCGGATATTCAACGGGCTGGACGGATTATCCAGGTTTGGAGAGGGAGCAAGTAGCAATGGATTCCTCCGCATCTAAGGAAGGGGTTACGGAAGAAGGAATCCCGTTCATCACGGCGGACATGGTCGAGACCTTGTGCGGTCATGAAATCCCATGGATTGCTAAGCCGTGGGTGGCCGAAGGCGCCCTGACGGAGTTGGCGGGCAAGATCAAGCGAGCCGGAAAAACCACTTGGATGCTAGACATGGTCGGCTGCGTGGTGGAGGGCGACGAATTCATGGGCGAGCCCACCAAAAAGACGCCTGTCGTGCTGCTCACCGAGCAGCCTCCACGCTCTTTGCGAGAGGCGCTTCGGAGAGCAGGCCTTTTGGGCTGTCAGGATCTTTGGCTTCTATTCCGCCATGAGGTGGCGGGCAAACCCTGGAGCACCGTTGTGGATGCAGCGGTGAAGTGCTGTCTGAAAGTGGGGGCCAAACTCCTAATCGTTGACACCCTTGCGCCCTTTGCAGGCTTCAAGCTCGATCAGGAGAACTCAAGCGGAGCAGCCCAAGCAGCTGTAGACCCCTTGTCGAATGCTGCTGCAAAACACGGTATCGGAGTTGTCTTTCTCCGCCACGAAGGAAAGGCCGATCGAAAAGTCGGGGATTCAGGACGCGGATCAACGGCTTTTGGGGGAGCGGTCGATATCGTGCTTTCCTTGAGGCAACCAGATGGGCAGGCGCACCCTAACGTTCGAGAGATTCACGCCTTGTCACGCTTCGACGAGACTCCGGGAGAACTGGCTATTCAGCTCACGGATGACGGGTTCGTCGCCATTGGAGCCGTTGGCAACACCAGCCAGACTCGTGCACGCGATCTGATCGTTGGACTCTTGAAAAAAGCAGCGTCCAAGGAGTGGACTGCTGAGGAAATCATCGAGGCGCTGCATGGGCAAGTCGGCAAGACCACTGTTCGCGACGTTCTTGGTGAAATGGTTCGGGAGGGGTTGATTGAGCAGATTGGCGCTGGGGTCAAAAATGCCCCTCGACGCTACCATCTGCCGCAAATTCATTCCTCCGAAACTCCCCATCTTAGGGTGGTGGAATCGAATCCGGGGGGTGCTGTATGACCCCAGCGAGGAAGTCCGAGCGCGAAACGATCATCAGCTGGACCGAGGACGAGTCGACGGCGAGCGTCTATAGCACGGAGCGGCGCTGGTGGCGGCGGGTCGAGAGGGTCGGTGGGGTGCTGCTGCGCGATGGTCGGGACTCCAAGGACAAGGAAATCTGGCGTGAGTACGCGGTCGACCGGCGTTGCGTAAGGCTTGCCCGTCTGCGCGAGGCGAAGAAACCGAGATCCGAGGCTCAAAAGGCCGCTTTGAGACGGGGAAATCGGGCGGGAAGCCCCAGACTGGCACCGGATGCTGGGAATGAGCTGTCCAGCCCGGACCTTACCGTCATTGACGGGGGACGGGAGGTGCCCCGTGCGTAAGCTGGATTCTCATGCCTGCCCACCTCCCCCCAGCGGGTCCGGCCCGACCGGGGCGCCGGCGCGGGATGTTCGACCCAGCAGACCTAGGAGAGGACGGTTGGGCATCTACTTGCATAATCAAAAATACTCTAGTAGAGTATCATCAAATGAAGAAGCGGCTTGCGCGATTGCAGGTCCTGTTGGAGGCGGAGTATGCCCGCCAGCTGGAGAAGCTGGCGAAGGAGGAAGATCGGACGGTCAGCGGGTTTCTCCGCCGCCTTCTGATCCAATACTTGAAAGACAGAGAGCGGAAAGGTCGTACATGACCGCGCTGGCTCGCCTGATCGCATGGAACATCCTCGCGGAAGAGGGATGCCCGGACGGAGTCCTGAATCGCATCTTGAGGGAGCCATGCGGCGGGAGAGCTGCATGAAGACCATCGTCTATTGCAGGTACAGCTCCACACTCCAGGACGCCTCGCATTCGATCGAGGCGCAGCTACGGGTTGTGCGGGACTTCGTGGGGCGCGAGTTTTCAGGAGAGGAGATCGAAGAGGTCGTTGATCGAGCGAAATCCGGGACGACCATCATGGGCCGTCCTGGATATGTCCAGATCCTGGAACGAGCCCGCGCTGGCGAGGAGTTCCGTCTTGCCGTCTACAAGTTCGACAGGATCGGGCGGAACTTCGGGGAGAGCGTCCGATCTCTATCGGAGTTGGAATCCCTGGGTGTCTCCGTCGTGTCCGCCACCGAGGGGTCGAATCCGCTCGTCCGAAACATCATGCTTGCCGTCGCCGATGACTACAGCAAGCAACTGGGCGAGCGATCTCGGGAAGGGATGGTCCAAAACGCGCTCGAAGGCAACTGGAACGGTGGACGCCCTCCTTACGGCTTCGAGCTGGTTAAGGTGCCAGACCCAAGCCAGCGAAAGGACAAGTACGGGAAGCCGCTAACCCGGACGCAGTTGAAGGTCGTCCCGCAGAAGGCGGAAGTCGTCCGGGAAGTCTTCGAGGCGCGCGCCCGAGGGCACGGCCTAAAACGGATCGCGCGGGACCTGAATGCGAGTCAAAGGCCAACCTACTCGGGGAATGTGGGAGCATGGGACCCCTCTGCGGTTCGGGCGATCCTGCATAATCCCATCTACCTTGGCAGCTATGTTTTCAACCGTCGGAAGATGGTCCGCAAGCCCGACGGGAAGAGGGTGTCGAGGCCACGCAAGGACTCGGAGTGGCGTCGGTTTGATCTTGGAGTGCAGGTCGTGACCCAAGAGCTTTGGGATAAGGTCCGCTCGCGGGATCAGCATCACGACAAGTTCTTTCCGGTCCGCAAGAACCTCCACCTACTGACGGGCCTGGCGAAGTGCTCGCTTTGTGGAGCCAATTTCGTCGTGACGTCCAGCGCGAGAGATGGGTATCGGCATCACTACTTCAGGTGCGGTTGGCACTACCGCCGCGGCCCTGAAGCTTGCAAGGCGAGCTGCGCGATTCCGATGGAAGAGGTCGAACGGAAGGTAATTGCCTCGCTGGAGGAGAACCTTTTCACGTCTGACAACGTCCGCTTCCTCGAAGAGGAAACTAAGCGGTTCATCGACAGGGCATTGAAGGGCGAGCCGAGGGAGGCGAAGCGTGCCGAACAGGAGATCGCCGGGCTTCGGGATCAGGTAGGCAGGCTGACCCAGGTGATTGCCGAGGGGGGTGGTGATAGCCCGGCTTTGCTCACCGCCTTGCGGGAGAAGGAGGCGAAGCTCCGGGAGCTGGAGGCGAGCGCGACAGCACGCTCCCAGGTCACACTGTCTACCAAGATCAAGGATTTGGGCCGGAAGATTCGTGAGCGCGTAGGGAAGACCCTGAACCTCTTAAAGGCAGAAAACCGGGAGATTCTTCGAGACGAGCTGCGCGAGCATATCGACGCCCTCGTGGTTCACCCTGACGGGAAGATCCTCGTACACGCGACCCTCTTCGGGCTGCTGTCTCCAGCACTGCCCCAGGGGGTCGGTTTGTATAGGGGAGATAGCGGGGGGAGGATTTGAACCTCCGACCTTCAGGTTATGAGCCTGACGAGCTGCCGGGCTGCTCTACCCCGCGTCTGTGGCGGGGAGTATAGCGCGCCCTAGCGCGGGGAGGAAGCGTCCGAGAGGGCCGATCGTTCCCCGGGGGCAAGAGGCCGCCAGGCCCCGGGCGCGATCCCGGCAAGCAGGACCGGGCCGATCGAGACCCGTTCGAGCGCGAGCACCTTGCTCCCCACGGCCGAGAGCATCCGGCGGACCTGGCGGTTTTTACCCTCGGTGATGGTCAGATCCAGCAATGTCCGCTTCGCGTTGGCGGAAGTCACGGTGACGCGCGCCGGCAGGGTCTTTCCGTCGTCGAGCAGGACCCCTTCCCGCAGCGCGCGGATCTTCTCCTCCGTGAGCCCGCCGCGGGCCCGGACGCGGTAGGTCTTCGGGATTCCGGAGTCCGGATTCATGATCCGGTCGGCCCAGACGGTGTCGTTCGTGAGAAGAAGAAGTCCGCTCGTCTCGAGGTCCAGGCGACCCACCGGCGCCACCCACGCGCCGACGTCCCCCAAAAAGTCGTAGACGGTCTTCCGCCCCTCGGGGTCGCTCCGGGTCGTGACGCACCCCGCCGGCTTGTGGAAGGCGAGGTACAGATGCTCGCGCGGCGGCTCGACTGGGCGGCCATCCAGGAGGATTCGAGAGCGAGCCGGATCGACCCAGCGCGCGGGGTCCCGCGCGACCGCGCCGTCCACCGTGACGCGCCCGGCCCGGATCATCTCCGCTGCCTGCGTGCGGGAGCACGCTCCCGCGCGCGAGAGGACGCGGTCGAGGGTTTTCTGGGCCCGGTCTCTCCCGACGCTCACGCGAACCGGACGACGTAGATCGGCGGAAGGTGCGTCGAGACGCAGGTCCAGGCATCCCCCCGGTTTTCCGTGACCCAGAGCGATCCCGTGGTCGAGCCGAAGGCGAGCTTTTTCCCCGTGCTGTCGATCGCGAGGCCATGGCGGTAGACGAGGTCGTAGGCGTGCTCCTGCGGGAGCCCCTCGCGCAGGACCTCGAACGTCTTTCCGCCGTCGCGCGTGCGGCTCACGACCACCTTCCCGTCCACGGGATAGCGTTTCTCGTCCTTCACCGCGGGGACGAACCAGGCGGTGTCCGGCTCTTCCGGGTGCACCGCGACCGCGAACCCGAACGAGGAAGGGGACCCCTTGAGTTCGGTCCAGTTCCTGCCGCCGTCGGCGGAGCGGAAGATCCCGTTGTGGTGCTGGAGCCAGAGCGTTTCCGGGCGCGCCCGGCAGAGGACCACCCGGTGCACGTCCTGCGACTCGGGGAGCCCTGCCTGTTCGGGGGGGAAGTAGTCGGCCCGCAACCCCTGGCATCGGGGCGACCAGGTCTTGCCGCCGTCCTCGGTGAGCCAGACGCCGCCGGTGGAAACCCCCACGTAGATCCGCCGCGGGTCGCGCGGGTCCGCCTCGATCGAGTGGATCCCCGGGTACCTGGCCCCGCCGCCGCCCCATTTTTTCCGCGCGGGATGGTCCCAGAGCCCGCGCACGAGCTCCCAGCTCGTGCCTCGGTCGCGCGAGACGAAGAGACCGCCGGGGATGGTGCCGCACCAGAGCTCGCCGCCGATCGACTCCAGGGCCCAGATCTTCTCGAGCGCCATCGGGACCTTCCCGAAGATCGGGATCTCCCAATTCTCCTTCTGGACGTCTTCGGGGTACGCGGGGGCGGCGCATTCCTCCCAGGTGGCGCCTTCGTCTGCCGACCGGTGGAGCTTCGTGCCGAAGTGGCCGTGCTCCAGAACCGCCCAGACCGTCCCGCTTTCCGGGTCCCGGTGCGCCATCGGCACGTGGTCGCCCAGGAAGGCGGTCCGCGCCACGGTCCAGCCGGCCTTGGCGCGCGCGACGAAGAAAAGACCTTTCCGCGTCCCGACAAGGATCTGGTCCATGATCAACCTCCTGAAAGCGACTGGATCACCTGGATTTCCGACCCCGGCTTCACCGGGTCCGACTGCTCCTGCCGGTCGGCGACCTGCACGCCGTCCACGAAGACGGTCATGTGCTGACGCAGCCCCCCCGTCTCGTCCACCACGTAGCCGCGCAACCCCGGGTAGGCGGCGAACGCCGCCTCGAGCGCCTCGCGTGCGGTCTTTCCCGCGACCTCCACGGGAGGGCAAGGGACGTGGCGCTGGAGGTTCTGCGTGAAGACGACGCGCGCCATGGGCGCTTCCCGCTATCCCTTCTTGGCGAGCGTGTTCAGGGCGGAGCCCGCCTTGAACCACCCGATCTGCTCGGCGTTGAAGGTGTGCTTGAGCTGGAGGGTCGTCGTCTTTCCGTCAGCATGACGGACCGTCGCCGTGACAGGCGTCCCGGGGGCCAGGTCCGCGAGTCCCGACAGGCTGATCCGGTCCGTCTCCAGGACACGGTCGTAGTCCTTCGGGTCCGAGAACGTCAGCGGCAGGAGCCCCTGTTTTTTCAGGTTTGTCTCGTGGATCCGCGCGAAGCTCCGGACGATGATGGCGACGCCGCCCAGGTGCCGCGGCTCCATCGCGGCGTGCTCGCGGCTCGACCCCTCGCCGTAGTTCGTGTCGCCCACGACGACCCATTTCAGCCCCTTCGCCTTGTAGGCGCGGGCGACCGCTGCCGGGGTTTCCCGCGCCCCCGTGAGCTGGTTCAGCGCGTCGCCCGCCTTTCCCGTGAAGGCGTTCGTCGCCCCCAGGAGCAGGTTGTCGGAGATCTTGTCCAGGTGCCCCCGGAACTTGAGCCACGGCCCCGCCTGCGAGATGTGGTCGGTGGTGCACTTCCCTTTCGCCTTGATGAGGACGGCGCAATCCGTGAAATCCTTGCCGTCCCACCTTGGGAAGGGGGCCAGGACCTGCAGGCGCTCGCTCGTCGGGGAGACCTCCACCGTCACGGCCGCGCCGTCGGCGGGCGGCGCCAGAAAACCCTCCGGGGCCGCGACGAACCCCTTTTCGGGGATCTCGGGGGCGGGGGCAGGCGGCGACAGGCGGAATTTTTTTCCGTCCGCGCCGGCCAGCTCGTCCGTCAGGGGGTTGGCGGCTAGCGACCCGAACAGGCCGTACGCCATCACCACCTCGGGAGAGGCGATGAAGGCGCTCGTGGAGGCGAGGCCGTCATTCCGCTTCGGGAAGTTCCGGTTGAACGACGTGATGATGGAGTTCGCCGTCCCCTCCGTGATGTCGTCCCGCTTCCACTGGCCGATGCAGGGACCGCAGGCGTTGGCGAGGACCACGGCGCCGGCGGCTTCCAGGGTCTTCATCTGGCCGTCGCGCTCGATCGTCTTCATGATCTGGTCGGAGCCGGGGGAGACGAGGAGCTTCGACCTCACCTTCGCCCCTTTCGCGGCCGCCTGCTTCGCGACGTCCACGACCCGCGCGATGTCCTCGTACGAGGAGTTGGTGCAGGAGCCGATCAGGGCCGTCGTCAGGTTTTCCGGGTATTTTTTCGCCTTCGCCTCGGCGGCGAGCCTTGAGACAGGGCGCGCCAGGTCCGGCGTGTGCGGCCCCACGACGTGCGGCTCGAGTGTCGAAAGGTCGATCTCGATCACCTTCTCGAAGGACTTTTCCGGGGATTTCTCGACCTCGGCGTCCGCGACGAGGAGCGCCGCGTTCTTCCGGGCGATCTTCGCGAGGTCCGCGCGCCCCGTCGCCCCCATGTAGATCGCCATCCGCTCGTCGAACGGGAAGATCGAGGTCGTGGCCCCGAGCTCCGCCCCCATGTTGGCGATCGTTCCCTTTCCCGTCGCCGAAATGCTGGCGATTCCGGGGCCGAAATACTCGATCACGCGGTTCGTGCCGCCGTCGCAGGTGAGGATCCCGAGAAGCTTCAGGATCACGTCCTTCGGGGCCGCCCAGCCGGAGAGTTTTCCGGTGAGCTTGACGCCCACGATCTTCGGGCAGAGCACCTCCCAGGGGAACCCCGCCATGACGTCCACGGCATCGGCGCCGCCGACCCCGCAGGCGAACATCCCCAGTCCCCCGGCGTTCGGCGTGTGGGAATCGGTCCCGATCATCATCCCCCCGGGGACGGCGTACTGCTCCAGCACCACCTGGTGGATGATCCCGGCCCCCGGCTTCCAGAAGCCGATCCCGTACTTCGCGGAGACCGACCGGAGGAAATCGTAGACTTCCTTGTTGGTTGAAGTCGCCGTGTCCATGTCCCTGGCGACGCCGGCGCGCGCGAGGATCAGGTGGTCGCAGTGGACGGTGGAGGGGACGGCGACGGTTTTCTTCCCGGCCGACATGAACTGCAGGAGCGCCATCTGCGCCGTCGCGTCCTGCATCGCGACCCGGTCCGGGCGCAGGAGCAGGTAGGATTTCCAGGGGTCGAGTTCCTGCCCCTTCGCGTCGTCGAGGTGTCCGTAGAGGACCTTCTCGGCCAGGGTCAGGGGGCGCCCCAGCTTCTTCCGGACCACCGCGAGGTTTTTCTCCGTGGTCGCGTAGATCCTCTCCAGGGATTCCGCCGTCGTTTTGATTTCGGGCATCCGGCTAATCTAGCACAAATCGCGCGGCGCGCGCGATCGGCGCGGGTGTCCGGACGTGATCGGTTGCCGGATCGCGGGTCCGGTGTCATCCTGATCCATGATGGGGCGCGTGGTTCGGGTGTTCGGTCTGTGCGGGATCCTGTCCCGCGTCTGGGGGGGAGACATGCCGCCGGAAGGAAAAGCGGAACCCGTCCGGTCCCTCCTCTACGAGATCCCGGGCGACAAGCCGGCGTATCTCTTCGGCACGATGCATGTCATGACGCGCGAGGAGGCAGCCGCCTTCCGGCCGGTTCTCGATGAGGTGTCACGGGTCCTTGCAGGGACCGACATCGTCTGCCGGGAAGGGGACGGCGCACCGGGGCTTCTGGAGGAGGCGCTCGCGGACGACGGCGCGTTTGCCCGCTTCCCTCCCGAGAAGAGGGATCTTCTCGCGCCGGCCCGAAAATTCCTCTTCCTGCCGGACGGGAACGTGCTTGAAGGAACGCTTCCTCCGGCCCTCCTGGCACGCCTGAAACGGGTCCGCGCCGCGCACGGTCTTCCCGACGGGATCGGACGCCAGAGGTATCAGGCATGGTTCGCGGGACTCATGACCATGCGGCAGGCGATCGCCGGCAAGGGAGGCGTCTCCATGGAGGATCATTTCGAGGCGTTGATCGCGCAGGGGAAGAAGCGCGTCGTCCCGCTCGATCCCCCGCTCACGGAGCTCCTCGGCGCCGTGTTCGGGCCGCTTGATGCCGCCCAGCAGGCGGAGTGGCTTTCGGGGCTCCTCGACCGGCTGGAGCGTGAAGGCAGGGACTTGAAGGAGAAGACGGCCTACTTCTCGTTCGATCTCGACACGGCGGCGCGCCTCGATGCGGGGACTTTCCTCCTCCGGGGGGAGGAAAGCCCCGCCTGGCAGAAGGCGTTCAAGACCCGCATCATCGACGACCGGAACCGCGAGTGGCTCCGCCGGATCCGGCCCCTCGTCGGCAAGGAACGGATCCTGGTCCTGGGCGGCGCCTCGCACATCGGCGGCCCGGCGGGGCTGGTCGCGCTCTTGCGGGCCGAAGGGCATGACGTGAGGCCGCTTCCCTTGCCCGACGCGTCGGTCCGATGACGCGCGCGATCGAGTCAATCCGGCTGGAGCCGTTCGACGCCTCGCGGCGCGACGACTTCCTTTCCGTCATGGGCGCCGGCAGCGGGGAGTCGGCGCGGTGTTTCTGCACGGCCTTTCATGTCGAGGACTGGGATGCGCCGGGAAAGGGTCTCGCCTGCCGGGAGCGCCTGATCGGGAATAACGTGTCGGACGGGTTCCTCCTTTACGTCGATGGCCGCGCGGCCGGCTGGTGCCAGTGCGGACCCTGGGATTCCTTCGGGACGCTGTCGGGAAGGCCGCCCGCGGTCCGGGGGGCCTGGGCGATCACCTGCGTGGTCCTCGCGCGGGATGTCCGGGGGCGGGGACTCGCCCATGCGCTGTTCGGCGGGGTCCTGGACGAACTGCGCCGCCGCGGCGTTTCCCATGTCTATGCCTTCGCCCACCGATTGGGGCCGACCTATTCGAGCCCGCTGGCGGAACTCCCGGAGGCCGTCTGCAGGAAGGCCGGCATGACGCTGGAACACGACGATCCTGAATGCCCGGTCTACGGACTGCGTCTGGCGCCAGGCGGCGTCTGACATCTTGCCGTCCTCCCCGGGCATCCCTTGTGGCCATTTCGCGAAGCGCGGGCCAGGTGCAAGGCGCGAACCGGGCCGTCGGGTCTACGTGTGACCCCCGGCCCGGTGAGCAACGCCGCAGATGGTCCGCGATCCGCGAAATGGCGTGCGGGGAGGGGGAGTTGAACCCCCACACCCTTTCGGGCATAAGAACCTGAATCTTACGCGTCTGCCAGTTCCGCCATCCCCGCAGGAAGGACGCGCATTCTAGGGCGCCCCGCCCCGAATGCAAACGCCGGGCGGGCGGGAGCCTCGTTGACGCGCGCCGTTCCGGTGGATTAGTCTCGACGTGCTGCGTGCTTAACACGAAAGGAGACGGCGCATGACGATCCTGGGACTGGTGGCACTCTTGGCCGAGGAGCCCGCGCAGGAATTCAGCATCTTCGGCGCGATGCTGCGCGAGTGGTACCTGATCGCGCCCCTCGTGGCGGCGTCGATCGCGATCGTCGTCATCAGCGTGGAGCGGTTCCTGTTCGTGAAGAAGGCGACCGAACAGGCGTCGGCCCTCGCGGAGCAGGTCGGCCAGATCGTCGCCAACGGCGGGAAGCCCCAGGAGATCGTGAACGTGGCCGAGTCCGCCTTTTCCGGCGCCATGTACAAGGCGCTCTACGAGGGGCCGTTCCATCCGCAGGTGACCGCCGCCGCGATGGAGCGGGCCCGCGCCAACGACATCGCCAGCTGCAAGAAGGCGCTCTGGTTCGTGGGGTCCATGGGGAACCTGGCCCCCTTCTTCGGCCTCTTCGGCACCGTCATCGGGATCATCCAGGCGTTCACGAAGATCGCCGAGACCGGGGGCGGCGGGTTCGCGGCGGTCTCGCAGGGGATCTCGACGGCGCTCGTCACCACGGCCGCCGGGATCTTCGTCGGGATCCTGGCGGTCTTCGCGTTCAACTACCTGAACGTCTTCATCGGGAAGCTCGCCGCGGCCCTGAAGAATCACGGCGAGGAGGCGTACGAGGCGCGGCTGATCCGCGCGTCCCAGGCCCGCGCCGCCGCCGCGGCCCCCGCCGGCGCGCCGGCGCGCCGGGTGTCGGACGTGGGAACGCCCGGAGCCGCTCCGGCCTAGGAAAGGACCATGCAGGGACCCAAGGCCGAGGGGGGCGACGACGTCGTCACCGACATCAACATCACGCCGCTCTGCGATATCCTCGTCGTGCTCCTCATCATCTTCATGGTGACGGCGAACGCGACGGCGCTCCAGGGGCCCCGGATCAGCTCCCCGTCCGACATCCCCGTCACCGATCCCATCTCGAAGGCCCAGGAGGAGTCGGTCAATATCACCATCGACGAGACGAACCGGATCTCCTGCAACGGCGTCATGGTGGACCTTGCGAGCCTGCTCCCGAAGCTGCGGGAGGCGGTGCCGAAGACCACGAAGCGGGAAGTGATGATCCGGGCGCACCATTCGCTGCCCCTCGAGAATGTCATGCAGGTGATGGAGGCGGCGGAGCGGGCCGGGGCGAAGATCGGGATCGGGACCACGCTGCGCTAGGCCGGGGAGGAAGGGAGATACCATGGCGATGGCGGCGCCCAAGGGGGAGGACGATGTCGTCACCGACATCAACATCACGCCGCTGTGCGACATCTTCGTCGTGCTCCTCATCATCTTCATGGTGACCGCGGACCAGATCGTCCAGACGGGGCCCTCGGTGGACCTGCCGGTGAACACCGTCGCCTCCGAGCAGCCCAGCACCATCACCGTGACGATCACCGAGCAGGACCGGTATTTCGTCGGCGACGAGGAGGTCTCCGTCGACCGGAAGGCCAAGGACCCGTTCGCGCAGCTCGCGGCCCGACTCAAGGACGAGATCGGGAAATCCAAGGAGCCCGCCGTCATGATCCGGTCCGACAAGCGCCGGACCATCCGCGACGTGATGCGCGTCAAGGACATCGCCGACCGCGCGGGGGCGTCGCAGGTGGCGATCGGGACGCGCCTCGAGAAATAACCCCGCCATGGGATTCCGACCGGGTCGGTGGACGGCCGTTTTCCTGACGGGCCTGGCGTGCGCGTCCGCCGCCGGGCCGGACGCCGCGCTCGACGAGGATCTCGCCTTCATCGAGGAGACGGTCGCCGGCCGCCTGGGGATGACGAAGCTCGCCCGCCAGGCGCTCGAGGCCGCCCGGCGGCGCCGTCCCGGCGGGTCGGCGCGCCTGGAGCTCGCCGAGACGCGTCTCATGACGCGGGAGGCCCTGGCCGAGCAGGATCCGGCGCGGCGGGAGGTGATCCTCGCGGAGGTGAGAACGCGCCTGGCGCGCCTCAAGGAGGCGGGAGGTCCGTCCGGAGGCGTCTCGACGGCGGGGGCGGAGGCCTCTTTCGCCTTGGCGCGCCTGGCGGCCGACGTCGCGGAGGCGACGCGCGCACCGGACGGGTTCGCCGGGGCCGCGAAGGACCTCTCCGGCCTTCTCGCGGAGCTCGACCGGCTCGTCGAGCGCGCCTCCGCCGCGCGCGAGGCCCGCGAGATCGACGAGGACGCCTTCCGCGCCATGGACCAGAAGCTCTACGTCCTCCAGGCCGAGGTGCGCTACGAGTACGCCGATATCCACCTGCGGTGGGGCCGCGCGCTTCCGGCGGGGGATCCGAAGCGCGCCGGGATCCTGGAGAAGGCGGCCGAGGAGTTCGACAACGCGGCGCTCTTCACCGAGGACGAGGCGAAGCCCGACACGGTCTTTTATCCGCAGCCCTATCTCAAGAAGGCGGCCTGCGAGCGGGCGTTGGGGGATCTCCCGCGCGCGCGCGACACCCTGACGAGATTCCTGGCCCGCAAGATCCAGCACCCCGACGGCCCGAACGCGCGGAGCCTCGCGCGCCAGCAGGTCGCGGACATGTTCCTCGTCGAGAAGGACTGGGACGGAGCCCGGAAGGCCGCGGCCGACCTCGCGCGCGACGGACAGGCGGACCTCGCGGCGCTCTTCTCGGCGCGCGCGGCGATCGAGCAGGGGCGCGAGTCCGGGGACGCCGCCGCGAAGAAGGCGGCCGAAGAGGGACTCGCGCGCCTCGATCAGCTTTCCGCCCGTCGCGGGCCGGCCGCACAGGAGGCGGCAGACTGGCTCCGCCGGTACCGGGAAGGCGCGGAAAACGAGACGCCTTCCGCCGCCGCCGGGCTCATGGATCGGGCGGCGCAGATGCTGGACCAGAAGAACCACGCCGGGGCGCTCCGGCTCTACCGCGAGTTCCTCGATCAGGCTGATCCGGCCGCCTGGCGCGCGGGCGCCGCGCGCGCCTGGTTCGGGATCGCGCTCTGCCACTACCAGGCGGAAAACCATCTCGCGGCCGCGGCCGCCTTCGCGCAGGCCGCCGAGTACCCTGGCGCCGACGAGAAAACCGCCGTGAACGCCGCCGCCGGTGTCGAGAGCGCCCTTGTGAAATGGGGCGGGGCCCTGGCGCAGGGGGACGCGCTCATGGCGATGATCCGGCGCCACACGCGCGGCATGAAGGAATCGGTCGCGGCGCGTTTTCCCGCCGGAGCCGGCGTCCAGCGCTACCACGCGGAGCTCGGGGATGCGGCGCTGGCGGACGGGGATCCGGCCCGGGCGCTCGCGGCCTACCGGCGGGTCTCCGATATCGAACCGCGCTGGAAGCTCGCGGCCCTCGAGGGGATCGTCGAGGCGGAACGGGCCGGCCTCGCGGCGGCCCTGAAGGCGGCCGGGTCGCGGTTCCCGACGCCCGCGGAGGCGGAGCCCCTCGCCGCGGCGCTCGACGCGCTTGTCGCCTGGTCGGGAGGCGTCGAGGCGAAGAAACTCGACGCGGCCGCGCGCCAGGGGGCGCACCGGCGCGCCGTCTCGCAGGCGTCCTTCCACCTGGCGCTCGCCCTGCCGGCCCGGGCGCTCGCCGCGCTGGACGGGTTCCGGAAGGCGTTCCCGGAAGCTTCCCCGCCCCCCGAATGGGGACCGATCCGGTGCATCGCGCGCGCGCGCCAGGGGGATCTGGCGGCCGCGCGCGCGGACTGGTCGGCGATCCGGAAGGAACTCGGGACGAAGCCGCCGCCGAAATCGATGCTCGCCGCCGCGAACGTCCTGGGCCGGGCCGTTTCCGAGGCGGTCCGCGCCGCGCGCGCGGCCGGAAACGACGCCGCCGCGCGCGAGGGGGCGCTCTGGGTCACGGAACTCCTCACCTTCACACTGGGGGTGAAGGAGAACCCTTCCGAGACCGAGGTGGCCGAGCTCGTGAACCGCTTCGAGTGGCAGGTGGCGAAGACCGGCGAGTACATGACCGCGATCGGGATCGGGGAGTTCCTCCTGGAGCGGGCCGATGCCTGGAAGCTGTCCGAGGAGCGGCGCCTGCGGGTGCTGTCGGGGCTCTCGGACGCCTACTGGGCGGTCGAGGACTGGCCCCAGGCCATGGCCGCCTCCCGGGCGGTCGATGCGGCCTACGCGAAGAAGGGGCAGCTCGCCAAATGGGCCCGGAAGCGCGTCGTCGGGAGCGCCCGCAAGATCGCCGAGCGCGCGACGGATCCGGCGGCCCGGAACAAGGCGTGCCTCGACTGGTACGAGGCCGCCAAGGACCTGCGCGGCGTGCTGCCGGACCAGTCGGCCGACTGGTGGGACTGCTCCTACGAGATGGGGCTGGTGCCGGTCCTGCAGGGGGAGCCGGGTCTCCTGCGGGACTACCTGGCGAACCTGTTCGGGATCGCGCCGGACCTGGGCGGCGACACGATGCGCGGCAAGTTCGCGGACCTGGCGGTCTGGGCCTGGCGGCGCGGAGACGAGAAGCAGCGTTCCTTCGCCGCCCAGCTTCTGGCGGAGATGTGGGCGCGCTCGGCGAGCTGGAAGGATCCGGCCGCGGCGCGCTTCATCCGGTAGGTCAATGAAGGAGGGGGACGTGGAAAAGCGTGTCAGAACGGCGGCGGCGGTCCTTCTCTTCCTGTCGGCGTCGCGCGCGGCCCTCGCGGACACGATCGTCCTGCGCGGCAAGGACGGCGGCCGGGAATCGTCCCAGACGGGCGTGACCGTCGTCGAGGACGGCGAGGAGATCGTGAAGTACACCAAGGGGGTCGCGGCGAGCCAGGCGCCCGCCGACCAGGTGGCCCGGATCGTCTACGAGGGGCTTCCGGCGGAGTTCGCCGAGGCGGAATCAGCCGCCGCGTCCGGGGACGCCGCCCGCGCGGCGGGGCTCTACGCGAAGGCGGCCGAGAAGACGGCCCGCCCGCCCGCCCGGGCGCATGTCCTCTACCGCGGGGGGGAGGCGCTTCTCGCGGCAGGACGGTTCGCCGAGGCGCGCGACCTTCTCGCCCAGTGCGCGGCGGGGACCGGATCGCGCCTGGCGGGGCTCGCGCGCGTGCAGTCGGCCCGGTGTGATTTCTACGAGGGGCAGCTCGATCGGGCCCGCGACGCCCTGCGGCAGGCCGCAGGGCGTGCCGCCGGCGAGAAGGAGGCGCTGCGCCGCTACTGGCTGGCGCGGGTCCTGGCGGCGAAGGAAGACTGGGACGCCGCCCGCAGCGAGTTCGAGGACGCCGCCCGCGTGGCGCGGGACGCCTCCCCGGCGGTGTTCCAGCTCGTGCAGGTGCGCCTGGCGGCCCTGGCCGGACGGGCCGATCCCGCCAAGGGGGTCGAGGCCCTCGAGAAGGCGCGCGCGGGAATGACGGAGCCCGCCGCCCTGGCCGACGGCTTCGCGCTCCTGGCCGACGCGTACTGGAAGCTCTCGGAATCGGCGACGGACGCCACGGTCCGCCAGGACGCCCAGGTCCAGTCGGCGATCGCGGCCCTGCGGGTCGTGACGACGCTCGCCTCTCATTCCGAGGCGGCGGTCCGCGCCTACGCGGCCGCCCACCGGGCGCTTTCGGCCCTGAAAGACCGGAAGGCGGACGAGATCAAGGCTGAGGGGGACCAGCGGTTCTCGGGGACCGGATGGGCGAAGCTCAAATGAGGATCGCTCCGGCGGCGGCAGGGGTCCTCGCGGCGATCGCCCTGTCCCTGTGCGGCGCCGAGGGGGATTTCGCGGGATCGGGCGTCCCGGGCGGCGAGATCCGCCTGGGCCTGGCCGCTCCGGAGATCCGGACGTTGAGCGTGCTCCGGGCCTGGGATCCGGCCACCCGCGAGGCGCTGCGCCTGACCGCGGGGACGCTGACCCGGATCGACGCCGCCTCGGGAGGGCTCCTGCCGGGCCTGGCCCTTTCCTGGGAATCCGACGCGACGGGGATCGACTGGACCTTCCGGATGCGCCCGGGGGCGAAATGGTCCGACGGCGCGCCCGTCACCGCCGGGGACGCCGCCTTCACGATCCGGGCGGTCGTCGACCCCGGGAACGCCATCCCGGCGGCCGCGGGGCTTGGGCGCGGCGAGTCGGGGGCGCGCGCCGAGGCGTCCGGTCCCGCGACGCTGCGCGTCACGCTGGCACGGGCCGACCCCGATCTCCCCTGGGTCCTCGCGGAGCTTCCCCTCATTCCGGAGCACAAGCTGAAGGAACATGCGGAGCGGGGGGCGCTCGCGGCCGCCTGGGGGGTCGAGACGAGGAATCCCGCCGCCGAGGTGGTCTCGTGCGGACCCTACGCCGTCAAGGAATACCGTCCCAAGGAACGCCTGGTCCTTGCCGCGAACCCCCATTACTGGCGCAAGGACGCCAGGGGGGAGTCCCTTCCTTATATCAAGACGGTCACCTGGGTGCTGGCCGGGGACGAGCAGGCCCTGGAGGAAAAGTGGGGCAAGGGGGAGATCGACATCGCCGAGGGGATCGATGTCGCGCGCCAGGGGGCGTTCGCGGCCCGTGTCGGCGCCGCGGGGCAAACGGTCAGCATCCCGGCCGAGGCGGGGGACTTCCTTCTCTTCAACAACGCTGCCGGCGGGACCGACCCGGCGGGGCGTCCCCGCGTCGCGCCGGAACGCGCCGGATGGCTTGCCGATACCCGGTTCCGGCAGGCGCTCGCGCTGGCGCTCGACCGGAAGCCGCTCGCCGCGGCCGCGCCCGAATCCGCCTGCCAGCCGGTGGCGGCGCTTCCGCCGTGGGACGCCGCCGGCGCGACCGGCCCTGCCCCCGCTGAAGACCGCGCGGAGGCGTCGCGGTTCATGGCCGAGGCGGGTTTCACGCGGGGGAAGGACGGCTGGACCGACAAGGAAGGAAGGAAGGCCGCGCTCTCGATCCTCGCGGGCGGCGGCGCCGTTGCCAAGCCGCTCGCCGCCGGGGTCGCCCGCCAGTGGAAGGAGTTCGGGATCGACGCGTCGGTCGAGACGGTTCCCGACGCCGTCCTCTGGTGGCGCGCCGGGACGTCGCTCGATTTCGATGTCGCGCTCGTCGGCCTCTCCTGGGAGCCGGGGAACGTCCTCCGGCGGCTCGACGCGCTTCTGGACCCCGCGACCCGGGCCTCCGGGCGCCTCGTCCCCCTGACACGGCGGGCGGGGACGGCGTTCGCGCGCGAAAAGCTGCAGGGCGTGCGGGCCGGCCGGGGCGCGCGCCCCCTCTCCTGGAACCTGGAAGAGCTCTCCCGTCCGGCACGCTGATTCCCTTCGGGCTACAATAAGGGTGCTTAACCGCTGAAACCGGCGCCCGTCCGGGGCGTCAAACGGGAAGGAGGGCAGGCCCATGTCCCGCGATTCCATGGACGAGGAGCGCCTGGAGAGAGTCGGCGTCGCGCTGGCCTCGGCCTTGGGCCTGCATGCGGCCCTTTTCGTGGCGGTCGCGGTCGTCGCCTGGGGGCCAGGCGTTTCCCGGGCGGCCGCGACGTCGCTTCCCGGCGCGGTGGCGGATCTCGGTCGCCCGGACGTCCGGGAGGTGGAAAAACCGGAGTTGATCCCGGTCGAGCCGGATCCCGGCGCCGCGAACGGCCCGGAGAACTCGAAAGGGCTTCCGGTCGAGACGGACGATCCACCCGAAGAGAGGAATTCTTTCCGGATCGACGATCCCTCCCTGTTTGAGGCCGGAAAGCGGCTCCAGCTGGACGGAGGAGAAAACGGGACGGGCGGCGGCGACCCGTCCGCCACCGGGGGGCCCCTGGAAGACGAGTTGATGAAGATCGATCGCATGTTCGATGCCAGCGGTCCGAAGGCCCGGTCCGGGACGAGCGAGAACGGGCATGGCACCCTGGGCCCGAAGGGATTGGGCGGAAGGCCCGGACGGAAGCGGACGGCTCCGCCCGAGACGCGGCGCGGCGTCAGCCGGGCCCTCGAGTGGCTCGCGCGGCACCAGGAGAAGGACGGGCGGTGGTCAGCCGACCGCTTTTGCGAGCGATGCCAGGGGGCGCCTTGCGGCGGGTCCGGCGATCCGAAATGGGATGTCGCCCTGACCGGCCTGTCGCTCGCCGCGTTCCTCGGGGACGGATGGACCCACCAGGGGAGGGACGACGAGAATCCCCACCGGAACGTCGTGAAGAAGGGGATCGATTTCCTGTTGAGAAACCAGAAAGGGGACGGTTCCATCGGGGGCTGGGAGATCGAGGAGGCGATGTACAACCACGCCCTCGCCGCCTACGCGCTCGCCGAGGCATACGGGATGACGGGAGACCCGGCCATCAAGGTTCCCGTGGAGAAGGCTGTCCGCGTGATCCTGGCGGCACAGAACCCCGGCATGGCCTGGCGCTACCGGGACTACAACAGGCCGGGATCCGGAATTCCCGAGTACGGGGCGAACGACACCTCCGTCACGGGGTGGGTCGTGATGGCGCTCCATGCGGCCGAGGAGGGGATGAAGCACCACCCGCTGGCGATCCCCCCCGCTGACATCCGGAAGGGGTATGACGGGGCGAATGCCTGGCTTGACCGGGTCGCGGTCCCCGGCCCGGACGGCCGGGAGGCATACGCCTACTGCCATGACGGCGGGACCCCCAAGTTCATCCAGGGGAAGGACGGGAAGACGAAGCAGGTCTACGTCACGACCGGGGCGGGGGCCCTGATCCGCCAATTCACGGGGAACCCCGCGAAGGCGGACGCCGCAGTCAGGCTTCTGGAGGGGCATCTCCCCGCGATGGATCCCGGCGCCGGGACTCCCAATTTCTACGAGTGGTACTACACGACCCTGGTCCTTCAACAGCATGGCGGCAAGCCTTGGGTCGCCTGCAAGGAAGCGATCAACCGGACGATCTACAGGAACCTTCGAGGTCCCAGGGACGGATGTCTCCAGGGATCATTCGATCCGGTGGACGAATGGAGCCATGCCGGCGGACGGGTCTATGCGACCGCCTGTGCGGCCCTCTGTATGGAAAGCCACTGGCGTTTCCTGCGGGAGTCGGGTACCAAGGAGTAGGGAGACCGCATGGCCGTCGCCGAACAGGAACCGGAACACCTCGAGGAGGCCGCCTTCACCTCCATGGAGGAAGAGCGGCTCCAGCGGATCGGGATCGCGATCCTGGCGGCCCTGGTGACGCACGTGGGGCTTTTTCTCGGGATCGCGATCGCGTCGTGGAACGCGCCCAAGGTCAAGGAGCCGCCGTCCCAGGACGTGACGGTCCTCAAGAACAACACGCCCGAGGAGGTGGACCGCGAGCCGCCCCCCACGGTGGAACCGCCCAGGGACGCGATGCCCGACATTTCCGACATGACGGTCCCGGACGAGGACAAGTCCTCGACCGAGACGGGCGGTCCTGTCTTCGACCCCAACATGGAGGTGGGGGACCACTACGAGACCGCCGACGGCGGCGAGGGGCATGGCGCGAAGGGGGACCCGAACGCCGACATGGCGAACCTCGCCATGGCGATCGACAATTTCTCCAAGGGGGCCGGGGTCGCCAGCGTCCACGGGAGCGGAACCGGGCACGGCACCGGCGAGCGGTACGGCCAGCGCGGCCCCGGCGGCCAGCGGAACCTCACCCTGAAAGGAGGGGGGAACCGGTCGACGCAGGACGCCGTCCGGATGTGCCTGACGTGGCTCGCGAAGCACCAGAGCCCGGACGGCCGGTGGGACGCCGACGGGTTCGACGCCAACTGCACGAAGGGGCGCTGCGAGGGGAAGGGGACGGACGACTACGACCTGGGGCTTACGGGGCTCGCGCTCGTCGCCTTCACCGGGCACGGCGACACGCACAAGGACGGCGCCTTCCGGGAGACGGTCGAGAAGGGGATCAAGTTCATCCTGCGGGAACAGAAGTCGAACGGCGTGATCGGGGACGAGAAGGTCGACGAGCAGATGTACAACCACGCGCTCGCCACCTACGCGATCGGGGACGCCTACGTCCTCACGCGCGACCCGATGCTGAAGGAGCCCCTCGAGAAGGCGATCCGGTATCTCCTCGCGGCGCAGAACCCCGGGAAGGCCTGGCGCTACCACAACTACAACGCGGGGAAGGCCGCCCCCGACGGGGGGATCAACGACACGTCGGTGACCGGCTGGGTGGTGATGGCCCTGCATGCCGCCGAGGAGGGGGGGATCGTGATCCCGCCGGAGGCGTACGCCGGGGCGAACGCCTGGCTTGACGAGGTGGCGAGCGAGAAGAACTACGGCGTCATGTACGGCTACGACGCCAAGGGGAAGTTCGTCTTCAACAAGCCGTTCGTGACCACCGCCGCCGGGGCCCTCGTGCGCCAGTTCACCGGGAACATGAAGGGGGTCGACGGGGCGGTGACGGTCCTGTCGTCGAACCCTCCGGAATACAGCGAGGCGAAGGCGAACTTCTATGAGTGGTACTACTCGACGCTGGTCCTTTTCCAGTACGGCGGGGAGCCCTGGACGAAGTGGAACGAGGCGCTGAAGAAGTCGGTCTGCCAGAACCTGCGGTACAAGGAGACCGACGCCTGCGTCTGGGGGTCGATGGATCCGCTGGACTACTGGGGAAAGAATTCCGGCGGACGGGTCTACTCCACCGCCTGCGCCGCGCTCTGCATGGAGGTCTACTACCGCTACGTGCGCCTGTCCGAGAAGAAATGATCCCCGCGGCGCGCGTTCCGCGTTTTTGCTTTTGACTCTCCCGTGTCCGTCTGCAAGAATCACGCTTTCAGGGGCCGACAAAGGAGATCCATGGGACGCTTCGTGAACCGGTTCATCTCGGCGCTTCTGGCGGCGGGGGTGTTTTTCCACGTTGCGGCCAGTGGCTCCGCCGATCTGCCGTTCGAGGGGGAGGTGAAGGCCGCCAACCTCAACGTCCGCTCGGGGCCCGGCACGAACTACGCCGAGATCGGGACCCTGCACAAGGGAGAGCGGGTGACGGTCCTGGCCCGCAAGGAAGGCTGGTACAAGATCCAGCTCCCCGAGGCCTGCCGTCTCTGGGTCGCGAAGAAATACGTCGAATGGAACGTCGGGGACGCCGAGGGGCGCGTCAAGGGGACCGACGTGAACCTGCGCGTGGCCGGGAGCTTCAACGCGGAGAGCCTCGCGCAGGTCGGGAACGGCGCCCGGCTCAAGGTGTTCGGCGCGGAAGGGGACTGGCTCAAGGTCGCCCCGCTCGACGCCGAGGCGTTCGCGTGGATCTCCGCCAAGTACGTCTCGGATTCCGGCGTGTCGGATCCCGACACCGCCGAATGGCTGGCGATCAAGAAGCTCCACCAGACGGAAATGGACAAGGAGGTCCGCGCGCGGAATCTCGACGGCGTCCTCGTCCGGAGCGAGGCCCTGGCCGCCGGATGCAAGAACCCGCGCGTCAAGGAGCGGGTGGACCTCTTCCTCAAGCAGATCCGCGAGGAGGCGGAGTGGTACAAGAAGCTCTCGACGACCGAAAGGGAGCGCGCGGACGCCGTCCGCGCCATCCAGGACAAGTACCGGAAGCAGATGCAGGAGATCCTCGACAAGACGCCGGGTACCGCCGCCTACCTCCTCACCGGGTGGCTGTACGAGTGCGGCAACATCATCGGAGGGGCTCCCGGGACGCACAAACTGGTGAAAGGGGGTAAGCTGATCGCCTACGTGAGAGGGAACAACGTCGACCTGAAAAAGTACTACGGGAAATACGTCGGGGTGAACGGGGAGGAGACGTACCATCCCCGCTACCGCGATCTTGTGATCGTCGTCCAGTCCGAGAACCAGATCCAGGTGATCGGCTCGGGCGAGTAGGGGCCGCGCAAGCGGCCGCGTTCACGTTTCCTGTCGGGTCGTGTTCCCTCCGGGCGTCAGCCGCGGAGGAACATGCTGGGCGCGATCGAACCGTCTTCGGCGGGGCTGGGTCTGGCGGCAGGGCTTTCCGCCGCCGGGGTGGCCTATCTCCTCTTCTACCGGGTGTTCCGGAAGCGCCTGGCCGTCCGCGAGGCCGAGCAGCTGGCGCTGGCCCGCGTCGAGGCGGAGCGGATCCAGAAGGAGGCGCAGCTCGCGGCGCGCGACGAGCAGCTGAAGCTTCGCGAGTCGTTCGAGAAGGAGCTCGAGGGGGTCAAGAAGGAGCTGGAGGACCGCCAGGAGCGGCTCAAGAAGCGCGAGGACGCCCTCGACCGGAAGATCGAGACGTTCGCCAAGAAGGAGCGCTTCCTCGAGAAGACGGAGCAGACCGTCTCCGAGACGAAAAAGAAGATCGAGCTGCAGCAGGCGGAGCTGGCGAAGCTGGTCGACGAGGAGAAGCGTGCCCTCCACACTGTCTCGAACCTGACCCGCGAGCAGGCGATCGAGATGTATTTCTCTCGCCTGGAGAAGGATCTGGCCGGCGAGACCGCCGACGCGATCCGCCGCGCGACCGAGAAGGTCGAGAAGGAATCGAAGGAGAAGGCCCAGGAGATCCTGGCGCTCGCCATCCAGCGGTGCGCCGCCGCGCACACCGCGGCGACGGTGGTCACCACCGTGGACCTTCCTTCGGACGAGCTGAAGGGGCGCATCATCGGCCGCGAGGGGCGCAACATCCGCGCCTTCGAGAAGGCGACCGGCGTCGACGTGATCGTGGACGACACGCCGGGCGTGGTGGTCCTTTCCGGGTTCGACGGCGTCCGGCGGGACGTCGCCAAGCGCGCGATGGAGAAGCTCATCGCCGACAGCCGGATCCACCCGGCCCGCATCGAGGAGGTGGTCTCGGGCGTCCGCAAGGAGCACGAGAAGATGGTGATCGAGATCGGCAAGAAGGCGGGCTACGACCTGGGCGTGCACGGCCTGCACAACCGGGAGATCCTGCTTCTCGGGAAGCTCAACTTCGTCACGAGCGCCGGCCGTTCGGTCCTGGCCCATTCGATCGATGTCGCGCAGATCTCGGGGGTCCTGGCCGGCGAGTTCGGTCTCGACGTCCAGAAGGCGAAGCGCATCGGGCTCCTGCACGACATCGGCCGCGCCGCCGACCATGACATGGAGGGGAGCCATTCGGCGGCCGGGGCCGACATCGCCCGCCGCTGCGAGGAGCACAAGACCGTCGTGGACGCGATCGCCGCCCACCACAACGAGGTTCCCGCCTCGACCCTCTACGCCGTGATCCTGCAGATCGCCAACACCGTCTCGCACGAGCGTCCCGGGTCGGCCCACGACGGGGTGGAAAAGCTCCTGAAGCGCCTCTCGCGCCTCGAGGAGATCGCCAAGTCCTTCCCGGGGGTCGCCGAGGCGTACGCCGTCCAGACGGGCCGCGAGCTCCGGGTCATCATCGATCCGGGGGTCGTCCCGGACCGCGTCACCTCCAAGATGAGCCGGGACATCGCCCGCGCCATCGAGTCGCAGATGAGCTATCCCGGCGAGATCCAGGTGACGGTGCTGCGCGAGGTCCGGATCCGGGGTTTTGCCAAGAAGCCCTGACGACATAACCCCTTTCCGGACCCTTAATTCAGGGAAAGTCGCCCCGGAAAACGGGCGATAAGAGGACTACCATGGAGTTCAAGGACTACCTCAAGATCCTCTACCGGAGGCGTCTGTGGGTCGTGGGGACGCTTCTCCTGTCCCTCTCGCTTTTCGGCTTCTACTACACCTATGAGATCCAGACCTACCAGGCCGCGGGGAAGATCCTCCTGCGCCGGAGCGACCCGGTCCTTTCGATCATGGGGGGGATCACCTATTCGCCGAAGGTCCTCTCCTACCGGACGCAGATGTCGGTGGCGAGTTCCCAGCCCGTCTGCGAACGGGCGGCGAAGCTCCTCGCCAACCGCGCGACGCCGGGGGAGATCAAGGGCGCCCTCTCCCTGGAGAAGGAGGGGGACACCGAGATCGTCGTGATCCGGTCGACCTATCCGGATCCGGATCTCGCCGTCGGGATCGTGAACGCCGTGATCGACGCCTTCGCCGCCTACGACGACGAGGAGGTGAAGAAGGGGGCGAACGCCGCGATCTCCTTCCTCACCCAGCAGATGGAGGAGATCAACAAGCGGGAGCTTCCCGAGATCGAGTCGCGCCTCAAGGAGTTCCGCCAGACGCGCCGCATCTACGACCTGTCGGAGCAGATCAAGCTGGACCTGAAACGCCTGGCCGAGGCCGAGGCGCTGGATGCCGAGATCGAGCTCCAGATCGGCGACATCGACACCGAGATCGACCTCACCCGCCGGCAGATCCGGGAATTCATCGCGTCCTGCGAGAAGGTGGTTTCCGAGAAGGAATCCCACGTCCCGCGGCAGGATCTCCTGAAGGGGCTCGTGGGGCCCGGCGAGATCGGGGAGGAGGAACGCCGGACCGATCTCCTGGCGACCCTCAAGGAGCGCGTCCTGGGGCAGGGGGAGGACGCCCCTGCCGGGAAGCGCGTCGCCCGCGTGGAGCAGGAGCTGGCGCTGGCGCGCCTCGACCGCCGGTCGATGCTGGCGAACTTCACCGAGACCCACCCGGAAGTGCTCGCCAAGGACCGGCACATCGCCGGGCTCGAGGAGATGCTGGCGGCGGCCCTCGCGGAAGACACCGTCGAGAGGGCCCTGCGGAGGCGCTTTTCCGTCTATGACCAGCTCCTGGCGCGTCAGGCCCAGCGGCTGGCGCTCGTCGACAAGCGCAAGCGCTCCCAGGAGCAGGCCGCGCGCCTGCGCGAGCGGCTGGGGGCGATCTCCGACGACGAGATCCAGTATCTCGGGCTCTCGCGGCAGTTCTCGGCCACCAAGGAGCGCCTGGCCGCGGTCGCGTCGAAGCGCGCGGACCTGGAACTGGAGAAGAGGCGCCTCGAGGGGAACGTCACGGTCTACGAGCACGCCCCGGCCGGGAGCTCCGTCGCCGTCCCGAAGAGCAGCACGCGCTCGCTGCCGCTCGTCGTCATGATGTCGGTGGTGGCCGCGATCGGGATGGCGTACCTCACGGACATCATGGACACGACCTTGAGGACCGACTACCACATCAGCCGCTTCCTGAACCTGCCGGCCCTCGGGGTGATCCCGTTCGTCGACGAGCGGGAGTCGCGGCTCCTCGTGAGCCAGCCCCTGCGCACCAGCCTCATGGAGGACTTCAGCCGGCTCGCCACCTTCTTTCCGTCGCAGTACGAGGAGTCGGGGGCCAAGGTGTTCATGGTGGTTTCCTTCAACGAGGAGGAGGGGAAGTCCACGACCGCCTCGAACCTGGGTGTCGCCTTCGCCCGGAACGGCTACACCGTCGTGATCATCGACGGCGACATGCGCAAGCCCAAGCTGCACGATTTCTTCGGGGTCCCGATCCATCCGGGGCTCTCGTCGCTTCTCGACGGGTCCCTCGAGGCGGCCGAGGAGGCGCGCCGGATCGGCGAGGGGAAGCCCGGCGCGGAGACGGTCGAGAGCGTCCTCGCGCAGACCCTGATGCGCCCCGAGGCATGGAAGGGGGACGGTCTCTACGTCATCCCGAGCGGGACGATCCCGGAGAACCCCGCGGGGCTCCTCCGGAGCGAGCGGTCGCTCCGTTTCCTCGACGAGGTGCGCGAGGCCGCGGACGTGATCCTGATCGACGCGCCCCCCCTCATCGGCGCGGCGGATGCCCTGATCCTCGCGCCCTGGGTGGACGGGGTCCTGTTCCTCGTCGAGGCGGGGGCCACCACCAAGGAGCAGGCGACGCAGGCGAAGAAGATGATCGAGAACGCCGGCGGCCGCATCGTCGGGTGCATCCTGAACAAGGCTCGCGAGACCGCGAGCGCCTCCTACTACTACTACTCGCGGGGGTACGGCTACAACCGTCGCCGCTACGGCAGCTACGGGGGATACGGGAGCTAGGTCATGGAGATCTGGCCGCGCACGCCCGAACGCTTGAGGTTCTCCCTGGCCGCGGCCTGGGTCGGGATCGGCCTCCTGGGCGTGGTGACGTCGCTCCCGATGAGGGACGGCCTCGACCGCCTTTTCCTCCTGGCGTTCGTCGCCGTCTGGACGTACGGGTGCCTCCTGCTGCGCCGCCACCTCCTGCGCGCGCCGCGCGTCCTGGGCGAGGTGATCCGGGTCGCGACCGACCAGGTCCTCGACAATCCCTTCCGGGTGCGGGTGGTGCCGGATCCGGAGTCGGTCGAGGGGCTCGCTCGCTCGATCGAGACGTACGGGATCATCACTCCGATCGTCGTGCGCGCGCGGGGAGACAAGTACGAGCTCGTGACCGGCCAGCGCCGGCTTCTCGCCGCGCGTCGCCTCGGACGCGACTGGATCCCCGCGATCGTGCGCCCCTACTCCGACAAGGAGATGCTCGAGGTCAGCCTCCTCGAGAACGTCCAGCGGACGCCGCTCACCCACGTGGAGGAGGCCCGCGCCTTCTCGCGTCTCTCGCGCGAGTTCGAGGCGGTTTCCGAACGGGACCTCACCACCGGGTTGGGGCTTGACCCGGTCTGGGTGGGGCACCGCGAGCGCCTTCTTTCGCTTCCGGAGGTCGTCCAGCAGGCGGTGATCCTGGGGACGATCACGAACGAGCATGCGCAGGTCCTGGCCGACGTCCAGGATCCCGAGCGCCAGGTCGATCTCCTGAAAAAGGCGTGCGACCAGCGTTGGGACGCCGTGGAGCTCGCGCGCCGGATCGCTGCGGCTCCTTCCGCCCCTGCCGCCGAAGGGAAGACGGACAGGACCGTTTCTCCATAAGAATCCTTTCCGTGATTCGTGGCGCGTCGGTCGTGGTTCGCCGACATCTCCACGATTCACGAACCACGAACCACGTTTCACGGATCACGGTACAATCGCCCCGTGGGAACACCTCTCAAGATCCTCGCGCTCGGCGACATCGTCGGAAAACCCGGCCGCGACGTGATCGCGAAGCGCCTGCCGGAATTGCGGGAGCGCGAGAGAATCGACTTCGCGATCGGGAACGCCGAGAATGTGGCTGGCGGGAACGGCCTCACACCGGATCTTGCCGAGAAGCTTTTCGCTTCCGGTATGGACTGCCTCACGAACGGCGACCACGTCTGGAACAAGCGGGAGCTCATTCCCGCGATCCAGAAGGAGAAGCGCCTCCTCCGGCCCGCGAACTATCCGGAAGAGCAGCCCGGCCGCGGCTGGGCCGTCTACGAGACGGCGAAAGGGCCCGTCGGGGTCCTCAATGTCCAGGGGCGCGTCTTCATGGGGACCCCGGCCTCTTGCCCCTTCAAGATGGCGGACAAGGCGATGACGGAACTCTCCGCGCGTGCAAGGGTCATCGCCGTCGACGTCCATGCCGAGGCGACGAGCGAGAAGATCGCCCTCGGGCGCCACCTCGACGGCCGCGCGAGCATCGTCTTCGGCACCCACACGCATGTCCAGACCGCCGACGAGCAGGTCCTCCCCAAGGGGACCGGCTATATCACGGAACTGGGAATGACCGGCCCCTACGACTCGGTCCTGGGGCGCTCCGTCGAGCCGGTCCTCGCGAAATTCATCACCGGAATGCCGCACGTCTTCGACGTTGCCGAAGGAGATCCACGGATGAGCGGCTGCCTCTTCACCGTCGATGCCGAGACCGGCCGCTGCTCCGAGGTGAAGCGTATCCACGTCAAGCTGTAGAAACCCGGGAGGCGCCGTTGCTGCGCTCTACGGCCCCTGATGCCGGGAGCGGATCGCCGAGGCACTCCTCGCGGCGGATGGCGCTTTAAGCTCCGCTTTACGCCCCTACCGGCGGTTCGCGTTTGTCGGGGGACGCTCCCTCGCGGCGTCCGTGCCACTCGGTCGCTCCGATGTCGCCGGACCTTGCACATCCTGACCGGCCCGGCGCCATCAGGCCCCCGAAAACGCTCCCGCCGCGGGGCGCGCGCGTTCGCGTTCGTCCGGCGCAATCAGCCAAAATAAAACCCAAATGTCCCCACCCACCCTCGTGGAATCGCCGCCCTCCGGGCGTCTTTTCTACACACCCCCACTCGAATATTCGAAACGCTGCTAATCGGGATCCGCGAGTTCTCGGACACGCACCTGGAGTGCCTTCGCCAGATCATGGAGGATGAGAAGAGTGGGATTTCGTTCGCCCTTTTCTAGCCGAAAAACATAGTTCATCGTGAGGTTGGCCCGGTCGGCGAGGCCCTGTTGGGTCAGACCGCGGCGATTTCTGGCCGCCCGGAGACTGCGGCCAAAAGCCAGTCTGACCATCCTGTCATTTGTCGTGCGTCCCATACCACCCTCTTGCGTGGGGATGGTGGAGGACTTGAGAAGTTCTTCCTATGTGCCTATAGTCATAATTCGATCGAGAATCCGAAAGGAGAGGGAATGCGATGAGCAAGGGGAAGGCTACTCTTCTTTTTGGCTTGCTATTGGCCGGTTGCGGTGGGAGAGAGCCTCTGCGACCGGACCCGGTCAGCTCCGGGATGGCGAAGAAAAATATCGTAAAAGGGACCACAACACAGGCGGAAATCATCGAATGGTTTGGCTCGCCTAACGTCACGACACGCAACAAGTCTGGAGAGGAAGTCTGGACTTATGATCGTGTTGGGCACGAGGCCAAAGGAGAGAAAAGTTTCCTCTTCTTATTCCTGTACGGTTCAGAGAGCTACTCTTCGAGTTCAGGCACAAGGAGCCTGACATTGATCATCACTTTCGACGACAAAGACGTTGTGAGGGAATACACGGTTCGGCAGGCGCAGTTTTAAGGGGGAACACCCATGAAAGTCATTTTTAACGTGTTGGTGCTGTTGTGCATTGGCTGCGTGGCGGGTGGATGCGGTGGATCCAGATTTACTCCGCAACAGCGCAAGGAAATGGAAACGAAAATACTTGATGCGGACAAGGAAGTTGTAATGCAGGCAACGATTTCCGTGTTGCAAGACAGTGGCTATATGATCACCCACACGGATGCGACGACTGGACTGATTCGGGCCGAGAGCGGCGGTAAAACTGGTTTTTGGGGCGTCACAAAATCAGCGGCTGTGACGGCGACCATGGAACAGTGGGGCGAGGGGAAAAGTAAAGCGAGGATCACCTTCGTTGAAGGCCAGAAAAGTCAGATGGCTATGTGGGGGGGTGGGGTTCAGACCGTTGAAGACTCAAAAGTCATCTCAACACCGGAGCTTATGCAGAAAGTGTACGCCGACATCGAGAAGGAAATTTTTATCCGGAAGAACCTGAATCGTTGAATAACGGTGTAGGACTGGTCGGGAAGAGAGCCGAGCCGTCAGGCGAGGCGATTCCGCCGGGGGTGGGCGGGCAGAGTTGAATAAGGGGTATTGAAGGCGCGCGGCAGGGGCGCCGGGGTTTATCCGCCGGCGATGAGCTTGCCGAGCATGCGGGTGATGTGGTCGCATCGATCCCAGAGGGCATCAAACCGGTTCCGGGGGAGCGTGCCGAGGCGATGTCCGACCTCGAGACAAGCCGCGACCTCGTGTGCCGAGCCGATGGCGAACTCAAAGAACCGGCGGCGCTCGGCCCGCGAAGGGCGGCCGAGTCCTTCGGCGATATTGAGCGGGACCGATCCCGCCGCGCGGCGCGTCTGATCGGCAAGCCAGCCGTATCCGCGGGGCAGACGCCGGCTCCAGGCCGCGGCCTCCGACACCAATCCGATCGATTCCTGATACACCCGCCACTTGTGCAGATCCATTTCCGTCTCCTTTCCGGTGCCAGCGAGGCGCCCTCAACCGAAGGGGGCGCCGAGCTGGCGTGTAAGGAAAGGAGATGGAAATCAAATGGCGGGGCCCGGGAATCGGAGGCCGGGGTACGGGAATCGGGCCCCGAGTTTCGGCCGTTGCCGTTTCAGGCGCCTCTCGGCGGAAGTCTTGTCGCTCCCGGTCCGGGAACGGCCGCCGGCCGCTCGACCGGGGGCCCGATCTCCCCGAGACGGCGCACGAGGCTCCGCATCCAGAGCGCCGCGACGGCGAAGAGGGCCGCCGCGACGGCGAACGTGCCGGTGATCCCGATATGAGTGGCGAGCATCCCACCGACGGGAGGGCCGACCGTCCCCCGCAGTCCCACGCAGCTCATGTGGATTCCCATGTAGCGCGAGGAGTCGCGTTTCCCCGCGAACCACGTGGGACCCAGCTCCCAGGCGGTGTGCAGGAAGGCCATCGCGACCCCGAAGACGACGTAGGCGCCGGCGGCGATCCAGAACGACTCGGCCCGGATCGCGGCGATCATGAAAAGGGGAAAGACCGCCAGCGTCGCGAAGGCGGACGTCCCGGTCGCCAGCGGGTTCGAGCGGTCGAGGATCCGGCCGGCGATCGGCGAGGCGATCGCGATCGACAGCTGGGGGATCACCTGCCGGAGGAGCGCCGCCTGGACATAGGAAAGATGCAGGATGTCGTTCACGACGATGACGTAGAGAGGGAGGAGAAGCATGAAGGCGAATCCGTACACCATGAACGTTCCCTCGAAGGCGGCGAATCCGGGGGTGTCGCGGAAGACGTCGGCGATCTGGCGCCACCAGCGCTTCGCGGAGGAGACGGCCCCCTCGGTCCAGCGCAGGCGCACGCGCGCGTAGAGGAAGATGCCGGCGAGCCCCAGGAGCCCCGCCGCCGGAAAGACGAACCGGTGGCTTCCCGGGAAGCGGTCCAGGATGTACCCGGTGAGGAGGGACGAGGAAAGGATGGCGACGCGTCCCAGGCCGAAGATCCATCCCCAGATCCGCCCGCGCACGGCGTCCGGATAGTTCGCCTGGAGGAGGCGGTTCCGGAACGGGACGAGGATCGGGTCGCCGAGAAGCGAGAGGGCGCAGAGCGCCATGAAGGCCCCGGCGGAATGGGCGAACGGCATCCCGAGGAGGAGGAGCGGTCCGAAGACCGCCGCCGCCCCGAGGAAGGCCTTCCGGGACCGCCCCGCCATCGAGGCGCCCCAGAAGGCCGAGAGGAGCGCCGGCAGGTGCGGCCCCACGAAGAAGAAGGCGATGAGGAAGCTCGAGGCGCCGAACTCCTTCCGTGCGACGATGTCGAACTGGGCGTACGTGGCTCCCGTGTAGACCTGCATGAGGAGCTCCGCCGGGACGTGGCGGCGCAGGGTGTAGCGGGCGACGGCGGGAAGCCCCCGGTGGAAGGACATGAAGGGGGGAGAGCATACCACCGAATCTGCCATTTTCGGGACGGATCGCCCGCGCTAGAGTTCAGGCCGCGAAAGGGGGGCGAGGCATGGCGGTACGGAAGGACCGGAAGAAGGAGGAGACGGGGGCCGTTCCCCGGATCGTGACGGTGGGGACCGTGGCGTTCGACACGATCCACACCCCGGTCGCGTCGGCCGAACGGGTCCTCGGTGGGTCCGCCACCTATTTCGCGCTGGGGGCGCGGTTTCTCGCGCGTCCCGGGATCGTGGGGGCGATCGGGAACGATTTCCCCGAGAGCGAGCTCGCGGGGCTCGCGGACAAGGGGATCGACGTCGCCGGGCTCCAGAAACTCCCGACGCACCGGACGTTCTCCTGGGAAGGGCGCTACTTCGAGGGGTTCTCCCGCCGGGAAACCCTGAAGGTGGACGTCGCGATCTTCGAGAAGTACCAGCCACGGCTTCCGGAGGCGTGGCGGAAGGTTCCTTTTGTCTTTCTTGCCAACGGAAGCCCCGGACACCAGTTGAGCCTTCTCGACCAGGCCAAGGGGGCCCGTTGCGTCGTTTCCGATTCCATGAACCTCTGGATCGAGACCGACCGCGCCGGGACCGAGCGCGTCTTCGCCCGCTCGGACGGGGTGATCCTCAACGACGAGGAGGCCCTGCAGTTCACCGGAGAGACGGGCCTTCTCCGCGCCGCGCGCCGCATCAGGGATCTGGGGCCCCGCTTCGTGATCGTGAAGAAGGGGGAACACGGGTGCCTGTGTCTTGCGGGGAACCGGTGCTTCGTCGTGCCGGGCTACCCCCTCGAGGCGGTGTTCGACCCGACGGGGGCCGGCGACAGTTTCGCCGGCGGCGTGATGGGGTACCTCGCCCGGGAGGGAGACGCCCGCGCCGAGGGGCTGCGCGAGGCGGTCCTCTGGGGCTCGGTCCTGGGGTCGCTCTGCGTCGAGACGCTGGGGCCGGAACGCCTTGCGGGGGTCTCGCGCCGGGACGTCGAGCGGCGCCTCGCCGCGCTCCGGACCATGATCGAAGGGGCCTGAAAAGGACGTCATGACGCCGCGCGCCTGGCCTCTCGCCTTTCTCCCGGTCGTCCTTGCGGGGTGCGGCAGGAAGGAGCCGCCGGCGGAAACGCCGAAGGGACCCGCGATCGAGGTCGACATCCCGGACGAGATGCTCGACATCCCGGTCCGGCCCGCGGATCCGGTCCGGGGCGGACCCGACGGAATTCCCTCCCCGTCCGGCGCCGCCGTCCGTTCCCCGGAGGCGACGCCTCCCCCGGCGCCCCCGGCCGAACCGCCGCTTCCGGCCGCCCGGATCCTCGAGACGCTCCGCGCCGACCCGGAACGCCTGTACCGGGAGCTCTCGGAGATCCCGGCCGGCAACCTGTCGGATCCCCAGACGCGGCTCCTGGCGGATGCCCTCCGCGTGGGGCTTTCAAGCGTCCTGGGAGAGACGGCCCGCGCCCACGAGGCGGCGCGCGAGATCGAGAGGTCCCTGCGCCCCTTCGCGCCGCTTCTCCTGCGGAACGCCTGTCTCACCAATGGCTCTGACGGCGGGTACGGAAACCCCGAGCGCCTCGCCAAGGCGTCTTTCAGGGCGGGCGACCTTCTCAATGTCTACTACGAGGTGGACCGCCTCTCCCAGGGACGGGAAGGGGAGACGTTCTCCTGCCGCTTCGACGTGGACCTCCGGATCGAGTCGGCCGACGGGAAGGTCGCCTGGGAGTTCGAGCAGTGGGAGAAGCAGTTCAAGCTGCGCGACCGGACGCACGCCTCGGGCCGCTGCCACACCGATTTTTATTTCCACTATAAGGGTCTCCCCTTGCCGCGGCAGCTGGCGCCGGGCAGCTACAAGCTGGTGGTGGAGTTCACCGATCTGGGCGGGGCGCACCCCCGCCGGGCGTCCGCCGCGGTCCCTCTCGACGTGGAGGGATCCTGATGCGGTCCGTCGTCACCGGGGGGGCAGGCTTCCTGGGGTCGCACCTGTGCGAGAGGCTTCTGGCGCGCGGGGACGAGGTCGTCTGTCTCGACAATCTGATCACCGGCTCCGAGGCGAACCTGGCCGGATGCCGCGCCAATCCGAAGTTCCGCTTCGTCCGCCAGGACGTGACCGAGCATGTGTCGGTGGACGGTCCCGTCGACGCGATCTTCCATCTCGCCTCGCCCGCGAGCCCCGTCGACTACCTCAAGTACCCGATCCAGACGCTCAAGGTGGGGTCCCTGGGGACGCACAAGGCGCTGGGCCTGGCGCGCGCCAAGGGCTCGCGCTTCCTTCTCGCCTCGACGAGCGAGGTGTACGGCGACCCGGCGGTCCATCCCCAGCGCGAGGACTACTGGGGAAATGTGAACCCGGTCGGCCGGCGCGGATGCTACGACGAGGCGAAACGCTTCGCCGAGGCGATGACGATGGCGTACCACCGGTTCCACGGCCTCGAGACGCGGATCGTCCGGATCTTCAACACCTACGGTCCGCGGATGCGCATGGACGACGGCCGGGTCCTCCCCAGCTTCGTGGGGTCGGCCCTCAAGGGGGAGGACCTCACCGTCTACGGGGACGGACTCCAGACCCGCAGCTTCTGCTTCGTGGACGACCTCGTCGACGGGCTGGTGCGCCTGCTGGCTTCAAGCGAGGCCGAGCCGGTCAATATCGGGAATCCCGAGGAGATCACCGTGAAGGCGTTCGCCGAGGAGGTGATCGCGGCGGTCGGATCCCGGAGCCGCCTGCGCCTCGTGCCGAAGCCCCCTGGCTACGAGGACGACCCGAACCGGCGCCGTCCCGATATCGAAAGGGCCCGCCGGATCCTGGGGTGGGAGCCGAAGGTCCCGCGCAAGGAAGGGCTGGCGCGCACGATCGCGTTCATCCGGGGCGACCGCGCATGACGGAAGCGGTCCTCGTCACCGGCGGGGCCGGATACGTGGGATCGGCGATCGTCCGGCGTTTCGTCGCCGAGGGGATCCCCGTCGCGGTCCTGGACGACCTGTCCACGGGGCACCGGGAGGCGGTCCCCGCGGGAATCCCGTTCACTGAAGGGAATTTCGCCGATCCGGCGGCGCTCGACCGGGCACTGGCGGCCGCCCCGTGCGCCGGGGTAGTCCACTGCGCGGCGCTCTCGCTTGTCGGGGAGTCGGTCCGCTTTCCGGAGAAGTACAGGCAGGCGAACCTGGTACAAGCCCGGGAGCTGGTCCTCACGCTTGCGCGGCGCGGGATCCGCCGGTTCCTCTTCTCGTCGACCGCCGCGGTCTACGGGGAGCCCCGCATGATCCCGATTCCGGAGGACCACCCGATCGCGCCGACGAATCCCTACGGGGAGTCGAAGGCGGCGTTCGAGGCGTTCCTGGACGGGGAATCGGGCGCGGGACGCCTGGCGCGGGTGTCGCTGCGGTATTTCAACGCCGCGGGGGCCGGGGACGGCCACGGGGAAGACCATCCCGATGAAACGCACCTCGTGCCGCGGCTTCTCGCGGCCCTGCGGGACGGACGATCGTTCACGGTTTTCGGCGCCGATTACGACACGCCCGACGGGACCTGCGTGCGCGACCTTGTCCACGTGGACGACCTTGCCGACGCGCACGTGGCTGCCTGGCGCCTCCTGGCGCGGGGCGGGCAGGGGGTCTTCAACCTGGGGACCGGGCGCGGCTCGACCGTCCGCGAGGTGGCGGATCTCGCCGCGCGGATCTCCGGGCGCGCGCTCCGCCTCGAGACGGCCCCCCGTCGGGCCGGGGACCCGGCGCGGCTCGTGGCCTCGTTCGAGAAGGCCCGCCGGGAGCTGGCATGGGCCCCCCGACGGGACCTCGCCGCGATCCTCCAGAGCGCCTGGCGGTGGCACGCCGGTCGGCCGCGCGGGTACGGGGACCGCTGATGGAGACGATCCGCCGGATCCTGGAGGGGAACCTCGGGCTTGCCCCCGACGAGAAGCTCGCGGTCGTGGCCGACGCGTCGATGCAGGCGATGGCGGAGCAGTTCACTGCCGGGGCGGCGGCGCTCGGGGCGAAGGGATCGGTGTTCGACCTCTCGCGGGGCGGGATCCCGGAGGAAGCGGCCGGACTCCTGGCCGAGACGGACGTGATCCTCGTCCTGGGGGCGCAACCGGCGTGGGCCTCCCGCAAGTCGCTCGGGAAGATCCTCGCGAAGGGGGCCCGGGGGGCAGACCTCACGGGCGCCACCTGGGACATGATGGAACGCCTCATGGACGTCGATCCGGAGGTGGTCTTCCGGAAGGTCCAGGACCTCGCGGACCTCCTGCGGGGGGGGCGCGCCTTCCGCCTGGCGGGCGCCGGGACGGACCTGGCGTTCACGGCCCGCGATCCGGTCCCGGGAATGGAGCTGGGGGACTACCGCCAGCCGGGGAGCTTCGGCGAGCTCCCCGCGGGGGAGGTCCGGATCCAGCCGGTCCCCGAGACCCTCTGCGGGGCGATCGCCGTCCACGAGATGTTCCTGAAGGGGGAACCGGCCGGCGGGCCCTGCTCCGTGACGTTCGAGAAGGGGCGCGTCGTCCGGATCGATCCGCCCGCCGCCGCGGAAGACCTGGCGACCCTGGCCGCGAAATCCAGGTCCTGGCGGATCGGCTTCGGTGCCCATCCCCGGGCGATCGTGGGGGGGCACCCGGTGGAGGACCGGAAGGCCGTCGGGGCGGCGCACGCCGTCTCGGAGGACGAGAGCGTCTGCCTCGTCTTCCTGCCGGAGGCGCTTTCGCTCGACGGGACCCCCGTCGCGTGGAAGCCGGCCGTGGCGCCCGTGGCCGACGCGCCGGATCTCGCCGGGGTGAAGACGTTCCTCCTGGAGCACAGCATGGACGCGCAGTACGTCCTGGACGCCCGGACGCAGGAATTTCTCTACGTCAACCGCGCGTTCGAGCTTCTCCAGGGGTACACTCTCGCGGAGCTCCGCGCGCGGCGCATCACGGGTGAGCGCCTCATCGCGCCCGAAGAGCGCGAGGCGGTGCGCCAGCGGTTCGCGCGCGACGCGGGGGCGGACGACCGGTACGGCTTCGTGGCCGTGACGCGGACCGGCCGGCGGATCAGCCTGGAGGTGAGCGTCCGCCGCGTCGAGCACGGCGGGCGCAAGCTCGCTCTGGGGGTCGCCCGCGAGGTGACCGAGCAGAAGCGGATGGAGAAGCGCCTCCGGGAGGAGGTGGACCTCCAGCGCCACCAGACCCTGGGGGCGTACCAGGCGAACGTCCGGATCTACCAGCTCACCGAGAAGATCCGCGCCGCCTACGAGTCGACGCGGAACATTCTGAAGTGCCGCACCCTCGACGAGATGGCGAAGAACGTCGTCGAGATCCTGTGCGACGCCGGGGGGCTCAACTACAAGGTGGCCCGTTTCTACCACGTGGACGGCCGGTGGCTCCGCAGGCTCGCCGCCTCGGACGAGAAGACGAAGAAGGTGATCGATCTCCGGAAGAGCCACCGCCTCGCCCGGATCGCCCGCGGGGAGTCGCCCCCGGAGGAATCGGGGGACGCGCAGGTGATTCCGCTCCGCTCCCGCGACGAGACGGTCGGGCTTCTCGTCCTTTCCGGCCGCGCCGACGAGAAGGCCCGGATCTGGCAGGACAATATCGTGATGACGCTTGCGGGCCTCATCTCGCTCATGATCGACAACCTCGCGCTCTACGAGAAGGTGCGCGCGCAGACGATCGTCGATCCCCTGACCCGGGTCTTCAACCGGCGCCATTTCGACGAGAAGCTGGTGGCGGAATTCCGCCGGGCGGTGCGCTACAAGCGCGAGCTCTCGCTCGCCATGATCGACATCGACGACTTCAAGCGGATCAACGACACCTACGGCCATCCGCAGGGAGACGTGGTGCTGCGCGAGGTGGCGAAGATCCTGGGCTCCTGGACGCGCTCGACCGACTTCGTCTTCCGCTACGGCGGCGAGGAATTCACGCTGCTCCTGCCTGAAACCTCGCCCGAGAACGCCCTTGTCAAGGTGGAGGGGCTGCGGGCGCTCATCGAGGGGACGGTCTTCCCGAATCTCGTGGACGCCGCCAAGCCCTTCCGGGTGACGGTCAGCATCGGCCTTGCCGGCGTGGGGCTCGACGTCGCCTCCGCCGAGGCGCTGGTGCGCGTCGCCGACGAGGCGCTCTACCGCGCGAAGCGCGAGGGGAAGAACCGTACCGTCCGGGCCGTCCCCCCCCCGGCCGCCTGATCGGCCGGGGCGCCCGAAGAGGGCCTTTCGGCGGGCCTGTTCGGGGGACGGTCGTCGCGGACATCCGGTCCGCTCCTCCCTCCCATGCGCGACGTCCTTTGCTTCCGTCCGCTTCGCGGACGGGAGGCGCGTGGCATCCTGCCACCGGCCTGCGCATGAGGCCCCCTCTCAGGCCCGCCTGCGGCCCTTTCCTTCGGGCGCTTGCCGATCAGAAATAAAAATCCGGATGTGCCCGCCCGCCCTCATGGAATCGCCGCCCGCCGGGCGGCTTTCCCATAGTCCCCTCCTGCCAGTGACAAGGTGTGGATGACCTGCTCGTGAGAGCATATGGCAGTCACTTGTTGGCAGCTTGCGCTTCTCGACTATCGCAAAAACGGACGAGATTCCGCTTCTTGATCCGTACTATTGGGAGTCGCGTGGAGTCGAGAACCAGCGCACTGGACCGGTTGTTTGACCGATGGCGAGACACCTTTCCGGCCGCGGCCCGGAGCGGTTTTCATGCAGATGGGATTATTGATGAGGATGCCTTTTCCAGGGCACCTCGCCGCCTTCTCTTCGTGATGGCGGAACCCAACAGCACGGGCGGAGCCTATCAGCATTATCGGGGGGATGACCTGCGAAGGATCTATCGGGAAGATGCGTTGAACAAGATGCTGACCCGGAATCTCGGGCTTTAGACGAGCACGCTCCTTGACGGTATGTCGAAGTATCGCGTCCTGGACGGCGTGGAAGCTCAATCCGAGATCCGCAGGATCGCGATCATGAATCTCAAAAAGTTCAGCGGGTCGGGAAATGCCGACTACACCAGTATCGGACTTCATGCCTGGCAGGACCGTGCGTTCATCCGGGAGGAGGTTGAGCTGATCGAGCCTCGGTTGATACTGACTTGCGGGAAGCCCTTGCATCGGCTTTTTGGTTGCGTCATGCATGATGATCGCTTCTGGAGCCGCGACGGAGAGTGGCGATGGAACGGTGTTCCCGTTGTAAACATTCAGCATCCATCGACGAGGGGGCGAAACGTGCGAGGAGCATTTGAAGAAGTGCTGGAGCTGGAACGACAGTTGAGGCGTGGCTGACTCTGACCTGTTTACGGGGGATGGAGCCGGACGAACGCGACAGCGCGCGCCCCGCGGCGGGAGCGTTTTCGGGGGCCTGATGTCGCCGGACCGGTCAGGATGTGAAAGGTCCGGCGACATCGGAGCGACAAGGCGGCATGGATGCCGACGCGGAGCGTCCCCCGACAAACGAGACCGCCGAAAGGGGCGCAAAGCGGAGCAACGGCGCCATTTTTTGTTTCTGGCTATCCGATCAGCCTTTTGATCTCCGCGAAGACGCGTTCCGGCGCGAGGCGCGTCATGCACCGGTGGTCGATGGGGCAGCGGGCGAGGTTGCAGGGAGAGCAGGGGACGTCCTCGCGGAGGACCGAGAGGCGTCCCTGGCGACTGTCGCCGTAGCGCGGGTCCATGGGGCCGGCGAGGACCACGCCGGGGACGTTGAAGGCGGCCGCGAACTGGCGGGGGCCGGTGTCGTTGGCGACGACGCAATCGGCCCGGGCGACGAGGCTCTTCAGGACCGAGAGGGGGGCGTCATCGGCGGGGACCGCACGGGCGCCCGCTCCGACGGCGCGGGCGATCCGGGACGCGATCGCGTCCTCGCCGGGCCCCGCCGACACGAGGACCGTCCCGCCGATGCGTTCGAGAACCGCGCGTCCGAGCGCGGCGAAATGACCTTCGGGCCAGCATTTCGCGGAACCGAAGGCCGCTCCCGGAACGAAGAGGAAGAGGGGGCGCGCGAGGGGCGCTCCGCCCGGCGCGAGGATCATTTCCGCGCCGGCCTTCCCCTCGGGGGTCTCCGCCAGGCGGATCGTCCGGTCCGGTCCTTCGATCCCGAGCGCCCCGGCGAGTTCCAGGAAGATATCCGTGTTGCAGGCCGGCTCCCGCCGTTTCCAGGGGACGGCGTTTGTCAGGAAGAGGGAGCGCCCGTGCCCCGCGAATCCGGTCCGGCGGGGGATCCCGGCGAGCGCCGCCTCGAGGGCCGTCCGCAGGGAGCGGGGGAGGATCACCGCGGCGTCGAAGCGGCCGTCGCGGATCCGTCGCGCGTCGGTCACAAGGTCCCGGCCGACCGGCAGGTAGTCGTCGAAGACGCCGGATCCCTCCGGGATCGCCCGGAGGCCGGGGCGTCCCCCGAGCGTGATCGCGACCTCCGGGAAGGCGCGCCGCAGGGCGCGTAAAAACGGCATCGCCATCGCCATGTCCCCCACCCAGTTGGGGCAACGCACCCACAGGCGGCGTGCGCCGGGAGGAATCATGGGAAAACGATACGCTCGAAACGGAAAACGCCAAGCGGCAAACGACGATCGCGCCGATGTTTGGATTTTTGGTGTTTGGTGTTTTGGCGCATCCTAGAATCGCGGGGTGATCCGCGTCCGCATCGAGGCCGCGCAGGAGGGGATGGTCCTCGCGCGCACCGTCGTCGACGGGGCGGGAGGCGCGCTCGTGCGCGAAGGGGCGATCCTTACCCGGGCCGTGATCGACAAGATGAAAGAGGTCGGCGGGATCGACGAGATCTTCGTGGATCCCCCGCCGCTTTCGGACCAGGAGAAGGGCGCCCGACGCCAGGAGATCGAATCGCGCGCCCGGCGCATGTTCGCCGGGCATGAGTCGGACCCGGTCATGCAGGCCCTGGCGCGCGTCTCCGTGGAGATCCTGACCCGGCGGGCGTGAGCCAGACGTGACGACCCCCTCTTCCGAGCAGGTCAAGCAGCTCGTCTCCCGGATCCCGGGCCTTCCGACGCTTCCGGTGATCGTCGAGAAGCTGAACGACATGATGCTGAACCCGCGCACCACCGCCAAGGAGGTGGGGCGCCTCATCTCCTCGGATCCGGCGCTTTCGGCGAAGATCCTGAAGATCGTCAACTCCTCGTTCTACGGGTTCCCCAGCCGCATCACGACGGTGACCCACGCGATCGTGATCCTGGGGTTCAACACGGTGAAAAGCGTCGTCCTCTCCTCCACCGTCTTCGACGTCTTCAAGGCGCAGGGAGACACCGACTTCAAGCGCGAGGATTTCTGGAGGCACTCCATCGGGTGCGGCGCCGCCTGCCGCGTGATCGCGCGCGAGGCCGGGTTCTCGGCCCTCGAGGATTTCTTCATCGCGGGGCTCCTGCACGACGTGGGGAAGATCATCCTCGACCAGTACCTCCACGACGATTTCCTCAAGGTGCTCGCGACCGTGAAGCAGGAGGACTGCCTGTTCCTGGAGGCCGAGAAGAAGGTCCTGAAGGTCACGCACGCCGAGATCGGCGGGTGGCTCTTCGCGAACTGGAAGCTCTCCAAGGGACTCGTCTCGGCCGTGACGTACCACCACAACCCGCCGCTCGCCGACGACGCCCTCAAGATCACGTCCGTGATCCACCTGGGGGACATCGTCTGCCGGGCGCTCCAGTGCGGCTCCGGGGGGGACGCGAAGATCCCGCGCGTGAGCCCCGCCGCCTGGGAGGCCCTCGGGTTCACCGCGCCGCAGCTGGAGTCGATCGTGCGCGAGACGGACCAGGAGATCGAGAAGGCGAAGGTTTTTCTCGATTTTCTATGACCCCGCCGGCGGACGGATCGCCGGAGGAGGTCGATCTTCTCCGGCGGACGAACCTCGCGCTCCGGGAGACGCTGGACGGGTATCTCGCGCTCCGCGACACGGCCAGGAACCTGCTGGCGCAGACCGACACGGGGGCGATCGCCGGGGAACTGGCCGGCGCGGCCGTCCTGATGTCGCGGGCGGCCCGGGCCGACGTGTATCTCGCGGTCCCGGGGCAGACCCGCTACGAGCATGTCGCGACGCGGCCCGAGGGACAGGCCGCCTCGCCGACGCTGGACCTGGCGCCGGACGTCCTCCTCTGGATCCTGCGCGAGCGCAAGGCCATGGCCGTCCCGGGCCCGCTCGGCGAGGACCGCCTGGCGATCCCGCTCTTCTCGGTCCGCCTGTGCGAGGGGTTCCTCGTGGTCCGGTTCGCGCCGGAGCATGAGGGGATCACCGAGGAGATCCAGGAGAAGCTCCAGACGCTCGCGATCTCCGCCTCCGCGGCGATCCAGAACGTGCGCCTGAACGAGTCGCTTTCCCGGACGGGCGCCTATCTCACGGACATCCTCGAGAGCGTCACGCACGGGATCTGCGTGGTCGACATGCGGGGAAAGGTGACGCGGCTCAACAACAACTTCGTCCTGATGTTCGACCTGGAAGCGGACCGGACGGAAATGATGGAGAAGCCCCTCGGCGAGGTCCTGCCCGAGGCGGTGAGGCTCGTCTTCCAGGAGGTGACCCAGGAAGCCCAGCAGGAGGGGTTCGCGCTGGACCGTCTTCTCGAGCGGAAGGACGCCGGCGGCAACGACCTGGCGCTCGGCGTCAGCGTCACGTTCCTCAAGGACTCCGGGGGGCAGCGGATCGGGATGATCTACCTCGTGCGCGACATGACCGCCAGCCGCGAGCTCGAGCGCCTGCGGCGCCTGACGCAGCTCAAGAGCGAGTTCGTGAACAACGTCTCGCACGAGCTGCGGACCCCGCTCACCTCGATCAAGGCGTACACCGAGGCGCTCCAGGACATGATTCCGGACGAGACGCCGCAGAAGTTCCTGGGCGTGATCGCCGACGAGTCCGACCGGCTCCTCGAGATGATCGAGAACCTCCTGAACGTTTCAAGGATCGAGTCCGGGAAGCTCCGCCTGAAGCGCGATCCGTGCGCGCCGTCGGATCTCATTGCCTCGGTCCTTTCCGTCTCGAAGGTCCAGTTCGGCAAGCACGAGCTCGTGACCGAGATCGCGCCGGACCTCCCGAAGATGAGCCTCGACGTCAACAAGATGAAGGAGGTCCTGCTGAACCTGCTCTCCAACGCCATCAAGTACTCCCCCGATGGCGGGACGGTCCGCGTGACCGCGCGCGTGGCGGAGGGGAACCTGCGGATCGACGTCGCGGACTCCGGGATCGGGATCTCGCCCGAGAACCTGAAGCGCCTCTTCGAGCCGTTCTTCCGGGTGGAGAGCGAGAAGACCGCCGCGATCCGCGGAACCGGGCTGGGACTCGCCATCACGAAGAAGATCGTCGAGGCGCACGGCGGGGTGATCCAGATCGCGAGCGTCCTGGGGCAGGGGTCCACCTTCACGATCCTCCTGCCCGTGGTCTCGCAGGCGCGCAACGACGAGATCGACTACGGGGCGATGGAGTCGTCCCCCTTCGCCTGATTGTCGGTTTTCCGGACAGTCTCCCTGATTCGGGCTCAAAACGGGACGATGACGAGTCACCTGGTTCGCCATTGATTCTTAAGACATTAAAAAACAAAGAGTTGAGATGTTTTATGTTTGAACGGGTGATCGTTTCAGGCATCCTATTTGCGTATCCATGACGCCTATGGGTTCAGAAAAGGGACAGGCGGCCGTCGAGTACGCCCTGGCTTTGTGTCTGGTGCTCGTGGTCCTGCTCTGGGCCCCCGAGGCGCTCCTCTCGGGGCTATCGGGATATTTCGGGCAGATCACGTCGCTTCTGGCCCTGCCGGTCCCCTAGGAGGAACGTATGGACGCCGCCGTCCGCGACGGGATCCTGGTCGGACGCCACGCGGCGCTCTTCACGGCGCTCGTGGTCGCCGTCTACACGGATCTCGCCCGCGGGCGGATCCCGAACTGGCTCACGTACCCCGCGATCGCCCTGGGGTGCGCCGCCGCCTATCTCCTGGGCGGGACCGACTGGCCGGGGAGTTCCGCCTTCGTGCCGCAGGACCCGCGGCCGAGCCTCTCGGTGGCGCTCGCGGGGGCCGCCGCGGGAGGCGGCGTCCTCCTGGTGCTGCATCTGGCCGGCGGGATGGGGGCGGGGGACGTGAAGCTGATGGCCGCGGTGGGGGCGCTCATGGGGCTGGGATTCTCCCTGCACGCGCTTTTCTACACGAGTCTCGCGGGGGCGGTCCTTGCCGTCGGGGTCCTCGCCGCGAAGGGGAAGCTGGGGGAGGGGGGGCGGGGGACCCTGCGGTTCCTCTGGCCCTGGCGCGACCGGACGCGCGACCCCGAGCGGGTGACGCTGCCGTACGGCGTGGCGATCGCCGCCGGGACGATGTGGGCCTGGTGGAGAATATTCGGATGATTCACGCGCCCCGGTTCCCGGCTCCCGAAACCCTGCTGCCGAAGCCCGGTTTCAGGGGTCGTTCTGGACATGTCCTCGCCGAGTTCGCGATCGCCCTTCCGGTCCTGCTCCTTGTGACGACAGGCGTGATGCAGGCGTCCCTCGTCGCCGCCGCGAAGGTGGTCGTGAACCATGCCGCGTTCGCCGCGGCCCGGGCGGAGCTCGTGGGCGAGGATCCCGAGGAGGCGGCCGAGATTGTCTGCGCGCCGGTCGCCGGGTCGAGGACGGACCTCCCTCCGGGCAGCCTCCCGGACTACACGATCCCGGGGTACGGCGTCGTGAACCGGTCCGGCTTCTCGCGCGAGAAGACGTCGGTGAGCGTCGTCCATCCCGATGCCGCGGGGTCGACCGTCGTCCGGGTGGACGTGACCTGCGATATCGAGCTCCTCTTCCCCGTGGTGGCGAGCCTGTTCAGCACCGCCGGCGCCGAGCACGGGGGGAAGCCGCACATGCGGCTCGTCGAGACCTGCACGCTCGCGCGGAGGTGGGAATGAGCATCGGGGGGAAGGGCGCTCATGACGTGGATCGTGGATCGTGGATCGTGGATCGCAGGATGGCGAACCACGCATCACGAACCACGGAACGCGGAAATCTCTTTTTCGATGGCTCCGGACAGGCCCTGGCGTTCGGGGCGATGACCTTCTTTCTCATGACCTGTTTCGTCGCCTTCACCCTGAACGTGGGGCAGGTGAGCGCGCGGAAGATCCAGGTGCAGAACGCCGCCGACCAGGGGGCGTATGCCGGAGCGGCGACGCTGGCGAACGTCCTTTCGGACATCGCCTGGCTCAACGACGCGCAGGCGCACCTCTACTACCACGCGATGCGCCAGGCGGTGGACGTCACGGTCTACGGGGTCCTGAAGGAGATCTCCCTTCACGGTTCGACGGATCCCCTGGACGACATGCCGTTTCCCGACGACGCGATCGTCGACGGATCCGGCGACGGGAACGTCTCGGGCCTTGTCATTCCCTCGACGACCTGGACGGCCCGGTACGACGACGCCTACCAGGAAGCGATGACCTGGTTCCCGCGCTATGCCGAATGGACCCGTCGCATGGGACAGATGCAATGGGGGATGGCGGCCGTGGGGCCGGCGCTCGTCAAGCGCGAGATCTGGAACGCCGTCTACCGGTCGATGGGACGCGATCCGGCGGCGCCCGACACCGATCTCCAGGTCGCGCTGTTCCCGGATTTCCGGCTCCTTCCCGACCCGGACGGCTACTACCGTCTGGATATCACGCGCTACCAGCAGGATCCCGCCGGGTGGATGCTGTCCGACTCGAACGGCTTCTGGGTGCGGGCCCTGATCCTGGACCCGGACGAGTGGTCGGTCCAGTCGAGCACGGGACTTGATCTCGTGGTCGCGCATCCGCTCCCGACGCGGTACGTCCTGACGCTCATGCCCGGGCCGCAGGTGATGACCTTCGATTTTCATGACGGGCTCGGCTGGGTCCTCCAGATGCCCGACTTCACGATCCAGCCGGGGCCCCACGGCGGATACGAGATCTCGGGGCCCGGGGGGACAGAAGAGTTCCGGCGTGGGCCGGACGGCCAGCTCCAGCAGTGGTCAGGAGGGGGATGGACCGACCTCGGAGGGGGGACCGTCACCGTGGACGGCGTCGAGATTCCGATCCACCAGGACGACATCCAGATCGCGGGGAACCCCCCGACGACGGTGCATCTCGATCCGCTCTGGATCACGTTCGGGAACATCCGGATCACCCCCACGCCCGGGAAGATCCGGATCGAGGGGCAGTTCGGGCCGGCGTGGGTGACGGTGGACGACGATTATGTTGTCTGCAACACGCTTTCGACGAAGACCGCCGACAACCTCTGGCACCGCTGGCAGGGAGACCGGATCCGGCACCGGATGAGCACGACCCCGTCTCCTGACGACTGGATCTACGAATGGAAGCGGATCGGCGCCTACCTGCAGAACGAGCCCTCGGGCGAGCGGTTCGGATGGACGCGCGCCATCGGCGACAACAATCCGTCGGGGCTGACGCCGCTCTGGGCCTACAGCGCGGCCGCGAACCCCCTGGGATGGTTCGATCCGGGGACCGGCGTCTCCCTGGACCCCAAGGCGTATTCCCAGACGCGGACCTGTTGGCACCCGAAAGACCACGTCTGTCCGGTCCATGGAGGCGGGTGCCCCGGGGATCCGTCCACCGGACTTGCGGCGGGAGTGGACGGCGGGTGGCATGAAATCGCGGGCGGGGTCCCCGTCTGGGTTTCCTGTCCGACCTGCGCGGGAGGCGGGGCGGGGGACTTCCTCGACGACGATCTCGACGGGCGCTCGGACGTCCGGAAATACCAGGCGAACATCACCCCTCCCGGCTATATCAATCCCTCGCCGCACTACGAGTCGGCGCGGATCACGAACTTCCCGCAGCTCTTCGCGGCGCGCGGGCCGAACGTCCCGGACGAGCTCCGGATGTCGCGCCCCCTGGTCCTGACGGAGGATTTCTTCCGGTACGGGATCAACGTCGCCGTCGTGAAGAGGGGAGCTTCGGGCGGGAGCGGCGAGGAGTTCAACCTGATTCCGGAACGCTTTCCCAACGAGCCGCAGCGGGTGGGGGTGGCGAGCGCCAAGTGCGGCGTCCGCGACACGGCCGCGGGGACGTACCGCTACCGGTTCTTGACGGCGCAGCAGCGCGCCGACTGGGTGAATCTTGACGGCGAGAACCTGTACGTCGCCGACTGGGAGGCGCGGCTCTGGTCGGTGCGGGACGCCGTTCTGGACGCCGATATCGACGCCGACGTCGTCGCCGGGGACACGGGGCTCACGTACCTCTTCCGGGGGCTCCGGGACACCGCATGGCTCACGGCCTACGACGACGTGAATCCGGTCTGGGGGTACGGCGGGAACCTCGGGATCGACGCGTCGGATCCCGCCCTGAAGGACGTGGTGAGGCACTAGCATGAAAAGCAGGAGACGGGAGACAGCGGGATCGGCGCTGGTGGAAACGGCGCTCATGCTTCCGATCGGGGCGTTCCTCCTGGTCGGGGTGCTCTATTTCGCCTCGGCGGGGGTCCTGCGCCAGGAGCTGTTCCTGCTGACCCGCTACGCGGCGGAGACGGACGGCTCCGTGACGGTCGTCTCCGATCCGTCGGCGACCATCCCCGTGACGGGGGGGCCGGGGTTCCCCGACGGCGAGTTCGCCCGGTGGAACGGGACGCTCGCCTCGACCGTCTCGCCCGAAACGTATCTCACCGACGCGTCGGCACGCGACGAGATGACGAAGGTCTCCTGGCGGGCGTCCGGGGACACGGCGTTTGATCCCCAATCGGGCGCGCTGACGCAGGGGACGAGCGTCGTCAAGACCTTCGAGGGATACCTCTTCTACGACTGCCAGGCGCGCGACCGCTCCCCGGAGGTGGCCGACCAGCAGAGCCGCTGGATGCACCGGCGCGGCGTCTCGACCGCGACGGCGCACGACGCGGAGCTCTACGGCCGCTCCTGGGGGGACGACCGCTACGCGATCGCGGGGCTTCCCGGTCCGGCCCTCGCGGCCTCGGTCACGGGCGTCGTCCGGTCCGCCCCCCCGGGAGGTTCCGGGTGGTTCACGCGCGATCTTCCCCACGCCTACGCCGGGACGCACCCGGCGGTGGAGGATGTCGTCGTCGGCTACTGGCAGGGGGCCTGGCCGGTAAACGGCTATCCGGCCTACAAGGACAGCGGCGCCTGGTGGGTTCCGGATTGAGGGCGTTCCTTCTCGTGGTGGCCTCGTCCGCCGCCGTGTTCTGGCTGGGGAACCGGTTCGGGCCCGACCCCGGGCGCTCCGGGGAGGCGGGAACACCCCCGGCGGTTCCCGCGTCCCGGGAAGACGTCCGGCGCGAGGCGGGTCCCGTCGCGGCCGTGACGGAGCGGCTCGCGCGGGAAGCGGCGTCGCGCGCGCTGGGGGGGAGCCGCGGCGTGGTCGCCCGGGTCGACGCGCGCGGCGGGTTCGTGGGGTTCCGCGACCGCGAGGCCGGCGGCGCCTACATCGCCTGGCATGTCACCGACGACGGCGCGGGCGGGAGCCGGGTCAGGACCCTGGGGGACGCGGCGCCGGCCGGAAAGGATGCCCCGCTTCCCGAGGACCTGCCGGACCTGGGCCATCCCCTGATGGCCGTTCCGATCGGCCAGGGGCGCGACGGGGTCCTGGCGGTCTTCCGCGTGGAAGGCGCTCCCGGGGAGGCGGCGGGCCGCGTGGACGGCGCCTTCCGGGCGGCGGGATGGGCGGGGGGGGCCGGGGGGGCGCAAGCGGCGGGCGGCGGGGCGGACGGGCCGCTTCTGTATACTAGGGACCGCCGGCGGTGCCTGGCGGGGGTCACGCCGGCGGCCGACGGACCCGGATGCGACGTCATGATCCTGTGCGACAGGTGAAAGGGGTTCAGACATGAAAAGCCGGTACGCGCTCCTGGGGGCGATCCTCCTGGGGATTCTCGCCACCATCGGGATCAAGCGGATCCTCGACGGCCAGCAGAGCCGCCTGCAGGAGCTCCAGCAGCCGACCCGGATCCTCGCCGCGGCGGAAAACCTGTCCGACGGACAGGTCCTGCGCGAGGAGGATCTCGCCGAGCGCGAGATCCCGAGCGCCTATTTCGACAAGTCGATGATCTCGCCGAAGGGTCGCGCCGACGTCATCGGCAAGAAGCTCCGCGTCCCCCTGGCGAAGGGGACGTTCCTCCGCTACGTGGACGTCGTGGAGCCGCAGGAGACGCGCCGGGTCCAGGTGATCCCGACCGGCAAGCGCCTCTACACGGTCCCGGTGGATCTCCATACCGGCGTCGGCGGGCACCTGGCAGCGGGGGCCGTCGTCGACGTGATCGCGATCGTCCGCGAGACGGCGCCGGCCGGCGCCGCCCCGTCCTCCGGCGGGGGCGCGCCCGGGCGCGCCGAGGGGTCGCGCGCCGTTACGGTGCTCCAGGGGATTCCCGTCTTCACCGTGGGGCCTTCGATGGTCGGCCCGTCCGGGTACGCGGTCGAGAGGACGCAATACACGGCGGTGACCCTGATCGTGACCCCCCCCGAGGCGGAGCTCCTCGCCTACGCGGGGGCCCAGGGGAAGATCGTCCTCGCCGAGCGTTCGAACCTGGACGTGATCCCGGGGGCGCTCTCCCCCCGCGGGACGGGCGCGGCGACCTTCGACGGGCTTGTCCAGGAACTGCGTCGGGAGGGGAAGTAGACCGGTGCCGAGCCTGCTGATCCGTGAGAAGGACGGCCCCGAGCGGGAGCATCCGCTCAAGAGGGCCCGCACCACCCTGGGGAAGATGCCCGACAACGACATCGTCCTCGACCGGACGAACATCTCGCGGCGCCACTGCCAGATCTTTCTCGAGGGGAACGACTTCTTCGTCCGCGACCTCGCCAGCCGGAACGGCACCTTCCTGGACGGCCAGAAGGTGGAAGGGGACCGCCCCCTCGCCGACGGCGCGGTGATCCAGCTGGGGGACTTTTCCATCGTCTTCCGGGACGCGCCCCCCGAGGCGGCGCCGGCCAGGGCCGGGGATGCCGCGCGGACCGCGGCCGGCCTGCCGGCGGCGAGGCCCGCGCCGCGGCGCGCGATCCCCACCGAGCTCAAGCGGAAGATCCACGCCGCGCTGATCGAGCAGCTGGACCTCAAGAAGCTCGAGTTCTCGCAGTCGAGCGACCGCGAGCTGCGCGAGCGCGCCTCGATGATCATCACCGCGATCGTGGAGCGTCACGCCGCCGAGATCCCGGAGGGGCTGACGAAGGGGGACCTCGTCCGCGACGTCCTCGACGAGGCGCTGGGGCTGGGGCCCCTCGAGGACCTCCTCGCCGACCCCGACGTCACCGAGGTGATGGTGAACCGCTGGGACCGGGTCTACGTCGAGAAGAAGGGGCAGATCCAGCTCACGGGGCGGCAGTTCACCGACAACCAGCAGGTGGTGAACATCATCCGCCGGATCGTCTCGCCCCTGGGGCGGCGGATCGACGAGGCAAGCCCCATGGTGGACGCGCGCCTGCCGGACGGCTCGCGCGTGAACGCCGTGATCCCGCCGGTGGCGATCTCGGGTCCCACGGTCACGATCCGGAAGTTCTCGCGCGATCCGTACACGGTCGCCGACCTCGTCCGGTTCGGGACGCTCACGGAGCCGGTCGCGCGCTTCCTGCGGATGGCGGTCGAGGCGAAACGGAACATCCTGATCTCCGGCGGGACCGGCTCCGGGAAGACGACGCTCCTCAACGTCCTTTCCGGCTTCATCCCGGACCACGAGCGGATCGTGACGATCGAGGACGCGGCGGAGCTTCGCCTGGCGCAGGAGCATGTGGTCTCGATGGAGGCGCGCCCTCCCAACATCGAGGGGGAAGGCGCCATCCCCATCCGCAAGCTCGTCATCAACGCGCTCCGGATGCGTCCCGACCGGATCGTGGTGGGCGAGTGCCGGGGCGGTGAGGCGCTCGACATGATGCAGGCGATGAACACGGGGCACGAGGGGTCGCTCACCACGCTCCACGCCAACACCCCGCGCGACGCCTTCGCGCGCCTCGAGACGATGGTGCTCATGTCGGGCCTGGACCTCCCGGTGCGCTCCATCCGCCAGCAGACCGCCTCGGCGATCCACCTCGTCGTCCAGATCACGCGCATGACCGACGGCTCCCGGAAGCTCGTCTCCGTCTCCGAGGTGACCGGCATGGAGGGGGAGGTGATCACCATGCAGGACATCTTCGTCTTCGAGCAGAAGGGGATGGGGCCCCGGAACGAGATCCTGGGGACGCACCGGGCGACCGGGACCGTCCCGAAATTCGTCCATCGCCTGAAGCAGTCCGGCATCCCCGTCGACATGGGGGCGTTCGCCTGACGATGTCCGAGATCGCCGTCTACGCGCTCGTCTTCGGGGCCGTAGCGCTTTTCGTCCTGGCGGGGATCCAGCTTTTCGGGAAGGGATGGGAGACCTACGAGGAGCGCTACGTCTCGGGCGCGACCCGGTCCCTCGAGGCGCTGTGGCTCACGATCCCGCCCCAGCATCTCCTGTACCTGTCGGTGGCCTCCGCCCTCGCGATGTTCCTCGTCGGGACGTTCCTCACGGGAAGCCCTTACGCGGGGGCCCCGGTGTCGCTCCTGGGGTTCGCGGTCCCCAAGCTCGCGCTCGTCCTCATGCGCCGCCGCCGCGACCGGATGTTCGACCAGCAGCTCGTCCACGCCCTGGGGAACATGACGAGCTCGCTCAAGGCGGGCCAGAGCCTCCCCCAGGCGATCGACCTCATCGCGCGCGAGATGGACAACCCCATCCGCCAGGAGTTCGGCCTGGTCTCCCAGCAGCTGCGCCTGGGGATGACGCTCGAGGAGGCGCTCGTCCAGTTCACGCGGCGCATGGTCTCGAAGGACCTGGATCTTCTCGCCACCTCCATCGTGATCGCCAAGGAGGTGGGGGGGAACTTGAGCGAGATCTTCGAGAAGATCGCCGGGACGATCCGGGAGCGCCAGCGCATCGAGGGGCGGATCCGGGCGCTTTCGGCCATGGGGCGCATGCAGGGGATCGTGATGGCGGTCCTGCCGGTCGCGATCCTCGTCTACCTGGGGGCGTACCAGCCGGCCTACGTGGCGCCGCTCTTCGACCACCCGATCGGGCTTTTCCTCCTGGCCGGGTCGGCCGCCTGGATGGGGATCGGGGCGTTCTTCATCTACCGGATCCTCTCGATCGAGGTATGACCCCGTGCTGATCGAGTGGGGTGTGGCCTGTCTGGCGGGGGTTGCCGCGGCGCTTTTGTATTGGGGGTTCTCCTCCGTCTACCGGGAGGCGATCGCGGGGGGCGAGGACCGCTACGGCGGGTCGGTGGGAGAGAACATCCCTCCGGCCTGGACATTCCTCATGCCTTACGCGCGGGCGATGGCGGCGGTCCTGGAGCCCCTCCTCGCGCGCGCGGGGGGGACGGGATGGGACCGCCTCGCCGCGGGGGTCCAGTCGCGGATCCTCCAGGCGGGAAACCCCGGCGGGATCCTGCCCGCTGAAATCCTGGGGCTTTCCGGAGTGATGGCGCTCGCCTGTCTTGTCGGCGGGGGGCTTTTCGGCGTGGCGCTGGATCTGGCGCCCGGCACGCGCGGCGCCGTCGCGGCGGGGGGGGCCCTCCTCGGAGGGGCGCTCCCCTGGATCTGGATCACGGACCAGGCCGCGCGCCGCCAGCGCGAGATCCTCCGGACGCTTCCCTACGCCATCGACCTCATGACGCTTTCCGTCGAGGCGGGGCTCGATTTCGCGGTCGCGATCCGCCGGATCGTGGAGAAGCTGGGGGCGACCCCGCTCGCCGCCGAGTTCGGCCAGCTCCTGCGCGAGATCCAGATGGGGAAATCCCGCCGCGACGCCCTGCGGGCGATGAAGGAGCGGGTCCGCATGATGGACATGGACTTCTTCGCGAGCGCCCTCATCCAGGCCGACGAGATGGGGGTGGGGCTGGGGCCCACCCTGCGCGCGCAGTCGGAGGGGATCCGCCTGCGCCGCTTCCTGCGGGCCGAGGAGCTCGCGATGAAGGCGCCGGTGAAGATCATCTTCCCCCTGATCGCCTTCGTGCTCCCCGTGACCCTGGTCGTGATCCTGGGGCCGCTCGCGATCCAGATGTGGCTCCAGTTCGGCCATTCCATGGTGCGCTGATGCCGAGACTCGTGATCCTGACCGGCCCCCGGACGGGCGAGACGATCTCCCTCGCCGGGGACGGGGAGTTCGTGATCGGGCGCGACGCCGGGTGCGCCCTCCCGATCGAGGACGGGACGATCTCCCGGCGCCACGCCGCGCTCCGGCGGGACGGGCAGGGGTTCTCGGTCCGCGATCTCGGGAGCCGGAACGGCATCCGGGTGCAGGGACGCAAGGTCTCGGAGTCCCCGCTCGCGCACGGCGACATCCTGCATGTGGGGTCGGTCCAGCTCCGCTTCCTGGCGGAGGAGCCGCCCGCCGCCCCGCCTCCTCCCCCGCCGGCGGTGCCCGCGTCTCCGGCGAAGGGGCGTCGCCTCGACCTGCCGGCGGTCGTCCTGGGGGTCGGGATCCTGGCCGCGCTCTGGATCCTGTACGGGACCCTTTCGCGGGAAGAGAAGGCCGCGATCGAGGTGGTGGTGCTCGCCGTCGACGAGGAGCGCTACCACCCGCTGGACGCTCCGATCGTTTCCGCGGGATCCCCCGCACCGGCCGGCATTGTCGCCGTCGACGCCGAGCCGGGGCAGTCCGCGCTGGTCCTCGAGGGGCTCGAGGAGGGACGGGCGGACCTTCCCGTCCGGACCGAGACGGGAGACGTCCTCCTCAAGATCCAGGTGACCGAGCGGCCGATGAAGCGGCGCCGGACCGATCTTCCGCCGGAGGAGGCCCTCCCGGCCGCCGAACAGGCCCTGGCCGAGGGAGAGGCCGCCCTTTCCCGCGAGGCGCTGCTCCTGGTGGCCGTCCGGAAGTTCGCCGAGGCGGCGGAGCTCCTGGAGGTCGCCGGCGCCGGAGAGGCCGAGTGGTCGCGGGCGAAGTCCCTCCTCTCCGACGCCCGCCGGCGCCTGCGCGCCGCGCGCGCGGCGCACGAGTCCTCCTTCTTCCTGGCCGTCAAGCAGAGGAACGCCGGCCGGGCCCAGGAGGAGGCCCTGCTGGTCCTGAACCTCATCGACCGGTCGGACGACAGCCTGGGTCACCAGAAATGGTCCGAGCGCCTGGAAAAGCTCGGCCTCTCCGCAGATCAGGTCTCGGTCCGCATCGAGAAGCTCCGTCGGACCGCTCGCTGACCGCTCAAGCGCGTTGTGCCCCTTCCGGCGGTTCGCGTTTGTCGGGGGACGCTCCTCGGTGACGTCCGTGTCGCCTCGTCGCTCCGATGTCTCCGGGCCTTTCACATCCTGACCGGCCCGGCGCCATCAGGCCCCCGAAAACGCTCCCGCCGCGGGGCACGCGCTTTCGCTGATTCTGACCCGCCCGCCCTCAAGGAATCGCCGCGCTGTCAGCGCGGCCTTTTATCAGTTCCCGTGCGCCTTTTGCCTGTCTGCGGCCGCCGGGGGCCTTTCGGCGGCCGTGTTCAGGGGACGGTCGTCGCGGACATCCGGTCCGCTCCTCCCTCCGCATGCGCGACGGCCTTCGCTTCCGTCCGCGTAGCGGACGGAAGCGCGTGGCATCGTGCCACCGGCCTGCGCATGAGGCCCCTTCACACAACCGCCTGTGGCCCCTGTCGGCGGCCGCGTTCAATCAACGATCGCTTCCGCCGCCGGGCGCCTGCTCTCGCTTTGTCTCAACCCGCCCGCCCTTATGGAATCGCCGCGCTGTCAGCGCGGCTTTTTATCAGTTCCCGTTCGCCTTATGCATGTTTGCGGTCGACCGCTTCCCGCTTGCGGTGGGTGAAAAGAATCCGGATATGCCTACCTAACCTGTAGGTTAGATGAACTTTTCCAGCGAGGAAGGGAAGCCACGCACGTGGTACTCGTGGACGGCCGCGCCGGTCCAGTCGCAGGTGGGGACCCGAACGTAGTAGGCAGAGCTGCTCGACATTTGCGAGGCCATGATCATTGAGACCCCGCTGTAGGCGTCGTGGACGTTGTCCCGGACCTCCTTATCGAAGCATGGGGAGACCGACATGACGACGCCGGCGATGCCGACAAAGAGGCCGTTCTGGAGACGAATTCGATTCACCATGATAAAAGTCTACCCCGTCTGGTCTGGATTTCCAGCGATCAGCTGAAGAGCCGGTTCATGAGTCAGAAAAAAAGCGATGGCTGGGTCGGCGATCCATTAGTTTTTTGGAGCGGGAGAGATTGCCAGTCGAGCTGAAAGTGCGCGGCAGTGCGCGCCCCGCGGCGGGAGCGTTTTCGGGGGCCTGATGGCGCCGGGCCGGTCAGGATGTGAAAGGCCAGGCGACATCGGAGTGACGAGGCGGCACGGATGCCGACGAGGAGCGTCCCCCGACAAACGCGAACCGCCGAAGGGGCGCAAGCGAAGCAAAGGCGCCGTCCGCGCCACGAGGTCCTCGGCGGCATTTCCGGATGTACGTGCGAACGCCCCGCCCGCCGGCAGCGGACGGGGCGCGTTGAGCAGTTTCCGGAACTACTGCGGCGTCGCGCCGGGGGGATTGGCGGAGAGCCAGTCGCGCCAGGCGGCGGGATCGGTCCCGAGCTTTTGATTCGTGATCATTTCGAGCGCCGCCTTCGCTGCATTCTGGACGCGGGTGGAGTCGTCGTCGAGGGCCGCGGCGAGGGCGTCGGCGGCGGCGCGCGCCTTCAGTTTCCCGAGGGCCGCGGCGGCCGAGGCGCGCACCCAGGGGGTGTCGTCGGCCGAGAGGAGCTTCACGAGGGCGTCGGTCCGGGGCCAGCGTCGTTCTCCCAGAAGATCCGCCGCCTTGGCGCGGGCGGAAGGCTTGGGGTCGGCGAGGTCCGCCGCGAGAAGGTCCGCGAGATGCTTTCCGCCGGAGCGGCTCTCGCCCAGCTCGACGAGGGAATAGAGGGCCTCCCGCTGGACGGCCTTGTCGGCGTCGGCGAGGGCCGCCCCGAGATCCGCGACGAGCTCCTCGGCGCCGGTCCGGCCGCAGGCGGTCGCGGCCGCGGCCCGGACGGAGGGGTCCGGGTCCTTCATGGCCTTCGCGAGCGCGTCGGACGCGTCGTTGGGAGCCGCCTGGGCGAGGATGTAGATCGCCTGCTTCCGCTCGGCGGCGTCGGACGATCCGGCCGCGATCTTCTTGAGGTCGGCCGCGGCTTTCTCCTTCATGTCGAGAAGCCGCTTCGTGGCGCTCGTCTGGACGCGCGGGTCGCGGCTGGCGGTGAGTTTCAGGAGGGACGGGACGTCGGCCGGAAGCTCCGGCTCGTCCGCCTTCTGCTCGGGTTCCGGCGCCGGCTTCTCGGCCCCCGGACCGGGGGCGGGAGAGGGGCCTCAACCGGCCGAGAGCGCTGCCGGCCAGGCCGCGAGCGACAGGAAGGCGAGGGACAGGAGCACCGACGTCCGGGACGGTCCCATCCGACTACCCCTTCTTCCCGGTGGGAGCGGCGACGGCCTTCTTCTGGAGCGACTCGGCGTACCGCTTCGCCTCCTCCTCCGTCTTGAACACCTTCAGGACCTTCTCGCAGCTTCCGTCCTCGGCGACCTTGAGCGTTCTCGGGGAGGCGGCGTAGGACTTCTCCACGCGATAGGAAGACGGGGCGTTCTCGGACTTCACGGCCACGACGCGGTAAGCGGCCTCGGCGCCCGGACCGGGCGTCATGCTGGGGCCTCAACCCGCCTGGGCGCGGACGCCCCAGGAGGCCAGGGTGATCACGGCGGCAACCGGCAGGAATCTCGTTTTCATGGCGCCTCCCTTTGGTTCCAGGATATCCCCAGTATAACCCGGACCGGAAGGGAAGGTTCCCCCCTGCGGCGGGGAATCAGAGCCCTCGCGCCGCGACGAAGGCGTGTCGTCCCTCCCGGATCTCGACGCCGGTGAAACGGCGGACCGGGCCGGCGTACGGGACGCCGGGGAGGGAATACAGGCCGATCGGGGCCGGATCGTGCCCCAGGAAGCGGACCTCGACGTCGTGCGTCCCGGCCGGCAGCGGGAGGACCGCCACCTGGAGCCTTCCGGGAAGCGTCTCCCAGGAGCGCGTGTCGGCGACCCGCAGGGCGGCCCAGGCCGCGAGCCACAGCTCGTCGGCGAATCCCCCCATGGCGTCGCTCTTCTGGAGGCCCCGGGCGACGAACTCGCTGGCGACCTGGCGCCCGGTCTCACGGGCCGTGATCGCCTTGATCTGGTCGTCGAGGTGCGCGTGGGCGAGCCGTACGACGTCGGTGAGGGGAAAGGCGAGCGCCGACCGCCCGGCCGCCCGCACGAAAGCCCCGCGTGTGGCCGGGATGCGGTCTTCGAGGGCCGGCACCACGAAGCGGTTGTGGGGGGGCAGGAACATCTGCCGCTGGACCTTTTTCGGGGCGCCGCCCGTCTGGACGATCGCGACGAGGATCCCGCCGCCGGGGGTGAAGTCGGACGCCTCCCCGGGAAGCGCCTGCCAGCGGGGGATGTCGTCCGCGCGCCCCGTGGCGCGGGCCAGGCGCAGGAGAGGGGCCTTCGTGTGGGGAAAGCCTGGCGCCAGCTCCGCGGTCTTCCGGTACTCGATGTAGGCGTCATCCGCGGCGCCCCGGATGTCGAAGGCGAGGGCGGTCAGGAAGCGCGTGAAGGGATCCTCGGCCCATTCGGGGCGGTCCGGAACCTTCAGGATCTCGACGGCGCGGCGCGCCTCCACGAGGGCGTCGTTGGCGCGTCCGGCCGCGAAGAAGTCCGTCATCAGGAAGGCGTGCACCAGGAGCTGCTCGTGGGGCGCCCCCCGGTAGGGTTTGGCGGCGTCGCTGTAGGCGAGGGCCGCAAGCTCCTTCGAGACGCTTTTCGTCTCCCAGTCCTTGATCCCGTCGGCCGCCTTCAGGAATTCGGCGTTCGCCTCGTCGAGGCGCCCCGCCGTGTGGAGGGCGGTTCCGCGCTCCATGGCGTAAAGGACCTCGTTCCGTCCCCGCTTGAGGCTCAGGGGGGCCAGGGTTTCCGCGGCCAGGTTCGGGTCGTTCGCGTAGAACTGCTTCCGTCCGCGCGCCAGGCGCAGCGAGTCGCATCCGGTGAGGGCTGCCGCCGCGGCGAGGAGGAATCCGATGGATGTCCGGGTGCGCATGGAGGTCTCCGGAAGGAGTGCGGCGCGCCGGCTTTCGCCGGCGCGCCGTCGTCCGGCGCCTTACCAGCCGATGAGGGGCTGGCTCTCCTCGCGGGCCACCTCGAACTCGTTCGAATAGATGACCTCGCTTGAGGCGAGATCCGTCACGCGCACCGTCAGGTTGTAGTAGCGCAGGCTCTTCTTGGAGAGGCGGATCCCCTTTCCTTCCTTCGTGTCGATCGAGGCGAGCCGCCCCCACATGACGTGCGTGGCGCCCAGCTGACGACCGACCCGCGCGGCGGTGGCGGGATCGACCTTCCCGCCCTGCTGGAACTGGATCTCCTCGTCGATGTTCTTGCGCATGTCGCGGTCCACGAAGCGGACGGCGCCGGTCTCGTTCAGGGCCGTCTGGATCTTGTCGGCGATGAGCTGGGTGTTCAGGTGCTCGGCCGTGTCGTTCTGGACGCCGTAGACGACGATGACGGGGGTGCCGCCCCCCGCGGCGTTGAACTTCTTGCTTTCGATCAGGGTCGTCGCGATCTTGGCGACGGCCCCCTTGAGGTCGGTCGCGTCCCAGTCCTTCGTCTTGTGGTGGGGCTCGTCGGGATCCAGCGTCCGGGCGCTCGTCCGGAAGCATCCGGTGAGGGCGAGGCACGCGGCCAGGCCGGCGGTCAGGGTCCGGGAAGGCGTCAGGCGGGGCGTCGTCATGGTCTCTCCTTTCGTCGTTTCGTCGTTCGTCTCGTCGTCGACATGGATCAATGCGGCCGTTTCGATCCCCTTCGGACCTGAAGCCAGGGGAACCGGGCGTCCGGGCGCGGGGCCACGAACGAGAGGGACGTCGTCTCGCCGGGGGCGAGGATCACCTCGCGCTGGGTCTCCTTGGGGTCCGGGACGTGCGCCCCTTCCGCGTTGTACCAGTTGGCCGTCACCCAGACGGCGGCATGCCCCCCGGGGTTCCGGATGAGCGCCTGGGCGGTCTTGAGTTCCCCCTGCTGGCCGACATGGACGGCGGTGATCTCGATCCCGCCCGCCTCGACGGGGAACTTCCCCGACGGGTCGATGGCGACCGTCTCGAACGTCCCTCCCGATCCCCCGCAACCGGCCCCACAACCGGCGAGGAACGCCATCCACAACCCGGGAACCAGTCTTTTTCGCGGCATCATGATCTCTCCTTGAACGTTGCGCGGACCACGCCAGTATCGAAACCGCCCTTCCCGTTTGCAATCACCATATCCCCGGGCCGGGCGACGCGTGTCGGCGGGGGGTCGGGGCTTGTCGAAAATTGTCAGGACAGCCGCCGCGGGGACCCCCACAATGAGGGGATGCGGACGATTTGTCTGATGGCACTCCTTCTGGCGCTGGCGGCAGCGCCGGTCCGGTCGGACCCGGCGCCGCCGCAGGATCCCGGCCGGGCCTTTCATGTCGACGTCCTGGCGTACGCCGACTGGTGTCGGGACGCGGGGCTCCCGGGGGACGCGCGGCGGGCCTATCTCTACCTTCTCCAGAGCGCGGCGGGGAAGGAGTCCCTGGCGCTCGTCGAGGCGGGCGCCGAGGCGGGGCTCAAGGAGCTCGCGGCGAATCCCCTTCTCGCGCCGGGCCCCGCGGCCCGCTCCGAGCACCGCGAGAAGGTCCGGCGGATGCTGTCCGTCGCCGCGGCCCGCTATATGGAGAAGGCGGAACGCCTGAAGGGGACGGGGGACGCGGAAGGGGCCGACGCCGCGGTCCGGACGGCTTTGGTGATCGACGAGGAATGCGCCGCGGCGCGCGCCTGGCGCGGCGAACGGAAGACCGAGGGGTTCGGATGGGTGCCGGCCGCCGAGGCGGGGCGGATCGCGGCGAACACGGTGGACATCGCGCGCCTTCCTCCCCCGGCCGTCTGGGGGGCCGAGGACCTGAAGCACCGCCGGTGGGAGGACGCGTGGGTCCTCCTGACCCCGCACTACGCGATCCGGAGCAACCGCCCGCTCGCCGAGGTCGTCGCCTGCGGGAGGCTGTGCGAGATGCTGTACGTCTCCTTTTTCGACCTCGCGCGCGGCGCGTGCGACCGGCCCGCGGGGCGCCTCGGCATCTGCTATCTCGCCGACAAGGCGGACTACGACCGGCTCCTCGCCGGTGTCGGGAAGGACGCACCTTTCCCGCCGCACAACGTGGTGGGGTTCTATGACCAGGCCCGGCGGGTCTGCATCGTCCAGTTCCGGGGGCTTCCCGCGCGCGAGGGGGCGGTCGTGTCGCGCGACGAGGGGACGCTTCTCCACGAGGGCGTGCACCAGCTGGTGCACCTGGGGCATGCCGGGGCCTATCCGACGAGGCTCGCGTTCCTGCAGCCCGCCCCGTCGACGCAGGTCCATTTCTGGGCGGTCGAGGGGATCGCGTCCCTCTTCGAGGCGAGCCGCGTGGAAGGGGGGCGGCTCCATCTGAACCGCGATGGCGGCCGATACGCCGCGCTCGCGCGCCGCCGGGCCGCCGGCTGGAAGCCGGATCTCTCCCGGTGGATGGCGATGGGGCAGGCGGCGTTCATGGAGGAATCCGCCGTCGCCGCGAACTACGAGATGGCGGCCGCGTTCGCGCATTTCATGGTCCATTGCGCGGACGGCCGGAAGTACCGGACGCGGTTCTTCAAGCTCCTCTCGGCCTGCTACCGCGGGGAGGCGGGACTGGAGACGTTCGCCCAGGTGTTCCAGACGCGTCTCGACGTCCTCGCGGGCGAGTTCGACGCGTACGTCCGGGAGACCTGGCCTCCCGCGCCCCCGAAGGAGGGGGAATGACCCTGGATCCGCTCGGGGGGGCGCGTCTCCCCGGACCGGATGGCGGGGCCGGGATCCCGGCGGCGGGGGAGATCCTCTCGGCGGAGGTCATCGAGTCCCTGGGGAACCGGCGCTACCGCGTCGTGATCGACGGAAGGCTCCTTGAAGCGGTCTCGAGCGTCCCGCTCGGACTGGGGGAAGAGGTCCTGGCGCGCGTGCGCCATGCCGGACCTCCCGTCCTTCTCGAGCTTCTCGCGGACGATCGCGCGGGCGCCCCGGGCGGTCGGGAAGGGGGATACGCCGTCGTGCGCGGGACGCCGGAGGGAAATCCCGGCGCGGCCGCGCCGTCGCCCCTGGCCGCCCCTCTCGCGCGCCTGGTGGAGGTCCTGCCGGAGCCGCAGCGGGAACTCCTCGCGCGGCTCCTGCGGCCAGGGGCCGCCGGCGCGCCGGTCGTTCCCCGGCAGGTGGTGGAAGGGCTGGCGCGGTCGCTTCTGGCGGCCGACCCGGAGCTCCGGCGGATCGACGGCTGGATCGCGGCCCTGGACGGCCGTTTCCCCGCGAGGGAGGCTGCCGCTCCCGAGGCGCTCGCCGCGGCGCTGGCGGAGGCGATGGACGCGCTTCCTCCGGTGGAGAGGGAGGCGCTCGCCCGGGCGTTTCCGGCCGGCGCCGGGGATGCCGTCGTGGCGGACCTGCGGGCCGTCCTCGCCCGCCTTCCCGAGGGGGCCCTCGCCGCGCATCCGGCCGTGGCGCGTCTCGCGGACCTGGCGCGGGCCGCCGGGGAGGAAGCGGTTCCGGCGCCTGCGGCGTCCGCGACGCCCGAGGAAGCGGCGCGCCTCGCGGCGGATCCCGACCTCCCGGCATCCCGGGAGTGGCTGGCCGGGCTCCCGGCCGCGCGCGGGGCGCGCCTCCGGATGTTTCTCGCCGCGCGCGAGGACGGAATGATCACGGAGCGCCCCTGGAGCGCCCCCCTGCGGGAGGTGGCCCGGATCCTGGACTCCGGGGCACAACCGGGACCGGGGGAGATGCTTCCTTTTTCCGGCGCCTCCGGCCACGGGGTCCTCCGGGTGTACGCGCGCGGACAGGAAGGGGGAAAGAAGGGACCGCGCGACGGCCGGGAACCGGCGCGCGTGGGGATCCTTCTCGAGATGAGCCGCCTGGGCCCCGTCGGGGCGGTGGTGACGGGATCTCCGGACGGCCGGACGCTCGCGGTCGCCCTCTCCGCGGACCGGAACGAGGCGCGCGCAAGCCTGCGCGCGGGGCTGGGGGAGCTGAAATCGGCCCTGGAGGCGGCGGGGTGGAGGGCCCCTTCCCTTTCCGTGTGGCAGCCCGAGCGGCGCCCGGCGGAGGCGGTTTTCGGGGATCCGGCGGACCGGGAGGGATCGATCGATGTCGTCGCCTGACCCGCGTCCCGGACGGCAGGTGGCGGTCGCCTTGCGCTACCGGCCGGGCGCGGAACCGGCTCCCCGGGTGACGGCGAAAGGGAAAGGGGAGGTCGCGCGCCGGATTTCGGAGACGGCGCGCGCGCACGGGGTCCCGGTCCGGGAGGATCCGGACCTGGCGCAGGTCCTCGTCCAGCTCGACCTGGGGGCGATGATTCCCGAAAAGCTCTACCGCGCCGTCGCCGAGGTCCTGGGCTGGGTCTGGCGGATGAACGGCCGCGCGCCGGGGGATTCCGCCCTGCCGAAGTAGAGGTTTCACCCTGGCGGGGCCTTCCTGTCAGGGGTATCCATGCGGGATGAAAAGGGGCCCTTCCGGCGTGGCGCTCGTCGCGACGAGCGGTCTCCTCCTCCTGCTTTTCGTCTTCGGAATGAGTTTCCTGTCGGCCTCCCGCGTCACGGGGGCGCGGGAGGCCGCCCGTTCCGGGCAGCGCGCCGCGGGGCTTCTCGCCGAGAGCGGGCTCCATTACGCCGGCGCGCGCCTGGGTCAGGGGGACGGTTTCCCCCGTTTTTCCCGGACGCGGGACGACCGGGGGGACGACTGGACCTTCCGCGACGGGTGGGGGACGTCCGTGGAGGGGGCGTCGAATCCCTCCTGGGCGCGCGGCGACCACTGGATCGACACGTCGACGGAGGCCGACCGGATCGACAACGACGGGGATGGATCGACCGATGAGCCGGGCGAGATTGACCGCATCCGTTTTCCGGGTGAAACGGTTTCCTGCGATATCGACGCCGACGGACGGTTCTCCGCCTGGAGCGGCCGGCTCCGGGAAGGCGGGAGGGGGCTTCAGGACCGGTTCGTCCTCAAGGTCCTGCCGTGCGAGGGGGGGATTCCCGTCAATGCCGGGTGGCTGGATGCCGCCAGCCGCGATTACCCGCCGGACGCCGTTCCCGACCACAGGGATCCGGACGTTGATCCCTACCATGCGGGGCTTGTCCACGCCCTGAACAACCTGGGGGTCACCTGCGGCGTCACGACACGGCGCTGGGACGCCCCGTGCGGGACGCAGCCGGCCGCCAACCAGCCGAACTGGATCCAATGCTCGTGGCTCGGGCGGGACCTCATCGAGAACCGTCCCCTCGGCGGGTATCCGTCCGCCGGGGCGATCCGTTCGGCCCTGAAGGGGATCGGATACACGGAGGGGGACTGCCGGAAGATCCTCCCGTTCCTCGATCTGGGAACCGGCGGGAGCTCTCCGGAAGCGGCGCGAACCGACCGGAACACGCAGGCGCCGAAGGCTCCCTGCATGCCGGTCAACCTGACGGTCGCGCCGGGCGAGGTGCTCCAGGCGCTCTGGATGTACTGGTCTCTCCCGCGCCAGACGGCGCTGGACTTTTCCATGTGCTCGTCGGCGGCGCTGGCCGTCCCGTGCGCGAAGACGGGGCCCGCGGGCGACCAGGCCCCGTACGGCCAGGTGAATTACCCGTTCATCGATCCGGAAGAGGCCCGGAGGATCTCCGGCCTCGTCGCATCGATGCGGCAGGGGACGGGGCTCTCCTGGCAGGGGCTCGAGCGCGCCCTCCTTGAATCGGCGGGGACGCTGTTCGTCTCGGAGTTTTCCGGTCTTTCGGGAGCCGGGTTTCCGCTGGCGGCCCGGCACTGGACGCAGGCCAAGGCGGAACTGGCGTTCCAGGTCGTCACCCTGGATCCCTTTCCGGGACGGCATGAGGGGAGCGCGCTCGCCGCCTGGGCGTGCGGCGGATGCGACCGGGACGGCGACGGCGCGAACGGGATCCAGCCCGAGCGCCACCTCGGCTTCAATGATCTGCGGATTGTCGCCTTCCCCGCGTTCCCGATGGCCACCTACGACGATCCCGCGGACCCGGCGGATAACGAGCTGGATCCGTTCCTGGCGGCGGGGGCGGCGGGCGCCCCGCAGGGAGGGACACTGGGCCCGCCGGTCCTCTTCGACGTCGAGTCGTCGGGAATCTCCGGCGCCTCCGGGGCCCGGAATCTCGCGACGGGCCGCCTGGCGGCGCTGGAAAGGCTCGATTTCGCGAGCCAGGAGGATTTCGAGAACCTGACGGGCGGGAAGGGGCTGCTCGCCCGGGGGGTCCGGGCGGTCGAGGATCTCCCGCCGCAGACGCGCCACGACCGGGGAAGCCTGGCGGTCCCCGACCTCGTCGGCGGAGGGCCCGGGATCACGCGCGAGCAGAACCGGATCGTCACGCTTCCCCGCTGGAACCGGCGCGCCGTCACGACGGCGACGGGCGAGACGGCCCCTTACTGGGGGTTCGCGCGCGCGAGCGGCGCGATCGCGCTCGCCGGCCGCGAATCCGGTCGCCAGGGGGCGCGGCTCTACTGGGCGTTCAAGGACGACTTCGACGGCCGGCCCAACAACACCCCGCCGGGGGGATATACGCCGGGCCCTAACGGGGATTTCTGGCATGAAGGAGGGGGGCCCGGGTTTCCGCCTCCTCCCGGGGGGCCGTTCGAGGCGTGGATCACGCCCGCGGAGAGCCTGGAGACCACGCACCTGCAGGTGGACGGACGGCTCAAATGCCGGCTTCCGGGATGGTCATCCGGGGTCGGGTCCCCCGGCTCGGTGAGCGGGATGCTGGAGGCGTGGCTCTCTCCGGTCGACAATGTCGCGAAGAAAAACATGATGGTGTTTCACGACGGGGACGACGGGTACGTGGACATCGGGATGACGCGCGCGGCGGACCCGGCCGACCCCCTGAAGCGGGGATCGCTGTTTTCCGCCAAGGGAAGCATCGCGCCCGGGACGGACGTGAATCACTCTTTCTTCGTCCCGGACGAGGACGGCGTCTCGGCGCCGGTCTCCTGGAGTCGTCATTTCGTCCTGGTGATCCAGCCGCCGAACCCGCCGACCCAGACGAAAACGAAGCTCCGGTTTTTCGTGGACGGCGTGGAGCGCCCCGATGTCCTCTTGACCGGCGACATGACGCAGTCCCTGTCAGGGCAGGGTCAATGGATGTATCTCTTGAGCGCGGACGAGTTCAAGGTGACCGGCACACTGCCGCCCGACGACGCGGCGCTCGCGAGCTACGTGGCGGCGCGGCATCTCCTGGGCCGTTTCGTCCGGGAGGGGACGTTCACGTCGCCGCTTTACGTCCTTGACGGGGCGGCATCGTTCGAGAACGCACAGTGGGCCGGGATCATTCCGGACGGCATTCCGGGAATCCCCCTGTCGGTGGAGGTCGAGGCGTATGCGACCGCGCCGGGGGAGCCGGGGCATCCGGCCCTCGCCTGGTCGGCGTCCCTGGGCCCTTCGGGACCGGTCGCGGATCTCTCGGGGCGGCCCGCGGTCCGGTCGTTCCGCTACTTCGTCCGGTTCGACGCGAACGCCTTCCCGGGGGTCCTCAAGGATAGCCCCGTCTTCGAGTCGGTCTGGTTCTCGTTCCGGCGCCCGTCCCGTGCGGGGCGGTGGCAGTCCTGGTTGGCAGGCATCTGAAGCGTTTTGAGAGCGATTGTTTGCAGGAACCGCTCGCTCGCTTGCCCTTTCGGCGGTCGCATTTGGCGGGGGACGCTCCCTCGCGGCGTCCGTGCCGCTCGGTCTCTCCGATTCCGCCGGGCCTAGCACTTCCTGACCGGCCCGTTTTCATCAGGCCCCCGCAAACGCTCCCGCCTCCGGGCCACTCGCTTTGCGGGGCGGGCGGGACAGTCGCTCAAGCGAGGGGGGCGGTGCGAGCGGAATGCGAGGCCGCGGACCGCCCCATGGAAGGGGCGGTCAGGCCGAGCCCTCGCAGGCCGGCATGGACGCCGGACGAGAATGAGCGAGCGCTGTCCCCCGAGCGCTCGTAAGCGCTTCCGCCCGCCCGCTATTGGCAAAAATACTCTAGACGGCGCTCCGGACCTTCCGGAGGGCGTGGTACCCGGACTTCACCTGGCGGAAGAGCCAGGCATCGGCGCGATAATCCCAGAACCCCGTGCGGTAGCGGTAGCGCGCCATCCGGTCGAAGATCCGGCGGGGGGCGAGAAAGCGGCCGCCGAGATGCTCCGAGAGGACCATCTCGCCGTAGAGGACCACGTCGTCGACGAAACCGGGTTCCTCCACCCAGGGGAGCGCGCGGGCGGAAAAGGTCCCCCAGTGCAGGTTGAAGTCGGCCCAGTCGCGGAGCGTCTTCGGCGGGACGAACCCCGATTCGAGCGCCATGTGGTAGAGCTCCCCGCCCGGATACGGGCGGTAGATCCCGGGGGCCCAATGGGGGTCAAGAGGGCTTGTCTCGTGGACCTTCTGGATGAGCGCGAGCGTCTCCTGGATTTCCCGGCGCGTTTCCGACGGGACCCCCATGAGCCAGGTCCCGACCGTCATGATCCCGTGCCGCGCCGCGGCCTCGACGGCTCCGGTGAGCATCGGGACCTTCACGTCCTTGGAGATGAGCTTCAGCACGCGCTCGGAGCCGGACTCGAGCCCCATCCGGAGGGCGTAGCAGCCGCTCGCGCGCATGCGGGCCAGGAGCCCGTCGTTCACGAACGTGTCGCGGAAGTTGTCGGCCCGGACGTTCGCCTCCCAGACGAATTTTCGCGCGCGCGCCAGGATCCCGTCCACGACGCCGTTCACCCACCGCTTGTTGCCGAAGAAGTAGTCGTCCATGAACCAGAGGTACGAGAGGTCGTGGCGCGAGACGAGCGTCTCGATGTCGGCCAGGACCCGCTCGACCGAGAGCGAGCGCCACTTGCGGTTGGAGAGGAACGGGACCACGCAGAAGGCGCACCGGTAGGGGCAACCGCGGCTTGTGAGGATGTCGAGCCCGCGCATCGGGCGGCCGTCCATCGTCCGGCGGCCCACGTACTTCTCGATCTCGAGGAGGTGATAGGCGGGAAGGGGGAGGTCGTCCATCTCGGGCGGCGGCCCCTCGGCGTTGACACGCACCGTCCCGTCCGGCTCCTTGTAGCAGAGCCCCTCGATCCGGGAAAGGGTGTCGGGGGCCGGAGGGCCCTCGTGCAGAAGCGTGATCAGATCGTGCAGGCCCTTTTCCGCCTCTCCCTTGAAGACATAGTCGACGGCGGGGTCCCTGCAGGTCTCCTCCGGGAAGAGCGTGGCATGGACCCCGCCCCAGATGGTGATCGCGGACGGAGCGAACGTCCTGATCCGGTCACTGATCTGGAGGGCGTGCTTCACCTGCGAGGTCATGGCGGAGATCCCGAAGAAGCGGTGCCGGGGGATCGCCGCGTCCAGTTTCGCCATCGCCTCCGCGGGGGTGTAGAAGCGGCAGTCGAGGATCTCGACCCCGACGCCGCGCGCCTCGAGATAGGCGGCGAGTGCGATCACCCCGATCGGCACCACCTTCATGACGGCGTCCTCGGGGCTGCATTCCCGACAGTTCACCGTGACGTTGTTGGACGGGAAGACGAGAAGGATCGAGGGTTTTTCCGCGCCGCGATGTCGGAGGGGGGCGATCATGGGAGGGTCCGGAAGGATTCTACCCGGCGCCGGGCCGGGGTGGAGGATCCGCCTGGAGCGGCATCGCCGGGTCGAATCTCCCGGCCCGCACGATCCGGTCGATCGCGGCCATCCGGTGGAACATCCGGTGCTCCCGGTCGACGCGGGCGCGGCCCCGTTCCGCGACCGCCAGGGCCTCTTCCGGATGGGCCGTGTAGTGGCGCGCCTTTCCGGCGAGGTCGTCGATCGACCGGTAGGTGACGATCTCGTGATCGATCTCGAAGAGGTTCCGGATCTCGTCGTTGTGTTCCGTGAGCGGGAGCGTGCCGCACGCCAGCGCCTCGAATGCCCGGAAGTTGGTGCACTCGAACACCTGGATGTCATGAGGGTTCACCGTGACGACGCTGCGGCGGTAGAGCTCGACGAGCCGCGCCTCGCGCGAGAATTCCTTGCGGTGCGCGCGCCGCAGGCGCCGGCTCCGGCAGGCGTGCCAGCCGTTCCCCCAGACCGCGAGTCCCAGCCCGACGAGCGGTTTCAGGGCCTCTTCCCGCTTGGCGCTGTATTGTCCGATGAAGGTAAGCGGCAGGTCGCGCGGGACGTCCGGCGCGGGCGTGAACACCTCCGGGGCCGAGAGCGGCAGGTAGAAGGCGGGAAGCCCCATCCCCCGCATGTCGCGCGCCGGTCCCCGGTCCCAGGTGAAGACGAGATCGTATTCACCGAGATTCCGGATGCGGTTCGCCGCATGGTGGCGTCCCAGGGGGTCGTCGCTCGAGAAATGGACCGCCGTCACGCCGAACTCCTTGATTTTCGTGATGGTTCCGGGGAGGAGGGTCTCTCCCTTTCCCACGAGGACGACATCCGGCCGGGTCTTCCGGCACCGCGCGACGAGCGCCTTGTTGAGAATCCAATTGGCGGGGGGGCAGAACGCGGCCAGGCTGAACCAGTCGTACCGCTGGTAGGGGCGGCGGATCTGGACGCCCGATTGATACGCGAAGAAGTCGACGTCGTACCCCATCCGGCGGAAGGCGTTCCCCATCGCCGGAGGCTGGAGGTCGATATGGCCTCCGTATCCGGTGACGATCAGGATCCTCACGCGGGTTTCCCGGCGACGAGATACAGGTCCCCCAGGCAGCGGGGCGGACCTCCGAACGCGCGCGCCACGGCCAGGCGGACGCCGGACGCCCGTTTCTTCAGGGGCGAAAGGTCATCCAGGGCGGTGCGGGGGTGCACGCCCGCGGAGCGGACCGAGAAGCCGCTTTCACGGACCAGCTCGTCGAGCGCGGCCAGGGTGTAGGGGCGCACGTGCGTGGGGTCGTCCCAGAAGTCGCGGCGCAGGACGTCGTCGTCCGCCGGATTGGGGGTTGCGATCACGAGGATCCCGCCGGGTTTCAGGGCCGTCCGGGCCGCCTCGACGATCTCCCGGGCGCCGTCGGGGCCGACGTGTTCGATCACGTGGGAGAGCATCAGCGCGTCGAAACGTCCCGGCATCGGGCCCAGGACCGCCGCGGCCGTCCCCGTGTGGCAGGTGAACCCGGCGTCGCGGCACGCGCGGGCGAGCTCCTCCCGCGGCTCGATCCCTTCGGCGGCGATCCCCTTTTCCCGCAGGAGCCGCAGGAAGACGCCATCCCCGCATCCTGCGTCGCACGCGAGGGACCTCCCGGCGAAGAACGGGAGGTAGAACCGGCGGTTCGCCGCCACGGAATCCGGCGCAGGAGCGCTCATCGGTCGCGCGATGTTAACGCCAGGTCGCCGGGACCGACAGGCCGCGGCGCGGACCCCCCCCGCATACAATGACGGGATGGTCCCGCTTTCCCGCCCGGAGAGACTTCTCGTCCTGGCGTACGGGCATGGCCTCGGCGATTCGGTCCTGGCGCTCCCTTTCCTGGCGGGGGCGCGGGCAGTCTGGCCCGGGTGCCGCCTCACGCTCGCCACCACGGCGCCGACGGGGGAGTGGTTCCGGTCGGCGGGCCTGGCGGACGCCTTTCTGGAACTCCGGCCGGGCGGACTGTGGGGCCGCCTGCAGGAGGCCCGCCGGGGAAGGTTCGATCTCGCCGTCGACCTGCGGCTTGATCACACGGTCCAGTCGGCCGTCTTCTCATTCCTGTCGGGTGCCCGCCGGACGGCGGGGTTCGATTGTCCGCTGCGCGGGGCCTGGTTCGGGACGCGCGTTCCGGCCGACTACCGGAACGCCCACCACGCCGAGAATCTCCGGCGCCTGGCGGAGGCGCTGGGGATCCCGTGGCGCGAGACGCCTCCGCCGGTCTCCGCCGCCGCGCGCGCGCGGGCCGGGGATCTGCTGGCCGGGGCCGGAATCACCGGGGATCGTCCGCTCGTCGCGCTCGCCCCCGGAGGCCGGGACGACCTCGCCAGGGTCGACAAGCGCTGGCCGGCGGACCGCTTTCACGCGTTGGCTCGTGTCCTGCAGGAGCGCGGGTATTCCGTCGTCGTGGTCGGCGCGTCCGGCGAGGAGGATCTTGCCGCGCGGGCGACGCCCCCCGCCACGGCGAATCTGGCGGGGAAGACCTCCTGCGAGGAACTGGCGGCCCTGTTCGGGCGGTGCGCGCTCGTCGTTGCCAACAACTCCGGTCCGCTGCACCTGGCGGACGCCCTGGGGACGCCGACGGTCTCCTTTTCCGGCGGGGTCCACATGACGCACTGGCGACCGCTTTCTTCCCGGGCGCGTGTCCTCCTGCGCGACGGGAACTGCCGGAATGATCTCTGCCGGACCTGCCCCGACAAGGGGGCGCGCTGCCTGGAGGGGATCGGTCCGGAACGCGCGGTGGGGGCGGCGCTCGCGGCGCTGGCCGCCGGCCGGGACGGAGGCGCGCCATGACGGCCGGGTCCTTTGCCCGACGTCTCGCCTGGGGAATCGCCGTCTGTCAGGTCGCTTTCGTGTGGTACATGGCGCATCCGGTGGGGACGGATCTCCCCGCCCACTATGTCATCCTCGAAGGACTCGTCCGCCTGCAGGAGACCGGGCTCGACCGGTATCTCGAGTGCCGCTGGTTCCCGTCTCCCTACATGCTCACAAGCGGCCTCTCCCTCCTTTTCGGGTCGCTCGCGGACTGGGAGACCGCCACAAAATGCGTCCTGACCCTCCATTTCATGCTGCTGCCGGCCTGCGCGCTCTACTGGATCCGGTCGTTTCCCGGCGAGAACGACGAGAAGGTCCTCTTCGCGAGCGCCTTTTCCGTCAGCAATACCGTCCTGGGGGGGAATTACCACACCCTGTTCGGCCTGCTGACGCTCATGGTCGTCCTGGGCTACTGGTTCCGGACGTCGGGCGCCCCGGGCATCCGGCGGACCGTCCTCCTGGCGCTCGGGATGCTCGCGCTTTACTTCCACCATTTCGCGGTCTTCGCCGCGGGGATCCTCTGCCAGGGCGTGCTCTCGGCCTGCCATGCGTCGCGGCGCCGGTTCCTGGCGGAGACCTTCCTGTGCGGCATCCTTCCGGCCGCCTTCTTCGCGGCATTCGTGCGTGAATTGGGGGAGATGCCGGCCCTGGCGGGCGATTTCGGATGGACACATCGGGCGGCGGTCTACCATCGGCTCGCCTTCCCGTTTGGCGGGTTCGGTTTTTGGGGTGACCTTCTGACCCAGATCCCGACCGTCGCGGCCTGTCTGGCGCTTGCGGCGACCGGCATTTTCCGCGAGGGGCGCGACCGGTCCCTGACACTGGCGCTTGTCGTCCTGGGAATGCTCGTCCTGTTCCTTCCCGCTCACGGCCATTACCACATGACGGGAACGCGGCTCGTCTTCCTGTCCCTTTTCCTGGGCCTGCCGCTCCTGGCGCGGCCGCGCGGGATGTTCCTGGCGGCGGTCGCCCTCGGCGCCGTTTCCTGGAACGCCTACGTGGGACTGAATCTGCTCCGGCTCGAGAAGTCCGTGGATGAATACATCGCGTTCCTGGACCGGATCCCGCCGGATCAACCGGTGTTCCCCCTGTACGAGACGCTGGACGAGGCATCCCGCGGCAGCCGCATCCACGATTTCAGTTCGAAGCTGGTCGGGCACTATCACGTCCGGAAGGGAGGGGTCTCTCCCCATCTCACCGATGTCGTCCGTGGCCCCTGGAACGGGTACCTGCGCTACCGGGATCCCCGTTACAAGTCGGACGCGCTCACGGTCGAGGCGTTCGACGTCGCGCGGTACGCGCCGCTTTATCCGTACATCGTCTACACGGGAAGCGAGGCGGGGCTGCGCCCGCTCCTTTCCGCCTACAGGGTCCGGGAGCGGGAAAAGGGGCTTTTCCTGCTTGAGCGGTCCCGGGAATAATCCCAAGAGCCTATCCGGATAATAGGGCTCGGCGCGTTGCGGGCGCGGCCGATCCGGATGCAAGGAGCGACGATGAAGCGTATTGAGGGGAAATACGGTGAAGAGGAGCGACGCCGCAGACGGGCCGGCCCCGCCGCAACCCGGAGGGGCGCGGGCCTCGCCGCCGCGTGGCAGCGTTGCGGCTCGTCGGAAACCCGTTCTTTCAGGGTTGCCTCCTCGCCGCGCCTGGCCATCGGCGGCGATTCCTCGCGCCGCGCCAGATCCTATTATCCGGATAGGCTCTAAGATGCTCCCCTCGGACGATCTTTCCGCGTACATCCCCTTCTACCTGGCGTGCGTCCTGGGTGCTTTCGGGGCGGCGCTCGCGGGGGGATGGCTCGGGAGGGGCCGCCTCGAGCGTCCCGCCGATCCGCGCGTCCTGAAACGGACCTTTCTCCTCCTGTGGCTCGCGGCCGCGGGTCTCTATGCCGCGATGGCGGTCCGGAGCCTCTCCACCTTCCGGAAGTTTTTCGATACGGCGGTCGAGGTGCAGACGATCCGGAACATCGCCTTCGGCCAGGGTCCCGTCTCCAGCATCAACGCGGAGGGGATGGGGGATCCGGACCTGAACGCCTCCTATCTCCCGTACCACGCATGTCTCGCCTACTACCCGGCGGCGGCGCTTTACCGTCTCCTGCCGCATCCGGCGACGGTCGTGGCGCTCGGGACGATCTGCGTCGCGCTCGGGGCGGTCCCGGTCTGGCGGATCTCGCTCGCGATCCTGGGACCCGTATGGGGGGCGCTCGTTCCGCCCGTCGCCTATCTCCTGTACCCCACCGTCCAGTACGCCAGCCTCTGGGAGTTCCATGCCCTGTCGCTGGCCGCGCCCCTTTTGGGGCTCGCGGCGCTGGCGGCCTTCCGGGGGCGTCCACGCGGCCTGTGGCTGTGGGGCGGGGCGGCGCTCCTCGTCCGGGAGGACGTCGCGCTCATGGGGGTGCTTCTCGGGCTCTACGCCGCCGCGCGTCCGGACACGCGCCGGCACGGGATCGCGTTTTCAGCCGCCGCGCTGGCTTACTTCCTCGTCGTGACGCAGATCCTGATGCCGGCCCTCTCCTCCAGGGACGAGTGGTGGCAGATGCGGCTCTTCTCGCATCTGGGGGACTCCTTCCCGGACGTGGCCGCCGGGCTCTTCACCAGGCCCGATGTCGTCTGGCGGATGGCGACGGATCCGTCCCGGTGGGGAAATGCCGTCCTCTTTTTCTTCCCCCTGGCGTTCCTGCCGCTGGCGGCGGGGCGGTGGGCGCTTCTCTACCTGCCGTATTTCGGCCTTCTCTTCATCGGGCGGGACTACGCCTTCTATTCGATCTTCCTCTACTACACGGTTCCCCTGCTTCCGGCCCTCGCGGGAGGGGCGGCCCTGGCGGCGGGGCAATCCGGGGCGGCGCGCGGGGCCTGGCTGGGGGCGGTCCTGGGCGGGTCCATCGCGGCGAGCGTCCTTTTCGGGGCGGCCCCCTGGTCGGTCCAGTTCTGGTCACGGGACTGGAAACTGGCGCCGTTCCGGGAGCCCTACTTCCACGCCTCGTCGTATACCTGCGGCGCGCACGAGGCGGCGGCGCGGCGGATCCTGGACCGGATCGCGGCCGGCGAGCACGTCGTTGCGGCACATTATTTCTTGCCGCATCTGGCGGACCGGGAGCGGGCCTGGCTCCTGCACTCCCCGGACAGGGTCCCGGCAGACGCGCGGACGGCCGTCTTCGACACGACCCGGGAGAACGCCTACATGGGGCTTTCCTACGAGGATCTGGAGAAGGGGCTTCTGTCCCTGGGGTTCTCGGTCGAGGCGCGCGAGGACGGGATCGTCCTCATGCGGCGGTGATCATTCCTTTCCGCCGCCGGTCTTCCCGAAGTGGATGATGTACGACTGGATCCCGTCGATCCAGCCAGGGCCGCTTCCGGACACGATCTCCCGCAGCGCGAAGGGGCCCGAGGGGGGCAGGCCGATCCAGCAGGCGGGGATCCAGTCCGGCCGCAGGATCTCCCAGGTCTTCGCGTCGCCGAAGAGGTGGTTCCGGGGACCGACGCAATTGTTGGCGCGGAACCGCCGGAACGCCTCCGGCTCCGCTCCCGGCCGGACGGCGTGGACCATGAGGTCGACCTTGTCCCGGCGACTCACGGCCCCCATCGCGAGCCACCAGGCTCCTTCGGGCGCGGAGACGGGAATCTCCGGAGGCAGGAAATACCGGGGAGTCAGGCCGGCGCCGTCGAGCCGGATCGAGGCGGTCCCCTCGAGGACCCGCCCGCGGTCCGGGGCGATCCCTCCACCCAGGTCGCCGCGCGGCGCGAGCGACGCCTCACGGTCTCCGCCTGCGGCGCCGTAGTCGAGGCGCTCGATCCGGGTTGGCACGATCCGGTAAAGGCGGATCGCGCCGAAATCGGCCATGCAGCGGGCCGCTCCGAACGGGACGGGAACGACTGCCTGGTCCTTCCGGTTGACGCCGATAGGGACATAGTTGAAGAGCCGCCCGACGGAGAGCCCTTCCGGTGCCGGGACGCCGCCAAGGCCGAGACGGTCCGGGAACAGGATCCGTTCCTGCTCGGGCCGCGCGTCGCGCCGCTTTTCAGCGTACCAGATCCCCGTGAGCTTCCGGTCGCGGATGATGGCGAGCATCCTGTCCTCGATCTCGTCCCCGAGGTAGTAGCCCAGGAGCCCGTAGGAATCCGGGATGTTGATGACGAGGAGGTCGTGGGGGCCCACGCGGTCGCGCACCGCGTCGCGGACGATCCGGAGGTCGTTCATCCGCCATTGCGAGTAGTAATCGGTCTGGAGGCACGCGACGTGCAGGGCCGCGACCGGGACGAGGAGGATCCCGGCCCACCGCGCGCGGAATCCGGGATCCGGTCGGGAGGCGATCCGGTCCCGGAGCCATCCGGCGGAAACCAGGACGCCATGGCAGAGCGCGGCGACGAGGACCGGGTACAGGAACAGGAGATGTCGGCCGGGGGCCCCGCGGTGCGTCGCCAGGAGGACGATCGGCGGGACGAGGAGGGGGCCCAGGAACAGGAAGAAGAGCTTTGGGCGCTCGCGGTTGAGGGCGACAAAGCCCGGTAGCGCGAAAAGGAGGATCCAGGGCGTGAACCCGCGCGTGACGATCCCGGCGAATTCGGCATAGGTGGCGGAGAGCCTTTCCCAGCGGGTCGCCCGTTCCATCTGCTGGACGGTCGCCTCGTGCAGGGTCTGCGGCAGGACCGGCTGGTAGGCCGCATAGGCGGCGGCGGCGGCCGCGGCGAACGCCAGGAAAAGCCCGCGCGCCCGGCGCGTCTCGTCGGAGGGGCGCCGGATCCCCGGAAGCCATCCCCACGCGGCCGTGGCCACGAGCATCCCCGCGACGAAGAGCGCCCAGGTGAGGTTGTTGTAGATCCCCGAGAAGGCGAGAACTCCCGCCGCGGCCTCGGCCTGCCCCCGGCGCCAGCCGGGCTCCTCGAGCGCCTTCCAGGAGATCCGGAGGAGGCCGAGCGCGAAGAGCATCTGGAGCCCGTAACCGCGGGCGTATTGCGAATACAGGACGTGCGTGGGGCAGGTGGCGACAAACCCCAGGGCGAGGAGCGCCGTGGCCCGGTCGCCCGTGGCGGCGAGGACGAACCGCCCGACAAGGGCGAGGAACGCCATCCCGGCCAGGAAGTCGGGAAGGCGCGCCGCCCATTCGTGCGGCCCGAAGACGGCGCGCGTCGCGTGATACAGGTAGTGGAGGAGCATGTGGTCCCCTCCGTCGACGTTCAGGACCGGTATCGCGTGGAAGGGAACCCGCGCGTGGAGCGTGAAGGTCAGGAGCTCGTCGAACCAGAATCCCGTGTCGAGCGTGTGGAGGCGGAGGGCGAGCCCCGAGAGAAGCAGGAATCCGGAAAGAAGCCGGAGAAGGCGGGTCATTCGCGGATCTCCCGCGAGGGACCGGGCGCTCCGGTTCCCCGGAAGCGGACGACATACGACTGGATCCCGTCAAACCAGCCTTCTTCCCGTCCGGTGACGGTTTCGGCGAGAGTCAGTCTTCCGGAGGGGAGGGGGACGAGCCAGCAGGAAGGTATCCAGTCCGGGTTCAGGATGTGCTGGGTCCTGGGCTCCCAGCTGAAATGGTTGAGAGGGCCCGTCACGCTGTTGACGCGAAATCCGTCCAGGCCGCTCCAGCGGCCGTCCGCATCCCGATGGAAGCGGAGATCCAGGAGGTCCCGGCGGCTGACGGCGGCGAGAGTCATCCACCAGTCCTGCGGCCCCGCGTCCACCTGGAGGAAGGGGGGAATCGTGTATTCGATCCGGTCCTTCGGGCTGCGGAGCCGCAGGGAGGCGTGCCCTTCCATGCGGCGTCGGGGGTCCGGGACGAGGGAGCCGTCCGGGCCCTCCGCGGGGAAGAGCGCCGCCTCGCGGTCGGAGCCGTCGACGCCATACCCGACACGGTCGATCCGCTCGGGAAGGAGGCGGTACAGGCGGACGATTCCCCAGTCGCAGACGAGTCGCACGTTGTCAGGGGATACGGAAACGAAAGGCGTGTCCCCCGAGTAGGGCACGGGACCGATCTCCAGGGCTTCCGGGATCGGGATGCCATTCGGGGGGATCCAGTTGGGCCTCACCACGTGTTCCCCCGTCGATTCCGTGAGCGTCCGGGTCGCGTACCAGACGGAATCCAGCCTCCGGTCGCGGATGATGTCCATCATCCGGTGCTCGATCTCCCCGCCGAGGTAATACCCCAGCAGGAAATAGGAGTCCGGGCCATTGATGATCAGGAGGTCGTGAGGTCCCAGACGGGCCTGGACTTCCCGGCGGACGATCTTCAGATCGTTGCTCCGCCACCTGGAATAATAGGCCGTTTCCAGGTAGGCGATCTGGATTCCCGTCAGGAGACAGGCCGCCGCGCCCAGGACGACGGCGGGTCTGACGGAGGGAAAGGGACCGGCCGCCCGGCAGGCCAGCCAGAAGAGGCTTCGCGCCAGGAGGACGACCAGGGGCGGATAGAGGAACAGGAGATGACGGCCCGACCCGCCCATTCCCAGGGCCGCGAGGGCAAGAGGCGGCACGAGGACCGGGCCCGCCAGCAGGACGAGAAGCCGGGGACGCTCTCTCCGGAGGAAAACCAGGGCCGGCAGGAGGGCGGCAAGGGCCCAGGGGGGAAATCCCATCATGGCGACCTCCCCGAAGTCGCTGTAGGTGGAAACGAGCCGTTCCCAGCGGTCTGCCTCCCCCTGCACCGCGGCTGCCGTCTGCACGGTCTGCGCGAGGACTGGCAGCGAGGCGGCGAATGCCAGGGCTCCTCCCGTGCCCAGGGCCGTGCAGATCCGGCGGGCGCGGGTCCGCAGGAGAGGCGGTCCTGCCCCCGCGGGGACGAGACCGAAAGCCCCCGCGGAGACTGCAAGGCCCGCGACATAGAGCGCCCACGTGAGATTGTTGTAGGTCCCGCAGAACGCGAGGATCCCGGCCGCACCCTCGGCCCAGCCCCGCCGCCACGACGGTTCCTCCAGGGATCTCCATACGATCCAGAGGAGCCACAGCGCCAGCAGGACCTGGAGGCCGTAACCCCTGGCGAACTGGGAATGCTGCACGTGGACGGGAGAGGTCGCCGCGATCGCCAGGGCCGCGAGGGCGACAAGGCGGTTTTCGGAAATCCGCCAGGCGAAACGGCCGATCAGGAACAGGAAAAGCATGCCGGCCGCCAGGTCGGGAAGGCGGGCGGCCCATTCATGGGGTCCGAAGACCGATCGGGAGACGTGGTACAGGAGATGCGTCAGCATGTGGTCCCCGCCGTCCACGTTCAGGACGGGGATCGCGCTGAAGGGAACCCGGGCATGCATCGAGAAGGTGACGAGCTCGTCGTGCCAGAAACCGGCGTCGAGGGTGTGGATCCGCAGGGCGAGACCCAGGGCAAGCAGGACGCCTGCCGGGATCCGCCAGGTCCCCGGAAAGGTCCGGTCGGGGTCCGTCATCGGTGAGGAGTATACTGGGGGGGTGAACGCGCCAGGGCGGGGGGTGGCGGTGGTCCCGGCCCGGAACGAGGCGTCGTCGATCCCGGAGACCCTGGCCCGGATCGACGCGGCCGTTCCGGGTCTTGACGTCGTCGTCGTCGACGACGGGTCGACCGACGGGACAGGCCTGGCCGCGGCGGCGGCCGGGGCGCGCGTCCTCACGCACCCCTTCTGGCTCGGCTACGGGGCGGCGCTCCAGACGGGATTCAAGTTCGCCCTCGCGCACGGATACGACTGGGTCGTCACGATCGACGCCGACGGCCAGCACGACGCGCGGGATATTCCGGTCCTGGTCTCGGCGGTGACGGAAGGCGCCGCGGACATCAGTGTCGGATCGCGGTTCCTTGCGGACCCCGCCTTCGCCATCGATCCCCTGCGGCGCGCCGGGATCCTTTTCTTCCGGGGTGTGTACCGGGTCCTGACGCGGCGCGTCATCACGGACCCCACCTCCGGGTACAAGTGTCTCGCCCGCGCGGCGGTCGCCTTCTGCGCGCGGGATGTCTTCCCGCACGACTACCCGGACACCGACATGATGATCACGCTCCAGAAGGCGCGCTTCAGGATCGTGGAACGCCCCGTCCGGATGCACCCCCGCCGCACGGGCCGCTCCATGCACGCCGGCATCGGCCACCGGATCTATTACGTCTTCAAGGTGTGCGTCTCGATCCTGGCGACGGTCTTCCGGGAGAGCCACGCGCATCTGGGGGAGCCGGATCCGTTCCGGAATCCCGGCGCCCGGGGCCCGGAGTCAGGGGCCCGAAACCCGGAGTCCGGAAGCCCGTTCCGCGAGGCCTCCCGGTGAACGGCCTCACGGTGCGCCAGAAGGCGGTCGCGGTGGCGCTGGCCCTGGGGCTGGTGGCGCTCATCTTCGAGCTGATCCGCCGCCGGAAGCTCCGCGAGGAATATTCCTGGCTCTGGATGCTGACGGGACTCGCGGTCCTGGTGCTTTCGGTCTGGGACGAGCTCCTGGCCGGGCTTTCCGGGCTCATCGGCTCCACGAACCCGCCGCCGACCCTTTTCTTTTTCGGGGTCCTGTTTCTCGTGCTGATCTGCCTGCAGTACGCCGTCCGGATCTCGGTCCTGACCGTCCAGGTGAAGAACCTCGCGCAGAAGGTGGCGCTTCTCGAGGATCAGGTCCGTCGGGCGGAGGTCGACCGTTCGAAGGCCGCCCGGTAGGCCGCCTCGACGCGCTCCGCGATCCGGTCCGTGGAGAATTCCCGCCCGGCGAACGCCTGGGCGTTCGCGCCGAGACGCGTCCGTTCGGCGGGATTCCCGATGAGCCGGAGGATCGCCGCGCTCCAGGCGTCCGGATCGTCGAACGGGGCCCAGAGCCCGGTGATGCCGTTCCGGATCTGATCGGGGATCCCGCCGACGGGGCTCGCGATCACGGGGAGCCCCGATGTCATCGCCTCGGCGATCGCCGTGGGGAGTCCTTCGTTTTCAGTGGGGTAGACGAAGAGGTCACCCTCGGCGAAATGGCGCGGCAGGTCCTCGTGCGCGCACGCGCCGGCGAACTCGACGGCATGGCCGATCCCGAGGCCGCGGACCCGCGCCTCGAGGGACGGCCGGTCCTCGCCGTCCCCCACGATCCGGAGCCGCGCGTCGGGCCGGCGCGCGAGGATCGCCGGCATGGCCGCGATGACCGTGTCGAGCCGCTTGGGCGCCGCGAGGCGCCCCACGAAGAGGAGCCGGACCCGGTCGACAGACGGCCGGGACGCCACGCGGAAGGCCGGGTCGATCCCGGCGTCCTCGGGGATCATGTGCGTGCGGTTTCCGGACATCCCGAGCATCACCGTCCGCGCGCGCATCGCGGATCCCAGCGCGATCAGGCCGTCGAGACGCGAGAGGGTCCAGCGGATCACGGGGCGGTAGGGGGGGCTCTCCGGGAGGACGTTGATGTCGGAGCCGGCCGCGGTCGCGACGGTCGGGCGACCCGTCGCGAGGCCCGCGAGGACCCCCACGAACCCCGCCGGGGCGACCCAGTAGGCGTGGAGGATGTCGATCTCGTGGGCACGGACGACGCGGACGGTCTCCCGCGTCCACGAGGCGAGGAAGGAGGCAAACGTCCCCCAGGGGATCCGCTTCAGCGCCCCGAGGCGCGACGGAAACCGCCCCCGGTGCCGGAACCGGTGGACGTGGATGCCGTCCGCCGACTCCCCGTCCGGGGCCCCTTCGACCCGGGGCGTCACGACATGGACGGCATGCCCCCTCGCGGCGAGGTTTCTCGCGAGTTCCCGGACGAAGATCCCGGGGATGTCTCCCGGCCGCGCCGGGAAGACGTGCGCCAGGATGCAGATTTTCATGAGCGGGGGTCAGCCTTTCGGGGCGGCCGCGAGCTTCTGCCGGTACCACGCGATGGTGCGGCGCATCCCTTCCTCGAAGGGGACGGAAGGTTTCCAGCCGAGTTCGCGCGCGGCAAGCGACGCATCCACTTCCTTGCCGCCGTAGTCGCCGGGCCGCGCCGGGACGCTCTCGATCCGGACACTGATCCCGGATTCACCGAGGATCTTCCGGACCGCCTCGGCCACCTGCTTCACGGTGATCCGCGTCGTCCCCTCGAGGTTGTAGGTCTTTCCGGCGGCGGCGGGTCCGAGCGCCAGGAGGTTCGCCCGGGCCAGGTCGTCGATGTAGATGAAGTTCCGGTACTGCGATCCGTCGCCCGAGATGGTGAGCGGTTCCCCCTTCAGGGCCTTCCGGATGAAGATCGGGATCAGGAGCTCGTCGCGCATCCGGGGGCCGTACGGGATCCCGTAGCGGAGGATCGTGAAACCCTGCCTGTAGAGCTTCGCGTAGTCGTGGCAGACCATCTCGGCGGCGATCTTGCTGGAGGTGTAGATGTGGCCGGCCCCGGAAAGATGGAAGGGGACGCTCTCGTCCACCTTCTCGCCGGTGCATCCCGAGTAGACCCAGACGGTGCTGGCGAAAACCACGCGGCCGATGCCGTTCTTGCGGGCGGCCTCGAGGATGCGCGCGGTCCCGAGGGTGTTGAGCTCCATCGTGTAGACCGGCTGCTCGAAGGCGATATTGACGTTCGAGACGGCGGCAAGGTGGAACACGGCCTGGCACCCCTTCGTGGCGTCGAGGACCGACTCGAAATGCAGGAGGTCGACATCGCGGAACTCCACGTCCTCCCGGTGGGGGCGGACGCGGTGGTCGATCACCACGACGTCATGGCCGACGGCGCGGCAATGGTCGACGACATGGGAGCCGATGAATCCCGACCCGCCGGTGACCGCGATCTTCATGGCTGCTGGAGCGTCTGCTGGAGGGCCCTGACGACATGCGTCACCTCCGCCTCGGTCATGCCGGGATAGATCGGGAGGCACAGGTGTTCGGCGCAGAACCGCTCGGCGACGGGGCAGGCCCCCTCGCGCCAGGCCGCGAAGACCGGCTGCTGGTGGCAGGGGACCTCGTACACCTCCCCCGCGAGGCCCACCGAGAAGCGCTCCCGGACGGCCTTCTTGAAGGTCTTGCGGTCGAACCCGGGCGGGGTGTTGGCGAGCCTCACGATGTACTTGTAGTAGTTGGTCCGCCCCTTTTCCGGGAACGGAAGCGGAACGAGCCGCGCGTCTCCGGCGAGAAGCGTGTCGTAGATCCGGGCCACGCGGATCCGGTCGTCGATCCATTCGGCGAGGCGCGCCAGGTGGGTCACGCCGACCGCGGCATGGAGCTCCGAGAGGCGCCAGTTGTTCCCGAGGTGCGTGTGGAAGTTCGAGTTGAACGACTCCTTCCCCTGGTCGCGGTAGCGCCGGGCCTCCGCGTCGATCCGGGGGTCGCGCGTCGTGATCATCCCTCCCTCGCCGCTCGTGATCACCTTGGTGGGATAGAAGGAGAAGGCGGCGGCGTCCCCGAGCGAGCCCGCCATCCCCGCGGCGGCCCGGCTTCCGTGGGCGTGGGCCGCGTCCTCGACGAGGAAGAGGTTCCGGGCGCGGCAGATCTCGCGGATCCGGTCGACATGCTTCGAGATCCAGCCGCCGATATGGACGAGGATGACGCCGGCGGTCCCGGGGCGGATGGCGTTTTCGAGCCGCGCCGGGTCGATCCCGAGCGTCTCCGGCTCGATGTCGACGAAGCGCGGCCGCGCGCCGGCGTGGACGACCGCCGCGGCCGTGGCGAAGAAGGTGTCGGCGGGAACCACGACCTCCTTCCCGGCGACGCCGTAGGCGCGCAGGATGATCTCCAGGGCCGACGTGCCGCTCGAGACGGCGACCGCGTGGGGGACGTCCACCAGCCGGGCGAATTTCTCCTCGAACTCCTTCGTCCGGGGGCCGAGCGTGAGCTGGCCCGTCTTCAGGGTCTCGTCGATCGCGGAAAGGATTTTCTTCCGGTCCTCGTCCGAGAAGATGATCTTCGCGGCGGGGATGTTCACCGGAACGCCTCCGGGTCGACGCGCCAGAGGGCGCTGGCGGCGAACGGGGGCATGAGCGGGAGGTCGGCCAGGTGGACGGCCGACGCCCGGACCGCCTCCGGGAGCGCGTCGAACTCCTCCCGCGTCGTCGCCAGGTGGTCCGGCCGGACGCGGCGGAGCTTTTCGGCCAGGGAGTATGTCCCGCCCGGCGGATTGTCGACGTCTCCCACGTAGGCGCCGGTCTCCAGGGAGAGCATGATCGCCTGGTATCCGCCCAGGGTGGCGTTCGCGGGGACCGCCGCCGCGAGCGTCCGGCCGCATTCGGCGAGCCGGTGCTCCTTCGCGCGCGCCCACTGGAGACAAGGAATCGCGAAGAAACCCATCGCGCCGGCGAGTATCACCCCCCAAAGAGACCCTTGCAAGCGATGTGCGGGGCTCCGGGCCGCGAACCAGAGGAGCCCGCCTCCCCCCAGGAGGCCTCCCGCCACGGCCGCCGCCAGGAATCCGTGCGCCGGCGGAGCGAGCTTCAGGAGCGCGTAAGACCCCAGGAAGGCCGCCGCGAGCGTGGCCGGGACGAGAAGCGCGCGCGTCCGGGCCGGCGCGGCCCGGAAGGAGGCGCGCAGGGCCCCGAGGCCGTGGAACGCGAACGATCCCGCGAGGATCGCGAGGGGGGGCGCCAGGACCGGGAAGTAGCGTGCGGGGCGGTAATTCACGACCGCGAACATGGCGAGGGTCGCGGCGAGCCACAGCACCGATGCGCGCTCCGCGGCGTGCGCATGGCGGAAACGCGCGAGGGTCAGGAGTGCCCCTCCGAGCGCCGCCAGGAACACGGGGAGGGTCCGCGTCATGTAGCCGTTCTCGAGGACGATCGCGGCGGAGAGCGGGGCGGTCCGGTCGCCCATCGGAGCGAGGCGTCCGGCCATGTGGACGCCCGAGGCGTCGAGGATCGATGCCGGCGAGAGGGCGCAGAAGCCGCCGGTGCCGGCGGCAAGCGTGACGGCCGCCGCGAGAAGCGCCTTTTTCCGGCCGGGGCCTGCGGCGTCCGCCAGGAAGGCGGCCGCGAGTCCCGCGATCGGGCCCGCCGCGCTCGCCTTCGACAGGAACGCCGCCGCGAGACATAAGCCCGCCGCGCATCCCCACCGGACGGGGTTTCCTTCCCCCGCCCGGCACCAGCCGTAAAGCCCCGCCGCCAGCCAGAAGGCGACCTGCGTCTCCTGGAGCGCGAGGCGCGCGAACATGAGGACGTTCCAATCGAGGACCCAGAGCGCGGCGGCCAGGAACGCCGCGCGCTCCCCCCAGGCCCGGCGCGCGAGGGCGTAGAGGAGGAAGAGGGTCCCGATCGAGAAGACGAGGTTCGGAAAGCGCGCCGCCGCGCGCGAGACGCCGAACGCCTCGAACGCGCCATACCAGATCCACGTAGGCACGGGCGACCCGTCGATCCAGCCGCGCGAGAGCCCTTCCCGCGGCTGCCAGTCGCCGAAGAGCGCCTTGTTGCGCGCGGCGTAGGTCTTCCACCCTTCGTCGGTCCAGATCCCGAGGCTGTCGTCGAGGCCGGCGGGGGGGTCCGCCGTCAGGTCGTGCACGAGGAGCCAGGCGTGCAGGAGGACGAGAAGGGAGAAGAGGAAACGGTGCTTCACGCGTCCTTGTCGGGCCGCCCGCGCGCGGCGCGGATCTCGTCCCGGATCGTGGCGAGGAACTCGGCGAGGAAGCCGAAGCAGAAGAGGAGCAGGCCCCCCAGGAGGCAGGAGAGGAACGCCATGTAGACGATCCCCAGCGGCTTGTACCCGTCCGGGACGGGCCAGATCCACCGCTCGGCGACGTAGCGGGCCAGGGCGTACGCCGCGATCAGCCCGGCCCCGCCCACGAGCGAGAGGCCGATCGACCCGAAGAAGAACATGGGACGATCCAGGAACGACGCGTGGAACTTCACGACGAGGAGGTCCAGGAACCCCGGGACCACGCGCCCCGCACGGAACTTCGAGACCCCCCAGGTCCGGGGGAGGCATCGGGTCGGGACCTCCACGATCCGGTAGCCGGCCGTGTGCGCCAGGATCGCGATGTAGCGGTGCCAGTCGGACCGCAGGTGCATCTCCGACACCACCTCGCGCCGGAACGCCTTGATCCAGTTCATGTCGCGGAACGACGTCCCGAAGAGGAAGCGCGTGAGGGCGTGGTAGATGCCGGAGACGAGCTCCTTGCCGTCGGTGCGGTTCTCGCGGTACCCCAGGACGACGTCCGCGTCTCCCGCGAGGGGCGCGAGCAGTTTCGGGATGTCCTCGGCCGGATCCGATTGCATGTCTGCGCACATGAAGACGAGGACGTCGCCCGTCGCGGCGCGCGTCCCTGAAAGGAGCGCCTGCGTGATCCCGCGCCGCACGCCGTGGGAGACGATCCGGACGCTCCCGCCGGCCGCGGCCCGCTCCCGCGCGATCCGCGCCGTCTCGTCGGTCGAGCCGTCGTCCACCACCACGAGCTCGTAAGGGTGCCCGGTCTTCCGGAACGCCTCCGCGCACCGGTCGAGGACCGCGCCGAGGTTCCCTTCCTCGTTCGCGGCCGGGAGGATGACGGAAACGCGAGGAAGGACGGTCACGGCCGGGATTATACGGCCTCGACCGGAACGGGCGCGCCGCCCGCCGCGCGTGAGCGATCGACCGCCTCCAGGACGGAAAGGACCCGCAGGATGTGGTCCCCGCCGGTGAGGGGGGATTCGCCGCTCGCGATGCAGGCGAGGAAGTGGGAAAGCTCCGTCGAGAGGGGCTCGGGAAAATCGATCTTCGGCGTCGCGACCTCTCCCCGACGCAGGATCAGCTGGAACTCCCGGAAGTCCCTGTAGGGGGGGACGGCGCGGTCGATCCCCTTGTCGTGGACCCGGATCTTGTCGGCCGCGACGTCGTCGTAGACGAGCATCTTTCGCGTTCCCACCACGACCATCTCGCGCACCTTCTGGGGGTCGCACCACGAGACATGGACATGCGCCCCGCGCCCGCCGGGGTACTCCAGGTGGACGAACGCGACGTCTGAAATCCCCTTCTGGAAGAAGGAATGGCAATGGGCCGCAACGCGCACCGGCGCCGCCCCCAGCAGGTAGTCGAGGATGGAAAAGTCGTGCGGCGCGAGGTTCCAGAGGACGTCGACGTCGCTCCGGACCTGCCCCAGGCTCAAGCGTTTCGCGTAGACGTGGAGGATGTCCCCCAGTTCGCCGCGGGCGATGGCATCGTGCGCCCAGCGCACGGCGGCGTTGTAGAGGAAGGTGTGCCCCGCCATGAGAACCTGTTTTTTTGACGCCGCGAGCGCGAGGAGTTCCCGCGCCTCGGCGACGGAGCGCGCGAACGGTTTTTCGATGAGGACATGCTTGCCCGCCGCGAGGCACTTTCGGGCCGTCTCGGCATGCGTCCCGGCGGGTGTGGCGATCACCACGGCGGACGTGTCCGCGTCCGCCAGGAGGGGGTCGATCGAGGCTGCGGTCCGGGGCCCCGGGAAGCGCTCGGCGATCTCCGCCAGGCGCGCGGCGTCGGGGTCGCAGATCCAGGCCAGACGCGCCCCCGGAAGCGCCGCGAGGTTCCGGATGTGGTTCGCGCCCCACTGCCCCGCGCCGATGACGGCGATTCCGATGGCCATGGCGCAGTATAGCTGAACGTCTCCCTCCCCCTGGATGGGGGAGGGTTGGGGTGGGGGTGGATACTCGGCGGCCGCCGGGGGCCTCTCGCCGCGGATAGTGATGAAGCTTCGCTTATGCGCCCCTATCGGCGGTTCGCGTTTATCGGGGGACGCTTCTCGTCGGCATCCGTGCCGCCTCGTCGCTCCGATGTCGCCGGGCCTTTCACGTCCTGACCGGCCCGGCTTCATCAGGCCCCCGAAAAGGCTCCCGCCACGAGCTTGCCCAGCATCCGGGTGACGTGATCGCAGACATCCCAGAGGGCCCGGAACCGGGTCTCGGAAAGAATACCGAGGCGATGGCCCACTTCGAGGCTGGCGGCGAGTTCGTGCGCCGAGCCGATGGCGATCTCGAAGAAACGCCGACGCTCGGCCCGCGAGGGACGGCCAAGCCCCTCGGCGATATTGAGCGGGACCGATCCGGTCGCCCGTCGGGCCTGATCAGCGAGCCAGCCGTAGCCACGGGGAAGCTCCCGGGTCCAAACCGCTGCTTCCGACACGAGTCCGATCGATTCCTGATACACCCGCCATTTTTGAAGATCCATTTGCGCCTCCTTAATTGGGCGCCACCGCGGCGCCTCGCCCGGAGGGGGCGCTGCGGTGGCGCGAAAGAGGCCAATGCCGGAGATCGGGAGGCGGGTACCGGAGATCGGGTGACGGAGCGCGGGGTCCTAGGATCGGGAATCGGGCCGCGGGGTTCGGCCTTTATGTCGTCAAAACCGTCTTCTGGCCCCGGTCCTCTGGCGCATCTCCCGTTCGACTTCCTTCTTCTTGATCGACTGGCGCTTGTCGGCGTGGGTCTTTCCCTTGGCGAGCCCCAGCTCGACCTTGGCGAAGCCGTTCCGGAAGTAGAGGGAGAGCGGGACGATCGTGAACCCCTTGCGGGAGATGTGGATCTCGAGTTCCCTGATCTCGCGGGCGTTGAGGAGGAGCTTGCGCTTCCGGCCCGGCTCGTGGTTCATGATCCCGGCCGGCTCATAGGTCGGGATCGTCATGTGGTGCAGGAACGCTTCCCCTTTTTCGACGCGCGCGAACGCCTCGGCGATGGAGGCTTTCTTGTTGCGGAGGCTCTTCACCTCGCTTCCCTTCAGGACCAGTCCCGCCTCGACCTTGGCGGTGATGTGGTAGTCGTGGAACGCCTTGGGATTCTTGGCGATCAGGATGTTCGGGGATTCCTCGGTCATAGGTCACGGGTCCTGCATCGGCGGGCCGCGCGGCCGATGCGGGTTATTTCGCGAGATGCTGGATCACCAGGTCCGCGATCTCGGTCCCGGCCCGCAGCTGTCCCTCGGCGGTGGAGGCCCCCACGTGAGGGGTCAGGATCACGTTCGGGGCCGCAAGGAGGGGATTCGCGGCCTCGACGGGCTCCTTCGAGAAGACATCCACGGCGGCTCCCGCGAGGCGTCCCGACTTCAGGGCCTCGGCCAGGGCCTGCTCGTCCACGACGCCGCCCCGGGCGCAGTTGACGAGGAACGCCCCCTTTTTCATCTTCGCGAGCTGGGCCGCACCGATCAGGTTCTTCGTGTCCGCCGTCAGCGGGATATGGAGGCTCACGAAATCGGCGCGCGCGAGAAGCGCATCGAGTGCCACCACCTCGATCTCCCAGAGGCGGGCTTCGGGGTCCACTTTCTTCGGGTCCTTCCGGTGGCAGATCACCTGCATCCCGAGGGCCCGGGCGCGCTTGGCGGTCTCCTTGGCGATCGAGCCTAGGCCCACCAGGCCCAGGGTCTTCCCGGCGAGCTCGATCCCCTCGAAGCTCTTCTTGTCCCAGACGCCGGTCGCGGTCTTCGCGTGGGCGGCCGGGATCTTCCGGGCGAGGGCGAGCATGAGCCCGATCGCGAGCTCCGCGACCGAGATCGCCGTCGCCGACGGGGTGTTCACGACCATGATCCCCCGTTCCTTGGCCGCCGCCGCATCGACGTTGTCGAGTCCCACGCCGGCCCGGCCGATCACCTTCAGGTTCTTCCCGGCGACGATGACATCCTTCGTGATCTTCGTGGCGCTCCGGACGATCACGCCGTGGTAGGGCCCGATCGCGGCGACCAGGGCCTCCGGGGCGAGGCCGGTCCGGACGTCGGCCTCGAGGCCTGCATTCTTGAGTTTCTCGACCGCCGCCGCGGGGAGCGCGTCGCACACGAGGACCCTTGTCATCGCCATCAGGCAGAGCCTATCAAAAACGGTTGACGCCGCGCCAGCGCTCTCCTAGGATTCCCCTTGCAGGTGGGGCAGGTGCCCCGCCTTCTTTTTTTCTCCCCCGTAAAAGCCGCTGACGCGGGGTGTTTAAAAACCGGGAGGAATCATGAGCGAGATCATGCGGATCGTCGACGCGATCCATCGCGAGAAGGACATCGACAAGGAGTTCATCTTCGTCGGGATCGAGCAGGCGATCCTGTCCGCCGCCAAACGCCACTTCGGCAAGCAGGTCGAGGTCGACTGCAAGATCGACCGGATGACCGGCGACATCCAGGTCACCCGGGACGGCGTCGCGGTCGACCACACGGTCCTCGGGCGCATCGCCGCGCAGACCGCCAAGCAGGTGATCATCCAGAAGATCCGCGAGGCGGAGCGCGACGTCGTCATGCGCGACTACGCCAAGCGCGTGCGCGAGATGGTCACCGGCACCATCCAGCGCGTGGAAGGGTCCAGCGTCTTCGTGAACCTCGGCCGCACCGAGGGATTCCTGCCCCGGTCCGAACAGGTGCGCGGCGAGATGTACCGCGCCGGCGACCGGATCCGCTGTCTGATCCTGGAGGTCCGCCAGAACGGCCCCTCCGTGCAGGTGATCCTGTCCCGGACGCACCCGGATCTCGTGAAGCGCCTGTTCGAGATGGAGGTTCCCGAGATCCTCGAGCACGTGATCGAGGTGAAGGCGATCGTCCGCGAGCCCGGCTTCCGCACGAAGATCGCCGTCTACTCGGTCGATTCGCGCGTCGACGCCGTGGGCGCCTGCGTGGGCGTCCGGGGCTCGCGCATCAAGAACATCGTGGACGAGCTCGGCGGCGAGAAGATCGACATCATCCGCTGGAGCGACACGCCGGAGCTCCTGATCGGAAACTCCCTCAAGCCCGCCGAGGTGAGCGAGATCTTCCTTTATTCCAAGACCCGCCGCGCGGAGGTGATCGTGGCGGACGACCAGCTGTCACTCTCGATCGGCCGGCGCGGGCAGAACGTGCGCCTGGCGTCGAAGCTGTGCGGCTGGGAGATCGACGTCTTCAGCCGCGAGCAGATGCGCGAGCGCTCCACGAAGGGACGCGAGGAGCTCTCCGCCCTTCCCGGGATCGAGGAGGGGGTGATCGGCCGCTTCATCGAGAACGGGATCGGCTGCTGGAAGGACATCGTCGCAAAGGGCGAGAGCGTCCTCATGCGGATCGAGGGGGTGGGGCCGGACAAGGCGAAGGCGATCTACGAATTCGCGTCGGCCCGCCAGAAGGAGAAGGACGAGGCGGAGGCCGCCCGCAAGGCCGCGGAAGCCGCTGCCGCGGCGGAGGCTGCCGCCGCGAATCCTCCCCCGGCTGCGGGAACGCCGGCCGACGGTGCCGCACCCGCCGAGGGGGCGAGCGCGCAGGCTGCCGCGCCGGTGGACACCGTCCCGCCCGGGGCCCGGATCGAGAAGGGGGCGATGCACTAGGATTTTTCCGTAACGGAGCGGTATCCGGCGACGGGGGGCCCGAAAGGGCCCCCCGCTGTTTTTGGCCTGTCAGGATTCTCACGCAGGTGACCGCGGCGGACTGCAGGGGCCTCTCGGCAGGCTTGCTCGCGGGACGGTCGTCGCGGACATCCGGTCCGCTCCTCCCTCCCATGCGCGACGGCCTTCGCTTCCGTCCGCAAGGCGGACGGGAAGCGCGTGGTGTCCTGCCACCGGCCTGCGCATGAGGCCCTCTCGCAAGCCCGCCTGCGGCCCCTTAGCCGGATCTCCGGCCGCCGCACGAGACAAGAAAACACTCATTCCCCGCCCACCCCCAAGCGGAGTGCCGGCCCTTCGGGCCGTCTTTTTTCCACCGGCCCCCTGCCTCCAACAGCAACAGGGAAGGCGGGGGCCTGGGGGAAAGAGCCAAGGCCGGGAGGCCGAAGGCGATTCCGCCGGGGGTGGGGGGGCAGACCAAACTAATAAAAAACGGGGGGCCGGCATGGAGAGTCCGGCGCCAGGCGGCGCGCGCCCCGTGGCGGGAGCCTGGCCGCGGGGCTGAACCGGCAAGGCGAGGCGCGGTCTGGCGTCTCCGGAGAAGCCCTCGCAGGCTCCGCCTCGCCGCCGCCGGTTCGCAGTGAGGCGCGCGTCCGGCGGGTCTGCTGCGCGCCGAACGTCCCGCGGAACAGGCGAACCGCCAAAAGGGGCGCTGAAGCCGGACAACGGCGCCGTAAGTGCCCAGAGGCCTCCAGCGGTCGTTTCCCGCTATCACGATTGGTACACTCGCCGCATGAAACTGAATACGCTTCCGACGGTCGCGTTGCTCTGGACGGCTCTTGGTGCGGGCGTGGCCGCCCCGGAGAGAGGGGCGCCGCCGGCCCCGCGACGGCTTGACGAGATCGTCCCGGCCGACACGCTCCTCTACGTCTCGATCCCGGACGCCGCGCGCGCCCGGGACGCGCTCGCGACCACGGCCCTCGCCGACATCTGGCGCGAGCCGGAGGTGCGGAACTTTTTCCAGGGGACCTTGACGCCCATGGTGCGGACCTTGTGGGCCAGGACGGGTGACGGGATAGGTCGCGAGGTGCTCTCCGGAGGAACCTCGTCCGACATCGCAGAGGCCTATTGCATGCGGAACATGACGGAGCTCCCTGGGCTTCTGTGTGGCATTGATGGGGAAGTGTCCCTGGCCCTTTTTGGCGCGGACAAGACAGGGCCTGTCGCCGTCGCCACGTGGGGTCCGTGCAGAAACGCCCCGCGGTGGGAGGCGATGCTGCGGAAGTTGTGCCAGCTTTCGGAACCGAGCGGCAAGGAGAATTTCGAGGAGTTCCAGCATGGGAACTGGAAGGGGATTCGAGCGACGGAAAAGACCGCTGACGCAACAGAGAGCGGCTGGGCTCGCCACGGCGACCGTTTTGTCTTCGCCCGCGGACCGAAAGGGGCGCTGGAGGCATGGTCGGACCGACTCGAGAAAGGGGGGGCGGGAGCCACCCTTGTCCAGAATGCCGACTACCGGGCTGCGCAGGCCCGCTGCGACCGTTCGGGCGCGGCGATAGCGCACGGTTACCTGAACACCGCCCGGACCCGGGAAAAAATCCTGGAGTCCCTGCCGGATCCGGTGGTGCGCACCGTCGCTCCCGCCATGATTGACGGGTTGGGGTTCTCGAATGCCCGTGCGATGGGGATGTCGCTTGTCGTGAAGGACAAGGGATTCCTCCGTTCGACCGTGCTCCTGGCTCCCGGCGAGAAGAAGGGACTCTTGACCGCGATGGCCGGAAACCCGAAGCGGGAGTTCAGGAGCCTCGCGTTCATCCCGGCCGGGACGCACAGCGTTTTCGCCGGCCGGATCGATCCGAAGCAGGTCTGGCGGTCGGTCCAGGACGCCGTCCGGGCGGGCGCGGGGGAGGCAGGCCTGTTTTCGATGCGGGAGAAGATGGCCGAGGACCTGCCGCCCGGTGTCCTGCGGGACCTCCCCGCGGCCCTGGGAGGGGAGATCGGTCTCGCCCTGAAGCAGCAGATCGGCGTCATGCCGATCCCGGAGATCGTCCTCTTCGTCGAGCTCGCCGACGAGGAAGCCGCGCGCCGCCTCGTCGGGGACCTCCTCGCGCGGGGCGCGGAAGAGAAGGGGTTCAAGGTCCAGACCCTTCCCGCCATGGGGACGGGCCCCGCCGTGACGACGGTCACGTTCCCGGACGTCCCGATCCTCCCCGCCTTCGCGATCCACAAGGGGTGGCTGGTGGCGGGGATGACGCAGACCGCGGTGAAGGCCGCCTGCCGCCGGATCGACTCGCCCGATCCGGCGAAGGGGATCGCGGCGACCGCCGATTTCAAGGCGGCCTTTTCACGCGTCGCGAGACCTGCTTCGTTCATGGCGTACGAGGAGGGACCCGATTCCTTCCGCAAGCAGTACAACCAGATTGTCAGCGCCCTGCCGATGGTCCAGATGGCGCTCGAGCAGGCGATGGGGGACGTCCCGTTCCCGGATCCCGCGACACTCCCGATGGCCGACACGATCGCCCGGCACCTCTTCGGATCGGCCCAAGCGATGGGGGCGGACGCCGATGGCGTCTACCTCGAGTCGTTCGGCGTCCTGCCGGTGAACCTGACGACGGATATCGGAGTTCTCGGGGTCGGGGCCGCCCTGGTCCTGCCGGCCATCGCCAGGGCCAGGGGACGGGCAGAGGAGGAGGGGATAGCGGCGGACGACCCGCTTGCCGGCGCCTTCGAGCGCGAGGGAGCGGCGGACGACGCGCGGCTTTCCGCCGGCGAGATGGCGGTCATGAAAGGGGTCCGGGCGACGCTGGAGGCGGCGGCCGTCGGGAAGAAACTGGTCCTCTTCGACGCCGACGGCGACGGGACCGGCGAGTATCCGTCGCTCGACGGGAAGGGGTGGCAGGGGTTCGTCGATGCGGGCGGGAATTTCCTCCTTCCGTTTTGCGAGACCGATGGCGTCTGGAAGGGGTACCGCTTTTCCATGCGTGCGGGGAAAGACCCCGAGAAGACCGCGTACGTCCTGGCGGTCCCCGTTGATCCCGGCAAGACGGGAAGCCGTGTTTTCATCGGCGCGACGGACGGCGCCCTGTATCAGGCGAAGGGGAGCTTCTCCTGGAAGGACGGCGTCGCGAACTACCTGAAGGAGGACGGCGGAACCGGGCGTCCGCCCGGGCCGTTCGTCCCGGTGGGCGAATGACGCGGCCGTCCCGCCTGTCCGTTTGGGTGCTTGCCGGCGGGTTCCTGGCGTTTTCCCCGACGGTTGAAGGGGCCCCCGACATCGCGGAGCTGCGGCGCGACGTCTCCGCGATCCGCGGGCTCGCCTTCAAGCGCGACTTCACCGCGAGCGCGATCGACCGGGAGGGGTTGGGGAAGATCCTCGCCGAGGAGATCGACCACGAGCTTCCGTCCGCCAAGGAGAAGGCGACCACCCGGGTCTACGCCCTCCTGGGCCTGGTCCCCGAGGGGTTCGATATGCGCCGGTCGCTGCGCGAGGTGCTGACGCTGGGGGTGGGCGGGATCTACATCCCGCGCCGCGGAGGGCTCTGGCATCTCTCGGACCTCGCCGGGATGGCCGGCCCGATCCTTGCCCACGAGATCCAGCACGCCCTGCAGGACCAGCATTGGCCCATCACCGAGCGGGACGGCGCGCGCGCGGCCGACAGCGACCGTGTTCTCGCGTACCACGCGATCCTGGAGGGGGACGCGATGGCGGTGATGGCGGAGTACGCGAAGCGCAATCCCGGGTCGGCGAAACTCTCCCCGGAGGAACTGGGCCAGCAGTTCGTCGGTTCCTTCGGGATGGCGGAATACCCCGCCATCTTGAGCGAGCCGATGACGATGCCGTACATCCAGGGACAGCGGTTCGTCGAGCGCGTCCGGGCCAGGGGGGGATGGGAGGCGGTGAACGCGCTCCTCGACCGCCCGCCGGAGTCGAGCGAGCAGATCCTGCACCCGGAGAAATTCTTCGCCGGGGACGACCCGCCCCGGGCGGTGGCCCTTCCCGACCTCGCGGCGGTCCTGGGCGCGGGCTGGAAGAAGACGGAGGAAGACACCTTCGGCGAGTGGATGGTCACCGTCGCCGTGCGGATCCTCACGGAGGACGCCGTGAGGGGGGCCCGGGCCGGCGCCGGCTGGGGAGGGGACCGGTTCGCCCTGTACGAGGACGGCCAGGGCGGGGCGGTCCTCGCGTGGGGGTCCGTCTGGGACACCGAAAAGGACGCCGCCGAGTTCGAGGAGGCGCTGGCCGCCGCCTTCGCCCGACGGGCCCCGGTAGGGGCCCCGTGCCACGCGCGCCGCACGGGGAACGCGGTTCTCGCCTGCGTCGGCGGGATCGACGCGGCCCGATTCGACGCGGCGGTGAAACTCTTTGAAAAACAGTTGACCGTGAAGTAGCTTGGGCGGCATGAAGCGCCGCCTCCACGAGCTCTCGAAGGAGCTGGGGCTCGAGAACAAGATCCTGATCGGGATCTGCCAGCAGATCGGGATCCCGGTGAAGTCGCACGCCTCGGTCCTGGACCCCGTCGAGATCGAGCGGATCAAGATCTCGCTGCGGGCCCGGGGGCACAAGATCCCGGCGGCCGGCGCCCCTGCCGCCAAGCCCGCGGACGGGAAGCCCGCCGACCCCGCCGCGCCCGGATCGCAGGAGGCGAAGAACCCCTTCACCGTCAAGGTCATCGAGGAAAAGCCCGACTTCGGGCAATCGGTGAAGCACGTCAAGCTTGAGCGCGTCATCAAGCGCGGCCCCGGCGGGCCGCGCCGCCCCGGCAGCCCCCCCGGCCCCGGGATGGGGATGGGCGGGTCCGGCGCCGCGGCCCACCGGACGCCCGGGCACGGTCCCTTCGGCGGGGGGGCGAAACCGGCCGACGGGGTCCTCGAGGCCGCGAAGGGAAAGACCTTCTCCGTCCAGACGCCGGTCTCGCTCAAGAACCTCTCGGCCGTGATCGGCGTCAAGACGGGCGACCTCCTGAAGGGGCTCATGGACCTGGGCGTCATGGCGACCATCAACCAGGTCCTGGACGCCTATTCGGTGGGTCTCATCGCGGAGAAGCTCGGGATCACGATCGACGTCACCGAGAGCCAGACCCTCGAGGAAGAGGCCCTGTCGGGGACGGACAAGAAGGCGAACCCCAAGGACCTGAAGCCCCGCCCGCCGGTCGTGACGGTGATGGGGCACGTCGACCACGGCAAGACCACGCTTCTCGACCGCCTGCGGAAGACCGAGGTCGCCGCCGGCGAGGTGGGGGGGATCACCCAGCATATCGGCGCCTACATGGTCGAGACCCCCCAGGGGCCGATCACCTTCATGGACACGCCGGGCCACGCCGCCTTCACGCGGATGCGCTCGCGCGGGGCGAACGTGACGGACATCGTCGTCCTCGTGGTGGCCGGCGACGACGGCATGATGCCCCAGACCGAGGAGGCGGTGAACCACGCCAAGGCCGCGGAGGTCCCGGTCATCGTCGCCGTGAACAAGATGGACAAGCCCGGCGCCGACGCCCGCAAGGTCACCGAGCAGCTCTCCCGGATCGGCGTCCAGGCCGAGTCGTGGGGAGGCAAGGTCGCCTTCATCGAGATCTCGGGTCTCACCGGGAAGGGGGTCCCGGATCTCCTCGAGCGGATCCACCTCGAGGCCGAGGTTCTCGACCTCAAGGCGAACCCGAAGGCCCCGGCGCGCGGGACGGTGATCGAGGCGTCGATCTCGGAAGCGCGCGGGATCGTGGCGACGGTCCTCGTCCAGGACGGGACCCTCAAGGTCGGCGACACGATCGTCTGCGGGCAGGCGTACGGCAAGGTGCGCGCGATGATGACGGACACCGGGAAGAGCCTTTCCGTCGCGCCCCCCTCGACGCCGGTCCAGCTCACGGGGCTTTCCGACGTCCCCGAGGCGGGCGCGCGGATGTTCGTGGTCGACAACATCGACAAGGCGCGCGAGATCGCCGGGGAGAAGGCCCACAAGCTGCGCGAGGCGGAGATCGCCCGCAAGCAGAACGTGACCCTCGAGAACCTCTTCAGCCACATCGAGCAGAAGAAGGCGAAGGAGATCAATGTCATCGTGAAGGCCGACGTCAAGGGGTCGGTCGAGGTGGTGGCGCAGGCCCTGGCCGACCTTTCCACCGACGAGGTGAAGGTGCGGGTGCTCCACCAGGGGGTGGGCGCCGTGAGCGAGTCGGACGTGCTTCTCGCGCACGCCTCGAAGGCTCTCGTCGTCGGGTTCCACGTCGTTCCCGAGGACAAGGCGCGGGCCCTGTCCTCCGGCAACGGGGTGGAGATCCGCACCTACCAGATCATCTACAAGATGACCGAGGACGTGCAGAAGATGATGGAGGGGATGCTCGAGCCCGAAAGCCGCGAGGCGCAGCTGGGCCGCGTCGAGATCCGCCAGATCTTCCACGCCTCCAAGGTCGGCGCCATCGCGGGATGCCGCGTGACGAGCGGCGTCATCCGCCGGAACGCCCTTGTCCGCGTCGTCCGGGACGGCACTGTCGTCCACGAGGGGAAGCTCGAGTCGCTCCGGCACTTCAAGGACGACGTCCGCGAGGTGAAGGAGGGGATGGAGTGCGGCGTCCGGATCGCCAACTTCGACGACGTGAAGCCCGGCGACATCATCGACGTCTACGAGATCCAGAAGGTGGCCCGCACCCTCGAGGCCGCCAAGAGTTCCGGCTAGTCCCCCATGTCCGAGCGCGTCGAGTTCCTCCGGAAGGTCGACATCTTCAGCCGGCTCGACGACGCGGAGCTCGCGCGGGTCGACGCCGTCCTCACGGAGCGCACCTTCGAGAAGGGGACCCGCGTCTTCTCGATGGGAGACCCGGGCGGGACCGTCTACCTGATCCGCGCCGGTGTCGTCCACATCACGCGCGACCAGCCGAAGGGGGGCGCGGTGGTCCTCGCGCGCCTCTCGCAGGGTGAGATCCTGGGTGAAATGTCGTACCTCGACGAGCGCCCCCGCTCCGCCAACGCCGTCGCCGCCGTGCGGGCGACCCTGTTCGTGGCCGACCGGGCGACGCTCGACAAGCTCTTCGCCAACGACCTCCCGCTCGCCAACAAGGTCCTGCAGGGGCTGGTGCGCAAGATGAGCGACCGCCTGAAGAAGGTCGACGACCAGCTCGAGGGATTCCAGGACCTGATCCGCTATTTCTAGCCGCGCGATGCCGAAAAAAAACGCCGCCGCCGCGCCGCTTCTCGGCGCCCACATGTCGATCGCCGGCGGCGTCGAGAAGGCGGTCGAGCGGCTCGCCGCGGTCCGGGGGGAGGCGCTCCAGATCTTCACCTCGAGCTCCAACCAGTGGCATGCCCGGAAGATCCCGCCCGAGGAGGCGGAGGCATTTAAAAAAGGAATTGCCGCTCACGGCGTGAAGGCCGCCTTCGCGCACGACTCCTACCTCATCAACGTGGGGTCCGCGAACCCCGTCCTCTGGAAGCGCTCCGTTTCCGCCCTTTGGGGGGAGCTCGAGCGCGCCGAGCTGCTGGGGCTCGACCACGTCGTCATGCACCCGGGGGCGCACGTCGGGGCGGGAGAGGAAGTCGCTTTCGACAACATCGCCCGGGCCCTGGACGAAGTGCAAGCCAAGGGAAAAGGGTTCCGCGCCACGCTCTGCCTCGAGGTGACGGCGGGGCAAGGCTCGAACGTGGGGTACAAGTTCGCTCACATGAAGGAGATCTTGAAGCGCGTGAAGGACCCGGACCGGATCGGCCTGTGCCTCGACACCTGTCATCTGCTCGCGGCCGGGTACGAGCTCCGCACGAAGGACGGGTACGAGGCGATGGTGGCCGAACTGGACAAGGAAGTCGGGATCCCGCGCGTCCGGTGCTTCCACCTGAACGACGCCAAGAAGGATCTCGGTTCCCGCGTCGACCGCCACGAGCACATCGGCAAGGGGTTCCTGGGCCTGGAACCGTTCCGCATGATCCTGAACGACCCCCGCTTTGCCGGGCTTCCCATGGTCCTCGAGACGCCGAAGGAAGAAGACCTGAAGGACGATGTCGAGAATCTGAAGGTCCTCCGGTCTCTGATCGACAAATAGCTCACGGACGAAACCCGGATCCCGACTCCGGAACACGTCTCCGGAGCCCCGGCCAGTCGTCTATTTGAATCCCTCCCCCTTGATGGGGGAGGGGAGGGTGGGGGTGATCGGGTTTCGAAACCAGGAACCCGCTTTCCGAAACCCGTGTCCCGATCTCCGTAACCCGAACCCCGACATCTGAAACCTGATTCGCGTCTCCCGCAAAGCGCCTCGGCGACGCCCCAGCCGGGTGAGGCGCCGCCTCGGCGCCAGAAAGGAGACGCGAATGGATCTGCACGGATGTCGGGCATATCGGAAATCGGTGGACTTGGTGACGGAGGCCGCGATCTGGACCCGGAATCTGCCGCGCGGCTACGGCTGGCTTGCCGATCAGGCCCGCCGGGCGGCCGGGTCGGTCCCGCTCAACATCGCCGAAGGGCTCGGTCGTCCCTCGCGGGCCGAGCGCCGGCGGTTCTTCGAGATCGCGATCGGCTCGACGCACGAGCTCGCCGCCTGCCTCGAAGTCGGGCATCGCCTGGGCCTCCTCGCGGAGCCACGCTTCCGGGCCCTCTGGGATGCCTGTGACCATGTGACCCGAATGCTCGGGAAGTTCATCGCCAGCGGGTAACCCCCGCCCCTTGGCCGCGCGCTGTCGCGTTCGTACGGTCCGGGTGACTGCTTTTCACTAAAACAACCCCGCTTCGCCGGGGACTTGCCCGGCGAAGCGTTCTGTCGGGGGTGGGTGGGCCAGGAAAATTGTTATAAGGGGTGGGTCCTCTAAACCACCATCAGGTAAGCCGTGCCACTCCGACCGCCGCAATAGACATTGCGAGGAGGATCACGCTCACAATTCGAACGGAACCGGCGCCACAGATGACTGCCACTCCGGCGAACGCGCCAGACAGGACGAAGAAGACGGTGGGATCCCCCAATACAAATGGTGTCGGAAGGGATAACACGATTGCCACGGTGAGGCAGATCCGGGCAAGTTTCTGCTTCATCGTGTCGGCAGTATAGCTACTGGCTGCAATTCGCCGGCGATGTCCCAGATCCGCCTTCTGTCCCGGACCACGATCGAGAAGATCGCGGCCAGCGAGGTCGTGGAGCGTTCCGCGGAGCAGGCGAACCGCCGACAGGGGCGCGAGCGGAGCTCCGGCGCCATTCGTCCGGGTGGCGCTCTTCGGCTACAATCGGCGCCTTCATGCCGAAGATCAGACTGCTCGACCGGACCACGGTGGAAAAGATCGCGGCCGGCGAGGTGGTGGAGCGGCCGGCGTCGGTGGTGAAGGAGCTCGTGGAGAACGCCCTCGACGCGGGCGCCAGCCGAATCACGGTGGAAATCGAGGAGGGAGGCCGCAAGACCATCCGCGTCATCGACGACGGCCGCGGGATGGACGCCGCGGACCTCGCCATGGCCGTCCAGAGCCACGCGACGAGCAAGATCGCCGACGTCGAGGACCTCTTTCGCGTCTCGACGTTCGGGTTCCGGGGGGAGGCCCTGGCGGCGATCGGATCGGTCTCGAACCTGACCCTTTCGAGCGCCCCGGCCTCCGGCGCGGGGCACCTGATCGAGGTGGCGGGCGGCGAGGCGGGGAAGGTCCGCGCGGCGGGGGTCCCGTCCGGGACGCGCGTCGAGGTGAAGGACCTCTTCCATAACGTGCCGGCGCGGCGGAAGTTCCTGAAGTCGAACGCCACCGAGGCGGCGCACGTCCAGGAGTGGATCCATCGCTTTGCTTTGGCTTATCCCCAGGTCGCCTTCTTCCTCTCGGTGGACGCCCACCAGGCGGTGCGCGCGTTTCCGGCCGCGTCCGTCCTCGAGCGGATCCGGTTCCTTTTCGGCCCGCAGGTCGCTTCCGAGCTTGTTTCCGTGGACCACGCCGAGGGGGCGTTCGGCGTGACGGGGGCGGTCTCGAAACCCTCGGTGCACCACGCGACGGCGAGGCACCAGATGCTGTTCGTGAACGGCCGCTTCGTGCGCGACCGGGTCGTCTCGGCGGCGATCCGCCAGGCGTACGAGACGCTGGTGCCGCGCGGGAAGTACCCGGCCGCCTTCCTCTTCCTGACCGTTCCGCCGGACGCGGTGGACGTGAACGTGCATCCGATGAAGACCGAGGTGCGCTTCCGGGACGCGTCGCGCCTGCATCCGTTCGTGCGCTCGGCGGTGAAGCGCGCGCTCGCCGGGTCCGCCGCGCGCGACCCCTACCCGGAGCCGGAACCGGCGCGGCACGGGGCGTTCGAGTCGCACGCGGCGTTCGGCGCGGAGCGACCCGTCCCCCCGGCCGAGGGGGCGCCGGAAACGTCCCCGTCCCGGTTCGAGCGCCAGGTCCAGGTCGATCCCGCGCTCATGCCGGAGCCGGAGATCCGGTTCCTGCAGGTCCACGGGACGTTCCTCGTGGTCGAGATGCCGCACGGGATCGAGATCTACGACCAGCACGCGCTCCACGAACGGATCCTCTACGACGAGCTGAAGTCGAAGAGCGAGCGCGCGGCGGTGGAAAGCCAGCAGCTCCTGATTCCGGAGGTCCTCGAGTTCACGCCGGTCGAGGCGGCGCAGATCCTGGAGGCGAAGACGCTTCTCGCGGCCCTGGGGTTCGACGTGGGGCTCTTCGGCGAGGGGGCGCTCGCGGTCCACGCGACGCCGTCCCTCCTGGCCGGAAAGCGCCTGCGGGAGTTCTTCCGGGTGCTTCTTGACCGCTGGGGGGAGGAAAAGGCCGGCGACCCCGGGCACCTGCGGGAGAAGATCACGCGGATCGTCGCCTGCCAGGCGGCGGTGCGCGCCGGCGACGCGCTCTCGGCGGAGGCGGTGCGCTCCCTCCTCTCGCGGCGCGTCACGGCGGAGTTTCCCGGCTGCTGCGAGCACGGCCGGCCGACGTCGTTCTCCCTCACGCTCAAGGATCTCGAGAAGCGCTTCCTCCGCCGATGAGGTGGGAGCGCTCGGGCGATTTCCGTCGCGCGGTCCTGCCGAACGGAACGCGGCTTTTCGTCCGGGAGGCGCCGCGGTTCAAGTCGACCTGGATCTCGGCCTTCCTGCGGTCTCCCCTGGGGAGTGATCCCGCGCCGACCGCCCTGATCCCGTTCGTCCTGAAGCAGGGGACGCGGAGTCTCCCCACCGAGCGCGCGATCCGGCGGCGCCTCGAAGAACTGTGCGGGACGACGCTCGACGTCGAGGTCCACCGGTTCGGCCGCCACCAGGTGGCGGCCTGGGAGATGGAGGTCCCCTGCGAACGGTTCCTGCCCTCCTCCTTGAGGAGGGATTTCCTGGGGGAGGCGTTTTTCCTCCTGCGCGAGATCCTGGCCGATCCCCTGACCGACGGCGCGGCGTTCCGGGCCGACGTCGTGGCGCGCGAGAAGGAAAACCTCGCGATGCTGCTCGCCGCCCAGATCGAGCAGAAGGAGCGCTACGCCTACGAGAAATGCCGGCGGATGCTGGCCGGGGCGGACCCGGCCGGGCGGCATCCGTACGGCTCGGCCGCCGGCATCCGGCGGATCCGGCCCGCGGGGCTCTTCCGGCGCTGGCGCCGCTGGCTCGCGGAGTCGTCCTTCGACCTCTACGCGATGGGGCCGGTGCCGCCCGACGCGGTTCTCGCGCGGGCGGCCGCGGCTCTCGCCTTCCCGCGACGCGAGGCCGCCGACGGCCGTTCCGCGACGCGGTTCCGGACCGGGGGGGCCGTCCGCCGCGCCGCGGAGCGGCTCGACGCCCGACAGGCCCGGCTCTGCCTGGGGTTCGCGAGCGGCATCGACCCGGCGGGCGCGGGCCGCGCCGCCGACGCGCTGGGGTTCGCGGCCGCGCTTCTGGGGGGATTCTCCCACTCGCGGCTCTTCCGGACGGTGCGGGAGGAGAAGAGCCTCGCCTACTCGGTGGGGTGCTTCGCCGACCGCGCCACGGGATGGGTCTTCGTCGACGCGGGGGTGGAGCCGGCGAACACGCGGCGGGCGCTCGACCTCATCCGGGAGGAGATCGACAACGTCCGCCGGGGGCGCTTCACGGCGGACGAGTTCGCCAAGACCCGCGCCTGCCTGCGCCAGGGGCTGCGGCGCCTCGCGGACCTGCGCGCCGCGCAGATCGACGCCCACTACGAGGAAGGGCTCCTGGGGCGGACCTTCACGCGGCACGCGGCGCTCGCGGATCTCGCGGTCCTGCGCCCCGCCGATGTCGCCCGCGCGGCGCGGGGCCTCGCGCTCAAGGCGGTCTTCACCGCCGGGCCAGGCCGGGGAGCGGCATGACGCGGCGCGGGTGGACCGTCCGGGAGATGCGCGACCCCCTGACCGGGGAGGCGGTCCTCGCCGCGCGCCGGAGCGGCCGGCCCGCGGTCCGGTGCGCGCCGGTGCCGGGGACCGTCCAGAAGTTCGCCCTGGTCGCCGTCCGGTTCGGGGCGAAGGACCGGGCGTTCCGGGAGGGGAACCGGTGGCGGCCCATCCCGTCCGGGGCGGCGCATTTCCTGGAGCACCAGCTGTTCGAGGGGGAGTCCGTGAACGCCATGGAGCGCTTCGCGGCGTTGGGTGCCTCCGCCAACGCGTACACCGACTACGGGGAGACCGCCTACCACGTCTCGTGCGTGGACCGGTTCGGGAAAGCCCTCGACGAGCTCCTGGGGTTCGTCCGCCGCCCCGCGTTCACCGACGAGACCGTCCGGAAGGAGAAGGGGATCATCGCCCAGGAGATCCGGATGTACCAGGACGACCCGGACAGCGCCTGCGTCCAGGACCTCCAGCGCCTCCTTTACGCGCGGCATCCCGTCCGGGACGACATCGCCGGGACCGTGGCGAGCGTCCGGGCGACGCGCGCGGAGGACCTGCGCGCCGCCTACCGGGCCTTCTACCGTCCGGACAACATGGTCGTGGCCGCGGCCGGGGACGTGTCGCTGCAGGCGGTCTTGGCCGCCGTCGACGCCGCGTTCGACCGTCCCGCGCCCGGCACGTGCCCTGTCCGGCGTGCCGTCCGCGAGCCCGCGCGCGTGGCGGGTCGGCTCTCGCGGCGCCGGATGGACGTCCCCCGGCCCAAGGCGCTCGTGGCGTTCAAGGAGACGGAGACGGGGCTCGCGGGGGACGCGCTGGTGCGCCAGCGGATCGCGACGGCGCTCGCCGGGGACCTCCTCTTCGGCCCGGCCTCGCGCTTCCGGGAGCGCGCCTTCGGTGAGGGGCTCGTCGACGACGATTTCGGGTTCGGCCACCAGGCCGGTGACGACTTCGGCTACAGCGTCGTCGGGGGGCGCACGCGCGACCCGGCGCGCCTGCGCCGGGCGGTCCTGGACGAGGTCGCGCGCGCGCGGCTGGAGGGGATCGCGCCTGCGGACTTCGAGCGGGTCCGCGCGAAGTCGATGGGGGCGGCCCTCAAGGCGTTCCATTCCCCGTCGGCGGTCGCCCGGTCGGCGGCCTCCTGCCATTTCGCGGGGGTCGATCCCTTCGCGTGGCACCGGATCCTGGGGCGGATGACTCCCGCGGACGTGTCGGCGCGCCTGGCGGCCCATTTCCGTGCGGACCTTTCCGCGATGGCGGTGGTCGAACCCCGATGAACCTCTTTTCTTGTGTTCAGACTCCCGAAACGCTCGCTCGCTTGCCCTTTCGGCGGTCGCATTTGGCGGGGGACGTTCCCTCGCGGCATCCGTGCCGCTCGGTCTCTCCGATTCCGCCGGGCCTCGCACCTCCTGACCGGCCCGGCTTCATCAGGCCCCCGCAAACGCTCCCGCCGGATGGAAAAAATACCTAGGGCTTCTTGTCGTCGCCGATCCGCGCGAGCTGCCGGCATCCGTCGTAGGCGTAGCCGACGAACGAGGCGATCGTGATGAGGGCCGTCCCCCAGAGAAGGGGGGTCCGGACCGGCTCGCGGACCCCGGCGAGCGTTCCGGCGATCATCGCGATCTGGACGAGCGTGGTGAGCTTCCCCAGCACCGACGGGCGGATGACGACGTTCCCCGCCAGGACGAAAATGAGGAGCGTCCCGAGCGCGAGGAGCACCTCCCGGCTGATGACGATGACCGCGATCGAGGCCGGGAGGATGCGCGTCCGGGCCCCCGCCGCCGCGTCCGGCCAGAGCGGGCAGACGAGAAGCACCGTCGCTGTCACGAGAAGCACCTTGTCCGCCAGCGGATCGAGGAACGTCCCGAGCTCCGTCTTCTGCTTCAGCGTGCGCGCGAGGAACCCGTCCACGGCGTCGGTGAGGGCCAGGATCACGAAGAGGGCGAGCGTCCAGGCGCGGAACTGCGGCCCGTCGTCGGCGCGGATCGCGAGCATCACGAGGACCGGCGTCAGCAGGATCCGCGCGATCGTGATGCGGTTGGGCCAGTTGAGCACGCCGGATTCTACCGGCGCGGAGCCGCCCGGAAGACCATGCAATTCGTGCACGCCGGGCCCGGCCGCTCCGGCGGGCGCCGTGCCGCGGCGTTGCGGGCCTCCGCGGGCGGGGTAAGGTACACGCGTCGATGGAGGCCACGCGACAGACGGAAGGTTCCAGGGACACGATGGACGCGATTTCCGCCGTTCTCGAGGGGGAGCTCGACCGGACGGTCTATGGCGAGAAGCTCCGCCTGATCCGGCAGGCATTCGCCGATTCCCCGCGCGACGTCACGGTGGATTGCACGAAGCTGACCCGCATCTCGCCCATGGCGGTGGCGGCGCTGGTGCGCCTGCGGGAGTTCATCGAGGCGGAGGGGCGGTCGTTCCGCCTCGTGAACGTCGGCTCCGCCGTGGCGACGACCTTCTCGCGGGGGGGGCTGGAGCCCGACTCGATCCTGTCGGGCCGGCCCGCGGCCGAGGCGGTCCGGGAGGAGCCTCCCGCGGCCCCCCCCAAGCCGCGTCTGGCGCCGGCGGCCCCCGCCCCGGAAGCCGCGGCGCCGGAGACGCCCGCCCCCGGCGGGGAGCCTCCGCCGCGCCCCTCCCCGGCGGCCCTGTCGGGCGGGGCGGACCTCGCCGGCGAGGTGGAGCGCCTGAAGCGGGACCTCGCGCTCATGGAGGCGGATCTCGCCGCCGCGAAGGAGGACGCCCAGTCGGCCGCCGGCGACCGGGAAAAGGCGCAGTCGCTCTACATCGACCTGCGCGCCCGCGTGGAGGCGATGCGCGAGGAGAACCGGAAGCTCGCCGACGAGCAGGAGACGATCCGCCAGCGCACGCAGGACGCCCTGGCGCCGATGCGGGAGGTCCAGAAGCGGATCCGGGCGTCCCTGGAGCAGGCCCGGGTCCATGCCGACTCGCTCTCGACCATCTGCCGCGGGGTCGAGGAGGCGTTCCTCACGATCGGGGTCTCGCTTCCTGCCGAGGGCACGTCCCCCGACGAGCCGCCCCTCTCGCACCTGATCCTGTCGGCCATGGTGAAGATGGACCCGGAGATGGCGAACCTCTTCAGGTCGCTCCGGGCGGATCTCCTGGCCGCCGACGAGAAGATCCGCCGCCAGGCCGCGCTCTTCGCGCACCTGGAGACGGAAAAGCCCTCCGCCTGACCCGCCGACTGGCGTGTGATACCCTGACGGGATGGATTTTCTCGCGCGCCTCGCGGGGGCGGTGCTTGCCGTCCTGGCGCTGGCGGGACTCGCCGCTCTGGGGCTCGCGGCCCTGGCGGCGGGGTTCGGCGTCGCGGTTTTCCTGTACCTGGCCTGGCGCGTGAGACGCCTGTTCGCGCGCCCTTCCCGGCCGGGCGGCGCCCCCCGCTACACGCACAAGGGGGTCGAGGTCGAGGTGATCCCGCCCCCGAGGCCTCCCGGGGAAGACCGTTGACAGCCGGGCGGTCCCCTGACATACTCACCGCCACATAGGGAACCCAAAGTTTCCCGGCGACCATACCGTAGGGGCCACACCCGTTCCCATTCCGAACACGGTCGTTAAGCCCTGCGGGCCGATGATAGTGGGTCAACTGCGAAAGTAGGTCGTCGCCGGGGATATTCTCGAGAGGGCCCGCCGGAAGGCGGGCCCTTCTTTTTTTCCTGCTCGCGAGCGTCAGGTCCAGATTCCCCTTGTGGGGCCTGCCGCCACGGGCGGACAATCCTCCGCATGGGACTCCGCCAGGAGATGGGGAAGGCGCTTGCGCGGCTCCTCGTGGTGGACGACCTCGTGATGCTCCGCAAGGGGGTCCGGATCGTCCTCGAGGGGGCCGGTTTCGAGGTCGAGGAGGCCGGCTCCGGCGAGGAGGCGCTCCAGCAGCTTTCCCAGAACGGCCCCTTCGATCTCGTGATGACCGACCTTTCGATGCCCGGCATGACCGGGATCGAGTGGGTCCGGAAGGCCGCGCCTCCCAAGGAGGGGCGGCCGATCTTCCTCATGATGAGCGCCAAGTTCGGCCCGAGCGAGGTGGAGGAGGCCAAGTCGATCGGGATCGCCGAGGTGCTGCAGAAACCCTACCGGCGCGAGACGCTGGTCGCGAAGATCGACCAGCTCCTGGGGCTCGACCGCCGCAAGCTCCTCAAGCAGGTCGAGGAGAACGCCGCCGCCGCGCGCGCCAAGGCCAAGGCCGACAAGGAGAAGGCGCGCAAGGACAAGGAAAAGGAAAAAGAGAAGGACAAGGACGGGAAGGACCACGGCAAGGAAGAGAAGGACAAGGAAAAGGACCATCCCCCGCCCGCCGGCGAGGGGCACTGAAGCCCTCTTCGATAACGGATAACGCTTTTCCCGGTTGCGCTGGTGGCGCTGATGGCCGCTCCCGAAGACGGCCCCCGATATGCGAAACGGAGCTACCGAAGGGATTCGAACCCTTGACCTCGTCCTTACCAAGGACGTGCTCTGCCGGCTGAGCTACGGTAGCGCGACGCGCGCGCGGGAATGATATCGGCAACCTTGCCTGGTCGCTAGGCGGGTCAGTACGCGAGGAGGCGTTCGACCGTCCGGCGGGTGCCGGGAGCGGGAAAGGCGCCCGTCTGCAGGGCGCAGGCGGCGCCACAGGCGTTCGCGAGGCGCGCCGCCTCGGGCCAGGAGAGGCCCCGGGCGCGCGCCGCAAGAAGCCCCCCCAGAAAGGCATCCCCGCATCCGGTGGTATCGACCGCCTTCACGCGGAAGGCGGGGAGCGCCCCCGAAAACCCCTCGGCGTCGATCGCGCACCCCCGTTCGCCGTCCGTGATGGCGACGGCGCGGGATCCGTATCGCGCGCGGAGCCGCCGCGCGGCCAGGAGGGGAGGGGCGCCGCCGGCGAGTTCCCGGGCCGCCGCCCGGGACGGCTTCAGGATGTCGGCAAGCGCGAGCGCGCGTTCGAGATCCCGGCGGCTCCCCAGGGTCCTGACGGCATCCTGCGGAGGAATGTCCACATCAAGGACCGTCGTTCCCGCGGCCTCGCGCGCGAGCGCGAGGACCGCGGCGACGGTGTCGAGAGGCAACTGCGAGATCTCGGTCGAGACGAAACGCGCGCGCCGGATGAACGCCCGGTGGGCGCGGATATCCGCCGGGCGGGTCCCGCCCGTCGCGCCCCGGTCCATGTAGATGCACCGCGCGCCGTCGTCGGCCACGAAGACAAGGGAGGCGGCGGTGGTGGACCCTTTCGGCGAGAGGTGCGCGGCGATACCGAGCGACCGCATGCCGGCCCGGAGGAACCGTCCGTCGGCGTCGTCCGGGAGGCTTCCGAAGACGCCCGTCCGGGCGCCCGTCACCCGCGCCCAGGCGAGATGGTTCAGCGTGACGCCGCCGTGGAGCTTCCGGACGACCGAGCCGTCCGTGTGACGCGCCAGCAGGATTTTTTCCTCGGGGCCGATGAGGCGCGGCGCCCTGAAGATCCGGTCGACGACCATGGACCCGATTCCCGCGACATCCAGCGCGACGGCGCGTCCCATCCCGGCATCCTCCCGGCGAGGACCGCCTTCCGCAAACGTTTCCGGGGTTGATGGCGGAGGACGCTTGGGGGACGATGGCGGGATGGCCAAGTCGCGGAAAGGAAGGGGAACCGACATCGCGAGGGCGCGCATCCTTCCGCCTTCCGCCTTTCTCGATCCGGCGTTCCTGGCGCGCGAGCTGGAGACGGTCTTCGCGAAGTCTTGGCTTTTCGTCCCCCAGCGGGAGGCGGCGGAGCTTCGCGCCGACCCCCGGAGCCTGGCGGATCTGGTGCGGCGGCGCGGGTCGCGCGTCCCGGTGACGCTCGCGGGGCGCCCCTGTTTCCTCCAGCGGGACTGGGACGGGACGCTGCGCCTCTTTCCGAACGCCTGCACGCATGCCTGGCACCCCCTCGTGCGGGGACCGGAGCGGGACCGGCGCGTCACCTGTCCCCAGCACGGGCGGCAGTTCGACTGCGCCGGGCGCTTCCTCGCGCAGGCGGGGTTCGAGGGGATTCCGGGTTTTCCGGGGCCGGAGGACCACCTGCGGGCCTGTCCGGTCGCCGAGTGGGGGGATTCTTTCTTCGCCGCCGCGGGAAAGCCGGACCGGCCGTTCGCGAAGGCGTTTTCCCCGGTGGCCGGTTCCCTGGAACGGTTTCCCCTCGACCGCCTGAAACGCGTCCCCGTGGAAGGAGAAAGCCGGGTCCTTTCCGGCAACTGGAAGCAGCACGCCTGGAACTACATGGACAGCCTGCACATCCCGTACATCCACCGGAAACCCGGAGGGCTCGCGGACGCCCTTCTGATGGAGACCTACCGGACGGAGCTTTTCGGGGACTGCGCCCTCCAGTGGGCGTTCGCCCGGGATCCCGCGCACGGCTTCGATCCGGAGATCCTCCCGGCGCGTTTCCGGGACGCGGCGCATCCGGAGCGGCGCGTCTTCGCCCTCTGGTGGTTCGTCTTTCCGAACCTGACCCTGAATTTCTACCCGTGGGGGCTCTCGGTGAACGTCTACGAGCCGGTCCCCGGGGATCCCGCGCGGACCCTGTTCCGGTGGTATCACTGGGTCCTCGATCCGCAGAAATACGCGCGCCGCGAGGATCTCTGGCTCTCGCGTCAGGTGGACGACGAGGACGTGGACGCGATGGCGCAGGTCCTGCAGGGGATGGCCGCCTCCGGCGGGACGCCGGGGCGGTTCTCCCCGAAGGCCGAGGCCGGCCCACACTGGTTCCACCACAAGGTGGCGGCCGCGGCGGCGTCCGGGCGCGGCCGGCTTGAACGGTAAGGGGGAAACCATGCGCGTCAAACGGATCTCCGGCGTCGTGCTTCTCCTTCCGGTCCTGGCCGGGTGCCAGGCGGGGGGGATGACGTTCGAGTGGAAGTCTGGGAGCGGCGGGGAGGACGAGGAGGCCTCCGGATCCTTCCGGAAGGCGTCCCGGAACGAGGAAGTCCCCGTGACGGTCGCCGCCGGCGAGACGCTGTTTCTCGAGGGGCGCGCCGGCGACATTGTCGTCGCGGCCTCGACCGACGGGACAGCCTCGCTTTCCGCCGCGATCACCGCTTCCGGGAAGACCCGCGCGGAAGCGGACGCCCGCGCGTCCGCGACGCGCGTCGTCGTTGAACGATGCGAGAACGGGGTCCGGATCCTGGCGGAATACCCGGCCCCCCTGGAGAAGGGAAAGGCGTATCACGTCCGCGAGCGGATCGACTGGACGGTCCGGGTCCCCGCGGGCGTCTCGGTGGCGGTCCGGAGCGGCTTCGGCGACATCCGGTGCGACGGGATCCGCGGGGATCTCTCGCTCCAGTCCGGTTCGGGGGAGGTCCGGATCGGGAACATCGAGGGGAAAGAGGTTTCCGCCGCGACCGCCTTCGGGGAGATCGGGATCGTCTCGGTCAGGGCGGAGCGGGTCTCGGCGAACGCCGCGTCGGGCCGGATCGCGCTCGAGGGGGTCGCCGCCGCCCGCATCGACCTGGCGGGCGGGTCCGGAAAATGCGGCCTCAAGGAGGTCTCCGGGGCCGTGACGGTGCGGCTCGCCTCGGGGGGTCTTGTCGCGCGCGGGATCACGGGAAGTCTTGAGGGGGAGACCGGTTCCGGCGATATCGAGGCGGAAGGGGCGTTCGGAACGCTGTCTCTCCGGTCCGGCTCCGGATCGGTCCGGGTTGTCGCCGCGCGGGCCCCCGAGGTCCCCTGGGCGCTTGCCACTTCCTTCGGCGACGTGACGCTGGGGCTCCCGGCCGGCGCGGCCCTGACGGTCGACGCGGCGACCGGGTTCGGCCGGATCGAGACGGACTTTTCCGTCGCCGTCGGGCCGGGAGGGGTTTCCGGACAGGGGCTTTCCGGCGCGGTCGGCGGCGGCGGTCCCCGGGTGACGCTCCGGACGGCGAGCGGGGACATCCGCCTCGCGGCCGGCAAGTAGACGGTCAGCGGGTCGCGGCAAGCTCTTCGGCGAGCGCGAGCCATTTCCCGGCGGCGGCCTTCCAGGTGAACCGCGCCGCGCGCTCCCGCGACGCCGCCCCCATCCGGGCGCGCAGCTCCGGCGACCCGGCCAGCTCCGCGACGCGCCGCCCGATATCGTCCGCGTCGCGCGCCACGAAAAAGCCGTTCTCGCCGTCCGCCAGGATCTCCGTCATCCCGCTCACGCGTGTTGCGAGGATCGGCAGGGCGGACGCCGCCGCCTCGAGGGCCGCGAGCGACATCGCCTCCCAGGCGGAAGGCGCCAGGTAGACGTCGCAGGACCGGTAGAGCGCCTGCATGCCGTCCTGGCGACCCAGCCAATGAACGCGCGCGGCGATCCCGAGCGTCTCCGCCAGGCGCCGGAAATGCCCGAGCGGGTCCTGCCCGCCGGCGACGAGAAGCCGCGCCGTCCCGCCCGCCCGGGCAAGCCCTTCCATCGCGGGCGCGAGCCCCTTCCAGGCGAGGTCATAGCTCGCGACGAAAAGGATCCAGGGCGCGTCCCCGGGCAGGCCGAACTTCCGGGCGAGCGCCGCTCGGTCCACCGCGCGCCCCGCGGGCGTGAACGCCCCCGCGTCGACGCCGTTCTCGATCACGCGGACGGATCCGGGCGCCAGGCCGTAATGCCGGACCAGTTCCTGCCGGAGCCCTTCCGAGACGGCGACGACGGCGCGGGCGCGCGCCGCGTGGCGGCGCTCCGCGTGCCATTGGAGAAGCCCTGCGGGATTGAGGCGCCGCGCCCAGCGGGCGCGCCCGGACGGGGTGACCGGGAGCGCCACGTCGCGCCAGGCCGGATAGCAGAAGTGCGCCCAGGCGACGTCGGAATCGAGGCATTCTCCCAGGACGCCGATCGAGAGGCCGAATCCGTCCCGCGGGACGGCGCGCGTCCGGCGGAGAAACCCCGCGAGTTCCCCGAAATGCGAACGCGCGCGCCCTTTCGGGACGGGGATCCAGGACGAGAAACCCGCCGCCTCCGCGTCGCAATCGATCGCCGCGAGGGCGAGATCCGCGGATCCCTCGAGCGCCTTCAGGGTCTCGAACGCCGCGCGCGGGATCCCGCCGTGGGGGTTCACGGCGCGCGACAGGAAGAGGAGCCGGGGACGGGCGCTCACGGGCCCTTCCGCCGGTAGAGGCGCACGGTTGATTGCGCCCAGAACAGGTGGTGGGGGAGGAGGGGGGAGAGGAGCCGGCCGGAGCGGACATCCCATTCCCGGACCTGCTCGAACGCGGGGTCCACCGGCGAGAACGCCTCGTTCGCTTCGACGCGGACGAGGTATTCCCGGCCGGTGGTCGCGATGTGATGCGGAGTTCCCCAGGTCATGTCGCCGACGGCGTAGGCCGGAAACGGGAGCGGCGGGAAGTCCCAGGGGGCCACGCCGGTCGGGACCTCGATCGTTCCCGGCGGGACGTTCTCCCGGATCCAGGCACCGGCCGCAAGACGCGTCGAGGAGGGGCCCGCGTCTTCCCGGTGGAGTCCGACGAGGGTCGCCGCGGTCGCGGCAAGAGCGAGGGCCGCCGTCGCGGTCGCGACGCGTCCCGCGCGGGGAAACCGGTGCCCGACCGCGAACATCCCTTCCACGACGAGCACCAGCGCGATCGGCAGGTAGGGAAAGAGGAAACGGACCATGGCCATGTAGCGCACCTGCTCTCCCGTGAAGACGGCGAAGTGGAGAAGCAGGAACCCGAGCGCCGCCGGGCAAAGGAGCCCTCCGGGCCGCCTGGACGCCATCCATGCGCCGAGCGCGAGGAACGGGACAAGGAAAGGGTGCAGCCCGAGCGGGATGGACCGGAAGAGGAGCGCGCCATAGGACGGCAGATCCGCGGGAAATGTCCCGCAGACGGCATCGATGGCGGCCGCCTCCTTGAGGAACGTCTCGAGCGACACGAGGAGAAAGGGGTTGCAGAGGAGGAAGACAAGACCCGAGACGAGTCCGGCGAGGACCGTTCCGGTGACGCGCCTCGTCCGGGGCGCGGGGGCCGTCCAGAGCGCGAGGATCGGGAGGATCGCGACCGGGTAATTGGCCGGGGAGGCGCCGGCCGCGAGCCCCGCGAAGGCCGCACCCGCGAGCGCGCTCCGGGTGCCGCCCCCGCGCACGGCGCGCAGGGCGTGGAGGAGGGAAAGCGACACCAGGAACGCGGCGGGAAGGTACGGCTTCAGCTCGCGCCCGCCGATGGCGCACAGGGGATGGGCCGCCCACAGGAGCGCGAGAAGCATTCCTCCCCGGGCGCCCCAGAGAAGGCTTCCGATCCGGAAGAGGACCGGGATGGCGAGCGCCCCGGCCAGCATGATTCCGATCCGCCCCAGCTGGACGAGACGGCCCATCTCCTCTGGATGGTCGAGATAGAACCCCGCGTCCGGGACGAGCGCGCAGAGTCCGATCTTGGCCCCGATCCAGTACCAGGCTCCCAGGGAATAGAAGAAAAGCCCTCCGTAGGCGAAGGTCCCCGGGTTGAACGCGAGGTCCGACGGCCGGATGTTCGAGAACGCCCAGAAGACCCGCCCCTCGTCCGGGTGATGGGTGTAGAGGAGGAAGCGGCGGCAGATCCGGGCGAGGATCCCGGCGTGGTCGTCCGGGGCGACCGGGATCGCGCGGCCGAACCCTCCTTCCCGGCGGGTCTCGAGATCCTCTCCGCAGCGCGCCTTCACGCTGTCGAGAAAGGGGCCGGGCGTCGCGCCCACGATCTCCGCACGGTCGCGTCCGGGGATCCCCCAGCCGCTTCCGACGAGCCCGGCGCCCGTGAAAAGGAGCATGAGGACGGCCACGAGGAGCCGCGGGGAAAGGATGGACGTCCTGGACATGGGGATACGCGATCATAGCCGCGCCCCGCGCACCCCACAATTTCGCGCGGGCTGCTATGCTGTGGCCGATCCATGAGAACGCGCGCGCTGGTGCGGGCCGACAAGATCCTGGGCCCCCCGTTCTGCGTGGCGCTTTTCCTGTGGGAAAGGGCCCGCGCGTTCCTCGCGCGGCTCCTGCCGGCGCGCGCGGCGCCGCCTGTCCGGCGGGTCCTCTTCATCAAGTGCTTCGGGATGGGGAGCCTCGTCAACACGACCCCCGCGGTCCTGGCCTTGAAGCGCGAACGCCCCGGCGTCCGGATCGTCTTCCTTACCTTCGCCGCCAACCGCGCCGTCTGCCGACTGATCCCGGAGATCGACGACGTGATCGGGATCGACGTCGGGGGAATCGGGCGCTTTCTCCTTTCGACCCTGCGCGCCCTGATCCGCATCCGCCGCGAGCGGTTCGACACCGTGCTGAATCTCGAGTTCTACGCCCGCTACACGGTGGTGATCGCGTACCTTTCCGGCGCGGCGCGGCGGATCGGATTCTTCCATCCGGCCTTCTGGTTCGAGAGCCTGGTGACCGCCTCCGTCCCCTACAACACGCGGCGCCACATCCGCGAGATCTACGGACACCTCCTGCGCCCGCTGGGGATCATCGTCGCGGACCTGTCGCTCCGCGCGCTCGTTCCCGGCGCCGCGGCGGATGCCGCGGCCGCGCGTTTCGCCGGGGAGCCGGGCGCGGACCGGCCGCGCCCCTGGATCGCCGTCAACATCAACGTGAGCGAGCTTTCCTGGGAGCGGCGCTGGCCCGCCCCGCATTTCCGGGTCCTCATGGAACGGCTCCAGGCGGCGCGCGGCGGGACGTTTTTCCTGGTTGGCGGCGGTGTCGACCGGGACTATGTGGAGGCGTTCGCGCGGGAGCTGCCGGCGTCCGTCCGCGCCGTGGACGCCGCGGGGCGCCTGACGGTCGAGGAGCTTACGGGGCTCTTCCGCCGGATGGATCTCGTGGTCACCAACGACAGCGGTCCGTTGCAGATCGCGATCGCCTCGGGTGCACGGACGCTGTCGCTCTTCGGCCCGGAGACGCCGGCCCTGTACGGTCCCCTGGAACCTGGCCACCGTGTCCTGTACAGGGGAGTGTTCTGCAGCCCGTGCCTCAACACCTACAGCGCGAAGATCGCCGCCTGCAACGGGAACAATATCTGCATGAAAGAGATCGGGCCGGAGGAGGCGTTTTCGGCGGCATCGCAGATGCTTTCGGAATCGACAACGGCTCCCCGCTAAGGCTTCCGGCCCCACATGTGCAGGAAGAAGCCGACGTTCCCGAATCGGGCGTTCAGGAAATCCTCGGCACGGTAGAGAAGCGGAAGGGGCCATCGCGCGCCGAGGCAGTCGTAGGCGGCGAACGGCATCACGCGGTGCGCGATGTCGGTGAAGCCGGCCGCCTCGAACATCCGCCGCATGCGCCGGACGGAAAAGGAGGCCTCGCGTCCGATCGGGAACTTCCCGAGGGCTTTCTTGAGCGGGCGCACGCACCAGGTCCAGACGGAGCGCGTGTGGGGGACCGAGTGGTACGCCCAGCCGCCGGGGGCGAGGACCGTGAAGGATTCGCGGATCGCGCCCTCGGTGTCGGCCAGGTGCTCGATCACCCCCAGGGAGTAGGCAAGGCCGAAGCTGCCAGGGCGGAACGGGAGCCGCCCGGCGTGGGCGCAGGCGGCGCGCTGTCCCCGCGCGTCGGCATCTGCGAGCGCGGTCATGGAGAAATCGATTCCGACAGCGCGGCCCTCCCAGCGCGTCATGTGCCGTCCCTGGCCGCATCCGATGTCGAGGACGCGCGTGCCCGGAGGGACGGGCAGGGCAAGGAGCAGTGCTGGCAGGGGAGAGCCCTCGTACCCCGCCGCGTAGAGGGCGCTCCAGGCGGCGGCCGACTCGGGGCGCCCGCCGGTCACGCGCGCCTCCGGGCGACCCAGATCCATTCCCCGAGCGGAAGGCCGACGGAGCGGCGGGCGAGGAGTCCCGGCGTCGTCCGCGCGAGGAAGCGGACCAGGGGACGGACCGGCGCCGGCCCGAACCGGCTTCCCACTGCCAGGAGATAGGAGACCGGGAGCCGCTTCGTGTGGGGCGCGAGAAAACCGGTGTCGAGCGACGCGTTCCGCGCCAGGGCCAGGACGCCCGCGGCCGAGAGGTAATGCAGGTGTTCGATCCGCCACTGGACCCAGAGACGTCCCATCCAGCGCCGGGAGAGCGACGTCCCGTTCGGGAAGGTGGCGACGAGGAACCCGCCCGGGGCGATCCGGTCGCGCGCGAGACGCGTGACGGCCTCGCCGGGGTCCCGCAGGTGCTCGAGGACGTCAAGGGCCAGGACCAGGTCGAAGCGTTCGCCGGATGGCGCCGCGAGCCATTCCTCGACGGACGTCCGGGCGGTTTCGCAGTCCGTTCCCGTGAGACCTTCGGGGCGCGGCTCGACGGCGAGGCGTCGTGCGCCGGGCCAGATCTCCCGCGCGGCGCGCAGGGCGTCCCCCTCGGCGGCGCCGAGGTCCGCGATCGAACCGATGCCGGCCGGAAGGCCGAGCGCGGCGAGGAGATCCCTGAAGTACGGGGTCTTCCCGCCGGGCGCGGTTCCCTTCCGCCGCACGCCGTAGTCGGCGTACTCGGCGGCGAGGCGCCCGTCCGGCGGCTGGGGATGGAGGAATTCGGAGCGGCAGGCGGCGCACCGCCGCAGGAGGACGCCGCCGTCGCGGTCGAACGTCCGGACGGGGAACGACCCGCCGCCGCAGGCGCGGCAGGCGGCATCCAGGTCGGGGGCGCTCACTCCTTGGCGAAGATGTGGCGCCAGTTCCGCAGGGCGAACGGAAGCGTCTTCCAGAACGATTTCTGCTCGCTTTTCAGGTACGTGAGGAAATAGACCCATCCGAACCAGGCGTCGAAAAGCCGGTTGGAGGGAAGCCTGATCAGCCGCTTGATGACCGGCCAGGTCCAGGGCCACCGGACGGCGGTCTGGAAGAACTTCTGGAGGTTCTGCTTTTCCCGGATGTTCTCTCCTTCAAGGTTGGAGGAGGTGAAGAAGGATCCGGCGATCTCCTCGACGTCGAAGGACGGCGGGAGGTACCCGCGCTGCTGGGCGTACTGCGCGAGCGCCGTCCCCGGATAGGGGGCGAAGACCGAACACCAGGGGTAGTCCGCCTTGATCCGCATGTTCAGTTCCACGGTGGAGAAGGCGTCCTTCATGGTCTCGTCCGGTAGCCCCACGATGTTGTAGGTCCGGAACGGGATCCCCGCCTCGTGGAGGTAGCGCGCCCCCTGCACGATCTGGTCGTCGGTGAGCTGCTTCACCAGGACGCGGTTCCGCAGGGTCTCGTTTCCGGACTCCACGCCGAAGAAGACCGACTTGCATCCGCCTGCCTTCAGGTTCCGGGCGTAATCGGGGTCGGAGGCCACGAGATCCGCCCGGACGAGGCAGATGAAGGGGAGCCCCACCTCGCGCCGGTAGACCTCCATGAATTCGTAGAGCCACGGCTTGCTCATCCCGAAGACGTCGTCAGCGAAGTAGATCGTTTTCACATGGTGCCGGTCGCGGAGCTCCCGGCATTCCTCGATCACCGGCTCGATCCGGCGGATCCGGACGTATTTTCCCTTGCCGGCGTAGAGGTCGCGCATCGCGTCCTCGAAGCAGAACGAGCAATGGAAGGGGCATCCGCGCGAGGTGATGAGCGTCCTGACCGAGCGATCGACGCGTCCCTCGAGGGCATCGTAGAGCCGGCGATCGGGAAACGGGTAATCGTCAAGGTCCTTCCGCAGCGTCCGGACGTCGTTCCGCTCGACCGCGCCGTCCCGCTTCCAGACGAGGTTCTCGATCCCTTCCCAGCCGGCGTTCCGGTCGACGCGGTCGAGAAGATCGACGCATGCCTCCTCCCCCTCGCCGCGCACGAGGCCGTCGATCCCCTCCTCGTTGACGAAGTCGGGAAAGAAGGTCGGATGCGCGCCGCCGACGAGGGTCCGGACGCCGTAGCGCGCCTTCAGGTCGCGCGCGACCCCCACCGCCCAGCGGTGGCTTCCCGTCATGACCGAAAAGCCCACCACGTCCGGCCGGAACCGGTCCATGACCGGCGCGAAATCCTCCGTGGTCCGGCCGAAGGCGAGCTCGCATCCATGCCCCCGGGCGCGCACGCTCGCCGCGATGTACATGGGGCCCAGGTACTCGTACTGGAGGTTCTGGAGGAAGAGGAGCCGTGCCATCAGTTCCTTATTCTATCGGCTGATTCCGCGTCCGTGGGGATTCTGTTCCGCGGCAGGCGTGATAGACTTCCCGCCGTCTTCGCGGGTGTAGCTCAATGGCAGAGCTCCAGCCTTCCAAGCTGGTGCAGTTCCGACCCGAGACCGGCCGTTTCCCGAGGGAGAGAAAGCCTGCCGGAGCTTCCAGAAAGCCTGGCATGTAGGCCGGCTTGTAGACGACCCCCCTACCTGAAATCCCGGTCGAAGTCGGCGTGGCTGCCGATCCAGAACCAGATCAGGGTCGAACCTTCACGGACTGCTACGGCGCGGTAGTGAGGGCCGATCCGGGCAGACCAGTAGTCCGTCAAGCCCGAGAGGCGCTTGAACTTCAGGGAGGCGTGATGGGGATTCCGCTTGAACAACCTGAAGGCTGATCGAGCCCTCTTCTGAACATCTTTTTGGAGGGTCTGGAGCTGCCTCCGGAAGGAACCCGAGGCGTGTGAGATCACATCTTGTCGGAGTCGAGCGGCCGGGTCTTCCCGTCGCGGAACTCTTTCCGCGCCTTTTCGCCCAAGTCCTTCAGCTTCTTGGCATGCCTGGGGTCACTCAGCCTGTGCTCCCAGACCTCCTCGCCGGTGCTTTCGACCAAGTACCGGGCGTATTCCAGAAGAGCCTGCGCCTTCTCACGAGGCAGATGCTTGATGAGCCGCACGGCCTCCTGGGCAATCGTCGCAGTAGTCATGGCAGGATTCTATCATGGGGAAACGCCCCAGCCAATTTTCGTCAGGGGAGGGGGGAGGGCCTACCTCTACGGGACGGTGTGCAACCGTGCAACCTGGAATTGAAGAGGGCTTCACGTGCCCTTGAGGAACAGGCCCCGACGTCCTCTGGTACTGGTTGACACAGCGCTGTCCGGCTCGGTGGGCAACAGATTAAGAATCGACTAGCATGATCCCATGACAGTCCATCTGGGGCTTAGGCACTTCCGCAATCCGGAATCAACGCTCTAACGCTACCAGGAGAATTTCTGGATGCCATTCATCAGACGCGTACTACATCTCGACGGTACCTACCTGGAGCTTGCTGAGGAGGATTACGACAAGGCCCAAAAAAAGGGCGTGGTTCGCCCCATTCAGATACTTGGAAAAGAACAGCCGCCAAACGACGACTTGCTGGCACATCGCAGAGCGATCGTGTGGTCTCGTGGCAGAACAATAGGAAATATCGCAGTTCACTCCGAAGACGTACTAGGTAGTTTTCCAAAAGAAAAATCCGGGGAAGATGCCGTATTGCCATGCGAGATCATTCCAGCGGGAAAGTACAGACATGGCAAAGAGCGGATGTGGTGCCGTACACACCAAGTCTACTGGGGTACTCAGGCGGATCTAGCTACAGCTCCAAAGAGACCTGGTCAGCGCATCGTTTGCTCGAATGCCACCATGCCGCTGAGCTACGTGATCGACCCGGTCATTATTGATCCAGCAGACTATCCTGGAGGAGTTGGCGTCTGGGCTTCACTCCCGACAGCGCTCAGCACCCGTGTGAAGCCAAGCTGCGAGGTTGGAATTCATGTGCACGCAAGAATCAAGGCGGGCGGAACAAAAATAATTGATAAGACCTATAAGGCAATCCAGTTATCGCTCAAGGAGCCGTCACTTTTTCTTTCTAAAGAGCCCACCGTGAGGATCAACGCAACACCACCGGCTGCGTGGTCATTTGTTCAAGCTGTGGAGAAGAAGTTGCCACTCGATTGCCTAATGTGCAGCTATTGCAACGAACCACACTTGGACCTTGGGGCCTTTGCCGCAGCTCCGCACAGAAAACATCTTTGTGCTAGTTGTGGCAGAGATTCGAATTGGAGCAAGAAGGCCATCGTTAGTAATCCGTTAAAACGAGTTTTCGATGTGATCACTCAAAACAAGAAGGTGATCCTTGTCGACAAATCGTTAAATTTAGATGAATTGCGTGGGTGTACCTATGAGATATGGGCTTCCACCCCAGCATTCGTTTGGACTATGGATCGGCCACAAGAAATTGGCATTCATGTCCATGCCTACGATAGTGCTGGGAGAGAAATTGAAAATGACACCTTCGGACAAGTAATCCTCAATGGGAAACCTCTGGTTCGAGAGGAGTTGATGGCTGAAATGTTAAAACTGGCTGTGCAACCTTAAACGTTCCCCATATCAGCTCCCAAGGGAGATGTGGACATTCAGACGTTTTGCTGGATTTCGAAAAGAATGGTTTAGTTCCGGGGGGTCCGGTCAGACTCCCAGAAGATGACCCTTTGGCATGCCATCCCACGTACGCCCATCGAGAGTCCTTCCTGTCCGCTTCTTTTGTACGCCGCCCCACTGCTTAAAGAAGAATGAGACATTTTCTCTCCGGCACTGCTTGCTGATGTCCCTAACCCAGTCGGCCTCCATAGGTCTAGCACCAGGACCGCTCTCCCCGCCCACGATGACCCAATCAATGTCTGTCAGATCTATGACTCCCAGAGGTCCCAGCAAAGGCTCCAAGGACAAGAATCTCACCGCAGCAGGCACTTCACGAAGGTGATCGGCTCGCCACAGATAATCAGCGCTTTCAATGGACACCCCCATCCACACATTGGATGGCCAGTCTAGGGTTGGTGCCAGTTCTGCCAGCCTTTCCGAGCGCTTGGTCAGAACCTGGAACGTGTGCCACGATGCCTGCTCCATGGTCTGGAATACCCTCCGAATAAATGAAGTGGGCACCTTCTCATGAAGGAGGTCGCTCATGCTGTTCACGAAAATGGTTCGCGGCGTTTTCCAGGTAAGCGGGAGCTCTAGCCGCTTAAACCAAAGCCGGAGGTCAAATCCCTGCTCGAAATGATGCCCGGAGATCCCTCGCCAACGCTCCGCAAAAACTTCAGCGTAGCAATGCTTGCACCCAGGACTGATCTTTGTGCAACCTGTGACCGGATTCCAGGTTGCGTTGGTCCACTCTATGGTTGACGTGGCGCTCATTAGCGCTGGCCAGCTGGCCAAGGTTTCGTCGCGAGGCGCGTCGTTTCGTTAAGCTGGTTTTTTCGCTTCATCGTCTTTGGATCGGCAAATAGCTGTCCCTCACTGAAGACCATTTCGTCAATCATGGCTCGGTAATGTTTTGAGCGGTAGTGCAGAAAAAAACCCGGGACCACGGCTTCGTAGATTTCTTTCCTTTTCATAGGACCACTGGCAAGCACCTTCAGGATTTCAGCCTTCACTGCCTCCCTCGAGGCTGCTGCGTACCTTTCCGGAGTCATCTCGAAAAGGAGACCGTCTTTGAACTGTTTGAAGTACGGCTCCAACGCGTTGCCGGCCACATCGTTCATGTACAGAACTGCTCTGCGACTGCGCGTGCCGAAAATCAGGTGATACTTTGCTAGGTCGTCAGCCGGAACGTCCCGATCACCCTCATCCATTTCCTTCACAGGAATCGAGTAGGTGTACTTGAAGTATTTTCTGACTTGCCCCATATACGCGTCCACTACCGCGTCTTCTCGCTGAATCTTGTTCAGAGCTGGGTTGGTGACGATTGCCAACCAGTAGTCGCCGCCCATGACGCTGTTAACTTTTTCGATTTTCGATTCCTTCACCTTCCGGGCCACTTCGTCGACTGAATCAGCGTAGGACCAGTTCCCGCTCATTCTCATGAAGGCTTTGAAATTGAAATTAATCAGAACCTCAGTGCTTTGGGCGGTGTCCCGCTCGTAGATTTGTTTCACGACCTCGAAATCCAAATCTTTGATGCCATATGGGTCCAGGTAGAAGAACAAGGTTGAGCCTCTACCTACTGTTAATGCTTGTGAAAGAGCCTCTGAGAAATCCGACAGAGGCTTCCCTGCAATTCCGGTTTTCATGTGTTCAGCCAGGCAAGCTTCAAGCTCGTCACGATGTTTTTGATGTGAATCGGCGAACAAGCACCCAATGCCAACGCCGGCGTTCATCTTGGCGATCGTGTCACAAATGATCACTGGCGATCCATCATTACCGTCGCCGAAACGCCCAGGGCCGCAAAAGGCATCCACAATGATGATGGGACGACCACGATGCTGAACCGTCTTCAGGTAACAGGAAATGTAGGACCCAACTATCCTGTCCTTGATCTTGGACCACTCTCGCTTCTTCTCGAAGAACTGGTGGACCTGGTCCGCACGGTCGCCATATGAGCGCGTGGCTTCAGTCATACCCATCTCCTCGTTGCAAGCACCCAAGTCCTGCAGGACAAAATAACAGTTCTTTCAAGATAGGCACCAACCTTATCGGAAGTTGCCCGATACCCTTTCGGAGGGGGAGGGGTCCGCTTGACGGTCAGATAGTATCGAGGGCTGGTTCCTGCTGGTAGGTGGCCACGGCTGTGAATGGGTATCTCTTGGCCTGGTTCATGAGAATCCCCACGGCTGTCTCTACCGCCAGGTCAGGGTCTATCTGACCTTTGTCTCTGACCAAGTCCAGGCCGTCTACGAAGAGGATTCGGTCAGTCTTCCCTTTGAGCCGGATCAACTGGAAGAAGGTCGCCTCGTCGATCCGGCCGATGTCGACGATGGTCACCCCCTTCTCCGCGAGCGGCTGTAGGGCATCGGCGGATTCCCGGAGGGAGACCCAGACGACCCGTCTGCCTCTGGTGGCTTCCCGGATCGCCAGATTCTTGACCCATGCTGTCGTGGAATCGTCTGACGCCTCGACCAATAGGATGGATCGGAGGGGGATCTCGATGGGTCCGAATCGGGTTCTGGAGTTCATCTTGCGTGATCGGCTGGCGGCTATGCCCACACGTTTACTTTCCAGAATAACTGGCAGGGGATATTCGAGATTTGATGCGATTGGAGACATGGGTGCCAGAAATACGTCGGGTACCTTGAGAGGAAGATATTTCTGATCGGATGGGGACTTACCCCTGGATAGGCGGCGAGAAGAATCTTTTATTTTTCGTGCGGGGACTGGCCGGAAATTGGGCATGGGTATATGGAGGACCCTGCAACCCGGAGCCCCGGATGCCGGTCCCAGAGGCCCCTGGACAGTTTTCGGCGGTCTGTCGGGACAGTCGAATAAAGGATCTTCCTGCCCATCTGCCGGTTGACGGTCCTGACTGCCCCCTGGACCGTCGAGCCCTCTATCAGCTGTCCATAGAAGAGTTCGTTCGCTCTGCGGTTGACCCCGGCGGGAACTGATTCCAGAAACCCCACCATGGCGTAGGACGGCCTCTTGAGAGGAGGAGGCCGGAAAGAGGCGACTTCCTGCATCCCACGACAGGAGGAGATGTTGACGAGGAGGGCGCCATTCATGGCCCGGTTGATGACTTCGAGCCGCTTCGATAGCTCATCCCAGGTCAGGAGACCTGCCCTACGGCCACTCCCGCAAATCACTCCCTCCTGATTTCTCCGACAGACCAAATGGACTGGAAATCTCTCCCCATCCACGGCGTTTCTCCGGCAGGTTTCCAAAGTGTCGAGTAGCGACTTTCGGATCTCTTCCGGGTCATCCGATCCGGCATGAGCCCATACCTGGTCGACGCCCCGCTGGGACAGGAAGCGGGCCAAGGAACGGGAGATCCCACCAAGGTCCCTCTCAGCGGGGGTCAGCCCGTCCAGGATCATGACCAGGTCGTACGCAGCGGCCAGCATCAGGCTTATTCATCTTGCTTGATTGCTTCACTGGTTCGATCTGCAATCTTTTCCAGAAGTCGCCTGTAAGGTTCACCGCCGATACCATTTGCTTCCATAAAACCGCATTTCCAACCAAGCCTAAAATCCTGTGATTCTCCACGAAATCCGAATCCACCGGACATTTGGTCGTACATCTTGTCGACGAGGTTATCCACTAGGTGGTTTGGAAAAGCTCCGATCTGGCCAAGGCTTCCCGTGCCGGATCTGGCACACGCCTGTCCTTTCTCCTTGCCTCGCCCAAAATCTTCACTGACCTTTCTCGCAGTCGGATGGAACGCTTCCCATTTTGGTCTCAGCAGGGAAATCTTCTGTTTGTCGCCGGACAATAGGGCGGCCTCGTATTGACGATTGATTTCCAGGACCTGTGTCCTCCGCTTTTTCTCCTTTTCTTTTCGCGCTTGCTCCTGACGCCTTGCCTCAATGGTGGATTCAACTTGTTTTAAATACCGGTTCGCGAATGGTGCCAGCGGGCTTCTCTGATTAGTGACAACACTTTTGAGATACATGAGCGCGACGTCATGGTCTTGCCGATCGAGTGCTAAAAGCGCGCCTTGAAAGCTTTCGGCTTCCTTCAGTTTTGAGAGTTCTTTTTCGAGGTCTGATACCCTGCTTGCCAATTCGGAATTCCGAGCCTTGAGATGGTCCAATTCTTTCTCATCACCGCATCCGACCAGCAGAAGCCCCATCATCAGGGGGGCCACACCCGCAACTATGCATTTCATCGTTGAGATCCCCCTTCCGGCCTTGCCAACTCATACCAGAGGTCATTGGCTTCTGACTTGAGTAAACCATTGGTCTTCGACACCACCCAATCGAATTCGTTCTTAGCCACTTGGCAGTCTTTCCGATTCATGGCGTCCACTCCCATATAGAAGTGCCATCCCGGAATATCCTTGAGCTGCGCGATTTCCGATTCCAGCTTCTGGGTTTGTGTTTCGAGAGAGGCGTTTTCTTTCTGAAGCTTTTCCTGCTCGTTGCAACCTGCTGTCAGGAAAGCCAGTAAGACCGTCCCCATCATTCTGCTTTGCATGTGCTCTCCTTCCAGGACCATCCGATCATGTCACCTCCGCATGCTTTTGCCGGCGTGTTGAGCGATCCGCATCAGCCGATAGAAAGGCTCGCCCCAAAGCGTCCTATCCTGCTTGGCTTTCTTGAGGAGTTGATCGACCCGAGCGGCATACGCCTCGTCCGTGATCACATCCACGGGGAGATGAGCCTTCTTAGCAATCCTCTGGAGGTCCCTCTTCAGTGGAGCGGAAAGACTGGGGGACCAGACCTGGAAGCGGATGCCCCGCTTCAGGACCACCATCCGCTCCCTCACGAACCTGTACGCATGGACCAGCTTCTTTTCGAGCCTCTGGATGGTTTGGCGATCAGGTTCTCCGATGACGTTTCCCGGTGGGAGGGGGAGGACCTCGCAGAGGACCCCGCGGCCCTTCATGAGGTCGAATCCAGCCAGGTCGATCGTGTCCCACAGGCCGCGCTCCGGAAAGAGCGGGAGGTCTTCGACGATGAAGTCGTACGCCTCGCATCGGCGGAGGTAGGTGCTGACGAAGTTGCGTTCGGGCTGACACTGGCTCATAACGGCTCTCCCTCCCACCCGGATGGTAAATACATACAACTGTACCTGTCTACAATCGTATTTCATTTCTAGCTTTCATATGTGCCTTCACGGAAAAAGAAGGACCCCCTTGTCCAGGCGTTCGGAGCGACGATCTACCAGTACCGCGAAAATGCAAATTGGAGTCAGGAAGAACTGGCCCATCGAGCAGGGCTTCATCCGCGCTTCATCGGTATGATCGAACGAGCTGAGCGAAACCCTTCCCTCAAGACGATTGTTGCCCTGGCTCGGGCCTTGGGATGCCCGCCAAAACAGCTCCTTGAAGGGCTGTAGTCCTTCCAGCCTCATCTGGCGACCTTCCTGTGTTTTGGGCGCTTTCGAGGGGCAGTCTCTTTTGGGGTCAGGACGACATGCTCGGAGATCCCCATGAGCTGGCAGTCACGACAGAGGTGGGTCTTTACCCCGGCCACTAAGGCGGCCGTCTTTCCCATGGAGCCGGCCAATGAGTGCATGGCGTCGTAGTCCCGGCCTGATTGGAAGTGGGACTCGGCGAGGCCGGTCAGAGCCCAGCTGTCTGCATGGAGTTTGGCAATAAGGGCTCCCAGGAACGTGGCCAGGTCCGACCTGTCCATCTCGATTGATGACTTCACCACTTCACATCCTGATCGATGGAGCAGATCGCCTTCCGGACGAGCTTCTCAATCTGGTCGACCTCGTCAGGTCCAGGACAGGTATGGGAATCCAGGATGGTCAGGATCTCGTGGAGCGCTTTCAGCGCTGTCGCATCGCCCGATTTCATCAGTAGTCCTCCGGTAGAAGTAGGGTCGTCGCCGACCGATCGGCTTCAGTGATGACCCATAGTCGGACGCCTTTCGCGGTCTTGTAGGCTGACAGCAGTCGACCGCCTTCGATCAAGCCACGGTCATTGGCGGCCGCATCTTCCGGGTCGACCTCGCCCCAGTCGCGAGACAAATGTCTGCGTAAGAATTCGATGGCGGCCTGACCGGAATCCTCCAGGGCTTGCAGAGCGCCAGGAGTCGCCAGGACCTTGCCCAGCGAAAAGGACTTCCTGAACCCCTGTCCCAAAAGGGAGCGGACCTTGGCCATGGCTGGTAATACCGCAAGGGACATACCTGCTTCTGGAAGGGGTGAGAGGGGGTCCGAAACGGTCAGACCCGATCAGGCGGGTGTCGATGTACCTTCGAGATACCCGTTCTTTGCACGGAGAGGTATTTCCGTGGGGTCCGAGGGGAGGGGACAGCTATATCAAGCCAACCCGAGGGGCCAAAGACACAGGGAAGGGCATCGTCTTGCAGGAAGACCTTCCGAAAGCGTAGGAGCAGGTCAGACCGACAGAAAGTCAGTTCGCGTCAGAATATGACGCAGGACGTCAATCAAGAGGGGCTGGTGTCCCCCGACAAACGCGAACCGCTGGAAGGGCCGCTGAATGGCATCAGGGGGCGCATGTATTGTCCAACTTAACTAGCTCTGGCGGACCACCTCCATGCAATTCGGACTGTGGATAGAATTTCTTCCATTTAATATCGCTCACAGGGCACGCGTAAATAACTTCCCATGTGCGAAGAGGATGTCTGGTACCACCTGAAAGCTTGCATATCTCAGCGGTCGTTTACTCCTTGTCCTCCCGCGCGGAGCGACCGCGCCACCATCTGACGATGCGCCATCGGCCGGGATGGGCAAGGTCGTCCATGAGGGTGTAGACGACGGGAACAACCACGAGCGTCAACAGGGTCGATGTAATGAGTCCCCCGATGACCGCCACGGCCATGGGCGCCCGCGATTCTGCCCCCGCCCCCGTTCCAAGAGCGATCGGGAGCATGCCGAAGATCATGGCCAGCGTCGTCATGAGGATCGGCCGAAGCCGGATGGGGCCCGCCTTGAGGAGCGCGACGTTGCGCTCCATTCCGTCACGCTCCCGCAACGTGTTCGTGAAGTCGACGAGGAGGATGGCGTTTTTCGTGACGAGGCCCATGAGCATGATGATCCCGATCATCGTGAAGATGCTCATCGTCATGCCGGTGGCGACGAGAGCACCCAAGGCGCCCACGACCGCGAGGGGCAGCGACAGCATGATCGTGAGCGGGTGGATGAAGCTCTCGAACTGCGAGGCGAGCAATATGTAGATCATGACCACTGCCAGGCCAAGCGCGAAAAGAAGGGAGGCGAAGGACTCCCGCATCGTGTCGGCCTGTCCGGCGAACCCGAAACTGTAGCCCGGCGGGAGCCCCAGCTCCCGGACGAAGCCGGAGAGCTCCGCGACCGCCTCCCCGAGCACCTTCTTGTCGCGCTGGAGGTTGGCCAGGACCGTGATGACCCGGGCGCGATTGTAGCGGTCGATCTGGACGGCGCCTCCCGACTCCTCGACCCGGGCGACGTTCTCCAGACGGATGAGGTCGCCGCGGGCGTTCCGGACCGAGAGGAGGGGGATCTGCCCGGGGCGGTCGCGGTCGTGCGCCTCCAGGCGAACGCTCACGTCGTAACGGTCCCCCTCGGCGCGGAACTTACTCACGTCGTCGCCGCCGATCAAGGCCTTCACGGTCGAGGCCACGGCCAGGGGATGGACGCCGAGGTCAGCCGCCCGGTCGCGCTTGACGTAGACGTTCAGCTCGGGCTTGCCCTTCTCGTAGGTCGTATCCAGGTCGACGTAGCCCCCCGCGGCGCGCATGCGGTCCATGACGGCGGCGGCGATCCCTTCCAGCCGGGCCAGGTCGGTCCCCCTGAGCTCGAGCTGTACGTCCGCCCACCGGCGCCCGCCCCCCGACACCCGGGGGACGATCTCCACGCTCACCTTGGCCTCCCGGATGTCGGAGAGCCTCTCGCGGGTCCAGGCCATGGCCTCCATCTGGCCGATCGCCCGCGTCCCCTTCTCCGTCATCTTGACGTACATCGTGCCCTCGTTCACCCGCTGGAGCTCGTCGGCCCCGATCGTGACCAGGGCGTAGCGCACCCAGTCCTGCCCGGAGATCCGCTGGCGGATGCGCTCGAAGACGGCGTCGGTGGTCGCGAGGGAGGCGCCGAGGGGCGCCTTGACCTTAACGATGAACTCGCTCTGGTCCTCGACGGGGATGAACTCGCTCCGCAGGAAGCGCGCGACGTACCCGGCCGCGACGAAGGAAGCCGCCCCGAAGAGGACGACCACGAGCCGCCGCCTGAGCGCCCAGCCGAGGAGCCTCTCGTAGGCGCGCTCGACGGCCAGGAAGAGGGTTTCCGAGAGACGGAAGAGCCGCCCCGGCACCGGCTTCCTCAGGAACCGGGACGAGAGCATGGGGTCCAGGGTGAACGAGACGAACATCGAGATCATGACCGCGAAGACGACGGTCATACCGAACTGGTAGAAGAAGCGCCCCACGATTCCCTCCATGAAGGCCACGGGGACGAAGACGGCGACGACGGACATCGTGGTCGCCAGGACGGCAAGCGCGATCTCGCTGGTGGCGAAGGCGGCCGCCTCCCGGGGGGGCTTCCCCTCCTCCACGTGGCGCATCGTGTTCTCCTGGACCACGATCGAGTCGTCGATCAGGAGCCCGATCGCCAGGGACAGCGCCAGGAGCGTCATCATGTTCTGCGTGAAGTCGAGGGAGCTCATCAGGATGAAGGTGCCGATGACCGCCGTCGGGATGACAAGGGCCGTGATCACGGTGCTCCGGAGGTTGCGGAGGAAGATCAGCACGATCAGGATGGCCAGCCCGCCGCCGAAGACCATGTGGAACTGGACCTCGTGGACGGAGTGCTCGATGAAGGTCGAGAGGTCCTGGCCCACCTCCAGGCGGACCCCTTGGGGCGCCATCTCCGAGCCCAGGCGCGCCACCTCGGCCTTGACGTTCCGGGCGACCTCCACGGTGTTCGTCCCGGACTGGCGCCGCACCAGGAGCGTCACGGCGCGGACGTCGTCCAGGCGGGCGAGGCTCCGCTCCTCCTCCAGGCCGTCCTCCACGCGCCCGATGTCCCGCACCCGGACGGGGGCCCCGCCGCGGTAGGCGACGACCATCCCGGCCATCTCCTCGGCCGAGGTGAACTCCGACTTCGTCTTGACGACGTATTCGCCGGGTCCGGTCTCGACCCGCCCCCCGGGGCGCTCCACGTGTTCCGCGCGAAGGGCCTCCTCGACGTCCTGGACCGAGAGCGCGTAGCCCTCGAGCCTGCCGCGGTCGAGCCAGACCCAGATCTTGCGCTCCCGTCCCCCGACGAGCTTGACCTGGCCGACGTTGGGCAGGCGCTGGATGCGCTCCTTGACGACCTTGCGGGCCAGGAAGGTCAGCTGTCTCAGGGGCATGTCGCCCGAGACCACGATCGCGAGGATGGGCGAGGCGTCGACGTCGAACTTCTCGACGACCGGATCCTCCAGGTCCTTGGGGAGGTCCGAGCGGACGGTGCCGAGCTTCGCCTGGATCTCCTGGTAGGCGACGTCGACGTTCTTCTCCAGTTCGAACTCGACGACGACCTGGGAGACCCCGTCCGAGCTGGTCGAGCGGAGGTGCTTGATGCCGCTGATCGTGGAGACCGCCTCCTCGATCGGGTCGGTGACGGTGGTCTCGACCGTTTCGGGGTCGGCCCCGGGGAGGCTGGAGATGATGGTGACGACCGGGAACTCCACGCGCGGGAAGAGGTCGATCCCCAGCTTCCCGAACGAGATGCAGCCGAAGATGATGATGGCGCCGATCACCATCGTGGTGAAGACCGGACGCCGGATGGCCGTGTCGGAGAGGATCACGGCAGGACCACCTTCTCTCCGGGCGCCAGGCCTTCCAGGACTTCGGCCTGGTCGTCCGTCATCAGGCCCACCTTGACCGTCCTCGCCGCGATCGCGTTCCCGGAGAGGACCTGCACCTGCCAGCCCGAGGCGGCCTGTCGCAGGGCAGAGCGGGGAACCAGGAGCGCATCCTTCGCTTCCAGCTCCAGGATGCGCACGGCGGCGAGCATGCCGGGACGGAAGCAGCGATCGGCGTTTTGCACCAGGGTGCGGCACCGGAAGGAGCGCGTGGCGGGGTCCACGACCGGGTAGACGATGTCGACCTTTCCCTCGCCTTTCGCGCCGGAAGCCCCCTCCGCCTCGAACGTGACGGGGGCTCCTTCCCGCACGCGCGACAGCATCTCCTGGGGCAGGGCGTACTCCAATTCGAGGATGCCCACCTCCTGGATCTCCAGGAGGTGCGTGAGCGGGGGCGAGGTCACGGGCTCCCCGGGATCGACCATGCGGCGGGTGACCACCGAATCGTAGGGCGCGCGCACCACGGTCTCCTTGAGGCGCTCCAGCGCCCAGTCCAGGGCCGCCTTCGATTGCGCAAGGCGGGACTGGGCCCCCTCCCGGCGGGAACGGGCGTCGTCGTAGAGCTTCCGGGGAATGGAGGGCTCGGTCCCGTCGGGCTTCTCCCAGAGGTTCTTCATGCGCGTGTGGTTGAGTTCCGCCTCCGCCAGGACGACCCCGGCCGACTCAAGGTCCGCACGGCGCTGGGCGACCTCGATCTCGAAGAGTGCCGGCTCGAGCTTCACCAGCTCCTGGCCCGCCCGGACGACGTCCCCCACGTCCACGAGGACCTCCAGGACCCGTCCGGATACCCCCGAGCCGACCTGGGTGGTCCGCCGGGCCTGGAAGTTGCCCACGGCGGAGGCGTACCGGCGGAGCGTGTCCCGTCGGGCCTCGGCCCAGCGGCCCTTCGGCGCCTCCGTCCCGCCCGCCGCGGGCCCGGGATTGGCCGGGGTCCCCTCCGCCGCGGCTGGCCCCTTTCCCGCGGCAAGGATCCCGGCCAGCAATGCCGACAGAAGGACGATCGATAGCTTCCCCACGGGTCGCCTCACCTTTCTGCCGGCGGACCGGCGATCACGTGGACCAGACGCGTGTAGGCCACGTGGCTCTCATAGAGGGCGCGGAAGTAGCTCGTGCGAGCGCGGCTCAGCCGGTCCTCCTCCGCCAGCACGTCGGCGCTCGTCACCAGCCCCTCCCCGTACTGGTCGCGGACCACGCGGAGGTTCTCGGTGCCGAGTGCGACGCCTTTGCGCGCCACAGGCACCTGCTCCACCGCCTCCGAGATCAGCAGGCACGCCTGCTTCACCTCCAGGGAAAGGTCGTCGAGGCGGTTCTCGATGAGGTCCTTCGCTTCGGCGGCCTCCCGGCCCGTCCTCTCCGTGCGGTGGCGGTTGACGAAACCGTCGAAGAGGGGGACCTGCATGACGATGGCGGCGTCGCTCCAGTCCCGGTTGAGGAGAGTGTCGTCCGAGGATCGGTTGTAGCCCGCCGTGCCGAAGAGGGAGGGGAGGTTGCCCCGGCTGACGGACCGGTACTCCAACTGGACGGCCTGGAGCTGGGCGCGCAACGCCGCCACGTCGGAACGCCGCTGCCGGGCGAGCTCCAGGAGGGGGCCGAAGCTTCCCGAGAACGGGGGCGCTTCCAGAATGTCGACCACCTCGGTCGGATGCTCGACGTCGAGCCCGAGGAGGCGGTTCAAGGTCGCCCGGGCGAGGTCGATGTTGTTCCGCGACCGGACGAGGTCCTGGCGGCGCTCGGCCATCTGCACCTCGGCCGTCAGCACGTCAGAGCGCGCCACGAGACCCTGCTTCAGGAAGTCCCGGGCCGTCTCGATCTGACGCTCCAGGATCTGGATCGACCCCTCGACGACGTCCCGGATCTTCAGTGCCTCCAGGAGGCGGAAATAGGCTTGGCTGACCGCGAAGGCGACCTCCCCGCGCACGTGCCTGGCGTCATGGCGTGCCGCGTCGATCCGGAAGCGGTCGGCGTCGCGTTGGGAGGAGGAACGTCCGAAATCGTAGATCGGCACCACGAGCCCCAGCCGCAGGGAGGTGGTCTCCCGTTCCCCCGCGACGAAGCTTCCCGTGGGGAGCCGCGTCCCGCGGTCGTTGTCGCGCCCGTCGTACCGGCCCTCGGCCGTCAGCTTGGGCAGCACGGCGCCCAGGTCCTCCCCCAGGCGGTCGTCGGCGATCAGGACGCGCCGGTCGGCGATGGCGATGAGGCGGCTGCGGGACTCGGCCATGCGGAGGCAGTCCTCCAGCGTCAGCGGGCCCTGGGCGGCGGGCGCCGCGGCCGCAGGAGGGGAGGGCGCCGGGGCCGGACGGGAAAGGACGATGGCGGGGTTTCCGCCGGGCGGCGCACAGCCAGGACAGGCGGATAGGAGCGCGAGAAGGAGGCCTCGACGGAACCGGGTCATGCGGGCGGCCCTGCTCCCGGCGACAGGATCCCGTGGAAGAGCACGTCGAGGACGTCCTGTGCCTGGGCCTCGAAGGACTTCCGGCGTCCGGCGAAGTAGTTGGTGAAGATCGTTCCGTACAGGAGGTCGCTGATGACGTCGGTGATGCGGTCCACGGGGACGTCCCGGACCCGACCCTCCCGGATGAGGTTCCGGAAGGTCTTCCGCCAGGGCCCGAGATTGGCGTCGCGGTGGGCAAAGTAGGTGGGCTTCTTGCGCGCCTTGAAATGCGAGCGCTCCTGGAGCAGGAGTTCGACCAGGGCGGGATTCCGGTCGAAGTAGGCCAGGTAGGCGCGCGCCGCACGGGACACGCGCTGGAGGGGATCCGTCGCCCCCTCTTCCGCCCGCTCGACCGCCTCCCTCAGGAGGCGCATGCCCCGGTCCACCGCGCCCAGGAACAGCGCCTCCTTGGACGGGAAGTACCGGTACAGGGTCCCCTTGCCGAGACCGAGATCCACGGCGATCTCTCCGACGTCGGTCTTGTGGAAGCCGCGGTCGGCGAAGACGCGCTGGGCGGCCTCGAGGATCTCCTCCCGGCGGCGGGCGGGCAGGGTGGGATCGCGGGGCCGGCCGGGTTTCGGAAGGGGCGGGGATGTCGCGGGCAAGGAGGCTCTTGGACGTTTAGATAACGGACTAATGCGTCACATAATAGCGCGGAGGTCGTTCCGATCAACGGAATTCCCGGCGTCTCATCGGGGTCGCGGCCGTCACGGGAATCCGGTCGCCGGGCGACTACGCCTGTTTTTACGAGGCGAACGGTGCCCCTGGAGACCCGGCGGTGTCCCAGCAATCATCAGGATGAACGATTCGTAAAAAAGTCCTGCCGCTGGATAGCTGCATCCCCATTTACGGGTTGATTTCTGGAAAGCCCAGACGGCTCGGCTCCACGGGATTCAGGATGCCCGATGGGACGATCGATCATGCCGAGATGGAAAGCTTAGCGGCGGCTCAGGGCAAGCTCGATGCCGGTCAGGACATTCTCTTCGGTCATGGGCATAGAGCTTGGCGAGGGAGGTGTTCGGCTTGATGGCGAGCCGACGCCAGATGGGCGGCTTGCTGTCCTGAAGAGTCACCTTGAGGACGTAGACGGGCGGACGTTTCGCTGGCATGGATGCCCCGAACACATCGTGCCGATCGAACGCATCACATGACGAGACGAGGCATCATCCATGACAAGGCAGGTTGTATCGGGTGAGGCTCTGATCAAGAGTGGCTACGAGGGTGAAGCGGTCGCGCATTTCAGAAAGGTCTAATGTAAAAAGCTCGTGTCACCCGAAACCTCGATCCATTGCACTCGACGACAGTTCCCGGCGGTGGACCGTGATGCATGAAGTCCCGCTCTTTGCGGCTTCGGGCAATCTCTCTGCCGAAACCCCATTTGTACGCATACATGTCCGCGCAGAGCTCGCTCGCCCACTCCGCATCTAAACCATCGCGCTTCCAGAAATCATCCTCCCTCGTGCATGCATGACCAAGCTCGTGAGCAACAGTTGCGATGGAGAACGAATCATCCTCGCGCAAGAGGATGGACCCTGGAGAATCGAAGTCATATTCCCCGCTGCGCCGCCGCTTGCCATACCAACCGACGATTCCATCTTTACGATCGCGCATGGATAAGGGGCCGAATTCACTCACTCGCTTCATGAGCCTCTGATAATCCTCGGGATGGGTCTTGCTGACGGAACGTAGCACGAGGCTAATCGCCTTCTGCAAGTTGGGTGATCTTATTTTGCAGGGCCAGCCTTGGATCGTCAGACTCATCTTCTCACGGCGGAAAGTTCTTCCCACCTCGTCGTATACGCCGGGCTCCACCGCCCGGCCTTCATGACCCGTAGCCACAGTAACCGACAGAGCACGTCATATGACAAAACAGGGCGTTACTTGTGACCCGAGTGGTCATTCCCTCGGTGCCGCCTTAGGCTGTCTTCGTAACCGGCTCCTCGACCACGAAAAGGCCTTCCGGAAGCACCGCCCTCGGCAGGATCGGCAAGGCATCAAGGGCGGAGACCTTGTCCAGAAGCATCGGGTCGGTATAGGCGCCCATCGTGAGCCCGATGTCAGCGTGTCGCATCAGGCTTTGCGCCACGCGGGGGGCCACACCGCCCCGCGCGAGGTAGCTTGCGGTGCAGTGTCTGAATGCGTGAAAATCGAAGAAGCGGCCGGATTCGTCCCTGTACTTCAGCCCCGCGAACTGAAGGTCCAGTTTCAGGTGATCCACGATTCTCCGGAGTCCCTGGAAGACCGGTTCGTCCGGACGGGTTACCCGCATCTTGCGCCATTCCGAAAGTTCATGCGCCAAATCCGCCCGGAGGGGCATGTATTCCTCGCGGCCGTTCTTGGCGACTGACCCCCGCACATGGACGTTCGGTCTCTTGGAATCCAGTTGGAGGTCGCTCCAGCGAAGCGCCTCAATCTCGCCTCGGCGGAGCCCCGTCAGGATCGCGGTTTTGTAGATCAAGGCCCTCTCGATCCCCTCCAGGGTCAAGGCACGCCTCGATTCCATGGATAGGGCGGGGTTCTTTCGGATGGCCTCGGCGAGCGGCCGGGAGGCGGTAGCGGTCAGAAGCCGCTCGATTTCTTTCGGCACGAGGGCGCGCCGTTGCCGGCGCACGTCTTCCGACTCGCGCAGCTTGGCGATCGTCACCGTCGGGTCCGCGTCGGCGGAAAGACGCCTGGACCGTATAGCCCAGCGAATGAATGCGCGCCACGAGGCGCCGTAGGTGTTGAGGGTGCGGGGGCCGGCTCCCCGCGTCCGGATGGCCTTCAAGGCACCATCACAGTGGGCGGGCCGGATCTCATGGAGCCGGACGACTTTTGAATGACTGATAAGTTCCTTGATGCGCCTCGATGTTTCCGCGAGATGCTTCTGCGAGACCCCGGAGTTCGCCAGATGAACCTGATAATCGGAAAAGTGCTGTTCGAGCGGTGTCGCCCGCGCTTCTTCGAACTCGTCCACGGCGCCGACGACGCGCCTCTCTGCGCGCCTTTCGAGGTCCGCCGCCAGGATGTCGGTCGCCATCTTGTCCCGGAACCCCTTCTTCCTCACCCGCCTGCCGAGGCCGGGGTCGAAATACTCGATCCGCCACACCTTGCTCTTCCGGCGCACACGCCGGCCGTCAGCGAGCTTCTTCACGTAGACGGGTTGGAAGATGCTCGCCATTTGGTCTTACCGGAAAAATCGAAACACGCCTCCCATATCCATGTCAATTTTCGGGATGCGCGCGGCGGAACTCCGTGACGCCGGGACAGCCGGCCCGGACCCATGCGTCGATCTCGCCTGGGATGAAGCGGACGACGCGCTTTCCGACGCGGACAACGGGGATTCGCCCCGCCGCCAGCATGGCGAAGACCTGGCGGCGGGATATCCCCAGGAGCAGGGCCACATCTTCGACTCGGAACAGCGCACGGGGGGCATTTCCCGCAAGGGACGTGCCTTTTTCAGGGGGCGGGCTCCTCATGCCGCCTCCGGACCTGGGAAGGGGGGAGTAGGGACCCTCTCCTTGACCCCTTCGGGACGGCTCAGAAGCTCAGCTCCCCCGGGGTTTTGAGTTGAGTTCGTCGACCCGGACACGGTGATCGGGGTGTAGACGGTGACCTCCCGGCCGTCGGCGTTCCGGATCTGATGAGTATGGACCCTGTCGGAAAGCTTCTGCATCCAGGTCCGGATCGTGTTCGCGGATACCTTGGCCCTGGCGGCGAGGGCATCCGCCGTGCAGGCGGCTTCGCCTCCCTCAGCATGAGCTTCCAGGACGGCCCGAAGGAAGGCGTCGCCCTTGGAGTCTTTGGGGGTGACGACCGCCTCCCCCAAGTGGACCAGGCGGACGCCGACAAGGTGACCGTCCGCGTCCTTCAGGTCCTCCAGTCGAAACGAAAAGGGCTCCGTCTGTGCCGCCTTCGACTCGCGTTCCACGCGAAGGGTTCCGTTATCCCCCGGGCTCAGGTACAGCGAGCACTCGCTCCATCCGCCCAGGACGCTCGACCCCCGTAGCCGCTGATTCCCCCGGGAGGCATCGCCTTTACGGAAGTGATGGACGATCAAAAAGGCGCATCCGAACTTTCGCCGGATTTCCTCGAATTGGCGCATCACCAGGGTCATGCCAGACTGCTCGTTCTCGTCTTGCGAATGCAGCTTGTTCAGAACATCGGCGACGACCAAGGACGGCCGGAACTCCTCGACCTCCTTGCAGAGCGCGGCGAACCACACGGGATCGTCGATCTGGAACCCCGTCCTGACGGCACACCTAAAGTACTGGTCATCGGGGAGCGGAATCCCATGCCCCCTGCAGAGCAGGTGAATGCGTCGGCGCACGAGGGAAGCCGAGTCCTCCTCCTGAATGTACAGGACCCGCCGCCGCAACGGGACACGGAAGGTGTCCATGACCGGCGTCCCGGTCGCAATGCCGAGCGAGATCGCCAGGGCGAGCCACGACTTCGCGAGCTTCGGCTCGCCGCCGTCGAAGCCGATGGTCCCCGCTTCGACCAAAGGCTCGACCAAGTAATCGATCTCGACATCGGGCTCGGACATAAGGGCGCTAATCGGGACGGCGAACTTCGCCGGGATCGCCGCGGGAGGAGCGCCAGCGGGAACATGCCTTGCGGAGATCGAACGGGCGACGGCCCGGACCTCTTCTTCTGGAAGGGGCGGCTTGTTCTTGCGGTTCCAGAACAGCAAGAACTCCTCCGTCTCTTGGGGGTTGAGCCCCGCTTTCAGCACGCGACCGGCGATCCGCGCGGCGGTATTGTTCCGTTGCCCTTCGGGGACGCCTTGAAGGACGTCGGCACCCTGGGCAACCGGAACAGCGACAGGAGCGGGCTCCTTTTTGGCGAGAAGATCCAGGAGCCACTGTGGAGGCGGGGCGAGATCGACCTCGTCCAATCTCAGCCCCTCGCACCACTCGTACCGAACACCTTCCGCGTTTACAGAGGGGGCAGTAACCACGTAGCCACCATCCGCGCGCAGATCGATCCCTGGGAGGAGGCCGACGGCGTTGGGGACATGCCCACCCGGGTGGCGGTAGTAGTAGTGTCCGCCCCGGGGGGTCTTGCAAGTCGGGGTCGGCGGGAGGTGTTTTCCTCTAATGCTTTCCCTCCCTGCGGCGCCGTCCACGTCGAGGACAATGATCCCCGACACCCGTCCCGTCACGATCCCGACGTTGGCGTCGGGACAGTGCGCCCAGGCTGCTTGCACTTGAACTTCCGTCGGGAGGTTGGTCTGAAACGCTTCCCAGCGGGTCTGGGGGCGCTTGTCGCCCGGCCGGAGGGGGATCACGGAGAAGCCCCGCATCAACAGCGCAAGTGCGGCTCCAAGAAGTGGAGCATGAGCGCTCATTTCGCCCAACCATTCTGGCGATTCCCCTCCTCGGCAGCCCATTTCGCACGGAGATAGCGAACCATTTTCCGAAAGCTTTGGGAAAGCTCATCTCTTGCAGGCGGAAACCCATCCTCTTCATCGAAAGCCGCCAGGATCTCGGAGGCCACGCCGGCGCTGATCGCGGCTGCGGGATGGCGACCCGAGCCTACATTCCATGCGGTGAACGGCGTGACCTCGCTTAGCTTCACGGAGCACTTCGCAGCGATGCGAAGACCGCGGATGATCGCCGCTTTATGCTCATCAAGCGCCAGCTCCGCCCTGCGAGGCGAATTCAACGGCATCTTCAGACCGAGCTGAAAATACCTCTTCGTATTTTCGTCCTTTCTCATAGTCCCTCCGGAAGCCCATCGGGGGCGGGCGCTATCCGGCCAGGCCCCCACTTGGAAATCACAAAATCTGGGGCGAGCCGGTCCCGCCCCTGTGCACGGAAGCTAGCCGGGGGTGGGTGGTAATAAGGGGGGAGGGAGTGGCGTATTTAGGAAATTTCGATACCGAGGCGATACGCGCCTCTTTTAGAGGACCTTACGACCACGGAACCCCATGCATTGGAACCCCGAAAAATGTCTTTTAACCGAGCTGACTGCGCAGCGATTTTCGACAGGATGGTCGCTTGACTGAGGTCCGGAGTCCCATTCTTGAATGCATTGTGCAGTTCCTTTACAGCTTCTGCCTGAAAAGCTGTAAAGGTGAACCGTTTGCCACGTAGATTCACAGAACGGTAGTCGGGTGAGTGCGAGAATTCTTGATGGGAGATCTTTTCTTTTTTGGCGCTTATTGATCGAGGAGATCTCTTCTTTTGCTTCTTGGCCTCACGCTGAAGAGGGCTCGGCGAACCATGCACTGCCTTGTAGACCGCCTGAATGTCTCCCTGGATGGCTTCAAGAAAATCGCGTGGGTGACCACTCAGCTTCAGCTTCCTCTCGCTGAACCGCTTCAGGTCGGCAAGTGGCTTGTGGGCAGGATGCGAAGGGGTCGATTTTATTTCCGTGAGGCACGTCTTGAATTCCACCTGCGACATCACTTTTAGGAAGTCCGGCAGGAGACCGCGGGCGGCTTCCAACACCTGACCAATCTCGGGCTCGGAAATGGGACCCCACATTCTTATCGCCCTGCACAATCGGTAGTACTCTCCACAGAGTTGGTCCAGCTGCCGACAAAAAGCACTATCGGCTTCTTGCAGGAGCCTTTGACGCCGGTGTTTTTCAATGTCCACATTTCCAATGATACTGCTGTACGCCGGCATGTAGGCCGGCTTGCAGGTAATCCCTGCCCCCGGGTGCGCCGGGCTGCACTCTGCTGCATCGTGGATTGGTCGTTTCCCCTCGGAGAGATACAATTCCCGCCTTGTCGCGGGTGTAGCTCAATGGCAGAGCTCCAGCCTTCCAAGCTGGCCATGGGGGTTCGATTCCCCTCACCCGCTCGTGGTGAGCTTGCCGAACCATGGCGTGCCTCGTGCCTTGCACCTGGCCAACGCTTCGCGCGACGAGTCAAGCCGCCGGGAGGCGGCGAGCATGGGAGTCGAACGGGAGGACGCCGAGAGGCGGCCGACCCGGGGTCGCGCGAGGCGTCGGGAGACGCCGAGTGTGACTCGATTCCCCTTACCCGATTCCCGGAACCGCTAGAATGGACCGATGTCGGCCGGCAAGCTTCTCGCCCTGGTCCTGGCCGCGATGGGGGTCGCGGACCTGCTTCTGGGGTTTTTCGTGGTCGAGCCGCGCGTTCCGGTCGAGAAACGGGCGCTGGTCCGCAAGTTGTTCATGACAGGGACGGCCCTCATGCTCGTCCTGGCGAGCCTGTTCTGGTTCGGCGTGATCCGGATCTAGCGGTTCCCGTGGTTGCCATCGCACCGGTGTGTGGTATCGATAGGGGATGCCCCATCGGGACGATCCGGACCGGACGACAGGCGGCCCGGACACGACTCCACCGGTTCCCGACGAGACGCGAACCCTGAACACGGACGGAACCGGTGCGGCGCCGGCCGCGCCGGTCCCCCCGACGGTCGGCCCGTACGAGATTCTCGGCACGATCGCGCAGGGGGGGATGGGAGTGGTCCATCGCGTGAGGGACCCCAGGCTGGGGCGCGAAGTGGCCATGAAGATGATGCTCGGCGGCGCCTGGTCGGGCGACGTGGAGCAGAAGCGCTTCCTGCGGGAGGCGCGCCTGATGGCGGACCTGTCGCACCCGGGGATCGTCCCGGTCCACGACATGGGGATCGTCGACGGTGTTCCCTATTACACGATGGACCTCGTCGAGGGAAAACCCCTCGACCGGTTCGTGCGGGAAAAGGGGCTTGCCCTGCCAGCCCTGGTGCGCCTCTTCGCGGAAGTGTGCGAGGCGGTCCATTACGCGCACATGAAGGGGGTGATCCACCGGGACCTGAAGCCCGGGAACATCCTGGTCACGGCCGCGGGGCGCCCGGTCATTCTCGACTTCGGGATCGCGTGCCTCACCCGGGCGGATCCGGCGGGGGGATTCCTGACCGTTTCCGGCGTCATCATGGGGACGCCGTCCTACATGGCCCCGGAGCAGGCGCAGGGGCGCGTGAAGGAGATCGATACGCGGAGCGACACCTACGCGCTCGGCGTGATCCTGTACGAGCTGGTGACGGGGCGCGTCCCTTTCTCGGGCGGGGAGACATACGCCCTCCTGAAGGAGATCATCGAGAAGGACCCGCCGCGCCCCTCGGCGTACGCGCCGCGGATCCCCGCGGACCTGGAATCGGTCATCCTGAAGGCGATCGCGAAGGAAAAGGACCGCCGTTACTTCACGGCGCACGCCCTGGCGGAGGACCTGCGGCGGCTCCTCGCGGGACGCCCCGTCGAGGCGCACCCGGACACGCGCGGATACCGGCTGCGCAAGTGGGCGCGGCGCCATCGGGAGCTGACGGCGAGCGTCGGCGCGGCGCTCGTCATCATCGTGGCCTTCGCGGGATGGGCCTTCCTGCGGCTTTACGAGGAGAACCGTCGATCGGTCGACGAGGCGCGCCGCGCGGACGCCGAGGCGCGGAACGCCCGGGCGGAACGGCAGAAGGCGGTCGACGCGCTCGACCGCCTCCGGACCGAACTCGAAGTCCGCGAGAAGCGTGCCCGGGCGGAATCCCTGTTCGGGGCCGCGGAGCGCGTCGTCGATCCGGACACGAGGCTCGAGATGTACGACGAGACGCTGGCACTGGATCCCGGAATGCTGATCGTTCGCATGAAAAAGGCGTTTCTCCTCGTCGAGCGGGGGCGTCTCGAGGACGCCGTGGCGGAATACGGGAGGATCCTGGAGATCGACCCGCGCTATCCGGACGCCTGTGCCGGCATCGCCCGAACGTTGCGCATGCAGAAGAAGCCGGACCGCGCGCTTGAAGCGTGCGACCGGGCGATCGCGATCGATCCGGATTTCGCGCCGGCCCACCAGATCAGGGGCGCGGTCCTGATCGATCTGGGGCGCTTTCCCGAAGCCCTTGCGTCCCTCCGGCGGGCGATCGAGATCACGCCGGACTACCCGAACGCCCATCTGGGAATCGGGGTCTGCCTGATCAGGACGGGGGATCGGGAAGGCGGGCTGGCCGCCTTCGACCGGTGCCTCGCCGCCGAGCCGGCGAACGTGGACGCCCGATATCGCCGCGGGCAGGTCCTGGTTTCCCTGAAGCGGGATGCCGAGGCGCTCGACGATTTCGACGTGGCCTTGCGGGTCAATCCGCACCATCCGGAAGCGCTCCTGGCAAGGGCCAGATCCCTGGTGACGCTGTCGCGCCTGCAGGAGGCCCTGGCCGCGTGCGAGCAGCGGCTGGAGGTCCGGCCGGCATCGGCGGAGGCATTCCTGCTGAAGGGGAACATCCTGCGTGATCTGCGGAGATGGGAAGCGTCGGTCGCCGCCTATAGCGAGGCCCTGGCGCTGGATCCGGCCCTGCCGGGCGCCCGCATCAACCTGTCGGACGTTCTCATGCGGCTGGACAGGCATCAGGAGAGCCTGGAGGCCGCCGAGCGGGGACTGGCCCTCCATCCGGAAAGTCTCGAGCTGATGCTGAACAGGGCGGCGGCGCTGACGAATCTGGGCCGGTTCGACGAGGCGCTCGCGGCCATCGCGGCCGCGACGGGAGCGGCCCCGGAGCTGGGGGATCCCGTTTTCCTCCGGGCGATCTGTCTCGAGAGGACGGGCAAGGGAGATGAGGCGATCCGGGAATACGAGAACGCGCTCCGGAGGAAGTTCCTGTCGCAGCGGATCGAGAAAGCATGCGCCGGGCGCCTGGCCGCGCTCCGGAAACATCTCGGGAAGGAATGAGTCAGCGGGGCGCGTCCTTGCGAGCGCCGGCCACCGCGCGCGGCAGGTCCCGGACGATCCCGCGGATCCCCGCCGCGGCCCCTCCCAGGAGGCCTCCCCCCAGGTAGGAAACCGTCCGCCCGGCCAGGGTCAGGGGATAGAAGACGAAAAGACCGGCCCCGTTGAAGAAGAAGGCGGAAACCGACCCGAGCCCCTCGGTGTTCTCTCCCGCGCCCGAATCGCGCAGGTCGTCCCAGACGGCCCACGGGATCTGGAGGATCCAGCCGGGCCCCTCGCCGATCGCGGTCCAGCCGTGGATCCAGGCGCCATGCGCGTGAAGCTGCGGATGCGGCCAGGGGGCCTCGTACGGGTCGGGGTCCGACTCCTCGACCACGACCCAGCAGCGGCGCCGCTCGTGGTCATGGGCGCAGCCGGCCGCGAGGACCGCCAGGACCGCGGCGCACAAGAGCCGTGATTTGGCCACGCCGGATCGTATCATGGCCTCCATGGAACGCCGGAAATTCAGGCGGAAGCGCGGTGTCGACGGCGTTGTCACGATCGCGCCGGGGCTTCTCGGGTGGCTGACCGGCGGAACCTCGCGCGCGAGTTACACGCTTCTCGACGTGGGGGAGAAGGGGATGTGCCTGGTGAGCCGGGACCCGACCTGCCGGCTTGTCGCGGGGGAAAAGGTCTCCTTCGAGGTGAAGACCCGGGGGATCCTGGGGTTCAGGACGGAAGGGCGCGTCGCCTGGGTGAAGCCCTGGACGAAAGGGCAGGCCCCCTTGAAGATCGTCGGTGTCGAGTTCGAGAAGCTTGCCGGCGAGGCCCTGTCCGCGATCCGGGAGTTCCTGCATCCGCCGAAAGCCGCGCGGAACCAGCCTTCCTGATTCTTGTCCCCGGATGGGGGCGGCATTCGTCATGCCGGCATGGAAAAACACCCCTTCGCTTTCCTGTTTCTTGCCCTGGCTTCCACCGGCTCTTGCGCCGATCCAGCCGTCACGACCGCACCGGATCCGGACGGGATCGCCGCCGCGGTGCGGGATCTGGAGAGCGCCGACTTCTCCGTCCGTGAGGCCGCTGACGGGAGGATGCGGGCCTGGATACGGGATCATCCCGACGCGGCGGGCCGGATCCTGGCGGCGCTCCGCTCCCTCGCCGGATCGGAGGATCCGGATCTCCGGGCCCGCTGCGCCGCGCTCGAGCGGGAACGGGCGAACCCCCTGCCGGGTTTTGTCCGCGAGGCGGGCCGGCATCCGGATCTGCGCGCGGCCCTCCTTCGTCTCCAGGAAGAGACCACCGTCCAGGCCTTGAGGGAGGTGGCCCGGGAGGGAGCCAGGTCCGGGCCCGAAGGGCGGGAGATCGCCGTCCGTGTCGCGGCGTTGTTCCTCAAGAGTCCCGACTGGCGGACGCGGGGGGCCGCCGCCCAGGCCCTGGGACTCCTGGATTCCCCGGCGGCGCGCGGCTTCCTGACCGGCATCCTTCCGGCGAAGGAGGGATGGAGAGGGGGGCGGCAGGACGCTTGGGTCCTTCAGATGGCCATGCAGTCCCTGTCGGGAGGCGGTCCGAAAGCGCGGCAGGCGGTTCCCCGCCTGGCGCTTTCGCTCGATGCGGAGGGTGTCCTGGCCGGCGCCGCCGCGCTGGCGATGGCCCGCCTTCTGGGCCGCGAGCCGGACGATCTCCTGTCGAGGGATCCGGTCGGATCGATGCGGGATTGGTGGAAGGCCCATCGGGACGATCCTGAATGGAAGGAGGCCGGCTTTCCGGAGGCCGTCTGGCCGGAGGGGGAACCCCCGGCGCTCGGGAACACGATGCGCGGCCGGTACGTTCCCTCGGCGCCGCCGGCCCTGGTCGGCCGGGTACCGCTGGGCGCGCCGCGGGTGGACGGCGCGGACGGGCCCGGGGAGTGAGGCGGGAATCGTGTCCCCGGGTCGCGTGCGGCTTCGTCATCCCTTTCGGCGGACCGGTATGGGAACATCCATGCCATGGGAGACACTGCCCCCTCCGCTCCGGATGACGCCGATCTCTGGCGTCGCGCGTCGGCGGGGGACCGGGAGGCGCTGGGAATGATCCTGGTGCGCCATGCCGGTCCCATGCGGGGCGCCGCGCGGTCGGCGGGGCTCTCGTCGGCGGACGCCGCGGACGCCGTCCAGGAGGCGTTCGTGCGCGCCCTCTCCGGCTGGGACACCCTGCGCGATCCGGCCGCCCTGGGCGGATGGCTTTCCCGGATCGCCCGGAACGTCGCGATCGACTGCAAGCGCCGCGCCGCGAAGGCCCCGCGCCCCTCCGGAGACGCCGTCGCGTCGATCCCGGAAACGTCTCCGGCCGTCGCCGAGGTCCCGGAGCCCGGAACGGCCGTCGCCGGAGAGGAACGCGAGATCCTGGAACTGCGCTACGCTTACGACATGACCGTGGCCGAGATCGCCGAGCGCCTGGCGGTTCCGGTCGAGACGGCGAAGAAGAGACTGCAGCGGGCCCGTGCCGCGGCGCTTGACCGGATCAGGAGGAGGTCCCATGCGGTGTGAGGCTGTCGGGCGCATCCTGTCGGGCGCGTCCGTTCCCGAGGAGGAAGGACCGCCCGGCGCGCTCAAGGAACATGCCGCCGGATGCCTTGCCTGCCGGGAAGGGATCGTCCGGTTCCTGGAGGAGGAGGCGCTTCTCGGACGGGAGATCGGGCCGGCCGTCGCCGGCCGGCTTCTCCACGCGGCGGCCGGCCGCCGGCCCCGCTTCCGGCGCGCGCCGCTCTGGACCGCGGCGGCGGCCGCGGCGGTGCTGGCCGTGGGAATCTGGGCGATGCGGTCCGGGAAGGCCCCGGCGCGCGCGTTCGCCCTTCCCGAGGGCCGTTCCGTCGCGGCGGACGGGGAGACCGTCCGGCCGACGGCGTCCGCCCCCGAAAGCCTCGGCCTCCCGGATGGAAGCCGGTTCCGGATCGCCCCGGGAAGCGAGGCGCGTTTCGCGAGACCCGAGGGGACGACGCGGTGCCGGATCGAGCTGACGCGGGGGATGCTCGAAGCCGAAGTCGTGAAAGGGGGCGGGGCCGTCGTCGTCGCCTCCGAGGCCGGCGAGATCCGCGTGGTGGGGACCTCCTTCACGGCCAGGGCGTTTCGCGTCCATCCCGCAGGGAGAGAGTCCTTTCCCGTGCTGGCCGTCGAGGTCTCGATCGGGGCGGTGGACCTGGCCGGGGCGCAAGGCCGGACCGAGCGCGTCGTGGCCGGCCGCCGGGGCATCGCCCGGCCTGGCGGCCTCATGGTGCAGGAAGCGGTCCCCATGGCCTGGCAGGAGGCGCTGGCGCGATGGGGGCGCGGGGCGCGGGACCCCGGCTTTCCGGAGACGGGAGCCTGTTTCACGCTCCTTGCGGGGAGCTGGTCGGGGATCGGGAACTGGGCCGAGGTCGCGTCCAGGGCTGAAGCCACGGCGCAGGAACGCCAGGTCGCCGCGCTTCTGGCGCGCCTGACCGGGGATACGGGAGAGACCGAATGACGCGCGGCGCGCGTTCCGGGATCACGCTCGTCCTGATCGCGGGGATTCTCGTCATGCTGTCGGTGATGGGTGTCCTTCTCCTGGCGATGGCGTCGCAGACGGCATCCACGATGAAGGCCGTTTCGGGCGCGTGCGCGGCGCGCCTTTCCGCCGCCTCGGGGCTCCAGTATGCGGCGGCGCGTCTGTCATATGATGCGGCGATCCGCTCCGACGCCACGATCCCCGGACGCGGGGACGACTGGGCCTGCCGGGACGCCGTGACGGATCCCCTGGCGGAGGTGATGAACCCGTCCTACAGCCACGGCGAGGGATGGGCCGACCAGATCGGCGGCGCGAGCGGGGTCTACGAGCCGGGGCTTGACGACCTTTCCAGCTCCGCCTGGGCCGACCGCGACGGGGACGGCCGGTTCTCCGCCTGGAGCGGGCGCCTGCGCGGGCAGTCCGGACGGACCGGAGGCCTGTTCCGCCTGCGGGTCGATCCCGCCGAGGGAAGGATTCCCCTGAACGCCCCGCTGGACAAGCATGTCGACGGATACAAGCAGTGGCTGACGGGGATCACGAGCCGTCTCGGAGGGCTCCTGCTGGAACCCGGTCCCGGCGCGCCGGGGCGCACCGATCATCCGGCGGGGACGGAGATCGGGCGGAAGTCGGCCCTGGGCGACCTGCTTGTCAGGGACCGGCCGGCCACGGGATATCCGACCCTGGACGACGTCCGGTCGCTCCTGGCGGCGGAGGGGTATTCGGAGGGGAACATCCGGAAGATCCTCGCGCACGTCAGTCTCGGGCCCTACGTCCTGGAAAGGATCACGGACGACTTCTGGTCGGTTCCGGTCTCCATCCCCGCGGCGACGCGCGAGATACTGGCTTCCTTCTGGCTCTATGCCAGCGCGGGAGGGGACGAGATCCAGCAGAAGGTGGACGCCGAGACCGGCGCCTGGGCCGCCGCGACCTGCGCGCGCAGCGGAAAGAAGTACAGCGCGATGGACCTGATCATGTTCCAGGACGAGGCGGAGGGACTGGCGGATGCCGCGATCGAGGCGCGCAAGGAGGGATTCACCTGGCAGGAATTCATCGACGTCGTGACGTCCCGGCACGCGCAGATCTTCCAGAGGGATCTGGCGGACCTGGCTCCCTGGCCTCGCGCGCGGGCCTCCTGGTGGACGAGCAAGGCCAAGGCCGCCGTCAATTCCTGCGTCCAGGACGCGACCGAAAGGACGGGGACGCTGCTGGCGGCCCGGTACGCCTGGGGCCTGCCGCCCGCTCCGGCGACTTCGGCCTCCTGGTCTTTCGGGGCGGTCCGCAGGCCGGACAACCTCTGGTTGTCGAAGACGAACAGCGGGAGTCCGTTCGTGACGACGCGTTCCCCGTCGATCTTCGAGGTGACGGCGCTGGGGGCGGGAGGAGATTCCGGAAGGGCGTCCGCGTCGGTTTCCGTGGCGGCGGGGTACCTGCGCGCGAACGACCCGGTCCTGCTGTCGACCCAGGAGGATTTCGAGAATCCGGGGGCAAGCCATGTGCTCGCCGCGGCCGGGATTGGCGTTGTCGATGACCCGGGTCCGGTCGAACGGCGCCCCGTGCGCATGGACGGAGGGCGGACGCTTCCCGCTGTCGTGGCGGGACCGGGGTGGAACGTCCGGAGCGGGACCGGAACGTCCTTTTCCTCGCTGGCGGGTTTCCTGGCGCTCGCCGGGTCGGAAGGCGGGCCTTTGGGCGCGGACCAGTACTGGGCATTCCGGGAGGATTTCGACGGGGATCCGGCGACCGACTTCCTGTCCGAGCCGGGGCCCGGGCAGGAAGTCACCCGGTTTCCCGCTTCTCCGGCGCCTTGGTCCGTGAAGAGCGCGGGTGTCCTGGCGATCGAGGCTCCCTGGGCCGTCTCGGCCGGACAGGAGATCGATGCCGTCTCGTTCGACGCCCGCGTCTGCCTTCCGCCTGGAGGGAAGCCCGCAGTTCCAGATGTGGTCTCCCTGGCCGATACGGGCCCCATCGTCGGACCGGTGCCTTTGGCTTCCCTGAAGGTGACATGTGCCAGGGCGGTGTCGGCGGGCGTCATCGGCACGCAGTTCACCTACACGATCCAGTTCGGCGCCAGCAAGAAGAAGAATCTCCCCCTTTTCGTTCCGGACGCCGCGCCCGTGGTCCAGCCGGGGGTCTATCATGTCATCGCGACCCTCAAGCGCGCCGGCGTCCAGACGCGCATGCGCCTGTACGTGAACGGAGCGGTCCCCGTCGAGACGTATGCGCCGTTTGTCCTGCAGGAAGGGGATCCTGCATATGACGAGAGGCTGTCCCTGGCGGATGTCGACGACTTCCGGCTGTACGGCCGCGCCATCGATGACGACGCCGATTTCGCCGAGAGGTTCCTGGCCAGCCGCTACATGCGGCCCGGTTCCGGCAAGGGAAGCGTCGAGGTGAATCCCGTCTACCTGTCGCCGCGCCTGGACCCGGGTCCCGCCGCGCGCGCCGTCTCGGCCCAGTGGGCCGGGGCGACGAACGCCGCCATCGCGGCCCGCGTCGGGATGGAGGTGGTCGTGCGGGGCCTGGACGCGTCGGGAAGCGAACTGTGGCGTGAAATCATCGAGCGGGGGCGGCGGACCGATCTGGCCGTCCACAAGCCCTGCCGATACCTGGCGTATTCGGTCGAATTCTTCTCGTCCGGAAATCCGGGGGACCCGGTGCCGGATACGCCGGCTTTCCACGAGATCCGGTTCAACCTCCTGCGGTCCGGCCGCGCGCCCGCCTGGATCGATTCGGGAAACCGGGAATGGGGGATTCCCCGGCCGCCGCCGCCGCCCGATTCGAGCGGAGGGCCGGGCGACGCGGACGATAACAGCGACAACACGAACGACAACAGCGACAGCACGAATACCGGTCCCGGCGGTTAAGAGCCGATTAGTCGTAGAAGCGGACGGCCTTGAAGGTGCTCGCGCTGGGGAAATCCACGTGGAAGGGATTCCGTCCCCCCTGCGCGGGCGGGGCGCGCATCGCGCGGCCCGAGGCGCCGCCGTCCGAGCGCACCACCTTCAGGATATCGTGCCCCATCTCGACGGCGCGGGGGTAGCGGGCGTCGGGATCGGTATCGAGCGCCTTCATGACGATGGCGTCCAGGCGCGGGTCGACCGCGGCCCGCGTGGAGGGGTTCGGAAAGCGGCCGACGGGAACCTCGCCTGTCAGCATCTCGTAGAGGACCACGCCCAGGGAATAGATGTCGGCGCGGTGGTCGGAGCGCTTGTTGGGGGTGCGCGCCTCGGGGGCCATGTAGTCCTTCGTTCCCATGATGACGCCCGTGTAGGTGATGGAGGAGGCGCCCGAAGGGTGTGTCAGGCGCGCCAGGCCGAAATCGGAGATCTTGATCTGTCCGGCGCGCGTGAAGAGGAGGTTCTCCGGCTTGATGTCCCGGTGGACCACCCCCTGCGCGTGGGCGTAGTCGAGCGCCTCGCAGAGGTACGGGACGATCTTCAGGGTCCGTTCGGGGGTGAGCGTCTTCTGCTGGAGCACCTCGCGGAGCGACATCCCGTCGACGTACTCCATCACGAAGTAGCAGCGGCCCGCGTGGATCCCCCGGTCGTAGATCACGACGATGTTGGGGTGGTTGAGGTTCGCCAGGGCCGAGGCCTCCCGCTCGAAGCGCTTCACGAACATCGGGTCCTGCATGAAGGGGTCCGAGAGGAGCTTCAGGGCGACCTTGCGGTCGAGCGACTGCTGGGTGGCGAGGTACACCGTTCCCATCCCGCCGGAGCCGAGGAGCCGCTCCACGGTGAACCCCGCGAGGGCGTCCCCCGCGCGCAGGGCGTCGGTGGGGCGGGACGGGGCGGGCGACTGGCCTCCGTGGGTGTGCGTCGAGACGGCCCCTTTCCGCGCCGGCGGGAGGGGATCCGGAGCGGGAGGGCGCGGCGCGGGGGGCGGCCCCTGGTGGAACGCGGGACTCTCCTGCAGGATCGAGAGGATATGGTGGCGCTCGACGACATGCTTGAGCCAGCTGGCGAGAAGGCTCGCGTCGACCGGCCCTCCCTTGACGAGATAATCCTGGGCGCCGTTCTGGGCCGCGACGATCGCCAGGGGCTCCTCCTCGGGGCGCGCCAGGACCACGATCGGGAGTCTCGGGGCCATTCCCCGCACGCAGGTGATGCTGGCCAGGCCCACGCTGTCGGGGAGCTTCAGGGAGAGGAGGGCGAGGTCCGCTCCCGCGGTGGCCAGGTGCGAGAGCGCGTCCGCCAGGCGCGAGAACTGCGTGATCTCGGCCCCCAGCCGGGGGGAGGAGGCCAGGGCCGAGACGAGCGGGGCGGCCTGGGGCAGGTCCTCCTCGACCAGCAGGACGCGCAGCCGGCGGGAGCTCCGGAGGTAAGGTTCCACACTTCAATGTCGGCCGAATGGCGCGGAGGCTTGACCATCAAAAGGCGTGCCGAAATCTTGTGGAAACGCGTGGATTTTCCTTGCACGGGTCAGTCAGGTTGCTAACATGCGCCGTTTCGAAGCACCCTCGGCCGCCGAGAAACGCTGAAAGCGACGATGGCGAAAAGGGATGCGCTTCGCGGGCTCTGCGTATGCGCGGGAGGTGCGTCTTGTCGTTTCGACATCTGGAGCGGGGGGCCGTCGGGCGCGCGTCCGTCGTCCTTTCCGGAAAACCGGCCGTGAACATTCCGCCGCGGCATCTGCACGTCGGCGCGTCGATCCGTTAGTCAAGGAGGGTTCGCATGGCGAAGGAAGTGTTCAAGCGGACGAAGCCCCACGTGAACGTCGGGACGATC